>NZ_CP030059.1:2238806-3520112 GCF_015291745.1 Bradyrhizobium sp. CCBAU 53351
TCGTTGGCTTCATGGATGCCGCGCAGGTCCTGCGCATCCGCCTTGGCGCAATATTGCCGTTGCAGCGCGGTCAGCTCGTCGATCAGGCCCTGCGGCGCGGGCAGGGGGATCATCAGCGCGGCCTGCCGGGTCAGCATCTCCCGGACCTCGTAGATCTGCCGGACCTCCTCGGCCGAGTAGAACCGCACGGTGGCGCCGACATTCCTCTCGCGACGGACGATGCCGCGTCGTTCCGCGTCCACCAGCGCCTGGCGCACGAAATGGCGTGAGGTGCCGTAACGCGACATCAGCGCGTCCTCGGTCAGGCGCGCTCCCGGCGCGAGGCGGCCGAAGATGATGTCCTCCTCCAGCCGCGCGACGACGTTGTCCGGATCGTCGCGCCGGACGGGCATGCTGTCTGCGGTATGAATGTCGGACATGCCCTCGGCCTCCGGCTGCGGCCGGTCTGCCCTGTGGAGCAGGGACAAGGCAGATTGTCAATAATCCAAGTCCGTAGAGGTGTCCCAGGCGCGAAAATGCGACAATATGGACCAATCTTATTGACAATCAGGACGCAGGCTGTACCACAATGGCAAATTGAGGAGTGGCATGATGACGAGTGGGTTGCGCAAGGGTCTGACGAGCTATGGCGATGCCGGCTTCTCGCTGTTCCTGCGCAAGGCGTTCATCAAGGCCATGGGCTATTCCGACGACGCGCTGGAGCGCCCCATCGTCGGCATCACCAACACCTATAGCGACTACAATCCCTGCCATGGCAACGTTCCGCAGATCATCGAAGCCGCCAAGCGCGGCGTGATGCTGTCGGGCGCGATGCCGTTCGTGTTCCCGACCATCTCGATCGCCGAGAGCTTTGCGCATCCGACCTCGATGTACCTGCGCAATCTGATGGCGATGGACACCGAGGAGATGATCCGCGCCCAGCCGATGGATTCGGTGATCGTGATCGGCGGCTGCGACAAGACGCTGCCGGCGCAGGTCATGGCCGCCATCAGCGCCGACCTGCCGACCGTGGTCATTCCGGTCGGCCCCATGGTGGTCGGCCATCACAAGGGCGAAGTGCTGGGGGCCTGCACCGACTGCCGCCGTCTCTGGGCCAAATACCGCGCCGGCGAAATGGACGATTCCGAGATCGAGGCGGTGAACGGGCGTCTGGCGCCGTCGGTCGGCACCTGCATGGTGATGGGCACCGCCTCGACCATGGCCTGCATGATCGAAGCAATGGGCCTGTCGCTGCCGATGAGCGCGACGATTCCCGCGCCGCATGCCGAGCGTTTCCGTCTTGCCGAGGCCAGCGGCAAGGTCGCCGCCGAGATGGCCAAGACCAAGGGGCCGAAGCCGAGCGAGCTGCTGACACCGGCGTCTTTCAAGAACGCGCAGGTGGTGCTTCAGGCCATCGGCGGCTCGACCAACGGCCTGATCCATCTCACCGCGATGGCGCATCGCTCGCCGCATCGGCTCGATCTCGGAGTGTTCGACCAGATCGGCCGCGAGGTGCCGGTGCTGGTCGATCTCAAGCCGTCGGGCGAGCACTACATGGAGCATTTCCATCACGCCGGCGGCGTACCAAAACTGCTCGCGCAGCTCGGCGACCTCGTCGATCTCGACGCCAGGACGATCTCGGGCCAGACGCTGCGCGATGTCGTCGCCAATGCCGAGGACGTGCCAGGGCAGGACGCCATCCGCTCGCGCGACAATCCGATCAAAAAGGAAGGCGGCCTCGCCGTGTTGCACGGCAACCTCGCGCCGCGCGGCGCCGTCATCAAGCAGTCGGCTGCGAGCCCCAAGCTGCTCAAGCATACCGGCCGCGCGGTGGTGTTCGAATCCGTCGAGGACATGACCTTGCGCGTCGACGATCCCGATCTCGATGTCACCGCCGACGACGTGCTGGTGCTGCGCAATGCCGGCCCCAAGGGCGCGCCCGGCATGCCGGAGGCGGGCTATCTGCCGATCCCGAAGAAGCTCGCGCGTGGCGGCACCAAGGACATGGTGCGCATTTCGGACGCGCGCATGAGCGGCACGGCGTTCGGCACCATCGTGCTGCACATCACCCCGGAATCCGCCGTAGGCGGGCCGCTGGCACTGGTGCAGAACGGCGACATGATCAGCCTGGACGTGGCCAAGCGCAGCATCGAGCTGCTGGTCGACGCGGCCGAGCTGGAGCGGCGCCGTGCTGCGCTAAAACCGGCTGCGGCGCCGGAGGAAGCACGCCGCGGCTACGCCTGGCTGTTCAACGAGACCATCATGCAGGCCGACGAGGGCTGCGATTTCGATTTCATGCAGAGGACTGGGAAGACCGAGACGAGCTGACCGAACGACGAACGCTCAGACCGCTTAAAGCGGCGGGCGATACAACAGGGGGAAACGATGATTGCACGATCCATGCCGAGATTCTTCCATGGGTTGACGGCCGCGGCCGCCATGCTTGTCGTCACCGGAGCGGGGGCACAGGAGGTGAAGCATTATCGCTTCGCCTATGACCAGCCGCGCAATACCGGCTATTCCATCGCGGGTGACCTGTTTGCCGAGAAGCTCAAGGAATTGAGCAAGGGCACCATGATCATCGATCAATATCCCGGTGCACAGCTCGGGCAGGAGCCACAAGTGCTCCAGCTCGTGAAAGCCGGCGACGTCGAATTCTCGATCATCTCCTCCGCCAACACGGCGACGATCTCGCCGCAGGCTGGCGTGATGTCGCTGCATTATCTGTTCCGTGACGAGAACCACGTCGTCAAGGGGCTGGCCGATCCCCGCGTGTTCGAAGCGCTCAAGACCATGATCGACGAGACCACGCAGGGCCTGCATGTGATCGCGACCGGCTCGCAGGGCGTGCGCCACATGTACGCCAGGAAAGAGATCCGCAACGTGGGCGACATCAAGGGCGCGAAGATCCGCGTGCAGGCGACCGCAACCGAGGACACCATGTTCCCGGCCTATGGCGCCCAGACCGTGCACATGCCGTTCGGCAGCGTCTACACCAGCTTGCAGACCGGTGTCGTCGACGTCGCCGAGAACAGCATCAACGTCTATCTCGTCAACAAGCACTACGAAGTTGCGCCGGTCCTCAACATCACCGAGCACGAGGCCAACAACGCGCTGGTGTTCATCTCCGACAAGCTCTGGCAGAGCCTGTCTGCCGAGCAGAAGGGCTGGGTGCAGGCCGCGGCCAACGAGGTCAGCACCAAGGAGCCGCAGAAGGCGTTCGACCTCGAGCGCAGCGCGGCCGAGAAGCTGAAGAAGATGGGCGTGAAGATCGTCGACAACGTCGACAAGAAGAGCTTCACGGCGATCGCCGATCCCTATCTCGACAAGCTCGCCAAGGAGCTCGGCCCGCACGCCGAGAAGATCAAGGATTTGATCCGGTCGATCAACTGACCGCCAAGAAGGTCGTCATGCCCGGGCGGAAGCGCGAAGCGCGTCTTCGCGCCAGGTGTCCCGGGCATCCACGTTCTTCCTTCGAGTCCGCGCCGAGTGCGTGGATGGCCGGCACAAGCCCGGCCATGATGGAAAGCCGCAGCCGGGAACAATCATGGCCATCGCCGACAAACTGCTCGTGCAACGCCAACGCCATCTCAAATGGCGCGCGCTCGACTGGCTCGAGCTCGCCCTGATGATCCTCTGCGGCGTGCTATGCTTCGGCTTCTCGCTGTCGGTCACCGCCGACATCGTCACCCGCACCATCGGCCATCCCTGGCTTTGGCTGCAGGAGGTGACCTCGACGCTGTTCATCTATGCGATCTTCGTCGGCACGGCCGCGGCGACGCGCCGCAACGACCATCTCTATCTCACCGCGATCTCCGAGGCGATGCACGGCACCTCGCGGCTGATCGTCGAGGTCATCATCCGCATCGTGGTGCTCGGCGTCGCCTTCTGCCTCGTCTGGTACGGCTATCAGAATTATCTGCGCGGCTTCGGCAGCTTTCGGCTGCCGTCGGGCACGCCGATCGCCTCGCTCTATGCGATCATTCCGTTGTCAGGCGTGCTGATCGGCTTGTTCACCATCGAGCAGCTCGTCAACGGCCTGCGCAACGGCTTTGACCATCCCGAGCCGCCCGAGGAGGACGGAACGCCAGTCGTCACCGACGCGCAGGCGAGGGCTCAGCTATGAGCGCACCTGTTGTCCTGACCTTGATGACGTTCTGCTTCCTGTTCTTCGGCTATCTGGGCGTGCCCGTGCCGTTCTCGCTGATGGCGGGTGTCTTCGTCGGCGCGCTGCTGTCGGATGTTTCGCTCGCCGCGATCATTCAGAAGATCTTCGACGGCGTGGACTCCGAGGCGCTGCTGGCGATCCCGTTCTTCCTGTTGGTCGGCGAGCTCATGAGCTCCGCCAACGTCGTTGTGCGAATAGCCAATCTCTCGGTATCGCTGGTCGGCCATATCAGGGGCGGGCTGTCGCAGGTCGTGGTCGTCTTCAGCATGTTCTTCTCGGAGATGTCGGGCTCGACCACCGCCGACGTCGCCGTGATGAGCCGCGCGCTGGGCGGCCCGATGAAGCGCGAGGGCTATGAGCCTGCCTTCATCGCCGCCATCATTGCCTCGGCCTCGACGATTGCAGCTTTGGTGCCGCCGAGCATCACCGCGGTGGTCTATGGCGCCGTCGGCAACGTCTCGATCGCCGGCCTGTTCATGGCCGGCGTCGTGCCGGGCCTGATGATCGGCTTCGGTTTGATGATCTATTGCTATTTCTTCGGCCCCTCGGGCCTGCGCAAGCCCCGCGCGCCGCTGCGCCAGGTGGTGTTCGCGGCTGGCGATGCGGCGCTGCCGCTGATGATCCCGGTGATCCTGCTCGGCGGCATCCTGACGGGCTGGTTCACGCCGACGGAGGCCGGCGTCGTTGCCGTCGTCTGGATCATTCTGGTGGTCATCCCCGCGCTCAACCGCGGACACATCAAGAAGATCCCTTACGATTTCTGCCTCGCCGGCCTGATCTTCTCGCTGCCGCTGATCACCATCGGCGCCGCCAATGCCTTCGGCTGGATGCTCGCCTATCTGCGCGGTGCGACCTATATCGCCGAGTGGATCACGTCGATCGCCGGTACCGACCCGCATCTGATCATGCTTTTGATGGTGCTGCTGTTCACCATCGTCGGCGACTTCATCGAGCCGGTGCCCACCATCATCATCTTCATGCCGCTGGTCAACGCGCTGACGGAAGCGGGCGACATCAACGCCGTGCACATGGGCGTAGTGCTGATCGCGACGCTCGCCTTCGGCCTGATCACGCCGCCTTACGGGCTGGTGCTGCTGATGGGCTCGAAATTCGTCGGCGTCAGCTTCGCCAAGGCGCTGCGCGCGGCGTTGCCGATCTATGTCGTGTTCCTGGCGACGATCGCGTTCGCGATCTATTTCCCGAGCGTGGTATTGTGGCTGCCGCGGCACGTGCTGCCCGAATCGGTCGGCTGCTTCAAGTCGCCGGCCGGGACGGGCTATATCTGTCCGCAATAGGCGCTACTTGCCCTTGCTGGTGAACTTCTTCACGGCGGTGCGGAAGTCTTCCGTGTTCATCGCCATGATGATCTTGTGCTCCTCGGCATCGAGCTGCTGTTTCACCGGTGTGGTGGCGGCCTGATACACCAGCGACTTGGTGCCTGATATCGCGGCCGGCGGGTTCTGCGCGAGCCGCTCGGCGAGCTGTCGCGTCGCCGCCTTCAATTCCCCGGCGGGAACGACCTTGGCCACCAGGCCCCATTCGTAGGCCTGCTGTGCGGTAAAATTGTCCTCGCCGAGGAAGATCTGCAGCGCCCGGCGCGAGCCGACCGTGCCGACGATTCCGACCGTCGAGCCGCCGTCCGGCGATACCCCGATCTTGGCATAGGCCGGCGTGAACTTGGCATCGTCGGCGGCGATGCAGAGGTCGGTGACGAAGGCGAGGCCCATGCCGGCACCGGCGGCCGAGCCGTGCACGCTCGACACCGAGATTTTCGGCATGCGCCTGATGATCTCGATGAAGGCATGATAGTGCCTTAACAGCTCGCCGACGACCGGTGTCACAGTGCCGGCCTCGGCGGCCGCCCCGATCGTCTGCAGATCGCCGCCGGCCGAGAAGGCGCGGCCTTCGCCCTCGATCACCAGGACCTTGATGGCGTCGTCGCCTTCGATACAGGCGGCGAGCTGCTCGAGCTTCTGCGCAATCGCAAGGTTGATCGAGTTGAACGCGGCGGGGCGGTTGAGCGTGATGGTCGCGATCGGGCCGTCGACCTTGAGCAAGGCGGGATCGTCGGGCTGGGAGATGGGAACTGGCATCTGGATATCCCCGGCATGAGGTGGCTGGCAGCGACTAAATCGCAGAAGGGCGGGGGAGACAATCCCCGCGCTGCGCCCTTGCACTGGGCGGAACGATAGGCTCAAATGGACCCGCCTTTTCCAAGGGACGGACACGAGCGCCGGCTCCTCGTAAGGTCAGCAACCAAAATCAGCGAGAGAGGAGACGGCATGGGTCACGCTCGTGTCTTCCGGAAATGGGCTGTCCGATGAGCGACGGTCCGGTGATCATCGTCGGTGCCGGCCATGGCGGCTACCAGGTCGCGGCATCCCTGCGGCAGGCAGGCTTTGCCGGCCGCATCTGCCTGATCAACGACGAGGCGCATCTGCCCTATCAGCGGCCGCCTTTGTCCAAGGCCTACATCAAGGGCTCGGCCGGTCCCGAGAGCCTGATGTTCCGGCCCGAAAAATTCTACCAGGACCAGAAGATCGAGCTGATCGCCGGCCGGGCGGCGTCGATCGACCGCGCGGCGCGGAAAGTTCATCTCGCTTCGGGCGAGACTCTTGGCTACGGCCACCTCGTGCTGGCGACGGGCGCGCGCAACCGGCTGCTCGATCTGCCCAACGCCAATCTGCCCGACGTGAAATATCTGCGCATCCTCGACGAGAGCGAGGCGTTGCGGGCGATCATGCCGTCGAAGACGCGCGCCGTGATCATCGGTGCCGGCTTCATCGGCCTCGAATTCGCGGCGACCGCGCGGATCAAGGGCCTCGAGGTCGACGTGCTCGAGCTTGCCCCTCGCGTGATGGCGCGCGCGGTGACGCCGGAGGTTTCGGAGTATTTCCAGGAGCGGCATCGCGCGGCCGGCGTCCGCATCCATCTCGGCGTGCAGGCGACCTCGATCGAGGCAGGGAACGGCAAGGTCACCGGCGTGTCCTTGAGCGACGGACGGCATCTGCCGGCCGACCTCGTCCTGGTCGGCGTCGGCGTGCTGCCGAACATCGAGCTCGCGGCGGAGGCGGGCTTGCCGGTCGCCGCCGGCATCATCGTCGACGAATATCTTGCAACGGCCGATCCTGACATCTCCGCGATCGGCGATTGCGCGCTGTTCGCGAGTCCCAGATTCGGCGGATCGCTGCGGCTGGAATCGGTGCAGAACGCGACCGATCACGCCCGCTGCCTCGCGGCGCGGCTGACCGGCGACAAGAAAGCTTATGACGGCCATCCCTGGTTCTGGAGCGACCAGGGCGACGACAAGCTGCAGATCGCAGGCCTGACCACGGGCTATGACCGCGTCGTGCTGCGCGGCAGTCCCGCGAACAAGGCGTTCTCGGCGTTCTGCTACAAGGGCGACAGGCTGCTCGGCATCGAATCGATCAACCGCGCCGGCGATCACATGTTCGGCCGCCGCTTGCAGGCCATGGACCGCTCGATCACGCCGGAGCAGGCCGCGGACGAAAGCTTTGATCTGAAGAGCGCGCTGGCGTGATCAACCAGCGGCGAGAACAGCTTTAACCTCCGCGGCCGCCGGCATCGACGGCCCCGCGCCCATGCGCTGCACGCTGATCGACGCCGCCGCGTTGGCGAAGGCGAGGGCGGCGCGCAGAGGCACGCCGTCAGCCAGTTGCGCCGCCAGCGCGCCGGCAAAGCAGTCGCCGGCGCCGGTGGTGTCGACCGCCTTCACGACGCGCCCGGGCACCGAAAACTCTTCGCGCCCGGCCAGCGCGAGCACGCCGCGCTTGCCGAGCGTGATGCAGATGGTCTGGTCCTCGCGCGCCTGAAGTCGTCGCGCGACGTCGATGATCCGTGTGGCAGTATCGTCTTCGGACAGCTCCATGCAGGCGAGGAAGCCGAGCTCGGTCTCGTTCAGCACGAGGACGTCGACCAGCGCGAGCAGCTCATCGGACATCTTTTGCGCGGGCGCCGGGTTGAGCACGGTGACGACGCCGGCCTCGCGCGCCCGGTGGAAGAACGCGGCGATCGTCGGCAACGGAATCTCGAACTGGCTGACCGCGACATCGCCCTTCAGGAGCGGCACGCCGCCGACATCATCGGCGCTCACCAGCGCGTTGGCGCCGGGAATGACGACGATGGTATTGTCGGCCTCGGCGACCGTGATGATCGCGGTGCCGGTGTGGGCCTCCGCATTCTCCTTGAGATAGCCGAGGTCGATGCCCTGGTCGCCGAGGAAGGCTTTCAGCTCGGCCCCGAAGAAATCCTTGCCCAGCCGGCCGATCAGCGTGGTGCCGGCGCCGAGCCGAGACGCCGCCACCGCCTGGTTCGCGCCCTTGCCGCCCGGAAAATACAGCACCTGCTTGCCGGCGACCGTCTCGCCGACGCGGGGATGGCGATGGGCGGTCGCCACCACATCCATGTTGATGCTGCCGGCGACAAAGACGCGCCCCATGGGAAACCTCGGCGAACGCTAGACCCTGACCTCGAACTCGTGCCTGACCTTGGCGATGTCGACCAGCGTCGGCAGGCCGGCCTCGTTGCCGAGGCGCTGGATCTTGTAGGTCGAGGCGGCCCGCGCGAAATCGAAATGCTCGCGCCAGCTTTTGCCGGGATGGGCGAGGTAGGAATAGACATAGGCGCCGTGGAAGACGTCGCCGGCCCCGTTGGTGTCGATCACCCGCTCGCGCGGGATCGGCATCGCCGGCATCACCTGCACCGTTCCGGTTTCGTCGAACCAGAGCAGGCCCTTCTCGCCCATGGTGACGCCACCGATCCTGCAGCCGCGGCTCTTGAGATAGTCGAGCATTTTCTCCGGCGTTAGGTCCATCTGCTCGCACAGGCGCTCGGCGACGATCGCGACGTCGATGAATTCCAGCAGCTCATGGGTGTTGGTGCGCAGGCCGCCGCCGTCGAGCGAGGTCAGGATGCCGGCCTCGCGGCACACCTTGGCATAATGGATCGCGGCGTCCGGCTGGTGGCCGTCGACATGCAGCGCGCGGCAGCCGCCGAGATTGAGCATCGGGAAGGGATGGATGTGCTCGTCGTCGCGGCAGCGCACGATGGCGCGCTTGCCGTCCTTGGGCATGATGAAGGACAGCGAGGATTGGTTGACCTTCCGCCCGTGCAGCGAGATCGCGTATTTCGCACACATGTCCTGGAACATGCGTCCCAGCCAGTCATTGGCCGCGGTGGCGATGAGATCGGGGACGATGCCGAGCTTGGCGCAGCAGAACGCCGCCGTCACCGCATTGCCGCCGAAGGAGACGGCGTAGTCGGAGGCCACGTGCTTTTCGTCGCCGGTCGGCATGTGGTCGGTGATGAAGACGACGTCGATATAGGTCTGTCCGATGAAGAGAGCCTGCATTGCTTGTCCGTCATGCGCTTGTGGTCCCGGCCGGCGCGCTTACTGTAGCACCGGTTCCGCTCCGGCGGGACGCTGAAATTATTCGCAAATCTGCCGCCCGAAGCGCTTGAGGTCAGCATGGTCAGGGAATACGACCATCACCGGGCAATGCCAAGCCCGGACAAACGCCGTGTTTCTGCCCGGGGGTTCCAGAGCCCTGAAACGGGCGATCAAGAGGGGGAAAGATGATCACCGGCCTCGATCATGTCGTCGTTCTAGTGAGGGACATCGGGGCGGCAAAGGCGGCCTATCAGACGCTGCTGGCCCGTGCGCCGTCTTGGCAAAATTCGGGTGAGGGCGCCGACCGCGTGCTGTTCACCCTCGCAAACATGACGATCGAGTTGATGGCGCCCAGCGGCTTCAGCGTGACGGCGGATCGCATGCGCGCGCTGCTGGACGACCAGGAGGGCGTGCTCGCCAGCCTGTGCTTTCGTGTCGCGGACATGAGCCGGATGCACCGGCGGCTGGAGCGGGTGGCCTTGAATCCGGATCCGGTCGCCGAGGTCGAAAGCAGCGATACGGAAACAGGCAACGTGCTGCACTGGAAGCGCACACGCGCCGCCACGGAACTCACGCGCGGCGTGCGCATGTTCTTCCTCGAGCTCGCCGACGAGCGGCCGCTCTCCCCGGCGACCGACATCGCGCCGATCGACGCGCTCGACCACGTCGTGGTCACCACCGAGGATTCCGAACGAGCCGCCGCGCTCTACGGCGCGCGGCTCGGCCTCGATCTGGCGCTCGACCGCTCGCACCAGGATTGGGGCCAGCTGATGTTCTTCCGCTGCGGCGACCTCATCGTCGAGGTGGTGCGCCGGCCCGTCGCCGGCAGCGACCTCGCGCATGACCGTCTCTGGGGCCTGAGCTGGCGCGTCACCGACATCGACGCCACCCGCGCCCGCCTGATCGCGGCCGGCCTCGACGTCACCGAAGTCCGCAACGGCCGCAAGCCGGGGACGCGGATCATGACGGTGCGGAATGGCACTTGCGGGATTCAGACGGTGCTGCTCGAGCGCTCTCCAAAGCCGGTCGAGTGAGGGACCTCACTCTCGTGTCCCGGACGCGCTGCAACGCTCTTGGCGTTGCTGCGCAGAGCCGGGACCCATCTCTCCACGAATCCGCTGCAACATGGGCCCGGCTCTGCAGCGCACCGCCGAAGAAGCGCTGCGCTGCGTCCGGGGCATGAGATCGTTCTCAAACGCTCGCCCGCGTGTTACAGCTGACGAGAGACCACCCAGCGAGCACACGGTTTGGCGAAGGCAAAGCGAACTCTGAAATGGCAGCGTGACCCCGAGGGGATGCGGCTGCGCATTCTCGAAGCCGCCAAGCAGGAGTTCTCCGCCCATGGTCTCGCCGGTGCGCGGGTCGACCGCATTGCGGCCAAGGCCGGCGCCAACAAGCGCATGCTGTACTATCACGTCGGCAACAAGGACGAGCTCTATCTCGCGGTGCTCGAAGGCGCCTACGACAAGATCCGCAGCGAGGAGCGCGGGCTCGATCTCGAACATCTCGATCCGCCCGAAGCGATCAGGCGCCTGATCGAGTTCACCTGGAATTACTTCCTGCGCAATCCCGAATTCCTGTCGCTGCTCCAGACCGAAAACCTCGCGCGCGCCAAGCATCTGAAGAAGTCGACCAAGGTCAAGTCGATGCACTCGCCCTTCGTCGAGATGATCCGCACCGTGGTGCGGCGCGGCGTCGACAGCGGCGACTTCCAGGTCGCGGTCGACCCGGTGCAGCTCTACATCTCGATCGCCGGGCTCTGTTTCTTCTATCTCTCCAACTCGGCGACGCTCAGCGTGATCTTCGGCCGCGATCTCCTGGACAAGAAGGCCAAGGACGAGCGGCTGGCGCACATGGTGGGCCTGGTGCTGGCCGCGCTGACCGGACAGTCCGTTGCCCTGTTCGAGATCGCGAAGGCGCCGAAGTCGCGCACCGCGTTGGCGCAGACGGTCTAGCGACGTTCCGTTGCCACTCTCTTTGCTGTCATCGCCCGACTTGATCGGGCGATCCAGTATTCCAAAGGCGGTTTTGATTGAGCCGAGAAGCCGCGGCGTACTGGATTCCCCGCCTTCGCGGGGAATGACACCGAGGGTGGGTCGCTCTCGTGGCCCGGACGCAGCGGGGCGCTCTTGCGGTGCGCCGCAGAGCCGGGACATGGGCGCGACCGTCCCGCCACCCCAACGGAACCCCGGCACAAAACGTCACAGGGAAAGCTCTGGACAGTATTTATCCAACGGGTTAATTTCTCCCCACAACGAAGAAGACTGCCGGGAGTGAAAATTGGCCGAGCCGAAGCCGCAAAACGCTGTTTCCAAGATGCTGAATGCAGCCTGGGTTCGGCCGTTCTTGTTCCTGGTCTTCATCGTCGTTGCCTGGGATCTCGCGATCCGTCTGTTCAGGATCCCTGCCTACCAGATCCCGTCGCCGCTCGATGTCGTCGCCGTGCTGCGGACTGAATGGCCGGAGCTGCTGCGCCAGTCCTGGCCGACCACCTATGCGACCGTCTGCGGCTTCCTGCTGTCGGCGCTGTTCGGCATTCCCGTCGCGATGCTGATCGCGGGCTCGAAGACGGTGGAGAGCTACGTCTATCCGCTGCTGGTGTTCTCGCAATCCGTGCCGAAGATCGCGATCGCGCCGCTGTTCGTGGTCTGGTTCGGCTTCGGCATCATTCCCAAGGTGATTTCCGCGTTCCTGCTCGGCTTCTTCCCGGTGGTCGTCTCCGCCGTGCAAGGCTTCAAATCGGTCGACCCTGATATGGTCGATCTCGCCCGCGCCATGCAGGGCAGCCGTTTCCAGGTGTTTTGCGCGGTGAACCTGCCGCACGCGCTGCCGGCGATCTTCTCAGGGCTGAAAGTGTCGGTGACGCTCGCCGTGGTCGGCGCCGTCGTCGGCGAGTTCGTCGGCTCCAATTCCGGCATCGGCTACGTCATGCAGCGCTCGATCGGCACGTTCGACCTGCCGACGATGTTCGCAGCGCTCGTGATCCTCGCTCTGCTCGGCGTGGTCCTGTTCTGGATCGTCGACCGCATCGAGAAGCTGGTGATTCCCTGGCATGTCAGCCAGCGCGAGGACGTGATTTTCGCCTCTTAACTTAAGCAACGGCCGTCAATGGCCGAAACATAACGACAAGGGAGAGTGACGATGAAGCGTTTGATTGGGGCTGCGTCAGCGGCGTTGATGCTGTTCGCGGCCATGCCCGCGCAGGCAGCCGACAAGGTCGTGCTGATGCTGAATTGGTACGTCTATGGCGAGCACGCGCCGTTCTACTACGGCAAGGCCAAGGGCATCTATGCCGCCGAGGGCATCGACCTCGAGATCCAGGAAGGCCGCGGCTCGGCTGCGACCACGCAGGCCGTCGCGGCGAAGACCGCCGATTTCGGCTATGTCGACGTGCCCACTATGATGCGCGCGGCGATCAAGGGCGCGCCCGTGGTCGCGACCGGCGTGCTGCTGCAGACCTCACCGATGTCCGCCATGGGCTTCGTCGACAAGAACATCAGGAAGCCCGAGGACATCAAGGGCAAGACGGTGGCGATCACGCCCGCGGATTCCATGACCCAGATCTGGCCGCTGTTTCTGAAGAAGACCGGCCTGAAGGAGAGCGACTTCCAGACGGTTGCCGGCGACGGCCAGACCAAGCTCAATGCCGTCATCAACGGCCAGGCTGATCTGCTGCTCGGCTATGTCATGGATCAGTCCATGAAGATCAAGGACGCCACCGGCAAGGACGTTTATCCGATCAAGTTCGCCGACTACGGCATCAACATGGTTTCCTCCGGAATCATCGCCAACACCGATTACGTGAAGGCCAATGCCGACCTCGTCCGCCGCTTCATGTCGGCGACGACCAAGGCCGTCGAGGCCGCCGAGAAGGAGCCGAAGGCGGCAGCGCAATCGATCCTCGATGCCAACCCCAAGGGCGGCAAGATCGACACGCTGACGCAAGGTTTCGAGCTGACCATCCCGCTCTACCGGACCGCGGAGACCAAGACCAAGCGGCCTTTCCAGGTCACCGATCAGAACATGACGGAAACGGTCAATCTGCTGGTTGAATATGGCGGGCTGGATGCCAAGGCCAAGGACCACCCGAAGGCCTTCTACACCAATGATTACCTGCCGAAGAGCGGTTCGTGAGCGATGATTTTCCGCTGTCGTCCCTGCGTTCGCAGGGACGACGGTTGGAGAGAGGTGAGATGAACCCAGCGACCAAGCCAATCGATATGCAACCGTCCACCCATCTGCGCCTGGTCTCAGACCGCGCGGGCGATGCTTCGGGCATCAGACTATCGGGCGTGTCCAAGACCTACCGGACGCGCGATGGCGACGTGCCGTCGCTGCGGCCGCTCGACTTCCATATCAATGACGGCGAGTTCTTCGTCGTGGTCGGCCCCTCCGGCTGCGGCAAGTCTACGCTGCTCAAGCTGATCTCGGGATTGCTGCCGCCGACGTCGGGCGAGATCCTGGTCGAGGGCGAGAAGGTGACGACGCCGCACGGCAATGTCGGCATCGTCTTCCAGAACGCGTTGCTGCTGCCCTGGCGCAACATCCTGAGCAACGTGATGTTGCCGATCGACATGAAGCGACTGCCGCGGCAGGAATACCTCGATCGCGCCAAGTCACTGTTGAAGCTGGTCGGTCTCGAGGGCTTCGAGAAGAAGCTGCCCTGGCAGCTCTCCGGCGGCATGCAGCAGCGCGCTTCGATCTGCCGAGCGCTGGTGCACGATCCCAGGATCATGCTGATGGACGAGCCGTTCGGCGCGCTCGATGCGCTGACGCGCGAGCGCATGAACGTCGAGCTGATGCGAATCCAGCGCGAGACGAAGAAGACCGTGCTGTTGATCACGCATTCGATTCCGGAAGCCGTGTTCCTCGCCGACCGCGTGCTGGTCATGACCGAGCGCCCCGGCGCAATCGCCGCGATCTACGACGTGCCGCTGCCGCGCCCGCGCTCGCTCGACGTGATGGCCGACCCAGTGTTCACCGAGCTCGTGCAGCGCATCCGCAAGCATTTCTTCTCGCAAGGGGCGTTGGATTAGAGTGGTCATCGGATTCTCATTGATCGCCTCAAGCGCGGTGCGCTCCCTCCCCCGCTTGCGGGGGAGGGTTGGGGAGAGGGTGTCTCCACTCGCGAGAACCCCCCGGAAGAGAAAGCCTTCACCCGGCGCTTTGCGCCGACCTCTCCCGCAAGCGGGAGAGGTGCAACGCCGCCTGAGCTGCATCTCGGGAAAGAACTAACACCATGGCGCCGCGCCTGAAGCTGCGAGACATCGCCTTCTTCGAACGTCCCGTGCATTTCGCGCGGCCGTTCCGCTTCGGCGCGATTACAATTAATGCAACGCCGCAGCTCTTCGTGAGGGTCGAGATCGAGGTCGAGGGCAGGGGCGTTGAGGTCGGCGCCAGCGCCGAGCTGCTGGTGCCGAAATGGTTCGACAAGCGGCCGGAGCTGTCGCCGGCGCAGACGGTCGACGGGCTGCGACGGTCGCTGGAGATCGCGCGCGGGCTCTATCTGGCGAGCACGGGATATCAGACGGCGTTCGGTCTGCACGCCTCGTGCATGAATGCCCAGGTCGCGGCTTGCGCGAAAGAGAACATTCCGCTGCTTGCCGCCGCGTATGGTCCCGCGGAAATCGACAAGGCAATCCTCGATGCGCTGCTGCGCGCCGCAGAGACAAGCTTTTTCCGCGGAATGGCCGCGAACGTCGCCGGCATCGATGCGCGGCTTTCTCCTGACCTGAGCGAGAGGGACATCACGACTTTTCTCGCCAGCCGGGTGCCGCTGCAGCGTGTTGCTATCAGGCATACGGTTGGTCTCGATGATACGATCGAAGGCGAGGGCGGCGTTGCCGACTCGCGCGAGAGCGCTGGTGCTCGTTACTACAAGCTCAAGCTGTCCGGCGACCCCGTCGCCGATGGGGCGCGCCTGGCGCGGATCGGCAAGGAGCTCGATATGTTGGGGGGTGACACCAGCGTCACGCTCGATGCCAATGAGCAATATGCCGACCTTGCCCCGTTGCAGGCCTTGATGGACCGGCTCGATCATGACGCCGCGCTGCGGCCGATCGCCTCGCGCTTGCTCTATGTCGAACAGCCGATGCCGCGCGATATCACGCGGCAGTCCCCGCTCGGCGCTCTAGCCGCCCGCGGTTTCATCGTCGACGAAGCCGACGATTCCTACGATGCCTTCCCGGCGGCGCGGGCGCTCGGCTATCGCGGCATCTCCTCGAAGTCCTGCAAGGGCCTCTACAAATCCATCGTCAATGCAACGCGCGCAGCGAAATGGAGCGGGGAAGGCGAGCAGTTCTTCGTCTCCGGCGAGGACCTCACCTGCCAGGCCGGCCTTGCCGTGCAGCAGGACCTCGCGCTCGGCGCGTTTATCGGCGCCACCCACGCCGAGCGCAACGGCCATCATTATGTCGATGGCTTCGGTGAAACGCCTCTCGCCGAAGCGCAGGCCTTTGCCACCGCGCATCCCGATCTCTACGCCGATGCCGGGCAGGGCATCCGCCTCTCCATTCACGACGGCGATCTCCTGACGGGATCGCTCCATGCTGCGGGCTTTGCGACGTCGGTCCATCCGGACTGGTCGGCGCTCAGCCCGCTCGAACAGCCAAAATCACCTAGGGAGCAATTGGCATGACCACCCAACGCCTCGGTCTCATCATGAACGGCGTCACCGGCCGCATGGGGCTCAACCAACATCTGATCCGCTCGATCGTCGCGATCCGCGAGCGGGGCGGGGTGCGCCTGAAGAACGGCGATCGCGTCATGCCGGATCCGATCCTGGTTGGCCGCAGCGCCGAGAAGGTCGAGGCGCTCGCCAAGCGTTACAACATCACGCGCTGGACCACCGATCTCGATGCCGCGCTCGCCGACAAGAACGACACCATGTTCTTCGACGCCGCGACCACACAGGCGCGGCCGGGACTGCTGACCCAGGCCATCAATGCCGGCAAGCACGTCTATTGCGAGAAGCCGATCGCGACGAATTTCGAGGAGGCGCTCGAGGTCGTGAAGCTGGCGAACGCCAAGGGCGTCAAGCACGGCACGGTGCAGGACAAGCTGTTCCTGCCCGGCCTGAAGAAGATCGCCTTCCTGCGCGACTCCGGCTTCTTCGGTCGCATCCTCTCGGTGCGCGGCGAGTTCGGCTATTGGGTGTTCGAAGGCGGCTGGCAGGAGGCGCAGCGGCCATCCTGGAACTACCGCGACGAGGACGGCGGCGGCATCATTCTCGACATGGTCTGCCACTGGCGCTATGTGCTCGACAACCTCTTCGGCAACGTCCAGAGCGTGAGCTGCATCGGCAATACCGACATTCCCGAGCGTTTCGACGAGCAGGGCAAGAAGTACAAGGCGACCGCGGACGATTCCGCCTACGCGACGTTCCAGCTCGAGGGCGGCATCATCGCCCACATCAACATGTCCTGGGTGACGCGCGTCTATCGCGACGACCTCGTCACCTTCCAGGTCGACGGCACGCTCGGCTCGGCGGTCGCGGGCCTCTCCGACTGCATGATCCAGGCGCGGCAGGCGACCCCGAGGCCGGTGTGGAATCCCGACGAGAAGCGGCTGCATGATTTCTACGGCGACTGGCAGAAGCTGCCCGACAATGTCGCTTACGACAACGGCTTCAAGGAGCAGTGGGAGATGTTCATCCGCCACGTCTACGAGGATGCCCCCTACAAGTTCACGCTGCTTGAAGGCGTCAAGGGCGTGCAACTCGCCGAATGCGCGCTGAAGAGCTGGAAGGAGCGGCGCTGGATCGACGTCGCGCCAATCAAGGCCTGAGGAGGGACACATGAACAAGCCCGTCCAACCCATGTCGTCGTTGTCCCTGAAGCTGCCGAAGGCCGATCGCTCGATCGAGACTTACCGGTTAGCTGCCTCGCGCACGTTTCCCGCAAAGCTCGAGGGGCCGCTGAACCGTATCGCGTTCTCCGCGGTGCATACCGTGGCCGATCCCTTCGCGGACAATGATCCCTGGCTCTCGGTTGCCGTCGACTGGGACAAGACCATCGCCTTTCGCGAACACGTCTGGGACCTCGGCCTCGGCGTTGCCGAAGCGATGGACACCGCGCAGCGCGGCATGGGGCTGGATTGGCCGACCTCGCTCGAGCTGATCACGCGCTCGGTCGGCGCCGCCAAGCGGCGCAACGCGCTGGTGTTCTCGGGCGCCGGCACCGATCATCTCGCGGTCGAGGACGCCGGGAGCCTCGATGATGTGATCCGCGCCTATGAGGAGCAGATTTCGGCCGTCGAGAAGGTCGGCGGCCGCATCATCCTGATGGCCTCGCGTGCCCTGGCGAAACTCGGCCGCGACGCCGACGACTACGCCAAGGTCTATGACCGCGTGCTGTCGCAAGTCCGCGAGCCCGTGATCATCCATTGGCTCGGCGACATGTTCGATCCAGCGCTGTCAGGATATTGGGGCACCGGGGATCTCGACAAGGCGATGGACACGGCCGTCGCCATTATCAACGGCAACGCCGCCAAGGTTGACGGCGTCAAGGTCTCGCTGCTCGACAAGCAGCGCGAGATCGACATGCGCCGTCGTCTCGACAAGCGCATCAAGATGTATACCGGCGATGATTTCAACTATGCGGAGCTGATCGCCGGCGACAGCGAAGGCTTTTCACACGCGCTGCTCGGCATCTTCGATGCCATCGCACCGGCGGCGTCCTATGCGCTGTCGCGGTTAGCTGCCGGCGACGAGGCCGGCTTCCACGACGTGCTGGGGCCGACCGTGCCGCTGTCGCGCCACATCTTCAAGGCGCCGACGCGCTTCTACAAGACCGGCGTCGTGTTCATGGCCTACCTTAATGGCCACCAGGACCATTTCACCATGGTCGGGGGACAGGAGAGCACGCGCTCCACGCTGCATCTCGCAGAGCTGTTCCGTCTCGCCGACAAGGCCGGCCTGCTCGCCAATCCTGAACTCGCGACGCAGCGGATGAAGACCGTGCTCGCTACCCACGGTATCGAATCCTGATGCGCGATTTCTCGTCCGACCATCGCTGGCTGTCGCTGAACACCGCGACCGTCCGCAAGCAGGGTAACCTCATCGAAATCATCGAGGCCTGTGCCAGGCACGGCGTCCGCGCCATCGATCCCTGGCGCGACCAGGTTGCGTCCGTCGGTCTGGAGCGTGCCGCGCGCGCGGTGCGGGATGCCGGCCTCGATCTCTCAGGCTATTGCCGCGGCGGCATGTTCACCTCGGACGCTTCGCGCCGGGGCGAGGTCCGCGACGACAACCGCCGCTGCGTCGACGAAGCCAAGGCGCTGGGCGCGCCCTGCATCGTTCTCGTCGTCGGCGGCCTGCCGCAATATTCGCGGCCGGGCAGCGATGCGTCGAAGGACATCGCGGCAGCGCGCGGGCAGGTCGAGGAGGCGCTGGCCGACATGCTCGACTATGCCAAACAGGCAAAGCTGCCGCTGGCCATCGAGCCCTTGCATCCCGCTTATGCGGCCGACCGTGCCTGCGTGAACACGACAAAGCAGGCGCTCGATATCTGCGACCGGCTCGACCCCGGCCGCACCGGCATGCTCGGCGTCGCGCTCGACGTCTATCACATCTGGTGGGATCCGGATCTGATGGAGCAGATCGCGCGTGCCGGTCAGGATCGCCTGCTGGCCTTCCACGTCTGCGACTGGCTGGTGCCGACCAGGGACATCCTCAACGACCGCGGCATGATGGGCGACGGCGTCATCGACATCAAATCTGTGCGTGCTGCGGTCGAGGCGCAGGGCTTTGCCGGCTATTCCGAGATCGAGATCTTTTCCAACGATTGGTGGGGCAAGCCGATGGACGAGGTGCTCAGCACCTGCATCACCAGGCACAAGACGGTGGTGTAGGTAATTTGACACCGTGCGCCTGCCCGTCTGATTGACGAGTTGAATCAGAGGGTTGGCTACTGTGCATGGGGTTGTTTTCGCAATTTTTGTTTTGGCGCCTCAGCCGATCGTGCAGGGCACGCTCAAAAAGCCGCGAAACCGCACCCGGCCGCCCCGCACCGGCTGTCCACTCACGGCATAGTTCGGGAAGCGCGCCAGGAAGCGCGAGATCGCGATCGCGCCTTCCAGCCGCGCCAGCGCCATGCCTGCGCATTGATGCGCGCCGGTGGCGAAGGCGAGGTGCCGGTTTGGCGTACGCGCGACGTCGAAGCGTTCGGGGTCCGGAAACTGCGCGGGATCGCGGTTGGCCGCGCCGATGCACAGCGTCACCGAGGTGCCGGCTTCGAGCATGACGCCGCCGAGCTCGACGCGCTCGGTTGTCATGCGGTTGCCGAGCTGGTTCGAGCTCTCGTAGCGCAGCATCTCCTCGACGGCCGTCTTGATCAGGTCCGGATGGTCGATCAGGCGCTGCTTCTGGTCGGGATTGCGGTCCAGCGCGACGAGGCCGTTGCCGATCAGGTTGGTCGTGGTCTCGTGGCCGGCATTGAGCAGGAAGATGCAATTGTGCAGCAACTCCTTCTCGGTCAGCCGCTCGCCATTCTCCTCGCCCTGGATGAGCCGCGTCAGCACGTCACGCTCGGCATTGCCCGGCTTCGCACGCCGGCGCGCCACTAGCGTTTCCAGATAGGCCAGGAAATCCGTCACCGCCTTGTTGCCGCGCGCGGCGGCGTCGGGCGACACGACGGGTTCGAGCGCCCCGAGGATCGCCAGCGACCAGTCGCGCAGCGGCCCGCGTTCCTCGTGAGGCACGTCGAGCAGATTGCCGATCACCTCGATCGGAATCGAGGCTGCGAAGTCCTCGATCAGCTCGCACGCGCCCTTGGTTGCGATGGCGTCGAGCAGGCCGTCGACCAGCTTGATGAGATCGCCCTCCATCCCAGCAATTGCACGCGGTGACAGCGCCCCCATGATCAGGCGCCGCACGCGCGTGTGCGCCGGCGGATCGTTGAAGACAAGGCTGGTGGTGTGGTGCTCGTAGAGCGGGGTGTCGCCGTATTTCGGCGCGAACTCGCGCTTCTTGTCCGAGCTGAACGACTTCGTGTTCTTGTAGGTCGTGACGAGATCGTCGTAACGGGTCAGGAACACGGTGCCATTCGGCAGGCGCTTGACCGGCTCGTTCTCCCGCAGTGCACGATAGGTCGGATAGGGGTTGTCGTAGAACTCGGGCGTCAGCTTCTCGAGGTCGAAGCTTGCCGCCAGCTCCTTCGCATCTGCGTTCATCCCGTTATACTCGCCGGTTAAAGCCGATATGCCGTTTTTGTTGTTCGGTCGACGCGAGCATGCGTCTACAGTCTTCGAACACTGCTAGCCGACCGGACAGGAAAATGCACGCGCGCGCTGACGCTCCCGACACGGCCCCGACTTGGCCCGATGATATCTTTGCAACCCTGCAACGCTTCGACGTCCGCCAGGTGCCTTATGTGCCTGACGCAGGCCATTCGAAGCTGATCAACCGCGTGTTGGCCTCACCGACGATGCGCGGCATTCCCCTGACGACGGAGGAGGAGGGCGTTGCGCTCCTCGCCGGCGCCTGGACCGGCGGGCAGCGCGGCGTGCTGCTGATGCAGTCGAGCGGCGTCGGCAATTGCATCAACATGCTGTCGCTGATCCCGATCCTGCGCTTTCCATTCCTCACCCTCGTGACCATGCGCGGCGAGTGGGGCGAGTTCAACCCGTGGCAGGTGCCGATGGGATCGACCACGCAGGGCGTGTTCGAGCTCTCGGGCGTCCAGGTGCTGCGCGCCTCGCACGCGGCCGAGGTGCCGGCCGTGTTGGAGGCGGCTGCATCGCAGGCCTACAACGCGCTGACGCCCACCGCTGTCCTCCTGTCGCAGCGCCTGATCGGCGCTAAGGTTTTCACCAAATGAGCAAGGCCAATCTCCTCGACCGCCGGCAGGTGGTCTCCACACTGCTTGCGAACCGCAAGGACGTCGTCGCGATCGGCGGCCTCGGGGCCTCCACCAACGACATGTGCGCGGCCGGCGACCACGCCCGTAACTTCTACCTCTGGGGCGGCATGGGCGGCGCTGCGATGATCGGGCTCGGCCTCGCACTGGCGCAGCCGAAGCTGCCGGTCTTGGTCATTACCGGCGACGGCGAGATGCTGATGGGCCTGGGCAGCTTTGCCACCATCGGCCTGCAGAAGCCGTCCAACCTGTCGATCGCGGTGCTCGATAACGAGGCCTATGGCGAGACGGGCGGGCAGACCAGCCACACTTCGGCGGCCGCCGATCTCGTCGGCGTCGCCCGCGCCTGCGGCATCAATGACAGCCGTTCTGTCACGACCATGGCCGAGGTCGAGGCCTTCGCCAAAGCCGTCCATGACGTCTCGGCCGGGCCGCGCTTTGCCAATATCAAGATCGGCAGCGCCGAGCTGGAGCGGATTTTGCCAAGCCGGGACGGGACTTACATTCTCAACCGGATCCGCGGCGACCTCGGCTTCCAGCCGATCTAGGGCGGCCCTGTCCCTTCCGGTGGCGCCTAGGGCCTGCACGCGACCCGAGCGGGCGGGATCAATTTCCACTGAATTTACAACGCACTTAGGTTGCGATGCAACATAATGCTTGACTTCTGCGTGGGTGAGTGCTTACTCACCCAGCATGAGCTCATTGCGTATGACGAGCGACCTGAGGCGTCAATTGATCCTCGGTGCCGCGAAGCGCTGCTTTGCCCGACATGGCTATACCGGCACCACGACGAAGAGCGTGGCGGCCGCCGCTGCCATTTCCGAGGCGCTGCTGTTCAAGCATTTCCCGTCCAAGGCGGCGCTCTACGCCGAAATCCTCAGCGACGAATGCGAGGCCGATCCGGCGCTCACCGAACTTCTCGAACGGGAGCCTTCGACCGCCACACTGGTCGAGGTGATCCGCGGCATGGTCCAGCATTTCCTCCACATCGCCGATGGTCCCGATCAGGAAGAGGCACAGCGATTGCGACTGATGGCCACGAGCCATTTGGATGATGGCGAATTCGCCCGGTTGCTGTATGCCAAGATCGAGACGCTGATCGGGGCGATCTTCGTCGCCTCGCTCGAACGTGCCGTTGTCGCCGGGGACGCGCGGCCATGCAGCGGCGATCCGCTCAACCTGTTCTGGTTTGCGCATCACACGGTGATGACCACGGCGCTGACCAGACTTTCGGCCACGCCTTGCCTGGTCTACGGCAAGGCTGACGACCTCGAGCGGCAGCTGTGTGAGTTTCTCCTGAGGGGTATCGGACTTAACGACGCCGCAATTGCTTCGCATCTGGGCCACGATCAGGCCGCGGATGCCGGCAGGACGGCGATTGCAGAAAGTGCATGACATGAACATCGTAACCGAACATAAGATTTCGGGCGAACCGATCGACAACAAGGCTCCCAAGCGTCCGGTCCGGCCGGTGCTCTGGTTCATCATCGTCGGCACGCTGCTGGCCGCGCTCGTCGGCGGCCTCGTCTGGTTCAATTATTTCCGCGGCCAGATGATCAAGCAGTTCTTCGCCAACAACAAGCCGCCGCCGACCGCGGTCAGCGCGGCGGAGGCGAAATCCGAAGTGGTGCCGAACCTGCTCACCGCGGTCGGCGGCCTCGTCGCCGTGCACCAGGTCGACGTCAGCGCCGACGTCAACGGCCGCGTCACCGAGATCAAGTTCGAGCCGGGCACGCGTGTCGAGGCCGGCACGCCGCTTGTGCAACTGTTCGACGCGCCGGAGCAGGGCGACCTCGCCAACTACAAGGCCCAGGCAACCGTCGCGCAGCTGTCGCTCGATCGCGCCAAGCAGCTCGCCTCGCGCCAGTTCGGGCCGCAGGCCACCGTCGATTCCGCGCAGGCTGCCTATGACCAGGCGCAGGCCGGCATCGCCAAGACTGAAGCGCTGATCTCGCAGAAGCTGGTGCGCGCACCCTTCGCCGGTGATCTCGGCGTCCGCAAGGTCGAGGTCGGTCAATATCTGACGGCAGGCACGGCGATCGTGTCGCTGACCGACCTTTCCGAACTGTGGGCCAACTTCACGGTGACCGAGAAGGATTCCGGCAGCCTCAAGGTCGGCCAGACCGTCCGCCTCAAGGTCGATGCCTATCCGGGCCGGATCTTTGAGGGCAAGATCACCACGATCGAGCCGCAGATCTCGGCCGACACCCGCAACATCCGCGTGCAGGCGACCGTTGCCAATCCGGAGAAGATCCTTAAGCCCGGCATGTTCGTGAACACCACGGTGGTGCTGCCGGACAAGCCGGCCGTGATCACCGTGCCGGAGACGGCGGTCGACTACACGCTGTACGGCGATTCCGTGTTCGTGATCACCGAGAAGAAAGGAGAGGATGGCAAGACCAGTCTCTCCGCGGTGCGCACCTTCGTGCAGACCGGCAGCCGGGTCGAAGGTCGCGTCGAGATCATCAAGGGTCTGAAGGCGGGCGACAAGGTCGTCGCCGTCGGCCAGCTCAAGCTGCAATCGGGCGCTGCGGTGTCGATTTCGACCGACCCGGTTCCGCAGATCCCGGCGCAGCCGCCGCGCTACTGATCCATGACATTCGAGTGATCCGGCCTCGCCGGATCACTTCTCTTGAGACAAAGAAATCGAGATCGCCGCGATGGCCCTTACCGATATTTTCATCAAGCGCCCGGTTCTGTCGGTCGTCGTCAGCCTGCTGATTCTGCTGATCGGCCTGCGTGCGGCGATGGTGCTGCCGATCCGGCAATATCCCAAGCTGTCGAACACGGTCATCAACATCACGACCGTCTATCCGGGCGCATCTGCGGACCTGATCCAGGGCTTCATCACGACGCCGATCGAGCAGGCGGTAGCGTCCGCCGAGGGCGTCGACTACATCACGTCGTCCTCGGTGCTCGGCACCTCGACGATCCAGGTCTACATCAAGCTGAACTTCGATCCGAACCAGGCGCTCACCGAGGTGCTGGCGAAGACGAATTCGGTCAAATATCTGATCCCGAAGGAATCCAACGACCCGATCGTCACCAAGACCACGGGCCAGACCACGGCCGTGATGTATCTCGGCTTCTCGTCCGAGGAGCTCTCGGGCTCGGCGATCTCGGATTATCTGACGCGCGTGGTGCAGCCGGTGCTGTCGACCGTCGACGGCGTGGCTTCCGCCGACATCCTCGGCGGGCAGACCTTCGCGATGCGGCTGTGGCTCGACCCCGAGAAGATGGCCGGCCGCAACGTGTCGCCGGCGGACGTGGCGTCGGCGATCCAGGCCAACAACTTCCAGTCCGCGGCCGGACAGGCCAAGGGCTATCTGATCGTCTCGAACGTCTCGACGAATACGGGCCTGACCAACGTCGACCAGTTCAAGAAGATGATCGTCAAGGCGAAGGACGGCGGCTTCGTACGAATGGAGGACATCGCCACCGTCGAGCTCGCCGCCCAGAGCACCGATGCGAGCGTCGCCTTCAACGGCGAGCACGCGATCTTCATCGGTGTGCAGGCCACCCCACAGGGTAACCCCTTGACGCTGGTCAAGGGCGTGCGCGCGCTGTTCCCCGAGCTCGAACGCAATCTGCCGCCGTCGATGAAGATGAAGGTCGCCTACGACTCGACCAAGTTCATCCAGTCCTCGATCGACGAGGTGGAGAAGACGCTGGGCGAAGCCGTGATCATCGTGATCGTGGTCATCTTCCTGTTCCTGGCCTCGCTGCGGTCGGTCATCATCCCGGTCGTCACGATTCCCTTGTCGATGATCGGCGTCTGCACCCTGATGCTGGCGCTGGGATTCAGCTTCAACCTTCTGACGCTGCTCGCGATGGTGCTGGCGATCGGTCTCGTGGTCGATGACGCCATCGTCGTGGTGGAGAACATCCATCGCCATCTGGAGGAGGGCAAGACGCCGGTCCAGGCGTCGTTGCAAGGCGCGCGCGAGATCGTTGGTCCCGTCATCTCGATGACCATCACGCTGGCCGCCGTGTACGCGCCGATCGGCTTCCTCGGCGGCCTCACCGGTTCGCTGTTCCGCGAGTTCGCCTTTACGCTGGCGGGTTCGGTGATCGTGTCGGGCGTGATCGCGCTAACCTTGTCGCCGATGATGTGCTCGGTGCTGCTGAAGAACACCGAAGAGGGCCGCTTCGCCAAGCTCGTCAACCGGGTGTTCGGCGCGCTGACGCGCTGGTATGGCCGCAGGCTCGACCGCTCGCTCGACTACAAGGCGATCACGGGCCTGTTCGCGATCACCATCCTCGGGCTCGTCGGCTTCCTCTACATGCACACCTCGAAAGAGCTGGCGCCGGAGGAAGACCAGGGCATCGTGTTCGCGGTCACCAAGGCACCGAAATACGCCAATATCGACTATGTCGATTTCTATGGCGAGAAACTCGACGAGAAATTCCAGCAATTCCCCGAGACCGATCTGCGCTTCGTGCTGAACGGCATCAACGGCCCGCAGGGCGGCATCGCCGGCATGCTGCTCAAGCCCTGGGACGAGCGCAAGCGCTCGTCTATCGCTCTGAAGCCGCTGGTGCAGGCCGAACTCTCCAAGATCGAGGGCGTGCAAGCGTTCGCCTTCAACCTGCCGCCCCTGCCTGGCGGGCCCGGCGGCCTGCCGGTTCAGATGGTGATCAACTCCACGGCGGGGTTCCAGACGGTTTACGAGCAGATGGAGAAGCTGAAGGACGCAGCCCGCAAGAGCGGCATGTTCATCGTCTCCGATAGCGATCTCAACTTCAACCAGCCCAATGTGAAGGTGACGATCGACCGCAGCAAGGCGCAGGATCTCGGCGTCAACATGCAGAACCTCGGTGCGACGCTCGCCGTGCTGCTCGGCGGTAACTACGTCAACCGTTTCAATCTCGAGGGGCGGTCCTATCAGGTGATCCCGCAGGTGCCGCGCGCCAAGCGGCTGTCGCCGGAATCGCTCGGCGGTTACTACGTGACGACCAATACCGGCCAGCAGCTTCCGCTGTCGACGGTGGTGTCGATCCAGACCAAGACCGATCCAAATTCGCTGACGCACTACAATCAGCTCAATTCGGCGACGTTCTCGGCGGTGCCGATGCCCGGCGTGACGGTCGGCGCGGCGGTCGACTTCCTCGAAAGCGAGGCCAAGAAGCTGCCGCAGGGCTTCAGCCATGACTATCTGGCGGATTCCCGGCAATATGTTCAGGAGGGCAACCAGCTCGCGATCACCTTCGGCTTCGCCCTGATCATCATCTTCCTGGTGCTCGCGGCGCAGTTCGAGAGCTTGCGCGACCCGCTGGTGATCATGATCTCGGTGCCGATGGCGATCGTCGGCGCGCTGATCCCGCTGTTCTTCGGCGTCGCGACCATGAACATCTACACACAGGTCGGGCTGCTGACCCTGGTCGGCCTGATCACCAAGCACGGTATCCTGATGGTGGAGTTCGCCAACGAGCTCCAGGTCAACGAGCGGCTCGACCGCCGCTCGGCCATCGAAATGTCGGCCCGCATCCGCCTGCGGCCGATCCTGATGACCACGGCCGCGATGGTGACCGGCCTGATCCCGCTTCTGACCGCGACCGGCGCGGGCGCGGCCAGCCGCTTCTCGATCGGCCTCGTCGTCGTCGCGGGCATGTCGATCGGCACGCTGTTCACGCTGTTCGTGCTGCCGGCGGTGTACGTCGTGCTGGCGACCGACCACCGTGCCGCGGCCGATTCCGAGCGGAACAAGCAGGTTGCCGAGCTCGATCTCGACGCCAAGGCCCTGCGGCCGACCTGAAGCTGTCAGCAAGCGAACCAGGGGGCGGCAGCGGTCCATCCGCTGCCGCCCTTTTTCGTTGTGCCACCGCATCCGCAGTCGGCGCCGCAGCCCTGGGGGGCGCGGCCTCCTGCGCTCGCAAGAGACAAGGTCCGCGCTTCTTGCTAGTTTCGCGGGATGAGCCTTTCCCTCCATCCTGACACCCCGCAAGCTGGGACGCTGCCGAGCGCGGCTCCGGCTGGCGCCGCCTCCGGCGCGGGACGGGGGATCCGGGCGCGGCTGTTCACCAAATACGTTGCGCTGTTCGTGGCCGTCGTCGCCATCGCGCTGCTGGCCAACGGCCTGTTCGAGGTCTTCTTCTATTATCGTGAGCACAAGGCCTCGCTGATCCAGGTCCAGCATGAGCAGGCCGAAGCAGCCGCGGCCAAGATCGGCCAGTTCGTCAAGGAGATCGAGAGCCAGCTCGGCTGGACCACGCAACTGCCGTGGTCGGCGAGCTCGATCGAGCAGCGCCGGTTCGACGCGCTGCGGCTGCTGCGTCAGGTACCTGCCATCACCGAGCTTGCCCAGGTGGATTCGACCGGCAAGGAACGGTTGCGGGTCTCGCGGCTGGCGATGGACGCGATCGAGAGCGGGACCGACCTGTCCGGTGACCCCAAGTTCATCGAGGCGGTCGCCCACAAGGTCTATTACGGGCCGGTCTATTTCCGCCGGGAGTCCGAGCCCTACATGACGCTGGCGCTGGCCGGCGCGCGCAAGGATGCCGGTGTCAGCATCGCCGAGGTCAATCTCAAGCTGATCTGGGACGTGGTTTCGCAGATCAAGGTCGGCCAGCGCGGGCACGCCTATGTGGTCGGCCCGGAAGGCCGCCTGATCGCCCACCCCGACATCAGTCTCGTGCTGCGCAACACCGACATGTCCGGCCTCGCACAGGTGCGCGCCGCGCAAGCTGCCGGCGGCACGATGCCGGATGCGCTCGAGGAAGCGCGCAACATCCAGGGCCAGAAGGTCCTGACCGCCTCGGCGCCGATCGAGCCGCTGCACTGGACCATGTTCGTCGAGCTGCCCGTCGAGGAGGCCTATGCATCGCTCTACGCCTCGCTGCAGCGGCTCGCGATCGTGCTGCTCGCGGCGTCGATCTTCGCGGTGCTTGCGGGGATATTCCTCGCGCGCCGTATGGTCGGGCCGATCCAGGCGCTGCGCAGCGGCGCTGAAAGGATCGGTGGTGGCGATTTCTCCCAGCGCATCGCGATCCGGACGGGCGACGAGCTCGAAGGGCTCGCCGACCAGTTCAACGACATGGGCGCGCGCCTGCAGGAATCCTATGCGGACCTCGAAAACAAGGTCGAACGGCGAACTGCGGAATTGAGCGAGTCCTTGCAGCAGCAGACCGCGACCGCCGACGTGCTGAAGGTCATCAGCCGTTCGGCGTTCGATCTGCAGACCGTGCTGAACACGCTGGTCGCATCGGCCGCGCGCTTGTGCGACGCGGACGAGGGCACGATCTTCCGGCCTCGCGACGGCGTTTTCTATTTGGCGGCAAGCTGCGGGCTCGACGCGGAGCAGGAAAGCAAGCTTCGGACTTTCGCCTCCGTACCGGAGCGTGGGAGTGTGGTCGGGCGTACACTGCTCGATGGCAAGACGGTCCATGTTCCGGACGTGCAGGCCGACCCGGACTATGCCCCCTCGGCCGCGCGCCGGCGTTCCATCGTACGTACGATGCTCGGTGTCCCTCTCCTTCGAGAGGGGACACCGATCGGCGTGTTCGTCCTGACGCGGCATATGGTGCGGCCCTTTAGCGACAAGCAAATAGAACTCGCTACGACCTTCGCAGATCAGGCCCTCATCGCGATCGAGAATGTCCGACTGTTCGAGGAGGTTCAGGAACGCACGACAGAACTGTCGCGATCGCTCGACGATCTGCGCACCGCGCAGGACCGCCTTGTCCAGACCGAAAAGCTCGCGTCCCTCGGCCAGCTCACCGCTGGCATCGCTCACGAGATCAAGAACCCGCTCAACTTCGTCAACAATTTCTCCGCTCTCTCGACGGAGCTGATCGACGAGCTCAACGAGGTGCTCGAAGCGGCAAGCCTCGACGGCAAGACCAAACAAGAGGTCGACGAGCTCACCCACATGCTCAAGGGCAACCTCGAGAAGGTGGTGCAGCACGGCAAGCGCGCCGATTCCATCGTCAGGAACATGCTGTTGCATTCGCGCGAAGGCTCCGGCGAGCATCGCGCCGTCGATATCAATGCGGTCGTGGAGGAGAGCCTCAACCTCGCCTATCACGGCGCGCGCGCCGAACGACCGTCTTTCAACGTCGCGCTTCAGCGCGCCCTCGATCCCGCCGCCGGCATGGTCGACATCTATCCGCAGGAGATCACGCGCGTCCTCCTCAATTTGATCTCCAACGGATTCTATGCCGCCGCCAAGCGCAAGGAGAGCGCGGGCGACGCGTTCGAGCCCACCTTGAGCGCCGCGACCAAGGACCTCGGCGCCAGGGTCGAAATCCGGATCCGTGACAACGGCACCGGCATTCCGCCCGAGGTGATGGAGAAGATGTTCAATCCCT
Source organism: Bradyrhizobium sp. CCBAU 53351 (assembly GCF_015291745.1). Taxonomy (NCBI): domain Bacteria; kingdom Pseudomonadati; phylum Pseudomonadota; class Alphaproteobacteria; order Hyphomicrobiales; family Nitrobacteraceae; genus Bradyrhizobium; species Bradyrhizobium sp. CCBAU 53351. The sequence continues at coordinate 2,268,526 of NZ_CP030059.1, forward strand.
TCTTCACCACCAAGCCGGCCGGCGAGGGCACCGGCCTCGGCCTGTCCATGAGCCATGATATCGTCGTGAAACAGCACGGCGGCACCATCGACGTGAACTCCACACCCGGTGTATTCACCGAATTCGTCATCACCCTGCCGCGCACGATGACGGCAGGCGACACTTCCGGAGGCAAGTCTTGAACGTTTACATCCTGGTCGTCGACGATGAGCCCGACGTCGAGGCGCTGTTCCGGCAGCAATTCCGCCGCGAGCTGCGCGCCGGCCGCTTCCAGATGGAGTTCGCCTCGTCGGCGCCCGATGCGCTCAAGCGCGCCGCGGAGGTTCGCGACCCCTCGTTGATCCTGATCCTGTCCGACATCAATATGCCCGGCATGAGCGGGCTGGACATGCTGCCGAAAGTTCGCGCCGCACACCCGGACGTTCCCGTGATCATGATCACGGCCTATGGTGACGCCGAGACCCGGCGGAAGGCGATCGAGCGCGGCGCCGTCGGGCTTCTCACCAAGCCGATCGATTTCGCGCTGCTGCGGCAGGAGATCGACACGAGGCTCGAGCAAGCCGCATGAGCGCGACCATCCTCTTCGTCGATGACGAGCCGGACCTCGAGGCGCTGGTCCTGCAAAAGTTCCGCAGGCAGATTCGCGGCGGAGAGGTCACGATCATGTTCGCTCGCGACGGTATCGAGGCGCTGGCTTCGCTCGAACAGAATCCGCAAGTCGACATGGTGGTCTCCGACATCAACATGCCCCGGATGGACGGGCTGTCGCTGTTGGCGAAGCTCCAGGAAGCCGAGGACAAGAAGTCGACCATCATCGTCTCCGCCTATGGCGACATGAGCAACATCCGAACCGCGATGAACCGCGGCGCGTTCGACTTCCTGACCAAGCCGATCGACTTTGCCGATCTGGAAGCCACGATCGGGAAGACCATCCGTCATATCGAGATGCTGCGCGAGGTGAAGCGCCGCCAGATGGAAGCCGAGCGCGCCCACGCCGCGCTGTCGCGTCATTTCTCGCCTGAGCTCGCCAGGCGTCTGGCCGCCAGCGGTGAGGGCGAGGGCATCGAAGTGCAGTGGCGCGACGTCGCTACCATCTTCACCGACATCACCGGCTTCACCTCGTTGGTCGAGACTGCGCCGCCCGAGACGTTGGGCAAGCTGCTCAACGAGTATGTCGGCGGCATGACCGAGGTCGTCTTTGCCCATGAGGGCACGGTCGCAAAGATCATCGGCGACGCGATCCAGGTGCTCTTCAACGCGCCCGGAGATCAGCCCGATTATGCCACGCGCGCGGTGGCCTGCGCCCACGAGCTCGATGTCTGGGCGCAGGAGTTTCGCGCGCGCCAGAGTGCCATGGGCGTTGCCTTTGGCGCCACCCGCATCGGCATTCACGCCGGCCCGGCGCTGGTCGGTAATTTTGGCGGCAACCGCTTCTTCGACTACACCGCGTATGGCGATTCCATCAACATCGCGGCGCGGCTGGAGGCCGCCAACAAGCATCTGGGCACCCGCATTTGCGTCAGCGCCAGCGTTGCCGCAGCGGCTGAGAATTTTCAAGGCCGCCCCGTGGGCGAGCTGATGCTGCGTGGGCGCAGCGAGCCGCTACGCGCGTTCGAGCCGCTGCCCCCGGGCAAATTCGAAGCGCCGGAAACGGCGCTGTACTCTGAGGCTTTCGCCAAGATGGAAGCCGGCGATGCGGCGGCCATGCCGGCCTTTGCCGCGCTGGTCGGCATGCATGCCGACGATTCCCTGGCCGGCTTTCACCTGAAGCGCCTGCTCAACGGCGCCAAGGGCATTCGCATGCAGCTTGAATAGGAGTGCGTCATGGTTCGTGAGTTCTCTGCCGGCAATTACCGGTTCATTCCGTCCGTGTTTCAATATTCTGCGGGCGCAGCCGCGGATGAGGGCTATGAGATCGAGCGCGTCCGCTTCGATCGCCTGATGCCGCTCGCGGAAGGCTTTGCGATGGCGGCAAAGTTCATCCAGGAGGCGGGTCGTCCCCTGACGGCGTTCTGCGCCTGCGAACTGCGTTCGCCGGCGGCCTTCAGCGAGGAGGGCTTTCGCGCGTTCAACCTGCATTATGTGAAGACGCTGTCGGAATGGGGCATCTTCGACGGCACCACCAACCCGGTGGCACGCAGCAATGTCTGCCCTGAGATCGATCCGCCGGCCGAGCCGTCGTTCTATGCGTTCTCCTTCACCCGCCCCACGCGCTCCAAGGCAGCGTCGTTCGTGATCGCCGGCGGCGCCGAGGCGCGCGAGGGCAGCGGGACCTATGTCGAGCGCACCGTGCGCTATCGCGACCTCAGCCCGGAGGGGCTGCGGGAAAAGGTGCGCTTCACCACGACGTCGCAGATGGAGAACCGGATGGCGGCGTTCGGTTTCGGCTGGAAGGACACGACCGGCGTGCAGGCCTATTCCGTCCACGACTTCCACCACGCGCTCGTCGATGAACTGGTCCGCCGCGGCGCGCTGCGCTCCGGCCTGACCTGGCATTTCGCACGGCCGCCTGTGGTCGATCTCGAATACGAGATGGATTGCCGCCGCGTGATGCGGGAGGTGGTGATTTGAGGTCCTTGTGCTGAGGAGGGAAGTCCCTTTCGTCGGAGCGCCAAGCGAGGCTCGTTCCTTCAGCGTTAGCGCTGCCTGGGATCCAGCGCATCGCGCAGGCCGTCGCCGAGCAGGTTCAGCGACAGCACCACGAGGAAAATCGCAAGCCCCGGCCAGATCGCCATCCACGGCGCCTGGGTCAGGAAGCGCTGCGCCGCGTTGAGCATGCTGCCCCAGGACGGTGCCGGCGGCTGCTGGCCGAGGCCGAGGAACGAGAGCGCGGCCTCGGCGATGATGGCGGCGGCGATCGAGAGCGTCGCCTGCACCAGCAGTGCGGGCAGGATGTTCGGCAGGATATGCGAGAGCGCGATCCGCCACGGCGGATTGCCGAGCGCGCGCGCAGCCTCGACATAATCCTCGGCCTTGACGACGAGCACCTGGCCGCGGGTCAGGCGGACGAAGATCGGGGTCGCCGAGATGCCGATCGCGATCATGGCATTGCCGAGGCTCGGCCCGAGGAACGCGGCGAGCGCGATCGCCAGGATCAGGAAGGGACAGGCCAGCATCGCGTCCGTGATCCGGCTGATCAGCGCATCGAGGAAGCCGCCGCGATAACCGGCGAGGAGGCCGAGCGGAACGCCGATGCCGAGCGCGATCGCGACCGAGATGAGGCCCGCGAGCAGCGAGGCGCGTGCGCCGTAGACGACGCGGCTGAGGATGTCGCGGCCGAGCTCGTCGGTCCCGAACCAATGCGCCGCGGTGGGCGGCTTGCGTACCAGGCTCCAGCTCGTCGCGATGGGATCGTAGGGCACGATGAGCGGGGCCAGCACGGCGAGCACGATGACCAGCACGAGCACGACGAGCCCGAACACCGCCGCCTTGCGCTTGAACAGCCGCCGACGCGCGCGGCGGGCCGGGCTATCCAGCTCGTCGGCGAGGGTGAGAGGGCTCGGCAGCGCGGCGTCGGTCATGGATCTAGCCTCGAAGCCGCGGATTGACGAGGATGTAGGCGATATCGGCCACGAGGTTCAGCGTGATGTAGACGGTCGCCGTCACCAGCACCACGCCCTGCACCACGGCGTAGTCGCGGTTGAAGACGGCATCCACGATCAGCTTGCCGAAGCCGGGGATGGAGAATATCTGCTCGGTCAAGACGGCGCCGGACAGCAGCGTGCCGAGCTCCAGCGCGCCGAGCGTGATGACGGGCGTCAGCGCATTGCGCATGGCGTGCTTGAGGATCACCGAGCGCTCCAACAATCCCTTGGCGCGTGCGGTGCGGACGTAGTCGCTTTCCAGCACCTGAAGCATGGCGCTGCGCGTATGCCGCATCAGCACCGCGGCGATCGCGTTGCCGAGCACGAAAGCCGGCATGATGGTGGCAGCCAGGCTGGCGCGCCAGTTCTCGGTGAGCGGCACGTAGCCGGACGCCGGTAGCCAACCGAGCTCGATCGAGAACAGGAAGATCAGCATGATCCCGAGCCAGAAGTTCGGCGTCGAGATGCCCCATAGCGCAAACAGGTTTGCGCCATAGTCCCAAGCCGAGCCTTTCTTCACGGCCGCGACGATGCCTGCGGGAATGCCGATCAGGAACGCGATCACGATCGCCATCGAGCCGAGCTGCAGCGTCACCGGCAGCTTCTGTGCGATCAGCTCGCGCACCGGCATCTTGTTGCGCAGCGACTCGCCGAAATCGCCCGACAGCACGCCCTTGATCCAGTAGGCATACTGCACCGGGACGGGCTGATCGAGCTTGTACTGGCGGCGGATCTGCTCGATCACCGCGGGGTCGCGCTCTTCGCCCGCCATCACCAGCGCGGGATCGCCCGGCAGCAATTGCTGCAGCGAGAAGATCAGCACCGAGACGAAGAACAGCGTCGGCACGATCTGCGCAAGGCGGCGGGCGAGGAAGTTCAGCATCCTCTCGTCGTCACTTCAGCTTGAGGCCGACCACGCGCACGAGGCCGTCGGGCATCTGCTTGTAGCCTTCGAGCTTGGTCGTGTGCGCGATGATGATGCGGCGGTGGTAGAGGTAGAGCAGCGGCTCTTCGTCCTGTACGAGCTTGGCGAGCATCTCATAGCTGGCCTTGCGCTTGGCGGGATCAGTGACCAGCCGCGCGTCTTCCAGCGCCTTGTCGGCCTGCGGATTGTTCCACGCGCCATAGTTCTGCGGCGCGCCGCTATGCAGGAACACGAAGGTGTTGCCGTCGGGGTCGACGCGGCCGCTCCAGGCGAGCATGTAGGCTTGGTAGTCGCCGGCCTCAGCCTGCTTCAGTCCGGTTGCGAACTCGGTGAGGCGGATCTTTATGTCGAACCCGGCTTCCGCCGCCATCGACTGGATCACCTGCGCCGGCGTCTCGGTCTCCGCGCCCTTCGGCACCAGGAAGTCGACGCTCACCGGCGGCGTTACGCCGGCTTCCTTCAGCAGCGCCTTGGCCTTCTCGACGTTGCGCGGACGGACCGGGAGCGATTTCTGATAGTAGGGATGGTCAGGATTTACCCATTGATTGCCGACCTGGAACTCTCCGTTGAACACGACCTGGTTGAGCGCCTCGCGGTCGATGGCCAGGTCGAGTGCCTGCCGCACCTTGGCGGACTGGCTGAGCGGTCCCTTGGCCTTGTCCTTGCCGATGTTGAGCGTGATGCCCTGATAGCCGAGCTCGATGGCGGTCGCGACCCTCAGCCGCGAATCCGCGCGCACGTCCTTCAGATCGGTGGCGAGCACACGCTCGATCAGGTCGAGCCCGCCGGACTTCAGGTTCGCGAGCCGCACGGTGGCATCGACGATCGGCTGAAACACGATCTTGTCGATGAAGATATTGTCCTTGTTCCAGTAGTCCGCGAATTTCTCGAACACGATGCGGTCCTGCTGCACCCGCTCGATGAATTTGTAGGGGCCGGCGCAGACCGGGCGCAGGCCGAACTTGTCGCCGCCTTCCTTCGCCGCCTTCGGCGACACCATCATCCCGGCGCGATCGGTGAGCTGGGCTAAGAGCGGCGAGAACGGCGACTTCAGCACCAGCTTGATTGTGAGGGGATCGACGACCTCGATATGATCGACCGAGGCCAGCTCCGGTTTGCGGAACGAGCCGGGGAAGGTCAGATGCCGCTCCAGCGAGAACTTTGCGGCTTCCGCGTCGAACGGCTCGCCGTCGTGGAATTTCACGCCGGGGCGCAGCTTGATGACGAGGCTCTTGCCGTCGTCGGCGGTCTCGCTCGATAGCGCGAGCTGCGGCACGATGTTGAGCTTCTCGTCGATGTCGAACAGCTTGTCGCAGAAGGCGGAAAAGACGATGCGGCCGACATAGGTGCGCGCCATCGTGGGATCGAGGATATCGGGGTCCTCGGCGAGGCCGATGCGCAACGTACTCTGGGCCTGCGCGGCTGCGATCGACAACAGGATGGCGGCGGCCGTTGCGGCCAGGCGAAACATCTTCATCGGTCAATCCCCATTGCTTCGGCTATGTCGTTGTGGACGCGGCGCCTTGTATACCAACCCCGGCGAGGCTTCCGCCTTCCGTCTTTTGGCTGAAGGCCGCGACCAATTTTGCAAGAGTGGGCGAAAATCCGCCGGCGGCCGGCAGGATGGCGTCGGCTGGCGGCAGCTCCGCGATGCGGTGGCAGGCGGTGGCATGGCCGGTGCCGTCGGCCAAGAGCTTCGGCGCTTCGCTGCGGCAGCGCTCGATCACGAAGGGGCAGCGGGTGTGAAAGCGGCAGCCCGCGGGCGGATTGAGCGCGCTCGGGATCTCGCCCTGCAGCAGGACCGTCGCTCGTTTCGCCTTCGGTTGCGGCAGCGGGATCGCGGACAGCAGCGCCCGGCTATAGGGATGGCGCGGCGATGCGAACAGCGCGTCGGCTTCCGCGGTCTCGACGATCTGGCCGAGATTCATGACCGCCACGTGGTCGGCGATGTGCTTGACCACGGCGAGGTCGTGCGAGACGAAGATGTAGGCGAGACCGAGCCGGTCCTGCAGCTCGCGCAACAGGTTGAGGATCTGCGAGCGGATCGAGACGTCGAGCGCCGAGACCGGCTCGTCGCAGATGATCAGCTTCGGCTCGACCGCGAGCGCGCGGGCGATGGCGATGCGCTGGCGCTGGCCACCGGAGAATTCGTGCGGATAGCGCCGCGCCAGCCGCGGCTCCAGCCCGACCAGCCGCAGGATCTCCGCGACGCGCGCGCGCCGCTGCGCCGGCGGCACGAGATCGTGCAGCGCCAGTGGCTCGGTCAGGATCTGGCCGACGGTCATGCGCGGATTGAGCGAGGCGTAGGGATCCTGAAAGATGATCTGCGCCTCGCGACGGAATTTTCGCAAGCCGTCGGCATCCAGCGCGAGCAGGTCGCGGCCATTGAAGCGCACCGTACCTGCATCCGGCTCGATCAGCCGCAGCAGGAGGCGGCTGACGGTGGATTTGCCGCAACCGGATTCGCCGACCAGGGCCAGCGTCTTTCCGGCATCGAGCGAGAAGGACACGCCATCGACCGCCTTGACGTGCGCCAGCGGCCGGCCGAACAGCGAGCGCTGGGCGACGAAATGCTTGACCAGGCCGGTCACCTCGAGCAGCGCCATCACGACACCAGGCGTTCGAGCGGCGCGCGGATGCAGCGCGAGAGGTGGCCGGGACTGACTTTGATCAAGGGCGGCGGCGCCTTGGTGCAAGCCTCCAGCACGAACGGGCAGCGCGCGGCGAAGCGGCAGCCGGCCGGCGGCTGCGCCATGTTCGGCACCATGCCTTGGATCGTGGCGAGCTGCTCGGCGCGATGGTCGAGCCGTGGGATCGAGCCGAGCAGGCCGACGGTGTAGGGGTGCTGCGGCGCGGAGAACAGCTCATCGACGGCGGCGCGCTCGACGATCTCGCCTGCATACATCACCGCGACCTCGTCGCAGACTTCGGCGACGACGCCGAGATCGTGGGTGATCAGGATGATGGCGGCGCCGCTTGCGGCCTTCAGCTCGCGCATCAACTCCAGGATCTGGGCCTGCAAGGTGACGTCGAGCGCGGTGGTCGGCTCGTCGGCGATCAGGAGACGCGGGTCGCAGGCGAGCGCCATCGCGATCATCACGCGCTGGCGCATGCCGCCGGAGAGCTTGTGCGGATATTCGTCGATCCGCCGCTCCGGCGAGGGGATGTGGACGCGGCGCAACAGCTCGATGGCCCGATCGCGCGCGCTCTTCCGCGGGCCGCCGCGGTGACGCAAAATGGTCTCGATGATCTGGTCGCCGATGGTGAAGCTCGGATTGAGTGAGGTCATCGGCTCCTGGAAGATCATCGCGAGCCGGTTGCCGCGCAGGTCGCGCAGGGTCTGGTCCGGCGTCCGCAGGAGGTCGATGCCGTCGAAGCGGATCGCGCCCGATATCTCCGCGCTTTGTTTCGGCAACAAGCCCATGATCGCCAGCGACGTCACGCTCTTGCCGCAGCCGGATTCTCCGACGAGGCCGAGCGTGGCGCCGTTGGCGACGCTGAGATCGACGCTGTCGACGGCATGGGTGACGCGGCCGTCGTCGCCATGGAAGCGGATGCGCAGCTCGGTGATCTCGATGAGGGGGCTCGCGCTCATGATCGTCTTGCGCGCGCTGCTTGAATGCTGGCGTCGATGACGCTGCGATCGGTGTTGCCGGCCGGGTTCTGCCGCGTCGGCATCGAGGGCCGAAAGTGCACCCACAGCTCATGGCTGACCGCTTCGAGCCGTTCGAGCTCGCCGAGTGGGTCGGGATGGTCGTCGGCGCGTATGTCCAGCGCCGGCCATTCCTCCTCGTCGTGGATCAGCAGCGCCGCGGACTGCTTGCCGCGTTTGTCGCCGCCGGCAGCTTCCCCTGCGCGCATCGCCGCGAGCAGGCGGCGCGGGAAGGGCAGGCTGTCGTTGGCGAGATAGGTCTTTGCCGTCTCGGCAAGCACGTCGGCGCCCGCGAGCATGTTGCCGGCGATCGAGAAGCCGCTGCCCGCGGTGTGACCGCACCAGTCGACACAGTCGCGCCCGGTATGTGCAGCGACTTCGCCGCTCGCATCCATGATGTGGACCTGCCGGCTCTCGCGGCCGTCGTCCGCCGCGAGCAGGGCGGCAAGCACGTCGTGGGCGTTGAGGCCCTCGCGCAGGAGCTTGACGCCGTCGATGCCGTAATAGGGATTGACGAAGGCCTGCGTCGCGATGGCGCCGAGGCCGGCCTCAATATACGGCACGCGCGCGCCGACGGCGAAGAACCGGGTCGCGACTGCGATGCCGAACTGGCCGGTGGCAGGATCTTTCGCGATGATCGACCAGGTCATGTGCTGCCTATCAGCGTCCCGCGGCGTAACCCTGCATGCCGCGCGGATTGGCGGCGGCGCGCCGGCGGACGCCGACCCGCGAGGCCGCGGTGAGGCGGCCTTCGGACCAGTCGGGGCCGACCTCGACGATATGCCCGCGCTCGCGAAGGTTTTCGATCGTCGCCTTCGGCACACGGTTCTCGACCACGAGCACGCCTGGACGCGCAGTGCGCGGCCAGAACGAGATCGGGAAATGCTCGGAATGCCAGGCCGGCGCGTCGATGGCTTCCTGCAGATTGAGATTGCAATGGACGTGGCGCAGGAAGAATTGGGTGATCCACTGATCCTGCTGGTCGCCGCCGGGTGAGCCCCAGGCGAGATAGGGCTCGCCATCCCGCAGCGCCATGCTCGGCGACAGCGTGGTGCGCGGGCGCTTGCCTGGCGCGAGCGAACTAGGTTGGTTCTCCTCCAGATCGAACATTTGTGCGCGGCTGCCGAGGCAGAAACCGAGTTCGGGAATGACAGGCGAGGATTGCAGCCAGCCTCCTGAAGGTGTCGAGGACACCATGTTGCCGGCCTTGTCGATGATGTCGAAATGCACGGTGTCACCGCGCACCTCGCCGAAGCGCCCTACGGTCGGTTCACCGGCGCCTAAAGCGCCAACGGCTTCGCGTTGGCCTTCAGCGCGGCGCAGCTTGACCACGCCGCCAAGGCCCTCGACCGCCCCGGGCCGCAGATCGAGCGAAGCCTTCTCGGTGACGAGCTTGCGGCGTTCGTCATTATAGGCATCCGATAGCAGCGTCGCGATCGGGATCTCGCTGAATTTCGGATCGCCGTAGAATTTTTCGCGGTCGGCAAAGGCGAGTTTTGCGCATTCGATCTGGAGATGGATGAACTCGGGCCCGGTCGGATCCAGGCCGTCGAGGGCAAAGCCCTTCAGCAGTGCGAGCTGCTGCAGGGTGACCGGACCCTGGCTCCAGACGCCGGCCTTGCAAACAGTGTAGCGGCCATAATCGTAGGTGAGCGGCGCTTCGATCGTCGGCTGCCAGCGCGCCATGTCGTCGGCGGTCAACACGCCGCGATGCGGTGAGCCGCTGACGTCCATTACCTCCTGCGTGCGGCAGAACTTGTCGATCGCTTCCGCGACGAAACCCTGCGACCAGGCCTTGCGTGCGCGCTCGATCTCGGCATCGCGGCCACCGCCGCCGCTTTCGGCTTCGCTCAGGATCCGCGCGTAGGTCGCGGCCAGCGTCTTGTTGGTGAAGAGCGTGCCGGGCTTCGGCACCTCGCCGTTCGGCAAGTATACCGCGGCGGAGGTTGGCCAGTGCTTGCGGAACAATTGCTCGACGGTCTGGATGGTGGCGCAGGCGCGCTCCACGAGCGGATAGCCATCGCGGGCGTAGGAGATCGCGGGCTCCAGCACGTCGCGCACGCGCATCGTGCCGTAGTCGCGCAGCAGCATCATCCAGGATTCGAAGGTGCCGGGGACGCAGGCGGCGAGCAGGCCGGTGCCCGGCACCATGTCGAGGCCCTCGCTCTTGTAATGCGCGATCGTGGCACGCGCCGGGGCCGGGCCCTGGCCGCAGATCACTTCGGTGCGGCCGCGCTTCACGTCGTGCACGATGACGGGCACGTCGCCGCCGGGGCCGTTCAGATGCGGCTCGACCACCTGCAGCGTGAAGGCGGTGGCGACGCCGGCGTCGAAGGCGTTGCCGCCCTTTTCCAGGATGGCCATGCCGACGGCTGTCGCGATCCAGTGCGTGGTGGCGACGACCCCGAAGGTGCCCTCGATTTCGGGGCGTGTCGTGAACGGATCGGGATTGACGTTGCTGGCCATGGGCTACCTCATTTGCGGCGCGCGCAATTGATCACAGCCGATGCTGGGATGCCAAATGCGCAGGCCGCATGGCACGCGCGCGTCACGCTGGGACCGGCGCGGTGTTAACAGCGTGGCAGGCGACGCCGTTGATCAGTTCCGGCGTTTCCTTGCGGCAGAGATCGAACGCCAGCGGGCAGCGCGGATTGAAGGCGCAGCCGGGGGGCGGATTGATCGGGTTCGGGATCTCGCCTTTCACCGGAATTCGCTGGCGGCCGCTCATGGCAAGGTCAGGCACGGCGCCCAGCAGCATCTTGGTGTAGGGCATGCGCGGATTGGCGAACAGCTCGCGTCCCTCCGCGATCTCGACGATGCGGCCGAGATACATCACGCCGACGCGGCTCGCCATGTGGCGGACCACGGCGAGGTTGTGGCTGATGAACATGTAGGTCAGGCCGAACTTGTCCTGGAGGTCGCGCATCAGGTTGAGGATCTGCGCCTGCACGGAAACATCGAGCGCCGAGGTCGGCTCGTCGCAGACGATGAACTCGGCATCCGAGGCGAGCGCCCTGGCAATCGCGATGCGCTGGCGCTGGCCGCCGGAGAATTCGTGTGGAAATTTTAGCCGGTCGTCGGGATGCAGGCCGACCAGGGTGAGCAATTCTCCGACGCGGGCCTGGATGTCGCGCTCGCCCTGGATCAGGTCGAACGCGCGGATCGGCTCGGAGATGATGGCGTCGACGCGGAAGCGCGGGTTCAGGCTGGCATAGGGATCCTGGAAGATCATCTGGATGCGGCGGCGCAGCTTGCGGCGCGCAGGCGCCTGCCGCGGATCGGTCATCGAGACGCCGTCGATCAGCACGTCGCCCGCGCTCGGCGGCAAGAGGCCGACGACCATCCGAGCGACCGTTGTCTTGCCCGAGCCGGACTCGCCGACCAGCGCAAACGTCTCGCCCTTCCTGATGTCGAAGGTGACGTGATCGACCGCCTTGAGAAATTCGAGGTGGCCGCCTTCGAGCACGCGGTTGAGCCAGGGTTTTGAGACGTCGAACACCCGGCGCAAATTTGTCGCCTGGACGAAGGGAGTGCTCATGCCGCGCTCTCCGCCGGCACGCTGTCATAGAGATGGCAGGCGACCGATTGCGCGCCCCGCGGCAACGGCTCCGGCCGCTCGACCCGGCAGCGGTCGAACGCGAAGGCGCAGCGCGGATTGAAGGAGCAGCCGCGCGGGATCGCCGAGAGGCGCGGCATAGAGCCGGGAATTTGCTGCAGGCGCTTGTCGTCGCCGGCCAGCGTCGGGATCGCGCCCATCAGGCCCTTGGCGTAAGGGTGCAGCGGATTTCTGACGACATCCTGGACCGGACCGATCTCGGCGACACGGCCGGCATACATCACCGCGACACGGTCCGAGGTCTCCGCGATCACGCCCATGTCGTGCGTTACCAGCATCACGGCGGTGCCGTGGTCGCGGCCGAGCCGCTTGATCAGCGAGATGATCTGCGCCTGCACGGAGACGTCGAGCGCGGTGGTCGGCTCGTCGGCGATGATCAGCTCGGGCTCGGCGCAGATCGCCAGCGCAATCACGACGCGCTGGCGCATGCCGCCGGAGAATTCGTGCGGATAGCCGTCGATGCGCTTGTCCGGCGCGGGAATACCGACCTCGGCGAGCAGGTCGATGGCGCGGCGGCGCGCGGCGGATTCTGACAGGTTCAGGTGGGTCCTGATCGTCTCGACGATCTGGTCGCCGACCCGGTAGAGCGGATTGAGCGAGGTGAGGGGGTCCTGGAAGATCATGCCGATCCGCTTGCCACGGATGCGCCGCATCTCCTCCGGCGGCAGATTGTCGATGCGCTGGCCGGCAAGGCGAATCTCGCCGCCGGCGATGCGGCCGGGCGGATCGATCAGGCCGATCACGGCAAGGCCCGTGACGGACTTGCCGGCGCCGGATTCGCCGACCACGCCCAGCACCTCGCCCTTGGCGATGTCGAAGGAGACGCCGTCGATGGCGCGCAGCGTGCCGCGGCGGGAGGCGAACTCCACCTGAAGGTTACGCACGGAGAGGATGGGTTCGGTCATGAGCGAGGCGTATTCATCGAAGGATTGCTCATCAGAGTGTTGCTCATCGGAGTTTCGGATTGAGCGCGTCGCGCAACCAGTCGCCGAGCAGATTGATCGACAGGATCAGCCCGGCCAGCGCGAGGCCCGGGAAGGCGACGATCCACCATTCGCCGGCGAACAGATAGTTGTTGCCGATGCGGATCAGCGTGCCGAGCGAGGGCATCGTGTCGGGCAGGCCGACGCCGAGGAAGGACAGCGTCGCCTCGGTGATGATGGCGAGCGCGAGGTTGATGGTGGCGATGACCAGGATCGGACCCATCGTGTTGGGCAGCACGTGCCGCAGCATGATCTTCGGCGCCGGCAGGCCGATCAGCTGCGCGGCCGCCACGTAGTCCTTGTTCTTCTCGACCATCACGGAGCCGCGCACCGTCCGGGCATACCCCACCCAGAAACTCAGGCCGATCGAGATCACCAGCACCACCAGCATGCTGGTGGCATCCAGCCGGTTGCCGAAGATCGATTTGGCGATGCCGTTGACGAGCAGCGCGATCAGAATGGCTGGGAAGGTGAGCTGCACATCCGCGATCCGCATGATCACGCCATCGACCGCACCGCCGAAATAGCCGGCGATCAGGCCGAGCGCAATGCCGAGCGCACCCGCGAAGATCACGCCGGCAACGCCGACGGCAAGCGAGATGCGCATGCCGTAGAGGATGGCGGAGAACACGTCGCGGCCCTGCTCGTCGGTGCCGAGCAGGAACGGGGCCTGGCCGTCGGCGGTCCATAGCGGCGAGATGCGCGAGTTCATCAACTGGAGCTGCGCCGGATCGAACGGATTCTGGACCGCGAGCGCGGATGCAAAGATCGCGAGCAGGAAGAACAGCACGGTGACGGCCGCCGCCACCATGGTCAGCTTGGAGCGGCGGAACGAATAGAAGATGTCGCTGTCGAGCGCGCGGCTCAGCCAGCTGCGGCCGGCATGCGCCGGCGGTGCGCTCGGCTTGTCGGGACTGGAGGCGACTGCGTCGGACATGCAGGATTGCCTTATGTGGCGCGGCCGACCGTCGCGCGCAGGCGCGGGTCGACCACGGTGTAGAGGATGTCGACCACCAGATTGATGGTGACGAAGATCAGCGAAACCATCAGCAGATAGGCGGCCATGATCGGGATGTCGACGTTTTGCACGGCTTGCACGAAGAGCAGCCCCATGCCCGGCCATTGGAATACGGTCTCGGTGATGATGGAAAATGCAATAACCGAGCCAAACTGGAGCCCGGCCACCGTGATCACGGGAATTAGCGTGTTCTTCAGCGCGTGGCCGAAATGGATGGCGCGGGTGGTGAGGCCCCGGGCGCGGGCAAAGCGGATGTAGTCGGTCCGCAGCACTTCCAGCATCTCCGCGCGCACCAGCCGCATGATCAAGGTCATCTGGAACAGGCCGAGGGTGATCGAGGGCATGATCAAGGCCTTCAGTCCCGACAGCGTGAGCAGGCCCGTGCTCCACCAACCGAGCTTGACCACCTCGCCGCGGCCGAACGAGGGCAGCCAGCCCAACGTCACCGCAAACAGATAGATCAGCAGAATGCCGATGAGGAAAGTCGGCAACGAGATGCCTATCAACGAAACCGCCTGCAACAGTTTGGCCAACATGGTATCGCGCCTGAGTGCCGAATAGACGCCCATCAGAATGCCGAACACCATGGCAAAGACGGTGGCGCAGATCGCAAGTTCCAGCGTGGCGGGCATGCGCTCCATCAACAGCGTCGAGACCGGCTGGCGGAACTGATAGGAGACGCCGAACTTGAACTGCGCGGCATCGGCGAAATAGCGTACGAACTGCACCGGCACGGGGTCGTCGAGGCCGAGCGATTTGCGCACGATTTCGCGTTCGGCCGCCGACGTGTCGATCGAGACGATCTGGTTGACGGGATCGCCGGCGAAACGGAACATCGAGAAGGCGATGATGCCGACGGCGAACATGACGCCGATGGCCTGAATGGCGCGGCGAAGAGTGAAAGCGAGCATGCCTTCCACTGTCCTTGTGAGCCTGCGGCCGACGACTTTGTCAGCCGGAAAAAGGAAAGGTCCCGGAAGCCTCGCGCTGCCGGGACCTTGTGATCAATCGACTTCTATTCCTTCTTGGTCGCCCAGTGGAACATCACCAGATTGTCGGCGCGCTGCGGCAGGTTGACCTTTTTCGATACGCCCCAGGCCAGCGCCTGCTGGTGCAGCGGAATGTAGGCCCAGTCCTTGATGCTGATTTCGTAGGCCTGCTTGATCAGCTGGTTGCGCTTGGCGGTGTCGGTTTCGACCAGCACCTTGTCGGTGATGGCGTCGAACTCCTTGTTGCAATAGCCGCCGAGGTTGGCCTCGCCGCGCGAGGATTTCGCATCGTCGCGGCAGCCCATGATGTCGTAGAGCACGTTGTGCGAGTCCATCGTGCTCGGCGTCCAGCCCAGCAGGTAGAACGAGGTCTGATAGCCGCCCTGCTTGAGCACCTTGGCGAAGTACTGCGCCTTCGGCTGCGCCAAAAGATTGATCTTGACGCCAATGCGGGCGAGCATGCCGACGACGGCCTGGCAGATTGCGGCGTCGTTGACGTAGCGATCGTTCGGGCAATCCATCGTGACCTCGAAGCCATCGGGGTAACCGGCCTCGGTCAGGAGCTTCTTAGCGCCGTCAGGATCGAATTTCGGCCGCGTGAACTCCTTGGACAGCACGAACAGCTCGGGCGCGATCATCAGGGCTGACGGCGTCGACAACCCGCGCATCACGCGCGTCTTGATCAGCTCGATGTCGATCGCCTTGTAGAAGGCTTCGCGGACACGAGCGTCCTTGAACGGGTTCTTGCCCTTGATGTTGGAGTACAGCAGCTCATCGCGCGTCTGGTCGAAGCCGATGAAGATCGTGCGCAGCTCCGGCCCCTTCAGTACCTGGGCGTTCGGGCTGGAATCGACGCGGGAGATGTCCTGGATCGGCACCGGCTCGATGACGTCGACCTCGCCGGAGAGCAGCGCGGCGACACGGGTAGCGTCGGAGGAGATCGGGGTGAAGATGATCTCCTTCAGATTACCTTCCATCTTGCCCCAATAATTGGGGTTGGCCTTGAAGACCGTCTTCACGCCGGGCTGATGGCTTTCGATGATGAAGGGGCCAGTGCCGTTCTCGTGCAGCGAGGCGTAGCTCGGCGTGGTCGCCGCCACCGGCGTCGGATCGACGACGTTGTTCTCCTCGGCCCATTTCTTGTCCATGATGTACCAGACATCCCACGAATTATGCAGGATGGGATTGGGCGAAGGCAGGACGAAATCGACGGTGTAGTCGTCGACCTTGACGACCTTGACGTCGGGCGCAAGGCGGGTCTGCATATTGGACCCCTTCTTGCGGACGCGATCGGCGGAGAACACGACGTCGTCGGCGGTGAAGGGGTCGCCGTTGTGGAATTTCACGCCCTTGCGCAAATGAAAGCGCCAGCGGGTCGGCTCGGGGGTTTCCCAGCTCTCCGCCAGCGCCGGAATGATCTTGAGCTCCTTGTCGCGCGCGGTGAGGCCTTGATAGACGTGACCGAGATGGGCGTGTGTCGTGCTCTCGTTGAGCGTGTAGGGATCAAGCGACTTCAGGTCGCCCTGGTTGGCATAGCGTAGCGTCTGGCTGGTTGCCGGCGAGACCGTCAACGCAAATGCACCGGCGAGCGTCGCCGCAAACAGACTTCGACATACAGACATTCTTGACCCTCTCCACGCCGCCGTGCCGGTGGTTTTTGATTGTTCGGCCGGCCGATTAATCCATGTTGCCCAGAGTTCTCGACCGGTGCAAGCGCCATTCCAGCAAGGAACGCGCCAAGTTGCACCGCTGTGCAGCAATGCTGACCAGCAATTTGGGGTGGAGGCCCGTGGAGATATTCGACTTTCGACCTGTGCATTCCCCGGGGCAGTGCGGTGACGCCTCTGCCGCGGGACGTCGCCAAAAGGGGGTTGATTGACCATACCCCTGGATTGCGGAAGCCGGCGCCTTGCCGTCCGCCTCAGGTCGCTTGCGTTGCACACCGTGTCGCGGCGATACTCCCGCCAAGCCGCTCGAATCTCATCTGGAGGGGACATGAAAGTTAACATCGAAATCGACTGCACCCCCCTCGAGGCCCGCCAGTTCTTCGGTCTGCCCGACGTCGGGCCGATGCAAACGGCGGTGATGGACAAGTTGCAGCAGCAGGTGCTCAGCAACATCGAGAAGGTCTCGCCGGAATCGCTGATCCAGAGCTGGTTCACGTTCGATCCGAAGATCGCCGAGCGGTTTCAGGACATGTTCGTCACGATGGCGGGCCTCGGCGGCACGCGCAGCAGCGACAAGAAGAAATAAATAGTGTCGCCCGGGCAGGAGGAGGGGCAGGAGAGAGGCCGGCTTCGTCCGCCGGGTCTTGGTCTGTTGCTCGCCGAAGCCCGCGGCCTGTTCGAGCTCAATGCGAGCCTGCTGCTGTCGCCGATTCTGATGCGGGCGCCGAGGGGCGACGGCCATCCGGTGCTTGCACTGCCGGGCTTTCTGGCCAGCGACCTCTCGATGGTGCCGATGCGGCGCTATCTCAGCGAGCTGGGCTATGAGGCACAGGCCTGGCGGATGGGCCGCAATCTCGGCGGTCTCGGCCGGATGCGGGACGCTCTGCGTGCCCGTCTCACGGAGATTCATGCTGCGAGCGGACGCAAGGTCAGCCTGGTCGGATGGAGTCTCGGTGGCGTCTACGCCCGCGATCTCGCGCTGTGGGCACCCGACATGGTCCGCTACGTCGTCACGCTCGGCAGCCCCTTTGCCAATGACGTGCGGGCGACCAACGCCACGCGGCTCTACGAAGCGCTATCCGGTGAGCGGGTTGAGGATCTTGCGGAAGCGCGCGAGGCGATCGCCGGCGATCTGCCTGTGCCGACAACCTCGATCTATTCGCGTGCCGACGGTGTGGTGAACTGGCGGACCTGCTTGCTGCGTCCCTCCGACCGTGCCGAGAACATCGAAGTGCACCTGGCGAGCCATATCGGCCTCGGGGTCAATCCCGCGGCGCTGTGGGCCGTGGCCGATCGTCTGGCCCAGCCGGAGGGAGAATTCTCGCCATTTGACCGGGCAGGGCCGTTTGCCATTGCATATGCCCCGCCGGAACAGGCAATATCGGCCTGACGAGAAGCGCCGGCCAAAGGCGCCCGTCAAATCTTGCGGGAGGGAACTATGGCTGACGGTAAGAAGCTGTCGTCGCTGGACGCGTCGTTTCTCTATCTGGAAACGCCTGAGATGCCGATGCATGTCGGGAGCATGGCGATCTTTCGCCTGCCCGACGACTACAAGGGCGACTTCTTCGAAGACTTCAAGGCGATGATCGTCTCGCGCCTGCACATCGCGCCGATCCTGAAGGCGCGACTGGAGAAGGCGCCGCTCGACATCGACCATCCCTCCTGGGTCGAGGACGATCAGTTCGACATCGATCGTCACATCTTCCGCGCCAGCCTGCCGCAACCACGCGACCGCGCCACGCTCGAGCGCATCGTCGGCTGGATGCATGCCAAGCTCTTGAACCGTGCCCGCCCGCTCTGGGAGTTCTACGTGTTCGAGGGCATGAAGGACAACGAGGTCGGGCTCTATTCCAAGATGCACCATGCCGCGATCGACGGCGGCGCCGGCGCGGCGCTGACCAACATGATCTACGATATCTCGCCGATCCCGCGGCAGGTCGAGCCGCCGACGGCCGGAAGCAAGCCGGGGCAGGAGCCGCGCGACATCGCGGCGAACCTGCTGGATTCCTACCAGCAGCTGTTCAACCAGCCCCTCGATGCCGGCAAGGCCGCCCAGAACCTGCAACTGCCGCGCACCGGCAAGAGCGACATCGGCTCGATCCTGTTCGACAACGCGATGTACCAGATCGAGAGCGCAGTGCGCTTCGCGGGCAATATCCCGACCATGGTCAAGAGCGTCTCCGAGGTGCTGGGCAAGGTCTCCGATCCGAAATCGCGCGAGAGCCTTGCCAGCATGGTTTCGCCGCCGACCATGCTGAACAAGACCATCTCCTCGGAGCGCAGCTTTGCCGGCGTGTCGATCTCGCTGTCGCGCTCCAAGGCGCTGGCCAAGCGCGCGGGCGGCAAGCTCAACGACGTCGTGCTGGCGCTCGCCTCCGGCGTGGTCCGCCGCTATCTGCAGCAATATGGCACGCTGCCTGCGAAATCGCTGACGGCGGCCGTGCCGATCTCGCTACGTGAGGAGGGAAACACCGAGGCCAACAACCAGGTGTTCGGCATGATCTGCGCGATTGCGACCAATATCGACGATCCCAAGGCGAGGCTCGAGGCCATCATCGCGCAGTCGACCAAATCCAAGGAGATGTCGCATCCGCTGCGTGCCTTGATGCCGCAGGTCTCCAACATCTCGATGCTGGGCGCACCGATCATGGTGCAGATCCTGGCGCTGCTCTACAGCCGTTCGAACCTCTCGGACGTTCTGCCGCCGGCCGCAAACATCACGGTGTCCAACGTGCCGGGGCCGCGGCAGACGCTCTATGCCGCGGGCGCCGAGCTGCTGCACATCTTCCCGGTGTCGATCTCGACGCACGGACAGGCGCTCAACATCACCGTGCAGAGCTACCGCGACCAGCTCGATTTCGGCTTCATCGTCGGCGCCAACATCATTCCGCATGTGCAGGTGATGTGCGACATGCTGCCGGAGGAGTTCGCCGCGCTGGAGGCGGCCTACGCGCCACCGGCGGCCGAGATCAAGGGCGCCGCGGAATAGGAAGTTCGTGATGATTGAAATGCCGCCGCTCCAGTTCGCGCAGACGAACGGAATCCGCATGGGCTATTACGAGGCAGGCCCGGCCGACGACAAGCCGCCGATCGTGCTGTGCCACGGCTGGCCCGAGCTCGCCTTCTCCTGGCGTCACCAGATCAAGGCGCTGAGCGAGGCGGGCATCCGGGTGATCGCCCCGGACCAGCGCGGTTATGGCGCGACCGACCGGCCCGAGCCGGTCGAGGACTATGACATGGAGCATCTGACCGGCGATCTCGTCGGTCTGCTCGACCATCTCAATATCGACAAGGCGATCTTCGTCGGTCACGATTGGGGCGGCTTCGTCGTCTGGCAGATGCCGTTGCGGCACCCTTCGCGCGTCGCCGGCGTGGTTGGCGTCAATACCCCGCATTGGGACCGCACGCCGATCGACCCCATCGCCCTGTTTCGCCAGCGCTTCGGCGATCAGATGTATATCGTCCAGTTCCAGGATCCCGCGCGCGGGCCGGACAGGATCTTCGGCAGCCGCGTCGAGCAGACGTTCGATGCCTTCATGCGCAAGCCGCTGGCGCGCCGCCGGCAAAGGCCGATGAGCCGCCGATCGCGGGTGTCGGCGCCTCGTCGAAGACCAATCTGGCGTTTCCGCAAATGATCGCAGCCTACGATGCCAAAGTCGATCCGCGCGCACCGATCCTGTCGGCCGACGAGAAGAAGGTGTTCGTCGACACCTTCACGAAAACTGGTTTCACCGGCGGTATCAACTGGTATCGCAACTTCTCCCGTAACTGGGAGCGGTCGAAGGGCCTGGATCACAACGTCCATGTGCCCTCGCTGATGATCATGGCGGAGAACGATGCGGTGCTGCCGCCGTCCGCGGCCGACGGCATGGAGAAGCTGATCGGCGATCTCGAGAAATATCTGGTGAAGGATAGCGGCCATTGGACGCAGCAGGAGAAGCCGGAAGAGGTCAGCGCCAAGCTGATCGAATGGCGTAGAAGGCGGTTTGGTTGACGACGCGGTCGTCCAGGTAAGTGGCACCGTCGTTCCGGGATGGTCCGAAGGGATCGCGAAGCGACCCTGGGGACCAGACCCGGAACCTCGACAGTCCGGGTTCGATGCTGCTCATCGCCCGGAATGACGGCAAGAGGGGGAAGCGAAGTTAAATGTCATCCAAGAACCGTCTGGACCCAATCCCGCATCCGCCGACCAAGCCCGTGGTCGGCAACATGCTGTCGCTGGATTCGGCTGCTCCCGTGCAGCACCTGACGCGGCTCGCCAAGGAGCTCGGCCCGATCTTCTGGCTCGACATGATGGGCTCGCCGATCGTCGTCGTGTCAGGCCACGACCTCGTCGACGAGCTCTCCGACGAGAAGCGGTTCGACAAGACAGTGCGCGGCGCGCTGCGGCGCGTGCGCGCGGTCGGCGGCGACGGGCTTTTCACGGCCGACACCAAGGAGCCGAACTGGAGCAAGGCGCACAACATCCTGCTCCAGCCCTTCGGCAACCGCGCCATGCAGTCTTACCATTCGAGCATGGTCGACATCGCCGAGCAGCTCGTCCAGAAATGGGAACGGCTCAACGCCGACGAGGAGATCGATGTCGTCCACGACATGACCGCGCTGACGCTTGATACGATCGGGCTGTGCGGCTTCGACTATCGCTTCAATTCGTTCTACCGGCGGGACTACCATCCCTTCGTCGAGTCGCTGGTGCGCTCGCTCGAAACCATCATGATGACGCGCGGCCTGCCGTTCGAGCAGATCTGGATGCAGAAGCGGCGCAAGACGCTGGCCGAAGACGTCGCCTTCATGAACAAGATGGTCGACGAGATCATCGCCGAGCGGCGCAAGAGCGCGGAGGGGATCGACGACAAGAAGGACATGCTGGCCGCGATGATGACCGGCGTCGATCGTTCGACCGGAGAGCAACTCGACGACGTCAACATCCGCTATCAGATCAACACGTTCCTGATCGCGGGCCACGAGACCACCAGCGGGCTGTTGTCCTACACGCTCTATGCGCTGCTCAAGCATCCGGACATTCTCAAGAAGGCCTATGACGAGGTCGACCGCGTCTTCGGTCCCGACGTCAACGCGAAGCCGACCTATCAGCAGGTGACGCAGCTCACCTACATCACGCAGATCCTGAAAGAAGCGCTGCGACTGTGGCCGCCGGCGCCGGCCTACGGCATCTCCCCGCTGAACGACGAGACCATTGGAGGCGGCAAGTACAAGCTTCGGAAAGGCACCTTCACCACGATCCTGGTGACCGCGCTGCATCGCGATCCCTCCGTCTGGGGGCCGAATCCCGATGCCTTCGATCCCGAGAATTTCAGCCGCGAGGCGGAGGCGAAGCGGCCGATCAATGCCTGGAAGCCGTTCGGAAACGGCCAGCGCGCCTGCATCGGCCGCGGCTTTGCGATGCACGAGGCCGCGCTGGCGCTCGGCATGATCCTGCAGCGCTTCAAGCTGATCGACCACCAGCGCTACCAGATGCATCTGAAGGAAACGCTGACGATGAAGCCGGAGGGCTTCAAGATCAAGGTACGTCCGCGCGCCGATCGCGAGCGGGGTGCCTATGGTGGGCCCGTTGCGGCTACCGGTTCAGCGCCGAAGGCGCCGCGTCAGCCGACGGCCCGGCCCGGCCATAACACGCCGATGCTGGTGCTGTACGGCTCCAACCTCGGCACCGCCGAGGAACTCGCGACGCGCATGGCCGACCTTGCCGAGATCAACGGCTTTGCCGTGCATCTCGGCCCGCTCGACGATTATGTCGGCAAGCTGCCGCGGGAGGGTGGCGTGCTCATCATCTGCGCCTCCTATAATGGTGCACCGCCCGACAACGCGACGCAGTTCGTCAAATGGCTGGGCGACGATCTGCCGAAGGATGCCTTTGCGGGTGTGCGCTATGCCGTGTTCGGCTGCGGCAACAGCGACTGGGCTGCGACCTATCAATCGGTGCCGCGCCTGATCGACGAGCAATTGTCGAAGCACGGCGCACGTGCGGTTTATCCGCGTGGCGAGGGCGATGCGCGCAGCGATCTCGATGGCCAGTTCCAAAAATGGTTCCCGGCCGCCGCCCAGGTCGCGACCAAGGAATTCGGCATCGACTGGAATTTCACCCGCACCGCCGAGGACGATCCGCTCTACGCGATCGAGCCTGTGGCGGTGACCGCCGTCAACACCATCGTCGCCCAGGGCGGCGCTGTGGCAATGAAGGTGCTCGCCAACGACGAGCTTCAGAACAAGGGCGGGGCCAATCCGTCGGAGCGCTCGACGCGCCATATCGAGGTGCAGCTGCCGTCCAATGTCAGCTACCGCGTCGGCGATCACCTCAGCGTCGTCCCGCGCAACGATCCAACCCTGGTGGATTCGGTGGCGCGTCGCTTCGGCTTCCTGCCGGCGGACCAGATCAGGCTCCAGGTCGCCGAAGGCCGCCGCGCGCAATTGCCGGTGGGAGATGCCGTGTCGGTCGGGCGCCTGCTCAGCGAGTTCGTCGAGCTGCAGCAGGTCGCGACGCGCAAGCAGATCCAGATCATGGCGGAGCACACCCGCTGTCCTGTCACCAAGCCGAAGTTGCTGGCCTTCGTCGGCGAGGAGACGGAGCCGCTCGAGCGCTATCGCGCCGAGATCCTGGCCAAGCGCAAATCGGTGTTCGATCTATTGCTCGAATATCCCGCCTGCGAATTGCCGTTCCACGTCTATCTGGAGATGCTCTCGCTGCTGGCGCCGCGCTATTACTCGATCTCGTCCTCGCCGTCGGTGGACCCGGCGCGCTGCAGCGTCACGGTCGGCGTGGTCGAAGGTCCCGCCGCCTCCGGCCGCGGGGTCTACAAGGGAATCTGCTCGAACTATCTGGCCAATCGCCGCGTGGGCGATACGGTCTATGCCACCGTGCGTGAGACCAAGGCTGGCTTCCGCCTGCCGGACGATCCATCCGTGCCGATCATCATGATCGGCCCGGGCACCGGCCTTGCGCCGTTCCGCGGCTTCCTGCAGGAGCGCGCCGCGCGCAAGGCGAAGGGGGCCAGCCTCGGGCCATCCATGCTGTTCTTCGGTTGCCGCCATCCGGATCAGGATTTTCTCTACGCGGAGGAGCTGAAGGCGCTGGCGGCCAGCGGCATCACCGAGCTGTTCACGGCGTTCTCGCGTGCCGACGGACCGAAGACCTATGTGCAGCACGTGCTGGCCGCGCAGAAGGACAAGGTCTGGCCGCTGATCGAGCAGGGCGCGATCATCTATGTCTGCGGCGACGGCAGCAAGATGGAGCCGGACGTGAAGGCGGCGCTGGTTGCGATCCATCGCGAGAAGAGCGGCAGTGATGCCGCCGCCAGTGCGCGCTGGATCGAGGAGATGGGGACGCAGAACCGCTATGTGCTCGACGTCTGGGCGGGCGGGTGATTATTCGTCCGACCGTGCTAAACGTCGCCCATGATTCCCTGGGAAAAAATCGACACCGCCAAGATCCCCGGCTCCGACGAAGAGCTTCGCCTGATGCGGCGGGGCAAGGAGTTCTCCATCAAGCTCGGCACCAACGAGCTGATGAACAATCGCCTGTCCGGGTCGGAAGCCGCGCTCGCGACGCTTGCCGCAAAGCAGATCGAGAGAGTCGCAAAACCCGTCGTTCTGATCGGCGGCCTCGGCATGGGTTTTACCTTGCGCGCGGCGCTCGCCGTGCTCGGGTCCAAGGCGAAGATCGTGGTCTCCGAGCTCGTGCCGGCGGTGGTGAGCTGGGCGAAAGGCCCGATGGCGGAGGTCTTCGGCGACAGCCTCGATGATCCCAGGGTGGACATAAGGGAAATCGACGTCGGCGAGATCATCCGTGCGAAGAGCGCAGCCTACGACGCCATTCTCCTGGACGTCGACAACGGGCCCGAGGGTTTGACCCGAAAGGACAACGACGCGCTCTACAATGCGAGCGGGCTAACGGCGGCGAAGACGGCCCTGCGGCCGGGCGGCGTGCTGGCGGTGTGGTCGTCCGGACCCAACCCCGCATTCACCAAGCGTCTCAAGCGCGTCGGCTTGGACGTCAACGAAGTCGCTGTCCGCGCCACCGGCAGAGGCGGCGGCGCGCGCCACGTGATCTGGATCGCGAGGAAGAGTTAAGCGGCCTGTGCCGCCGCGCCATGCGCGTGCTTGTCGATGGCGCCGATGATCTCCGGCCAGAACCGCATCGGCAGCGCGTGGCCCATGCCTTCGATCATCAGCAGCTTTGCATTCGGGATCGACGCCGCCGTGTCCTTGCCGCCTTCGGGGCGCACCAGCGGATCGACGGTGCCGTGAATGACGAGTGTCGGCGTCTGCACGGCGTGCAACCGTTCCTTGCGACTGCCGGATGCCAGCACGGCGCGGAGCTGACGGCCGACGCCGGCCGGATTGAGCCCGCGGGCGAACACGCGCTCGGCACGACCCGGGTCCAGGGCTTCCTCCTCCGGAAAATGCCCTGCGCGGAGCACTTTCCAGGTCTGGCCGTAGCGGACCATGAATTCTTCCTTGCTGCGCGGCGGTGGCGCCATCAGCATCGCGGCAGCCTCGCGCGACGGCGGCGGGATGCGCGGATTGCCTGTCGTCGACATGATCGATGTCAGCGAACGGACGCGGTGCGGAAACGACAACGTGACCTCCTGCGCGATCATGCCGCCCATGGACGCCCCGACCAGATGCGCCGACTTGATGCCGAGCGCATCCATCAGCCCGACCGTGTCCTTCGCCATGTCGATCAGTCTGTAGGTCGCGGCGACGGGAATCCTGAGGAAGCGCAGCTTCAATAGCTCGAGCGGCGTCAGGCGCTTGCCGCCGGTGAGATGGCTGGACTTGCCGATATCGCGGTTGTCGAAGCGGATCACGCGGAAACCGCGCGCGGCAAGCTGCTCGCAGAACGCATCGTCCCAGTGGATCATCTGCGCTCCGAGCCCCATGATCAGCAGCAGCGGCTCGGAATTGTCGTTGCCAAAAATCTCGTAGCAGATGTCGATGCCGTTGGCGCGGACGGTCTGGGGCGGCTGATGGCTGGTCACGGGTCCCTCCTGCTGATCGATGCTGTATCGCACGGTTTCCCGTCTCAAAGAAGCGGCGTGCCAAGTGGCGGGCGTGCTTGCCGGTTGACCGGCATCGCGCAACGGTGTGGTATGGCGAGAAAAGAAGGGCATCGCAGCTCTCGATTTCAGGAGGACGCCGATGACCGACAAGACCAACGACCCCGTTGCCATGTGGCAGAAGATGGTTGGTGAGATGGAGAAAGGGTTCAACTCTTTCGCCAATCAGGCCATGTCGTCGCCGGAATTTTCGCAGGCGATGAACCGTGCGGGCGGAGTTGCTGCAGGTGCTCAGAAGCAGCTCGGCGAGCTCATGGAGAAATACCTCGTCACGATGAATTTGCCGAGCCGGGAGCAGATCACGGGTCTTGCGGAGCGGTTGCAGTCGATCGAGGCCCAGATCGGCGAGATGAAGTCGATGCTGAACCAGATGGCGGCGAGTTCCGGCATCGCGCAAGGCTTGGATGGCACGCCGCGGCCGCCGCGCACCAAGCGTCCGCCCTCCGAGAACGGAGAGCCGACATGAACGCGCCGACGGGACTCGATTTCGCATCCATCCCGGACCGCATCCAGTCCGAGGTGCAGCGCGCCATCCAGCGCAGCATCAAGGGCGTTGAATATTTCTCGACCTCGGGCCCTTCGCTCGGCTCGACACCGAAGGACGTGCTGCATTCGCGCGGCACGATGAGCCTCTATCACTACCGGCCGATGTCGGACGAGATCTACCGCGTACCGGTGCTGATCGTGATGGCCACCACCAACCGCGGCTATATTCTCGATCTCGTCCCCGGCCAGAGCTTCATCGAGTTCCTGCTCAAGCGCGGCTACGACGTCTATATGCTCGACTGGAGCGCGCCGCGGCCGGAGGAGAAGAGCCTGCGGATGGAGGACTATGTCCTCGACTTCATCCCGGATTGCGTTCGCCGCGTGCAGGCGGACTCCGGCGAGCAGGACGTCTCCGTCATCGGCTATTGCTTCGGCGGCGTGTTGTCGCTGCTCTATGGCTCGATCCACGCGGAAGGGCCGATGAAGAACCTGATCTGCTTCACCACGCCGATCGACTTCCGCGAGATGAAGCTGTTCTCGAACTTCTCCGACCGTCGCTATTTCGACGTCGACCATCTCGTCGACAGTGTCGGCAACGTGCCGCCGGAGATGATCCTGTCCTCGTTCGAGATGCTGCGCCCGGCCTCGCGCACCGTGAGCCAGATCCAGCTCTGGGAAAACATCTGGAACGACGAGTTCGTGAAATCCTACCGGATGTTCGACCGCTGGGCGACCGACACGCTGCCGTTGGCGGGCGAGTATTTCCGCACCATCACCAAGGACCTGATGTGGGACAACAAGCTGTTCAACGACACCATGTCGGTCGGTGGCCGCGCGGCGAAGCTGGAGAATATCAAGGTGCCGATCCTGCATGCGGTGGCCGAGCACGACCACATCGTGCCGTATGAGGCCGCCAAGCACCTGATTACGAAGATTGGATCCGCGGACAAGGAAGAGGTGATGCTGAAAGGCGGTCACGTCTCGCTGGTCGCAGGTGCCAACGCCGTGAAGCGGCTGTGGCCGAAACTGGATACCTGGCTGGGAAAGAGATCGATATGAGCGAGCAGCGTTCCTATCCGCGTCACGTCAAGACCGACGCCGGCGATATCGAGATTCGCCTGATGGCACCTTCAGACGAAGCTGCGGTGCTCGCCTTCGGCAAGGGCCTGCCGACGCACGATTTGCTGTTCCTGCCGCGCAACATCAGCGAGCCGAAGGTGCTGTCGGCCTGGGTCAAGGAGATCGAGCGCGGCGCGATCACGAGCTTGCTCGCGGTCAGGGACGGCAAGGTCGTCGGCTGCGGCACGCTGGTGCGCGATCCTCATTCATGGTCGCCCCATGTCGGCGAGATCCGGATGGTGGTCTCGCTCGATGTGCGGGGCAAGGGAGTGGGGCGGGCGCTGTCGCAGGAGACCTTTGCGCTCGCACTTGGGGCGGGCCTGGAAAAGCTCTCGGTCCAGATGACGGTCGACCAGCAGGCCGCCATCGCCCTGTTCGAGAGCCTCGGCTTCAAGGCCGAAGCGTTGCTGCGCGACCACGTCCGGGACGTCGAGGGCAAGACCCATGATATCGTGGTGCTCGGCCACAACATCGCGCAGGTTCAGGCCCAAATGGAGGCCTATGGGCTGCCGGGGGCGGTGCAACACTAGGGGCCGGGCAGCCGGCGCCGGAAGCTCCGCTGAGAACCCGTTGGCCAGGGAGGCATCGAAGTGCCTTCCATTAAGGCTGTTCACGAATTCGTGATATCGCACTGCAATATGAATATTGCATCGCACAATTAACTATGCCATATAGGACGTGCCCCGGGCCGATACGGACGGGGTGAGCCCATAGCTCAACCTAATGAGGATGGAGAGAACCCCATGACCACTGAAACCAACACCGCTTTCGAGGGCTTCAAGGACGCTTTCAAGAACATCCAGAACCTGGAAGTTCCCGAGGCCGCCCGCGAGTTCGTCAAGAAGACCGCCAACACCGCCAAGGACCGTGCTGCCGAGGCTTTCGCCGGTTCCGAGCGCGTGACTGCCGCCGTCGAGAACGCGGTGACCGAATCCGTCACTGAAGCCGGCAAGATCAGCCGCAACATCCAGCAGGCGATCTACGAGGACGCCGAGGCGTTCTTCTCCAGCATCGACAAGCTCGCTTCCGCCAAGTCGTTCAGCGAGGCCGTCGAGATCCAGTCGGGCCTGCTCCGTTCGCGCGGCGAAGTGTTCGTCTCGCGTGCCAAGGCGACCGCCGACTATTTCGGCAAGCTCGCCGCCAACGGTGCGAAGTCCGTTCAGGACAATTTCGCCAAGGTCTACAACAAGACCGCCTGATCCGGCGCCCTGAGTGCAAACTGAAATTTGAGGCCCGCTTCGGCGGGCCTTTTGTTTTTGTCTGCTGCGTTCCCCGGATGCAGCGCAGCGCGCCCGGGCGATGCGATGCATCGTCCAGGTGGCGTGGTGCACTGCTGATCCCGCGGGCCATGCTGGGTCCCTGTGTATCGAAATCCTGTCATGGTGGAGTGGGCGGGAAGCCGTTGGGTCCTTGGCGCTTGACGCCGTGAGCCGGCTCGGTCTCCCGCCCGTTCCATTTATCAACCTGAACAGTTGCACGAGGCTGCGCCAACAGACCTCGCATCACAGGGACAGGCACCATGATCATACGCCCTCGTTACGTCGGAATCGACGTCTCCAAACGATATCTCGATATCTTCGATGAGAGCCTGGGCGTGCCGGAGCGCATCGCCAACGCGCCGCAGGCCATCACACAGATCGCGGCGCGTTGGCGATGCGATGTGCTGGTCGTCTTTGAAGCCACGGGCGTCTATGACCTTGAGCTTCGTGAGGCGCTCAGCCAGGCCGGCATCCGCTTTGCCCGGATCAACCCGGCCCGGGCCCGGGACTTTGCGCGCGCCAGCGGCCAGCTCGCCAAGACCGACCCGATCGATGCCCGGATGCTGGCGAGCTTTGCCCGGGCCATGCAGCCTGCCGCTGAGCAGGCTGCCAATCCTGCCCGCAATGCCCTGGCGGGGCTTGCAAAACGGCGGGATCAACTGGTTCTCATGCGTGCCCAGGAGAAGAACAGGCGCAGCGAGGCCGAGGACCGCGCCATGGCCGATCGCATCGGTCGGCTCATTGAAGTCCTCGACAATGAGATCGCCGCAATCGAGGCCGATATTAGCGCACTGATCAAGACTGAGCCGGAGGTCTCCGATGATGCGCAGTTGATGCGGTCACTTCCCGGCGTGGGCCCCGTAACCTGCATGCAGCTGATCGCGCAGATGCCGGAACTCGGAAAAGTGGGACCGAAGCAGGTGGCCGCGCTCGCCGGCCTGGCTCCCTTCAACGTCGACAGCGGCGCTTACCGCGGCAAGCGGAAGATCGTCGGGGGCCGAAAGCGCGTCCGCGATGCCCTCTACATGGCCGCTCTCAATGCGGTCCGCCGGGCCGATCCATTCAAGGCCTTCTACGCTCGACTGCGACAGGCCGGTAAACCTGCCAAGCTCGCTCTCATTGCCGTTGCCAGGAAGCTGTTGACGGTCCTCAACGCCATCATCCGCGATCGAAAGCCGTACCTGTACACTAGGCCAACATAACAGTTGCCGGCTCTGCGTCGCAGCGCTGCGCGTTGCGCCTTGTCCGGGACACGAAGAGACCGACGCGCTAAGTATCCCTCATGACTCCGCCCACCACCTTTTCCTTCGACACTCCCGGCGATGCCGAACGTGCGGCCGAGCTGCGCCGCGTCAAGGCGCTGGCGACGCTGGTGCTGGCGTCCACGCTTGGGCTCTTCATCGTCGCCAAGATCTTCTTGAACGTGCATCCCGTCTTCGGCTTCATCGCCGCCTTCGCGGAAGCCGCGACCATCGGCGGGCTCGCCGACTGGTATGCCGTGGTTGCCCTGTTCAAGCGGCCGCTCGGCCTGCCGATCCCGCACACCGCGATCATCCAGAGCAATCAGGCCCGCATCGCCGACAAGCTCGGCGAGTTCATCCAGGTGCATTTCCTCGAGGCCGGCCCGGTCGAGGCCAAGCTGAAGGAGATCGATTTCGGATCCTTCGTCGCCGACTGGCTGCGTGATCGCAAGCGCAGTGACGATCTGGCGCGCTTTGCGCTACGCCTGTTGCCCGAGGCCGTCTCTGCGACGGAGAGCTCGGGCCTGATGACCTTCATCATTCGCCGCATGTCGTCGCAGCTCCAGGCGGTCGACCTTGCGCCGCTCGCGGCCGGCACGCTGCGCGGCTTCGTGGCGGAAGGGCGCCACCAGATCCTGTTCGACGATCTCCTGCGCGTGATGCATGAGACGCTGAACCAGAAAGAGACGATGGGGATGATCCGCGAGAAGGTGCGCGCGGAGTTGCCGACCCTGCTCCGGCTCTATCGCGCCGACAAGTTTCTGGTGAACAAGATCGTGGCGTCCGCCACCGCGTTCTTCAACGAGGTGCGCAATGATCCCAAGCATCCGTTCCGCGGCGAGTTCGACCGCATGGTGCTGAGCTTCGTCGACCGGCTCGGCACCGATCAGGCTTATATCGACCGCATCGACGGCTTGAAGCGCGATCTCTTGGCGCGGCCCGAGCTCGCGGATCTTGCCCGCACCGTCTGGTCCAATACGCGCTCCTTCATCGAGCGCAGCGCGAGCGGCGAGACGCAGGTGCTGCAGCATCATCTCGCCGGCATGTTCGTCGCGGCCGGCGAAGCGCTCGCGGGCGATGCCGAACTGCGCGGCGAGATCAACAAGGGCTTGGTGACGGTGTTGCGCAGCTTCGTCGCCGACCAGAAGAGCGGCGTTTCGATCTTCATCTCCGACCAGGTCAAGGCGTGGGATATGGCGCAGCTGATTTCGCTGATCGAAATCAACATCGGGCGCGACCTGCAATACATCCGCTTCAACGGCTCGCTGATCGGCGGCCTCGCCGGGCTCGCGCTCTACTCCGTAGAATCCCTGCTGAGATGGCTGTGACTTTTGCGTCACGGCCGGTGGCATTCACACGCAGGCCTATTGTCGCCCCGCATCTCTCCCGCTTGAATGCCGGGAACCGGCCGCCTAGCTGATTCATGTTGCGCTGCGGAACGATCAAGAAGCCGGCGAGTTGGAATCTCCATGCATTTGCCGGCCTCGTCCGGCCACCTTTTCAGCAATTCTTCCAGGGGACCATTGATGACCGCTACTGCCCAGACGCTGCGTCCGCCGTCCCGTACTCTGATGTTTCTGGAAGGGCGCGCGATCCACGAGTTCGGCGCATTCCTCGGCGCGCTGCCGCTGCTGAGCCTCGCGCCGCGCGGCGATGGGCATCCGGTGCTGGTGCTGCCGGGCCTCGTCGCCTCCGACGCGTCCACGCGCGCGCTGCGCACCTTCCTGTCCGGCAAGGGCTACGCGGTGAGCGGGTGGCGCCAAGGCCGCAATTACGGCCTGCGCGATGGCGTGCAGCACGCGATGGTCGATCTGGTCCAGGAGCTCAGCGACAATCACAGCCGCAAGATCAGTCTTGTGGGCTGGAGCCTCGGTGGTCTCTATGCACGCCAGCTCGCCAAGATGATGCCGGAGCGTGTGCGTCAGGTGATTACGCTCGGCAGCCCCTTCGCCGGCAATCCCCGCTCCACCAACGCCTGGCGCGTCTATGAATGGGCGAGCGGACGGAAGTCCGACGAGGTCGATCCGCAGTTCGGTGGCGAGCTTGCCGTCCCGCCGCCGGTGCCGACCACCGCCATCTTCAGCCGCACCGACGGCGTCTGCGCCTGGCAAGGCTGCATGGAGAAATCGGGCGCGCAGACCGAGAGCATTGAGATCGAGAGCAGCCATTGCGGCATGGGCCATCATCCGGCCGCGGTCTATGCGGTGGCCGACCGCCTCGCACAAAAGGAAGGCCAATGGCGTCCGTTCGACCGCAGCGGCTGGCGCAGCGTGGTGTATCCCGACCCGCACAGGTGATTTCTTCGCCTCTCCCCGCTCGCGGGGAGAGGCCGCAATTGCGAAAAGCAAATTCCGGGTGAGGGTGACTCTCCACGAGTCCAATTCTCACCGACTCCGCGGAGACTCCCCCTCATCCCGACCTTCTCAGCGTGAGCGAAGCTCGTCGCGGCCCCGCAAGCGGGGAGAAGGAGTGGAGGCATTGTCGCTTCCATCCATTGTCGCGCCCGCACCAAACGCGCTATGCCTGCCGCATGGCGCATCCGCTTTCCCGCATCATCGACCAGCTCAAGCGTGAACCGTCGCGCACCGGCTCCATCGTCATCACCGTGTTCGGCGATGCTATCGTGCCGCGCGGCGGATCCGTGTGGCTGGGCACGCTGCTGGAATTCTTCCAACGCCTGGATATCGACAGCGGCGTCGTCCGCACCGCGATGTCGCGCCTTGCCGCCGATGGCTGGCTGACGCGCGAAAAGGTCGGCCGCAACAGTTTCTACCGGCTTGCCGACAAAGGACGCCAGACGTTTGAAGCTGCCACGCGCCACATCTACGATCCGCCGCCGTCGGACTGGACCGGACGCTTCGAGCTGCTCCTGATCGGCAATGGCGAGGACCGTGACGTTTCCCGCGAGGCGCTTCGCAACGCCGGCTTCGGCAGTCCGCTGCCGGGCGTCTGGGTCGCGCCGTCGGGTGTGCCGGTGCCGGACGAAGCCGCGGGCGCCATCCGTCTGGAAGTCTCCGCCGAAGACGATAGCGGCCGCCGTCTGCTCAGCGCGAGCTGGCCGCTGCAGCGCACCGCGGACGCTTATCTGAAATTCATGAAAACGTTCGAGCCGCTCCGCGCCGCAATCGCGCGCGGCACGGATCTGTCCGAGGCCGACGCCTTCACCGCGCGCATCCTCTTGATCCACCATTATCGCCGTGTTGTGCTGCGTGATCCCTTGCTGCCGGGCGAATTACTGCCGGCGGACTGGCCGGGCAGGGCGGCCCGTGACCTCTGCGGCGATATCTATCGCGCGCTGCTCGCTCCCTCCGAGCAATGGCTCGATGATCATGGAACCAACGAAAAGGGGCCATTGCCGCCGGCGCGAAAGCTGCTGGAACGGAGGTTTGGCGCCTGAGATTTATGTTACAGAAATATCTTGCATGAAGTAATTCTTGTTATATATTCTCTCCCAATCAATCGGGAGGATGCGCATGTATACCCAGGCGCTGAACACGGCCGAGACCGACGACCGCGGTCTGGAGGACGCCGGCAGGGCTGCGCGGTTCCAGGCCCGTATCGATGCCGAGGAGCGCATCGAGCCGAACGACTGGATGCCGGCGGCCTATCGCAAGACGCTCACCCGCCAGATTTCCCAGCACGCCCATTCCGAAATCGTCGGCATGCTGCCCGAAGGCAATTGGATCACGCGCGCGCCGACGCTGCGCCGCAAGGCCGCGCTGCTGGCCAAGGTGCAGGACGAGTGCGGCCACGGCCTCTATCTCTACGCCGCTGCCGAGACGCTCGGCACCTCACGCGAGGAGCTGGTCGACGCCATGCTCGCCGGCAAAGCGAAGTATTCCTCGATCTTCAACTATCCGACGCTGACATGGGCCGACATCGGCACCATCGGCTGGCTGGTCGATGGCGCCGCGATCATGAACCAGATCCCGCTGTGCCGCTGCTCCTACGGCCCCTATGCGCGCGCGATGATCCGGGTCTGCAAGGAGGAATCGTTCCACCAGCGCCAGGGTTACGAGATCATGCTGACGCTGTGCCGCGGCTCGGACGAGCAGAATGCGATGGCGCAGGACGCGCTGAACAGATGGTGGTGGCCGGTGCTGATGATGTTCGGTCCGCCCAATGCGACCAGCCAGCACAGTGACACTTCGACGAAATGGAAGATCAAGCGCTTCTCCAATGACGAGCTGCGCCAGAAATTCGTCGATGCCACCGTGCCGCAGGCGCAATATCTCGGCCTCACCGTTCCCGATCCCGGCATGATTCAGGATGCCGACGGGCACTGGCGCTACAGCGAGATCGACTGGACCGAGTTCAAGCAGGTGCTCGCCGGCAACGGCCCTTGCAATCGCGACCGCATGGCCGCGCGCCGCAAGGCCCACGAAGAGGGCGCCTGGGTGCGCGAGGCGGCCGCAGCCTATGCCGCCAAGCGCGCACAGCGCCAGACCGCGCAAGCCGCGGAATAGGGAGATCGATATGGCCACGCCGAACACGCCGCTGTGGGAAGTCTTCATTCGCAGCCGCAACGGGCTCGCGCACAAGCATGTGGGATCGCTGCACGCGAGCGATGCCACCATGGCCCTGCAGGCCGCTCGCGACATCTACACAAGGCGTGGCGAGGGCCTGTCGATCTGGGTGGTGCCGTCGACCGCGATCACCGCGAGCGATCCCGCCGAGAAGGGCATGATGTTCGAGCCGGCGGAATCCAAGATCTACCGGCATCCGACGTTCTACGAGGTGCCCGAGGAAGTGGGGCACATGTGATGGCGACCGCCAACATCGAGGTCTCCGAAACGCCTTTGGTGCTCTACGCGCTGCGCCGCGCCGACGATGCGCTGATCCTCGGCCATCGGTTGTCGGAATGGTGCGGGCATGCGCCGATGCTGGAAGAGGACATGGCGCTCTCCAACATTGCGCTCGACCTGATCGGCCAGGCGCGAGAGCTCTACAGCTACGCCGCCAAGGTCGAAGGCAGGGATAACGACGAGGACAAGCTCGCCTACTTGCGCGACGTCAGGCAGTACCGCAATTTGCTGCTGGTCGAGCAGCCCAACGGCGATTTCGCGCACACCCTGGTGCGGCAGTTCTTCTATTCGGCGTTCGCCGACCTCTACTGGCGCGCGATG
The DNA here is from genome assembly GCF_015291745.1 of Bradyrhizobium sp. CCBAU 53351. Lineage (NCBI taxonomy): Bacteria > Pseudomonadati > Pseudomonadota > Alphaproteobacteria > Hyphomicrobiales > Nitrobacteraceae > Bradyrhizobium > Bradyrhizobium sp. CCBAU 53351. The sequence continues at coordinate 2,303,268 of NZ_CP030059.1, forward strand.
ATGAGCTCGCGTGATGCGACGCTGGCTGCGATCGCCGCCAAGTCGGAGAAGGAGAGTGCCTATCATCTGCGCCACGCCTCGGAGTGGATCATCCGGCTCGGCGACGGCACCGACGAGAGCCACGCACGCGCGCAGGCCGCGGTCGATCACCTCTGGGCCTTCACCGGCGAGATGTTTGCCGTCGACGAGGCCGAACGCGCCCTGATCCATGCCGGTCTCGCCGCCGATCCCGGCACCTTGCGCGGTCGCTGGCTGCAGACGCTTTCCGATGTCGTCAGCGAGGCCACCTTGGTGCTGTCGCAGAACGACTGGATGCAGCAGGGCGGCCGCACGGGCCGGCACAGCGAACATCTCGGCCATCTCCTGTCCGAACTGCAATCGATGCAGCGCACCTTCCCGGGGCAGACATGGTGAGCGTGCTGGAGCGCGATAGCGAGCTGCGCCAGCGCGCCTGGGACGCTGCGGCGAGCGTGGTCGATCCGGAGATCCCGGTCTTGACCATCGCCGATCTCGGTGTGCTCCGCGAGGTTGCGTTGGCCGGCGATCATGTCGAGGTCGCGATCACGCCGACCTATTCTGGCTGTCCGGCGATGAACATGATCGCGCTGGAGATCGAGCTGGCGCTGGAGCGCGCCGGCTTTAGCCGTCCGAAGGTGCACACGGTGCTGTCGCCCGCCTGGACCACCGACTGGATGAGCGAGGAGGGACGCGAGAAGCTGCGCGCCTATGGTATTGCGCCGCCGCAAGCCTCGAACTCGCGCCGCGCGCTGTTCGGCGAGCAGACCATCACGTGCCCGCAATGCGGCTCGGACAAGACCGAGCTTTTATCCGAATTTGGCTCGACCTCCTGCAAGGCGCTGTGGCGCTGCAAGTCCTGCCGCGAACCGTTCGATTACTTCAAGTGTCATTGACCATGTCAGCAGCAGCCGCACCGCGCTTTCATCGCCTGGCCGTCAACGATCTCCGCCGCGAGGCTTCCGACGCCATCTCCATGACCTTCGCCATCCCGGGCGAACTCGCCGGCGATTACGCCTTCACGCCCGGCCAGTACCTGACGCTCCGCACTACGCTGGATGGAGAAGAGGTGCGCCGCTCCTATTCGATCTGTTCCGGCCCTGACGACGGTGAGATCCGCATCGCCGTGAAGAAGGTCGACGGCGGCGCGTTTTCGAATTGGGCAGCCGAAGATCTCAAATGCGGCGACGAGCTCGACGTGATGACCCCGACGGGCCGCTTCGGCATAGTCCCGCCGGCAGAAAGCGCGCGTGTTCATGTCGGCTTCGCCGCTGGCTCCGGCATCACGCCGATCCTGTCGATCGTGAAGGGCGTGCTCGCGCGCGAGCCGGGCAGCCGCTTCTTCCTGTTCTACGGCAACCGCAGCACCGACAACATCATGTTCCTCGAAGCGCTCGAGGAGCTGAAGGACCGCTTCATCGACCGCCTCTCGATCTTCCACGTCATCTCCGGCGAGGAGCAGGACATCCCGATCCTGCATGGCCGGCTCGACGGCGACAAGGTGAGGGTGCTGCTGCGCTCGCTGGTGCCGGCGGGAAGCGTCGATCACGTCTATGTCTGCGGTCCCCTTGGCATGAGCGAGGATATCGAGGCAACGTGCCGCGAGCTCGGCATCGTGCAGGACCGTATCCACGTCGAGCGCTTCGTCTCCGAATTCGGCGGCAAGCCCAGGCCAAAGAAGCTGGTTGCGCCCGACGCGCCGCCGAAGGCGATCGCATCGCTGATCATCGACGGCAAGCGGCGCGACGTGCCGGTCGCCGAGGACGAGGCGATCCTCGATGCCGCGCTGCGCGCCGGCGTCGATCTGCCGTTCGCCTGCAAGGGCGGCATGTGCTCGACCTGCCGTGCCAAGCTGGTCGAAGGCGAAGCGCCGATGGGCATCAACTATTCGCTGGAGCCGTGGGAGCTGAAGGCGGGCTTCATCCTGACCTGCCAGGCCAAGCCATCGTCGGAGCGCGTCGTGGTCGATTATGATCATGTCTGAGGAGGCGTATCAGTGCCTGACGTTGCAAATGCGTCGCATTATTTGACAGTCCTGGCCAACCAGCAGAACATCATGTGCAAGCATTTGACCGGGAGAGGCGCGTGAACCTCAAAGCCGCTGTGTCGCCTGACGATGTCGCCCGCGCCTGCGCCGACGCAATGTGGGCGGATGACGATGCCTCCAAGGGACTCGGCATGGAGATCGTGGAGATCGGTCCGGGCTTCGCGACGCTGGCGATGACGGTGCGGCCGGACATGGTCAACGGCCAGCGCATCGCCCATGGCGGCTTCATCTTCACGCTCGCCGATTCCGCCTTCGCCTTTGCGTGCAACTCGCACAACGACCGCGTCGTTGCCGCGCAGGGCCAGATCACCTTCATCAAGCCCGGCAAGCTCGGCGATCGCCTCGTTGCCAGGGCGCGCGAGATCACGCGCGGCGGGCGCTCCGGCATTTATGACGTGCGCGTCACTGCAGGCGACACCGTGATCGCGGAATTCCGCGGACACTCGCGCGTCATTCCCGGCACGTGGCTGCCGACACAAGAGCAATAACCAACCAAGAAAAGAACAAATCAATGTTGTGGGGAAGCGAGGATGGCTTTGACGAGGTTGAAAGAAAGCGGCGGCTATAGCGCCGAGATGGACGCGCATGAACGCGCCTCGCGCGACGAGATCATGGCGCTGCAAAAGCAGCGGCTCGCCTGGTCGCTCAAGCACGCCTATGACAACATTGCACATTATCGCAAGGCGTTCGATGAAGCCGGCGTGCATCCGTCCGACTTTCGCGAGCTGTCCGACCTTGCGAAATATCCGTTCACGGTGAAGACGGATTTACGCGACAATTATCCGTTCAACATGTTCGCGGTGCCGCGCGAAAAGCTGGTGCGCGTGCATGCCTCCTCCGGCACGACCGGCAAGCCGATCGTGGTCGGCTATACGCAGGCCGATATCGACACATGGTCGGACGTGATGGCGCGATCGATCCGCGCCGCCGGCGGCCGCACCGGCATGATCATTCACAATGCCTATGGCTACGGTCTCTTCACCGGTGGATTAGGGGTGCACTACGGCGCCGAGAAGCTCGGCTGCACCGTGGTGCCGATCTCAGGCGGCATGACCGAGCGGCAGGTGCAGCTCATCAATGATTTCCGCCCTGATATCATCACGGTGACGCCGAGCTACATGCTGGCGATCCTCGACGAGTTCAAGCGCCAGCGGCTCGATCCGCGCCAATGCTCGCTCAAGGTCGGCATCTTCGGTGCCGAGCCCTGGACCAATGCGATGCGCGGTGAGATCGAGGACGCCTTCGACATGGACGCGACCGACATCTATGGCCTCTCCGAGGTGATCGGCCCAGGCGTCGCGCAGGAATGCATCGAGACCAAGGACGGCCTGCACATCTGGGAGGATCATTTCTACCCCGAGGTGATCGACCCCGAGACCGGCGCGGTGCTGCCCGACGGTGAGAAGGGCGAGCTGGTCTTCACCTCGCTCACCAAGGAAGCGTTCCCGGTGATCCGCTATCGCACCCGCGATTTGACGCGGCTTCTCCCCGGCACCGCTCGCCCCGGCATGCGGCGCATGGAGAAGGTCACGGGACGCTCGGACGACATGATCATCCTGCGCGGTGTCAATCTGTTCCCGACCCAGATCGAGGAGGTGCTGCTCGCGACCGATTGGTGCGGCGGCCATTTCATCCTGGAGCTGACCCGCGAAGGCCGCATGGACGAGCTCACCATCATCGCCGAGGCGCGGTCCGAAAGCTGGGACGGACGAGGCCTCGTCGACCACGCCGACCGGATCTCGACCCACATCAAGAACACGATCGGGATCAGCTCCAGGGTGAGGGTAGTCGCGCCGGATACGCTGGAGCGCTCGCTCGGCAAGGCCAAGCGGCTCTACGACAAGCGGCCCAAGGACTGACTGGAAGGACCGACTTGGCGGATTGACATGGCGGATCGACTTGGCGGATTGACTTGACCGGTCCCAGAGGCGACAAGGCCCGCGAGAAATCGCGGGTCTTTTCATGTCGCCAGCCGATGCCAAAACCGTCGAAGCGCGCTGCGTGCGCCTCAATGCCAAAGCCGAGAACGCCGCCGAGCTTGCGCCGGTGGTCGAGCGTCAGACGCTGACGCGCGGTCCGAACGATCTCCTGATCGAGGTGAAGGCCGCAGCCGTCAATCCGTCCGACGTCAAGGCCGCGACCGGGCTGATGCCCTATGCCGTGTTCCCGCGCACGCCGGGCCGCGATTATGCCGGCATCGTCATCGACGGGCCGGCCGGCACCGCCGGCCGCGAGGTGTTCGGCTCTTCCGGCGATCTCGGGATCCGCCGCGACGGCACCCATGCCAGCCATCTCGTGGTCGAGGCCGAGGCGGTCGTCGAGAAGCCGAAGACCGTGTCGTGGGAGGAGGCCGCCGGCATCGGCGTGCCCTTCGTCACCGCGATGGAAGGTTTTCGCCGCGCCGGCGTGCCGAAGAGCGGCGAGACCGTGCTGGTGTTCGGCGTCAACGGCAAGGTCGGTCAGGCTGCGGTGCAGATCGCGACCTGGCAGGGTGCGCGCGTCATCGGCGTGGTGCGCAAGGCGGAAACTTACGAAGGCCACAGCAACGCGCCGATCGAGGTGGTCGATGCCTCCACGACCGACGTTGCCGCGCGCGTGCGCGAATTGAATGGCGGCAAAGGCGCCGACATCGTCTTCAATACGGTGGGCGATCCCTATTTCCAGGCGGCGCACAAGTCGCTCGCCTTGCGCGGTCGCCAGATCCTGATTGCCGCGATCGACCGCATCGTGCAGTTCAACATCCTCGAATTCTATCGGGGCCAGCACACCTATGTCGGCATTGACACGCTCGGCCTGTCTTCGGCCGCGACCGGCGCGGTGCTGCGCGATCTCGGCCCGGGCTTTGCCGGCGGCCAACTGAAGCCGTTCCCGATCAAAGCGAGCGCCGTCTATCCGCTCGATCGCGCCAAGGAGGCCTATGTTGCCGTCGCCGGCTCCTCGCGCGACCGGGTGATTATGAAGCCGTAATCATGGAATCGTCCTCCCTGCTCGTCATCCTCGCCGGCCTCGGCATCGGTCTCGTCTACGGCGCCGTCGGCCTGCTCAGCGGCTTCTGCCTGATGAGCAGCATGCGCGGCTGGCTGGCCGAGGGCGACGGGCGGCTGGTGCGGACCTATGCGCTGGCGATCGCGGTCGCGATCGCCGCGAGCCAATTCCTCGCCGGCAACGGCATGGTTGATCTCGGCAAGACGATCTACCTGCAACCGTCGTTCTCGGTGCCGGTGCTGTTCATCGGCGGCCTGCTGTTCGGTTACGGCATGGTGCTGTCGAACGGCTGCGGCTCGCGCGCGCTGGTGCTGCTCGGCCGCGGCAATCTCCGCTCCTTCGTCGTCGTGGTCGTGCTGGCCATCGCCGCGCAGATGACGCTCAAGGGCCTGATCGCGCCGGCGCGCATCGCGCTGGTCCAGGCTTCGCAAACCACGGTCAACGCGAATTCGCTGCCGTCCTTGCTGGCGACGCTCGGTCTCACGGAGACGCTTTCGCGCGCGCTCGCAACCGTCACGATCGTCGTCGCGTTGATGCTGTTTGCCTTCGCGCATCCGGCGTTCCGCCGTTCGCCCGGCCAGATCGTCGCGGGCATCATCGTGGGCCTCCTCGTTGCCGGCGGCTGGTACGTGACCGGCTGTCTCGGTGCCGACGACTTCAATCCCATCCCGGTGACCTCGCTCACCTTCATCGCGCCGATCGCCGACAGCCTGCAATACGCCATGCTCTCGACCGGCCTGACGCCCAACTTCGGCATCGCGACGGTTGCCGGCGTCTTCGTCGGCAGCCTGATGACGGCACTCGCCACCGGCCGCTTCAAGCTCGAAGGCTATTCATCGCCACGCCACATGCTGCGCTCGGGCACCGGCGCTGCGCTGATGGGGATCGGCGGCGTGATGGCGTTCGGCTGCTCGATCGGGCAGGGGCTCACGGGCGTCTCGACCCTCGCGCTGGGTTCGTTCGTCGCGATCGCCGGCATCCTGCTCGGGACTGCGGCAGGCCTGCGCGGCGCGCTGCGGGTTCAGCCTCTCGCCGTAGCCTGACTTCGCAGGAACCGGTCGCCTAGCGTCGCAAGACCGATGCCGCTGACGATCAGCCCGGCCGCGACGGCGAGACTCACATCGACGGGCTCACCGAGCAGGATGGCGGCGCTGGCAATGCCGACGAGCGGCGTTCCCGTGGTGCCGAGCGCCGTCGTCAAGGCCGAGATGCTCTTGTTGACCATCGACATCGCCCAATAGGCCAGCGCCGTCCCGATCAGGCCGGCGTACAGAAACAGCAGGACGAGCCGCCACGACCATTCGACGTGCGGCGGGCCGTCCGTGACCACCGCCGATCCCGTCAGCACGATCGTCGCCACGAGCACTTGCCAGATCAGGAGCTGGAGCGGTGAGGCGATCCAGCGGTGCGCACGGATGTAGATGATGTTCGCGGCCCAGGAGATCGCGGCCAGGATGACCATGCCGGCGCCGATCACGACGTTGCTATTGGTCCAGTCGATCGAGGTGGGATTCAGGATCACGGCAAGGCCGGCCAGTCCGAGCAAGGCGCCGGCGACTTTTGGCGCGGTCAGCGTGTCCTTCCCGAGCAAGGGCGCGGCGATCGCGACCCAGAGCGGCGTGGTGTAGCCGAGCACGATGGCCTTGCTCGCGGGCAGGAAGCGCACGCCGGCCGCGACCAGGACCGAGAAGATTGTCATGTGCAGCAGTGCGACGCTGAGCACCACCGGAATGTCGCGCCGTTCCGGAATCACCAGATTGTTGCTGAGCCCCAGGATCACGAACAAGCCAGCCAGCGCGATCCAGCTCCGGATCGCCGATGTCCACAGCGGCGGAAGGAACTGGACGAGCTGTTTCGTCACCGACCAATTTACGCCCCAGGCCAGCACGACGATGAGGAACAGGCCGACGGCGGCGCGAGGGGACAGGGTGTTCATTTCGATGGTCCTTGAAACAGTCCAGTGCGGCGGATAGCATTCCGCTTGGCACCTGAAAAAGTGCCAGATTGGAGAAGAATGAGGGGCCAGTGTCCGAGGGCATGATCGCGGGCCTGATCGACCTCGATCGCGCCGACGACGAGGGTTTGACGGCGCGGCTGACGGTGCAGCTCCGAAGCCTGATTGCGAGTGGTCGACTTGGTAAGGGCCATGAGCTGCCGTCGAGCCGCCGGCTCGCGAGCGATCTCGGCGTGTCCCGCAACACCGTCACCTACGCGTTCGAGCAGCTCGCCGCGGAGGGGTATCTAGCTGCGTCGCAAGGGCGGCGCGCGGTCGTGACCGTCGACGGTGCTGGGCGGTTGGACGCGGCAGGGGCAGCGGCATCGCGCCCGCGCTCCGGTAAGCCGCGGCTCTCCCCTTGGGCCTCAAAGCTCGAGCAGACGGACTGGCCGATGTCTTATCTGGCGCCGCTAAAGCCCTTGCGTCCGGGGCATGGCGACGCGAGAGAGTTTCCGAACGAAATCTGGGGGCGCTGCCTGCGTCGCAGCGCCGTGGGGGCAACCAGGCGCGAGCCCGGTCCGGTCAACCGGCCGCGCTTGCGCGCGGCGCTGGCGCATTACCTCGCGACCGGTAGAGGCGTTCGTGCCGACGCGGAGCAGATCCTGATCCTGCCGAGCGCGCAGGCTGCGCTCACCCTGATTGCGGCTGCCGTCATCACGCCCGGCGACGAGGTCTGGGTCGAGGATCCCGGCTATCCCGGTGCTGCGGCCGCCTTTCGTGCCTCCGGCGCGCGCGTGACTGGCATCGGTCTGGACGAACAGGGGATGCAGCGGATGGCGGGCCTGGCGCCTCCAACGCTGATCTTCATGACGCCGTCGCACCAGCATCCGACCGGGCGGCTGATGTCACTGGCCCGCCGCACCGAGTTTCTGAAGCTGAGCAGGCCCGGCAAGACCTGGATCGTGGAGGACGACTATGACGGCGAATTCCACTATGACAGCCGGCCGGTACCGGCGTTGCAGGGGTTGGACGCCCACGGCCGCGTGTTCTATGTCGGCACCTTCTCCAAGGCGATGACGTCGGACATCCGGCTCGGCTATCTCGTCGCGCCGCCGGCGCTGGTCTCTACGCTGGAGATCGTGCAGCGGCATATCGGGCTGATCGCCGCTAGCGCCGTCCAGGACGCGCTGGCCGAGTTCATCGCGGACGGGCATTTTCTCGCACATCTGCGGCGGATGCGCCGGCTCTATCACGCGCGGCGCGATCATCTCGTCGAGGGGCTGCAGCGCTATCTCGGCGAGGTGCTCACGGTCGAGGTGCCCTCGGGCGGCATCCAGCTCGTGGCGCGCCTCAAGCGCGGCCGCGCCGATCAGGCAGCAGTCAAACGACTGGTCGAGGCAGGGGTCGAAACGCGCGCCTTGTCGAGCCTGACGCTCGGACAGCCGCGAGATCACGGCCTGCTGCTCGGCTTTGCGGCGTGGCGCGAGAGCGAGATCAGCGCCGCCTTGCGGACGATGGCCTCGTGCTTCTAGAGCATGATCCGGAAAAGTGCGCAGCGGTTTTCCGACAAGATCATACTCAAACAATAGCCTGGCGCGTTAACCCACCGCCTTCGTCACGATACGAATCTCCGACGTCAGCGTGCGGTGCACCGGACACTTGTCGGCGATCTCCATCAGCTTCCTGCGTTGCTCGGCATCGAGCGCGCCGTCGATGGTGATGTCGCGCTCGATCTGGTCGAGCATGCCCTCGCGCGTGTCGCACTCCGCGCAATCCTTTGCGTAGATCTTGGAGTGCTTCAAAGTGACTGTGACGCGGTCGAGCGGCAGCGACTTGCGGTCGGCATAGAGGCGCATGGTCATGGATGTGCAGGCCCCGAGGCCAGCGAGCAGGAAGTCATACGGGCCGGGCCCGGCATCTGCGCCGCCGGCCGCAACGGGCTCGTCCGCCACCAGATGATGCGGACCGACGGTGATGGTCTGGTTGAACTTGCTTTTGCGGGTCTCCTGGACCACGACCTTCCGTGGTTCCTCCGGGAGATCCATCACTCTCGCGGGCTTTGCCGTGTCGACGTAGCGGCTGGCCCAGGCGGCGATCACGTCGGCCGCGTAAAGCGCGTCAGCCGGCCTGCTCAGCAGGTGATCGGCGTGGTCGAGCGAGACGAAACTCTTGGGGTGCTTCGCTGCCACAAAGATTTTGGTCGCATTGTCGATCCCGACGGTGTCGTCGACCGGCGAGTGCATCACCAGCAGCGCCTTGTGCAGGCCGGTGATATCCCTCATCAGTTCGTGCTCGGCGATGTCCTCGAGGAATTCGCGCTTGATCCGGAATGGGCGTCCCGCCAGCGTGACCTCGACCTCGCCTTGCGCGCGGATGTCGTCGAGATGCTCTTTGAACAGCCCGGTCACATGCGCGGGATCGGAGGGGGCCGCGATGGTCACGACCGCCCTGGCTTCCGAAATCTTTCCAGCGGCCGCAAGGATCGCGGCGCCGCCGAGGCTGTGCCCGATCAGGATCGACGGCGCCTTGCGGACGCTGCGCAGATGATCGGCGGCGCGGACGAGATCGGCGACGTTGGACGAAAATGTCGAATTGGCAAAATCGCCCTCGCTGGAGCCGAGCCCGGTGAAGTCGAAGCGCAGCACCGCGATGCCCTTGGCCGCGAGCGCAACGGCGATGCGCTTGGCGGCAAGCGTATCCTTGCCGCAGGTGAAGCAATGCGCGAACAGCGCGTAGGCCGCGGGCTCGCCGTCCGGCAATTCCAGCGCGGCCGCAAGCTGATGGCCGCCTTCGCCGGTGAATTGAAAACGTTCCGTCGGCATGGGCTTTCCCCGATTCTTGCTTGAATGCTAATCGTTCGAATAGCGCTGCTCGGCCCAGGGATCGCCGCGGTTATGATAGCCGCGGACTTCCCAGAAGCCCGGCGCATCCTTGGTCAGGAATTCGATGGCCTGGAGCCATTTCGCGCTCTTCCAGAAATAGAGATGCGGCACGACCAGCCGCACCGGCCCGCCATGCTGGTCCGTCAGCGGCTGGCCGGACCAGCTATGGGCGAGCAGCGCGTCCTCCGCGGCGAAGTCTTCCAGCGCGAGGTTGGTGGTATAGCCGTCGTAGGAATGCAGTGTCACGAAGCGCGCGTCCTCGCGCGGCTGGCAGGCGGCCAGCAGCTCGCGCGTGGCAAGCCCTTCCCACTCGTTGTCATAGCGTGACCAGGTGGTGACGCAATGGATGTCGGAGGTGAAGTGGGCCTGCTTCTGCGCCGCGAACTCCGCAAAGGTCCAGAACACCGGCGTTTCGACCGCGCCGTAAACGTCGAGGCGCCAGCGCTCGCGCGACACCGGCGGCACGACGCCGAGGTCGAGCACCGGCCAATCCTTGGTGAGGTGCTGGCCCGGCGGCAGGCGCTGCTCCTCCGGACGCGTGATCTTGCCGGTGAGGAAGCGGCCCTCGCGCGCCCATTTCTCCTTGGTGCGGGTCAGCTTGCTGTCGGGCGGGTCGTTGTCGTCGGACATGGGCTACTCGTGGCGCTGCATTGCGGAGGCGTGCTTGGTGTCGCGCATGGTGGAATAGATGATCAGCGACACGCAAATGATGGCGCTGAGATAGAAGTAGAACCAGTCTTCGTGCCCGATGCTCTTGAAGTAGAGCGCGATCGCCGGCGCCGTGCCACCAAAGATCGAGACCGTGATCGCATAGGGCAGGCCGACGCCGAGCGCGCGGACATTGGTCGGGAACAGCTCGGCCTTCACCACCGCATTGATCGAGGTATAGCCGGCGACGAACAGCCAGGCGCAGCAGATCAGGATGAAGGCGACGAAGGGTGACTTGGTCTCCTTCAGCGTCATCAACAGCGGAACGGTCGCAAGCGTGCCGGCGACGCCGAAGAAGATCAGAAGCGGCTTGCGCCCGATCCGGTCGGAGATCGCGCCATAGATCGGCTGCAGGATGGTCGCGAAGATCAGGGTGCCGAAGATCACCAGCGTGGTCTGGTCCTCGGTCAAGCCGACCGACAGCTTGACGAAAGTCTGCATGTAGGTGGTGAAGGTGTAGAACGCCGCGGTGCCGCCGGCGGTGAGGCCGACGACCAGCAGGAGCTCGCGCGGATAGCGCAGGAGATTGGTGATCGAGCCGGTGGGCTTCACCACCTTCTTGGCTTCCTCGAACGCCTCGGTTTCATGCAAGCCGCGCCGCATCACCGCGGCAAAGATCGCGAGCGCCGCACCGATCGCAAACGGGATGCGCCAGCCCCAGGCTTTCAGCTCCTCCGGCGTGAGGAAGACCTTTTGCAGGAGCAGCAGCACGATGATCGCGGTGAGCTGGCCGCCGATCAGCGTCACGTACTGAAAGCTGGAATAGAAGCCGCGATGCCTGGGATCGGCGACCTCGCTGAGATAGGTGGCGCTGGCGCCATATTCGCCGCCGAGGCTGAGGCCCTCGATCACGCGGGCAAGCGCCAGGATCACCGGCGCGGCGAAGCCGATCGTGGCATAGGTCGGCGTCAGCGCGATGATCAGCGAGCCGAAGCACATGAAGACGACCGAGAGGGTCAGCGAGATGCGCCGGCCGAAATGGTCGGCAAGATAGCCGAAGAACCAGCCGCCGAGGGGGCGCATCAGGAAGGTCGCCGCGAACACGACGGCGACGTTCAATTGCTGCACGACAGGGTCGTTGCCGGGGAAGAAAGCCGGCGCGAAATAGAGCGCGAACGCCGTGTAAGCGTAGAAATCATACCACTCGACGAGATTGCCGATCGAACCGATGAAGATCGCCTTGATCCGCCGCCTGGCATCGGCGAGGTCGATGTGGTCAGAGGCCGGTTGGGTTGCTTGCTCTGTCACGTCCGGCCTCTCCGCTGTCTGGAAAGGCTTTACATCGCCTTTCCGAGCAAAAATGGCAACTGGCGAGGCCCACGCACCGTGCCTTGCGACCAGGTCACCGTGCCTGCCGGATCGAGGGCGAAGTCCGGAATGCGCTTCAGCCATTCCTCCAGCGCAACCTGCAACTCCATGCGGGCGAGATTGGAACCGACGCAGCGGTGGATGCCGAGGCCGAAGGCGGCGTGGCGATTTTCGCGGCGATCGATCACGACTTTGTCAGCATCCGGAAACATCTTGGGATCGCGATTGGCGGCGGGGAAGGACAACAGCACCATGTTGCCCGCCTTGACCGGGCAGCCCGAAATGGTGGTGTCCTTGACGACCTCGCGGGCCATCGTCACCGGGGAATAAGCGCGCAGCAGTTCCTCCACCGCGGTCGGGATCAATGCGGGCTCGGCGATCAGCCGCTCGCGATCGGCCGGCGCCCTCGCCAAATGCCATAGCGAAGATCCGATCGCGCTCCAGGTGGTGTCGATGCCGGCGATCAGAAGCAGGCGCAGCGAGCCCAGCACGTGGGACTCTTCCAGCGGCTGGCCTTCCTTGTCCTTGGCGTTCATCAGGTAGGAGATGAGGTCGTCGGTCGGCCTCGATTTGCGGTCTTCGATATGCGTCCTGAAATAGGCGCTCATCTCCTGCACGGCCTGGAGCAGCTTGGTCTCGTCCCTGATGCCGAGCTCGAGGATCATGTGGATCCAGTTGATGAAGAGGTCGCTGTCGCTCTCGGGGATGCCCAGCATGTGCGCGATCGCCCGAACCGGGACGTATTTGCTGTAGCGAGCGGCGGCGTCGACCTTGCCGTCGGCGATGAACCCGTCGATCAGCTCGTTGCAGATCGCGCGCATCCGCGGTTCCAGCTTCTTCATCGCATCCGGCGTGAAGGGCGGCAGCAGCAATTGCTTGGCCGGCTTGTGCGCGGGCGGATCCGAGGTGATCGGAGGGGCTGCGTTCCTGGCGATCTCCGGCCGCACGTCGCGGACGATGATACGGCGTGAGGAGAAATGCTCGGTGTCGTTGGCGATATCACGCACGGCCTCATAGGTCGTCGGCATGTAGCAGCCGAGGAAGCGCTCGGTGTGCACGACCGGACTTGCGGCGCGCAGCTCATCCCAGATCGGGAACGGGTCTTCCGTCCACTGCGGATCGGTGTGGTCGAAGTCGTTGACCCAGTCGATGACGGGCGGATGGGCGACAGGCTGGCTGACGTCGGACATGGCAGGAAATCCTTGGCTCGTGGTCGCTGACAGGACGCAAGCGGCGGGGCCGCGCTACTCCTCGATCACATCGATTGCGATTTCCGGGCAATTGGATTTGGCGAGCCAGGCCTTGTCTTCGAGCCCGGGCGGGACCGTGCCGTCGCCGGCTTCATGTGCGTTGCCGAATTCGTCGAGCTCGAAAAGTTCCGGCGCGAGTGCCTTGCAGCGTGCGTGGCCCTGGCATTTGTCGGGGTCGACGTGAACCCTCAATCGCTCTGTCATGGCGGCATCCTTGGTCGTATGCGCGTGGCCCGGGAGGGCGGCGCGTTCCTCGTGTCGATTTTATCCGCGGCATCTGCCGCAGGCTTTAAGTTATATACTATTACATTCGCGACCGGCTTTCCCTGTCAAGCGCAAACTTGTAGGCTTGGCCACAACATGCGCTCTCAACTCGCCCGCAAGCCCGAAAACACCTATCATCATGGCGATCTCCGCGACGCCCTGATCAAGGCCGCGCTACGCGAGGCGGAGCGGGGCGGCGCCGAGGCGATCAGCATCAAGGCGCTGGCAAAGCAGCTCGGGGTCTCGCAGCCGGCGCCGTACCGGCATTTTGCCGATCGCGAGGCGCTGCTTGCGGCGGTGACGGCGGAGGCGTTCCGGCAGCTCAGCGCAACCTTTCGGACGGCGATGGCGAAACCGTCCAGGCAGTCGAAGCTGTCGCGGCTGGCGCAGGCCATGCTGGATTTCGGATTGCGCCGCAACGGTATCTATCGCCTGATGTTCGCGTCTCGTACCGTGTCGTGTGCGGCCAAGGGCAGCGAGCTGCACGAGGCCACGCGCGAAACGTTTGCGCTCGTGATCGATGCCCTGGAGGTGCCTGCCGTCGGCTATTTGCGCGAACGGCAGGCTCTCAAGATCTGGGCGGCGCTGCACGGCGTGGTGATGCTGGCCGAGCAGGGCCTGTTCACCGGCGAGGCTGCACAGACCACGCGCGAGGAACTGGTCGAGGATTTCGTCAACGAAACGAAGGCGGCCCTCGCCGTGGCGATCAAGGACGCGCGGCGTCGGAAGAAGACCGGCGCTTAGGCTTTCGCCTTCAGCATGTTTATCAACTTGTCGACCGCGCTGTCGGGCGTGGTCACGACGGGACGGCCGGTGGCTTCCGCGACCCCTGGAGCAGTGGCGGCGATGCTGAACTGCGCAAGCGCGATGACGTCGCAATCGCGCAGGTCCCTCGACGCTTCGACGATCAGCCGATCGTGCGTGGCGCGATCGCCGCGGTCGAGCGCCGCCAGCGCGCCCTCGGCGAGTTTCGGAACGACCTGGACCGAGGCCGGAAACTCCGGCGGCATCGAGACCAGGGTCGGCGGGAAGGTCGAGAGCAGGCCGATGCGCCTGCCCATCGTCACCGTACGCTCGATCATCGCTTCGTTCGGCTTGAGCACCGGCATCGGCGCCTGCGCGCGCGCGACCGCCTCGATGCAGGGGCCGAAGGCAGAGCAGGTGAACAGGATCCCGCTCGCCCCGGTTGCCGCGGCATAGTCGCCGAGCGCGAGGAAGCGCTCGGTCATGGCATCGTCGAGCTTGCCGTCGCGGGCCAGATCCGCCGACAGGCTGTCGTCCAGCAGGTTCATCAGCCGCGCCGCCGGCCACGCCTTTGCGAACGCCGCTTCGATCGGAGCGATGGAGTGCTTGAGGGCATGGATCAGGGCGATGCGTGGGGGCGTCGTCATTGAAGGTGGCTACCTGGGTGATCTTGTGCCCCGGCTCTGCGCAATGCGAAGTATTGCGCTGCAGAGCCGGGGCCCATCCTTTTTGGCGTTAAAAGTCGTGGCTTCCTGGGTCCCGGCTCTGCGCAGCAGCGTTGCACGCTGCAGCGCGTCCGGGACACGGGAGACAATTACTTGAACGGCACCGCGTACATCAAGCCGCCCTTGCTCCAGAGGCCGTTGAGGCCGCGGTCGAGCTTGAGCGGGCTCGCCTTGCCGACATTCCGCTCGTAGATCTCGCCGTAATTGCCGGTGGCCTTGATCGCGGTGACCAGCCATTTGTTGTCGAGCCCGAGCCGGGAGCCGAGATCGCCGGAGGCACCTAACAGACGCTGG
The DNA here is from genome assembly GCF_015291745.1 of Bradyrhizobium sp. CCBAU 53351. Lineage (NCBI taxonomy): Bacteria > Pseudomonadati > Pseudomonadota > Alphaproteobacteria > Hyphomicrobiales > Nitrobacteraceae > Bradyrhizobium > Bradyrhizobium sp. CCBAU 53351. The sequence goes on from NZ_CP030059.1 coordinate 2,318,426, forward strand.
ATCGCGGGCGTCTGCGACTTCGTCATCTCCTCGACATTGCCTTGGGTGACGCCGAGCTCTTCGGCCTCGATCAGGCCGTAATGCAGCCAGGTGATGATGTCGCTCCAGACCTCGTCGCCGTTGCGGGTGAAGGGGCCGAGCGGCTCCTTGCTGATGGTCTGCGGCAGCACGACGTAGTCGGCAGGGTTCGGTGCCGCGGTGGTCACGGCGCCGGCCAGCGCGGAGGCGTCCTGGGTCATCGCATCGCAGCGGCCGCCGAAGAAGGTCTGATACATGGTGTCGACGCGGTCGAACACCAGCGGCTTCCAGTCGATGCCGTTGGCACGGCCGTAATCGCCGAGCGTGACTTCGTGCGTGGTGCCCTGAGCGACGCAAACGGTGGCGCCCTTGAGGTCCTTGATCTCCTTGACGCCGAGGTCCTTCTTCACGACAAAACCCTGGCCATCGTAGAAGTTGATCGGTCCCTGGCGCAGGCCGAGCGTGACGCCGCGCAAGTACGTCTGCGTCGAGTTGCGGTAGAGCACGTCGATCTCGCCCGATTGCAGGGCGGTGAAGCGGTTCTGCGCGGTCAGCGAAACGTAGCGCACCTTGCTGGCATCGCCGAGCACGCCGGCTGCGAGCGCGCGGCAATAATCGACGTCGAGACCCCGGTAATCACCTTGCGAGTCCGGCGCGGAGAAGCCGGCAAAGCCGGCGCTGACGCCGCACACCAGCGTGCCGCGGCTCTTCACCGTGTCCAACGTTGCGGCGGATGCGACAATTGTCGATGCAGCGAGCACGCCCGCCGCGATAACCACTTTCCTCATCATGCTACTCCCCTCAGTGATTGACACTACGCAACACTTTGTCGACGGCCGTGCCGAGCTTGTCGACGATCAGGTCGATCTCGTCGGCGGAGGCGATATAGGGCGGCGCCAGCAACACGTGGTCGCCGCGCACGCCGTCCACGGTGCCGCCGCCCGGATAGCAGCCGAGCCCACCAGCGAATGCTTCCGCCTTGATCTTCTGATTAAGCTTGAGCGCGGGGTCGAACGGGGTGCGGCTGGCGCGATCAGCGACCAGCTCGATCGCCCAAAACAGGCCGCGGCCCCTGATATCGCCGACATGGCGGTGATTGCCAAAGCGCTCGGTCAGCCGCTGCTCGAGTTGCTTGCCGCGCTCCCTGACGCAGTCGAGCAGGCGATCCTCGCGGATCACATCCTGCACTGCGAGTGCGGCCGCGCAGGCGAGGGGATGTGCGAGATAGGTGTGGCCGTGCTGAAAAGCGCCTGAGCCTGCGCGGATGGTGTCGATGAGCTTGCCGCTGGCGAGCATGGCCCCGATCGGCTGGTAGCCGCCGCCGAGCCCCTTTGCGATCGCCTGGATATCGGGCGCGATGCCTTCCTGCTCCCAGGCGTGCGTGGTGCCGGTACGGCCCATGCCGCACATGACCTCGTCGAGGATGAGCAGCGCGCCGTGGCGGTCGCAGATCTCGCGCACGGCCCTGAAATAGCTGTCTGGTGCCGCCACGGCGCCGGCGGTGGCGCCGACCACCGGCTCGGCCAGGAACGCCGCCACGGTCTCAGGGCCAAGCCGCTGGAACTCGGCTTCCAGCTCGGCCGCCAGCCGCGCCACGAACTGCGCATCCGATTCGACGTCGTGCTTCTCGTGATAGGCGAAGGCCGGTGTCACGTGGCTGAAGGCTCCGGAGAGCAGGGGTGCGTAGGGCGCGCGGCGCCAGGCATTGCCGCCGGCGGCGAGCGCGCCGAGCGTGTTGCCGTGGTAGCTCTGTCGCCGTGCGATGAAATGCTGCCGCTGTGGCTCGCGGCGCTCGATGAAATATTGTCGCGCCAGCTTGATGCTCGCTTCGATCGCCTCGGATCCGCCGCTGACGAAATAGGCATAGGCGAGACCGCCGGGCTCGTGTCCGACCAGCGCCTCGGCGAGGGCTTCGGCGGGCTCGGACGAGAAGAAGGCGGTGTGGGCATAGGCCAGCGTCGAGGCCTGCTTGGCCATCGCCGCGATCACGCGGGGATGCTGGTGGCCGAGGCATGAGACCGCCGCGCCGCCGGAGGCGTCGATCACGCGCCGTCCGTCCTCGGCGAAGAGATAGACGCCTTCGCCGCCGATCGCCTTGGGCGGCGTCTCGCGGAGCGAACGGTGCAGCACGCGGCTGGTGCGAGTGCTCATGGATCAACCTTTCTCCGAGACGTAGGTGGCGGCAGCAGTGAGACGCGCCTCGGTATTTTCCAGTCGCTTCTTCGCGGCGACACCGCCGAGCGAGAATGTGACCGCCGCAAGCGACTGCGCGATCGCGATCGCGCCGGTGAGGCTGGGGAAGAAGCCGGGAGAGGAGGCCGCCTCGAACAGCAGCACGTGGTCGGCGCCCTCGGCCATCGGCGCCGAGAGGCTGTCCGCAATCGCGATCAGCGTTGCGCCGCTGCGATAGGCGGCCTGGGCGACACCGACGCTCGCATGGGTATAGGGCAGGAAGCCGATGACGATGACGGCCTCGCCGGGCCTGAACGCACCGAGGTCGAGATCGTCGGGGCCCGAGACGCCAACGAGCTGCACCTGCTCCGGGCGGAACAGCCGCAGCTCGTAGTTCAAGAGCTCTGCAACGCTGCGGCAGCTGCGATAGCCAGCGATCCAGATGCGCTTGGCCTCGTGCAGCGCGCGGGCAGCTTCCGCAATGGGCTGGGCCGGGATCCGTGGCAGGCCGGCGGCCTCCGCCTCGAGCTTCTCGGTGACGAGCGCAACATCGGCGTTCGGGCCAGGCCTGCGGCCTCTGGCGCGGCCGGAGAACGGCGAGGCCTGCGACGGCCGCCGCGCCTCGGTCAGCGCCGCGCGCAATTCGTCCCAGCCCGAATAGCCGATCGCCTTGGCGAGGCGCGTGAACGCGGCGGGATCGGCGCCGGCTTCCGCCGCGAGGTCGCGCATCGAACGGGTGGTGGCGTCGTAATCGTTGGCGGCGACGAAGCGACCGACCTCCTGCAGCCGCATCGGGAGCGATGGCAATGCAATGCGCAGTTCGCTCAACGGCGAGGATTTCGCGGGCTCGGCCATGAAACATTTGTTGCATGAATTTTATATCAGTGCAACAGTTGACGTGCGCTGCCGGAAATCGTCCCTGTCGAGAAGGATTTTTGCGCTGTGACCACCGATGCTCGAAGACCGCCGCCGCGCCGCCTGTACGGCGCATGGGGACGCCGCGAGCTGCAAGGCCTGTTCTGGCAGGTGCTGGTGGTCGGGATCGCGCTCGCGGTGATCGGCTTCCTCTGGTCCAACACCGTCACCAACCTCTCGGCTCGCCGCATCACGACCGGCTTTGCCTTCCTCGGCCGCGAGGCCGGCATGCCCATTGCCGATAGTTTGCTGGCCTATAATCCGAGAGACACCTATCTCTGGGCCTTCGTCGTCGGTGTCGGCAACACGCTGCGCGTTGCCGTCATCGGGATCGTGCTCGCGACCGTCCTCGGCACGCTGATCGGTATCTCCCGGCTATCGGCCAACTGGCTGCTGTCGCGGCTGGCCGCCGTTTATGTCGAAACGCTCCGCGATATCCCGCTGCTGCTCCAGCTGCTGTTCTGGTACGTGCTGATGCAGGCGCTGCCGGCCGCACGTGCGGCATGGCGGCCGATCGAGGGCGTGTTCCTGTCCAATCGCGGCCTGATCCTGCCGGCCATTCCGATTGGCCCGCTGCAGTTTTGGGTGCTCGGCGCCGCCGTGCTCGGAGCTGCCGTGTTCTATCTCGTCAGGAGGCGGCTGATCGCGCAGCAGATGCGCGACGGCAAGCCGCGCCCGGCCTGGCCGGTTGCGCTCGGCCTCATCATCGTGCCGCCGGCGGCTGTCTCGTTGGTGCTTGGCGTGCCCTGGACGATCGAGTGGCCCCAATTGCGCGGCTTCAATTTCGTCGGCGGGTTGACGCTCGCTCCGGAATATTTCGCGCTGCTGATCGCGCTCGTGACCTACACCTCGGCCTTCATTGCCGAGATCGTCCGCAGTGGCATCCAGTCCGTGCCGCGCGGGCAATGGGACGCCGCCAACGCGCTCGGCCTGCGCCGCAGCTTCATGCTGCGGCAGATCATTTTGCCGCAGGCGCTCCGCGTCATCGTGCCGCCGATGACGAGCCAGTATCTCAACCTGACCAAGAATTCCTCGCTCGCGGTCGCGATCGGCTATCAGGACGTGGTCTCGATCGCCAACACCACGCTGAACCAGACCGGCCAGGCGATCGAGGCGATCGCGCTGATCATGGCAGTGTTCCTGACCATCAGCCTTTCCATCAGCTTCTTCATGAACTGGTACAATGCGCGCATTGCGCTGGTGGAGCGCTGATCATGACGGTGATCGTCGATATCCCCGATGCGCCGCGCCGCGCCCGCCGTCCGCAGATTGGAAATCCCGTGCTGCGCTGGCTGCGCGCCAATCTGTTCTCGTCGGTCCCGAACGGTATCTTATCGATCGTGCTGCTGGCGATTCTTGCCAAGGGCGTTTTCAGCTTCGTGCAGTGGGGTGTTGCGAACGCCGTGTGGCTGACGCCCGCGAACGATTCCAGCGCCTGCCGCGCGGTGCGCGGCGTCGGTGCCTGCTGGGCCATCATTCCCGAAAAGTACCGCTTCATCCTGTTCGGCACCTATCCGTTCGACGAGCAGTGGCGGCCGGCGCTATCGGTGCTGCTGTTCATCGCGCTGTTCTATCTCTCGAGCCGTCGCGCCCTGTGGCGGCGCGAATTGGTCTATCTCTGGATCGGCGTATTGGCGCTGATCAGCGTGCTGATGTGGGGCGGGGTGCTCGGGCTCTCCTTCGTCTCGCAGGACCGCTGGGGCGGATTGCCGGTCACGCTGATCCTCGCGACCTTTGGGCTCGCATTCGGCTTTCCGCTCGGCATCCTCGTCGCGCTCGGCCGGCGCTCGAAGCTGCCGGCGATCCGCTCGCTCAGCGTGCTCTATGTCGAGCTGATCCGCGGCGTGCCGCTGGTCAGCCTGTTGTTCATGGCGAGCGTGATGTTCCCGCTGTTCATGCCAAGCGGGTTCAACATCGACAAGCTGCTGCGCGCGCAGATCGCCATCATCCTGTTCGCGGGCGCTTATCTCGCCGAGGTGATCCGCGGCGGCCTCCAGGCCGTGCCGCGCGGACAATACGAGGCGGCCGATGCGCTCGGGCTGTCCTACTGGCGCAAGAACCGGCTGATCATCCTGCCCCAGGCGATCCGCCACGTCATCCCGCCGCTGGTCAACACCTTCATCGCCTTCTTCAAGGACACCAGCCTCGTCCTCATCATCGGCATCTTCGACCTGCTGACGACGGCGAAGACCGCGATCATCGATCCGGCCTGGCAGCAGTTCTCGGTCGAGGTCTACATCTTCGTCGCCGCGATCTATTTTGTCTTTTGCTTTGCGATGTCGCGGTACAGCCGCGGCCTGGAGGGCGCGAGCAGGAGATGATCTTCCTTCTCCCCTTGTGGGAGAAGGTGGCGCGAAGCGCCGGATGAGGGGTTCTGTCGCCGTATTCAGGCGGTGAGAGAGTCCCTTGTGGAGAGAACCCCTCACCCGTCTCGCCGCTTTGCGGCGAGCCACCCTCTCCCGCAAGGGGAGAGGGTACTGGGGAGTTTGTCGTGCAAAGAAGCGTTACGTCTTAACCCTTCGGATCGATCGGCATCGTTCCGCGCAGGCCCAAAATATCCTCAAGCACCTTGGCGCCCGCGAGCACCTCCGCGTCGCCCCTGGGCGCTCCGACCACCTGCACGCCGACCGGCAGGCCCGAGGCCGTGAAGCCGCAGGGCAGCGATAGCGAGGGGCAGCAGGCCAGCGTGATGGCGTAGACGATGCCGAGCCACTCGACGTAGTTCTCGAATCTCTTGCCGGCACATTCGGCGACGTAGCGGTGCTCGATCGGGAAGGGCGGCACGATCGTGGTGGGTGTCAGCAGCAGATCATAGGTCTTGAAGAACTCGACCGCCCGCGCGGTCATGCCAACGCGCTGGGCCTCGGCGCGCGCGAGCTGCTCCACGGTGAGCTTGAGGCCTTCCTCGATGTTCCAGATCACCTCGGGCTTGAGCAGGTCGCGCTTGGTGCGCAGCAGCTCCGCCTTGCTGATCGCGAAATCGAAGGCGCGCAGCACGTGGAAGCACTCATGCGCCTCGCGCCAGTCCGGATGCGCTTCCTCGACGATGACACCGGCCTCGGCAAAGCGTTCCGCAGCCTTCCGCGTGATCGCCTTCACCTCGGGATCGACAGGGGTGATGCCGAGGTCAGCCGAATAGGCGATGCGCTTCGCCTTCTTGCCGGACCGCGCGGATGTCAGGAACGAGGTCGCCGGCGCCGGCAGCGACAGCGGATCGTCGGCATAATCGCCGCTCATGGCATCGAGCAGCAGCGCGAGATCCTCGACATTGCGTGCCATCGGGCCCTGCACGCCGAGATTGCGATCGATCGCCACTTTCGGCGTATGCGCGACGCGGCCGATGCTCGGCCGCATGCCGACGATGCCGCAGAAGGCTGCCGGGCTGCGCAAGGATCCGCCCATGTCCGAGCCCTGCGCGAGCCAGGCCATGCCGGTGGCCAGCGCCACCGCGGCGCCGCCGGAGGAGCCGGCCGCGGACTTCGTCATATCCCAGGGATTGAGCGTCGCGCCGAACACCTCGTTGAAGGTGTTGGCGCCGGCGCCGAACTCCGGCGTGTTGGACTTGGCGTAGACGAGCGCGCCGTTGGCCTCGAGGTTCTCGACCATCAGGTCGGACTTGGCTGGAATGTTGTCCTTGAAGATCGGCGAGCCCTGCGTGTTCAGGACGCCCGCAACGTCGGTCAGATCCTTGATCGGCACCGGCAGGCCCGCGAGCAGCCCCCGCGCGCCGGCGGGTTTGCGCATCAAGGCCTTGGCGCTGTCCCGCGCGCGATCGAAGCAGAGCGTCGGCAGCGCATTGACCTTGCCGTCGACCTCCTTGACGCGCTTCTCCACCACATCCAGCAGTTCGAGCGGTGAGACGTCGCCGGAGCGCAGCTTCTCGACGACGGCGCAGGCGGTTTGTTGGATCAGGTCTTGAGACAATTATTTTACTCCTACCTAGATTGTCATTCCGGGACGCCCGGAGGGCGAACCCGGAATCTCGAGGTCCTCTGGTGCACAATTGTGCACTGTAGTTCGATGCTTTGCATCGCCCCGGAACGACGGTGTCAAAAAGGACGAGGCAGCTAACCCCAGCCTGCGCTGATGCCGCCGTCCACGGTGTAGATCACACCCGACGTATAGCCCGCGCGGTCCGAGGCCAGGAACGCCATGAGGTCGCCGATCTCGCGCGCATGCGCAGGGCGGCCGAGCGGCAGACTCTTCTGGAATTCCTTGTAGCGGCTCTCGTCGCCGAACTGGTGCTTGGCCCGCGTCTTCAGCAGCGTGACGTGACGATCGGTGCCGACGGGGCCCGGATTGATGCCGACCACGCGGATGTTGTCGGCGAGGCTTTTGCCGCCGAGCGCGCGGGTGAAGGCCATCAGCGCGGCATTGCCGGCGCTGCCGCAGATGTAATTGGCGTCGAACTTCTCGCCGGCGGCCCCGATGTCGTTGACGATGACGCCACCGCCTTTGGCCTTCATCTGCGCGTAGATCTGCCGCGTGAGGTTGATATAGCCGAACACCTTCAATTCCCAGGCGTGGCGCCAGGTCGCTTCGTCGATCTTGTCGATCGAGCCGCCGGGAATGTCGCCGGCATTGTTGACGAGCACGTCGATGTCGGCGGCTTCTTTCGCCAGCCGTGCCACGTCCTCCGCCTTGCGCAGATCGACGATGCTTGTCGCGGCGTCGATTTGATGCGCCGAGCGTAAGCGCTCGGCCAGCGCCTTGAGCTGATCGCCGCTGCGGGCGGCGAGCAGGAGATGCGCGCCCTCCTCGGCAAATGCCTCGGCCGCGGCAGCGCCGATGCCCTTCGACGCGCCCGTGATCAGGACGCGCTTGCCACGCAGATGCAGATCCATTGGGGGTACTCTCGGAATTGGAACTGGATCAAACCAGTAGGCGCTCGGCCGCGCCACGGTCAACATTGCAGTGCAGCGTTGCACTGCCGCCGCGTTTGGTCCATTGCAGTGCGGTCAAAAAGGCGGCGGCTGCCTGACCAAAAAGGGACGTTCTCGATGAGCAAGAAACAATACCGGATCGCGGTCATTCCCGGCGACGGCATCGGCAAGGAAGTCATGCCCGAGGGCCTGCGCGTCATGGAGGCGGCGGCGAAGAAGCACGGCATCGCCCTGCATTTCGACCATTTCGATTTCTCGTCCTGGGACTATTACGAGAAGCACGGCCAGATGATGCCGGATGACTGGAAGGAGAAGATCGGCAAGCACGACGCGATCTATTTCGGCGCGGTCGGCTGGCCGGCCAAGATTCCGGACCACGTCTCCCTCTGGGGCTCGCTGATCAAGTTTCGCAGGGAGTTCGACCAATATGTGAATTTGCGCCCGGTGCGGCTGATGCCCGGCGTGCCGTCGCCGCTGGCGGGCCGCAAGCCCGGTGACATCGATTTCTGGGTGGTGCGCGAGAACACCGAAGGCGAATATTCCTCCGTCGGCGGCCGCATGTTCCCCGACACCGACCGCGAGTTCGTGACGCAGCAGACGGTGATGACCCGCACCGGTGTCGACCGCATCCTGAAATTCGCCTTCGAGCTCGCGCAGTCGCGGCCGAAGAAACACCTGACTTCCGCGACGAAGTCGAACGGCATCTCCATCACCATGCCCTATTGGGACGAGCGCGTGGAGGCGATGGCGAAGAAGTTTCCCGGCGTGAAGTGGGACAAGTACCACATCGACATCCTGACCGCGAACTTCGTGCTGCATCCCGATTGGTTCGACGTCGTGGTCGGCTCCAACCTGTTCGGCGACATCCTGTCCGACCTCGGCCCGGCCTGCACCGGCACGATCGGCATCGCGCCGTCAGGCAACATCAATCCCGAAGGCGACTTCCCCTCGGTGTTCGAGCCGGTGCACGGCTCGGCGCCCGACATTGCGGGACAGGGCATTGCCAATCCGATCGGCATGATCTGGTCGGGGGCGATGATGCTGGAGCATCTCGGCCAAAAGGAAGCCGGCCGTTCGATCGTCGAGGCGATCGAGCGTACGCTGGCGGAGCGTACGCTGCGGACCAAGGACCTCGGCGGCAACGCCGACACCACGGCCTGCGGCAAGGCGGTTGCGGATATGGTGGATTGAGGCGGGGCTTCCCCTCTCCCCTTGTGGGAGAGGGTGGCTCGCCGCGCAGCGGCGAGACGGGTGAGGGGTCTGTCTCCGCGAACACCGATCATCCGTCGCAGGATTACGTGCGGAGAGAACCCCTCATCCGGCGCTTCGCGCTACCTTCTTCCACAGGGGGAGAAGGGTAGGACAGCCGTGCGTTTGGCTCGTGCTACACATACGACGTCCGCGCCGGATCGAAGATCGGCGGATAATCGTTGTCGTCGAGCAGGTCGAGAAACTCATTGAGCCCGCCGGCCCTGATCAACGCCAGCTCCCGATCCGAGATCAGGTTCACGGTCAAAATCTCGACCGGATCGCCCGCGATTTCCAGCGCTTCGGCGATCTGCTTGTCGGTGCCGATGATCGGCGTGAGGAACAGAAAAGTCTGAAAGTCCGTTCCTGCAACCGGTGGCCACGGCAACGCGATGCGGTGACCGAACCCGAACCAGGTCGTGTCGACGAACGGCAGATTGGCCAGCCAGCGCAGATTGTCGCGGACATCCGGTGTCGGCTCGCGGACATACCACATCAGCTCGGCGCGCGGCTTCGCGTCGCCCTGCACGCCGTGCATCCGCTGCTGGCTCATGCCGTTGGTCAAGAGGACATAGCCTTCGTCGGAGCCTTCCCGGCATTCAGGAACGAAATCACGGCCAAACGCATGGATGTCGATGCGACGTTCGGCGTCGTGCGTGAAGCTGTGCTCGGGCTCGCCTAGCTCGCTTTCATAGACGTCGAGCCGATGCCGGTAGAGGTCGATTGCGGGAGAGGGCTCGCTGGAGCCGGACATGAGCTTTGCGAGACGGGAGAGCATGTGAACCTCGAGCGGATATGGGCCGGGATATCCCCGTTGTCGCAACACAATGGGGGCCGGTTCATCTCCGCTCCGCAAGCTTCGCCCTAGTCCAGATTTCCTTGCGCAATTGTCCAGGAGCCCCGGCTCATGCCGAGCGATGTCGCGCGACTAGCTCACGATCTTCTCGATCGCCGCCTGATCCAACCCGAATTTCTTCCCGGCCTCCAGGATCTCCTGCCAGGTGGTCGGATCGACCGGAATGCCTTCGGCGAGGCGCTTTGTCTTGGTCTCGCGCTCGGGCTCGCCGGCGATCTTGACCTTGTCGACGCCGGAAGCGGGCAGTGAGCCGGTGTGCCAGGCCACGAAGCTCTCGACTTCACGCGCGAGGTTCTCGCCGGTGCCGAGCTTGGCGGGATCGATGACGATCGAGAGCATGCCGTTGAGGACGTTGTACTTGCCGTCGGACGGCCCCTTGACGACTTGCCCGCCGGAGAGCGCGCCGCCGAGGATTTCGCACACCAGCGCAAGGCCCGAACCCTTGTGCTCGCCGAACGGAAGGATGGCGCCGTAGGGCGGGATCACGGTGTAGCGCGGATTGACCGTGGGCTTGCCTTCATTGTCGATGATGGTGCCGGGCTCCAGCGCGACGCCCTTGTTGTGGGCGACACGGGTCTTGCCTTGCGCGATTCTGCTGGTGGCGAAGTCGAGCACGATCGGGTCCTTGCCCCGTCGCGGGATGCCGACGCAGAACGGGTTGGTGCCGTGGCGCGGATCGCTGCCACCCCAGGGCGCCACGATCGGCCGCGAGATCACGTTGACGAAGTGGATCGAGATCAGGCCGTGGTCGATGCACTGCTCGGCCCAATGGCCGATGCGGCCGATGTGGTGCGAGTTGGAGAGGCCGACCAGGCACACGCCGTTCTGCTTGGCGCGCTCGGCCGCAAGCTCCATCGCCTCATGGCCGATCACCTGGCCGTAGCCGGTGAGGCCGTCGAGGGTGAGCAGCGGACCGGTGTCGAGCACGATCTTGACATGCGCGTTCACGGCGAGGCCGCCATTGGTGACGCTCTGGACGTAGCGCGGGATCATGCCGACGCCGTGGGAATCGTGTCCCTTCAGATTGGCCTCGACGAGGTTGCTGGACACGAGCTCGGCCTCGCGGTCCGAGGAGCCGCCGGCCTTGACGATGGCACGGATGGCCTTGGTGAGCGGCTCAGCCTTGATGATGCGATAGTCGGCCATTGTCGTTGCTCTTATCCCTTCACGATCCGGCGGCAGTGCTCCCACGCCGCGCCAATCAGGTTCTCGCTGGCCTCCGGCGTCCGGAATGCCGAATGTGCCGACAGCGTCACGTTTGGAATCTTCGTCAGCGGATGATCGCCGGGCAGGGGCTCGGTGTTGAAGACATCGAGGCCGGCATGGCGGATGTGGCCGGACTTCAGCGCGTCGATCATCGCGGCTTCGTCGACGATCGCGGCGCGCGCGGTGTTGACGAAGATGACGCCCGGTTTCATTTGAGCGATCTTCTCGCGCGTGATCATGCCGCGTGTCTCGTCGTTGAGCAGCAGATGCAGCGACACCACGTCGCTCCGCGCCAGCAAGGTGTCGAGATCGGTGAACTCGACGCCCGGATAGCTCTTCGGCGAGCGGTTCCAGGCGATCACCTTCATGCCGCTGCCGGACGCAATGCGCGCCACTTCAGCTGCGATGCCGCCAAAGCCGATCAGCCCGAGCGTCTTGCCGGTGAGCTGCATGCCGTCCTCGCGCAGCCAGTTGCCGACGCGCATCTCGCGATCCATCTTCGCGATGACCCGGGCCGACGCCCACATCAGCGCGATCGCGGATTCGGCGACTGCGGTGTCGCCGTATCCCTTGATCAGATGCACGGAGATGCCGAGCTCGCTAAGTTCTTCCGGATTCATGTAGCTGCGTGCGCCGGTTCCGAGGAACACGACGTGCTTGAGCCCCGCGCACTTCTTGGCGACCTCGGTCGGCAGTGCGGTGTGGTCGACGATCGCGATTTCGGCGCCGTCGAGAACTTCCGGATATTGCTCCGGCTTGATGTCGGGATTCCGGTGGATCCGCACCTTGGGATCACCGGGCTTTTCCAGCCGCTCCATGATCACGGCGAGGGCTTCGTTGGCGTCGACGAAAACTCCGCGCATGGCTCTCTCCGGTCAGGACGCGACGCCGGCGATCGCCAGCGCGGTATGCATGAGGACGTTGGTTCCTGCGGCGCAGTCGGCCTGCGTGGCGTCTTCCAGCTCGTTGTGGCTGATACCGTCCTTGCAGGGCACGAACACCATCGCCGCCGGCATTTTGGTGTTGAGGTTGCACGCGTCGTGGCCGGCGCCCGAGGTGATACGGCGCGAGGAGTAACCGAGCGTCTTCGCCGCGCTCTCGACCGCTGCAATGAGCTTGGGATCGAAATGCGTCGGGGGCTTGCGCCAGACCAGATCGAGCTTCACCTCGACCTTGCGACGCGCGGAGATCTCGGCAATCGCCGCGCGCAGATCGCGGTCGAGCGCGTCCATGATCGCCCCATCCGCGCTGCGGCAATCCACGGTGAAGGCGATCTCGCCGGGAATGACGTTGCGCGAGGGATTGGCGATCACGGCCTCGCCGATGGTGCCGACCGCCTTGGGCCCATGCTTCTTCGCGATCGCCTCCATCGCCAGCACGATCTCCGACAGCGTCGCCAGCGCATCGCGTCGTAGCGGCATCGGGGTCGAACCGGCATGGCTCTCGAAGCCGGAAATCTTGCCGTCATACCACAAGACGCCCTGGCCGGAATCGACCACGCCGATGGTCTTGCCTTCGGCCTCTAGGATCGGGCCCTGCTCGATGTGCAGTTCGACGAAGCAGCCGAGCTTCTGGAAGCCCACCGGCTTGTCGCCGCGATAGCCGATGCTGTCGAGCGCCTGGCCGACGGTCGTGCCGTCGATATCCTTGCGCGACAAAATGTCGTCGGTGGTGAAGTCGCCGACATAGGCTGCGGAGGCCATCATCGCCGGCGCGAAGCGCGAGCCTTCCTCGTTGGTCCAGTTGACGACGCAGATCGGCGCCTCGGTCTCGATGCCGGCATCGTTCAGCGTGCGGATGACTTCGAGCGCGCCGAGCGTGCCCAGGATGCCGTCATACTTGCCGCCGGTCGGCTGGGTGTCGAGATGCGAGCCGATGCCGACGGGCGGCTTCGACATGTCGCGTCCCTTGCGCAGGCCGAATTGTGAGCCGAGCGCATCGGTGTGCACCTCGAGCCCGGCTTCCTCGCAGGCTTTGCGGAACCAGTCGCGCACCTGCTTGTCTTCGGCACTCAGTGTCAGCCGCCGCACGCCGCCCTTGGCCGTCGCGCCGAATTGCGCGGTCTCGTGGATGGAGCCCCAGAGGCGGGCAGAATCGATTTGCAAATTGGTGACGGCTCGGCTCATGCGTTCGGTCTCTCGATTGTCCGGCGCCTTTTTCAATGACCCGCCAGCGCGGGCGCGTCAACCGCGAGGCTGCTCTGCGCAATTTGCCGTGCAAGCTCGGCGACGCGCTCTACGGCGACGACGTCGGGCGAGGCAAGCCAGCTCGCGGTGAAGGTCAGCGGCGCGATGGCAAGATCGGTGTCGAGCAGCTGCAGCCGCCCGTCGGCAAGCTCGTTCTCGACGATGGCGTCGGGGATGACGGCAACGCCCAGCCCCTCGACCGCCATGTGGATGACGGTGGCCAGTGAAGCCGACGCGTGCAGGCGGATCGGCGGCAGGTCCGGCCGGTCGAACACCTCGCGCACGACCTCGTAAGGCTTGGTCTTGCGCGGGAAGGTGATGATCGGAAATCGCGCGAGATCCGCCGGCGTCACCGGGCCCTTGCCGAGGCCGAGCGAAGGGCTTGCGAGAAAGCCGATCGGATAATCGGCGAGCACGCGGTTATGCACGCCGGAGGCGGACAGCGGCCCGACGACGAACGCAAGCTCGATCTCCTGCGCGAGCAGGCGCGCGGTGAGGTTTGGCGTGATGTCGACTTCGATCTCCAGCGACAGGTTCGGATAGACCTGGTTCACGCTCTTCACGAGGCGCGGCAGCCAAGTGTGCACGATGGTCTCGGCGACGCCGAGCCGCATCACGCCGCGCATCGCCGACCGATCGCCGATCTCCGCCATCATCTGGGCGCGCAGGCCGATCAGCTTCTCCGCATAGACCATCATCTGGCGGCCGCTCGGCGTCGGCGAGGCCACGCGATGATCGCGGTTGAGCAGCTTCACGCCCATCTCGCGCTCGAGCTGGGCGATGCGCTGGGAGATCGCCGGCTGGGTCGTGTTGAGCCGCTGGGCGGCGCCCCGGAAGCTGCCGAGCTTCACAACCCAGAGGAACGTCTCGATCGACCTGAAGTCCAGCATTGGAAGGATTTTCCCAGTCGATAAATCAGATTTATCGAGATTGATTAGAAACGACGATTAGACTTTATAGCACGCTTGGTGTTGGCTTGTCTTTGTCGAGTTTATAGGCAGGTCGATCTCATGACTGTTTTGGTGGCAGCGCAGCAAACTGAAACGCCCGACACGCTCCCGAGCCGCAAGGCGCGGCTTGCCTATCGTCAGGGACTGGTCGCTTCCACCGCCGGCGTCGCTCCCGGCTTCGTCCAGGGCAATCTGGCGATCCTGCCGGCGGAATATGCCAGCGCCTTCCACCGCTTCTGCCAGCTCAATCCGAAACCGTGCCCGATCATCGGCATGTCCGATGTCGGCAGCCCCCACATTCCCGCGCTCGGCGCCGATCTCGACATTCGCACCGACGTGCCGCGCTACCGCGTCTGGCGCGACGGCGAAGTCGTCGACGAGCCGACCGACGTGACCAAGCATTGGCGCGATGATCTCGTCACCTTCGTGCTCGGCTGCTCGTTCTCGTTCGAAGAGGCGTTGCTCGACGAGGGCATGCCGATCCGCCACATCGAAGAGAACGTGCGCGTGCCGATGTACCGCACCAACATCGCCTGCGGCGAGGCCGGTCCGTTCGCCGGCCCCATGGTGGTGTCGATGCGGCCGTTCAAGCCGGCGGACGCGATCCGTGCGGTGCAGATCACCTCGCGCTATCCCGCCGTGCACGGCGCGCCCGTGCATCTCGGCCACCCGCATCTGATCGGCATCAAGGATATCGCCAAGCCCGACTACGGCGATCCCGTGCCGGTCGCCGAGGACGAGATCCCGGTGTTCTGGGCCTGCGGCGTGACGCCGCAATCGGTCATCAACGCCGCGAAGCTTCCGTTCGCGATCACGCATTCGCCCGGCCTGATGCTGGTGACGGATCTCAAGAACAGGACCATGGCCGTGATTTAGTGGGCAGCGTTTGCTGCTTCTTCGGGCTTTACCGCATCCATCAATCGCTTCATTCGATCAACCGAAATTCAGTACAGGGGACTTTGCCATGACGATCACTCGCCGCGACGTGTTGTTGGGAGCCACCGCCACTGCCGCTCTCGTGCCGCTGGCAGCGCGCGCGCAGACCCCGGAAGTCGTGATCGGTGTGATCTATCCGTTCTCCGGCGGCAGCGCACAGCAGGGCGTCGACGCGCAGAAGGCCTATGAGACCGCGCTCGAAGTCATCAACAAGAACACCGATTTCGATCTGCCGCTGGCCAAGGGCGAGGGCTTGCCGGGCCTCGGCGGCGCGAAGATCCGCCTCGTCTTCGCCGATCACCAGGCCGATCCGCAGAAGGGCCGCGCCGAGGCCGAGCGCCTGATCACGCAGGAGAAGGTCTGCGCCATCATCGGCACCTATCAGAGCGCCGTCGCCGTCACCGTCAGCCAGATCTGCGAGCGCTATCAGGTCCCGTTCGTGTCCGCCGACAATTCCTCGCCGAGCCTGCATCGCCGCGGCCTGAAGTACTATTTCCGCGCCGCGCCGCATGACGAGATGTACTCGGCCGCCATGTTCGACTTCTTCGACGCCATGAAGAAGAAGGGCACCAAGATCGAGACGCTCTCGCTGTTCCACGAGGACACCATCTTCGGCACCGATTCCGGCAATGCCCAGACCAAGATCGCCGGCGAGCGCGGCTACAAGATCGTCACCGACATCAAGTATCGCGCCAACTCGCCCTCGCTCTCGGCCGAGGTGCAGCAGCTCAAGTCTGCCAACGCCGACGTGCTGATGCCCTCGAGCTACACCACCGACGGCATCCTCCTGGTCAAGACTATGGCCGAGCTCGGCTACAAGCCGAACGCGATCGTGGCGCAGGATGCCGGCTTCTCCGAGAAGGCGCTCTACGATGCCGTCGGCGACAAGCTCGAAGGCGTGATTTCGCGCGGCACCTTCTCGCTCGACCTCGCGCAGAAGCGCCCGATGGTCGGCAAGATCAACGAGATGTTCAAGACGCGCTCGGGCAAGGACTTCAACGACCTGACCTCGCGCCAGTTCATGGGCCTGATCATCCTCGCCGACGCCATCAGCCGCGCCAAGTCGACCGACGGCGAGAAAATCCGCGATGCGCTGGCGGCGACCGACATCCCGGGCGAGCAGACCATCATGCCCTGGAAGCGGGTCAAGTTCGACGAGATGGGCCAGAACAACGACGCCGATCCGGTGCTGCTGCAATATGTCGGCGGCAAGTTCGTCACCATCTTCCCGCCGCAGGCCGCGATCGCCGAGGCGATCTGGCCGATGAAGTAAGATTGGGAAAGCGGGAGCTCAGACGTAGCTCCCGCCCTCATCCTGAGGAGCGGGCGTAGCCCGCGTCTCGAAGGACGGGGGCTGGGCCATCCTTCGAGACGCGCGCTTGTGCGCGCTCCTCAGGATGAAGATCTATTTCGGGGGACAGACTTTTGACAGCCCAAGCCATTATCCAGAGTCTCGCGAGCGGCCTGCTCATGGGCCTGCTCTACGGACTGATCGCGGTCGGCCTCGCGCTGATCTTCGGCCTGATGGACGTCACGAACTTCGCCCATGGCGAGTTCCTGATGATCGCGATGTACCTGTCCTTCTTCCTGTTCGCGTTCTTCGCCATCGACCCCTTGCTGTCGGCGCCATTGGTCGCCGCGGCACTCTTCGTGTTCGGGGCGGTGATCTATCTCTTGATTGTACGCTTCGCCATGCGGGCCAAGGCCAACGCCGGCATGGTGCAGATCTTCACCACCTTCGGCCTGGCCATCGTCATGCGCGGCCTCGCGCAGTTCTTCTTCACGCCGGACTATCGCAGTATTCCGCAGTCCTGGCTCGGCGGAAAGACCATCTCGATTGCCGGCATCTTCCTGCCGGAGCCGCAGCTGGTCGGCGCGCTGGTCTCGATCCTCGCCTTCGCCGGTCTCTATTTCTTCATCCACCGCACTGATTTCGGCCGTGCGCTGGAAGCCACCCGCGAGGATCCCGGTGCGGTCGCGCTGGTCGGCATCGACAAGAACCGCGTGTTCGCGTTCGGCTGGGGCCTTGGTGCCGCGCTGGTCGGCCTCGCCGGCGCGATCATGGCGAGCTTCTTCTACATCTATCCCGACGTCGGCGCGTCCTTTGCCCTGATCGCCTATGTCACGGTGGCGCTCGGCGGCTTCGGCAGCGTGTTCGGCGCCTTCGCCGGCGGCATCATCGTCGGTCTCGTCGAAGCCACCACCGCCCTGGTGCTCCCGCCGTCGCTGAAATCGGTCGGCATCTACGCGGTTTATCTGCTGGTCGTCTTCATCCGGCCGCGCGGCCTGTTCGGATCGATCTGATGGACAAGGAATTTGCAGCGCGGCGCCGCCGCGACCTGATCATCGCCGCGGTGCTCGCCGCGATTGCCGCAGCGGCGCCCTTGTTCGTGAAGGACGTCGTCGTCCAGAACATCCTGATCCTGACGCTGATGTATGCGGGACTGTCGCAGAGCTGGAACATCCTGTCCGGCTATTGCGGGCAGATCTCGCTCGGCCACGCGCTGTATTTCGGCCTCGGGGCCTACACCACCGAGCTGCTGTTCACCAAGTTCGGCGTGCTGCCCTGGTTCGGCATGCTGGCCGGCGGCGTGGTGTCGGCGCTGATCGCGATGGGGCTCGGTTATCCCTTCTTCCGCCTGCGTGGCCATTACTTCGTGATCGCCACCATCGTCATCGCCGAGATCGGCCTGCTGCTGTTCCACAATTGGGAATGGGCGGGCGCCGCGATGGGCATCACCATTCCGATCCGCGGCGACAGCTGGCTGAAATTCCAGTTCCTGCGCACCAAGCTGCCATACTTCTATTTCGCGCTGGCGCTGTGCTGCCTCGCCTGGTTCGTCACCTGGTGGCTGGAAGACTCCAAATGGGGCTTCTGGTGGCGCGCGGTGAAGGACAATCCGGACGCGGCCGAGAGCCTCGGTGTCGACGTGTTCAACTCCAAGATGGGCGCGGCCGCGGTCTCCGCCTTCCTGGTCGCCGTCGGTGGCAGCTTCTACGCGCAGTTCGTCTCCTACATCGACCCTGAGAGCGTCATGGGCTTCCAGTTCTCGCTGCTGATGGCGCTGCCCGCCGTGCTCGGCGGCATCGGCACCCTGTGGGGACCGGTGTTAGGGGCCGCCATTCTGATCCCGCTGACGGAGCTGACGCGCTTCAAGTTCGGCGGCTCGGGGCGCGGTGTCGACCTCATCGTCTACGGCACGCTGATCGTCCTGATCTCGCTGGCCCTGCCACGAGGCCTGCTGAGCCTGTTTTCACGCCCGAAGAAGACGGGAGCCGCACGATGACGCCGCTTCTCGAAACCCGCGGGGTCTGGCAACGCTTTGGCGGCCTCGTCGCCAACAGCGACGTCTCGATCTCCGTCGGCCGCGGTGAGATCGTCGGCCTGATCGGCCCCAACGGCGCCGGCAAGTCGACGCTGTTCAATCTCATCGCGGGCGTGCTGCCGCCGACGCAAGGCTCGATCCTGTTCGACGGCGAGGACGTCACCCGCATGCCGGCGGCCCAGCGCTGCCAGCGCGGCGTCGGGCGCACCTTCCAGGTGGTCAAGAGCTTCGAGACCATGACGGTCATCGACAACGTCATCGTCGGTGCGCTCGTCCGCAACACCGTGATGCGCGAAGCGCGTCGCAAGGCGCACGAGGTGCTGGAGTTCACCGGCCTTGCCGCGCGCGCCGACGTGCTGGCCAGCGACCTCGTGCCGGCCGAAAAGCGCCGCCTCGAAGTCGCCCGTGCGCTCGCGACCGAGCCGAAACTGCTGCTGCTCGACGAAGTCCTCACCGGCCTCACGCCGACCGAGGCGCAGACCGGCGTCGCGCTGGTGCGCAAGGTGCGCGATGCCGGCATCACCGTGCTGATGGTCGAGCACGTCATGGAGATCGTGATGCCGCTGGTCGACCGCGCCATCGTGCTCGACCTCGGCAAGGTGCTGGTCGAGGGCAAGCCAAACGATGTCGTCCGCGATCCCAAGGTGATCAAGGCATATCTGGGAGATCGTCATGCTGTCGGTGCGTGAAGTCACGACCGCCTATCAGGGTCTGGTCGCGATCTCCGCGGTCTCGATCGAGGTCCAGAAGGGCGAGATCGTCTGCGTCGCCGGTGCCAACGGCGCGGGCAAGTCGACGCTGCTGAAATCCATCGCCGGTGCCGAGCGTCCGCGCTCGGGCAACGTGACATTCGACGGCAGGCCGCTCAACGGCATGGCGCAGCACCACATCACGGCGGCCGGCATCGCCTATGTGCCGGAGAACCGCCGCCTGTTTCCGCGCCTGTCTGTGCGCGACAATCTGCGCCTCGGCAGCTATCTCTATCGCGGCGAAGCCGACCGCGAGGGACCGCTCGATCTCGTCTTCCAGCTGTTCCCGCGCCTCGCCGAGCGCCTCGATCAGCGCGCCGAAACGCTCTCCGGCGGTGAGCAGCAGATGCTCGCCATCGGCCGCGCGCTGATGACGCGTCCGCGGCTTCTGATGCTGGACGAGCCCTCGCAAGGCATCATGCCGAAACTGGTCGACGAGATCTTCCAGGCGGTGCTGCGCATCCGCGACGCCGGCATGACCGTGCTGATCGTCGAGCAGCGCATGGCCGAGTGCCTGGAGATCGCCGACCGCGCCTACATCCTGCAAACCGGCCGTGTGCTGATGCAGGGCCCGGCCGCGGAGATCAAGGGCAATCCGGATGTGCGCAAGGCGTATCTGGGGCTGTAGGTACGACGTGTGGGGCGAACGTCCCCGCATACCCGGTGTCATCGCCCGCGAAGGCGGGCGATCCAGTAATCCGAGACGCCAACGAGATACGGATAAGCCGCAGCGTACTGGATTCCCCGCCTGCGCGGGGAATGACAGCGGTGGGTGAGGCCGCGCTGGTGCGCTTATGGAAACACGGCCCTAATGCCCGTGCCCATGCTCCGGCAGCGTTACTCCGAACACCTTCACCAGATCCGCCACCTGCTCCGGCGACAAATACCGCGGGTTCATCCCGCGCAGCAGCAGATACAGCTTCGCGGTCTCCTCCAGCTCCTCGGTCGCGAACACCGCCGCTTCCAGCGTGTCACCGGCAACCACCGGGCCGTGATTGGCGAGCAGCACCGATGAGTAGTTTCCCGCCAATCCCTTAATCGCATCGGCCACTGCGGGATCGCCGGGCCGATAATACGGCACGAGCGCGGTGGCGCCGCATTTCATCAAATAATAGGCCGTCATCGGCGGCAGCGCGGCGCGCGGGTCGATCTCGGGCAGCATCGACAGCGCGACCGAATGGGTGGAGTGCAGATGCACGATCGCCTTCGCGCTGCCGCGTGTGTCGTAAAGCGCGGTGTGCAGCGGAACTTCCTTGGTCGGCGCATCGCCCGAGAGCAGCCGGCCGGTTTCGTCCAGCCGCGACAGCTTTGCCGGATCGAGGAAGCCGAGCGAGGCGTTGGTCGGCGTCACCAGCCAGCCGCCGCCGTCCAGCCTGACGCTGATATTGCCGGAGGAGCCCGGCGTCAGCCCGCGCTCGAACAGGGACCGTCCGAAGCGGCAGATGTCCTCGCGCAGCCGGGTCTCGTTGCTGCTTTCAGTCCTCATGGCCGTCATGCCCCTTTGTCTCACGCTTTGGCAGCGCGACCAAGCCGTGTTATCGGTTCGTCGAGCCCGCCGCAAAGGCCGGCCGTCCAGGAAACGTTCGCAAGGGTCAGTTGCATATGTCCGCCTCCACGTCTCAAAATCAGCGCATCGCCGTCATCGGGCTCGGCTCGATGGGGTACGGCATGGCGACCTCGCTGAAGCGCGCCGGCCACGCGGTCACCGGTTGCGACGTTTCGGCTGACGCCGTGGCGCGTTTCGTCAAGGATGGCGGTGCGGGTGCCAGCACGCCGGCAGATGCCGCCAAGGGCGTCGATATCGTCGTCAGTGTCGTCGTCAATGCCGCGCAGACCGAGACGATCCTGTTCGGCAAGGATGGCGCCGCCGAGACCATGCCGAAGGGCAGCGTGTTCGTCTCCTCCGCCACCATGGATCCCGATGTGGCGCGACGTCTCGCCAAGCAGCTCGAGGCGACCGGCCGGCATTATCTCGATGCGCCGATCTCAGGCGGCGCGCAGCGTGCTGCGCAAGGCGAGCTGACGATCTTGGCCTCCGGCAGTGCCGCCGCGTTTGCAAAGGCGCGGGCGGCGCTCGATGCCATGGCCGCCAAGCTCTACGAGCTCGGCGATGCCGCAGGGCAGGGCGCCGCCTTCAAGATGATCAACCAGCTGCTCGCCGGCGTGCATATCGCCGCCGCGTCGGAGGCGATGGCGTTTGCCGCCAAGCAGGGCCTCGATATCCGCAAGGTCTACGAGGTGATCACCGCGTCCGCCGGCAATTCATGGATGTTCGAGAACCGCATGCCGCACGTGCTGGACGGCGATTACACGCCGCGTAGCGCCGTCGAGATCTTCGTCAAGGATCTCGGAATCATCCAGGACATGGCGCGCAGCGCCCGATTCCCCGTGCCGGTTTCCGCCGCCGCGCTCCAGATGTTCCTGATGACATCAGCCGCCGGCATGGGCCGCGACGACGACGCGTCGGTGGCGCGAATGTATGCGCAGGTCACCGGCGTGAAGCTGCCCGGCGACAAGTAAGCAAGAGGACTTCCATGCCGCGTTTTGCCGCCAATCTCTCGATGATGTTCACCGAGGTGCCGTTCCTCGATCGCTTCGATGCCGCCGCTTCAGCCGGCTTCACCGCGGTCGAGTTTCTCTTTCCGTACGATCATCCCGCCGAGGCGGTCGGCGAGCGGCTCAAGCGCAACGGCCTGACCCAGGCGCTGTTCAATCTGCCGCCAGGCGACTGGAATGCCGGCGAGAAGGGCTTTGCGGCGTTGCCGGCGCGGTTCAACGATCTCAAGGCGAGCCTCGAGACGGCGCTGCCTTACGCCAGGGCGACCGGCGTGAAGCGCCTGCACCTGATGGCCGGCATCGCCAACCGCGGCGAGCGCGTCGCGATCGAGGCCTTCTACAAATCGGTGGCATGGGCCGCGGAGTTCTTCGCACCCCACGGCATCGACGTCGTGATCGAGCCGATCAACGCGCGCAACGTGCCCGGCTACTTCCTCAACGATTTCGGCTTCGCGCGCGACCTGATCCAGGAGCTGAGGCTTGCGAACCTCAAGCTCCAGTTCGACATCTATCATTGCCAGATCATCCATGGCGACGTCACCATGCGGTTGCGCGAGATGATGCCGATCATCGGTCACATCCAGATCGCCAGCATCCCTTCGCGCAACGAGCCCGACGGCGAGGAACTCAACTATCCGTTCCTGTTCGAAGAGCTCGACCGCCTCGGCTATACCGGCTTCGTCGGCTGCGAGTACAATCCGCGCGGCAAGACCGCCGACGGCCTTGCCTGGTTCAAGCCCTACGCTGGAGTGAAGCCGTGACACTTGCAGCGAACATTGCTCTTGGCTGCATCGCCGACGACTACACCGGCGCGTCCGATCTCGCCAACACGTTGACGCGCGCGGGCCTGCGCACCGTGCAGACCATCGGCGTGCCCGCGGACGATCTAGCACTGCCCGAGGTCGATGCCGTCGTGGTGTCGCTGAAGAGCCGCTCGATCGAGGCGGGCCTTGCCGTGTCGCGTTCGCGCGCGGCGGAGACATGGCTGCGCAGCCGTGGCGCAAGCCATGTGCTGTTCAAGATCTGCTCGACCTTTGATTCCACCGACGCCGGCAATATCGGCCCTGTCATGGACGCGCTCTGCGCCGAGTGCGGCGAGGCGATCGTGCTGGTGACGCCGGCCTTTCCGGAGACCGGTCGCACCGTCTACCAGGGCAACCTCTTCGTCGGCGCCGTGCCGCTCAACGAGAGCCCGCTGAAGGACCATCCGCTCAACCCGATGCACGATTCCAACCTGGTGCGCGTGCTCGCGCGTCAGAGCAGGACGCGGATCGGTCTCGTCGACCTCGCGACCGTCACGCGCGGCGCCGATGCCGTGCGGGCGCGACTGACCGAGCTCGCCGGCAAGGGGATCGGCGCTGCGATCATCGACGCCGTGTTCGACCGCGACCTCGAGACCATCGGCCTCGTGGCCGGTGAACATCGCTTGTCGGTCGGTGCCTCCGGCATGGGCCTCGGGCTTGCGCGCGCGCTGGTCTCGACGGGCAAGGTCAAATCGACCGCTGCGAGCAGCGACGCCGGTGCAGCGGTCGGCGGACCGGCCGCCTGTCTTGCCGGAAGCTGCTCGCAGGCGACGCTTCAGCAGATCGCCAATGCCGAACGTGTCATGCCGGTGTTGCACCTCGATCCCGAGCAGATTGTCTCAGGCCAAGGCGAAGCGCAGCGCGCGCTCGCCTGGGCTCGGCCACTTCTGGCGGAAGGTCCCGTTCTGATTGCTTCGAGCGCGACGCCGGAGGCCGTTACCGCCGTCCAGGCGCGCCACGGCCGCGACGCCGCCGGCCACGCCATAGAGCAGGCCATGGCCGATATCGCCGAAGGGCTGGTGCAGGCCGGCGTCAGGCGCCTCGTCGTTGCCGGCGGCGAGACGTCCGGCGCCGTGGTCGATCGGTTGAAGATCCCCGGATTTCTCGTGGGGGTAGAAATTGCGGCGGGGGTCCCCGTGTTGCGCACGGTCGGTGCGGCTGCAGGCGAGATGCTGCTTGCCCTGAAATCCGGCAATTTCGGCGGCCCCGCGTTCTTCTCCGACGCGCTTGGGCTCATGCGCTGAGCGCAGGGCGTTCTTAGCTGCCCATTCATTTCTTTCTGGCTTCCGTACTCGTACGGAGTCGTAGTTAACGTCTGCTCAGGTGCTCTGGTGTTGGATGTCGGCGCTGCTCCTTTTGGTTGATTCGTAAGACCTCCGCACGCGCCGCCGCGCCAGCACAACGAGACCCGATTATGTTTGCCAAGCTTTCCATTCGCGCCAAGATCATCAGCGTCGTGGCGTTCCTGCTGCTCGCGATGACCGGCATGGGCCTGCTCGCCGTGTCGAAGATGCGGTCGATGAATGCCAGTACCGTCGATATCACCACGAACTGGATGCCGAGCGTCAGGGTGATCGGCGACCTGCGAGCCGCGGTCATCACATACCGCAACGTGGTTCGCCAGCACATGCTGGCCGAGGCCCTGGAAGACAAGCTCGTGGTGGAGAAGACCGCTGGCACGGTGACCGAGGCGCTCGCCAAGACGCGCAGCAAGTATGAAGCCATGATCAGCTCCCCGGAAGAGCGCGCGCTCTACGGCCAGTGGTCGAAACTCTGGGACGATTACAAGAAGGGCACCGACGAGGTCATGGCCTTGTCGCGCAAGGAGGCGGGCAAGATCCCGCGCGAGGCACAGGAGCTCAACTCCAAGACGGTCAACAAGATCGGCCTTCAGGCGGATGAGGTCCTGAACAAGGACATCGAGCTCAACACCAAGGGCGGCGAACAGGCCGCTCAGGATGCCGCCGACAACTATTCCTACGCTTTCATGCTGGTGTCGGTCATTCTCGGCGCCGCTGTGGTGATCGGGATCGGCCTCAGCTTCTATCTGGTCCGCGACGTCTCGAACGGCATCAATTCCATCACCGAGCCGATGCAGGCGCTGGGCCGGGGAGATCTGGCCGCCGAGGTCCCGCATCGCGGCGAGAAGACGGAGATCGGCGCCATGGCCGACGTGCTCCAGATCTTCAAGGAGGCGTTGATCGCCAAGAAGGCCGCGGACGAAGCTGCGGCCGCGGATGCCGAAGCCAAGATCGAGCGCGGCCGCCGCGTCGACAACATCACCCGCGAATTCGAAACCATGATCGGCGAGATCGTCCAGACCGTGTCGTCGGCTTCGACGCAGCTCGAAGCCTCCGCTTCGACGCTGACCTCGACTGCCGACCGCTCCCAGCGGCTTGCGACCACGGTTGCAGGCGCTTCGGAGGAGGCTTCGACCAACGTGCAGTCGGTCGCCTCTGCCACCGAGGAGATGGCCTCGTCGGTCGGCGAGATCAGCCGTCAGGTGCAAGAATCGGCACGGATGGCAGGCGATGCCGTCGGCCAGGCGCGCGCCACCACCGAGCGCGTCAGCGAGCTGTCCAAGGCCGCCGCGCGCATCGGCGACGTCGTTGAGCTGATCAACACCATCGCGGGCCAGACCAATCTGCTCGCGCTGAACGCGACCATCGAAGCCGCGCGTGCCGGTGAAGCCGGTCGCGGTTTCGCCGTGGTGGCCTCCGAGGTGAAGGCGCTCGCCGAGCAGACCGCGAAGGCCACCGGCGAGATCGGCCAGCAGATCTCCGGCATTCAGGCAGCGACCAACGATTCGGTTGGCGCCATCAAGGAGATCTCCTCCACCATCGAGCGCCTCTCCGAGATTTCCTCGGCGATCGCGGCCGCGGTGGAAGAGCAGGGCGCGGCGACGCAGGAGATCGCCCGCAACGTGCAGCAGGCGGCGCAGGGAACGCAGCAGGTCTCCTCCAACATCACCGACGTGCAGCGCGGCGCGACCGAGACCGGCACGGCGTCCTCGCAGGTGCTGTCGGCAGCGCAGATGCTGTCCAACGACTCCGGCCGATTGAAGAACGAGGTCAGCAAGTTCCTGACCAACGTCCGCGCGGCCTGATCCCTCCGTCAGGTATCGGATGACGCAAGAGCGGCGCCCTCGGCGCCGCTCTTTGCTTTTGGGGAGAGCCTGCGCGCACTGACATATTTTTCACGTGGGTCGTACGGTTCCAAATCTTTACGGGTTCCGAACTGAGGGAACTTTAACTTTCCTCGCAGTGTTTCGGAGACTCAACCCGTGAAGCTGCTTTCATTTTCCGCCATTCGCTCCATCCAATTGAAAATCGCGCTGATCGCCGGCCTCTGCCTTGCTGTCACCTGTGTCGTGCTGATCGGCTACGGCCTCTTCTCGACGCAGAGCATGAACCAGTACGTGACCCACGAGGTCATGCAGCTGGTGGACCATCAGACCAAGGAGAGCCTGATGAACCGGGCCTCCACCGAAGCCAACGCGATCAAGGCCGAGCTCGAGGTCGGCTTTGATGCTGCGCGCACCACGGCGCATGCCTTCGCGACCCTGGCGGACGAGAAGACCGGCACTCCGATCGCGGCGCGGCGGGCCCAGTTCAACGCGCTGCTGCGTCACGTGCTCGAGCTCAACCCCGCCTTCAACGGCACCTATTCGGCCTGGGAGCCCGGGGCGCTGGATGGCGATGACGCGGCGTTCAAGGGTCGCAAGGAGGTCGGATCGGACAACACCGGCCGCTTCCTGCCGTATTGGACGCGCAACGCAAACGGCGATATCGCAGTCCAGCCGCTGGTCGAGTACGACAGCAGTGAGCGGCACCCCAACGGCCTCGTGAAGGGCGCCTGGTACATCAATCCGAACACGACGGGCAAGGAGAACATCCTAGGCCCGCTGCCCTACATCGTGCAGGGCAAGGCGGTCTTTCTGGCGACCATGTCGGTCCCGGTCATGATCGGCGGCAAGTTCCGCGGTGTTGCCGGCGCCGACTACAATCTCGATTTCGTGCAGAAGCTCGCAATCAAGATCAACGGCTCGCTGTTCGAAGGCAAGGGCAAGGTCGCGATCCTCAACGATACCGGCCTGATCGTCGCCAACAGCGCAAACCAAGAGGTGATCGGCAAGAATGCGTCGGAAGCCGACCCGCGCTGGAGCGAGAGCCTCGCCATCGTCAAGGCCGGCAAGAGCACGGTGCAGGACGATCCGAAGTACGCCAATATCGACATCTATGCGCCGATCCGCTTCGGGCTCACCGAGAACGCCTGGTCGGTCGTGATTTCGATCCCGCGCGACGTGGTGCTGGCCTCCGCCCGCCAACTGGATGCTTCGCTCAGCGCCCGAGCGACGTCGAACACGTTCTGGCAGCTCGGCGTTGGCCTCGTCATCGTGCTGGCGGCCATCTTCCTGATCTCGTTCGCGGCACGCAAGATCGCGCGGCCGATCCAGGATTGCGCCAATTTCGCCGATGGCATCGCCAAGGGCGATTTCAACCAGCAGCTCGAGATCAATCAGGCTGACGAGGTCGGCAGGCTCGCGACGTCGCTGGGCTCGATGCAGGGCGACATCAAGCGCAGCATCGAGCAGCGCGCCCAGGACCAGGCCGCTGCCGACCGCGAACGCAAGCGCGCGATGAACGAGCTGGCGGACAGTTTCGAAGCGCAGGTCGGCGGCATCGTGGAGACGGTCTCGGCCGCATCCGGCGCGCTGGAGACATCGGCGGGATCGCTGAGCTCGACCGCCGAGCGGGCGCAACAACTCGCCTCCGTCGTCTCCGCCGCGTCCGATCAGGCGTCCGGCAACGTGCAATCGGTGGCCTCGGCGACCGAGGAGATGGCTTCGTCTGTCGGTGAGATCAGCCGTCAGGTGCAGGAATCGGCGCGGATGGCGAACGATGCCGTCGGTCAGGCACGCGCCACCACCGAGCGCGTCAGCGAGCTGTCCAAGGCGGCCGCGCGCATCGGCGACGTCGTCGAGCTGATCAACACCATCGCGGGCCAGACCAACCTGCTGGCATTGAACGCCACGATCGAGGCGGCGCGCGCGGGCGAGGCCGGCCGCGGCTTTGCGGTGGTCGCTTCCGAGGTGAAGGCGCTCGCCGAGCAGACCGCGAAGGCGACCGGCGAGATCGGCCAGCAGATCTCCGGCATTCAGGTGGCGACCAACGATTCGGTCGGCGCCATCAAGGAGATCTCCTCCACCATCGAGCGTCTCTCGGAAATCTCCTCCGCGATCGCAGCCGCGGTGGAAGAGCAGGGCGCGGCGACCCAGGAGATCGCCCGCAACGTGCAGCAGGCGGCGCAGGGCACCCAGCAGGTCTCCTCCAACATCACCGACGTGCAGCGCGGCGCGACCGAGACCGGCTCGGCCTCCTCGCAAGTGCTGTCGGCCGCGCAAATGCTGTCGAACGACTCGGGCCGGCTGAAGAACGAGGTCAGCAAGTTCCTGACCAACGTCCGCGCGGCATAATCCTTGTCCGATCGAACGACGAGCGGCGCCAAGAGCGCCGCTCGTTTCGTTGAGCCGGCGCGTGAGTGGCACGGTGCGGCGGCGCTGCGCCGCGCAGGTTCTCGCGGGCAACGTTTTGATAAGCATAAGCAGTGAAGCCCAGGGCCTTACGATTGCACTTTGACGTGAGACAACATCGCGTTGCGAACGTTGGGTAGTTCTCGTGAAGCCGACCGGTTCCGTCATTGGAAGCGGTGCTCGGAAGAAGGAAGCCAGCGGTGCATCTCAGAATAGGCACGGTACTACCCGTCATCATTTCAGCGCTTGCCTTGATGGGGGTGGCGGCCACCGGCTACACGGCCGTTCAAGCCTACCACGACCGTCAGGAGGCGGAGGTCTTCGTCGGTCTCAACGGCATTTCGCAATTGCTGCTGCACGGTGCCGGGCAATGGGCGAAGGAGCGCGGCATGACCAATGCGGCGCTAAATTCGCCCGAGGTGCTTGCCGCCGATCGACGCTCGGAAATCGACGGCGTGCGTGCGACGTCGGATCAGGCCTTCCGCGATGCCGTGCAACGCCTGCGCGGCGTCACGGCGATGAAGGGCGCCGAACAGCGTGTCTCGGAAGCGGAGCGGGCATTCCAGAACTTCGAAAACCTGCGCCGCAAGGTCGATGCGAATCTCGCCAAGCCTTTGCCGGAGCGCGACGGCGAGGTGATCAAGGCCTTTGCCCCGGCGATCACCGACCTGATCGAAA
Source organism: Bradyrhizobium sp. CCBAU 53351 (assembly GCF_015291745.1). NCBI lineage: Bacteria > Pseudomonadati > Pseudomonadota > Alphaproteobacteria > Hyphomicrobiales > Nitrobacteraceae > Bradyrhizobium > Bradyrhizobium sp. CCBAU 53351. The sequence continues at coordinate 2,347,441 of NZ_CP030059.1, forward strand.
TTGCCACCAACAGGCTGCGCCTCACGCTGGAGACGCTGACCAGCTCGCCCTCGGCGGCCATGGCACGCCTCGTCGGCCTTCGGCACCTGACGGCGGAGATGGCCGAGAACGCCGGCCGCGAACGTGCTTTCCTCGGCGGGTTGATCAGCTCGCATGCGAAACTTGCAGCGGACGGCATCGGCCGGATCGCCACCTTCCGCGGCCACGTCGAGCTCGCCTGGGAGACGGTCGCTCCGATCGCCGAACGCAGCGACGTTCCGGCAGCACTCGCGAGAGCGATCAAGTCGGTGAATGAGGATTACTTTCGGACCTATGGCGCACTGCGTGCCGAAATCCTCGCGGTCGGTCCGACCGGTGAGTACAGGATCGGTGGCCGGGATTACGTGAGCCGCGCGACGACGGCCATCAATTCCATTCTCGCCCTGGCGGACGCGATCGGCGCGGCGGCGGATATGGAGGCTGCCGAACAGGCGAAGGCGAGCGCCTCCAATCTGATCGTCAGCGTTGCGATTCTGTTCGCGAGCCTTGGCCTCACGCTGCTGAGCTTCTGGGTTGCGCTGTCGCGGATCGTGCGCCCATTGTCGGCTTTGACGGGTGCGATGGGCGAGTTGGCGAGCGGCAATTTCGCGGTGGTTCTCCCCGGACTTGGCCGCAAGGACGAGGTGGGCGACATGGCCCACGCGGTGGAGACGTTCAAGGTCAAGGCCGAGGAGAAGGCGCACGAGGTGGCAGATGCCAAGATCAGGCAGGACCAGGTCGCGGCCGAACAGCGCCGCGCCGACATGCACAGGCTTGCCGGTCAATTCGAGACCGCAGTCGGCGAGATCGTGGATGCCGTGAGCTCGGCTTCGACCGAGCTGGAAGCCTCTGCCGGTGCGATGAACGTGACGGCCGCGCGGGCGCAAACGCTCGCCGTCGCCGTCGCCGACGGTTCGGAGGAAGCTTCCGCAAACGTCCAGTCGGTCGCCTCCGCGACCGAGCAGCTGTCGTCCTCCGTCACCGAAATCAGCCGCCGGGTGCAGGATTCGGCCCGAATGGCCAACGAGGCCGTCGATCAGGTCCGGTTGACCGATGGGCATATCGACGGATTGTCGCGGGCGGTCGCCAAGATCGGCGACGTCGTCGAACTCATCGACCAGATCGCAGGGCAGACCAATCTTCTCGCGCTCAACGCGACGATCGAAGCGGCAAGAGCGGGCGAGTCCGGGCGCGGCTTCGCGGTGGTCGCGTCCGAGGTCAAGGCCCTGGCCGCGCAGACGGCGAAGGCGACCGGCGAGATCGCACAGCAGATCACCGGCATCCAGTCGGCGACCCAGGAATCCGTCACGGCCATCCGCGACATCGGCGGCACCATCGCGCGGCTGTCCGAAATCGCTGCAGCCATTGCCGCGGCGGTGGAGGAGCAGGGCGCGGCGACGCAGGAGATCACGCGCAACGTCCAGCAGGCGGCCAAGGGTGCGCAGCAGGCCTCGACCAATGTCGGCGAGGTCGAGCGGGGAGCCGCCGAGACCGGCGCGTCGTCCTCGCAAGTCTTGTCGGCGGCGCAGATGCTGTCGCGCGACTCCAATCGTCTCAAGCTCGAGGTGTGCAAGTTCCTGAACGCGGTCCGCGCCGCCTGAGACAGGCTGGTGCATGGCTGTGATGTCGATTTTGCAGTGCGGTAGCAGGGAAGTGAAGGCAGGATAGTTCTGGTTATTAGCGTTTCCGGCGGTGCTCCGGTAAAGGGAAATGGGGATCGCCGTGGGGGCGGCTTCCGTAGTCTCATTTGACCTGGAATTGCCTGGCGCATGATTGCTCTGGTCCGTATTGCCCTGAGTCGGCCGTATACGTTCGTCGTGCTCGCGCTCCTGCTGCTGATCATCGGACCGCTGGCGGCGCTGCGGACGCCGACCGACATCTTCCCTGACATCCGCATTCCCGTGATCGGCGTGGTCTGGCAGTACACCGGCCTGCCGCCCGACCAGATGTCCGGCCGCATCACCACGCCGTTCCAGCGCGCGCTGACGACGACCGTCAACGACATCGAGCACATCACCGCCAACTCCTACAACGGCTTTGGCATCATCAAGATCTTCTTCCAGCCCAACGTCGACATCCGCACCGCCAATGCGCAGGTCACCGCGATCTCGCAGACGCTGCTCAAGCAGATGCCGCCAGGCGCGACGCCACCCTTGATCCTGAACTACTCGGCCTCCACCGTGCCGATCATCCAGGTGGCGCTGTCGGGCGATGGCCTGACCGAGCAGAACCTCGCCGACATCGGCATCAACCAGCTGCGCACGCCGCTGGTCACCGTGCCCGGCGCGGCGATCCCCTATCCGTTCGGCGGCAAGCAGCGCCAGGTCCAGATCGATCTCGATCCCACCGCGCTCCAGGCCCGCGGGCTATCCGGCCAGGACGTCGCCAACGCGCTGGCCGCGCAAAACCTGATCACGCCGGTCGGCACCCAGAAGATCGGCCAGTTCGAATACAACATCCAGCTCAACAATTCGCCGCTGAAGATCGACGAGCTCGGCAACCTTCCAATCAAGACCGTCAACGGCGCCATGGTCTATGTGCGCGACGTTGCGAGCGTACGCGACGGCAATCCGCCGCAGACCAACATCGTCCATGTCGACGGCAACCGCTCGGTGCTGATGATGGTGCTGAAGGCGGGCGCGACCTCGACGCTCGACATCATCGCCGGCATCAAGCAGAAGGTGATTGACGTCAAGGACCAGCTCCCCGACGCGCTGAAGATCGGCTTCATCGGCGACCAGTCGGTGTTCGTCCGCGGCGCGATTCAAGGCGTCGCGGTCGAGGGCGTGATCGCGGCGCTGCTGACCAGCGTCATGATTCTGCTGTTCCTCGGCAGCTGGCGTTCGACCATCATCATCGCGGTCTCGATCCCGCTCTCGGTGCTGGGCGCCATCATCATGCTGTCGGCGATCGGCGAGACGCTGAACATCATGACGCTTGGCGGCCTCGCGCTCGCGGTCGGCATCCTCGTCGACGACGCCACCGTGACCATCGAGAACATCAACTACCATTTGGAGCAGGGCAAGCCGGTCGAGCAGTCGATCCTCGACGGCGCCAACCAGATCGTGACGCCGGCCTTCGTGTCGCTGCTCTGCATCTGCATCGTGTTCGTCCCGATGTTCTTCCTCAGCGGCGTCGCGCGCTTCCTGTTCGTGCCGATGGCGGAAGCCGTTATGTTCGCGATGATCTGGTCGTTCATCCTGTCGCGCACGCTGGTGCCGACCATGGCGAACTATCTGTTGCAGCCGCATGTCCACCACGAGGGCGCCCCGCCGAAATCGCGCAATCCGCTGGTCTGGTTCCAGCGCGGCTTCGAGGCGCGGTTCGAGCGCATCCGCGGCGGCTACCATGATTTCCTCGGCCTTGCGCTGGCCCACCGTGCGGTGTTCGTGATCGGCTTCCTCTGCGTGGTCGGCGCGTCCTTCGCGCTGGTGCCGTTCCTGGGGCGCAACTTCTTTCCCGCGGTCGATGCCGGCAACATCCTGATGCATGTCCGCACCCAGGTCGGCACCCGCGTCGAGGAGACCGCCAACCAGCTCGCCGACGTGCAGAAGGCGGTGCGCAAGCTGATCCCGGGCGAGATCGAGACCATGACCGACAACATCGGCATGCCGATCTCCGGCATCAACATGACCTACAACAACACCGGCGTGATCGGCCCGCAGGACGGCGACATCCAGATCAAGCTGAAGGAGGGCCACAAGCCGACCGAAGAGCATGTGCGCGTGCTGCGCGAGCAATTGCCGCGGTTGTTCCCCGGCGTCAGCTTCGCCTTCTTGCCGGCCGACATCGTCAGCCAGATCCTGAATTTCGGCGCGCCGGCGCCGATCGACCTGCAGATTCGCGGCGCCAATCTCGCCGCCAACTTCGCTTACGCCAACTCCCTGCTGGCAAAGGTCCGCAGGATCCCGGGCGTGGCCGACGCGCGGATCCAGCAATCGCCGAACGCGCCGACCTTCAACATCGACGTCGATCGCACCCGCGCGCAATATGTCGGCCTGACCGAGCGCGACGTCACCAACAGCCTCGTGGTCAATCTCGCGGGATCCTCGCAGGTCGCGCCGACCTATTACCTCAATCCCGACAACGGCGTGTCCTATTCGATCGTGATGCAGACGCCGCAATACCAGATCGACTCGCTCAGCGCGCTGCAGACGCTGCCGATCACAGCCGCGGGCAATGCGCAGTCGCCGATCCTCGGCGGCATCGCCGACATCAGGCGCTCGGCCTCGAGCGCGGTGGTCTCGCAATACGATATCCAGTCGATGGTGCAGATCTTTGCGACCACCTCGGGCCGCGACCTCGGCGCAGTCGCCGCCGACATCCGCCAGGTGATCGCGGATACGGCCAAAGAGGTGCCGAAAGGCTCCTCAGTGGTGCTGCTCGGACAGGTGCAGACCATGAACAGCGCCTTCACCGGCCTGTTGTTCGGGCTGCTCGGTGCTGTCGTGCTGATCTATTTCCTGATCGTGGTGAACTTCCAGTCTTGGTCCGATCCTTTCGTGATCATCACGGCGTTGCCGGCTGCGCTCGCCGGCATCGTCTGGATGCTGTTCACGACCGGGACCACGCTGTCGGTCCCCGCGCTGACGGGCGCCATCATGTGCATGGGCGTTGCCACCGCCAACAGCGTGCTCGTGATTTCGTTTGCGCGCGAGCGCTACGAGGCGCTCGGCGATCCCATTGCCGCCGCGCTCGAGGCCGGCTTCGTGCGGTTCCGCCCGGTGCTGATGACCGCGCTCGCCATGATCATCGGAATGGCGCCGATGGCGCTGGGGCTGGGCGAGGGCGGCGAGCAGAATGCGCCGCTTGGCCGCGCGGTGATCGGCGGCCTGATCTTTGCGACCTTCGCCACGCTGATGTTTGTTCCCGTGGTGTTCAGTATGGTACACAAGAAACAAGGCGCCAAAGTCGCCGCCCCTTTGGAGACCTCGCATGTCGCCTACTGAATCCGGCTCCCCGGTGTCGCGCCGGAAACTGGGCATCTTCGGCGTGGTGGCGCTGATCGCGGCTGGCCTCGTCGTCGGCACGGGCATCCGTGCTCGCGAGGAGCAGGGCTCCAAGCTGAGGGAATGGACCGATGACCAGGCCATTCCGAGCGTGGCGGTGATACAGCCGAGCGCCAAGGCGCAGAGCGCCACCATCGACCTGCCGGGCCGGCTGGAAGCCTATTACCGCGCGCCGATCTTCGCCCGCGTGTCGGGTTATCTGAAGAGCTGGAGCGCCGACATCGGCGCCCGCGTCAAGGCGGGGCAGGTGATCGCCGAGATCGAGGCGCCCGACCTCGATCAGCAGCTCTTGCAAGCCAGAGCTGACCTCGCCAGCCAGCAGGCCAGCGCGAGGCTGTCGGAGGCAACGCTGAACCGGCGCAAGACGCTGGTCGCCTCCAACTTCGTCTCGGCGCAGGAGATCGACGAGCGCACTGCCGACCTCTCCAACAAGAACGCCGCCGTCAATTCGGGCAAGGCCAATGTCGAACGGCTGGAGGCGCTGGCCGGCTACAAGAAGATCGCCGCGCCGTTCGACGGCATCGTCACCGCGCGCGACACCGACGTCGGCGCCCTGATCAATGCCGGCGGCGGCTCCGGTCCGGCGATGTTCGTGGTCTCGGACATCACCAAGCTGCGCGTCTACGTCAACGTCCCCCAGAATTACGTGCCGGCGATCAAGATCGGCGCCAAGGCGACCATCACGCTGCCGGAATATCCGAACCGGAATTTCCAGGCGACCGTGGAAGCCTCCTCGCAGGCCGTCGACGTCGCCTCCGGCACGACGCGCATGCAGCTCGGGCTCGACAATTCGAGCGGAGAGCTGATGCCCGGCGGCTATGCCAGCGTGAAGCTCAACCTGCAGCGCGACTCCGCGCCTCTCAGCATCCCCGCCAGCGCCCTGATATTCAACGGGAGCGGCTTGCGCGTTGCCACCGTCGGCGCGGACGACAAGGTGCTGTTCAAGCCCGTGACCATCGCCCGCGACCTCGGCCGCGAGATCGAGCTCGCCTCGGGCATCGCGGCAGATGACCGCGTCATCACGGCCCCGCCGGACGGCCTCTCCGACGGCGATCCGGTGCGCGTGGTCGGCGCCAGGGGCAAGCCGGCGACGGCGTCGGAGAAGCAGGCGCCGAAGGGGTAGGGCAGTCTCGTTCCCCGGACGCAGCGCAGCACGCAGTGGTGCGCTGCAGAGCTGGGGCCCGTCTCTTCGCGCCGTAGCATGTCGCTTTCTAGGTCCCGGCTCTGCGGAGCGGCCCTTCGCGCTGCACCCTGTCCGGGACACGAGAACAAGCTATGCCACGCGCCACTCGGGCACACCATCCGCGGCCATCGTGATCTCGCCCAGCGATCCCACCGGCGTCCGGTCCATATCGAGCAGATGCGCCAGCGTCGCTTCATCGCTCGCCGGTATCCGCGCCAATGTGCGCCGGTCGTCCGCCGTCCGCAGCATCACCACGCCATGCTCGACATTGCCGCCGCGGCCGTAGAGCACCGTAAAGCTCTCGACCCTGCCCTTGCCCGAGGCCTCGCTAGCGAACTCCGGCACCGCGCGCTTGTTGCGGTCGGCTTCGGCTTGCACGCCGGTCTCCTGCGCCAGCGCCTCGCGCGGCGGCGCCTTCGCCACCACCAGCGCGTGATGTTTGGTGACGAAGCCGCCCTGGCCATAGAGCAGGCCGAGCCTGCCGCCGTCGCGCAGGCGCCGCACCATCGCGCAGGCCGCATGCGTCATGTAGGTATTGAGCGGTGCGCCGAAGAAGGTGAGGCCGCCGGTCACGGTCGGCTGCACGTCGGCACCAAGGCCGAGCGTGCGCCGTGCCATCTTGGGTACGCAGGGGAAGCAGCTATAGAGCTCGATCGCGTCGAACTTTTTCCCGTCGCCGCCGGCGAGGTCCACCACCGCTTTGAGCACCGCGTTCTGCGGATGGCTCTCGTAGAACTGGTCGCGCAGCAGATAGTCGCGCGGCTCTTCCGCCGAGGCGCCGCCGAGCGGATAGACCAGTTTGTCCTCCGCGATGCCGAGCGCGCGCGCCTTGGCGAGGCTGGTGAGCATCAGTGCGCCGCCCATGTTGACGCTGGGATTGGCGACCATCAGCTTGTTGTAGGGCCACGCGATCAGGCGGTTGTCCGCGCTCGGCGTCGTGATCTCCTCCGGCGCATAGCGCCGCTTCAGCCACGCATTGGGATTTTGCGCGGCGGCCTCCGAATAGCGCGACCACAGCGTGCCCGATTCCGCCATCGCCTCGCGCGGCGTCTGGCCCCAATGCGCGGAGGAGGCGGCCTCGTAGAATGGATAGACCGTGACGGGCCGGAACACCCCTAGCTTCACCGCCAGCGGCTTCTGGAACGCCGCGCCGCGCTTGGGCTCCTCGACGTCATGGGCGAACGGCGTCCATGGCAGCTTTGCGCCGGCACGCTCCGCCTTGGTCGCGGTCGATTGCGCCTCGGCGCCGCAGATCGCCGCCACGCTGCATTCGCCGCGGGCGATGCGCTTGGCTGCCTCGTGGATGTAGCGGATCGGGCTCTCGCCGCCGACCGGGCCGTAATAGCAATGCGCTGGCGTAATGCCGAGCCGTTGCGCCAGCAGCTTTTCCGGATCGCGATAGCGCCAGCTCAGGAAGTTGACGACGTCGAGCGACTGCACCTCGCCGAGCAGCTTTGCGCCGGCATCCGCCTCGGCGCGCCGCAGCGCCTGTTCGAGCAGGTCGAGCGGCTCGAGGCCTTCGGTGATCTCCTTCGGGCGGTCGACGATCTCGCCGATGCCGACGATGACGGGGATGCGGTCGGGGGAAACAATCGTCATTTTTCTTGCTTCTTCACTCTCTCAGAAATCTCCGACCTCGTCCTGAGGAGCCCGCGAAGCAGGCGTCTCGAAGGACGGGCCGCGGGCTCTCATGGTTCGAGACGGCGCTTGCGCGCTTGCTCACCACGAGGGTCTATCATTCCGCCACCAGCGCATTCATGTGCTCGACGGCTTCGGCGAAATCTACCTTGAACTCCTGCACCACGGCACCCGCCGACTTCACGCTGTCGATCAGCCCGACGCCCTGGCCGACGAAATAGCTGACGAGATCGCGCGCCCTGGCGTTGCCGCTCGCGGCCGCTCGATCGATCGAATGAAACGCGTCGCGGCTGATGATGCTCTGCAGCGGCATCGGCAAGGCGCCCGGGCTGTCCGGCGCGCGGTCCCAGGCGTCGGTCCAGACCGAACGGAGCTGCCGCGCCGGCTTGCCGGTGCGTCCCTTGGAGCGCACGGCGTCGCGCGAGGATGCCGCGATCATCTTCTCGCGGAAGATCTCCGTGGTTTCGGCTTCCACCGTCGCAAGCCACACTGAGCCGGTCCAGGCGCCGGCCGCGCCCATTGCCATGCAGGCCGCCATCTGCCGTCCGGTCATGATGCCGCCGGCCGCCAGCACCGGCACGTCGCGAATCGGCTTGATCGCCTTGATCACCTCCGGCACCAGCACCATGGTCGAGACCTCGCCGCAGTGGCCGCCGGCTTCGGTGCCCTGCACCACGAGGATGTCGACGCCGGCCGCGACCTGGCGCAGCGCGTGCTCCTTGGCGCCGACCAGCGCTGCGACCGGCACGCCGTGTTTCTTGCCCATCTCGATCATCGCCTTGGGCGGTACGCCGAGCGCGTTGGCGATGAGGCGGATCGGATGATTGAAGGAGACCTCGAGCAGCTGCAGCGCGGTTTTTCCGTCGAACGGCTGCGGCTGATCGGCTGCGACCTCCGTGCTCGCCAGTTCGATGTCGTATTTCTTCAGGAGCTCGCGCGTGTAGGCGCGGTGCTCTTGCGGCACGCGCGCTTCCAGGCTCTTCCAGGTGACGTCCTTCTCGCCCGCCGTCGAGATGTTCTCGGGGATCAGCACGTCGATGCCGTAGGGCTTGCCGTCGACGTGATCGTCGATCCACTTCAACTCGCGTTCGAGCGTATCGGGCGTGTGCACGGTCGCCCCCAGCACGCCGAAGCCGCCTGCGCGGCTGACGGCGGCGACGACGTCGCGGCAATGGCTAAAGGCCAGCAGCGGGAACTCGATTCCCAGCATGTCGCAGATCGGCGATTTCATGGCTCTCTCTCCCGGCGGCCTTCGCATTTTCGTTGTTTTCGCTGGCGAAGCAAAGTGACGCGAGCCAATCGATGACATGCCGGATTCGGCGAGGCATCTTGTGTGTAGGCGTCGCGCGCTTCCCTCACGCCGACCGCCCGTCATTTCGGGTTCGCCCTGCTGGCGCCCCGGAATGACGGGGAGGGCCGCCTGCCATGACAAAACGTGAAGTTGTCCCGGCCGGCAATGCGTTGCCGTGCCCTTGTCATCGGCCATTCCAGGGCTAATTAATGCAGGCGCATCTTTCCGCCGGAGCCCCCGCATGACCGACACCCCCGCCTACGTGCCGCCCAAAGTCTGGACCTGGAACAAGGAGAATGGCGGGCAGTTCGCCAGCATCAATCGCCCGATCGCCGGCCCCACCCATGACAAGGAGCTTCCGGTCGGCAAGCACCCGCTGCAGCTCTATTCGCTGGCCACCCCGAACGGGGTCAAGGTCACGGTGATGCTGGAGGAGCTGCTGGCCCTCGGCCACAAGGGCGCCGAATACGACGCCTGGCTGATCAAGATCGGCAATGGCGACCAGTTCGGCAGCGGCTTCGTCGCCATCAACCCGAACTCGAAAATCCCGGCGCTGATGGACCGCTCGGGCCGGGAGCCGATCCGGGTGTTCGAATCCGGCTCGATCCTGTTCTACCTCGCCGAGAAGTTCGGCGCCTTCCTGCCGAAGGACGTCAAGGCCCGCACCGAGGCGATGTCCTGGCTGTTCTGGCAGATGGGCAGCGCGCCCTATCTCGGCGGCGGCTTCGGCCATTTCTACGCCTACGCGCCGACCAAGATCGAATACGCCATCGACCGCTTTGCGATGGAGACCAAACGCCAGCTCGACGTGCTCGACCGGCGCCTTGCCGACAACGAATATCTCGCGGGCAAGGAGTACACGATCGCCGACATGGCGGTCTGGCCGTGGTACGGCGCTCTCGCCAAGGGGCTGGTCTATGGCGCCGGCGAGTTTTTGTCGGTGCAGGACTACAAGAACGTGCAGCGCTGGACCGACCAGATCGCGCAGCGCCCCGCCGTGAAGCGCGGCCGCATGGTCAACCGCGTCTCCGGCGATCCCGCCAGCCAGCTGCACGAACGCCACGACGCCAGCGATTTCGAGACCAAGACGCAGGACAAGATCGAGCCTGCGACGTAGGTGCGTAGGGCGGATTAGCCGAAGGCGTAATCCGCCACTCTTCGTCACGTAGGCGTTCGGCGGATTACGCTCTCGGACTGCGCTTTGCGCAGCCGGGAGCTAATCCGCCCTACGCGATCAATCCGGCAAAATTCCCCCGGAGCCGCCAAGATCCGCGGGCAGGTCGGCATATTTCGGCAGGCCATCCCTAACCGAGACCATCTTGCTCGCGTAGTTCGCGTGCAGGGTCGGCTGGTGTCGGTATCCCTTCAGCAGATTGGCGTAGACGTCGATCAGCCGCATCCGCGGATGCTCGGTCATGACGTGGCCGCCGCAGCGCTTGCAGAACTTTCGATAGGAATGCTCGGTCTTGTTGAACGTCCCGAGCTCTGCCTCGCCCTTAATGATGCGCACAGCGTCCGACTTCCACAGGCTGAAGGCGTTGATCGGCGCCGCCGACCAGGCTTGGCAATCGGCGCAATGGCAATAGCCAGCAAACATCGGTTTGCCGGTGACCGCGACCTCGACCGCGCCACAGAAACAGCCGGCGCGATAGCTCGCCTGTGGCTCGGCATGCGTGTTCCTTCCCTCGGCGAGGAGATCGTTGTATTCAGGACTCTTCCGCATGAAATTGCGAATGAAATCGCACTCGACCAAGAGCTTGCGGCCCTGCGCCCGCACCGCATCCAGCGTGGCGCGGCCGAGCTTCGAGCCGATGCCGCGGCCGCCGAGCTCCGGCGGCACCTCGGTGTGCACCAGCGTGATCGCGCCGTCGGTCTTGCGGTAGGTGACGAAGGCGATCGGCCCGTCGACGTCGAGCTCGAACCGCTCGCGTTCTTCATTGTCGCGAAAGGCTTCCGGCATCGTTTCGCTCCTGGGTTCGACTATTTGGTCTTTGCGCCTTCCGCCGCCGGAAACACCACGCGGTCGTCGGTGCGGCAATAGCGGTCGGCGAACATGCGGCCGATCGGGTGATAGCGGTCCATGTGCACCCGCATCGTCTCGTCATCCCACAGCTCGTCGCGAATGTGGAAGTGGAGACCTTCGCCCATGATCAGTTTGCGATCGTCGTTGACGTCGATCAGCTTCCAGAGCTTGCACTCCATCGCCCAGGGCGTGTCGGCGAGCCGCGGCACCGCGATTGTCGTCGAGGGCGCAAGCTTGAGGCCGAGATAATCTGGCTCACCGACCTCAGGCGGAAAGTCGCCGCTGCTCTCGTGCATCGCTCGCGCCAGCGGCTCATCAGCGATATTGACCACGAATTCGCCGGTGCGCTGGATGTTGAGGAAGGTGTCCTTGTCCTCACCACCAGGCTTGCGGTTGGCCGCGAACATGCAGAGCGGCGGATCCTCGCAGAAGGCGTTGAAGAAGCTGAATGGCGCTGCGTTGACGACGCCGGTCGGCCCCAGCGTCGTGACCCACGCGATCGGCCGCGGCAGGATGAAGGACGTCAGCACCTTGTAGCGCTCGCGCGGCGTCAGCTCGCTGGCGGCGTAGTCCATAGTGGCTCCTGGGCAAGTCGTCATTGCCGGGCTTGACCCGGCAATCAGTCAATCCTGAAGACATGCTCCTCACGATGGATGCGCGGGTCAAGCCCGCGCATGAGGAGTTGGGATCACGCCATGCTCAGCTCGTGGCGCCCGACCACCATCCAGTGCACCTCGTCCGGACCATCCGCAAAGCGCAGGTGACGCACGTCCTGGTACATCTCGGCGAGGGGAGTCCAGTGCGAGATGCCGGTGGCGCCGTGCATCTGGATGGCCTGGTCGATGATCTTGCAGGCGCGCTCCGGCACCATGGCCTTGACCATGGAGACCCAGACGCGGGCCTCCTTGTTGCCGAGCACGTCCATCGCCTTGGCGGCCTTCAGCACCATCAGTCGCATCGCCTCGATCTCGCAGCGCGCCTGCGCGATGATTTGCATGTTGCCGCCGAGATGGGCGATCTTCTTGCCGAAGGCTTCGCGGGTGAGGCCACGCTGCACCATCAGGTCGAGCGCCTTCTCGGCCTTGCCGATGGTGCGCATGCAGTGATGGATGCGGCCGGGGCCGAGGCGGAGCTGCGAGATTTCGAAGCCGCGGCCTTCGCCGAGCAGCATGTTCTCCTTGGGCACGCGCACATTGTTGAAGCGCATGTGCATGTGGCCGCGCGGCGCATGGTCCTGGCCGAACACGTACATGGGCCCGAGCACCTCGACGCCGGGCGTGTCGCGCGGCACCAGGATCTGCGACTGCTGCTTGCTCGGCGCCGCATCCGGGTTGGTCTTCACCATCACGATGAGGATCTTGCAGCGGGGATCGCCGACGCCGGAGATGTAGTACTTCTCGCCGTTGATGACCCATTCGTCACCGACCAGTTTTGCGGTCGTCGAGATGTTCTTGGCGTCGGAGGAGGCGACGTTCGGCTCGGTCATGACATAGGCCGAGCGGATCTCGCCGTTGAGCAGCGGCTTCAGCCACTTCTCTTTCTGCTCCTTGGTGCCGACGCGCTCCAGCACCTCCATGTTGCCGGTGTCGGGGGCCGAGCAGTTCATGCTCTCCGACGCCAGCGGGCTCTTGCCGAGCTCGGAGGCGATATAGGCGTAGTCGAGGTTCTTCAGGCCCTGGCCGGTCTCGTCGTCGGGCAGGAAGAAGTTCCAGAGGCCTTCCTGCTTGGCCTTGTTCTTGGCCTTCTCCAGCACCTCGAGCTGCTTCGGCGTAAAACTCCAGCGGTCTTCCTTGCCTTCGCCGGCCTTGGCGAACTCGATCGACATCGGCTCGACCGTGTCGCGGATGAACTTCTTGACGTGATCGTAGAGCGGCCGGACCTGGTCCGACATCCGGAGGTCGTTGAGCTCGTCGCCGGGATTGAGGGTGTAGTTGGTGGTGCGGGGAATATAGGTGTGTTTTGTCATTGTTCCTCCCGGGGACGCTGAGATCGTTCTGGCGGCAGAATAGTGCCAGCGCGGCCAAAGTGCGAGCGCGCATTTTTCACGCGGAGCCATGCCACGCGATGGAATTTGGCGAGCTCGTTTGAAATGTTGTTTGAATGGGGTGGAGAGGCGGCAGGTCCGCGCCTTACACGCCGCTGTCATCGCCCGGTGAAAACCGGGCGATCCAGTATTCCAGAGAGAGCGACGATTGGATCGAGATGTCGCGGCGTATTGGAATCCCCGCCTTCGCGGGGAATGACACCCAGCGTGAGGTTTAGTTCGGTAGCCGATGCATCGCGCAGATCTTGTTGCCGTCGAGATCGCGCAAATAGGCGAGATAGAGCTTGCCGCCGGGGCCCTGGCGGATGCCGGGCGGATCCTCGATCGATTTTGCGCCGGCGGCAACGCCCGCCGCATGCCAGGCATCGACCTGCTCCGGCGAATTGGCGGCAAAGCCGATCGTGCCGCCGTTCGCGCAGGTCGCGGGCTCGCCGTTGATCGGCTTCGACACCGAGAACACGCCGGTCTTGGTGATGTAGAAGATGCGGTGGCCGTCGACCCTGGCGGGCCGGACCTCGAGCGTGCTCAGCAAATTGTCGTAGAACGTCTTGGCCTTGTCGAGATCGTTGGTGCCGATCATGATGTGCGAGAACATTTGCCCATTCCCTCAGTATTGTAGCCCGGATGGAGCGAAGCGAAATCCGGGTCTTGTTTGCTTGTGCGGTCCCGGATTGCGCTTCGCTCCATCCGGGCTATAAAATCAAAATGCCGTATAGCCGCCGTCAATCACGAAAGTATCCGCGGTGTGGTACGACGAGGCCTTGCTCATCAGATAGACCGCGATGCCGCCGAAATCGGATGGCTCGCCGAAGCGCCGCACCGGAATCCGCGGCATCACGTTGGCGACGAATTTCTCGTTCGCCATGATGCCTGCGGTCATGTCGCTCTTGATCCAGCCTGGCAGGATCGCGTTCGCGGTGACGCCGTGGCGGGCGAGCTCGACGCCGAGCGCGCGCACCAGCGCGTTGATCGCGGCCTTGGTCGCGGCATAATGCTCGTTGCGCGCGGTGCCGAAGATCGAGGCGAGGCTCGAGGTCGCAACCAGTCGGCCGAAGGGGTCGCCGGCATTGGCGCGCTCGGTCATGTGCCGCGCGGCAGCCTGGAAGGCATGGAACACGCCGTCGAGATTGGTGGCAAACATCGTGCGCCATTCCTCCTCGGTGCGCTCGATGAAGGAGCGCCGGCCGCCGCCGCCGATGCCGGCATTGGCGAAGCAGCCGTCGACCCGGCCGAAAGTGTCGAGCGTCGCCTTCATCGCGGCGTTGACCGAGGCCGGATCGGTGACGTCGCAGACGCGGCTGTCGACCTTGCCGGAGAGCCCCGACAGGCTCGCGGCGGCGGCCTTGTTCTTCTCGGCATTGCGGCCCCAGATCGAGACGTTGCAGCCCTGGCCCGCGAGCGCCTGCGCGATGCCGAGCCCGATGCCGCCATTGCCGCCGGTGATCACGGCGACGCGGCCGGTGAGGTCGAAAAGGTTCATGGCGCGTTTCCCGTTTTTTGGCACAGACGCGCATCAGCCGCTGCGCGCAAGATTGCTTGCTATGCTCTGATCACCATGGACAAGACCGCGTCAAAAATCAAATATGCGCCCCGGCAAAACGAATTCCGGTCTGCGAAACTGGCGCAGGCCGCAACTCACGAGGAAACCATGCAGTTCAAACACGTCACGCTCGATTTCGATGGTTCGGTCGCTATCCTCAGGCTCGACCATCAGGAGGTGATGAACGCGGTCTCCGTGGACATGCTGGGCGGTCTTTCCGAAGCGCTCGATACGATCGAGGAGAAGAAGGACGAGGTGCGCTGCGTGGTGCTGACCGGCGCGGGCCGCGCCTTCTGCACCGGCGCCAATCTGCAAGGCCGCAACAACCAGTCGAAGAAGACCAAGGCCGGCCTGACGCTGGAGACCGGTTTCCATCCCTTCCTCCGCCGTATCCGCAATCTGCACTGTCCCATCATCACCGCAGTTAACGGCCCGGCCGCCGGCGCCGGCATGAGCTTCGCGCTGCTCGGCGACATGATCTTGTGCGCGCGCTCGTCCTATTTCCTGCAAGCCTTCCGCCGCATCGGCCTCGTGCCGGATTGCGGCTCGACCTGGCTGTTGCCGCGGCTGGTCGGCCGCGCGCGCTCCATCGAATTGTCGCTGATGGGCGAGCGGCTGCCGGCCGAGAAGGCGCTGGAATGGGGCCTCGTCAACCGCGTCTATGACGACGGCGTGCTGATGGAGGAGGCGATGAAGCTCGCGCGCGACCTCGCCAGCGGTCCGACGGTGGCGCTGTCGCTGATCCGCAAGCTCTACTGGGACAGCCCGGAAAATTCCTTTGAGGATCAGCTCAATCTCGAATTCCAATGCCAGCTTCGTGCGGGCGACACCCAGGATTTCCGCGAGGGCGTCGGCGCATTCCTGGAGAAGCGGCCCGCCAAATTCAACGGCAGATGATCAAAGGCAAATGATCGAGGCGGAGCTTTCCCGCAGCGTCCAGCGCTGGTGCAAGGGCGCGACCGGCGTCATCGGCGCGGCCAAATTGTCGGGCGGCGCCAGCCAGGAAACCTGGCGCTTCGACATCACGCACCCTGATGGGCCGATCGGCGCGATCCTGCGCCGCTCGCCGAAAGGCTACGGCGCTGCGCCGACGCGCGCGGCGGGTCTTGGGGCTGAAGCGCAGCTGATGCAGCTCGCTTATGAGGCCGGTGTGCCGTCGCCGCGCGTGATGCATGTGCTCGTGCCGGAGGACGATCTTGGAACCGGCTTCATCATGCAGCGCGTCGAAGGCGAGACCATCGCGCGCAAGATTCTGCGCGACGATGAGTTCGCGGCGGCGCGGCCGCATCTGGCGCGCCAGATCGGCGGCATTCTCGCCGGCCTGCATCGGCTGCCGCAGGACAAGCTGCCAAAACTGCGCAGCAGGTCGGCGACGCAGGAGATTTCCGAGTTCGAGCGTGACTATCGCAGCCTGAACTGGCCCAAGCCCGTGTTCGAGCTGGCGCTGCGCTGGCTGCGCGACCACGATCCTGGCCCCTCGGGCGAGACGACCTTGGTGCACGGCGATTTCCGCAACGGCAATCTCATCATCGGTGCCGACGGCGTGCGCGCCGTGCTCGATTGGGAGCTCGCCCATCTCGGCGATCCCATGGAAGATCTCGGCTGGGTCTGCGTCAATTCGTGGCGCTTCGGCGAGATCGACAAGCCTGTCGGCGGTTTTGGCTCGCGTGAGGAGCTGTTTGCGGGTTATGAAGCCGCGGGCCGCAAGGTCGATCCCACGCGCGTCGAATTCTGGGAAGTCATGGGCACGCTGCGCTGGGGCATCATGTGCGGCGGCATGATGCAGCGCTTCCGCGAGGGCCCCGACCATTCGATGGAGCGCGCCATGATCGGCCGCCGCGCCAGCGAGACCGAGATCGATCTGTTGCGGCTGCTAGCGCCGCGCGGGAGCTGAGCCATGCAGGACGAGCCGACCCCGATCGAGCTGACCAAATCGGTCGCCGATTTCCTCCGGAGCGACATCACCCCGCTGATCTCCGGCCACCAGGCCTTCAAGCTCCGCGTCGCCATCAACATCCTCGACCTCGTGACAAGGCAATTGACGCGGGAAGAGGGGAGCGATGCGGCGGAGGTGGAGCGGCTGCGCGCGCTGCTCGGAATCGACGGATCAGTGACCGATCTCAACCGTGCGCTCGCGGATCGCATCGCCAAAGGCGAGATCGACCTCGCAACGCCAGGCCTCGCCGAGCATCTGTGGGCGACCACGATGGACAAGCTCGCCGTCGATCAGCCGAACTACGCGTCCTACAAGCGGGAACTGGGGCGGGGCGGATAAACGACGTTCCATCCGCCGTCATTCCGCGGCGTCGCACAGCGACGAACCCGGGATCCATTCATCGGCTCGCTTTGGCGCTCGATGGATTCCGGGCTCGCGCCTGTCGGCGCGCCACGGAATGACGAGCGGCGAGAAGCCCGATCACTTCCCCACCCATTTCGGCGGCCGCTTCTCCGAGAACGCCTTCGGGCCCTCGATGTAATCCTGCGAGGCCACCATCGCCTGCACCGCCGGGTACTCGCGCTGCTCCGCGATCGCCTGCTCCAGCGAGACGCCAAGTCCCTTCTGGATCGCCTGCTTGGAAGCCCGGATCGACATCGGCGAGTTCTTGGCGATCGTCTCGGCCCAGCGCAGCGCGGCGGTGAGCGCTTCGCCCTGCGGCACCACTTCGTTGACGAAGCCGAGCTCGAGGCCTTCCTTGGCGCTGACATGGCGCGCGGTGAGGATCATGCCCATGGCGCGCTTGAGGCCGATCTGCCGCGGCAGGCGATGCAGGCCGCCGGCGAGCGCGGCGAGGCCGACGCGCGGCTCGGGCAGGGCGAAGGTCGCGTTCTCCGAGGCGATGATGAGGTCGCAGGCGAGCGCGATCTCGAAGCCGCCGCCCATCGCGACGCCGTTCACCGCCGCGATAACAGGCTTGTCGCAGTCGAAGCGCGCGGTGAGGCCGGCAAAGCCGCCCTTGTCCCAGCCGCGCTTGCCGCCCGCCGCCTGCCACTTCAGGTCGTTGCCTGCGCAGAACGCCTTGTCGCCGCTGCCTGTGACGATCGCGATCCATTGCTCGGGATCTCCGGAGAAATCGTCAAACACCTTCTGCAGCTCGAAATGCGCATCGGTGTGCAGGGCGTTGTAGACCTCCGGCCGCGACAGCGTCACGATCGTGATCGGCCCCTTGCGTTCCACCTTGGAAAATTTCAGCTCCATCGCGCGCTCCCGGATTTTCTTTCGAAGGAATATTGGCGCCATACTACCGCGCGCCCACGCTCAAGCACCATCGAATTGCGTGGGTGCGCCTTGCGCATCCGGCACGCCTCGCATTGCTTGACTCGGCCGCGCTCTTCTCACCTTAATCGTGCGAAGCAAAAGCGCGCCTAGCGCCTTAACGCAAAACGATAAAATCAATCCGGGAGAGAACCTGTGGATTTTTCATTGCCAGCCGATCTCGTCGCCTATCTCGGAGAGCTCGACCGTTTCATCGCACGCGAGATCAAGCCGCTGGAAGAGGCCGATGACAACATCCGCTTCTTCGATCATCGCCGCGAATGGGCGCGCACCGATTTCGAGAACGGCGGCCTGCCGCGCCACGAATGGGAGGCGCTGCTGCGCAAGGCCAAGGACCTCGCGGATGCCGCGGGTCATCTGCGCTTTCCGGTGCCGAAGCAATATGGCGGCAAGGATGGCTCCAACCTCTGGATGGCCGTGATCCGCGAGCACTTCGCCGCAAAAGGCCTCGGCCTGCACAACGATCTCCAGAACGAGCACTCCGTCGTCGGCAATTTCCCCGTCGTCACCATGCTCGACCGCTACGGTCGCGACGACCAGAAGGCGATGATCGACGGCTCGATCAAGGGCAAGTATCGCATCACGTTCGGCCTCACCGAGCCGCATCACGGCTCGGACGCCACCCACATGGAGACGCGCGCGGTGCCCGCGACCCGCGACAACGTCAAGGGCTGGATCATCAACGGCGAGAAGATGTGGACCACCGGCATGCATGTTGCCACGCATTGCGCGCTGTTCGCGCGTACCAGTGGCAATGACGGCGACGCGCGCGGCATCACGTGCTTCCTGGTGCCGGCCAAGAGCCATGGCGTCAAGGTCGAGGAATACATGTGGACCTTCAACATGCCGACCGATCATCCGCGCGTCAGTTTTACGGATGTGTTCGTCCCTGAAGATGCACTGTTCGGCGAGGTCGGCCGCGGCCTGTCGCTGGCGCAGTGCTTCGTGCACCAGAACCGCATCCGGCAGGCCGCAAGCTCGCTCGGCGCTGCCGTCTACTGCATCAACGAGAGCGTCAAATACGCGCGCGAGCGCAAGCCGTTCGGCAGGGCGCTCGCCGAGAACCAGGCGATCCAGTTCCCGCTGGTGGAGCTTGCGACGCAGGCCGAGATGCTGCGCCTTCTGATCCGCAAGACCGCCTGGGAGATGGACCAGCTCACCGAGGAGCAGATCGAGCGCACGCTCTCCGACCGCGTCTCGATGTGCAACTACTGGGCAAACCGCCTCTGCTGCGAATCCGCCGACCGCGCCATGCAGGTCCATGGCGGCATGGGCTATTCACGCCACAAGGCGTTCGAGCACATCTACCGCCACCATCGCCGCTACCGCATCACCGAGGGCAGCGAGGAGATCCAGATGCGGAAAGTCGCGGGGTTCTTGTTCGGCTATATGGGGCCGGGGAAGCATTGAGGCTTGCACCGCTCTCGTAGGGTGGATTAGCCGCAGGCTTAATCCACCACTTCCGTCGCCCCGGAAAATAAAGAGGTGGGTTACGCCTGCGGCTAACCCACCCTACGGCATCTCGTCCTAATTCACCCTTCGATCCTTCCCCGCCCAGTGCGGTTCGCGCAGTTGCCGCCGCAAAATCTTTCCCGACGGGTTCCGCGGCAGCGCCGGCAGGAACTCCACGCTCTTCGGCGTCTTGAAGCCGGCGATGCGCGTCCGGGTGAAATTGATGATGTCGGTGGCGGTCGCCTCCTTGCCCGGCTTCATCACCACGACGGCCTTCACCGCTTCGCCCCATTTGTCGTCGGGCACGCCGATCACGGCGGCCTCCGCGACGTCAGGATGATCGCACAGCGCGCTCTCGACCTCGGCGGGATAGATGTTCTCGCCGCCGGAGATGATCATGTCCTTGATGCGGTCGTGGATATAGAGATAGCCGTCCTCGTCCATGTAGCCGGCATCGCCGGTGCGCAGCCAGCCGTCGCTGAGCAATGTCGAAGCGGTCGCCTCCGGCAGGTTCCAGTAGCCCGCCATGTTCGAGCCCGACCGCGTCGCGATCTCGCCGACTTCGCGCGGCGGCAGCGGCTTGCCGTCGGCGTCCAGGATCGCGATCTCGACGCCCGGCAGCGCCTTGCCGGCCGAACGCATCCGCTCCAGCCCCTCGACGTGATCTTCAGGCGGCAGCGCGACGATGGTGCCGGTGGTCTCCGTCATCCCGTACAGCTGCACGAAGCCGCATTTGAAGACCTCGATGCACTCCTTCAGCAGCGCCGCCGGGATCGGCGAGGCGCCATACAGCATGTATTTCAATCGTGAAAAGTCCACCGTCTTGGCGCGCGGCTGCCGCACCACGAATTGCATCGCCGCCGGCACCATGAACAGCTTTGTGATGCCGCTGTGCTCGAAGAAGTCCAGCACCTTGGTCGGATCGAACTCGCGCGCGATCACGCCGCGGGCGCCGTGATAGAGGCCCATCACGCCCCAGCCGGAGCCGCCGATGTGGAACACCGGCATCGCGACCAGCGAGACGTCGTCGTTCGACCACCGGTTCCACTCCGGCTTGTCCTCGGCATTGCCTGACTGCACCAGGTTGAGGAAGTTGGCGTGCGAGAGCATCGCGCCCTTCGGCTTGCCCGTGGTGCCCGAAGTGTAGAGCTGGATCGCGATGTCCTTGGTGTCGATCGCCACCTTCGGATCGTCGCCGCCCTGCGCATCGCGCCAGGCCGTAAAATCCTGCCATTCCGGCACACCGCCTTCCGTGGTGATGACAGTGCGCACGCCCGGGATCTGATCCCTGATCTGATGGACCTGCGTGATGAATTCCGGCCCGACGAACAGCACCGGCGCCTTGCAGTCTTCGACGATGAAGGCGACCTCGGGCCCGGCGAGGCGCCAGTTCACCGGCGCCATCACGACGCCGGCCTTCATCGCGCCCATCAGCAGCTCGAAATAGATGTCGCTGTTCTTGCCTAGATAGGCGATGCGGTCGCCATGTCTGACGCCCATCGCGATCAATGCGTTGGCGACCTTGTTGGTCCTGACGTCGAACTCGGCGAAGCTGGTGAGGCGGCCCTCGAACTCGTAGGCGATGGCATCGCCGCGGCTCCCGGCGCGCTCGCGCACGATGTCGGCGAGAGTTGCCAATTTCTGTGTGGACATGTTTCTCCCGTGGCGTCTTGTTTTTGTGCGGGGGAGTGTGAAGTCAATCGCGGAGGAAGACAAGACGGAGGGGGATGCCGCAGTTTCGTGTCCCGGACGCTGCGCACCACAGAGTGATGCGCTGCGCTGCGTCCGGGGCACGAGAGAGCACTATCCCCGCTTCGCCCGGTCCTTCTCGTTCTGCGCCATGATGCTCTCGCGCGCGGTCTTCCAGTCGTCGTCGCTCCAGTCGCGGAGCTGGTAGAAATTGCCGCCCATCGCGAGCGCCTGCGCGCCGTCCATCGCGATGGTCTCGCCGCTGATCCAGTCGCAGCCGCCGGAGATCAGGAACACCGCGACGTTCTGCAGCTCCTCCATGGTGCCGACGCGGCCCATCGGGTTCATCGCCTTGGTGCGCGCGCCGGCTTCGTCGCCGGGCTTGATGCGCTTGCTCATGCCCTCGGTCGGAATTTCGCCGGGTGCGATGGTGTTGAGGCGGATGCCATAGCGGCCCCATTCGGCGGCGAGCGACATCGTCATGGCGTGGATCGCCGACTTGCTCATCGCCGACGGCACCACGTAAGGCGAGCCGTTGCGCACCCAGGTCGTGGTGATCGAGACGACGTTGCCGGGTTGCTTGGCCGCGATCCAGCGCTTGCCGACCGCCTGGGTCACGTAGAACGTGCCGTGCATGACGATGTTGGCGACGGCGTCGAAGCCGCGCGGCGACAGCTCCTCGGTGCGCGAGATGAAATTGCCGGCAGCGTTGTTGATGAGGTCGGTGAGGCCGCCGTCGCGGAAGATGGTCTCCACCATCTCCTCGACCGCGAGCGCGTTGCGGATGTCGACGCCGTGGCTGGTGACGCGGCCGCCATGGAGATCCATCAGCTCGGTCGCGGTCTCGTCGCACACGATCTTGCGCCGGCCGCAGATGTGCACTTCGGCGCCGAGCTGGAGGAAGCGCGCCGCCATCGACTTGCCGAGGCCCGTGCCGCCGCCGGTCACGAGGATGCGCCGTCCAGCCAGAAGATTTTCCTTGAACATGGCTGTTTCTCCCGTACGGATTGTCAGTTAATTGGTCGATTGACTAAATCCGGCCGCCAGCGTCCTGTAAAGCGGCACTGAACAAGAACAGGCAAGAACTAGGGGAGAATTCATCCATGGAAGAGCGCGTCTCGATCTCGATCTCGGAAGGCGTCGCCGACGTGCGCCTGGTGCGTGCGGACAAGATGAATGCGCTGGATCAGGCCATGTTCGAGGCGCTTGTCGCCGCCACAGACCGGCTTTCAAGGGACAAGAGCGTGCGCGCCGTCGTGCTTTCAGGCGAGGGCCGCGCCTTCTGCGCCGGGCTCGACATGGGGCGTTTTGCCGCCATGAAGGAGAAGGGCGGCAACGGAATTCCGGGTGGCGAAAATCGTGATCTCACCAAGCGCACGCATGGCCAGGCCAACTTCCCGCAGCAGGCGGTGTGGGGCTGGCGCCAGCTTCCGGTGCCCGTCATCGCAGCGGTGCATGGCGTCGCCTTCGGCGGCGGCTTCCAGCTCTCGCTCGGCGCCGACATGCGCTTCCTCTCGGCGGATGCGCGGATGTCGATCATGGAGATCAAATGGGGTCT
Source organism: Bradyrhizobium sp. CCBAU 53351 (assembly GCF_015291745.1). Lineage (NCBI taxonomy): Bacteria > Pseudomonadati > Pseudomonadota > Alphaproteobacteria > Hyphomicrobiales > Nitrobacteraceae > Bradyrhizobium > Bradyrhizobium sp. CCBAU 53351. Next base: position 2,370,160 of record NZ_CP030059.1, read on the forward strand.
CGTGCCCGATATGGCGGGCACGCCGATCCTGGCAAGCCTCGTGCGCGACGATATCCTGCGCGATCTCACTTACACCGGCCGCATCTTCTCGGCGCAGGAAGCGATGACCTACGGCCTCGCCACCCGCATCTGCGACGACCCGCGCGCGGCGGCGCTGGAGGTCGCGCGCGAGATCGCCGGCAAGAGCCCGGATGCGATCCGCGCCGCCAAGCGGCTGCTCAACAATCTCTCGGTCGACCCGGGTCCGGCGCTGCTCGCGGAATCCGTCGAGCAGCAGAAGCTGATCGGCAGCCCGAATCAGACCGAGGCGGTGCGCTCCAATCTGGAGAAGCGTGCGGCGAAGTATGCGGATTAGCCCCTCCTGTCATTCCGGGATGCGCCGAAGACCCGGAATCCATCGAGCCGCACGCTCTGTCGCCAAATGGATTCCGGGTTCGATGCTCGCATCGTCCCTAAATGACGATCTGACTGGTACCCATTTCTCAACCCGACGAAAGATCGGAAAACAACAATGAGCGAAACCTCCGACTTCCTCGGCATCGTCTCCGGCGACCGCCGCCGCACCCACACCGAAGTCGCAGCCCGTGCCGACCGCATCGCCTCCGGCCTCGCCAGGATCGGCGTCAAGCCAGGCGACTGCGTCTGCATGCTGATGCGCAACGACATCGCGTTCCTGGAGGCGGCCTATGCCGCGATGCGCCTCGGGGCCTATGGCGTGCCGATCAACTGGCACTTCAAGCCGGAGGAGATCAACTACATCCTTGGCGACACCGGCACGTCCGTGCTGATCGGGCATGCCGACATGCTGCACGCCCTGCGCGATGCCATCCCTGAGGGCGTCACGGTGCTCAGCGTGCCGACGCCGCCGGAGATCCTGTCCAATTACAAGATCGATCCGGGTCATCTGACGACGCCCGACTTCGCGATCGATTTCGAATCCTGGCTTGCGCAGCATCAGCCCTATGCCGGGCCAGTCGTGCCGCAGCCCATGAACATGATCTACACGTCCGGCACCACAGGTCACCCCAAAGGGGTCCGGCGCAACGCCCCGACGCCGGAGCAGCAGGCCGCCGGCGAGCGCATGCGCGCGATGATCTACGGGCTGAAGCCCGGCGCCCGCGCGCTGCTGCCGGGCCCGCTCTATCATTCCGCGCCGAACTCGTTCGGCATCCGCGCCGGCAAGCTCGGCGGCGCCTTGGTGCTGATGCCGCGCTTCGAAGCGGAAGAATTTCTCGAAGCGATCGAACGGTACAAGATCGACACCATCTTCATGGTGCCCACCATGTTCATCCGCCTGATGAAGCTGCCCGAGCAGGTACGCAAGAAGTACGACGTCTCCTCGCTGCGCCACGTCATCCATGCCGCAGCGCCCTGTCCGGCCGACGTCAAGCGCGCCATGATCGAATGGTGGGGACCGGTGATCTACGAGTTCTACGGCTCGACCGAATCCAGCGCCGTCACCTTCGCGACCTCGGAGGACGCGCTGAAGAAGCCCGGCACGGTGGGCAAGATCTCGCCCGGCGCCGAGCTGCGCTTCCTCGGTGAGGACGGCCGTGTGCTCGGCACTGGCGAGATCGGCGAGATCTATTCCCGCATGACCGAGCTTGCCGATTTCACCTACCACAACAAGCCGGAGAAGCGCACCGAGATCGACCGCGACGGCTTTATCACCTCGGGCGATGTCGGCTATATCGACGAGGACGGCTACGTCTTCATCTGCGACCGCAAGCGCGACATGGTGATCTCGGGCGGCGTCAACATCTACCCGGCCGAGATCGAGTCCGTGCTGCATGCCGTTCCCGGCGTGCATGATTGCGCCGTGTTCGGCATCCCCGATGCCGAGTTCGGCGAGGCGCTGATGGCCGTGGTGGAGCCGCAAGCCGGCGTCACGCTCGAGGCCGCCGGCGTTCGTGCCGCGCTGAAGGCGCATCTGGCCGACTACAAGGTGCCCAAGCACATCGAGATCCGCAGCGGCCTGCCGCGCGAGGATTCCGGAAAAATCTTCAAGCGCCGCCTGCGCGATCCCTATTGGGAGCAGGCGGGCCGGAAGATCTGACAGTCCGTTGCCCGGATGAGCGACAGCGATAGCCGGGCCGATATGAGAGTCGAGCCCCGGATGTCGCTTCGTTGATCCGGGTTACAGAACCGATCAGGGAAGGGACCTCCATGAACGACGCGGCAGCTGCGACCCACGAAGTCCTCTACGAGACCGCCGATCACATCGCGACCATCACGCTGAACGCGCCGGAACGCATGAACACCATCTCCGGGCCGATGCTGAACGATCTGGCGCGGCTGCTCACCGAAGCCAACGAGGACAAGGACGTCCGCGTCGTGATCCTCACCGGCAAGGGCAGGGCGTTCTGCGCCGGGCTCGATCTGCGCAAAGAGCGCGACGGCAACGGCCTCAGCGCCGCGTCGTCGCCAACCACGATCAACCTCCGCAACACGCCGCCGACAGTCCTGCAGGCGATGGACAAGCCGACCATCTGCGCCGTCAACGGCGGCGCGGCCGGCTATGGCATGGACACCGCGCTCGGCTGCGACATCCGCATCATGGCGGAGTCCTCGAAACTAGCCGCTGCCTTCGTCAAGCGCGGCGTGGTGCCGGAATCCGGCGGCACCTGGCTGCTGCCGCGCATGCTCGGCTGGGCCAAGGCGTCCGAACTCATCTTCACCGGCCGCACCCTCAGTGCCCGCGAATGCCTCGAATGGGGCCTCGCCAACGAGGTCGTACCGGACGCGGAGCTGATGACCCGTGCCACCGCGATCGCCCGGGAGATCGCCGCCAACGCGCCGCTTGCGGTGCAGGCCTCCAAGCGGATGATGCGGATGGGCCTCAACGAGACCTTCCACGACCACGTCCATCACGTCTATCTCCAGCTGCTGCCGCTGTTCAAAACCCAGGACATGGCCGAGGGCATGAAGGCGTTCATGGAAAAGCGGGAGCCGAAATTTGAAGGGCGGTAGCCCGGGTGAGCGCAGCGATACCCGGGACGGTGAGAGTTAGGTCCCGGATTTCGCTTCGTTCATCCGGGCTACCTTGCCGTCTTAGCAGAGACAGATTTCGATCCTATATAGAGGGCGTCATCGTCTAACGGATCATCCCATGACCCCCGTTTCCATCCTCCTCAACATCCTCTGGATCCTCATCGGCGGCGCCTGGATGGCGTTCGGCTGGTTGATCGCCGCGGTCATCATGGCCATCACCATCGTCGGCCTGCCCTGGGCGCGGGCGGCATTCAACATCGCCGTCTACACGCTGCTGCCGTTCGGCTCGCGCGCGGTCAACCGCTACGACGTCACCGGTATCGAGGATATCGGCACCGGCCCGCTCGGGGTGATCGGCAACATCATCTGGTTCGTGCTCGCCGGCTGGTGGCTCGCGCTCGGCCATCTCCTGACGGCGCTGGTGCTCGCAATCACCATCATCGGCATCCCCTTCGCCTGGGCTCACCTCAAGCTTGCCGGCATCGCGCTCTGGCCGATCGGCAAGGTGATCGTGCCGGCGTGAGGGAATCTCAGGATGGGGTGGGCAAAGCGAACCCCATCGACCCGTCCGCCGGTGACGAAGCGCGATGGGCGTCGCAGGGGCGCGACCCATCCTGCCCCCGCTGTCAGGTGCATGATGAGTTCTGTTGCAGTCCCTGGTTGATTTTGTATTCTCGTTCTCGCCAAGCTCGGGAGTGGGGAGCCAAATGCGCAGGCCGGGATGTCGTCGCTGTTGTTTCCAAACCGGGGAAGCTGCCGTGCGCGACGGCATGATCTCATGACCCTTCTTCGCCAATCCCTTCCGCTCATTATCCTCACTTTGACGGCTGGATCAGCAAGCGCCGCGACGCCGGCGGAGATCGTCCGTAAATGGGGATTGATTGGCAGATGGGCCATCGACTGCGCCGTACCGGTTCAGCGTGGCGCGAATAACGGCGTGGCCTATGAGATTACGAGGGAAGGCCGTCTCATCTACCGGCAGGATCCCGCTGACAGGGATCGCGGGTACGAGGTGGTGGAGGTGACGAGAGGCGAGAACAACATGCTCATCCTCCGCACAGAGTTTCCCAACTTTCAAAAGACGCGTGAGAATGGAATTGTCCTGCAGGCGGATGGGACGCTGCGCTCGATCTTTAACCGGGACGACGCCGGCAATTACACCGCACGCGACGGCCGCTTCGTCGCTTCCGGACGAGAGACTGCGGGCCTGCATCGCTGCGCGGGAGGCAATTAGCCGGCAGGAGGGGCGGGGCGCCAGCGAAACCCATCGTTCCGTCTTCCGAGGACGAAGCATGATGGGTTTCGCTACGCTCTACCCATCCTACGCGCTACGCAGCTTGGCCCTCAAATCTCCTTCCACCAGCGCCAGGTTGTCGCCATCGCCAGCAGGCCGAGCGCGCCTGTTACGGCCGTGGCGTTGTGGGATCCGATGCGGTCGGCGAGCCAGCCCAGCCAGAAGAAGCCGAGCGGACCGATGCCGATGCAGACGGTGAGGACGCCGAGGATACGCGAGCGCATGTCCGGCGGGGATGCGAGGTAGACCAGCGTGGCCTGCATCGTTCCAAACCCGGCGCCACCGATCCCCGTCACGATCAATGCCGCACCCGCCAGCACCGGGCTTTGTGACAGTGCGAACGTCACGACGGTGAGCATGTAGCAGAGCACGCCGCCGACAAAGGCCCGGCCGTACCATCTCGGCGTGAGCCACAGCGCCAGCACGAGGGCGCCTGCGAAAGCGCCGATGCCGTCCATGGTCGCCAGCAGGCCGACGCCCTCGGGGCCCAGATGCAGGCGATCGCGTCCGATCACCGGGATCATGCTGGTGAACGGCCAGGCAAACACATTGTAGATCACAGTCACGATCAGCACGCCGCGGATACGCTTGTCGCTGCGCGCGAGGGCGAGACCCTCGGCGATGCGCGCCAGCACGGGCCCCGTCTGCACAGCGTGAGCATGGTGTGCGCGGACCGTCAGAACGGTCGCCAGCGCCGCGCCATACATCAGCGTGCTCAAGAGCAGGACGCCCTGGAGACCCGCGCCGGCGAGCAGGATTCCGCCAATCACCGGACCGACCATACGGCTGGCGTTGCTGGCGCCGACGTCGAGCGACATAGCAAGGCTCATCTTGTCGCGGCCGACGGCCTCGCCGATCATCACCCGGCGCACCGGATTGTCGGTGCACCAGCCGCAGCCATTGACGAAGCTGGCGAAGGCGAGATGCCAGATCGCGAGTTGCCCGATCGCGTTCAGCACTGCGAGCACTGCGGAGGTGCCGGCCATCAGAGCCACGACGACGAAGAGCATCCGGCCGCGGTCGAGGCGCTCGGCGAGCGCGCCGAGAAACACGCCGAACAACCCCATCGGAAGCAGACGGAGCATGGTCATCATCGCGACGAGAAACGCCGATTCGGTGCGCTGGTAGACGACAACCCCGACCGCGACGGTCTCCACCCAGCGGACGGTGGCGATGATCAGCCCAACCCACCACAATCGCCAGAAGTCCGGTGCGTCGATGATCCGCCGGAACGGCGATTTGCTCACTGCTTGTTTCCTCGCGGGCGCTGCTTGGCCCTTATCCCTCCCTATCGGAAGCTCGGCGGAAGAAACAAGCTCTTTTCAACAAGCAATTCTGGGAACCAGATGTTGGCGCAGCTCATAGGATGGCTAGAGCGCCAGCGAAGTCCAACGCCCTGTTCGTCGATGGCAAGGCATGATGGGTTTCGCAGGGGCTCAATCCATCCTGCGCGCTGTTCACTCAGGGGCGAATGCGGATGATCGTATTCCCTTTGCGCCGTCCGGTCGGGTTCAGGGCGGCGAGCGCGTCGTTGAAGTTCGAGACGTTGCCGATGTTCGTCCGCAATCGTCCGCCACGTACCCGCTGGACGATCTCACTCAATTGGGCACGATCGGCCTCGACGACAAAGTCGATCGCCAGGCCGTCGGAGGGCCGCGCCTCGGCCGGTCCGACGATGGTGACCAGGATTCCTCCGGCTCGAATCAGTCCTGCGGACCGCTTCTGGATGTCGCCGCCGATGACGTCGAACACCAGGTCGACCTTGCCGATGTCTTCCAGGGCGTCGTTGTCGAGGTCGACGAATTCCTTTGCGCCGAAGCCGAGCACCGTCTGACGGTCGGCGGCGCGTCCGGAGCCGATGACGTAGGCGCCGGCCTCCCGCGCGAGTTGCGTCACCATCGAACCGACTGCGCCGGCCGCGCCGTGTGCCAGGACGCTCTGCCCCGCCCGGAGACGGCCATGCTGGAACAGCCCTTGCCATGCGGTGAGGCCCGAGACCGGCAGGCTCGCGCCCACCGTGAAGTCGACGTCACCCGGGAGCGGCGCGAGGTTGCGCGCCTCGATCGCCACATATTCGGCGAGCGTGCCGTCGCGATACCAGTCCGCGAGGCCAAACACCCGCTGTCCCACCGACAGCCCCGTCGTGCCATATCCGAGTGCGGTGACTACGCCAGCCAGCTCGTGCCCGGGGATCGACGGGGTTCGGTCACGCTCGAGGCGATCGGTCCAGGTCGAGGGCCACGTCAGCTCGGTCGGAACAAATCCCGACGCATGAATTCGAACAACGACGTCGTTTATCGATGGCTGCGGCTCGGGCCGGTTGGCCAGCTTCATCCCGGCGGTTCCCGCGGCCTGCTCCGTTACAACGATCGCCTTCATGGGATTATCTCCTCGGTCATTGTTTCCTCATGCAACTGTTGCAGGCAGCGCGAGCGCGACGGCTATCTTCGCTGTCTGCATGGACCGGGGCTCCCACTGAGACTGATCGGGATGCTTCGGTCGTGGTACTGGCGGGTAGATGCTTCGCGCCTCGTCATGACACCAGTACCAAGATTGCAAAATCTGGCTGTACCAAGCGCATCGAGGCGGAGAGCAGGTTCAGCTCGGAGGATGAGTAGAGCGTCAGCGAAGCCCATGAATTCCGCCGCCTCTGACGAAACACGATGGATTTCGCAAGGGCTCGACCGATCCTGCGCCCCCATCATGTCGAGGCATCCTCCGACAACGCGGGGCGACGGGGCTGCGTCTCAAATATTCTGATTGACCGAATTAAAAATTTCGGCTAAACCGCATTCCATCCTGGCCTGCCAAGGGGGCGTTTCGCGATCGTCACGATACGTGAGCCGGGATGCGATGGACGCGGCAGCGCCGGCGCGTAAGGTGATGGCAGGGCGGGCAACCCTCGTGAGCCATCACGATCCCCGATACGACACGGCGCGGTCACAGCGTTTCTTTTCGGCGTCGGGGGCGAGCACGCGCGAGCTTCCGGCTGTCCGGGGAGGGACGACCGCGGACGGCAAAAGCGTGTGGTCCTGACGCCCGGGGTTCTGGCGTCAAGGCTTGCGGTGATGTGGCGGCCCGACCGGGCGCGTGCATCGATCAGCCGCAAGGCGACGGGGGCAATAGTGCATCGCTCCCGGGGGAGAGCGCGCCATAAGCCGTAACACCATTGCGCAGGGAAGGCCGGGCGTCCGGCATCACCTGTGGTCAACCCCGCGTGCGTTCTTGTCGCGTGCGGACCTTCGGGTGCCAGCCGGCGCCCGGCCTTCCCTGTGCCCTTTGTTCTCGACGAGGGCGAAACGGACAGCCAAGCTCGGGCGAAACGGCCGCGGGATCGCGAAGGCGTGTTTACAGAGATAAACCAGGCAGCTCTCGTGCCAGTCGAAGCTCTCGTGCCCCGGACGCAGCGCAGCGCTCCTTCAGCGGTGCGCTGCAGAGCCGGGGCCCATCTCTCCACGTGGACCGTGTGGCTCCTGGGTCCCTGTGTATCGAAATCCTGTCATGGTGGAGTGGGCGGGAAGCCGTTGGGTCCTTGGCGTTTGACGCCGTGAGCCGGCTCGGTCTCCCGCCCGTTCCATTTATCAACCTGAACAGTTGCACGAGGCTGCGCCAACAGACCTCGCATCACAGGGACAGGCACCATGATCATACGCCCTCGTTACGTCGGAATCGACGTCTCCAAACGATATCTCGATATCTTCGATGAGAGCCTGGGCGTGCCGGAGCGCATCGCCAACGCGCCGCAGGCCATCACACAGATCGCGGCGCGTTGGCGCTGCGATGTGCTGGTCGTCTTTGAAGCCACGGGCGTCTATGACCTTGAGCTTCGTGAGGCGCTCAGCCAGGCCGGCATCCGCTTTGCCCGGATCAACCCGGCCCGGGCCCGGGACTTTGCGCGCGCCAGCGGCCAGCTCGCCAAGACCGACCCGATCGATGCCCGGATGCTGGCGAGCTTTGCCCGGGCCATGCAGCCTGCCGCTGAGCAGGCTGCCAATCCTGCCCGCAATGCCCTGGCGGGGCTTGCAAAACGGCGGGATCAACTGGTTCTCATGCGTGCCCAGGAGAAGAACAGGCGCAGCGAGGCCGAGGACCGCGCCATGGCCGATCGCATCGGTCGGCTCATTGAAGTCCTCGACAATGAGATCGCCGCAATCGAGGCCGATATTAGCGCACTGATCAAGACTGAGCCGGAGGTCTCCGATGATGCGCAGTTGATGCGGTCACTTCCCGGCGTGGGCCCCGTAACCTGCATGCAGCTGATCGCGCAGATGCCGGAACTCGGAAAAGTGGGACCGAAGCAGGTGGCCGCGCTCGCCGGCCTGGCTCCCTTCAACGTCGACAGCGGCGCTTACCGCGGCAAGCGGAAGATCGTCGGGGGCCGAAAGCGCGTCCGCGATGCCCTCTACATGGCCGCTCTCAATGCGGTCCGCCGGGCCGATCCATTCAAGGCCTTCTACGCTCGACTGCGACAGGCCGGTAAACCTGCCAAGCTCGCTCTCATTGCCGTTGCCAGGAAGCTGTTGACGGTCCTCAACGCCATCATCCGCGATCGAAAGCCGTACCTGTACACTAGGCCAACATAACAGTTGCCGGCCAGCTCTGCGCAGCAACGCCGCCAGCGCGTTTACGCGCGTCTTCGACGCACGAACGGCGTTGCTGCTTGTCCGGGACACGGATGCCACCGTGTGCACCGCTCCCAAGTTCATCTTGCGCTGCGGTAGAAAAATATCGCACACTCGTTCGCGCCGGGGAGCCACAGGGAGCTCTGCAAGAGGAGCGAGCCATGTCCCTCCAGACCATTTCATCCGACGCCACTGAGCATCGCGCCAACCGGCCCGAGGACGCCCAGGCCACGGAAGCGGAGGCGCGGCTGCGCGACGACATCCGCCTGCTCGGGCGCATCCTCGGCGACACCGTGCGCGACCAGGAGGGCGCCGACGTGTTCGACCTGGTCGAGCGCATCCGGCAGACCTCGATCCGGTTCCACCGCGACGAGGACCGGCTCGCCCGCCGCGAGCTCGAGCAGATCCTCGACAGCATGTCGACCTCCGAGACGGTGCGGATCGTCCGCGCCTTCAGCTATTTCTCCCACCTCGCCAACATCGCCGAGGACCAGAACAACATCCGCCAGATGCGGGCTCGCGGCGCAGGCAAGAACTCAGGTGTGCTGGCGGAAACGCTGGCCCACGCCAAGGCGGCGGGCATCGACCCCGACGCGCTGCGCAGCTTCTTCAAGTCCGCGCTGGTCAGCCCGGTCTTGACCGCGCACCCAACCGAAGTGCGCCGCAAGAGCACCATGGATCGCGAGATGGAGGTCGCAGGCCTGCTCGACCGCCGCGAGCGCGTCGCGCTGACCGCGGAGGAGGCGGATGCCAGCGACGAGCAGCTCCGCCGCGAGGTGCTGACGCTGTGGCAGACCAATCTGCTTCGCCGCACCAAGCTCACCGTGCTCGATGAGGTCGCCAACGGCCTGTCGTTCTACGACTACACCTTCCTGCGCGAGGTCCCGCGCCTCGTCAACGCGCTGGAAGACCGGCTGGAGGAGGGCGGCGAGCAGGCGGCCGGCGAGCTCGCCTCGTTCCTGCGCATGGGGAGCTGGATCGGCGGCGACCGCGACGGCAATCCCTTCGTCACCGCCGACGTGATGCGCGGCACGCTGCGGCTGCAGTCGAGCCGCGTGATGCAGTTCTATCTGAACGAGCTGCACGTGCTCGGCTCGGAATTGTCGATCGCGGCGCACCTCGCCGATGTCTCCGAGGAGCTGCGTAACCTCGCCGAGCGCTCGCCAGACACCTCGCCGCACCGGAGCGGCGAGCCTTATCGGCTGGCGGTCTCCGGCATCTATGCGCGCCTGACCGCGACGGCCGAAAAGCTCGAGGTCGAGATCACGCGCCGGCCCGTCGGCAAGGGGGCGCCTTATACCAGCGTGAAGGAGCTGCAGGCCGATCTCGACGTGCTGCACCGTTCGCTGATCTCCAACAACGCCCGCGTCATCGCGCGCGGCCGGCTGCGGCTGCTCCGGCGCGCGGTGGACTGCTTCGGCTTCCATCTGGCGCGGCTCGACATCCGCCAGAACTCCGCGGTGCACGAGCGCACCATCGCCGAGCTGATGGATGCCGCCAACCCCGGCATGTCCTATCTCGCGCTCGGCGAAGACGCCCGCATCTCGCTGCTGACCAACGAGCTGCGCTCGACGCGCGCGCTGGTGTCGCCCTTCGTCAAATACAGCGACGAGACCATGGGCGAGCTCAACGTCTTCCATGCCGCCGCGGAGGCGCACGCCAAGTTCGGCTCGGACGCCATTCCCCAATGCATCATCTCGATGTGCAAGGGCATGTCCGACATGCTCGAGGTCGCGGTGCTCTTGAAGGAGGTCGGCCTCGTCCATCCTTCCGGCCGCAGCGCCATCAACATCGTGCCGCTGTTCGAGACCATCGAGGATCTGCAGGCCTCCTCCGGCATCATGGATCGCATGCTGTCGCTGCACGACTACCGGCGCCTCGTCGACAGCCGCGGCAGCGTGCAGGAGGTCATGCTCGGCTATTCCGACAGCAACAAGGACGGCGGTTTCGTCACCTCGGGCTGGGAGCTCTACAAGGCCGAGATCAATCTCGTCGAGGTGTTCGAGCGGCATCACGTGCGCTTGCGCCTGTTCCACGGCCGCGGCGGCTCTGTGGGGCGCGGCGGCGGACCGAGCTATGACGCCATCATCGCGCAGCCCGGCGGCGCGGTGAACGGCCAGATCCGCATCACCGAGCAGGGCGAGATCATCTCGTCGAAATATTCCAACGCCGAGGTCGGCCGCAACAATCTGGAGATCCTGGCGGCCGCGACGCTCGAGGCGAGTCTCTTGCATCCGCGCCAGAGCGCGCCGCGCCGCGAATATCTGACCGCGATGGACGAATTGTCGAACCTCGCCTTCAAAGCCTATCGCGGCCTCGTCTACGAGACCGAGGGCTTCGTCGATTATTTCTGGTCATCGACCGTGATCAACGAGATCGCGACGCTGAACATCGGCAGCCGCCCGGCCTCGCGCAAGAAGACCCGCGCCATCGAGGACCTGCGCGCCATCCCCTGGGTGTTCTCCTGGGCGCAATGCCGCCTGATGCTGCCGGGCTGGTACGGCTTTGGCAGCGCGGTCGAGCAGTGGATCGCGGAGCATCCCGACAAGGGCATGCCGTTCCTCAAGGAGCTCTACAGGGAATGGCCGTTCTTCCGCATGCTGCTGTCGAACATGGACATGGTGCTCGCGAAAAGCTCGATCGCGATCGCCTCGCGTTATGCCGAGCTCGTGCCGGATGAAGCCTTGCGTGAAAAAATCTTCGGCCGCATCCGCCGCGAATGGCACGCCTCGATCGAGAGCCTGCTCGACATCATGGGCCAGGACCGGTTGCTGCAGGGTAATCCGTTGCTGGAGCGCTCCGTGCGCCACCGCTTCCCCTATCTCGATCCGCTCAACCACGTGCAGGTCGAGCTCCTGAGAGAGCACCGCGCGCAGAACCCGGACGAGCAGGTGCTGCGCGGGATTCAGCTGACGATCAACGGGATCTCGGCGGGGTTGCGGAATACGGGATAGGGGAGAGTAGCGAATGGCGAGTAGCGAAAAGGAGACATATTCCCTAACGACTCGCCACTCGCCACTCGCGCTACCTCACGGCTTCATCGCGCCCTGCACGCTGGTGTAGACCGCATAGAGCGAGGTCGAGCCGCAAATATAGAGCCTGTTGCGCTGCTGGCCGCCGAAGCAGAGGTTGGCCACGGTCTCCGGAATGTGGATCTTGCCGAGCAATTCGCCCGATGCCGTATAGCAGCGCACGCCGTCCTCGTTCGGATCGCCCCAGCCGACCGAGCACCAGACCCGCCCTTCGGTGTCACAGCGGACGCCGTCGGTGATGCCAGGTTTCGGCATCTCGGCGAAGACCTTGCCGTTCGAGACCTTGCCCGCGGCGACGTCCAGGTCGAACACGCGGATATGCGATGGATTGTCCGGCCCGTCCGTGAAGCCGGTGTCGCAGATGTAGAGCTTCTTCTCGTCCGGCGAGATGGCGAGCCCGTTCGGCTCGACGAAGTCGTCGACCACGACCTTGACCTCGCCGGATTTGGGGTCGACCCGGTAGACATTCTTCTTCTCCTGCTCGGGCTCGGCCTTGATCCCCTCGTAGAACCCGCCGATCCCGTAGGCGGGATCGGTGAACCAGATCGCGCCGTCGGCGGTGACGACTGCATCGTTCGGCGAGTTCAGCCGCTTGCCGTTGAACTTGTCGGCGATCACGGTGATCGAGCCGTCGAGCTCGGTCCGCGTCACGCGCCGGCCACTGTGCTCGCAGGTGATGAGGCGTCCTTCGCGATCGATGGTGTTGCCGTTCGAGTTCATCGAGGGCTGACGATAGACGCTGAGGTGACCGTCATCCTCCGAGAAGCGCATGATGCGGTTGTTCGGGATGTCGCTGAACAGCACATAACGGCCTGCCGCGAAATAGACCGGCCCCTCGGCCCAGCGGAAGCCGGTCGCGACGCGCTCGACCGCCATGGTGCCTGCGAAGGCGGGAAAACCGGAGGGGCCGAATGTCGGCGGCCCTTTCTTGGCGGATTCCAGGTGGGCATCCGGGTAGCGGCTGCCGGGCAACGGTCCGAGCGGCAATGGCGCCGTCGACATCGTCGGCGCGCCGGTCTGGCCCAGGGGCGCCACGGAAGCAGCGCCGGCCGCGCCGATGGTCATGCCCGTTGCCGCGACTGCGGCGGCGCCCTTGAGCAGGGTGCGGCGGGCGAGAACGGGTTCGCCGGAATCGGTGATGATAGGCTGGGGTATCGTCATGGTCGCCTCCCGATTTTTTTGTTGGGAGGAGACCATCCGCCCGCATTCGGGCGTAAAGCGGGCGATCTCCGGCCGAACAACCGGAGATCGCAATGCAGCAATAGAAGGGATCCGGCTAGACGGGATCCCAGGTGAAGATGTCGGCGGAGCGGTCGAGCTTGTAGAACGAGCCCTTCAGCGCCGGCATGCCGTGTTCCGCGATCGACTGCGGCGTCCAGCCCTCGCTCCGCTGCACCGAGCGAATGGGGCGGTTCTGGCTGAACAGGAAGATCTCGTTCATGCGCACGCCGAAAATCTGTCCCGTGACGTCCTTGGCGGAGTCGCCGAGCAGATAGCCGCACAGCGGGGCGATCTTTTCGGGTCCCATCTGCTTGATCTTTTCGACCCGCGCCTTCTCCGCTTCAGTCTCCGTCGGGATCGTGCCGATCATGCGCGTCCAGGCGAACGGCGAGACGCAGTTGGAGCGGACGTTGAAGCGGCCCATGTCGAGCGCGATGGATTTGGAGAGGCCGACGATGCCGAGCTTGGCTGCAGCGTAGTTGGCTTGTCCGAAATTGCCGATCAGGCCCGAGGTCGAGGTGAAGTGCACGAACGAGCCGCTCTCCTGCTCGCGGAAGATCCGCGCCGCGGCGTGAGAGACGTAGAACGAGCCCATCAAATGCACCTTGATGACGGCCTCGAACGCCTCCACGCTCATCTTGTGGAAGATCATGTCGCGCAAAATGCCGGCATTGTTGACGACGCCGTCGAGCCGGCCGAAATGATCGGTCGCCGTCTTCACGATCTTGCTGGCGGGAATGGCTTCCGCGACGCTCTCGAAATTGGCGACCGCCGTGCCGCCGCGCTTCTTGATCTCCTCGACCACTTCCTCGGCCGGTGCCGCGTTCGAGCCCGCGCCGTCGGAGGCGCCACCGGGATCGTTGACGACGACCTTGGCGCCTTCGCCCGCGCACAAGAGCGCAATCTCGCGCCCGATGCCGCGGCCTGCGCCGGTGACGATGATGACCTTGTCCTGCAGTGATTTGCTCATGTGGGTTCTCCGCTATGTGTTCGAAATTCCGCTGTCATTCCGGGGCGCGCCTCTTGGCGCGAGCCCGGAATCCATTTTTCCGCCTCGCTCGCTGCACGATGGATTCCGGGCTCGTCGCTTTGCGCCGCCCCGGAATGACAGCCAGCTACCTCTCGTTCGTAAACACGATCGTGCCACTCGCCGCGAACATTCCGCCGACGCCATGACACACCGAAATTGTCGCGTTCGGCACCTGCGCCGGCGCGATGCCGCGCATCTGTCGCACGCTCTCCTGCAGCGCGTACATGCCGTACATGCCCGAATGCATATAGCTCAATCCGCCGCCATTGGTGTTGAGCGGCAGTTTCCCGCCGGGCCGCGTATTGCCGTCCGCGATGAATTTTCCGGTCTCCTCATGGGGCATGAATCCGAGATCGCCGAGGCCGAACAGCGGCAGATGCGCAAACGCGTCGTAGATCATGAGATGATCGACGTCCTTGTGCGCGATCCCGGCTTCCTTGAACGCGAGGGGACCTGCGGTCTTGAACGCCCGCGAAGAATTGAACGTTTCCATCTGGCTGACCATCGGCGTCTCGACGCTCTCGCCGGTGCCCATGATGTAGACCGGCTTGCGCGGAAAGTCCTTGGCGCGGTCGGCCGAGGTCAGGATCAGCGCGCCGCCGCCATCGGTGACGAGGCAGCACTGCAGCAGGCGGAACGGATAGGCGATCATGCGCGAGTTGAGAACGTCGGCGACGGTGATCGGGTCCTTCATCATCGCGCGCGGATTCTTCGCCGCCCATTCGCGCTGCACCACCGCGACCGAAGCCAGCTGCTCGTGGGTAATGCCGTAGGTCTTCATGAAGCGCAGCACGGGGATCGGGAACATGCTGGGCGGGCCGTAGACGCCGTAGGGCGCCTCGAACTGGCCTTGCAGGCTATCGGCGGGGATCGAGCGCGGCGCCTTGCCGATCATCGACTTGCCGCTCTCGGCATGAGTGATCAGCACGGTCTTGCACAGGCCGGCCTCGATTGCTGCCGCGGCGTGACGAACGTGCAGCATGAACGAGCAGCCGCCGACCGAGGTGCCGTCCACCCAGGTCGGCTTGATGCCGAGATAATGGCAGACCTGCTGCGGCGTCTCGACCGCGGTGGCGAAGCCGTCGATGTCGGACAACTTCAGCCCGGCATCCGCGATGGCATTCAGCGCCGCATCCGCGTGAAGCTGGAGCTGCGACATATTCGGGATAACACCGAGCTCAGTGGTCTCGGCCGCGCCGACGACGGCAACCTGGTTCTTGCGCATGGCTTACCCCTTCGCCGGACGGAAGACGGGAAGGGTGATCTTGTCGTCGAGCGCCTCGAAGGCGACCTCGAGCTTCATGTCGAGCTCGAGCGCCTCCGGCGTCTGCGGGCAGTCGATGATGTTGCTCATCATCCGCGGCCCCTCGGCAAGCTCCACCACGGCGATCGCGTAGGGCGGCGTGAAGCCGGGCGCGGCGGGCCGGTGGTTGATCACGTAGCTGTAGAGGAAGCCCTTGCCGCTTGCCTTGAAGATGCTGACCTTGCGCGAGGCGCAGGACGGGCAGAACGGGCGCGGCGGGAAGTAGACATGCGCGCAGGCGTCGCAGCGCTGCAGGCGCAATTCGCCGGCTTTGGTGCCGTCCCAGAAATGCTGGGTCTCCGGCGTCGGTTTCGGTCGCGCGCGCTGCGGTTCGGCCATCTCGGCGGCTCCTCCAAGAGACAGGCTTGGCGCCCGCCTGTTTCGATCTTGATGCGACAATCGGCTATCGTGCGTCAACGGTCCAGCAATACGCATGCATGCCATCATGCGCACAATGCTTGTGTCGAACTCAGCCAGCGCTATAGATTGCGCGCGACAATATTCCGTGAGACAGACATGCCCGATTTTCCGACACTGGCAAAAATCGCCGAAGACCTCGAAAGCGGCCGCACCACCTCCCGACAGCTGGTCGAGGCGTGCATCGCCAGGATCGCCGATCCCTCGGGCGAGGGCCGGCGCACCTTCCTCCATGTCGACAAGGACGCTGCGCTTGCCGCGGCGGATGCGATGGACGGCTTGCGCAAGGTGAAGGCGGCGCCGTCGCGCTATGCCGGCATTCCGGTCTCGATCAAGGATCTCTTCGACATCAAGGGCCAGGTGACGCGCGCCGGCTCCCGCGCGCTCGACGATTCGCCGCCGGCCGAGCAGGATGCTGCGACGGTGGCGCGGCTGCGCAAAGCCGGCTTCGTCGTGATCGGCCGCACCAACATGACCGAGTTCGCTTATTCCGGTATCGGCATCAATCCGCATTACGGCACGCCGAAAGGCGCCTGGAACCGGGCTGCCGGCCATGTGCCGGGCGGCTCGTCCTCGGGCGCGGCGGTGTCCGTGCTCGACGGCATGGCACATGGCGCCCTCGGCACCGACACCGGCGGCTCCTGCCGGATTCCCGCGGCCTATAACGGCATCGTCGGCTACAAGCCGACGCAGCGGCGCGTGCCGCTCGACGGCTCGGTGCCGCTGTCGTTCTCGCTCGACAGCATCGGGCCCTTGGCACGATCGGTCAGCTGCTGTGCCATTCTCGATGCCGTGCTCGCGAACGAGCCGATCACTGCGCTCAAGCCGCGCCCGGTGAAGGGCATGCGGCTCGCGGTGCCGACCACCATCGCGCTCGACGACCTCGACGCAGAGGTCTCCGAGACCTTCGAGCGCGCGCTGAAGACGCTGGCCGACCACGGCGCCATCATCGAGCGCATCGAGATGGCCGAATTCCACGACATCGGACCGATGAACGCCAAGGGCGGCTTTGCCGCGTCCGAGAGCTATGCCTGGCATCGCTATCTCCTCACGTCGAAGGGCGACGTCTACGATCCCCGCGTCTCCGTTCGCATCATGCGCGGCGAGGCGCAGAGCGCGGCCGACTACATTGATCTGCTCAACGAGCGCCGCTCGCTGATCGCCCGCGTCAATGCACGCATCGCGCCCTATGACGCGCTGGTGCTGCCGACCACGGCCAACACGCCGCCGAAGATTTCGGATTTGGCCGACGACAAGGCGTTCACCACGCAGAATTTGCGCGCGCTGCGCAACTGCACCCTGATCAACATGATCGACGGCTGCGCCATTTCGCTCCCTGCGCATCGCCAGGGCGACGTTCCCGTCGGCCTGATGCTGGCTGGTAGCGGTGGTTCGGACCGCCGCATCTTCGAACTTGCTGCCGGCATGGAGGCCGTCATTCGTGTTTGACCTCACTTTCACCGTCGACGCCCAGGATACCACCACGCCGCTGACGCTGGCGATCGACCAGATGGTCATCGCCGGCTGGACCGGCCGCGATCCCGTCGCGCGCGACAAGCACATCAAAGAGCTGCAGGAGATGGGCATCGCCCCACCGGCCTCGACGCCGATCTACTACCGCGCCTCGGCGCGGCGGCTGACCCAGGAAGACAGCATCGAATGCACGGGCGGCGATTCCTCCGGCGAGGTCGAGTTCGTGCTGATCGGCTGGCAGGGCCGCATCTTCGTCGGCTGCGGCTCGGATCATACCGACCGCAAGGTCGAGGCTTACAACGTCACGGTCTCCAAGCAGATGTGCGACAAGCCGGTCGCTTCCACGCTGTGGGAGCTCGAGGACGTCATCGGCCACTGGGACAAGATGATCCTGCGCTCCTACGCCACCATCAAGGGCGAACGCGTGCTCTACCAGGAGGGCACACTGGACGCGATGTTGCCGGTCAATGACCTGATCGCGCGCGGCTTCGATGGCGGCAAGTTCCCCGACGGCTGCGCCATGTTCGGCGGTACCTTCGCCGCCAAAGGCGGCATTCGCCCGGCGGAGCGGTTCGATTTCGAGCTCGAGGACCCCGTGCTGAAACGTACAATCAGGCACGGCTACGACGTCGTGACGCTGCCGGTGCGGGGCTAGGTTCCCTACGGGAATCGGGTGGTCGTAGCCGTTGCGTTCTGCCAAACATTCTTCGTCATTCCGGGGCGCGCCTCTTGGCGCGAACCCGGAATCCATCGTGGAGCAAATCGGTGGAGGAATGGATTCCGGGCTCGCGACTGCGTCGCGCCCCGGAATGACGGAGAGACAGGATCATCGCCATGGCAATCGCGAAACGTATTACCGATGTCGATGCTGCGCCCGATCTTGCATCGCACGTCGATGCCCTCGACTGGTCGCAGATCACCGCCGAGCTCGACTCCCAGGGCTGTGCCGTCCTGAAAAACCTGCTGACGCCGGACCAGTGCCGCGCCGTCGCGGCGCTCTATCCTGACGATGCGCATTTTCGTAGCCGCATCGTGATGAGCCGCCATGGCTTTGGCCGCGGCGAATACAAATATTTCGCCTATCCGCTGCCCGACCTGATCGCGCAATTGCGGCCTGCGCTGTATGCGCATCTGGAACCCGTCGCCAATCGCTGGAACGAAGCGATGGGGATCGACATCCGCTATCCCGCCGTGCATGCCGCTTTCCTCAAGCGTTGCCACGAGGCGGGGCAGGCGCGGCCGACGCCGCTGCTGCTGCAATATGAGGCCGGGGACTTCAACTGCCTGCACCAGGACCTCTACGGCGAGCACGTGTTCCCGCTGCAGGTCGCGATCCTGCTGTCCGAGCCGGGCCGCGACTTCACCGGCGGCGAGTTCGTGCTGACCGAGCAGCGCCCGCGCATGCAATCGCGCGCAGAGGTGGTGCCGCTCGCGCAGGGCGACGCGGTCGCCTTCGCTGTGCATCACCGCCCGGTGCAGGGGACACGCGGCGCCTATCGCGTTAATCTCCGCCATGGCGTCAGCCGGATCAGGTCCGGTCAGCGCCACACGCTGGGTGTGATCTTTCACGACGCGAAATGAGCGGAGCCATTGACGGCTGATTTGTTCGACAGCGTTGCCGAGGCGCAGCCGTCGCGCGAGGAGATCGCAGACGGCGCCGTACTGTTGCGCGGCTTCGTCACGCCGATCGAGAGCGAGCTGATCGACGCCGTGCGCGCCATCGTGGCGCAATCGCCGTTCCGCCGCATGACCACGCCCGGCGGCCACCTGATGTCGGTGGCGATGACCAATTGCGGCGAGCGCGGCTGGATCACCGATCACACCGGCTATCGCTACGATCCCATCGATCCCAGAACCGGCGCGCCCTGGCCGGCGATGCCACCGGTGCTGCGCGATCTCGCTCGCCGCGCGGCGGAGCAGGGCGGTTTTACCGGCTTCGCGCCCGATGCCTGCCTCGTCAACCGCTACGAGCCCGGCACGCGGCTGTCGCTGCATCAGGACAAGGACGAGCTGGATTATTCGGCGCCAATCGTCTCGGTCTCGCTCGGGCTGCCCGCGACCTTCCTGTTCGGCGGCCTCGCTCGCGCCGACAGGCCGCGGCGTTTCCGGCTGGTCCACGGCGATGTCGTGGTTTGGGGCGGCCCGTCCAGGCTCGCCTATCACGGCGTCGCGCCGCTCGCCTACGGCGAGCATGCGCTGCTCGGGCGGAAGCGGATCAATCTGACCTTCCGCCGAACGCGCTGAGGCGTTTCCTCGCCCGCTTGGCTCGTCTAAGCTCGGGACCGGGGGGAGGCGGCTGACATG
This sequence comes from Bradyrhizobium sp. CCBAU 53351, assembly GCF_015291745.1. NCBI lineage: Bacteria > Pseudomonadati > Pseudomonadota > Alphaproteobacteria > Hyphomicrobiales > Nitrobacteraceae > Bradyrhizobium > Bradyrhizobium sp. CCBAU 53351. The sequence continues at coordinate 2,389,847 of NZ_CP030059.1, forward strand.
ACGACCATCGAGCACACGGCGGATGCCGGGACGGCTAATCGCACCGGCCTTTATCTGGCCGCGCTGCAATTGGTGTTCACGCTGGGCTGGACAACTTACGTCATCTACCTGCCGAAGCTCGCCGCCGAGGTCGGGATCGCGCCGGGCGCCGTCATCCTTATCCTGATGCTGGATCAGGCCATCTTCACCATTGCCGACACCGCGATGGGAATCGCCGCCGACAAGCTCTCGCCTTACGCCGGCCGGCTCGGCCTGTTCGTCGGGATCGTCACCGCGATCTCCTGCGCCGCATTCGTGGCACTGCCCTTCGTCGCCGGAACCGGTGCGGCTGCGCAAGGCTGGTTCATCGCACTGATCGTGATCTGGTCGGCGACCTCCTCGGCGCTGCGCGCGCCGCCGCTGACCTTGCTCGGCAAGCACCGCGCCAAGCCGCAGGCGCCGTTCCTCGCGGCGCTGGCGATGCTCGGCTACGGCGTCGCCGGCGCGGTCTCGCCCTATCTCGGCGTGGTGCTGCGCGAGCACGATGCGCAGCTGCCCTTCGTCATCTCCAGCGTGGTGCTGCTGCTCACGGCACTCGGGCTGTCGCGGATCGAGCACGACGTGGCGCGCGACACCATGCCGCCGAGGCCGGACGAGGCGGCAAAGCCGCTCGGTCTCGTGCCGATCGCCTTCATCGTCGCGATGGTCGCGCTCGCGCTCGGCTACCAGTTGCATTTTGCCATGAACAGTGCGCCGGCCTATCTGCGGTTCGCGGCATCCGGCGAACTGCAATGGCTGATGCCGGTGTTCTGGATCGGCTTCAACATCGCGATGTTTCCGGCGAGTCTCGTCGTCAAGCATCGCGGCGGCCTGATCGTGATGGGCGCCGCAGGACTGCTCGGCGCGGTCGCGATCGCGGCGGCCGAGCTCGCCGGCAACCTCAATACGCTGATCGCGGCGCAGTTTCTCGCCGGCGCCGCATGGGGCTGCATGCTGATGAGCGCGATCTCGGCTGCGCTCGCGATCGGCTCGACCGGCGCCGAGGGCAAGGTCACGGGCCTGGTCTTCTCCGCACTCGCCCTCGGCACGTTCGCACGCATGGCGGCCGTCGCTGGCGGCCTGCAGAAGATGCCCGAATACGCGCCGCTGCTGCACTGGGCGCCGGTCGCCTGCTGGTCGGTCGCAGGCGCGGGCTTGCTGGTGATCGCGGCGGCGCGGCTACAGGGCGGCGGTGCTCAGATCAAGGCTTCGGCGGGTGGATGAACGCCCACGGGCTGACTTCGGAATCCCGCGCCACTTCCACCGAAATCAAATACGGCCCGCCATGGCTAAGCGCCTTCTCCATCGCTGCCTTGAACTGGTCCGGCGCCGTAACGCGCGCAGCCGCAACGCCAAATGACTCCGCGAGCTTGACGAAATCCGGATTGACCAGATCCGACGCCACCACGCGGCCGTCGAAGCGTTCACGCTGGTCGCGGCGGACATTGCCGTAGGCGTTGTTGTTGAACACCAAGGTCACCACGCCGATGTTGAACTGCACCGCGGTGGCAAGCTCCTGCACGCCGAACATGAAGCCGCCGTCGCCGGTGATGGCGACCACCGGCTTGTCGGGATTGGCGACCTTGGCGCCCAGCGCGGTCGGGAAGCCCGAGCCGAGCGTGCCCTGGTAACCCGAAGTGATGAAGGTGCGCGGCTGGTAGATCGGAAAGCCGTACCAGGAGGCGAAGCCGAACTGTGACAATTCATCGGTCACGATCGCATTCGCCGGCAGCACCTCGCGCAAAATGTTGAGATAGGCCATCTGCGGCTGGATGCGCTGGATCTCGGCCTGCGCGGCCGCGGTGGCCTCGCGGATCTCCTCCCGCCGCCCACGCGTCCGCGCATGGCCGGCTTTCTTCACCGCCGTGACCAGGTCGGCCGTGCCGGCTTTGGCATCGGCGACGATGGCGGTATCGACGGCGAGACGGCGCATCTCGGCCGGGTCGATGTCGATGCGAATGGATTTGAGGCCGCTCGGCTGATAGGGCCAGCGGAAACCGGACGCCGGCAGCTCGGCGCGCGTGCCGATCGCGATCATCAAATCGGTCGTGGGCCACAGCTTGTAGGCCGCGGCCATGGTCAGGCCGAGCTCATGCGCGTTGGAGACGATGCCGCGCCCGCTGCGGAAGGCGACGACGGGCGCATCGATCATCTCGGCGAGTTCGAGGATCTCCTCGCCGGCCTCGATCGCGCCGCTGCCGACGAAGATCATCGGCGCCTTGCTGGCCTTGATCCGCGCCGCCGCCTGCTTGACCAGATCGGGATCTGGTTGCGGGGAGGGCAGCGGCTCCAGCACCCGGGCCGCCGAAGTTGCGGCGCGCTGCGTGAAGACGTCCCAGGGCATCTCGACCGAGGCGGGGCCGCGCCGGCCCGAATTCATCTCCTGGAAGGCGCGCGCCACGATTGTCGGCGCGTTGGCTGGATATTCGATCCGGTCGGCCCATTTCACATAGGTGCGCAGGGTCGCGAGCTGGTCCGGCATCTCGTGCAGATGGCCGCGGCCCTTGCCCAGGAATGGCGTCGGCACCTGGCCGGTGACGCACAGCACCGGCTCGTTGCAGCCGAAGGCGGTGAGCAGCGCCGCGCTGGCATTCAGTACGCCGGGGCCGGGCACCACGCTGAACACGCCGGGTCTGCCGCTGGAGCGCGCATAGCCGAACGCCATGTAGCCGCAGGCCTGTTCGTGCCGCGCGCCGATCACCTTGAGCTGGGCCTGGTGAAAGGCGTCGAACAGGCCGTAGACCTGTGCGCCAGGCAGGCCGAACACGGTGTCGACGCCGTGGGCGACCAGGCCGCTTACGATTGCTTCGCCGCCGGTGAGGGTGGTCATTGCGCTAAATCCAATTCAATTGACGTTCGGGTATCCGCGACACTGCCATTTTGGCAGAACTCGGACGCCCGCGGCTTCGAAAAACATCAACCCGCTTGTGCATCCGCTTTCAGGGCGTCGTGGATGTTGTTGCGCTTCCAGCTGGTGTCCTTGTCGTTGATCTGCATGTCGAACGACAAGGCGAACTTGCTGGCGGCAAAAACGGGATCGAGATGGCGCGAGAGCGCCTGGAAGACGTGCTCGCCGGCCTGCTGTCGCGTCTTGAGGTCGCGGCCCTCGCCGATGCGGAGCACCATGTCGAGAAAGCCGTAATCCTGTCTGGCGTCGGCGATCGCATAATGCTCGCAGCGGATGGCGCGGACGCGGATGCCGCCGAGCGGGAAGATGCCGGTCTCGACCGCCGCCTTGCGCACGACTTCGCACACCAGCTTCATGTCGAGACGGCCGTCGAGATTGGCCGAGTATTCGATCGTGAAATGCGGCATCGCGTTTTCACTCCCTGTCGTCTTGTTGCCTTACGCGAAGTAGCAGCTCACCGAGCCATAGGCGCCATAATCGGCCTGAATTGTGTCGCCCTTGCGGGTCTCGATCGGACGGATGAAGGAGCCCGCGAGCACGATTTGGCCCGGTTCGAGCGCGAGCCCAAGCGGCGCGATCTTGTTGGCGAGCCACGCCACCGCGGTCGCCGGATGATTGAGCACGCCGGCGGCAAGGCCGGTCTCCTCGAGCTGGCCGTTCTTGAAACACAGCGCACCGATCCAGCGCAGGTCCGCGTCGAGCGGGCGGATCGGCCGGCCGCCGAGCACGATGCCGGCATTCGCCGCATTGTCGGCGATGGTGTCGAAAATCTTCCGCGTCGCTTTCGTGGCGGGATCGACGCGCTCGATCCGGGTGTCGAGGATCTCCAGCGCCGGCACGACGAAGTCGGTGGCGTTGAGCACGTCGAACAGCGTGCAGTCGGGGCCCGAGAGGCGCTTGCTCATAACGAAGGCGAGCTCGGCTTCGACCCGCGTCGCGATGAAGCGCTCGGTCGGCACCAAGCCGCCATCGGCAAAGAACATGTCGTCGAGCAGCACGCCCGAATCCGGCTCGTCGATGTTGAGCGCGCTCTGCATCGCCTTCGAGGTCAGGCCGATCTTGTGGCCCTTGACGGTGCGCCCCTCCGCGATCTTGACGTCGACCCAGGCCTTTTGAATCGCGTAGGCATCGGCAATGGTAATGCCGGGGAAATCCTGCGAGAGCTGCCGGATCTGCGTACGGGTCTTCTCCGCCTGGTGCAGACGCCTCGCGCAGGCTTGGATATCGTCGTCGGAAAGCGCCATTTGCGATCTTACAAATTGAGGTGCCGCGAGATGCTTAACATGTTAAATGAATGCGTCAAACCCCATTTCGGCTTGCTGCACCGCAAACTTCCTGCGGTTTGAAAGGGCATCATGGTGAAGAAACCGGCTGATCCAGCGAACGGAAGCGTGTCCGCCACACGTCAGGTGCCGATGCGCGATTTCTCGCGCTCGCTGCCGATGTCGCTGCTGCGGGCGCGCGAAGCGGTGATGCGGCAGTTTCGTCCCTCGCTGCGCGAGCACGGCCTGACCGAGCAGCAATGGCGTATCCTGCGCGCGCTGGCGGCGATCGAAGCGGTCGAGGTCACGGAACTCGCGCGCACGGCGTTCCTGCTCGGACCGAGCCTGTCACGCATCCTGCGCGATCTCGAGGCGCGCAATCTGATCGAGCGCAGAATCGCGAAAGCCGACCAACGCCGCAGCATGGTCTCGATCTCCAAAGAGGGGGTGAAGCTGATGGCCGCCGTGGCGCCGAATTCCGAAGCGATCTATGCCGAGATCACGCGACGCTTTGGCGCACGCAAGCTCGCCGAATTGCAGGACATGCTGAGCGAACTCGAACACAGTCTTGCCGGGCTCGGAAGCGCGGATGATACCCTCGCGGAGGGGTGAACCCAGATATGCGCGCGTGCGCGGCGAGAGCCATGGACATTCACGCTTTTTTTCGCTCAAAGTGCGGCCGAACCCGATCCGCGGCGAGTGAAAGCAACAGGGAAGGAAAGCAACGTGGGCAATAAGGTCAAGGACATCTGGAAGTCGGGCAAGGCCGTGGTCAACGCGTGGCTGGCTATTCCCTCCGGCTTCTCGGCCGAGATGATCGCGCAATGCGGCTTCGACAGCGTCACCGTCGATATGCAGCATGGCGTGCAGGACTATCTGTCGATGGTGCAATGCTTCCAGGCGATGGACAAGCATCCGGTCACCCCGATGGTCCGCGTGCCCTGGAACGAGCCCGGCATCATCGGCAAGGTGCTCGACGGCGGCGCCTATGGCGTGATCTGCCCGATGGTCAACACGCCGCAGGAAGCCAGGAACCTCGTCTCCTATTCGAAATATCCGCCGCAGGGCGTCCGCTCCAACGGCCCGATCCGCGCCGGCATGTACGGCACCGCGGGCTCGTACCAGAAGACCGCCAACGCCGACACCATCCTGCTGCCGATGATGGAGACCAAGACCGCGGTCGAGAACATGGAAGCGATCCTCGACGTCGAGGGCATCGACGGCGTCTATATTGGCCCGTCCGATCTCGGCTTCTCCTACGGCCTCGAGCCCAAGCTCGACCGCTCGGAGCCCGAGATCCTCGCGATCTACGAGAAGATCATCAAGGAGTGCGGCAAGCGCGGCCTCAATCCGGGCATCCATTGCAGCGGCGCCGAAGGCGCAGCGCGCGCCATCAACATGGGCTTCAAGCTGGTGACGCTGTCGAATGAGGTCGGCCTGATGACGACCTACGCCAAGATGCAGGTCAACGCGACCCGCAAGGATTCCGGCGGCAAGGCTTGAGCTTGTGTGTCCCGGACGCGGCGCAGCGCAAAGCGCTGCTCCGCAGAGCCGGGACCCAGTCGCTGTCAAGCACATGACGTAACACTGGGCCCCGGATCTGCAGCGCACCGCTGTCGCGCAGCGCAGCGTCCGGGGCACGATACTTGAAGAGCCAAGGAGACCTCCCATGACCATCAGCCCCGTCATCCGCCTGCATCCCGATGATGGCGTGCTGATCGCGCGCGCCAGCCTGCCGCCGGGGACATCGGTGGCCGACGGCGTGACCACGGTCGAGCGCATTCCCTCCGGCCACAAGGTCGCGATCAGGCCGTTCGCTGTGGGCGAACCTGTGATCCGCTACGGCCAGATCATCGGCTTTGCGACCCAAGCCATCGCGCCGGGTCAGCACGTGCACGTGCAGAACATCGGCATGGGCGATTTCGCCAAGGACTACGCCTACTGCGCCGACGTCAAGCCGACACCGAATTTCGATCTGCCGGCAACGTTCGAAGGCATCCGCCGTCCGGACGGCCGTGTCGCCACCCGCAACTATATCGGCATCCTCACCTCGGTGAATTGCAGCGCGCATGTCGCAAGCCTCGTCGCCGACGTCTTCAAGAAGAATCCCTTCACCGGCGACAATCCGCTGGCCGATTTCCCCAATGTCGACGGCGTGGTCGCGCTGACCCACAAGACCGGCTGCGGCATGACACAGAACGAGCCGCTCGCGCTGCTCCGCCGCACGCTCGGCGGCTATGCGCGGCACGTCAATTTCTCCCACGTCATCGTGCTCGGCCTCGGCTGCGAGGTGAACCAGATCGGCGGACTCATGGAAGAGCAGAAGCTCGCCGGCCGCCTGCGCGCGATGGACATCCAGGAGGTCGGCGGCACCCGCAAGACGGTGGAGGCGGGCATCGCCTTCGTGCGCGAGGCGCTGGCGGATTCCAACAAGGTCAGGCGCGAAACCGTGCCGGCAAGCGAACTCACCGTGGCTCTGCAATGCGGCGGCTCAGATGGCTATTCCGGCGTGTCCGCCAATCCGGCGCTGGGTGCTGCCAGCGATCTCATCGTGCGCCACGGCGGCACCGTGATCCTGTCGGAGACGCCGGAAACCTACGGTGCCGAGCATCTCTTGACGCGCCGTGCCGTCAGCCGCGAGGTCGGCGAGAAGCTGGTCGATCTCATGCGCTGGTGGGACGACTACACCGCGCGCGAAGGCGCCGAGATGAACGCCAATCCGAGTCCCGGCAACAAGGCCGGCGGCCTCACCACCATTTTGGAGAAGTCGCTCGGCGCGATGGCGAAGGCCGGCACCACCAATCTCGTCGAGGTGTTGCGCTATGCCGAGCCCATCACCAAGAAGGGCTTTGTGTTCATGGACACGCCCGGCTACGACCCGGTCGCGGCGACCGGCCAGGTCGCCGGCGGTGCCAACCTCGTCTGCTTCACGACCGGTCGCGGCAGCGTGTTCGGCTGCAAGCCGGCGCCCTCGATCAAGCTCGCCACCAACACGCCGATGTACAAGCGCATGGAAGAGGACATGGATGTCAATTGCGGCACCATCCTCGAAGGCGAGGAAAGCGTGCAGGAATGCGGCCAGCGCATCTTCGACCTCATCCTGAAGACGGCCTCGGGCCAGCCGACCAAGAGCGAGAGTTTTGATTTCGGCGGCGCCGAGTTCGCGCCCTGGGTGCTCGGCGCGACGATGTAGTCGCGCTACGCACCGATGCAATCGCGATGCAGTCGCAATTGAATCAAGTGATAACGGCGGCGCGTGCAGTTGCGCCCGACGCAACGATCGCTCGCTAAGTAATGATACGGAGGCGCGTATCGCGCCCGCAAGTTCCCAAGCTTACACCTGATTAACACTGTTGCCGTAGACAGGGCGTGATGCGGCTCCACAGCGTGGTGGGGCCGGCCTTTGTTCAGGGATCAGACGATGCAAGCGATACGTCCTACTGGGGTGGAGAATCTCCTCGGTGAGGAGGAGCTGATCGTATCGAAGACCGATCTCAAGGGACGCATCACCTACGCCAACGACGTCTTTCTGCGCATGGCGAAATATCCCTGGAAGCAACTGATGGGCGCGCCCCACAGCCTGATCCGCCATCCCGACATGCCGCGCTGCGTCTTCAAGCTGCTATGGGATACGCTCCAGGCCAAGCAGGAAATCTTCGCCTACGTCGTCAATCTCGCCGGGGATGGCAGCCATTATTGGGTGTTCGCTCATGTCACCCCGACGCTCGACGATCGCGGCAACATCATCGGCTATCATTCCAATCGGCGCAGGCCCGATCCGGCGCCGGTCGAGAAAATCAAGCCGATCTACAAGGCGCTCTGCGCCGAAGAGGCGCGCCACGCCAATGCCAAGGACGGCATGCGCGCGAGCTTCGACGTGATGGTCGGTCTGCTCAAGCAAAACGGTGTCGGTTACGATGAATTTGTGCTCTCTCTCTAAGGCGCAGGGAGCGACCGCGCTCGCGTGTGTTGTTGCCGTCGTTGCTTTTGTTCTCTCTGTTATCGGTGTGACCGGAGTGGCCAGCGCCGCGTTGCTCGGCGCGACGGTCGCGCTGCTCGGCTATGGGCTCTGGTGCCAGCATCGCGCGGCACTGGCCGTCGACGAAGTCGCCGACGTCTGCCGCAAGGCGGCGCGCGGCGATCTCGAAGCGCGGATCCTGAGCGAGCGCCAGGCCGGGCGGATCGGCGCCATCCAGAAATCCGTCAACGACATGCTCGACATCACCGACGCCTTCGTGCGCGAGGCTTCGGCGTCGATGGACTATGCCAGCCGCGGCAAGTATTTCCGCAAGATCCTCGCGCGCGGCTTGCCCGGCTCGTTCCGCCGCTCGGCCACCGTGATCAATGCCGGCACCGACAGCCTCGGCCGCCGCGTGGTCGAGATCGCGGGCCTCGCCCAGCAGTTCGGCACGCATCTCGACGACGTCGCAGGCAGCCTCATGAGCGCCGCGACAGATCTCGAATCCGACGCCGGCCAGATGGCGGCCGCGGCGGAGATGACGAGCCGCCAAACCTCCGGCATGCGCAACGCGTCCGATCAGGCCTCGAGCAACGTCGCGACGGTGGCGAGCGCCGCGGAGCAACTCACATCCTCGATCGCGGAGATCAGCCGCCAGGTGGAGGGCTCGACCACCAGCACCGGCCGCGCCGTCGATGAGGCCAATCGTGCCGGCAGCGAGATCCGCATCCTTGCGGATGCCGCGCTGCGGATCGGCGACGTCGTCAAGCTGATCAGCGAGATCGCCGAGCAGACCAACCTGCTGGCGCTCAACGCCACGATCGAGGCGGCGCGGGCGGGCGAGGCCGGCCGCGGCTTCGCGGTCGTCGCCTCCGAGGTCAAGAGCCTCGCCAACCAGACCGCGAAGGCGACCGAGGAGATCAGCGCCAAGGTCGGCGAGATGCAGCAATCGACGACCAATTCGGTCGCAGCCGTCGAGGCGATCGCACAGACCATCGCCGAGATCGACGGCATCACCGCGAGCATTGCGGCCTCGATCGAGCAGCAGGGCTCCGCGACCCGGGAGATCGCCCGCAACGTCCAGGAGGCCTCCGCCGGCACCTCGCAGGTCTCCTCCAACGTGACAGGCATCAGTGAAGCCGCCGCCGACACCGGCCGCGTCGCCAGCCGCGTCAACAGCGCCTCCGAGCGCGTCCACGGCGAAGTCGAGACGCTCCGCCGCGAGGTGACGCAGTTTTTGCAAAGACTGACCTCGGCGGCGTAGGCTGTCGCGGAGAGGACGGCGCCGTCTTCCCTCCCTCCTTGTGGGAGAGGGGTGGCTCGCCGCGTAGCGGCGAGACGGGTGAGGGGTTCTCTCCGCAAGTGATCCTGCACCGAGTCCGCAGAGACATACCCCTCATCCGGCGCCATACCCGAACTTCGCTTCGGCGTTCTTAGGAACGGCGGCTGAAGGCCGCCTATGCCACCTTCTCCCGCAAGGGAAGAAGGAGGAAAGCACCCAGCCGCAACTTACCTAGGCACCCGCTGCCCGTTGTTAGTGCTTGATCGCACCCACATCAGGTGTTCTGCTCAAAAAAGCTGCTGGAGCACCGCACCCCGTGTCGATCTACGTCGCTTTGCATCATGTCACGCACTACAAATACGACCGCCCGATCGACCTTGGTCCGCAGACCATCCGCCTGCGCCCGGCGCCGCATACGCGTACGCCGATCCTGAGCTATTCGCTCAAGGTCACGCCATCCAACCATTTCGTGAACTGGCAGCAGGATCCACTGGGCAATTGGATCGCGCGTTACGTCTTCCCGGAGAAGACGACCGAATTGAAGATCGAGGTCGATTTCACGGCGCAGATGACCACGGTCAACCCGTTCGACTTTTTCGTCGAGCCCTATGCCGACAGCTTTCCGTTCGAATATCCCAGGGATCTCAAGACCGAACTCGCACCCTATCTAGAGACCATCAAGCCCGATCGCCTGTTTGCGAAATATCTGGATACGATCCCGCAGGACGCTCCGAACACCGTCAACTTCCTGGTCGAGCTCAATCGCGAACTGCAGAAGAAGATCCGCTACATTATCCGGATGGAGCCGGGCGTGCAGACGCCGGAGGAGACGCTTGCCTCGGGTGCGGGATCATGCCGCGACTCCGCCTGGCTGCTGATCCAGATCTTCCGTCATCTCGGGCTCGCCGCGCGCTTCGTCTCCGGCTATCTGATCCAGATCCGCCCCGACATTGACCCGATCGAGGGCCCGCCGGAGGTGGAGAACGACTTCACCGATTTGCACGCCTGGGTCGAGGTCTATCTGCCCGGCGCCGGCTGGATCGGCTTCGATGCGACCTCCGGCATGCTGGCGGGCGAGGGCCACATCCCGGTTGCCGCCACGCCGCATTATCGCTCCGCCGCGCCGATTTCGGGCGGCGCCGGCTTTGCCGAGGTCGAGTTCGCCTTCGACATGAGCGTGAAGCGCATCCGCGAGGCGCCGCGCATCACAAAGCCGTTCTCCGACGAATCCTGGGCGCGGCTCAACGATCTCGGCGAGCAGGTCGACGGTGATCTCGCGAGCGCCGATGTGCGGCTCACCATGGGCGGCGAGCCGACCTTCGTCTCGGTCGACGATCTCGAAGCTGCGGAGTGGAATACGGAAGCCGTCGGCCCGACCAAGCGCGCGCTCGGCGATGATCTGATCCGCCGCTTGCGCACGCGCTTCGCGCCCGGCGGTCTGCTGCATTACGGCCAGGGCAAATGGTATCCGGGCGAGAGCCTGCCGCGCTGGGCCTTCGGCCTGTACTGGCGGAAGGACGGCGTGCCGATCTGGAAGAATGCAGACCTGATCGCCAGGATCGAACATCCGCGCCGCGCCGAGGTGAAAGACGCCGAGGCCTTCATGGAAGGCACCGCGGCCCGGCTCGGCCTCGATCCCGGCTACATCATGCCGGCCTATGAGGACACCGCCTACTGGCTGCAGAAGGAGGCCGAGCTTCCTTTCAATGTCGATCCCTCCGACGCCAAATTGTCCGATCCGGAAGCGCGCGCACGGATGGCGCGGGTGTTCGACGAGGGCCTCAACACGCCGCGCGGCTTCGTGCTGCCGGTGCAGCGCTGGAACGCGCCGCCGCGCTGGCGCAGCGAGCGCTGGCAATTGCGGCGCAATCATCTGTTCCTGATGCCGGGCGATTCACCGTTGGGCTTGCGCCTGCCGATCGGGTCGCTCGGCTACGTCCCGCCGAACCAATATCCCTACATCGTCGAGCAGGACCCGATGGAGTCCCGCGGCAAGCTGCCGGTGTTCACGCTCGCGGCGCGTCCGGAATTACCACCGCGGGCCGCCCCTGAAAACCTCAATACGGTCGTCCCGGTGCGCACCGCGATGTCGGTGGAAGTCCGCGACGGCGTCATCTGCGCGTTCATGCCGCCGGTCGAGCGCATCGAGGATTATCTCGAGCTGGTCGCCGTGCTCGAAGCCACCGCCGAGGAGATGCAGCTCCCGGTTCACGTCGAAGGCTATCCGCCGCCGTTCGATCCGCGCATCGAGGTGATCAAGGTGACGCCCGATCCTGGCGTGATCGAGATCAACATCCAGCCGGCAAAGAATTGGCGCGAAGCGGTCGAGATCACCTCCGGTCTCTATGAAGACGCCGGCAAGGTGCGTCTCGGCGCCAACCGCTTCCTGGTCGACGGCCGCCACACCGGCACCGGCGGCGGCAATCACGTCGTGATCGGCGGCTCGAGCCCGCAGGACTCGCCGTTCCTGCGTCGGCCGGATCTGCTGAGGAGCCTCGTGCTGTATTGGCAGCGGCATCCCTCGTTGTCCTATTTCTTCTCCGGCCTGTTCATCGGCCCGACCAGCCAGGCGCCGCGCATCGACGAAGCCCGCCACGACAGCATCTACGAGCTCGAGATCGCGCTCTCGCACGTGCCGCCGCCGGGGTACCAGACGCCGCTATGGCTGGTGGACCGCCTGTTCCGCCACCTGCTCGTCGACATCACCGGCAACACCCACCGCGCCGAGATCTGCATCGACAAGCTCTACTCGCCGGAGGGGCCGACGGGCCGGCTCGGCCTCGTCGAATTCCGCGCGCTCGAAATGCCGCCCGATCCGCGCATGTCGCTGGCGCAGCAGCTGTTGATCCGCGCGCTGATCGCGAAGATGTGGCGCGAGCCGCAAGCTGGCAAGTTCGTGCGCTGGGGCACCGCGCTGCATGACCGCTTCATGCTGCCGCATTTCATCTGGGAAGACTTCCTCGACGTGCTCGGCGAGCTCAAGCAGTTCGGCTACCCGTTCGAGCCGGAATGGTATCTGGCCCAGCTCGAATTCCGCTTCCCCGCCTTTGGCCGCGTCCATCACGGCGGCGTCACGCTGGAATTGCGCCAGGCGCTGGAGCCCTGGCACGTGCTGGGCGAGGAGGGTTCGGCCGGCGGCACCGTGCGCTATGTCGATAGCTCGGTCGAGCGGCTCCAGGTCAAGGCGGAGGGCTTCGTCGAGGGCCGCCACATCGTCACCTGCAACGGCCGCCGCCTGCCCATGACCTCGACCGGCCGCTCGGCCGAGGCTGTCGCCGGCGTCCGCTTCAAGGCCTGGCAGCCGGCCTCCGGCCTGCACCCGACCATCCCGGTCCACGCACCGCTGACGTTTGACCTTATTGATACCTGGAACGGCCGCTCGCTCGGCGGCTGCGTCTACCATGTCGCCCATCCCGGCGGCCGAAGCTACGATACCAAGCCGGTCAACACCTATGAGGCCGAGGCGCGGCGTCTGGCGCGCTTCCAGGACCACGGCCATACCCCGGGACCGGTCCAGCCGCCGCCCGAGGAACGCACAAATGAGTTCCCGCTGACCCTCGACTTGCGGACTCCGCTCCTGCAATGAGTATGATGGTGGGGCAGGGAGAGGCGCATGGCCGAGGGCGCAGCCGAAGAGAACGACCAGGCGGGTAGGGCGCCAAGTCAACGTGATGGACAACGTGAGAGCCAGCGCCGCCTCGCGCAATGGGTCCGTGACTATCGCCGGCTGCCCGGCATCCCCGACGAGTTCTTGGGGTCGGACGGCGCCCCGCGCGGGGTCTGGAGCCGCTTCTTCGATGCCTTCGGCGCGCTCGCGCCCGACGAGATCGAGCGGCGATTCGGCATGGCCGACCGCCACCTCCGCGAGGCCGGCGTCACCTACCGCGCCCCCGGCGACAGCGCCGACCGGCCCTGGGCGATCAGCCATCTGCCGCTTCTGATCGACGAGACCGATTGGCGGCAGCTTTGCGCCGGCATCACCCAGCGCGCCGAGCTGCTCGAGCGCGTGCTGGCCGATATCTATGGCGAGGGCCGGCTGGTCGCCGAGGGCGCGCTGCCGGCGGCCGCGATCGCCGGTAGCCCGGAATACCTCCGCCCCGTCTGTGGCGTGCCGCCGCCGGGCGGGCGCTATCTCTCGCTCTATGCCGCCGATGTCGGCCGCGGTCCCGACGGCCGCTGGTGGGTGCTCGGCGATCGCACCCAGGCCCCATCAGGCGCGGGCTACGCGCTGGAGAACCGCCTGGTGCTGTCGCGCGCCTTCTCCGACCTCTACAAGTCGATGAACGTGCCGCGCGTCGCGCCGTTCTTCGAGGCCTTTCGCGACTCTCTTCGCGCACGCGCCGACCGCGACGAGCCGCGCATCGGCGTGCTCACCCCCGGCAGCTTCAGCGAAACCTATTTCGAGCACGCCACGCTGGCGCGCTATCTCGGCTTCCTCCTGGTCGAGGGCGACGATCTCGCCGTCAGCGACAACCGCATCCACATCCGCACCGTTGCCGGCCTCAAGCGGCTCGACGTGCTGCTGCGCCGCGTCGATTCCAATTCGCTCGATCCACTCGAGCTCGATGCGTCCTCGCATCTCGGCGTGCCCGGCCTGATCGACGTGCTGCGCAAGGACGGCGTCGTCGTCGCCAACATGCCGGGTTCGGGCGTCCTGGAGGCGCGGGCGCTGCTCGGCTTCCTGCCGGCGCTGAGCCGGCGCCTGCTCGGCGAAGAGCTGAAGATGCCGCATATCGCGACCTGGTGGTGCGGCCAGCGCAGCGCGCGCGAGGAGGTGCTGGCGCGGCTCGACGAGGTCGCGATCGAAGGCGCCTATCGGCGCGGCGTGCCCGGTTTCGACCGCGCAGGGCCGGTGCTCGCGAGCGAGCTCGATGCAAGCGACCGCCAGCGCCTGGTCGACGCCATCACCACGCGCGGCATGGACTATGTCGGCCAGGAGGTGGTGCGGCTTTCGACCATGCCGGTGTGGGAGCAGGGTCAGATCACGCCGCGTCCTTTCGTGCTGCGCGTGTTCGCCGCCGCAACGCCCGACGGCTGGGCCATCATGCCCGGCGGCTTCTGCCGGATCGCCGAACAGCCGGACGCGCGCGCCGTGTCGATGGGCGACGGTGCGCGCGCCGCCGACGTCTGGATCGTCTCCGACAAGCAGGTCTCGACCGCGACCTTGCTGCCGGCGACCGACAAGGTCCGCATCCGCCGCATCGCCGGCGTGCTGCCGAGCCGGGCCGCCGACAATCTGTTTTGGCTCGGCCGCTATCTCGAACGCGCCGAGGCGACGCTGCGCCTGGTGCGCGCTTTGGGCTCGCCGAGCGGACCCAACAAGGGCACTGCGGCCTCGCTGCAATCGGCCGAACGCATCCAGCGCCTGCTGGTAGCCTGGGGCGCGGTCTCGCAGACATCGCGCACCGCGTCCGGGCGCATCGTGGCGGAAGCGCTGCAGAGCCCTGATCGTTTCGGCTCGGCCCTGTCACTGGTCCGCGCGGCGCAGCGCACGGCGACCTCCTTGCGCGAGCGGCTGTCGCCCGATGCCTGGCAGGTCATCACCGAGATGGCCGAGCGTCTGGCGTACGAAGTCGAGGACGACGACAGCGTGCTGAGCGCGGCCGAGCTGACCTTGCAGGAGCTGGCGAGCTTCGCTGGCCTCGCGCAGGAGAACATGAACCGCGCCGCCGGCTGGCGCTTCCTCGACATCGGCCGCCGCACCGAGCGTGCCATCAACACCACGCGCTTCACGCGCCAATTCGCCTATGACGAGGCCGGCGACGAGGACCTCGACATCCTGCTCACCCTGGTGGATTGCCAGATCACATACCGCTCGCGTTATCTGCTGGCGCCGATCCTGGCGCCGGTGCGCGACCTCGCCGTGCTCGACGGCTACAATCCGCGGTCGGTGGCGTTCCAGGTGACGACGCTGAACGAGCACATCGCCGCGCTGCCGAGCCTGAGGGAGCACGGCCTGATCGAGAAGCCGGAGCGGCTGGCGGTGGCGATGCAGGCGATGCTTGCGACGGCGGAGGCCGAGAAGCTCGAGGTCAAGACGCTGTTCGCGCTGGAGCAGGACCTGCTCAGCCTCGCGGATGCGATCGGGCAGCACTACTTCCCGCATGGCCCCAATGCCGCCCGGCCGGAAAAGCTGACGGGGCTGGCGTGATCTACGACATTCGTCACGTCACCACCTACGAATACGAGAGTCCGGTCAGCTTCGCCCGCTGCACGCTGCGGCTGGAGCCCAGAAGCGGCGCCGGCCAGGAGCTGATCTCGCACAGTGTCGAGATCCGTCCGCGTCCTGCCGAGCGCAATGTGCGGCGCGATTTCTTCGGCACGCTGACCGAGAGCGTGGTGATCGAAGCCGCGCATCGCAATCTGCGGATCGATTCACGGTCGCGTGTCTCCATCTCGCGGCAGCCGCCGGCGCGCGATGCGGCGAGCCCTGCCTGGGAAAGCATTCGCGACATTGCCTTCGAGGCGACCAGCCTCGGGCCGTCCTCGCCGATTGGCTATGTCTTTGCGAGCCCGCTGGTGCCGGTGCTCCGTCCGGTCAGCGCTTATGCGGCGGAAAGCTTTCCGCCCGGCGCGGCCATCCTCGAATGTGCCGTCGATCTGATGCACCGCATCCGCGGCGAATTTCGCTACGACCCGAAGGCGACGGTGATCTCGACGCCGCTGACCGAGGTCTTCGACAAGCGCCACGGCGTCTGTCAGGATTTTGCCCATGTGATGATCGCAGGGCTGCGCGGGCTCGGTCTGCCGGCGGCCTATGTCAGCGGCTATCTGCGCACCATTCCGCCGCCGGGCCAGCCGCGCCTGCAGGGCGCCGACGCCACCCACGCCTGGGTCTCGCTGTGGTGCGGTGCGGTGCTGGGCTGGGTGGATTTCGACCCGACCAACGACCTCTTGATCGGCAACGACCATATCGTGCTCGCGGTCGGGCGCGACTTCTCCGACGTCTCGCCGATCGACGGCATCATCGTCGGCTCGCCCAAGCAGAAGCTCGGCGTCGCCGTCGACGTGCTGCTGGTGGAATGACCGCGATCAGCGTCTCCCGCAGCCCGCTCGCGGGGTGTAGCGAGCCGTTAGCGCAACCGTGATGTCGCACAGCACAACCGCAACATTTTTTCGTGTTCTCGTTCCAGCATTTGGTTACTCGGCCCAAGATGGGCTATGCTGGCGTCGCGTCGAGAACAATAGAGACTTCGGGAGATGGCATGGGACACCAGCGGCGGAGGGGGCTGCATCCATGATAACCTTACCGAGACTAGCGGCTGAATCCCTCGAGAACTTTCTCGGTAAGTTCATGCGTCGCCGGTACGATGAGACTTCTGCCAATATCGTCGAGAGCGCGACCCGCACCGCGATGGAATGTATCGGCAACAGCGATGCGCTCTATCACAATATCGAGCATACGATGCTGGTGACGCTGGCGGCCCAGGCGATCCTCGGCGGCCGAAGCCTTCATGCCCATCTGTCGGCCGAGGATTACGTCCACGTGCTGATCGCCTGCCTCGCCCACGACATCGGTTATGTGCGCGGACTGTTCGAGGAGGACGATGCCGAGGGCTTCGTGATCGACGCGGCCGATACCAAGATCTCGCTGCCGCGCGGTGCATCGGATGCCAGCCTGATGATGTATCACGTGGATCGTTCGAAGCTGTATGTGACTCGGCGGTTGCGGCATATTCCCGGAGTCGATCCGGAGCGCGTTGCCCGCGCCATCGAGGGCACACGCTTCCCGGCGCGCGAAGGGCAGGAATATGATGACGAAGCCTCGATCCTGCGCGCCGCCGACTTCATCGGCCAGCTCGGCGATCCCAACTATCTGCGCAAGGCCAACGCGCTCTACTACGAGTTCGAGGAGGTCGGCATCAACCGCCAACTCGGCTACGATTCGCCCGCCGATATCGTGAACCGCTATCCACAGTTCTACTGGAACAGCGTCGCACCGTACATCCAGACCGAGATCGGCTATCTCAACAAGACCGAGATCGGCCGGCAGTGGATCGCCAATCTCTACAGCAACGTGTTCCGCGCCGAGCGCGACATCTCGCTGTCGGGACCGCAGAAGTAGGGGTGCTCCATCGGGGCTACGCCTCCGCAAAGCTCCGTGAGCAAACCATGCAACAAAAAACCGTCACCACGGACATTCTCGACATCGCCTATCGCGAATACGGTGCGCCCGACGGCTGGCCCTGCATCATGGGCCACGGCTTTCCCTACGACGTGAACGCCTATGCCGAGACGGCGCCTGTCATCGCCGAGGCCGGCGCGCGGGTGCTGGTGCCCTGGCTGCGCGGCTACGGGCCGACGCGGTTTCGCTCTCCCGACACGCTGCGCTCCGGCGAGCAGGCGGCGCTCGGCGCCGATCTCCTGGCCTTCATGGATGCGCTTGGCATCGAACGCGCGGTTGTCGGCGGCTACGATTGGGGCGGGCGCGCCGCCTGCGTGGTCTCGGCGCTCCATCCCGAGCGCGTGATTGGCCTCGTCTCCGGCAATTCCTACAACATCCAGAACATCGCCCGCGCCATGGAGCCGGCCTCGCCGCCGGAAGAGGCGGCGCTGTGGTATCAATATCTCTTCCACAATGAGCGCGGCCGCCGCGCGCTGGAGCGCAACCGGCGCGGCTTTGCGCGTCAGCTCTGGGCCATGTGGTCGCCGACATGGAGCTTCGACGATGCCACGTTCGAGACCAGCGCGGCGTCGTTCGACAATCCTGATTTCGTCGACGTCGTGATCCATTCCTATCGCCACCGCTACGCGCTGGTCGCGGGCGATCCCGCCTATGCGGACATCGAGGCGAAGCTCGCCGCGCAGCCGGCAATCCGCGTCCCCGCGATTGCGATCGACGGCGACAGCGACGGCGTCAATCCCGGCACGGCCCATCACGCCCGCAAGTTCGAGGCCTTCTTCGAGCGGCGCGTGTTCGCTGGCGCCGGCCATAATCTGCCGCAGGAGCGGCCGGCCGAATGGGCGCAGGCCGTGGTCGACGTGCGGAAAGCGGCGGCGTCACAGCCGGCCTAAGCTCGGCCCTCCCAAATTTCCCTCACCTTCGGGAACCTTTTCCGATCGCAGCCGTCCAAGCTGTGGGCCCGCTTCTGGATCCGGGCTCGCTGCAGGGGAGGATCTCGATGAAGTCGCACGTGCGTAAGCTGGAACGGGTCGCGGTGGCGCAGGCGCCGGTCGAACGGCCCGACAGGGCGGAGGTCGAGCAGGCGATCCGGACCATGATCCGCTGGGCCGGCGATGATCCCGCTCGCGACGGTCTGCGCGAGACCCCTGATCGCGTTGCGCGGGCTTTCGAGGAGTATTTTTCCGGATACGCGCAGGACCCGACCGAAATCCTGCAAAAGACCTTCGAGGAGATCGAAGGCTATGACGAGATGATCGTGCTGCGCGGCGTTCGCTTCGAGAGCCATTGCGAGCACCACATGGCGCCGATCGTCGGCCGCGCCTGGGTCGCCTACATCCCGCAGGGGCGCGTCGTCGGCATCTCCAAGCTCGCGCGCGTGGTCGACGTCTACGCCAAGCGGCTTCAGATCCAGGAGAAGATGACCGCGCAGATCGCCAACACGATCAACGACGTGCTCAAGCCCGAAGGTGTCGGCGTCATCATCAAGGCGACGCATCATTGCATGACCACGCGCGGCGCGCACAAGCCCGGCACCGATCTCGTCACCAGCCGCATGCTGGGCGTGTTCCGCGACAATGCGCTGACGCGCCAGGAATTGCTGGGGCTCGCCAATTCGAACGATTGATCCGCACGCATGAAGGAGGCGTTGCCATGGCCGAGGACAAAAAGCCGAGCGGACAGGACCTGAGCAAGGGCGTGCCGCTGACCGCGTTCAAGGACGACAAATTGCTCGGTCATGTCGGGGAGGACGACGTCCTGCTGGTGCAGGCCGGCGGCGAGATCTTTGCGATCGAGCCGGCCTGCAGCCATTATCACGGCCCGCTCGCCGAGGGCCTGGTGGTGGGCGATACCATCCGCTGCCCCTGGCATCATGCCTGTTTCTCTCTGCGTACGGGTGAAGCCAGCCGACCGCCGGCTTTGAACGCGCTGGCGGTCTGGGAAGTCGAGCGCGATCGCGACAACATCATCGTCCGGCGCAAGCGCGAGGCCCCGAAGCCGCCGGCCGCGCATCGCAGCGCGCCCGCTCGGGAAAAATTCGTCATTGTCGGCGGCGGTGCCGCCGGCCTCACCGCCGCCGAGACGCTCCGGCGCGAGGGCTTTGCCGGCGCCATCACCATGCTCAGCAATGACGGCGCGATGCCGGTCGACCGGCCGAACCTCTCCAAGGATTACCTTGCGGGTAACGCGCCGGAAGATTGGCTGCCGCTGCGCGGCGAGGACTATTATGGGGACGCAGGCATCGATCTCAGGCTCAACACCGAGGTCTCCGCCATCGATGCCAAGTCGCGCAGCGTCACGCTCGGCAATGGCGACAAGCTGCCGTTCGACCGGCTGCTGCTCGCAACCGGCGCCGAGCCGGTCAAGCTGCGGATTCCGGGCGCGGACCAGCCGCATGTTCACACCCTGCGCTCCCTCGCGGACAGCCGCGCCATCATCAAGGCTGCAGGCAGTGCCAGGCGTGCGCTGGTGATCGGCGCCAGCTTCATCGGCCTCGAGGTCGCGGCCTCCTTGCGGGCGCGCAAGATCGAGGTGCATGTCGTCGCGCCTGACGAGCGGCCGATGCAGAAGGTGTTGGGCGCCGAGATGGGCGATTTCGTCCGCTCCCTGCATGAGGAGAACGGCGTCATCTTCCATTTGAAGGATACGGTGGAGAAGCTCGACGGCATGCTTGGGACGCTGAAGAGCGGCGCGGTCATCGAGGCTGACCTCGTCGTCGTCGGCATCGGCGTCAAGCCGCGTCTCGCGCTTGCTGAGCAGGCGGGACTGGCGGCCGATCGTGGCGTCAGCGTGAGCGAATATCTGGAGACCAGCGTCGCGGGCATCTTCGCGGCCGGCGACATCGCGCGCTGGCCCGATCCGCATTCCCGGCAGACCATCCGCGTCGAGCATTGGGTGGTGGCGGAGCGGCAGGGACAGACCGCGGCGCGCAACATGCTCGGCAGGCGCGAGCGCTTCGACGCCGTGCCGTTCTTCTGGAGCCAGCACTACGACGTGCCGATCAACTATGTCGGCCACGCCGAGAGCTTCGACGACATCGCCATCGACGGCAGCATTTCCGGAAAGGACTGCCTGCTGAAGTACCGCAAGGACGGCCGCGTGCTCGCGGTCGCTTCAATTTATCGCGATCTCGACAATCTCAAGGCCGAACTGGAGATGGAGCGCTCGCAGGGCTGAAGCTGCGCGCTCGATCTTGATTTGCGTCAACGTTGCAGCAGGTGAGGGCTGCTCTGATCGCTGTGGTCCCGGTGCGGCGCGTGCTATCCTGGCGTGTGCCCCGGGCTTCGCATGCAGGAGTGGCCCATGACCAGTGCTTCAGATGCATCTCATCCTTCCGGTCTCGGCTCGGGTATCTCGGCGCTCCATGGCAAATGGGGCTGGATCGTTGCGCTTGGCGTCGTGTACCTCATCGCCGGCTTCGTCGCGCTCGGCAGCATGGTGATGGCGACGGTGGCGAGCGTGATCGTTGTCGGCGCGATGATGATCGTCGCCGGCGTGACCGAGGTCATAGGCGCCTTCCAGATGAAGAGCTGGGGCAAGTTTCTGATCTGGGCCTTGCTCGGCGTGCTTTACATCATTGCCGGCTTCCTCACCTTCGAGAACCCGCTCTTTGCCGCGGTTCTGCTGACGCTGTTCCTCGGCGCCTCGCTGCTGGCCTCCGGGGCAGTCAGGCTGTTTCTCGCCTTCAGCATGAAGCGGGAAAGCCCGTGGGTCTGGGTGGCGCTGTCGGCGGTCGTCACCCTGCTGCTCGGGCTGCTGATCCTGGCACGCTGGCCGGTGAACAGCGTCTACGTTCTCGGCCTGTTTCTCGGCATCGACCTGATCATGGCGGGTGCCGGCTGGGTCAGCCTTGGCCTCAGCCTGAAGCAGCGCCGCTAGGCGAAATGAGAGCGAACTGAATCGCGACGCGCCCAAGAGTTCGGTTTGCCATCTCACCGATGAGAGGTGAAGCGCCGCCTCATGGTGCGAACGCACCATCAGCAACTCGACGCAAGACCGCCTGGCGGAACTCCGCTGATCTGACGTGCTGACTATAAAGCAGCACGCCGCGCGCCTCTTCGCGCGGACGATGATCATCGGGGAGAAACCATGAAAGCTGCCTTGGTCCTGGCCGCAGCATTGGCTGCCGGCTGCCTGTCGACGCCTGTCTCCGCGCAAAAATCCTATGGTCCTGGTATCACCGACACCGAGATCAAGATCGGCAACACCATGCCCTATAGCGGGCCGGCTTCGCCGCTCAGCATCACGGGCAGGGTCATTGCGGCCTATTTCGACGAGGTCAACGAGAAGGGCGGGGTCAATGGCCGCAAGCTGAATCTGATCTCGCTGGACGACGCATTCTCGCCGCCCAAGACCATGGAGGCGGCGCGGCGCCTCGTCGAGGGCGACGGCGTCGCCTTCATCTTCGCGACCATGGGCACGGCGCCGAGCTCGGCGATCGCAAAATATCTCAACAGCAACAAGGTGCCGCAGCTGTTCTTGATCAGCTCGGCCTCGAAGTGGAACGATCCCGCCAACATGCCGTGGTCGATGGCGCTGCCCTGGGCGCCGAACTACACCAGCGAGGCCGCGATCGACGTCGCCTATGCCCGCGCCAAGAACCCGAATGCGCGCTTCGCTGTGCTTTATCAGAACGACGATGCCGGCAAGGAATATCTGCGCGGGGTCAAGGAGGCGCTCGGCGCCGATGCCGACAAGGCGATCGCGATGGCCTCGAGCTTCGAGGTCACCGACCCCACCGTCGATTCCCAGGTGCTGACGCTGGCGAACACCAAGGCGGACGTGTTCATGATCTATTCGGTGACGCCGCGCGCCTGCGCGCAGGCGATCCGGAAAGCGCACGAGGTCGGCTGGCAGCCGACGCGCTTCCTCGCCAGCGGCTGCGCCAACAAGGCGACCGTGATGGTGCCTGCGGGGCTCGATGCCGGCAAGGGCGTGCTGTCGCTCGGTTCGCTCAAGCCCTTCGTCGAGCAGCCGAAGGACGATCCGGCGATGACGGCCTATATCGACTTCATGAAGAAGCGCTTGCCCAATGCCGACGTCAACAACGTCGCCGGCCTCTACGGCTACACCGTCGCCGAGGCCCTCGTGGTGCTGCTGAGGCAATGCAAGGACAATCTGACGCGCGAGAACATCATGGCGCAGGCCGCGAATTTGAAGAACGTGCCGCTGTCGCTGCTGATGCCCGGCATTACGCTGAATACCACGCCGCAGGATTTCCGCCCGATCAAGGACGGTTACATGCTGCAGTTCGACGGCAACGACTGGGTGGTGGCCAGCGAGCTCTTGAAGGGGACGTGAGGGGCTGCCGTGGAGACGGTGCATCCTCTCCCCTTGCGGGAGAGGATGGATCGCATCGAAGATGCGAGCCGGGTGAGGGTATCTATCCTCACGAACGGTATCGCTAGCGGAGAGAACCCCTCATCCGGCGCTTCGCGCCACCTTCTCCCGCAAGAGAAGGAAAGAGGAGACCACCATGGACTTTCAACACTCCGCCCGTTCGCTGGAGCTGCAGGAGCGCGTTCGGCAGTTCATGCGGACGCATGTCGAGCCGGTCGAGGAGCTCTATTACGAGCAGGTGAAGCCGGAAGCTGCGCGCTACAGGACGCCGCCGGTGCTGCAGGACCTGAAGAAGATGGCGCGCGAGCAGGGGCTATGGAACCTGTTCCTGTCAGGCGAGCACGGGCCGGGCCTCTCCAATCTCGACTATGCCCCCGTGAAGGAGATCATGGGCCGCATCCTCTGGGCGCCCGAAGTGTTCAACTGCTCGGCGCCCGATGTCGGCAATATGGAGGTGCTGGCGAATTACGGCACCAAGGCGCAGCAGGAGCGGTGGTTGACGCCGCTCCTGGAAGGGCGCATCCGTTCCGGCTTCTCGATGACGGAGCCGCAGGTCGCCTCCAGCGATGCCACCAACATCCAGTGCGCCATCACGCGCGACGGCGACGATTACGTCATCAACGGCCGGAAGTGGTTCACGTCAGGCGCGATGAACGAGGATTGCGAGATCCTGATCGTGATGGGCAAGACCGCCCCTGATGACCCCGACCGCCACCGCCAGCAATCCATGATCCTGGTGCCCCGGAACACGCCGGGCGTGCGCGTTGTCCGCGACATGCTGACCTACGGCTATGACGATGCCCCCAGCGGCCACCCCGAGATTTCTTACGACAACGTCCGCGTGCCCGCCGAGAACATCCTGCTCGGCGAGGGCCGCGGCTTCGAGATCGCGCAGGGCCGGCTCGGTCCCGGCCGCATCCACCATTGCATGCGGCTGATCGGCTGTGCCCAGCGCGCGCTGGAATTGATGTGCCAGCGCGCGGTGTCGCGTGTCGCCTTCGGCAAGCCGCTCGCCGAGCAGGGCTCGGTGCGCGAGGACATCGCACACTCCTTCTGCGAGATCGCGCAGGCGCGCCTGCTGACGCTGCAGGCCGCCGACAAGATGGACCGCGATGGCAACAAGGCCGCGCGCGACCTGATCGCCGCGGCCAAGATCGTGGTGCCCGGCATGGCCGCCCGCGTCATCGACCGCGCCATTCAGATCCACGGCGCCGCCGGCGTCTCGCAGGACACCTTCCTCGCGCGCGCCTACGTCTACGCCCGCTTCATCCGCATCGGCGACGGCCCGGACCAGGTGCACCTCGCTGCGGTGGGGAAAGAGCTGATCAAGCGGGGCGGGGTGATGGGGTAGGACCAGGTAACTCCTCGTTGACGATGCAGAACTGCGGAGAAGTATCTGGCCACAGGTAGTATGGTGTGCTTTGATGAACCGGATCATTTGATGCGTGCACTGCCGACGTTGTTGCGCTCGGCACATGAGCGAGCAGGTCAACAATGCGCAGTTTCGCCCCCGGCAGCCGGACCTCCGGCGCGCGATCGATCGCGGCCGTTTTCGTCTCCGTCCTGACGATCCTGATCAGTTGGAGCGGCACTGCGGCGCTTGCCGCCGTCGAATCCTTTCCCGCGGCTTTCAAAACCGAGCGTATCTCGGTCAACGGCGTCACGCTGCATGTCCGCGTGGGCGGACAAGGGCCGGCCGTCGTCCTCCTGCACGGCTTCGGCGACACCGGCGACATGTGGGCGCCGCTCGCCAAGGCGCTCTACAAGGACCACACCGTGATCGTTCCGGACCTGCGCGGCATGGGGCTGTCGCCGCAGGCCCCAGCTGGTTACGACAAGAAGACCCAGGGCGTCGACATCGCCATGGTCATGGACAAGCT
Source organism: Bradyrhizobium sp. CCBAU 53351 (assembly GCF_015291745.1). Classification (NCBI taxonomy): domain Bacteria; kingdom Pseudomonadati; phylum Pseudomonadota; class Alphaproteobacteria; order Hyphomicrobiales; family Nitrobacteraceae; genus Bradyrhizobium; species Bradyrhizobium sp. CCBAU 53351. Next base: position 2,414,617 of record NZ_CP030059.1, read on the forward strand.
CAACGTGCAGAAAGCCGATCTGGTCACACACGACATCGGCAACATGGTGGGCTATGCGCTCGCGGCGCAATACCCCGATCGCATCACCAAATGGGTCGTCATCGATGCGCCGCTGCCCGGCATCGGCCCCTGGGACGAGATCCTGAAGAGCCCCATGCTGTGGCATTTCAACTTCCGCGGCCCCGACGTCGATCGCCTGGTCAAGGGCCGCGAGCGCATCTATCTCGACCGCTTCTACAACGAGCTCTCGGCCGACCCCAAGGCGATCGACGAGGCGAAGCGCAATCATTATGCGAAGCTGTACGCCCGGCCGGGCAACATGCACTACGCCTTCGAGCAGTTCGCAGCGTTCGGCAAGGACGCTACGGACAACAAGGCTTTTGCCGCGACCAAGCTGAACATGCCGATCCTTGCCCTTGGCGCCGAAAAGTCCTTTGGCGAGCAGCAGGCCGCCATCATGCGGGACGTCGGCACCACGGTGGACGGCGGTATCATCACCGGCTCCGGACATTGGATCATGGAAGAGCAGCCTGCGCAGACCGTGAGCAAGGTGCGCGCGTTCCTCGACGGGAAATGAGGGGCAGGATGATCGGCGTGGGTCCGCGCCCTGCGCTTGGCCCGCCGTCTTCGCGCCTCGTGATGGCGTAGCGACTTACCGTCCGCTTCCGATCATCCTTCAGGCAAGCCGGCCAGGCGCAGCCCCTCGAAGTAGCGCTGGCGTCGTGCGAGGTAGATGGGATTGTCGCCCTTGGCGTTGAAGCGGTAGCGGCGGATCGTGAAGCTGGGATCGAGAGCAAGCCCTGCATCGGCGACGGATCGCGCCTCCTTGAGGTCTCCCGCCAGCGCCAGCGCTGTCGCAAGATGAAAATGCGATAGCGCGTGATTTCGGTTCACCTCCATGCTGCGCCGGAACCAGTCGATGGCTTCGCGATCGGCATTGATGCTCAATCTGGCCAGCCCGACGAACATGTACCACAGAAAGGCGCGCGTATCCCGCGGGGAGAGCCGAAGCGCTTCCTGGATGTGCCCCTCCACCTCCTCGCTAAGGCCCGATTGATATTTGCCGAGACCAATGAATCCATGCGCATCGGCCAGATTCCGGTCGAGCGCCAGCGAGCGCCGGCATTGTGCAACACCGTTATCGATGCGGTTCGTCTGAATTTGCACGGCGCCGAGCAGCATGTGGGCTCTGGGATGATTGGGGGCGCGGAGCAACGCGCTGTTCAAGGCTGCTTCCGCAGCGTCGAAATGCACCTTGACGTCATCGGCCATGAAAGCCGATCCAACGGACACATCGACCTGAGCCGCCGCGACGGCCGCTTCGATGTTGCCGGGATCCAGCGTCAAGGATCGGGTAAAAAAATCCCTTGCCTGCGTTAGAAGGACGCGCGTCACGCCCCTGTTCTGAAGGGCTCGGCCCTGGAAGTACAGGTCCATCGCATCGGGGCGGGGCGATCGCTCCGCGCGGCGTGCTTCGGCGGCGATGAGCTCCGCATTCAAGGTGTTGGCGAGTCGAGACACGATCTCATCCTGCATGTCCAGGAGCTCGGCGGCGGGCTTGTCGAAGCGGTCGGCCCACACTTGGCTCCCCGTCTCTGTGTCGGTCAGCTGCGCGTTCAGGCGAAAACGGTTGCCGCCGCGTTGCACGGAGCCTTCGAGCACGTAATGCACGTTCAGGTCGCGGCCGATTTGCCTGGCATCGACTGCTTTGCCCTTGAAGGTAAATGCCGTGTTGCGGCCGATCACGAACGAGCCGGCGATGCGCGACAAGTCCGTCGTCAGGCTCTCCGTCACGCCATCGACGAAATAATCCTGCGCCGGATCGCCTCCGATGTTGGCGAATGGCAGGACGACGATCGACAAATGCGGCACCGTCGGAGGCGGCGGCGGTTCCCCATCATCGGATAGCCGCGGCGTCTCGCCGGAAACAACAAGGGGCGCGGCCAACTGTTCGTCGGGCACCAGCATATAGCCGCGGCGGGGCAGCGTCTTCAGCGCAGATCGGCCGACATCTCCCAGGGCGCGCCTGACATCGCCGATGGCCTGGACGAGGGAATCCTCCGTGACCTCGCAATCCGACCAGACCTCATCCATGATTTCGCTTTTGTCGACCAGCTGCCCGGGCCGCTTTGCCAGCAGCCGCAGTACCGCCCAGGCGCGCGGACGCAGGGGAACGACAGCGCCGCTCCCGTCGCGCAGAGTTTCGTGGGCGAGGTCCACGATCCGATCGCCGATGACGATGGAATGCTGCGATGCCTTCAACAAGGATGCCTCGTGAACCTTGCTTTCGGAAAATTTCGGCGCAGTTTCGGGACGCCGACGGGATTGTACAGCATCATCCTGCAGCGCGGGATAGCAAAACGCACCCTATCGAAGCCACCAACGCGAGGTAAGCTTCCATGATCCGGACCCCCATCGCTGCTGCGTTGAGTCTCTTGATCGTCGGCCTTTCGCCCGTTGCCGGGACGGACAGAAAATACGGTCCCGGTGTCAGCGATACCGAAATCAGAATAGGCCAGACGGCGCCCTACAGCGGGCCGATCTCGTCGTTGAGCCGCTTCAGCCGGATTGAAACAGCCTATCTCAAAATGATCAACGCGGCCGGCGGTATCAACGGCCGCAAGGTGACGCTCATTTCGCTCGACGATGCCTTTTCGCCGGCCAAGACAGTGCAACAGACGCGCAAACTCGTAGAGGACGACGACGTGCTTGCGATCGTGGGATCAATCGGCACACCGACCAATCTCGCGGTAGCGAAGTATCTCAACAGCAAGCAAGTTCCGCAGATCCTGCTGCTCGCCAGCACGCCGAAGCTCGACGATCCCGAGAATTTGCCATGGACGACCACGTTCATGATGCCGCAGCCGGTCGAGACCAGGATCTACGCCGAGTATCTGCTGAAGACCAAACCTGACGCGAAGGTCGCCGTGATCTATCAGAACGACGATCTCGGAAAGGGCAATCTGGCCAGCTTCAAGGCGGCTCTGGGATCGAAGGCTTCGACCATGGTGGTGGCCGAGGCGGCCTACGATATCGCGGAGCCGACGGTCGATTCACAGATCCTCGCGCTGAGGGCATCGGGTGCCGATACGTTGTTTCATGCCTCCAACGCACGATTTGCTGCACAATCTATTCGAAAGGCGCACGAGATCGGCTGGAAGGTCCAGCATGTGCTGCTCTCCGGCGTCAGCAGCATTTCGGCTGTCCTGCGTCCGGCGGGACTTGTGGCCTCCACAGGCGCGGTCAGCGCGTTTTGGTTGAAGACGTCGGAGGATCCGATGTGGGACGACGATGCCGGCATGCGCGAGTTTCGGGCATTCATGCAGCGGTGGGCGCCAAATGACGATATCGAGGAGTCGATTTTTCCCTATGCGACGGCTCAGATCATCGTCGAGGTCCTCAAGAAGTGCGGCGACGACCTGTCGCGCGAGAATCTCATCAGGCAGGCCACCAACATCCGGGAGGTTCAACTGCCGACGTTCCTGCCGGGCCTTACGATCAACGTCTCTCCATCGCGCCGGATCGGCTGGACAAAGGCGAGGATGGCACGTTTCGACGGCACCAGATGGGTGCTGCTCGATGACGTCGTCGGCAACTGACGATCGGTTGTTCGCAAAAGCGAAGTGTTCGAGGGGGATTGCGAAATGACCGACAGCCTGAATATCGCCATCGTCGGCGCGGGCATCGGCGGATTGTCTGCGGCGCTCGCGCTGGGCGCGCGGGGCATGAATGTTACGGTTTTCGAAAGCGCAGAGACCCCGCGCGAGGCCGGGGCCGGACTGTCCATCCCTCCGAACGCACTGATCTTGCTCAAACGTACATCGCTCTGTGACAAAATCGAGAAGATCACCACCAGGAGCCAGGGTCTTACGCGACGGACGTCACGGGGAGAGCTTGTCTTGCCCGGCTCGCCCACCGTGCTCAGCTATCAGATTCACCGCGTGGAGTTCCTCGAGATGCTCCTTGGTGAGGTGAAAGGGCCGGTCCGGTTCGGACATCGGTGTGCAGCCGTTGAAGACACGCCGACCGGAGTGCGCCTGATCTTTGCCAATGGCGCCGTCTGCGATGTGGATGTTGTCATCGGTGCGGACGGCATTCATTCAGTCGTCCAGCGCCAGATCGGCCTGGCAGCCCACCCGACCAGCGAAGGCATCGTGGCCTACCGCGGCCTGGTGCCGTCGCAAAAGCTGTCATGGGGCGCAGAACTGCGTGGCCTGAACATGTGGATGGGCGAGGGCCGCAGCTTCATCTGCTTTCCGGTATCGCAGGGGCGATTGATCAATATCGTTGCATTTGTCCCGAGCATGCGTGACATGGAGGAAACCTGGTACGCACCCGGCGACGTCAGGGCTCTTGCAGCCGAGTACGAGGGCTGGGATTCGCCTGTCCAAGACTTGATTTCGGCGCTCGACCAGACGTTTCGCTGGGGCATCTACGATCGGCCGCCGTTGCCGTATTGGTCGCGCGGACATGTGACGCTTCTCGGCGACGCCGCGCATCCGATGGTGCCCCATTTCGGGCAAGGCGCGGGGCAAGCGATCGAGGATGGCTTCGCACTTGCCGTCCTGCTGGAGCGCGCGAGGCGTGACGAGATTCCGGCACGGCTGAACGCCTATCAGGAACTGAGATTGGGGCGGACCAGTCGTGTTCAGGCCGCTTCGCGCCTCGCCGGCCGGTTCTACCGGTCTGCCGGCAGCGATCGCGCTGAACAGGCGCAGCGATCGCAAGCCTGGATGTCGGCGGCGGAATGGATCTTCCCGCACGACGCCGAGAAGGCTGCTTTGGCCATTCTGTAGATCGCCTAAAGTCTCTCTTCAGGACGTCGTGGACCTCCGCGCTGGCCGCCGTTGCCGCGGCAACCCGGAAGCCTGTGAAGCCCGGGTGGGCAAGCGTCAACCCGGAACGATCTCGTCGAGCGGCCAGATCGGACGGCGGACGTTTCGATACGTGAGCTTGCTGTGATCGAAGGTGGCAAGGCCGCCGCTGTCGGCCAGGATCACCTCCTTGGCCATGGGCGCGAAGGCCGCCCGGAAGTGGTGCGCCGACTTGACGGCGACGACCCGGAATTGAGCCGGCTCTGCTCCGAGAATCCGGAACATCTCCTGATCGTAGGTCTGCAGCGTGTTGGTCGAAATCGCGATGGAGATGCCGTCGACCTCGAGCAAGGCGCTGGGCCCGAGCGTCATGGGTTGACCGGCATTCATCGGCCCCTCGCAGACGAATGCGCCGTCCGACAGGCCGGTCACCCGCCCGGTCAGCGTGAGCGGAGGTCCGTAGCTTTCGGGATGACGCTTGGCCCCGAGAACGACACCCACGCTGGCCCCGAGGCCCGCAGCGTGGCAGCGGGAAGCGGCTTCGGGATCGCCGAGGACGCCGAACAGCACGCTGCGGATTTCGGCCTGCAGCAGCGCCTCCAGCAGGCGGATGCCATCGCCGTAGGCGCCCGAACCGGGATTGTCGCTGAAGTCGGCGATCACGAAGGGGCGGGTGTCAGCGACATCAGTCGCGGCTGCGGCGGCAAGCTTCATTGCATCAGGCAAGTCGAGCGCCGTGACGGTGACCTCGGCGCGCCGGCGGACCATCTCGTCCTCGAGCGCCGCCGCGGCCTGCCGCGCGGCCGCTTCGGCGGCGTTGTGGGAGGCATCGTAGGTGATCTGAATGCTGGGGCCGACCTCGGCAATGTCCGAGCGGCTGAAGCCCGCGCAGACATCGACGGACAACAGGCCCGGCGTTTGCGCCTCCATGTCCGCGGCGCGCGCCAAGAGGTCGCTCATCACGCCGCCCTGGGTCCGTCCGTGATTGCATCCGTCGAGCAGAGGTGCTTGCGAGCGGAAGACCTTCGGGCGGGTCGTGCCGTCCATCGCCGCCTGCAGCAGCTCGGCGGCCCGGAACGCCGTCTCGTATTGGTCGATGTGCGGATAGGTGCGGTAGGGCAGCATGATGCTGGCCAGCCGGCCCATGCGTTCGGTGACGTTGGCATGCAGATCGAGCGTCACCGCAATCGGAATCGTCTCACCGAGACGCTGGCGCAGTCCTTCGAGCAGCGCACCTTCGGCGTCGTCGTCGGTCTCGGTCACCATCGCGCCGTGCAGTGCCAGGATAACGCCGTCGAGCGGCCCGCTCTCGCAGGCCGCGTAGACCAGGCGCTGCAGTTCGGCCCAGCACGCCGCCGTCACCTTGCCGGACGGGGTGGCCGCGGCGGCGAGCGGCTGCACCAGGGTCCAGCCGTAACGTTTGGCTGCGGCCAGGTGCGCGGCGATCTCCATTCTTGTGTCGGCCAGCGCCGCGGCGATCTCGCCGTCACGCAGAAACAGCCGCTTGCGGTAGTCCTCGAGCGTGGTCGGGATGACTGAGAAAGTGTTGGTCTCGTGGGCGATCTGCGCCGAGAGAACGCGCCGCGTCTGGCTCATGGGATTCCTTTGTTTTTTTCTTATGCAATCTCACAAGTCAGCCGCGCCGACACGCGCCGTCTCCTGCTCGGCACTGCATGACCGCATCGTGCCCCTGTTTTGCCCGACGAGTCAAAATCAATTGCGCAAGAGCTGCAGGTTTCGCGCGGGCCGCCAAGCCATTGAAAAACCTGACCCCGGCTACTGTGCATGGGGTTGTTTTCCAGATTTTTGTTTGGAGGCCCCCACCGCCGCCCGGCGGTGGCGTTGGCGCGTTCACCCCGCCTTGGCGATGCGGCTGTCCGCGCGCAGGTTCTGGAAGAACGTCTCGACCTCGCGGGACAGCGTGTCCGCGGTCTCGGCCACGCTGCCCGCCGCCGTCAACACCGAGGCTGCTGCCGCATCGGTCTTGCCGATGGCGTCGCGCAGCGAGGTGATGTTGGCGACCAGCGTCTCGTTGCCTTGCGCGGCGCTTTGCGCGTTGGACGAGATCTCGCGCGTGGCGGCGTCCTGCTGGCCGATGGCGCCGGCGATCGCCGAGGTGACTTCGTTGATCTCGCGCACCGCGCCGCCGATCTCGCGCACGGCATCGACCGCGTTGCGGGTCGAGGCCTGGATCATCGCGACGTTCTCTGAGATCTCGGCGGTGGCCTTGGCGGTCTGGCCAGCCAGCGCCTTCACCTCATGAGCGACCACGGCAAAGCCCCGGCCGGCATCGCCGGCGCGGGCGGCCTCGATGGTGGCGTTGAGCGCGAGCAGGTTGGTCTGCTCGGCGATCGCCTGGATCAGGTTGAGCACGCCGTCGATGCGCTGCGTGGCCGCGGCAAGGCTCTCGATCTCGGAGATCGACTTCTCGGTGCGCTGGCCGGTCTGCTCGACCGCGCCGGCGCTCTGCCGCACCTGGCGCCCGATCTCCACCACCGACGCCGACAGCTCCTCGGCCGCGCCCGCCACCGCCGTGACGTTGTGCGAGGCCTGCTCGGTGGCGTTGGCCGCCGTGCCGGCGCGGCTGTTCGCATCCGCGGTGACGCGGGTGATGGTCTGCGCGGTCTCGCGCATGGTGGAGGCGTTGTCGCTGAGGCCACGCATGATCGCGCCGATCGCCTCGCGGAATTGCTCGACGGACTGCTCGATATGGCGGGCGCGCTCCTCGCGCGCGGCGGAGTCCTGCGAGACCTGCGAGGCGAGGTTGCGGTTGCGGCCCATGGCCTCCTGGAAAACCTGGATCGCGCGGGCGAGCGCGCCGATCTCGTCGGCGCGGCCGGAGTGCGGCACCACGACGTCCTCGGCGCCGTCGGCGACCTGCTTGATGGTGTCGGTGATGGCGGCCAGCGGCCTTGCGATCGAGCGGGCGATGATGACGATGCCGATCACGACCAGGGCCAGCGCCACGCCGCCGAGGCAGGTCAGGACGAAGGACAGGGTGCGGTTGGTCTCCGTCTCGTGCGCGATCTGCTTGGCGCGCTCGGCATAGACCTTGGACAGTGCCTCGAGATCCTTGTTGAGCGCCGAGCGCACGGCGCGGTTGGCGTCGTTGTCGCCCCATTCGCGGCCCGCGGCCGCATTGATCTCGACGCCGCGGCGCACCAGCTCCTTGCGGAACTCGACGAATTGCTCGATGCGCTTCTTGAACGTGGCGAATTGCTCGGCATCGTCGGCTTTGACGATGGTCTGCCAGCGCTTCACGACATCGAGGATCTGCTCGTTGAACTTGAGCAGGCCGTCGCCGTATTTCTTCACGACCTTCGGCTCGGTCGACATGTAGACGCCGCGGGATTCCATCACGACCGCATAGACCAGCGAGTTGACGCGCTCGACGTTCAGCGCGGCGGCGTTCGCCGTCTCGATCGCGCTCGTCAACTCGGCGCCGCGGCGGCTGTTGTAGTCGGACAGCCCGGCGATCGCCGCCGTGAGCAGCGCAAACAGCGCGAAGATCGCATAGAGCTTGGTGGCGAGCGTGAAGCGGCCGGCGGGACCGGCGGCATTCCCAGATCGGTCTGATGTCATGGTCATTCAGGTGCCCGGATTGGCCTGAAGTGGCCGGTGAGGGGGATTCTGCAAAATTGATGCAAAACTATGCAGAACGAAGATGGATGCGGCGTTAACGCGCCGCTCCGCGGCCTCCGTCCTTGGTCGAAGGAAAGGCAAGTTATTTCAGCGTCTTGATCAAAAGGTAGAGTTTCAGGATAGTCCTTGCGTCGGCCGTTGGCCGACCACCTCTCGGAGAGGCCCTTGGTCTACCGCCACACCATCGACGCCACGACCCACATTTTCCCGGACCTGCGCGATCTCCTGGCCAAGGCGACGCCGCCGCGCTCCGGCGACCGGCTGGCCGGGATCGCCGCCGACACGGCCGAGCAGATGATCGCGGCGCGGATGGCGCTCGCCGACGTCCCGCTCGCAAGATTCCTGCAGGAAGCCGTCATCCCCTATGAGGCCGACGAGGTTACCCGCCTCGTCATCGACAGCCACGACGCCAAGGCGTTTGCCCCGGTGGCCTCCCTGACGGTTGGGGCCTTCCGCGACTGGCTGCTGTCGGACGCCGCGACGCCGGAGGTCCTGAAGACGCTGGCCCCCGGCATCACCCCGGAGATGGCGGCAGCGGTCTCAAAACTGATGCGCAACCAGGATCTGATCCTGGCGGCACGGAAACGCGAGGTCACCACCGCCTTCCGCAACACCATCGGCCTCAAGGGCCGGATGAGCACGCGGCTGCAGCCCAACCATCCGTTCGACGACGCCAGGGGCATCACCGCCTCGATCCTCGACGGCATCCTGCTCGGGGCCGGCGATGCCTGCATCGGCATCAATCCGGCGAGCGACGATCCGGCCGTCATCGCGCGATTGCTGCGGCTGCTCGACGAGATCATCTCGCGGCTGCAGATCCCGACGCAAGGCTGCGTGCTCACCCATGTCACGACGACGCTGTCGCTGATCGGGCAGGGCGTGCCGGTCGATCTCGTCTTCCAGTCCGTTGCCGGCACCGAGGCCGCCAACCGCAGTTTCGGCATCGACCTTGCGCTTCTCAAGGAGGCGCAGGAGGCCGGGCTGTCGCTGCGGCGCGGCACCATCGGGCAGAACGTGATGTATTTCGAGACCGGCCAGGGCTCGGCGCTGTCGGCCGGCGCCCATCACGGCGTCGACCAGCAGACCTGCGAGGCGCGCGCCTATGCGGTGGCCCGCGCCTTTGCGCCTCTCTTGGTCAACAGCGTGGTCGGCTTCATCGGCCCGGAATATCTCTATGACGGCAAGGAAATCATCCGGGCGGGACTGGAGGATCATTTCTGCGGCAAGCTGCTCGGCCTGCCGCTTGGGATCGACATCTGCTACACCAACCATGCGGAAGCGGACCAGGACGACATGGACAATCTGCTGACGCTGCTCGCCGCCGCCGGCGTTACCTTCATCATGGGCGTCCCCGGCGCCGACGACGTCATGCTGAACTACCAATCGACGTCTTTTCACGACGCGCTCTATGTCCGTGACGTCTTCGGCTTGCGCCGCGCGCCGGAATTCGACGATTGGCTGGCTCGGTCGGGCATTACAGGCTCAGATTTCCGGCTTGCCGGCGATGCAGGCCTGCTGCCCGATTTTGCCTCGCGGCTGATTGCGTGAGGCGGTGCGCAGCGCCAAACTCCCTTCGAGGAAACTATCTGCGCCTCCCGGAATTATGCTTGTGCCACAATATTGAGAAATTCCGGCGGCAGCATTACGCTATGTGTCTGGCTGGCAATTTCCGCAACATCAGTCGAGCGTGGCGGGGGAGCTTAGATGCGAGCTGAAAGTAACGGAACATCCCGGCGGATTCTCTGTGTGTTTCCGCGCTACACCTCCTCGTTCGGCACGTTCGAGCATTCCTATCCGCTGACCGACGGTGTCCGTGCCTTCATGCCGCCGCAGGGGCTGTTGCTGATCTCGGCCTATCTGCCTGAGGATTGGCAGGTCAAATTCGTCGACGAGAACCTGCGTCGTACCACCAGGGAAGAGTTCGAATGGGCCGAGGCGGTCTTCGTCAGCGGCATGCACATCCAGCGCCAGCAGATGAACGACATCTGCCGCCGCGCCCATGAGTTCGATCTGCCGGTCGCGCTCGGCGGCCCCTCCGTCAGTGCCTGTCCCGACTATTACCCGTCGTTCGACTATCTCCATGTCGGCGAGCTCGGCGATGCCACCAACCAGCTGATTGAGATCCTGTCGCGCGACACGGCGCGTCCAGACGAACAGGTGGTCCTCACCACCAAGGACCGCGTGCCGATGACGGAGTTTCCGATCCCGGCCTACGAGCTTGCCGACGTGAAGAAGTACTTCCTCGGCAGCATCCAGTATTCCAGCGGCTGTCCCTATCAGTGCGAGTTCTGCGACATCCCCGGTCTCTACGGCCGCAACCCGCGCATCAAGTCGCCGCAGCAGATCATCGCCGAGCTGGATCGTCTACGTGAATGCGGCATGACCGACACGGTCTATTTCGTCGACGACAATTTCATCGGCAACCGCAAGGCGGCGATGGATTTGTTGCCGCACCTGATCGAATGGCAGAAGCGGACCGGCTACGTGGTCCGGCTCGCCTGCGAGGCGACGCTCAACATCGCCAAGCGGCCCGAGATCCTCGAGAAGATGCGCGAGGCCTACTTCATCACCATCTTCTGTGGGATCGAGACGCCCGATCCCGACGCGCTGAAGGCGATGCAGAAGGACCACAACATGATGGTCCCGATCCTGGAGGGCGTGCGCACCATCAACTCCTACGGCATGGAGGTGGTTTCGGGCATCATCATGGGGCTCGACACCGACAAGCCGAATACGTCGGAGGCGCTGCTCGGCTTCGTCGAGGAATCGCGCATCCCGCTGCTCACGATCAACCTGCTCCAGGCGCTGCCGAAGACGCCGCTGTGGGACCGGCTGGAGCGCGAGGGTCGTCTTGTCCACGACGATGGCCGCGATTCCAACGTCGACTTCCTGTTGCCCTATGACGAGGTCGTCGCGTCCTGGAAGCACGCCATGGGCGTCGCCTATGAGCCCGAGAGGGTCTACGCGCGCTTCCAGTACCAATGCGACCACGTCTATGTGCATCGCCTGAAGATGCCGACGCCGGACGAGATGAAGACCTGGCCCAACATCCGGCGCGGTCTCGTCATGCTGCGCAACATCTTCTGGAAGGTCGGCGTGCTCGGCGACTACAAGCGCGTGTTCTGGAAGTTCGCGCTGGGGCGCATCAAGCGCGGCGATCTCGAAGGTCTGATCGGCTGCACCCTCATCGCGCATCATCTCATCACCTTCGCGCGCGCGGCCTCCAGCGGCAGGCAGAACGCCTCGAACTACTCGATCCGGCTGCGCGAGGCCGCCGTTCCCGCCGAATGAGTGATCCGTCCGTTCCGGCTCGCCCGATCATCGACCTCAGGTCGTTCACGCCCGCGCGCGTTGCGCTCGGGCGCAGCGGGGCAAGCGTGCCGACCAGGGCGCTGCTCGATTTCACGCTCGATCATGCCCGTGCCCGCGATGCCGTGCATGCCGCCTTCGATGCGCCGCGTCTGGTCGCCGATCTCGCAGGCCTCGGCCTCGACGTCACCGAGGCGAGGAGCCAGGCGGTCGACCGCGGGGATTATCTGCGGCGGCCGGATCTGGGGCGACGGCTCGAGCCCGGCTCGGCCGATGTTCTGGCGCGAGCGGCTTCCGCGCCATGCCAGCTCGCGCTGGTGATCGGCGACGGCCTGTCCGCGGCGGCGGTCCATGCCCATGCGGTGGCCCTGGTGAGGCGGCTGCTGCCGTTGCTCGCCGAAGGCGATGCTGTCGCGCTCGGCCCTGTCGTCGTCGCCTCAGGCGCGCGCGTTGCGCTCGGCGACGAGATCGGCGCCCTTCTCGGCGCGCGCATGGTCGTGACGCTGATCGGCGAGCGGCCCGGCCTGTCGGCACCCGACAGTCTCGGCGCCTATCTGACCTTCGCGCCCAAGCCCGGCCGCACCGATGCTGAACGCAATTGCGTGTCCAACATCCACCACGCCGGACTGAGCTATGACGAGGCTGCCTGCAAGATCGCCTGGCTGGTCCGCGAGGGGCTGGCGCGTCAGGTCAGCGGCGTGGCGCTGAAGGACGAGAGCGCGGACCGCGCGCCGCGTCGAATTGGCACATTCTCGGCCGGATGACCCGCGCAGGACCCAAAATCGCCGCATCTTGATCGATTCGCCCACACTTCGCCTGCTTGCGAAAAGACCAGTTGACCTGCTAAACCCCTCGCGGCGATTTTCCGCGCATTTTCAAAGGGCAAGCCTCCCATTGGTATGGCATTTTCAAGCCGTTCGCGGGGCGCAACAAGCTCTCAAGACCGAGCCGATTTAGGAACTGGATAAGGCATGCTCGAAAAGCACAGCGAGAATGAGGTTCATGTCGACAAGGTCGAGCAGGGACCTACGTCCTCGATCGCCTTCGGGCTGGAGCGTCTCGGGCTGATCGCCGTCCGGGCGCCGATCGTCTCCTGCATCGTCCTGCTCGTCCTGATCGTCGGCGCCGTGTTCGGCATCCACCGGATCAAGATCGACGATTCGCTGTCGCAGCTCTTCCGCTCCGACAGCCGCGAATTCCACCGGTATGAAGAGGTGACGAAGAAGTTCCCGGCCGAGGAATTCGACGTCCTCGTCGTGGTCGAAGGCAAGAACCTCCTGGCGCGGAATAATCTCGAGAAGCTGCGCGACTTCGTGACCGACATGCAGCTGGTCGAAGGCACGCGCGGGCTGGTCTCGCTGTTCTCCGCCCGCCAGGCGCCGGCGCCGGGCAAGCTGCCGGCGGCCCTGTTCCCGGCCGAGCTGCCCGAAGGCGCCGACTACGACAAGTTCATCGAGACGGTCAAAAACAACGAGATCATCCGCGGCAAGCTGTTGTCAGAAGACGGCACGCTGGCGCTGATCGTGCTGTCGCTCGATCCGGAGGTGGTGGCGTCCAGCAGGCTGACCAAGACCGTCGCCGACATCCGCGCGCTGATGAAGGAGGATCTCAGCGATACCGGGCTCAACGTGCAGCTTTCCGGCGTGCCCGTGATGCAGCTCGAGATCCGCAACGCCGTCGAGCGCGACGGCCTCACCTACAACATCCTCGGCATTCTCGCCGGCTGCATCATCGCCATCATCTTCTTCCGCAAGATCTCCTTCATGGTCGCCGCGGCGTTCCCGCCGATGATCGCGATCCTGCTGGCGCTCGGCGCGCTCGGCTGGGCCAATTTCAATCTCAACATGTTCCTGAACGTGATGACGCCGCTCATCATGGTCATCAGTTTCTCGGACTCGATGCAGCTCACCTTTGCCGCGCGTGACCGGCTGATCGCGGGCCAGGACAAGTTCACCGCGTTCAAGAACGCCGTGCTGGTGGTGGGACCGGCCTGCGTGCTGACGCATGGCACCGCCGGCATTTCCTTCATCGCGCTGCAGTTCTCCAACTCCGACCTGATCCGCAAGTTCGGCGAGGCGGGTCTGGCCGCCACCATCATCGCGCTGGTCGCGGTGCTGTCGCTGGTACCGGTGTTCGGCGTGCTCCTCGTGCGCAACGAGAAGACGTTCGCGGTCAAGTTCCAGGGTGCGGATGCCGGCGTCCAGGCGTTGCGCAATTTCTGCTACTGGATCGCGGTGCGCATGGTCGGCCGGCCCGGCCTGTTCAGCCTGATCGCGGTGCTGTTCGTCGGCGGCCTCGGCGTCATCTACGCCAATCTGGAGCCACGCTACCGGCTCGCCGACCAGGTGCCGGACAAGCGGCAGGCGGTCGCCGCCAGCGACCGGCTCGATGCCAAGCTCACCGGCGCCAATCCGGTCAACGTGCTGATCCAGTTCCCGAAGGGTGAATCGCTCTATTCGCCGGAGACGCTCCAGACTATCGCGGACGTGCATGCGACCGTGGAGAAGGCGGCCGGCGTCGGCAATGTCTGGTCGGTCGAGACCCTGCGCCGCTGGCTGGCGGAAAAGGCCGGCAGCGCCGACGTCGCGACGCTGAAGGAATATGTCAGCGTCATTCCCGAGCATCTGGTGCGTCGGTTCATCGACGCCGAGCAGGACGCCGTCGTGGTCGCCGGCCGCGTGCCGGACAAGGATTCCAGCCAGCTGTTGCCGATCGTCGACAAGCTCGATGCCGAGCTCGACGCCGTCCGCAAGAAGCATCCCGGCTATGAGGTTGCGGTGACCGGTCTTGCTGCGATCGCGGCACGCAATTCGGCCAGCATGATCGAAAAGCTGAACCGCGGGCTCACCGTCGAATTCGCGCTGGTCGCGATCTTCATCGGCCTTGCATTCCGCTCCTGGGTGGTGATGTTCGCCTGCATCCTGCCGGGCATCTTCCCGGTGGTGATGTCGGGAACAGTGCTGTGGGCGATGGGCGAGGGCCTGCAATTCGCCAGCGTCGTCGCGCTGACCGTCTCGTTCGGGCTCGGCCTCAGCGCCACCATCCACTTCCTCAATCGCCTGCGCCTGGAGAGCAAGCCGGGGGTCGGCTCGGCGCTCGCGGTGGAGCGGGCGACCGTGCTGGTCGGACCTGCGCTGATCCTGACCACGGTGGTGCTGGCCTGCGGCCTGGTCGTCACCGTGTTCTCCGACCTGCCGTCGCTGCGGCTGTTCGGCTGGCTCAGCGCCTTCTCGATGGTGATGGCCCTCGTCGCCGACCTCTTCATCCTCAGGCCGACGGCGATGTGGCTGATCAATTTGCACGGCAAGCTGCAGGGCACCGACAAGCCGGCGATCTGAGACTGGGACGGCGGACGTCGCCCAGCGCTCACGCCTCGATCCGAACGATGCCGTACGGATTGAACTTGAAGTCGGCCTCGGCGTAGTCCTGTTCGCGCGACAGCGTGAGCTTGCGATCGCGCAAGGTCGCATCGATGCCGTGCTCGGCCATGGCGTCGGCGATCTCATCCATCAGCAACACCGCGGACCGATCGTTGCCGCGCGATCTTGCGACATAGACGTCCGGCAGGCCGACGAGGTGGTAGCCGACGGTCTCGTAATAGCGATCGCCGGCCAGCGGACGCTTGGCGAGGGCGAGACGACAGGCCGTGGTCACGGCGGGCGTCATGCGCAGGCCCTGGTCGGTCTTCGCGCCATTGCGCGCCTGATCCGCGAGACTGCGCCACCGCGCGACGCCATGGGCGATGCCGGCGCTTTCGCCTTTTGCGGCAATGGCGCCTGCATCGAACATCTCGTCCACGATCTGCAGTGCGGCGGCCGAGCCGGCGGCGGTCTTCTCTTGACCCATCCGCGGGCTCAGCACATAGAGCACCGCCTTGTGATTGGCGACCGCGGCCTCGTCCGATGCAGACCACGCTTTCGGGAAGACACGGTCCCAGCACACGCCGAACGAACGCGTCATGTTCGCATCGGGCCTTGCTTGCGAATGGGTGCGGTCGATCTCGAAACCGAAATCGGCGATGGTCTTGGCGACTGCCTTCGGCGGCTGCAGCAGATTTTCATTCTTGCCGAGGAAGCAGAGCACGTGACGCGGCTTCACGGACGAAGGCTGCATGCTCGCTCCGGGCGGATCATTGGCGAAGGCGCGCGTGGCCGCGAAGAGCCCGGCGGCCTTGAGCAGATGTCTGCGGATCGGGTCCATCTCGGCAAGTCCGTCTCGGTGAGTCCATGTCAGCAAAAAGCCCCCGGCTCGCGAGAACCGGGGGCTTGATTCTCATCGACGCGAGATGAGATCAGCTCTTCGTCATGGTGATGTTGACGCCGCGGATCTCGCCCTTGGACGAGATCTGCACCGTTTGCTTGGTGCCGTTGGTGCGCAGCGAGAGGTTGGCGGCAAAGCCGTTGGCCTCCACGAACACGTCGATCTGGCCGCCGCCGGCGGTGCCCTGCAGATTGCCGAAGATGTTGCGGCTGGACTCGCTCCAATTGCCGGAGATGCGCTCGCCCTGGCTCGTCACGTCGCTGGTGAGGTCGAATTTGTAGCTGTCGGACGCGCAGTGCAGAGCCTGCTTTAAATTGAGGCCGCTGCCGGCGACCTTGTAGTCGGCCTTGCAGCGAATGCGCTCGGTGGAGCCGTCGGACAGCGACACCGTGCCGGTGCCGGTCCAGGCGCCGTCGAAGCCGGCAAACGGGCCGGAGGACTGAGCGTGGCCTGCCGAAACCGAGAAGAGCAGTGCCGCCCCGATGCCGGCCGCCTTGATTGCCAGTCCAGATCGCCCAAAGAATTTCATCTCAAATATCCCGTTTTAGAACGACGCCCGCTCACGCTCGAGAACGTCTCGCCACATCGAAAGTTTAGTGCTCCGAGCCGGTGTCAGGTTCAAAGCCAGGCTGCCAGAGATGGCGGTTCACAACGCCTTGCGCCAGGCCTGGATCCGCCGATTTGCTCTGTTTCGGTATGTTTCCGGCGGAAAAGGCCGGGAGGAGAGATGCAGCTCTGCAACAGGTATGCAGTAAAACGCAGCGGTCCTGAATTATGACGTAGTATCAATCTCTTACATCTGCCAATGAAGGCGAAGGGAAGACCTGATTTGGTGGGCGCGGCGCCAATTTGGCCGCATTTGCCAGTGCTTGTGCCTTCTCCGAAGCCGCTACCGCGCGGCGACTTGCCATCAGAACAATCCGTTCCGGTCGTCCGCCCTGTGCAGTCCGGGTTCGGTGCGATTCTGCCGTCAGAATGAAGGAATACAATGCGTAAGCTTCTCGTCGCTCTCACCCTGCTGTCGGCATCTGTTTCGACGGTGGCGTTCGCCCAGCAGGGGCGTGGCACCGAGTCCGAGCAGAAGGCCTGCACGCGCGACGTGCAGAAGTTCTGCCGTCCGGTCATCGACCAGGGCGATTTCACCATCCTGGCCTGCCTCAAGGAGAACCGGTCCAAGATCTCGCAGGCCTGCGACCAGGTCCTGAAGAACCACAACCAGTAAGATCGGCCACTGGCCCACAAAAGGCGGCCTCGAGGGCCGCCTTTTCGGGCCCGATTCGCGGAAGGCAGCCATCGCCAGACAGGATTGGTTTTGCGGCCGTATTCCCCTATATGGGGGCCGCGGCGGATCGCCGGCATGAGCCCGCGAGAAGAAGCCCTTTCTATCCAAACGATTGTAGCCAGCCCTCGATGACCTCTGCGAGCGAATTGCGATCCGGCAAGGGAGACCGCGACGAGAATTTTCCCGTCGCGTCCTGGATCATTCATCCGCGTCATCGCGCCCTGATCCTGGCGTATTACAATTTCGTCCGCACCGCCGACGACATCGCCGACCACGCGACGCTGCCGCCCGACCAGAAGCTGGCCTATCTCGACCTGCTCGAGGCGGAGCTGCTCGGCAAGGGCGACACCCAGGCAGAGGCCGTCAGCTTGCGCCGTGCGCTCGCCGAGCGCGGCATGGCGCCGCGCCATGCGCTCGACGTGCTGATCGCGTTCCGCATGGACGTGACCAAGCTGCGCTATGAGACCTGGGACGAGGTCATTCACTATTGCCGCTATTCGGCGATGCCGGTCGGCCGCTTCATGCTCGACGTCCATGGCGAGAGCACCTCGACCTGGGCGGCATCGGATGCGCTCTGCGCGGGCCTGCAGATCACCAATCATTTGCAGGATTGCGGCAAGGATTTCCGCGAGCTCAACCGCGTCTATCTGCCGCGCGATGCGCTGGCAGCACATGGCGCCTCGGTCGAGCAGCTCGGGCTTTCGCAGTCGCCGCCGGCGATGCTGGCCTGCCTGCAGGCGCTCGCCGCGCGCAACGAAGCGCTGCTCGACGAGGGCAGGTCGCTGGCTGCGGAGATCCGGGATTTCCGTCTCGGCATCGACGTCGCGGTGATCCAGGCCTATGCCGACCGCATCGTGCGCCTCTTGAAGGTGCGCGATCCGTTGCGCGAGCGGGTGCATCTGAACAAGTTCGAGCTGCTCGTCTTCAGCCTTGCCGGAATGCTCGGTGAGGGAGGCCGCCGCGCGATGGGACGCAAGGCCATTTCCAGACCGGGGACCGCACATGACGCTTGAGGCGACAGCGCCCGGCGCCAATTATGGCTCGACCGCATCCGGCAGCTCCTTCTACGCCGCGATGCGCATCCTGCCGCGCGACCAGCGCGAAGCGATGTTCCAGATCTACAGCTTCTGCCGCCAGGTCGACGACATCGCCGATTCTCATGGCCCGCGCGAAGAGCGGCTCGCCGCGCTGCAGGAATGGCGCAACGACATCGACGCGCTCTACCAGGGCAATCCGCCGCCGCGGCTGAAGGACTACGTCGCCTCGGTGAAGACCTTCGGCCTCAAGCGCGAGGATTTCCTGGCGATCGTCGACGGCATGGAGATGGACGTGCCGCAGGACATCCGCGCGCCCGACATGGCGACGCTGGATCTGTACTGCGATCGCGTCGCCAGCGCCGTGGGACGGCTGTCGGTGCGGGTGTTCGGCCTGCCCGAAGACGACGGCATCCAGCTCGCCTATCATCTGGGCCGCGCGCTTCAGCTCACCAACATCCTGCGCGACATCGACGAGGACGCGGGTCTCGGCCGGCTCTATCTGCCGCGCGAGGCGCTGCTTCATGCCGGCATCACCTCCGACGATCCGAACCGCGTGATCGCCGAGCGCGCGCTGCCGAAGGTCTGCCTGCCGCTGACGCAGCGTGCGAAAGCGCATTTCGAGAAGTCGGACGAGATCATGAACCGCAACAAGCGCCGCACCGTGCGCGCGCCGCGGATCATGTCGAAATACTATCATTCCATTCTGGATCTCCTGATTGCGCGCGGTTTCAATGCGCCGCGCCAGCCGGTGCGTGTGTCAAAGATCACACGCATCCTGATCCTGCTCCGCTACGCTTTCATCTGATGCAAAAGACAGCTCACATCATCGGTGCTGGAATTTCCGGCCTCTCCGCCGCCGTGCGGCTCGCCAATGCCGGCTTCAAGGTCGCCGTGCACGAGGCCACGCAGCAGGTCGGCGGCCGCTGCCGTTCCTATTTCGACGGCGCCACCAACCTCACCATCGACAACGGCAATCATCTGCTGCTGTCGGGCAACAGCCACGCCCGCGCCTATGCGCGCGCGATCGGCACCGAGGCCGGCCTCGTCGGCCCGGAGAGCGCGCAGTTTCCGTTCGTCGACCTCAAGACCGGGCAGCGCTGGCAGATCGATCTCGGGACCGGCCGGCTGCCGACCTGGGTGCTCGACGAGGGCCGTCGCGTTCCCGACACGGGTCTCACCGATTATCTGAAGCTGGCGCCGCTGATCTGGGCGTCGGAAGAGACGCTGGTCGGCAAGTCCATTCCGACCGAAGGCATCCTCTATCAGCGCCTGGTGCAGCCGCTGCTGCTGGCAGCGCTCAACGTCGATCCGCCCGAGGGCTCGGCCGGGCTCGCCGGCGCGATCGTGCGCGAGACGCTGCTTGCGGGCGGGCAGGCCTGCCGTCCGCTGATCGCGCGCGACGGCCTCAGCGCCGTGCTGATCGAGCCCGCTGTGAAGTTTCTGCAGGATCGTGGACACACCGTTCAGCTCGGCCATGAGCTGCGTTCGTTTGCGAGCGGCGACGGCAAGGCCAGTGCGCTGCATTTTGGCGGCGAGGACGTCATCCAGCTCGCTGAGGGCGATGTCGTCGTGATGGCGGTGCCGCCGCGCGCCGCCGCCGGCCTGCTGCCGGGGCTGAAGACGCCGACCGAATTCCGCGCCATCGTGAACGCGCATTTCCGCATCACGCCGCCGGCGGGCTCGGCGCCGATCCTCGGCGTGATCGGCGGCGTCGTGGAATGGCTGTTCGCGTTTCCGAACCGGTTGTCCGTCACCATCAGCAATGGCGATCGTCTGGTCGACATGCCGCGCGAGGAACTCGCGCAGAGCATCTGGAACGACGTCTGCAAGGCGGGCGGGGTGTCGGGTGAGCTGCCTCCGTGGCAAATCGTGCGCGAGCGCCGTGCCACATTTGCGGCGACGCCGGCGCAGAATGCCCTGCGCCCGGGGCCGGTCACAGCGCTGAAAAACCTGTTCCTTGCGGGGGATTGGACTGCTACGGGATTGCCTGCAACCATCGAGGGATCAGTCCGGTCCGGTGATCGCGCCGCCGATCTGGTTCTGGCCGCCAAAGGGTAGGCGGCCCTGACGGGCAAATGTCCCGGCCTATTTCAATCGACTATCGGAGCAATCGAGCGACATGGATTCCGTGACCGCGACCAGCCGCGAAGCTTTGGAATCGAGCATTGCATCGGCGACGCAGGGCGTCCTCGACGTCCAGCAATCCGACGGCCATTGGGTGTTCGAGCTCGAGGCCGACTGCACGATTCCCGCCGAATACGTCCTGTTGCGCCACTATCTCGCCGAGCCCGTCGATGTCGCGCTCGAAGCCAAGATCGCCAGTTACCTGCGCCGCATCCAGGGCGCTCATGGCGGCTGGCCGCTGGTGCATGACGGCGAGTTCGACATGAGCGCCAGCGTGAAGGCCTATTTCGCGCTGAAGATGATCGGCGATTCCGTGGACGCGCCGCACATGGTGCGTGCGCGCGAGGCGATCCATGCCCGCGGCGGGGCGATCAACAGCAACGTCTTCACCCGCTTCCTGCTTGCGATGTACGGCGTGGTGACCTGGCGCGCGGTGCCGGTGCTGCCGATCGAGATCGTGCTGCTGCCGTTCTGGTCGCCGTTCCACCTCAACAAGATCTCCTACTGGGCGCGCACGACCATGGTGCCGCTCATGGTGCTCGCGGCGCTGAAGCCGCGCGCGAAGAACCCGAAGGGCGTCGGCATCGACGAACTGTTCCTGCAGGATCCGCGCTCGATCGGCATGACCGCCAAGGCGCCGCACCAGAGCATGGCCTGGTTCGTGCTGTTCCGCGCGCTCGACGGCATCCTGCGCGTCGTCGAGCCGATGTTTCCGAAGAGCCTGCGCAAGCGCGCCATCGATGCCGCGCTCGCCTTCACCGAGGAGCGGCTCAACGGCGAGGACGGCATGGGCGCGATCTATCCGCCCATGGCCAACATCGTCATGATGTACGACGCGCTCGGCAAGGACGAGAATTTCCCGCCGCGCGCGATCACGCGCCGCGGCATCGACAAGCTGCTGGTGATCCACGACGACGAGGCCTATTGCCAGCCCTGCGTCTCGCCGGTCTGGGACACGACGCTGACCGCGCACGCATTGCTCGAGGCTGGCGGCGACAAGGCGGTGCCCGCGGCCAAGCAGGGCCTCGACTGGCTGATCCCGCGGCAGGAGCTCGAGGTGAAGGGCGACTGGGCGGTGAAGCGGCCCGACGTGCGCCCGGGCGGCTGGGCCTTCCAGTACAACAACGCGCATTACCCCGACCTCGACGACACCGCGGTGGTGGTGATGTCGATGGACCGCATGCGACGGGAGCACGGCGCCACCGGCTATGACGCCGCCATCGCGCGCGGCCGGGAGTGGATCGAGGGCATGCAGAGCGACGACGGCGGCTGGGCTGCCTTCGACGTCAACAACCTCGAATACTACCTCAACAACATCCCGTTCTCGGACCACGGCGCGTTGCTCGATCCGCCGACCGAGGACGTCACGGCGCGCTGCATCTCGATGCTGGCCCAGCTCGGCGAGACCGCGAAGACCAGCAAGCACGTGGCCGACGGGGTCGCCTACCTCCGGAAGACCCAGCACCCCGAGGGGTCCTGGTACGGCCGCTGGGGCATGAATTTCATTTATGGAACCTGGTCGGTGCTCTGTGCCCTCAACGTGGCCGGCGTCGACCACGGGGATCCCATGATTCGCAAGGCCGCCGACTGGCTGGCCTCGATCCAGAACGAGGACGGCGGCTGGGGCGAGGATGCCGTGAGCTACCGGCTGGACTACCGGGGCTGGGAAGCCGCCCCCTCGACCGCCTCGCAAACGGCATGGGCCTTGCTTGCCCTGATGGCGGCAGGCGAGGTTGATCACCCGGCCGTCGCCCGCGGGGTGGAGTACCTGATTGCAACACAGAACGAAAAAGGACTGTGGGACGAGCAGCGGTACACCGCCACAGGCTTCCCCCGCGTGTTCTATCTACGTTATCATGGTTACCCAAAGTTCTTTCCGCTGTGGGCGTTGGCGCGGTATCGGAACTTGCGGAACACCAACAGCAGGGTGGTAGGGGTCGGAATGTGACTTTGGGGACGGGGGACTATTTAACCGCGGGTCAGGCCATCGACCCGCGGCCGATATTGATCGTGACCGGACTGGTGCAGGAGGCCCGCATCGCAGCCGGGCCAGGAATGGCGGTCATCTGCTCGTCCAGCAGCCCGACGCAATTGCGGGCGCTGCTGACGGTGGTCGATCCTGAGACGATTCGCGGCGTGATCTCGTTCGGCGTGGCCGGCGGGCTCGACCCGACTCTGCGTTCCGGCGACGTCGTGCTGGCGACCGAGGTGCTCTCCGGCGACACCCGCTGGGCCGCGGGCCTCTCGCTCGGTGACGATCTGATCGACCGCCTGACCTCGGGACGCCGCCGCGTGGTGCGCGGCAGCCTCGCCGGTGCCGAGGAAGTGGTCACCAAGCGCGCCTGCAAGGCCGCGCTGCATTCTGAGACGGGCGCTGCCGCCGTCGACATGGAAAGCCACATCGCCGCCGCCTACGCCACGGAAGCCGGGCTGCCCTTCGCCGCGGTCCGCGTCATCAGCGATCCCGCCCACCGCGCGCTGCCGGCGCTCGCCCGTGCCGCGATCAAGCCGAACGGCCAGATCGATCTCGCCGCCGTGCTGCGCGGCATCGTCCGCAATCCGGCGACGCTGCATGCCCTGGTCTCGACCGGCATCGACTTCAACCGCGCGCTGCGATCCTTGCGCGGCTGCCGCGATTATCTGATCGGGACCGAGCTGATCGAGAGCGAGGCAATGGTGTCGAAGGCGGCCTGAGCGGGACGTCGATCCCTAGAATAAGGAAAGGCCCGGTCGCGCGACCGGGCCTTTTTGTTTGGTGTCCTGATCCGGATGTAACTCGCTGACAGTACTGGACTGGTGCCAGCGAGAGCCGTCGGCAAAACACCGCAAACCCCGTCAACCCCTCCGTACAAAAATATTCCACTTTCCCGAATTTCGGATTTGTAGCATAGAGCGTTCATCCCGGCCCTGCCAGAGGGGCGCTTCGCGATCGGCACGAGATGCGGGTTGGGGTGCGGTGGACGCGGTAGCGCCGGCGCGACAGGCGATGACAGGGACGGGCGACCGTTGAGGCATGCGCGACGCGCTACGACACGGCGCGGTCACAGCGGTTTCGGTCGCCGTCGGAGGTGAGCACACGCGAGCTCCCGGCGATCAGGTCGAAACCGTCCGCGGACGGAGAAGTCGTGTGGTCCCGACGCCCGCGGTTCTGGCGTCAAACCTCGCGGTGATGTGGCGGTCGACCGGCACGTGCATCGATCAGCTGCGAGGTGACGGGGGCAATAGTGCAACGCTCCCCGAGGAGAGCACGAAGGACACCGCGAAAACCATCCGCGCAGGGAAGGCCGGGCGACCGGCAACACCTGTGATCCATCCCGTGTGCATTTTCATTGCGCACGGACCGCGGGTGCCGCCGGCGCCCGGCCTTCCCTGCGTCCTCTGGTCTTTCGAGGGCGAACGAACAGCAAAACTCGGGCGAAAGAAGCCGCGGGAATGCGAAGGCGTGTCTGCACGTTGAGTTGAGTTGCGAGCTGGAGGACACCGGCGATTCAACTTGCTCCGTCATTGCGAGGAGCCCTTGCGACGAAGCAATCCAGACTGCTGCCGCGGAGACAGTCTGGATTGCTTCGCTGCGCTCGCAATGACGCTGGGTTGGCCAGCGTGCCTCCGAGCCCCACGACACTTGCTCGAAACAAAAAGCCCGGTCGCAATCGCGGCCGGGCCTTTGTCGTGAGAGTTGATGGCGTCCGCTTACGCCGCGGTCGAAGCCTTCTGCGCGGCCTTCGCCTGCGCGGCTTCGGCCTCGTCCTTGCGGATCTCCGACAGGCGCTTCTGCACTTCGGCCGAGAAGATGTATTGCGCCGGGCGCTGCTTGGACATGTCGATCTCCGGCGCCATCGGGCCCGAGGTCTTGATGCCGCGCAGCGACACCCACATCGCCTTCAGCGGGTTGTTGAGCGCGGCAGTCGCAGCCGTCGGCTCGTAGCCGCAATGGGCCATACAGTCGGCGCACTTCTCGTACTTGCCGGTGCCGTAGGTTTCCCAGTCGGTGGTGTCCATCAGCTCCTTGAAGGTTTTTGCGTAGCCTTCACCGAGCAGGTAGCAGGGCTTCTGCCAGCCGAAGATGTTGCGCGCGGGCATGCCCCAGGGCGTGCACTCGTATTCCTGGTTGCCGGCGAGGAAGTCCAGGAACAGGCCGGAATGCATGAAGTTCCACTTCTTGCCCTTGCCCATCGCGAAGACGTCGCGGAACAGCTTCTTGGTCTTGGTGCGGTTGAGGAAGTGCTCCTGGTCCGGCGCACGCTCATAGGCATAGCCCGGCGACATCGAGACGCCGACGCCGAGCTCGACGGTAAGGTCCAGGAACTTTGCGATCTCCTCGGCCGGATGGCCGTCGAAGATGGTGGCGTTGACGTTGACGGTGAAGCCGCGCGCCTTGGCCGCCTTGATCGCGGACACGGCGCGGTCGAACACGCCCTTCTGCGACACCGCCTTGTCGTGATGGTCCTTCAGGCCGTCCAGATGCACCGAGAAGAACAGGTACGGGGAGGGCTCGAACAGGTCGAGCTTCTTCTCGAGCAGCAGCGCGTTGGTGCAGAGCGAGACGAACTTCTTGCGCGCGACGAGGCCACGCACGATCTCGCCGATCTCCTTGTGGATCAGCGGCTCGCCGCCGGGAATCGCCACCATCGGCGCGCCGCACTCGTCGGCCGCGTCCCAGCACTCCTGCGCGGTCATGCGGCGGTTGAGGATCGCATCCGGATAGTCGATCTTGCCGCAGCCGACGCAGGCGAGGTTGCAGCGAAACAGCGGCTCCAGCATCAGCACGAGCGGGTAGCGCTTGCGGCCAAGCAGTTTCTGCTTGAGCAAATAGCCGCCGATACGCATTTCCTTGAAGAAGGGGATTGCCATTACAAGTTTCTTTCTGGGCTTTTCAATTCGGGTGGGTCAGCTCGCAGCCAGTTGGGCCGGAAGCCGGAATTCGATGTTTTCCTCGCGGCCCGGCAACACCTGGATCTTCACCGGTCCGATCCGCCGCATCGCTTCGATCACGTCATCCACGAGTACCTCAGGCGCCGAAGCGCCGGCCGTGATGCCGACGGTCCTGGCATTTTTCAACCACTCCGGATTGAGCTCGCTGCCGTCGGCAATCAAATAACTCGCGACGCCGGCCTCGGTGCCGATTTCGCGAAGCCGGTTCGAATTCGAGCTGTTGGCAGCGCCCACCACCAAGATCACGTCGACCAGCTTGCTCAAGTCCCTTACCGCAGATTGGCGGTTCTGTGTCGCATAGCAGATATCCCGGATATCCGGACCTTGAATGTCTGTAAAGCGGGCCTGGAGGGCCGCGATGATGTCCTTGGTGTCGTCGACCGACAGGGTGGTCTGGGTGATGTAGGCCACTGGCGTATCCGCCGGCAGGGTGAGCGCCTTAACCTCTTGAACGCTTTGAACAAGCAGCACGGGGGCGGGAACCTGGCCCATCGTGCCCTCGACCTCGGGGTGGCCGGCATGGCCGATCAGGATCAGCGTGCGGCCCCTGGTGATGTAGCGCTTCCCCTGATTGTGAACTTTCGTGACCAGGGGGCAGGTGGCATTGAGCACCGGAAGGTCGCGCGCGGTGGCCTCTTCCTCGACGCTCCGGGCGACGCCATGGGCGCTGAAGACCGTCACCGATCCTGGCGGAACCTCGGACAGTTCCTCCACGAAGATGGCGCCTTTGTTCTTCAGGCTCTCGACAACGTATTTGTTGTGCACGATCTCGTGGCGCACGTAGACGGGCGGGCCGTACTTCTCCAGCGCCCGTTCCACGATCTCGATTGCACGCACCACGCCCGCGCAGAAGCCACGCGGTTGCGCCAGATAAACTTCCATAGGACGCCCATCACGCAAGTTGCACCAATCCGCTTTCCGCAAGTCCCCGGCGGCACCCCGATACTGACCAATGAGTTGCAATATCCGCACCATTGGTTCGCGCACGCGGTAGCCACCCACCCCCGTTGGGGCTCCGGCGCATGGAGGCGCAATACTTTGTGTCAAAAAATCGGCAGCAAGGAAAGGTCGAATGAAACTCTGGGATACCCAGCCACCCGCTTGAAGGTATTATAGTATAGATTTCATCTCAGGCAAAATGGCGACATTTGCGCTCACACTTGGCCACTTTCCCGCCTCAACTCGCCGGCTATACCGGGGCCGCCCCGCATGATTTTGCCCGGTCTCGCGCCGTTTACTTCGAACCTTGTTGCGGCGAGAACCACCCAAAACAGCAATAGGTTTCGCCCGGGAACTCCGATAAACAGCGGGCGTTTCCGGCAAGCTGTTAACCGCAGAAAGAAAAGAAGTGCTGCAAAGCGTAGTCGTTGCCATCGTCAGGGCCTGCACCCGGCTTGCCTCCCTCGTCGTCGTCCTCGGGCTCCTGCTGGCGGTGGGTGCGGGCTATTACGCGTCCCAGCACTTCGCCATCAACACCGACATCAATTCGCTGATTTCTCAGAACCTCGATTGGCGCAAGCGTGACCAGCAATTCGACAAGGCGTTCGATCAGAATGAATTAATCCTGGCTGTTGTCGAAGCCCAAACGCCGGAGATGGCGAGCGCTGCGGCAGACGCGCTCTATGCCAAGCTGAAGGGCGACAAGACCAACTTCCAGTCGATGCAGCAGCTCGGCAGCGGCGAGTTCTTCGAGAAGAACGGCCTGCTGTTCCTGCCGACGGAAGAGGTCGGCAAGATCACCAGCCAGTTCGAATCCGCCGCGCCCCTGATCGAGATCATGGCCGGCGATCCCTCGATCCGCGGCCTGACCGGCGCGCTGGAGACCGGACTTGCGGGCGTCAAGCGCGGGCAGGTCAAGCTCGACAACACCGAGCGGCCCTTCAACCTGATCGCGCAGACGGTCGAGACCCTGCTCAACAAGGGCAATGCGAGCTTCTCCTGGCGCGAGCTCGTCAGCGACGAGCCGCTGAAGGATTCCGACAGGCGCGCTTTCATCGAGTTCAAGCCGATCCTCGACTACAACGCGCTGGAGCCCGGCAAGGACGCTACCGACGCGATCCGCATGGCCGCAACGGATCTGGATTTTTCGACCAAGTACCAGGCCCGCGTGCGGCTGACCGGCCCGATTCCGATCGCCAACGAGGAATACGCCACCGTGCAGGAAGGCGCCGTCGTCAACGGCGTCGGCACCGTTCTCGTCGTGCTGGTCATCCTGTGGCTGGCGCTGCACTCGTCGAAGATCATCTTCGCAGTGTTCATCAATCTCTTCGTCGGCCTTGCGATCACGACCGCGGCCGGACTGATGATGGTCGGATCGTTCAATCTGCTGTCGATCGCGTTCGCGGTGCTGTTCGTCGGCCTCGGCGTCGATTTCGGCATCCAGTACAGCGTCCGCTACCGCTCGGAGCGCTACAAGCACAACGACCTTTCGGGCGCGCTGGTGCTGGCGGCCAAGCGCTCGGCGGTGCCGCTGTCGCTCGCTGCGATGGCGACGGCCGCCGGTTTCCTCTGCTTCATGCCGACCGACTACAAGGGCATCGCGGAGCTCGGCCAGATCGCCGGCGTCGGCATGCTGGTGGCGTTCCTCTCGTCGATCACCGTGCTGCCGGCCATGCTGAAGCTGCTGAACCCGCCCGGCGAGAAGGAGCCGGTCGGCTATGCCTTTCTGGCGCCGCTCGACAATTTCCTGGAGAAGCACCGCGTGCTGGTCGTCGGCGGCACGCTGTTGCTGGCGCTCGCCGGCCTGCCGCTGCTCTATTTCATGAAGTTCGACTTCAACCCGATGAACTTGCGTAACCCGCGTGCCGAATCGATCGCGACCTTCCTCGATCTGCGCAAGGACCCCAACACCGGCGCCAACGCCATCAACGTGATGGCGACGTCCGAGGAGCAGGCAAGGCAGATAGAGGCGAAGCTGGAGAAGGTGCCCGAAGTGCTGCGGGTGATGTCGCTCAACAGCTTCGTGCCGCCGGACCAGCCGCCGAAGCTGAAGCTGCTCGCGCAGGGCGCCAAGGTGCTGAACCCCGCGCTCAACCCCGATCAGATCGATGCGGCGCCGTCCGACCAGGAGAACGTCGAGGCCCTGAAATCCTCGGTCGACAATCTCCGCCGAACCGCGGGCGACGCGAAAGGCCCGGGCGCGGTCGCCTCGCGGCGTCTCGCCGACGCGCTCGAAAAGCTCGCCAATGGCGACGAGGCGACACGCAACAAGGCGCAGGATGTGTTCGTCGCGCCGCTGAAGGTCGTGTTCGACCAGCTCAGGAACGCGATGCAGGCGGGGCCCGTCACCCTGAACTCGCTGCCGCCCGACCTCGCGAGTGCCTGGAAGAGCAAGGACGGCATCATCCGCGTCGAGGCGCTGCCCAAGGGTGATCCCAACGACAACGACACGCTGCGCAAATTTGCGGCGGCGGTGCTCGTTGCCGAGCCGACCGCGATCGGCGGGCCGGTCTCGATCCTGAAATCCGGCGACACCGTGGTGCGGGCGTTCATCCACGCCGGCATCTATGCGCTGCTGGTGATCAGCCTCTTGCTGTGGATCACGCTGCGCCGGTTCGTCGACGTGCTGATGACCCTGGTGCCGCTCCTGGTTGCAGGCGCGGTGACGCTCGAGATCTGCGTGTTGATCGGCCTGCCGCTCAACTTCGCCAACATCGTCGCGTTCCCGCTGCTGCTCGGTGTCGGCGTCGCCTTCAAGATCTATTATGTCGTGGCCTGGCGCTCAGGCAGGACAAACCTGCTCCAGACCAGCCTGACACGCGCGATCTTCTTCAGCGCTCTGACGACCGCGACGGCGTTCGGCAGCCTGTGGCTGTCGAGCCATCCCGGCACGTCCAGCATGGGCAAGCTGCTGGCGCTCTCGCTGGTGACGACGCTCGCAGCCGTGTTGCTGTTCCAGCCGGCCCTAATGGGCAAACCCCGCAATCTCAGGGAGTAGGCAGATGTCGCCGACCGGATCGGCGGCGCCCTTCTGAGCGGGTTTGGCGGCGCCGGCCGCCTTCGGGGCTGCGGGAGCAGGCGCGGGCGCGGCGGCAACCGTCGTGCCTGCGGCTTTCGGCGCCGCGCCGGCGGGCTTCGGCCCGCCCTTGGCCATGGCGTTGGCGGGGCTCAAGGGGATCGGCGGGCCGACCCGGGTCCAGGTCTCGCCGCCGCAGAGGAAGCCCATCACGCAGCCCTTGATTTCAAGCTGGTCGGTGCTGACAGGCGTGATGGTCGCGCTGTAGATCTGGCCGTCCTGGGCGTTGTAGACCTGTCCCTCCCACTGATCGGCGCCCGCCTTCTTCTTCATGTCGATCAGCGTCACCATG
Organism: Bradyrhizobium sp. CCBAU 53351; assembly: GCF_015291745.1. Lineage (NCBI taxonomy): Bacteria > Pseudomonadati > Pseudomonadota > Alphaproteobacteria > Hyphomicrobiales > Nitrobacteraceae > Bradyrhizobium > Bradyrhizobium sp. CCBAU 53351. The sequence goes on from NZ_CP030059.1 coordinate 2,444,324, forward strand.
CCGAGCGTCGGCCTGTTCTTTTTCGAGACATCCGGATTGTTCTCGTCGCGCCCGCCGGGCTTCTTTTCCCAGGCAACGGCGCCCCACATGCTGCCATTGCATTGGGCGACGCGGATGTTGGCGACGCCGTCAGCGACCCGCCAGTCGCCGGTCGGGTCGGCGGCGAGCGCCGGGGTCAGGCAGGTGTAACCGCCAGCCAGTATTAGTCCGGTGTAAAGGGCTAAACGCATGATAGTTCCTCGGCAGTGCAACATGGTTTAAAGCTGTGCTTGCGAAGATGGTCCGAAAAAGGGCAAAAGGCCGCACAGACCGTTTTCAGTCACGGTCCCTTTTCAGTTGACGAGACGACCCTCAACCGAAGTATGTAACGGATGCACAGCCCAAATCCAGACATGTCTCAGCTATTCGCGGACCGTCAGGCCCAGCGCAGCACCCTGCATAATCGGTATCTGAACGAGCAGTTCGTTCGGGTCCTCAAAACCATCGGCTACGATGTCGGCTTCCAGAAGGGGCAGGGGCAGTATCTCTACGATCGCGATGGCGCGCGCTATCTCGACCTGTTGTCCGGCTTCGGCGTGTTTGCGATCGGGCGCAATCATCCGGTCATGCGCGATGCGCTCAAGAGCGTGCTCGATGCCGACCTGCCCAACCTGGTGCAGTTCGACGTCTCGGTGCTCGCCGGCGTGCTCGCCGAGCGGCTCCTGAAATACGTCCCCTATCTCGACAAGGCGTTCTTCGCCAATTCCGGCGCCGAATGCGTCGAGGCCGCGATCAAATTCGCGCGCGGCGCCACGGGGCGCCCCGGCATCGTCTATTGCGCCCATGGCTATCATGGCCTGACCTATGGCGCGCTGTCGCTAACCGGTGATTCGAATTTCCGCACCGGCTTCGAGCCGCTGCTGCCGGGCTGCACCTCGATCCCGTTCAACGATCTGGCGGCGCTGGAAAAGGCGCTGGCCTCGCGCGAGGTCGCGGCCTTCGTCGTCGAGCCGATTCAGGGCAAGGGCGTCAACATGCCCACCGACGAGTTCCTGCCCGGCGCGGCCGCGCTCTGCAAGAAGTACGGCACGCTGTTCGTCGCCGACGAGATCCAGACCGGCATGGGCCGTACCGGCCGCTTCCTCGCGGTCGAGCACTGGAACGTCGAGCCCGACATGGTGCTGCTGTCGAAGTCGCTGTCGGGCGGCCACGTGCCGGTCGGCGCGGTGCTGACGCGCAAGGCCATCTTCGACAAGATCTTCAACCAGATGGACCGCGCCGTGGTGCACGGCTCCACGTTCTCCAAGAACGATCTGGCGATGGCTGCGGGCATTGCGACGCTCGACGTCATGGAGTCCGAGAAGCTGATCGAGTCCGCCGCCAAGCGCGGCGCCGAGCTGCGCCTCGCGCTGACGCGCATGGTGCCCGGCTATGAGCTGATGAAGGAAGTGCGCGGCAAGGGCCTGATGATCGGCGTCGAGTTCGGCCCGCCGAAGTCGCTGCGTCTGCGCGCCTCCTGGAACGTGCTGGAGACCGCCAACAAGGGCCTGTTCTGCCAGCTCATCACCGTGCCGCTGTTCAAGGACCACAAGATCCTGACGCAGGTTGCCGGCCACGGCAGCCACACCATCAAGCTGCTGCCGCCGCTCACCATCACCGAGGAAGACTGCACCTGGATCGAGAAGGCGTTCGACGACGTCATCGCCGGCAGCCACAAGGTCCCCGGCGCGATCTGGTCGCTCGGCAAGACGCTGGTGGACAACGCGGTGAGAAGGTCGGCCTGATCTTCGGCCGACGCGCCGATCAGCAGCGCCCGGCGTAGTCCCAGATATGAAGCATGTTCAGCGTGAACAGGCCGGCAAAGCCGGCAATGGCGGCGAGGAGCGCGAACCAAATCCATTGCTTGCGCTCCTTGAGGGCCAGCAATGCAGCGCAGCCCGCCGCGAACATCGACGGAAGCGTGGTGCAGATAATCAGTGACGGAATCATGTCTGTCCTCCCAATGGAGCTGCAATCTGCCAAATTGCGCTCGCGAGGACTGTGAGAGGCGTCACTTCTTCAAACCATGGTGCGGCGCTTCGCCCGCTGCCGGCAATTACCCCTCCACATTCGCCTTCATCGCTGCCTCGAACTTGTCGACGAACTCGGCGAGCTCGTCGGCTCCGATGTCGCTGACGGCCCAGAAGTTCAGGCCGCGATTGCCCCAGCGGCGGCAGTTGAAGCCCTGCATCGTCTCGGTCTTTGGCGCGCGATACTCGGCGTTCGAGGTCTGCGACACGAACAGGTTGATCACATGCTGTCGGCGCCGGTAGACGACGGCGCCGATGGCGCGGGCGTCGGCATAGTCGAGCCGGCCGCCGACCAGCGTGAAGCCTTGCGCGGTGAGGTCGATCACGGGCGGGGCGACGTCGAGCTTGCCGTTGAACCACGGCTTGACCGTGTGCTGGTCGGTCGAGACCACGTCGGTGAGGTGGCCCGCCTGCAGCGAGCGCAGATGCGCGGAGACGACCTCCGACAGGATGCGCTGCTGGTCGTCCTGGCGCAGCACAAATGCGACGACGCCGGACGCCGCGAGCGCGGAGACGGCCGAGCCCATCGCAAAGCCGCGCAGCACGGAGCGCCGTGACGGCTGCTGGCCTGGTGCCTGCGGCAGCGAGGCTTCGATGCGAGTACGCAGGCTCGCCGGCGCGGTGTAACGCAGATTGGTGTCGGCAAGCACGCGCTGCATCTCGCGCTGCGCGGCGAGCTCCGCGGCGCAGTCCGGGCAGATTGCGATGTGGGCTTCGACCTCGCGCGCATGGCCGGCATCGAGCTCGTTGTCGAGCAGCGCGTGAAGCAGGATCCTTGCTTCGTCGCAGGTCATTTCGCTTGCTCCTCTTCCGCCGTCCAGGCCGCGCGCAGCATGGCGCGGGCGCGGGCGAGGCGGGACATCACGGTGCCGACGGGGGCGCCGACGGCGTCGGCGATTTCACGATAGGACAGGTTGTTGATCTCGCGCAGCACGAAGGTTTCCTTGAACGGCTCGGCGAGCGCGTCGATCAGCTTGCGGATCGCGCCGGCATCGCGGCTGCGCAGCATCTCGGTTTCCGGGCTTGCCTCGTTCTCCTGCCAGATCGGCGTCTGCTCGGCGGCACCGGGCGTATCCTCGATCGGGCTGGGCCTCGACGCGCGCCGCGCATATTCGGCGTTGCAGACATTGCGCAGAATCGCGAACAGCCAGGGCTTCATGGCCGGCCCGCGATAGCTGTCGAAGTGCTTCAGCGCGCGCAGATAACATTCCTGCACCGCATCCTCGGCGTCGGAGGCATCGCGCAGCAGATAGCGCGCGAGCGTGTAGACGTCGTCGAGATAGGGCAGCGCCGCTTCGCGGAAGCGTTGCGCCTTCTGCAAATCGTCGGTGGCGGGCATCGCTCCTCGCTTTGCCTCTGCTTCTTTTGTTGTCGCGATCGAAGGCGCACGCGCCCGGCCGGCGTGGGACCACCGGCCGGGCAAGACGTTGATGCCTTGGTTGGAGACGTTACTCAACCTTGATCATCCCCGTCATATGCGGGTGCAACGAACAAAAATATTTGTAGTCGCCCGCATTGGTGAAGGTGAACGTGAACTTGTCGTCGGTGTCCAGGGTCTTGGACCTGAACTTGCCGGCCGACACCACGGTGTGGGGGATGTCGTCCCGGTTGGTCCAGGTCACGGTGGTGCCGACCTTGATTGTGAGCTCGGGCGGCTGGAAGACGAAATTGTCGATATGGATCTCCATGTCGTCGGCGCGGGCGCTTGTTGCGGGCAACAGGATGGAAGCGGCCAAGGCGAGACCGAGATCGACGCCGAAGTCGCGGCGGTTGAGTGTCTTCATTGTCAGCTTCCACCCTAGCCCTGGAGCGGCGTGTCGATGATCGCGAGCCGCTGCTCGTTCTGCTTGAAGTTGACGCTGGCAACGCCGAGCATGCTTCGGAGCCTGGCGTCCTCGACCTTCATCGGACCAGGCGAGGGGGCGGCGCCCGGCGCCGGCTGCGGGAAAGCGGTGGAGCGCGCCGTGTGGAAGGTGACGTTGCCCTCGACTTTCTGCATCACCTGGTGGATGTGGCCGTTGAGCACGGTGACCGAGCCGAAGCCCTTGACGTATTCGAGCGCGCGGCCGCCGTCCTCGGTGCCCCAGCCCCACTCGGGATAGACGGTCCAGAGCGGAATGTGCGCAAACAAGACGATAGGCGTCGATTTCGATTTGCCGCGCAGATCGCTCTCGAGCCATGCGAGTTGCTCGGCGCCGAGATTGCCGAGACCGCCGGCCTTGAGATCGACCACGTTGACGAGGCCGACGAAGTGCACACCGCCGGCGTCGAACGAATACCAGCCGTGGCCCTTGGTGCCGCGGCCGTAGCGCTCGCGATAGAGCTTCACTTCCTCATCGATGAAGTCGTGCTCGCCGGGGACGTAATGCACGTCGAGCTTGGTCTGCGAGATAATGCGCTCGGCGTTGTCGAACTCGGCGGCCTTGGACAGATGGGTGATGTCGCCGGTGTGGATCATGAAGGACGGCTTGGCCGGCATCGCGTTGATCTTGTTCACGGCCTCCTCCAGCGTGCCGAGCGCGTTGGGATTGGCCGGCTTGTCGAAGCCGACATGGCTGTCGCTGATCTGCAGGAAGGTCATGCCGGGCGCGGCCGCGGTCGCGGCTTGCGCGGAATCGATGATGCCGAGCGAGCGCGGCACGCCGCCCGTGACCGTCCAGAGCACCCCGGTGCCGGCCCATGTCATGCATTCCAGCACCTTGCGGCGGCTGACGCCGTCGTTCCCGTGATCGTGTCCGCTCATCGCGCATCTCCCGCTCGCCCTGAATTGGGCTTCGGGGAGGTGATTGCGGGAGGGGGAAACTTATTCCCGGATGGGATGACGTTTTCGTGAGGAGGACGATCTCGTGTCCCGGACGCGCTGCAACGCGCAAGCGTTGCTGCGCAGAGCCGGGCCCAGCAAGCTGCACTGCGCGCCGCGAGATAGGCCCCGGCTCAGCAGCGCATCACTGCGTGCTGCGCCGCGTCCGGGGCGCGAGACCTATCTTGTGAATTCCCTTACCGCATCCACCACAGCCGCCGGCATTTCCTGCGCCACGCAATGCCCGGCACCCTCGAACACCATCGTGCTGACGCGAGGAATCAGCGAGACCGCGCGCGCTGCCATCTCCTTGTAGATCGGCCCCGACTTCGCTGCGGTCGTGACGCGCACCGGGCAGTCGATCTCGGTGAGAGAGCCGAACGGATTGCCGCGGGCATCGCCGACGTAAACCTGCTCCATTGCCTCGTAGATCGGGCGCAGGATCGCGGTCTCGATCTCGGGCGTGCAGCAGAGCCGCACTCGCCCATCGTCGAGCGACACGAAGCCGTGACGCACATAGGCGCGGAGCGAGGTCTCGGTCCAATCCGCAAACGCTGGCGCCGTGCGGTAGCGCTCGAAGACGGCATCCGCGCTGTCGAACTCGGCGCGCCGGCGCAGCGTGCCCTGCACGCGAGCGAGGGATTCGTCGTTCAGTCCTCCGGAACGGGCCGCGCGCGGGTCCATCACGGTCGGCTCCATCACGAACAGGCGGGTGAAACGTCCGGGCAGGAGCTTTGCCGCGAGCAGAAGATCGGTCGCGCCCGCGCTATGGCCGATGCCGTAGACATCGCGCAGCTCGAGCGCCTCGATCACCCGGCAAATATCATCGGCATAATCCAGGAAATGATAAGCACCGGGCTTGTGGCTGGCGCCGTGGCCACGGCGGTCGAGCGCATAGACGGTGTAGGTCGAGGCAAGCTCGCGCGCGACCTCGTCCCAGACGGCGGCGACGAAGCCGGTGCCGTGCACGAGCAAGGCGGGCGGCCTGCCGCTCTCGCCCCATTGCAACATCGCGATCTCTGCGCCGGCCGGGCCGATTGAAAAGCGGTGGGGGTTCATGATGGCGGGACGCTACTTCGCATCCTCCAGGATCATGGTCGCGCCCTTCTCGGCGATCATCGCCGTCGGCGTGTTGGTGTTGCCCGAGGTGATGGTCGGCATGATCGAGGCGTCGACGATGCGCAAGCCTTCGAGGCCGTAGAAGCGCAGGCGCTCGTCGACCACGGCCATGGGATCACTCACCGCGCCCATCTTCGCCGTGCCGACGGGATGGAAGATGGTGGTGCCGATGTCGCCGGCAGCCTTGGCCAGCGAGGCGTCGTCATCGCCGACGGTGGGGCCGGGCAGGTATTCGGTCGGGCGATATTTGGCGAGCGCCTTCTGCTGCATCAGGCGGCGCGTGGTGCGGATGGCGTCGGCGCCGACCTGGCGGTCGTCGTCGGTCGACAGGTAATTCGGCGCGATGATCGGCTTCTCGTCCGGGCTCGCCGAGCGCAGCCGCACGGTGCCGCGCGAGGTCGGCTGCAGATTGCAGGCGCTGACGGTGATGGCGGGGAAGCGGTGCAGGGGATCGCCGAACTTGTCGAGCGACAGTGGCTGCACGTGGAACTGGATGTTGGCGCGCGCGCGCGTCGCATCCGAGCGGGTGAAGATGCCGAGCTGCGAGGGCGCCATGGTCAGCGGACCACGGCGGCGGAAGGCGTAGTCGAGGCCCATCAAGCCGCGGCGGAACAGATTGTAATAGGTCTCATTCAGCGTGCGCACGCCCTCGACCTTGTAGATCGCACGCTGCTGCAGATGGTCCTGCAGATTGCGGCCGATGCCGGGCTTGTCCATCACGATGTCGATGCCGAGCGGCGACAGCCAGTCGGCGGGTCCGATGCCCGAACGATGCAGCACCTGCACCGAGCCGATGGAGCCGGCCGAGAGGATCACCTCGCGTTTCGCGCGTGCCTCGATGATCTCGCCGTTCTGGATGAAGCGCACGCCGACGGCATGGCCCTGCTCGATGATCAGGCGATCGACCAGCACATGCTTCTCGAGCCGCAGGTTCGGACGATTCAGCGCCGGCTTGAGGAAGCCGCGCGCCGAGGACCAGCGCCGGCCGCGCTTCTGGTTGACGTGGAAATAGCTGGTACCTTCGTTGTCGCCGGTGTTGAAATCCGGAATGCGCTTGATGCCCATCTCCTCGGCGGCGTCGCCGACCGCGTCGAGCACGTCCCATGACAGCCGCGGCGCTTCGATGCGCCAGCCGCCGCCGGCGCCGTGATGCTCGCTCGCGCCGAGGAAGTGGTCTTCGAGCTTCCGAAACAGCGGCAGCACGTCCTCGTAGCCCCAGCCGGTCATGCCGAGCTGGCGCCAGTGATCGTAATCGGCAGCCTGTCCGCGCATCGAGATCATGGCGTTGATCGCCGAGCAGCCGCCGATCACCTTGCCTCTGGGATAGGCGAGCGAGCGGCCGTTCAGCCCCGGCTCGGCCTCGGTCTTGAACATCCAGTCCGAGCGCGGGTTGCCGATCGCGAAGAGATAGCCCACGGGGATGTGGAACCAGATCCAGTTGTCGTCGCCGCCGGCTTCGAGGATGAGGACGCGGTTCCTGGGCTCGGCCGAGAGCCGGTTGGCGACGATGCAGCCGGCCGTGCCGGCCCCAACGACAATGTAGTCAAACTCACCTTCGAGCCGTCTTGGCATTCGGCTTCCACCCGGATGGTCACTCAACGTTTCGTCCTAATAGGCAGACGCTGCGGGCCGGGACAAGCCCGGCCATGACGACAGGACAGAGCTACCCTCAATCTGCGGGAGTTAGGTGGACTGCCGCTTGCATGGTAGACAGTCCTGCATTTTCAACAAAGCTCGAGACCCTCCATGCCCATCGTGAACCGCGTCGCCGACCTCCAACCCGATATTCAGGCCTGGCGCCGGGACATCCATGAGCATCCCGAGCTGCTGTACGATGTTCATCGCACTGCAGCATTCGTGGCGGAGCGGTTGCGCGAGTTCGGCTGCGATGAAGTCGTGACCGGCCTCGGCCAGACCGGCGTCGTCGGCGTGATCAAGGGCAGCAAGCCGGCCGGCGAGGGGCTCAAGGTGATCGGCATGCGTGCCGACATGGATGCGCTGCCGGTCGACGAGCAGACCAACCTGCCTTACGCCTCCAAGACCCCGGGCAAGATGCACGCTTGCGGTCATGACGGTCACACCGCGATGCTACTCGGGGCAGCCCGCTACCTCGCCGAGACCCGCAACTTCGCCGGCGATGCGATCGTGATCTTCCAGCCTGCCGAGGAGGGCGGCGCCGGCGGCGCGGCCATGGTCAAGGACGGCCTGATGGAACGCTTCGGCATCGAGCAAGTCTACGGCATGCACAACGGCCCGGGCATCCCGATCGGCTCGTTCGCGATCCGGCCCGGTCCGATCATGGCGGCGACCGACGAGCTCGATATCAACATCGAAGGCGTCGGCGGTCACGCCGCGCGTCCGCACAAATGCATCGATTCCGTGCTGGTCGGGGCGCAGGTGATCACCGCCTTGCAGTCGATCGTCGCACGCAGCGTCGATCCCCTGGAATCGGCCGTGATCTCGATCTGCGAATTCCACGCCGGCAACGCCCGCAACGTCATTCCGCAGACCGCGACGTTGAAGGGCACCATCCGCACGCTCTCGCCCGAGGTGCGCAAGCTCGTCGAGAAGCGCGTGCACGAGGTGGTCGCGGGCGTCGCCCAGATCACCGGCGCCAAGATCGACCTGCGCTATCAACGCAATTATCCCGTCGTGAACAACCACGCCGCGGAGACCGAGGTGGCGCGCCGCATCGCCAGGCAGGTCGCAGGCGATGCGAATGTGCACGAGATGCCACCGCTGATGGGCGGCGAGGATTTCGCTTATATGCTGGAAGCGCGGCCCGGCGCCTTCATCTTCTGCGGCAACGGCGACAGCGCCGGCCTGCATCACCCCGCCTACAATTTCAACGACGAGGCGATCGTGTATGGCACGTCGTACTGGGTGAAGCTGGTCGAGGAATCGCTGGCGGCGTCGTAAGGCTTTTTCTTCACCTAGCCCCGCTTGCGGTCGGGCATCGCGAATGAGGTTTGGGCTGGGGCATTGACACCAACCACGACGTCATGCCCGGGCTTGTCCCGGCCATCCACGCCTTTCCACGCGCTGAGAACGTGAATGCCCGGGACAAGCCCGGGCATGACGACGTCTGTGCAGTCTTGAGAGGCAAGAGCTTTAGAAGATCCGCGAGAAGATCACGTAGAGCGTGGCCGACAGCATGATCGCGCAGGGCAGCGTCAGCACCCAGGCCATCAGCAGGTTGCGAATGGTCGACCATTGCAGGCCCGAGCCGTTCGCCGCCATGGTGCCGGCGACGCCTGACGACAGCACGTGGGTGGTCGAGACCGGCAGGCCGAACACGTCGGCGGCACCGATCGTGGCGGCCGCCACGAGCTCGGCCGAGGCGCCCTGCGCGTAGGTGAGATGGGTCTTGCCGATCTTCTCACCGACGGTGACGACGATGCGCTTCCAGCCGATCATGGTGCCGAGGCCGAGCGCGATGGCAACCGCGATCTTCACCCAATTCGGGATGAACTTGGTGGCAGCATCGAGCGAGCCCTTGTAGGCGTTCAGGGTCGCGATCTCGTCCTTGCCGAGATCGTTCTCCTTGTCCTTCATCAGGAAGCGGATGGCTTCCGAGGTCATGTACATGTCGTTGCGGGTGTTGCCGACGGCCTCCGCCGGCACTTTGCTCAGCGAGCCGTATTGGGCAACTTGATTGCCGACATCCTTCACCAGCACGGCGAGCGAGGGATAGGTGCCTTCGTTGAGCTGACGCAGCGCGATGTATTGCGTCACGGCGGGGCGGGGATCACCGATGATGCTGTGGCCGGCGCCTTTCGCCGCGATCACCCTGGACGCGGCCTCCGAGGTCTTCTGGAATTGGGCGACCTGGGATTCCGGCAGCGCGCGGTTGAGGGCGTAAGCCGTCGGCACGGTGCCGATCAGGATCAGCATGATCAGGCCCATGCCCTTCTGGCCGTCATTGGAGCCGTGCGCGAAGCTGACGCCGGTGCAGGTTGCGATCAAGAGGCCGCGGATCCAGAGCGGCGGCGCCTTGTTGCCCTCGGGCGCGGCGTAGAGCGCCGGGTTGCGCACGATGAACTTGAGCAGCAGCAGCAGCACGGCGGCGCAGATGAAGCCGAACAGCGGCGACAGCAGCAGTGCGTAGCCGATCTCGGTCGCCTTGGTCCAGTCCACGCCCGAAGTGCCGTCGCGGCCGCGCATGACGGCGTTGGCGACGCCGACGCCGATGATCGAGCCGATCAGCGTGTGCGAGGAGGAGGCGGGCAGGCCGAAGAACCAGGTGCCGAGATTCCACAGGATCGCGGCGATCAGCAGCGCGAACACCATCGCGAAGCCGGCGCTGGAGCCGACCTGGAGGATCAGCTCGACCGGCAGCAGCGAGACGATGCCGAAGGCGACCGCGCCGGAGGAGAGCAGCACGCCGAGAAAGTTGAAGAAGCCCGACCACATCACCGCGACTTCGGCCGGCAGTGAATGGGTGTAGATCACGGTCGCAACCGCATTGGCGGTGTCGTGGAAGCCGTTGACGAATTCGAAGCCGAGCGCGATCAGCAGCGCGACGAGCAGGAGGATGTAGGGCAGATAGGTCGTCACCTTCGTGCCGGTGGCGTTGACGTCGGCATAGATGCTGTAGGCGACGAACAGCAGGCCCGCGGCGAGGATGCCGAAGAACAAAATCATCGTCAGTGGATTGAAGCCCTTGTCGAGATTCGGCCGCGAGGCCGGCTGAACGGGCGCGGGATCGGCTACCGCGCGGTCGAATGCAACATCGGTCATGTCTGGACGCCCCTTACCTTGCAGTTGAGGGGCATTGTCCGCGATGGATTTGAAGGCTGGATGACAAGCGGCGGTTGAAGGCCGCTTTCCCACCACTATTCAGGCGGCGTGCGCGGCTTTCCTCTGCAGGCCCGCTGCAATCTTCAGATCTTCGACAAAGCGCCGATATTCCAGCACCTTGGCCTCCGGATCGGGCAGTCGCAGCAGATAGGACGGGTGCACCGTCACCAGAGCCTTTCGCCCGTCGGGAAGGTCTATGAGGCGGCCGCGGGTCTTGCCGATCGGGGTGATCTTGCCGAACACGCTCTGCGCCGCGGTGGCACCCATCGCTACGATCAGATCGGGTTGGATTACTGAGACTTCCCGCTCGAACCATTGCCGGCACGCCCGGATCTCCGGCGTATTCGGCTTCTGGTGCAGGCGGATCTTTCCACGCGGCACGAATTTGAAGTGCTTGACGGCGTTGGTGACATAGACCTTCTTGCGGTCGACCCCGGCTTCCGCAAGCGCACGGTCGAGCATCTGCCCGGCCGGGCCGACGAAGGGGTGGCCCGCGAGGTCTTCCTTGTCGCCGGGCTGCTCGCCGACCAGCATGATGTTGGCCGATCTCGGGCCTTCGCCGAATACGGTCTGTGTCGCGTCCTTGTAGAGAGGACAGGCGCGGCAATGCGCGGCCTCCTCGCGGAGGGTTTCGAGATCGTCGGCGGCGGTCTTGCGTGGCATCGGAGCCTCCGGCCGCTTCTGGGGCTTGTGCGGATCGGTTGCGGCGTTGGCGATCATGGCGCCGGTCATGCGCTCGGCGTCCTCGATCAAGGGCTTAATGATCGAGGCTTCGGGCAGGTTCCTCCAGTATTTCTTCGGCATCTCGGCCTGCATCGCCTTCACCTTGAGCCGGGCCGGATTGAAGATGCTGGCGTAGTAGCGCCGCCAGGTTTCCTCCAGTCGATCCTCGCCCGGCGCCTCGCTCTTGCTGACACCCGGTGTGAACGCGAGCGCATGGCCATCCCAATGCGCGCAGAGGTCCGGCGTCAGGATCGACCAGGGCATGTCGGCGAAGCGTTTGGCGAAGAACGGCGCTGCGAGCTCGACGATGTGATGCTCCGGCTCGAACCAGGCGACGTAATGCGCTGCGCGTTCCCTGCCGATCTCGCGGAAGCGCACGAAGGCATGCATCTTGTGCTCGTCGCGATGGACCGCTCTCGCCATGGCGGTGACTTGCGCGACGTCAGGGTCGGTCGCGGCCTCGATGAGATCGTGATTGTCCTTCAGCCGAAACAGCAGCCGATAGAGGATGGCAAAGCGCTCGGGATCGCGGTGCAGGATCGCTGCTTTCGCGAGTTCGATGAACTTGCCTGATACGTTGAAGGTGCCGTCGTTCACCTCGAGGATTGGTGACGGCGCGGGCGGGGCGAACAGCTCGGCTTCGCCGCCTTGCACGGCAAAGGTGACATCGGCGGGCCTCACGTGGTGAAGCACGAGGCTGCGGGCGGCTGTGCGCCAGCCGTCGAAATCGGTTTCGGTCTCGAGGGTGATGTACTGCATCAGAAGCCAAATCCCAATTGTGTTGCCTTCGGCTTGAACCGTTCGATCAGCCGCGCGTCGTCGAGACGGTACGGCGAAGGGCGGTGATCGCTGAGGACGATGAACGGCAGCGCCTTGTGCTTGGGCACATGCAGCCGTGCGAGATCGGCGAAGCGGATCGTGGTGGTGCGCCGTGTCGCGATGATGCGTTCGACCGCCTTGGTGCCGAAGCCGGGCACACGCAGCAGCTCCTCGCGGCTGGCGCGATTGACGTCGAGCGGAAAGCGGTCGCGGTGGCGCAGCGCCCAGGCGAGCTTTGGATCGATGTCGAGCGGCAGCATCGCGCTGTCGTCGACGATCTCCGCAACGTCGAAGCCGTAGAACCGCATCAGCCAGTCGGCCTGATAGAGCCGGTGCTCGCGCAGCAGCGGCGGCTGCACCAGCGGCAAGGCGCGGCTCGCGTCGGGGATCGGGCTGAAGGCGGAATAATAGACGCGCCGCAGCTTGTACGAGCCGTAGAGATTGGAGCTGGTGTGGAGAATGGTGTGATCGGAGGCGCTGTCGGCGCCGACGATCATCTGCGTGCTCTGGCCCGCCGGCGCGAAGCGCTGCGGCCTCGCCTTCGTCTTTGCTTTGCGGTCGTCCTCGGCTTCGTCCAGCTTCAGCCGCAGCCGGCCCATGGTGCGGCGGATCGCGCGCACGTCCTTCTCGGGCGCGAATTGCTGCAGGCTGGTCTCCTCGGGCATCTCGATATTGATGGAGAGGCGGTCGGCATATTTGCCGGCCTCCGCGATCAATGCGTCATCGGCCTCGGGAATGGTCTTGAGATGAATGTAGCCGCGGAAGTGATGCTCCTCGCGCAGTCTTCGCGCGACGCTGACCACCTGCTCCATGGTGTAATCGGGGCTGCGGATGATGCCGGAGGAAAGGAACAGGCCCTCGATGTAATTGCGCCGGTAGAAGTCGAGCGTCAGCTTGACCACTTCCTCGATGGTGAAGCGGGCGCGCGGCACGTTCGAGGAGGCGCGGTTGACGCAATAGAGGCAATCGTAATTGCAGGCGTTGGTCAGCAGCACCTTGAGCAGGGAGATGCAGCGTCCGTCCGGTGCGTAGGAATGGCAGATGCCCATGCCGGGCGCGGTCGAGCCCATGCCCTTGCGGTCGCTGGAATCCCGCTTTTCAGTACCGCTGGAGGCACAGGACGCGTCGTACTTGGCGGCGTCGGCCAGGATTTCCAGCTTGCGTTGTACGTCCATGTTTGAATCCCGTTGATTCCACTGATGAATCCGCAAGCGCGCCAATTCGATTGACTCTCCGCGCGCCGTTAGCTTTATATTAGAACATATCATGAACAAATGAGCCAGCCATTGGTTCTCTTCGAGAGCCACCGGCAATCACCTCTGAAGGAGCGGCGAGCATGAGCGGCGCACGTCTAAGCGCGCTTGCGACCTTGCGCGGCCAGATCGAACGCATCGAGACCGCGGAGATCGTGCACCAGCACGATCGGGTCGCGCTCGGCCATAACGAGGTCGATGCCGTGCTGAAGGGCGGGCTCGCGCGCGCGGCGATCCATGAGGTGTTTTGCGAGGGGCGGCAGGGTACGACCGCCACAGGATTCGTCATGGGTCTTGCGGGACGCGTGAGCGCACAGCGGCCGCTGTTGTGGGTGCGGCAGGATTTTTCGGAACTGGAAGCCGGCGCGCTGTCGATGAGCGGGCTCAAAGAGCTCGGCCTCGACCCGCGCCGCGTGGTGACGGTGCGCGCCGCCGATGTCGAGAGCGCGCTGCGAACCTCGGCCGATGCGCTTGCCTGCGACGCGCTGGGGGCCGTCGTGCTCGAGCTCTGGGGGGAGACCAGGCAGTTCGATCTCGTGGCGAGCCGCAAGCTGACGCTGGCCGCGCAAGGCTCCGGCGTCACCGGTCTCTTGCTGCGCATGGCGGCGCAGCCGCTGCCCTCGACCGCAGAGACCAGGTGGATGTTGCGCGCGGCACATTCGCCGCCGGGAGCTGTGTGGAGTGCCTGGGGCGCGCCGCGCTTCGATGCCGAGCTCTTGCGCAATCGTCATGGCCCCTGCGGCCGGTGGATCATGGAATGGAATTGTGATGAGTGCCAGTTCAGTGAGCCGAAGGCGTATTCTCAGCTTGTGGCTGCCGCGCCTGCCCATCGACCGGATCCAGCGGTTCTTGCAGGTGAGCGGCGGCGCGCAGGATGAACCCGGCATCGTCGTCATCAAGGACAACAATGCGCTGGTGATCCATGCGCTGGACGAGGCCGCCGAGCGCCTCGGCCTGTATATCGGCCAGCCGCTGGCGAATGCGCGGGCGATGTGTCCGGATTTGCGTGTATTCGACGCCGATGTCGTGGCCGATGCGAAGACGCTCAGCGACATCGCCGATTGGTGCGATCGCTTCACGCCGCTGGTGGCGCTCGATCCGCCGCATGGGCTGTTCCTCGATATCACCGGCTGCGCACATCTGTTCGGCGGCGAGGCTGCGCTGCTCAAGACGCTGGTCCGCGCGCTCGCCCGCCAGGGCTTTGCCGTCGGTGCGGCGATCGCCGGCACGTCGATCTGCGCGCGTACGCTGACGCGGCAGGCATCTGGCAGCATCGTTGCCGATGGCAACGAGGCGGCGGCGATCGAGCGGTTTCCGGTGTCCGCGCTCGGTGCGGACGAGGCCATCACCACCGGCTTGCGCCGCGCCGGCCTCAAGACCATCGGCGACGTCGCATCGCGCAGCGCCTCCGAGATCACGGCGCGGTTCGGCGCCCGGTTCTCCACGCTGCTCGCGCATGCGCTGGGGCAGGGCGATGCGCCGATCAGCCCGCGCAAGCCGCTGCCCGATTACATCGTCGAGAAGCGCTTTGCCGAACCGATCGCGACCGACACCATGATCGCAATGACGCTGTCGCGGCTCGCCGACACCTTGATCGCATCGATGGAGAAACAGGGCAAAGGCGCGCGGCGGCTCGAAGCCGCCTTCTTCCGCACCGACGGCGTGGTGCGCGCCATCATGGTCGAGACCGGACGTCCCGTGACGCGAAGCGCGGTGATCGACCGCCTGTTCCGCGAGCGGCTCGATGCGCTCGCAGATCCCCTCGATCCCGGTTTCGGCTTCGACATGGTGCGCCTGTCGGCGAGCCGCACCGAGATCGTGGTGCAGGAGCAGCGCGATCTCGACGCCCATGTCCATGACAATGACGAGCTTGCCGCGCTGATCGACCGCATCGCCGCGCGCATCGGGGGGAAACGCGTCGTCGTGCACCTGCCGGAGGATACCCATATTCCTGAATGTGCGGTGATGGCCGCGCCGGCGCAGCATCATCTCGCAGCCGCCATGCAGGCCGAATGGCCCGCGCGTGTCGAGAGCGAGCCGCCGCTGCGTCCCCTGAGGTTGTTCGACAAGCCGGAGCCGATCAAGGTGCCGTTCGCGGCCGTGCCGGATGGTCCGCCGCATCAATTTACCTGGCGCCGCGCGCTGCATGCCGTGGTGCGGGTGGAGGGGCCCGAGCGCATCGCGATGGAATGGTGGCGGCAGGACGGCAAGCAGCTGACGCGTGATTATTTCCGCATCGAGGATGCCGAGGGCCTGCGCTTCTGGATCTTTCGCGATGGTCTTTACGAGGGAGAGGTGT
Source organism: Bradyrhizobium sp. CCBAU 53351 (assembly GCF_015291745.1). Taxonomy (NCBI): domain Bacteria; kingdom Pseudomonadati; phylum Pseudomonadota; class Alphaproteobacteria; order Hyphomicrobiales; family Nitrobacteraceae; genus Bradyrhizobium; species Bradyrhizobium sp. CCBAU 53351. The sequence goes on from NZ_CP030059.1 coordinate 2,460,185, forward strand.
TCGATGGCGATGGCAAGCCCGCTTCTCCCGGCTGGTATGTGCACGGTCTCTTCGCATGACGTCCCCCGCCTATGCCGAGATCGGCATCACCACGAACTTCTCTTTCCTGCGCGGCGGCTCGGATCCGCGCGCCTATGTGCGTCAGGCGAGCGAGCTCGGCCTTCCCGCGATCGGAATCGCCGACCACAACACGCTAGCCGGCGTGGTGCGAGCGTGGAGTGAGCTCGACAACGATAAGGTGGTGCACAAGCCGAAACTGCTGATCGGCGCGCGCATCGTCTTCAGCGACGGCACGCCCGACATTCTGGTCTACCCGCGCGACCGCGCCGCCTATGGCCGGCTGTGCCAGCTCCTGACCCGGGGCAAGCGTGGCGACGACATCACGCGGATCGAGAAGGGCGAGTGCCGTCTCGCCTTTGCCGATCTCCTGGAGTTTTCGGAAGGACAGCTCCTGGTCCTGACGCTGCCGCATCGCTTCGAGCCAGTGCAGGCGCTGGATGTCCTCGCAAAGCTGAAAGCAAGCCGCGCCGAGGGCGTGTGGCTGGCGGCGAGCCTGGTCTATCGCGGTGACGACCGCCGCCGCCTCGCGCGGCTCGATGATCTCGCGATGAAGGCAAAGGTGCCGCTGCTCGCGACCAACGAGGTGCTCTATCACGATCCCGATCGCCGTCCGCTACAGGATGTGCTGACCTGCATCCGGGAAAAGACCACGATCGAAGCTGTGGGGCGGAAGCTCGAGGCCAATGCCGAACGGTTCTTGAAGACGCCGCGCGAGATGGCGCGGCTGTTCCGCGATATCCCCGATGCGATCGCACAGACCATGCGCTTTGCGGACAGGATTACATTCACACTCGACCAGCTCAAATACCAATATCCTGACGAGCCGGTGCCGCCGGGCAAGACCGCGCAGGGACATCTGGAGGACCTGACCTGGGCGGGCGTCGACAAATACTTTGGTGGCAATATCGACGCCAAGCTGCGCGCGACGCTCAACAAGGAGCTCGCGCTGATCGCCGAGCTGAAATACGCGCATTACTTCCTCACCGTGCATGACATCGTGCACTACGCGCGCAGCCAGAACATTCTGTGCCAGGGGCGGGGATCGGCGGCGAATTCGGCCGTGTGCTACGTGCTCGGCATTACCTCGGTCGATCCGACCAAGGTCGATCTGCTGTTCGAGCGCTTCATCTCCAAGGAGCGGCTGGAGCCGCCCGATATCGACGTCGATTTCGAGCATTCGCGCCGCGAGGAGGTGATGCAATATGTCTATCGCCGCTACGGCCGCCACCGCGCCGCGATCATCGCCACCGTCATCCATTATCGCCCGCGCAGTGCCATTCGCGACGTCGGCAAGGCACTGGGCCTGACCGAGGACGTCACCGCCGCGCTCGCCGACACCGTCTGGGGCAGCTGGGGCAAGGGCCTCAACGACATGCAGGTCCGGCAGGCCGGGCTCGATCCCAAAAACCCCATGATCAACCTCGCGGTCGAGCTTGCGACCGAGCTGATCGAATTCCCGCGCCATCTTTCCCAGCATGTCGGCGGCTATGTGCTGACGCAGGACCGGCTCGACACCTATGTGCCGATCGGCAATGCCGCGATGGACGACCGCACCTTCATCGAATGGGACAAGGACGACGTCGACGCACTCAGCATGATGAAGGTCGACGTGCTCGCGCTGGGCATGCTGACCTGCATCCGCAAGTGCTTTGATCTGATCGACCAGCATAAGGGCGAGCGCTACGCGCTCGCGGATATCAAGGGAGAAGATGACGACGAAGTCTATCAAATGCTGCAGCGGGGAGAGTCGCTCGGGGTGTTCCAGGTCGAGAGTCGCGCCCAGATGAACATGCTGCCGCGCCTGAAGCCGCGGACGTTTTACGACCTCGTCATCGAAGTCGCGATCGTGCGGCCCGGGCCGATCCAGGGCGACATGGTGCATCCTTACTTAAGGCGTCGGAAAATGAAGCCGGAGGATATCGAGTATCCTTATCCGAAGGGTGGCAATAAGAACGAGCTTCGTGAGGTCCTGCACAAAACACTCGGTGTGCCCCTGTTCCAGGAGCAGGCCATGCGGATTGCGATCGTGGCCGCAGAGTTCACCTCGGAAGAGGCCAACGGATTGCGGCGTGCCATGGCAACGTTCCGCAACGTCGGGACCATCGGCAATTTCGAAGAGAAAATGATCGGCAATATGATCCGTCGAGGGTACGATCCTCAATTCGCGCGAAACTGCTTCGACCAGATCAAAGGCTTTGGTTCCTACGGCTTTCCCGAGAGTCATGCGGCGAGCTTCGCGCAACTCGTCTATATCTCGTCGTGGCTGAAATACCATCACCCTGACGCGTTCTGCTGCGGCCTGTTGAACTCGCAGCCGATGGGGTTTTATGCCCCGGCGCAGATTGTCGGCGACGCCCGCAAGAACGGCGTCGAGATTCGTGACATCGACGTATCCTGCAGCTTTGCGCAAAACACGCTGGAGGAGGGGAACGGCAAATATTGCGCGGTGCGTCTCGGCTTCCGTCAGATCGACGGATTCCACTGGCTGGACGAGGATGAGGAGCGGCTGAAGCGCTCTCAGCTGTCATTCCGGGGCGCTCCGCTTGGCGCGAGCCCGGAATCCATCGGGCCGCATACGCCTGGAGGAATGGATTCTCAGATGCGCAATTGCGCATCAGAGCTCGACGCTGACGCGTCCTGGAATGACAGGAAGGAAGACTGGGCCGACCGCATCGTCGCCGCCCGCAAGCGCCGGCCCTTCACCTCGCTGGAAGACTTTGCCCGCGACACCGGTCTGCCCAAGCGCGCGCTGATCCTGCTGGCGGATGCCGACGCGTTCCGCTCGCTCGGGCTCGACCGCCGCGAAGCGCTGTGGCAGGTGCGGCGGCTGCCTGATGATGTGCCGCTGCCGCTGTTCGAGGCGGCGACCGCCCGCGAGCAGCCGGACGAGCATGCCAAGCCTCTGCCCGAGATGCCGCTCCCCGAGCAGGTTGTCGCGGATTACCAGACCATCCGGCTGTCGCTGAAGGGTCATCCGATGGAATTTCTGCGCGAGATGTTTTCGCGTGAGCGGATCGTCGCCTGCAGGGAGATCAGCCACGAGAACGAGCGGCGCCGCGTCCGCTGTGCGGGCGTGGTGCTGGTCCGGCAGCGGCCGGGCAGCGCCAGCGGCGTCGTGTTCATGACGCTGGAGGACGAAACCGGCATCGCCAATGTCGTGGTGTGGCCGAAGATCATGGAGCAATATCGGAAAGAAGTGATGGGCGCGCGCCTCATCGAGGTTCACGGCTATATCCAGAGCAGCCCCGAGAAGGTGACGCATCTGATCGCCCAGCGCATGATCGACCGCTCGCACGATCTGGTCGGTCTTGCCAACGATGCGCTGAGCCGCAAGCATTCGGCGCCGGCAGGCGCCACACTGGTCGAGCCGCTCAATGAAGACCCCCGCGCGCTCGCGGATATGCCCGCGCAAAAGATCCGCCACCCCCGAAACGTGCGCATCCTGCCGCCGTCGCGGGATTTCCATTGAGGGATGGCGCGGGATGCCTCTACACCGTCATTGCGACGACGGTGCGCCACACTCTCGGTCGTCATGCCCGGGCTTGACCCGGGCATCCACGTTGTTCAGCGAGCGCGGCAACGCGTGGATGGCTGGGACAAGCCCGGCCATGACGGAAGAGAGAGCCCGGCAAGCCGCATCCTCAAAAATTCACCCGGTTCGAGATCGCCCCATCCACGACGAGATTCGATCCCGTGGTGAATCCCGACACCGGGCTCGCCAGAAACACCGCGGCGTTCGCGACGTCCTGCGGCGTTGCCATGCGGCCGGTCGGATTGCGCTTCATCGCGTCGTTGTAACGCTCGGGCATGTTCTTCTCGATCATCTCCCAGACGCCGCCCTTGAAATAGACCGTGCCGGGCGACACGACATTCACGCGAATCCTCTTCCTGGCGTATTGCCGCGCCAGTCCCTTGGCCATGTGGATCAGCGCCGCCTTGATCGGGCCGTAGGAGCTGGCCGTGTCGGCCTGCGCTGCCGAGATCGAGGAAATGATGACGAAGGCGGCGTCGCCGCTGCTCGCCCCACTGGCCTCGAGAAGCGGCCGCGCAGCGTCGAACGCGTGCACGGCACCGAGCACGTCGAGCCGGAAATTCTGCTCCCACGAGGCAGGATCGTGGCCCTGCGCCATCGCGCCGGCATTGGCGAACAAAAGGTCTACGCCGCCAAGCTCCTTGGCCGCGTCCTCGATCCAGGATTTCAGCGCCGCGCCGTCGGTGACGTCGACCGCGCCGCCGGTCGCCTTGATGCCGCTCGCCTTCAGTTCCGCGACAGTGGCCGCGACCTGATCGGCGTTGCGCGCGCACACCGCGACATTGGCGCCTTCACCGGCGAGCGTCGCCGCGATCGCCCGCCCGATGCCGCGCGTGCCGCCGAGGACGATGGCGTTCTTGCCTTTGAGACCGAGATCCATTGTTGGCTCCTTTTTTTGGTGCCGCGAGTGTAGCTGTTTCAGGAGATCCGCATAAGCCTTCACATCGTCATTGGAGCCAACGGGTCCGAGCAAAGCGCGGCCCGATGACAGGCTCCGCGAAGCAATCCAGAAATGCTTCCGCGGAAACAGTCTGGATTGCTTCGTCGCAAGAGCTCCTCGCAATGACGGGGAGAGACCCTCATTCCGGCGCCGCTCCCACCGGCGGGCCGCCGGGCGGGCGGTGCAGGAAAGTCAGCGAGGCATAGGCGCCGGCCCAGGAGCCGATGGCCGCGAAGGCGACGTAGAAGGCGTTTTCGGTGTAGCTGATCACGGCATAGGAGGAGAGCAGGTACCAGACCGCGCTCCAGTTCGCCGCCGGAATGCGCTTGCGCGCGATCACGGCCGAGGTGAACATGACATAGACGGCATCGGTGGCCGCCGTCGCGATGAATACGGCACCTGCGATGAGGGGATCGATGGCGGCCATTGCAAACCTTTCTGTGAACGTGACATGGTCGGGAAAACTAAAGGGAGAGAAGCGGCATGCAAAGCCCCGCCGACATTCTCAAGGACATCTGGACCTCTGCAGGTGGTGACGCGGCCGCCCTCGATCGCGTGCGGCTGACCGGCGAGGAGCCTCAAATCCCGTCCTCGTTTCGCGTCGCGGTCGCCGGGCAGACGACGATCGCTGCCGCCGGCCTTGCTGCTGCTGAAATCTGGCGGCTGCGCAGCGGCGAGACGCAGCAAGTTTCCGTCGACATGCGCCACGCCGTCGCCGAATGCCGCTCCGAGCGCTATCTCCGTCTCGACGACAAACCGCCGCCGCCGGCCTGGGACGCCATCGCCGGCGTCTACAGGACCGGCGATGGCCGCTTCGTTCGCTGCCACACCAACTTCCCGCACCATCGTGACGCCGTCTGCAAGGTGCTTGCCTGCGAGCCGGAGCGCGACAAGGTGCAGGCGGCGCTCATGCATTGGAAGGGCGAGGATTTCGAGACTGCGGCTTACGCCGCGGGCGGCGTCGTTGCCCTGATGCGCAGCTACGACGAGTGGTCCGCGCTGCCCCAGGCGTGCGCGCTCGCGCAATTGCCGCTGATCTCGATCGAAAAGATCGGCGAAGCCGCGCCGAAGCCGTGGCCACAAGGATCATCGAGCGACGATCGTCCGCTTTCGGGCCTTCGCGTGCTCGATCTCTCCCGTGTCATCGCAGGTCCCGTCGCCGGCCGCACGCTCGCCGCGCACGGCGCTGATGTGCTGCTGGTGTCGGGTCCGGAGCTGCCCGCCATCGACTGGCTCACCATCGACACCGGCCGCGGCAAGCTCACCACCTTCATCGAACTGAAGAGCGAAGCGGGCAGGGCGCAGTTGCGCGAATTGCTGGCGGATGCCGACATCTTCTCGCAAGGCTATCGCCCGCATGCGCTCGCCGCGATCGGCTTCGCGCCGGAGGATGCAGCGAAGATCAATCCCGGCATCGTCTATGTTACGCTGTCGGCCTATGGCCATGCCGGTCCCTGGGCCGAGCGCCGCGGCTTCGACTCGCTCGTGCAGACCACGACCGGATTCAACCACGCCGAAGGGCGCGCGGCCGGCCTCGATGGTCCCAAGGAATTGCCGGCGCAGATGCTCGACCACGCCACCGGCTATCTGATGGCGTTCGGCGCGATGATGGCCAAGGCGCGTCAGGCGAGCGAGGGCGGCAGCTGGCACGTACGCGTGTCGCTGGCGCAGACCGGGCGCTGGCTCTGGAATCTCGGCCGGCTCGACGGCGGACTGAACACCCCGGATCTTACGGGCGAGGCCGTACATGCTGCGTTCATCGAGAGCATGCCATCTGGCTTCGGCATATTGAAGGCGGTGCGCCATTCGGCGCTGCTATCGACGACACCGGCACAATGGTCTCGTCCGGCGATGCCGCTCGGCTCTCATCCGGCACGGTGGCCGGAGCGAAGCTGACGTGAAGCTGACACGTCGCAAAAATTTAACGCAAACCGAAAGGTGCGCAGCGTTTTTTAGGTTGTCTGAAATCCTAATTCGGCACTATTAGCGCAACCGATAAGGCAGGTACCTGCCGAGATCGTCGCAGACACGACCGGGCTCCATGGTAGATCAAAATACCAAGCTATTGCAGGTGTTTACAAAACAACGGGTGATCACATCCGTAGTTCTACTAGCTCTTGCCGGCGCCGGTGCCTACGGTTTCCTGTCCTTGGGCCCCAAGGAAAAGAAGCACTCCGAGATCTCCAGCCAGTCGCGCAGGAATGCGCAGAACTTCACGCCGACGCCGTCCGAATGGGCGACGCTGACGATCGAGCCGGTCAAAGCCAGGGCCTTCCGCGCCGAATACGTCACCGAAGGCAAGGTCGCCGTCGACGAGGACCGTTCGACGCCGGTGTTCTCGCCCTATGCCGGCCGCGTCACCAAGCTGCTGGCCAAGCCGGGTGAGACGCTGAAGCAAGGTCAACCGCTGTTCACAATCGAGGCCGCCGACACGGTGCAGGCCCAGAACGATTTCATCGCGGCGATGACCTCGCAGAACAAGGCGAAGTCGGCGCTCGAACTTTCCGATATCCAGTACAAGCGCGCCAAGGACCTCTATGAGGGCCATGCCATTCCGCTGAAGGACTATCAGCAGGCGGAAGCGACGCAGGTTCAGGCGCGCAACGACATGCGCTCCTCGCAGACCGCGCTGGAAGCCGCACGCAACAAGCTCCGCATCCTCGGCTTCACCGACGAGACCATCAAGGCGTTCCAGGACAAGGGCGCCATCAATCCGGAAGTCACGATCTATTCGCCGATCGCCGGCACGGTGGTACAGCGCAAGATCGGCCCGGGCCAGTACGTCAATTCCGGTGCCAGCGATCCGGTCTTCGTGATCGGCGACCTCTCCACGGTCTGGCTCACCGCCTTCGTGCGCGAGAGCGACGCGGCCGCCGTGTGCATCGGGCAGGACATCACCGTCAACGTGATGGCGCTGCCGGGCCGGCCGCTGACCGCCAGGATCAACTACGTCGCCGCCGCCATCGATCCCAACACCCGCCGCCTGCTGGTCCGCGCCACCATCGACAACAAGGACGGCCTGCTCAAGCCGGAGATGTTCGCGAACGTCACGATCTATTCGGCCGGCGACCGCGCCGCTCCGGCCGTGCCGAAACAGGCCCTGATCTATGAAGCCGACAAGGTTCGTATCTGGGTCGCGCGTGAGGACAAATCGGTCGAACTGCGCCAGATCAAGATCGGCCTCATCAACGGCAACCTCGTCGAAGTCACCAGCAATCTGAAACCCGGCGAGCAGATCGTCACCAAGGGCAGCCTGTTCATCGACCGCGCGGCGTCCGGCAGCTGATCGACGACCCAAGAAAATTGAAGACCTGAATGGATCGTCTCGTCGCCCTTGCCGTCAACCGGCGCTTCCTGATGGTCGGCATGTTCGTCGCTGTCTTGATCGGCGGCGTGATCGCGTTCAACCAGCTCAACATCGAGGCCTATCCCGATCCGACCCCGCCGATGGTCGACATCGTGACGCAGAGCCCCGGACTGTCGGCGGAGGAGATCGAGCGCTACATCACGATCCCGATCGAGACCCAGGTCGCAGGCCTGAAGAACGTCACGACCATCCGCACCATCTCGCTCTACGGTCTCTCCGACGTCAAGATTCAGTTCTCCTTCGCCTACACCTATGACGAGGCGTTGCAGCAGGTGTTGAACCGCCTGGCGCAGCTGGCGCCGCTGCCGGGCAACGTGCAGCCGCAGATTTCGCCGCTGAGCCCGATCGGCGAGATCTTCCGCTACCGCCTCGTGGGGCCGCCGAACTACAGCGTGCTCGATCTCAAGACCATTCAGGACTGGATCCTGCAGCGCCGCTTCCGCGCCGTGCCAGGGGTCATCGACGTCACCGGCTGGGGTGGCAGAAGCAAGACTTATGAGATCCAGGTCGACTTCAACAAGCTGGTCGCCAACGGGCTGACGCTGCCGCAATTGCTCCAGGCGGTCGGCAATTCCAACGTCAATGTCGGCGGCAACACCGTCAATATCGGCCAGCAGTCGGCCGTGGTGCGCGGCGTCGGCCTGATCCGGTCGATCGACGATCTCGCCAATACCATGGTGGCACAGAGCGGCGGCAATCCGGTGCTGGTGAAGGACGTCGCAACCGTCACCGTCGGCCAGAAGCCGCGCCTCGGCATTGCCGGCCTCGACGAGGCCGACGACATCGTGCAGGGCATCGTCCTGATGCGGCGCGGCGAGCAGAGCTCGCCGACCATCAAGCGGGTCCATCAGCTCGTCCAGACCATCAACAATTCCAGCATCCTGCCGCCCGGCGTGCGCATCGAGCGCATCTACGACCGCGGCGATCTGATCGAGCTCACCACCCATACGGTGCTGCACAACATGGTGGTCGGCATTCTCTTGATCGTGCTGTTGCAGTGGATCTTCCTCGGCGATCTGCGCAGCGCGCTGATCGTCGGCGCCACCATTCCGTTCGCGCTGTTCTTCGCCGTCATCATCCTGGTGCTGCGCGGGGAATCGGCCAATTTGCTGTCGGTCGGCGCGATCGATTTCGGCCTGATCGTCGATGCCACCGTCATCATGGTGGAGGCGATCTTCCGTCGTCTGACGCAGACGACGCCGATGTCGGAATCCGAGCACATGTCCAATGAGACGTTGTTCGGCATGAAGAGCCACGCCATCCTCAGCGCGGCGGCCGACGTCTCGCGCTCGATCTTCTTCGCGGCGGCGATCATCATCGCGGCCTTCCTGCCGCTGTTCACGCTGTCGGGCGTCGAGGGCAATATCTTCGGACCGATGGCCCGCACCTATGCCTATGCGCTGGCCGGCGGGCTGCTTGCGACCTTCACCGTCACGCCGGCGTTGTCCGCGATCATCCTGCCCGCGCATGTCGAGGAAACCGAGACCAGGGTCATGCTGATCCTGCACCGGCTGTACTCGCCGCTGCTGCGATGGGCGGTCGCCAATCGCAGCATCGTGCTTGGCGGTGCGGTCGGCCTCGTGCTGATGACGGTGGCGCTCGCCCGGCTGCTCGGCCTCGAATTCCTGCCGAAGCTGGAAGAGGGCAATCTCTGGATTCGCGCCACGTTGCCGCCGACCATCTCGCTCCAGGAGGGTAACTCCTACGTCAACGAGATGCGCAAGGTGATTCGCGCCCGGCCCGAGGTCGAGTCCGTCGTATCGCAGCACGGCCGTCCCGACGACGGCACCGATGCCGCCGGCTTCTTCAACGCCGAGTTCTTCGCGCCGCTGAAGCCGATCAGCCAATGGCCCGGGACCCGCGACAAGGAAGAGCTGACCGCGCAGCTGCTCAAGCAGCTCGACGATCGCTTCCCCGGCGTCGAGTTCAACTTCTCGCAATATCTCCAGGACAACGTCTCCGAAGCCGTCTCCGGCGTGAAGGGCGAGAACTCGATCAAGCTGTTCGGCAGCGACCTCCAGGCGCTGACCGACACCGCCAACAAGATCAAGCAGGTGCTGTCGACCGTGCAGGGCGTCACCGATCTTGCGGTGTTCACTTCGCTTGGCCAGCCGACCGTCCAGATCGACATCAACCGCGCCAAGGCCGCGCGTTATGGCCTTGCGCCGGGCGACATCAATGCCACGATCAAGGTCGCGATCGGCGGCGACACGGCCGGTGACCTCTACGAGCCCGGCAGCGATCGTCACTTCCCGATCATCGTCCGCCTCGCACCGGAATATCGCAGGAGCGCGGAGGCCATCCAGAATTTGCGGATCGGTGCGCCCGGGCCGAACGGCACCGTCACCCAGATTCCCCTCAGCGAGGTCGCCAATATCAGCCTCGTCTCGGGTGCGGCCTACATCTATCGCGAGCAGCAGGAACGCTATCTACCGATCAAGTTCTCGGTGCGCGAGCGCGACCTCGGCAGCGCGATCAGCGAGGCCCAGCAGAAGATCGCGGACCAGGTGCAGCTGCCGCCCGGCGCGCACATGGACTGGGTCGGCGAGTTCGGCAATCTCCAGGATGCGATCCGGCGGCTGTCGATCGTGGTGCCGATCTCGCTGGCGCTGATCGGCGTGCTGCTCTGGTTCAATTTTGGCTCGATGACCGACACGCTGCTCGCGATGAGCGTGATCCCGATGGCGATCTTCGGCGGCGTGCTCGGCCTCTTGATATCAGGCACGGCATTCAGCGTCTCTGCGGCGATCGGCTTCATCGCGCTGTTCGGCATCGCGGTGATGGACGGCATCATCATCCTGTCGCAGTTCAACCAGCTCATCGAAGAAGGCATGGATCGCATGACCGCGGTGGTGCGCACCGGAGAGCTGCAGCTCCGGCCGGTGCTGATGACATGCGTCGTCGCCGGCGTCGGCCTTCTGCCGGCGGCGCTGTCGGAGGGGATCGGCTCGCAGGTGCAGAAGCCGCTCGCGGTCGTCGTCGTCACCGGCATGATGCTGGCGCCGGTCGTGATCCTCGTGACCTTGCCGGTCCTGATCTCGTTCTTCTCGCGCCGCGCGCGCTGAGCGTCAGAAGCCGTAGAGCCGCGCCGGATTGTCGACCAGGATCTTCTTGCGCACGCCGGCATCCGGCGCCCAGACCGGAAGCTGATTGAGGAGACGTCCGTCGTCGATCTGGTAGAGCGGCGCGATGTCGGTGGCCTTGCGTCCCTCGACCCGGCTCGAATCCGGATGCGGCCAGTCCGTGCCCCAGACGATGCGGTCCGCATTTGCCGCGATCAGCGCCTGCGCATAAGGCACCATGTCCTGATAGTCGGGCGCGAGCTTCGACGAGCGATAGGCGCCGGAGATCTTCACATAGGCCTTGCCGGACTTCACCAGCGCGACGAGATCGGAGAAGCCAGGCTGCTCCGCGCCGCGCTCGGCTTCGAGGCCGCCGAAATGGTCGAACACGACGGGCACCGGCGCCGTCTCGACCAGGTCCTTGATTGCCGAGATCATGGTCAGTGTGGTGTAGAGCTGCACGTGCCAGCCGCGCGCCTTCATGCGCTCGACGGCCGCGGTGAAGCGCGGCCGGCCGACATTGGGGTCGTTGACGCCGCCGGTCGCCAGGTTGAGGCGGATGCCGCGGAAGCCGTCCTGATGCATCGTGTCGAGCTGCGCCTCGGTGGTCTTGTCGTCGATCACGGCGACGCCGCGCGCGGTCGCGCCGCGCGCCTTCATGCCGAACAGGGTGGACGAGTTGTCGGTGCCGTAGACGCTCGGGGTGACGATCACCACGCGCTCGATATGCAGCGCCTTGTGCAGTGCGGCCATTTCTTCGGGGCTGGCGGGCTCGGGCGTGTAGACGCGCCCTGCGAAGAACGGAAATTTTTCGACATCGCCATGGATGTGGGTGTGGCAGTCGCAGGCATGCGCCGGGACGTCGAAATTCACCGGCGTTGCAGGCTGCGCCGCACGGGCGTGGGCTTTGCTGGTCATGGCTACTCCGGCGGCAAGGGAGGCGAAGAGGACGCCGCGTCGGCTGAGCATGGTTTCTCTCCCTGCATCGTTCTTGAAGACGATGCCGGGACAGTATCACATCAGCCCGGCAACCGCTGCACGTCACTGCATAGCTGCTCAACGAGGTCCGCAAGCGGGCGTGCGCCGTCAACACGCACGACCGGGCAGGACAGGCCGGCGAGCCACGCTTCATGCTTTGCGAGGCTGCGGCCGTCGCGGTCGCCGGCCTCGTAATGCGCGGCCCATTCGATGAAGGCTTCGGTCTCCTCATGACGCCAGCCGCCGGGCGCGACGGCATCAGCACCGAAATGCGCGGCCTCGCGGGCGCGCAATCGCTTCAACCGTAGTTCGCGCGGCGTGACCACGAAGACGACGAGGTCGAAATACGTGACGAGTTCGTCGCCCCAGCCGGTGGCGGTTCCGCTCAAGACCCAGTCGTGCCGCGGCAGGAACATCTCGCGCATCAGACGCAGCCGATCAGCGGCCGGGCGCGTGGTCTGGTAGGGCGGCACGGTCGGCAGCCAGAAATAATCGTCGCTATCGTGATGCGGCAGCGCAAGCCGGCCGGCAAGCGCGCGACCGAGCGTCGTCACGCCGGCGCCCGAGGCTCCCGTCAGATGGATGCGGCGGCTCTTCATGTTCACCTGACATTGTCTGAACCGGTCGGGCGGCTGGTCACAGCAATCGCGACGTCCAGGGCGCCTTGCGGCGGGCTCCCTCAGGCGGCGCGGCGGCGCTTCGTCGCTCGTCCGCTGGTCGCGAGTTGAGCCGACAATGTCAGGCCCAACGCCGCGACAATGCGCATGACCGTGCCGAACTCGGGATTTCCCGTCTCTCCGAGGGCCTTATACAGGCTTTCGCGGTTCAAGCCGGCTTTTTTGGCGATGGTGCTCATGCCGCGCGCACGCGCAACGAGACCGAGGGCGTCGCGCACGAAATCGGCGTCACCGGTTTCCAGCGCGGCGGCAATATAGGCGGCTTGGCGCTCTTCAGTGTCGAGATAGTCGGCGGCATCGAAGCGCGTCGTCTTGGATGCCGCTTTGACCGCCGTTTTTGCTGCTTTCGGCATCACAATGTCTCCGCTAGTTGCTGAGCTAGCTTGATGTCCTGTCGCTGCGTGCGTTTGTCGCCGCCACATAGCAGGATCACGATCTGCGTTCCGCGCTGCACATAATAGATCCGGTAGCCCGGACCGTGGTCGATGCGCATTTCCCGGATGTTGTGGCCGACGCCCTTGCTGTCGCCAGGATTACCCATCTCCATGCGGCGAAGGCGGACGGTGATACGGGCAACCGCGCTCGCGTCCTTGAGGCGATTCAGCCACTCCGAAAAAAGCTCGGTCTGCCTCACCTCGATCATGGGACACAACTGTAGCCCATGGGCGACAGCATGTCAAAGAAACCGGGGTGACGCAACGAGACCGCAGGCGGTGCAGGATGCTGTGAAGCGATGCTGCGCGGGCGCCTACTGTCCCGACGGCGTACGCAGGCCGTGCCAGGCGTCGCGGACCTGGTGGTAGTGCACCTCGGGCAGGTAGTCCGGCGTGTTCAGGCTCAGCGTCTTGACGTCGAGATGGCCGCTCGCGCTGAGCAGCGTGTAGGAGGCGATGACGCGATCGCGCTGCGCGCCGATCAGGCGGGCCTTGGCCTGGATCAGGTCGGCCTGCGAGTTGAGCACGTCCACCGTCGTGCGCTGTCCGCCGGCGGCCTCGCGCTGCACGCCTTGCAGCGCGACGGTCGCGGCCTTCACCTCGGACTCCGACGCGGAGACCGCGACCTTGGCGCCCTCATTTGCAACCCAGGCGCTGACGGCGGCCGTGCGCGCCTGGTTGCGCACCTGGTCGAGCACGAGCCGGCTCTGCGCCGTGATCTCCTTGGCCTGCCGGGTCTGCGCGGCGGCCTGGCCGCCGTCATAGATCGGCGCGGTGACGTTGGCGACGATCGAAGCCTGGTCTTCGGCGAAGGTACCGAGCGTCGGGTCGTTGTTGCGGCTCTTGCTGGCGCTGCTCTGGATGGTGGCGCTCGGCAGCAGCGCGCCTTCGGCGATGCGGATGTTGGTGGAGGCAACGTCGACGTCGAAGCTGGCGGCCATCACTGCCGGATGCTGGCGGATCGCCATCGTCATGGCGTCTTCGCGGCTCTTCGGCAGATAGCGGTCGACGACTTCGGCGGGCCGAAGCTGTGAGGGCGAATTGCCGATCACTTGCGCATAGGTCGCCTGGCTGATGGCGAGCGCGACTTCTGCGGCGTTGAGATCGGCAAGGCCGCGATTGAGGCGCGCCTCGGCCTGCGCGCTGTCGGTCGGCGTGACATCGCCGGCGTTGAGGCGGCGCTGGGTGACCGCGAGCGTCTCGCGCAGGAAGGCGACGTTGGAACGCTGCGCCTCGACCAGCGACTGGTTGGCGAGCACGTTGGTGTAGGCGGTGACCGCGTCGAGCAGGACGCCCTGGCCGACATTGCGCAGCGCCTCGCGGCCCGACTGCACCTGGAGTTCGGCGGCCCGCACATTGTTGGCGGTACGGAACCCGTTGAACAGGGTCTGCGTCACGGTGACGCCGATGATCCATGGCTTCAAATTGCCGGTCTGGATCGTGTTGTCGGGCAAGAGATTGCGCACCGTTTGCAGGCCAGCGCTGAGGCTCGCCACGATCTGCGGCCGGTAACCGGCGAGGGCCTGCGGCACGTTCTCGTCCGTGGCGCGTTGTCGCGCGCGTTCGGCATTGAGCTGCGGGTTGGTCTGGTAGGCCTTGGCCAGCGCCTCCGGCAGGGCTTCGGCCCAGGCGCTGGAGGGCAGGGCGCAACAGAGCGCCAGCGTGGTCCATGTCGCAAGCGCAGGACCCACGCCCGATCGATGCCGCGTCATCACGCGACCAGCTCTGGCGGTACGTCCAATCATGTAATCCCGCTTAATCCGGCTGTCCGCCCCCGCCGACGGTGGCCTCTTAACTGTTTAACCAGCCGAGGTCCCGCAGGCAAACTGCCGCGGGGGAAACCCCCATGAAATCCGTGCTTGTTGCAGCTTCGTCACAGGGGGCTTAAGGGAGCGCGGCAGAGCCTTACACCAGCCTGACCGCTCGCCGAAATTACCGGTTCTTGTTCACCGGCTTGCGCTTCTCGATGAACGCCGCCATGCCCTCGGAACGGTCCTCGAGCGCGAAGGTCGCGTGGAACAGGTTGCGCTCGACGCTCATGCCCTCGGCGAGCGTGGTCTCGAAGGCGCGGTTCACCGCTTCCTTGGCCATCGCGACGGCAGGGCGCGACATCGCGGCGATCTTTTCGGCCGCCGCCATCACCTCGTCCATCAGCTTGTCGGCGGGGACGATGCGGCTGACGAGGCCTGAGCGCTCGGCTTCCGCCGCATCCATCATGCGACCGGTGAGGCACAAATCCATGGCCTTGGACTTGCCGATCGCGCGCGTCAGGCGCTGCGTACCGCCGATGCCGGGAATGGTGCCGAGCGTGATCTCGGGCTGGCCGAACTTTGCCGTGTCGGCGGCGATGATGATGTCGCACATCATGGCGAGCTCGCAGCCGCCGCCGAGGGCATAACCGGCAACTGCCGCAATCGTCGGCTTGCGGCAACGTGCGACGCGGTCGCCGCCGATCGCGGCAAAATCCTCGGAGAACATGTCGATGAAGCCCTTCGGCTGCATCTCCTTGATGTCGGCGCCGGCGGCAAAGGCTTTCTCGCTGCCGGTCACGACGATGCAACCGATGGCGTCGTCGGCTTCGAGATCATCGACGGCAGCTGCGATCTCGCGAAAGACTCCGAAGGAGAGCGCGTTGAGCATCTTCGGCCGGTTCAGCTTGATGATGCCGACCGCGCCTTTGCTTTCGACGATGATGTGTTCGAACGTGCTCATGCTCCACCCACGCGTTTGATTGGGCGGGCAATGTGCCCGCTGGCGCGGATGCCTTCAAGGGGGCTCAAGGCCCCGGAACACGCGGCGAGCGCGCGTTCCGGAAGAGGTGTTTCAGACGAAGAATTCGGGCCGGGCCGGGCTCGCAATCACGCCATGAACATGCGTGCGGCGGATGCCAGCGTCAGCAGCGTGCCTACGCCGATGAAGATCTTCCCGATCAGGGAGCTCTGGTCCCAGGCCGAGCTCTGCTGGCTGCTTGCCATCACCGGCGCCGGCCGTGGCTGGGCCTCGGTTGCGGCAATCACCGTCTTCTGCGCCGGCGGGCTGTCCTGTTGCACGGCACGGTCGATGTCGTTGAGCTGATCGGGTGCGACGACCTGGCTCTCGGGGTTCGGGGCGCCGGGATTATCGGCCGCGGCCTGGACATTGTCGTTGGCGCGGTCAGTCATCGCGGAGGCCGCCGCCGCGGGCGGCGTATCGGCGGCGGCGAGCTGGGCATTGGCATTGGCGACCGCCGGCGGCATCTGGCTCGAGGCCGGCGTGTCATTCTCGGCCTTGGCGTCGGCCTTCGGCTCCTCGGTCTTTGCCGGGGCGTCGGTCTTGTCGTCGGATTTCTGTGCGGTCTTGCTGCTGCTGGTGCGGCGCGACTCATGGCGCCGGTGCTTGCTCGGCTTGGCCGCGTCAGCCTGTTTGCCTGCGCTGTCCGATTTTCCGCCGGTGGCCTGGTCCGGCGCCGCCTGTGCAACGCCTCCGAACAGCACGAAAAGGCCGGCAAGAAGGATCAATGCCGCGCGCCCGCTGGCTTTCATCATGGTGATGATCTCCCCAATTCCGCCCGTCCCGGGAGCGAACAGAGACCCCGGGGCGTGACGACAGCGGGGCAGAAAATGGGAATCTTCGAGCTAGACCGGGCAAAAACGGGGCAAACCCGCCCGCTGCCACCGGGTGCGGGACGGGCCGATCGGTGTTATGAGCCGTCGCAGAGGTTGACGGCCGTATCGGTCGCGAGGTCCGGGCATTGATCACGAATTCGTGATCTCGTTCGGCCCGCGTAACAAATTGAACGAACGGCCGAATTGCATGGTGAGGGGCGCGCGTGCGCGGACGTGAGGACGAATGGACCGGCCTGATGCGGTCGGCCATGGCAGGCGATGATGCGGCATATCATCGCCTGTTGAAGGCGATCACGCCGGTGCTGCGCGCCGCGGCGAGGCGTGGCCTGGCGCGGGCCGGGCAACCCCCTGATCAGGCCGAGGATATCGTGCAGGAGATACTGTTGGCGGTGCACCTGAAGCGGCACACCTGGGACAGCGAGGCCCCCTTTGCCCCCTGGCTGTTCGCGATCGCCCGCAACAAGCTGATCGATGCGCTGAGGCGACGCGGCAGGCGCGTCTTCGTCAACATCGACGATTTCGCCGAGACGCTGCCGGGCGAGACTGCGCAGGAAACAGTCTCTGCGGGCGAGGTCGCAGCGCAACTGGGCACGCTGCCGCAGCGCCAGCGCGACGTGCTGCAGTCGATCGCGGTCGAGAGCGCCTCGATCAAGGACACGGCGTCGAAGTTTTCGATGAGCGAAGGCGCGGTGCGGGTCGCACTGCATCGCGGACTTGCGGCACTGACTGCCAAATTGCGGGACCACTAGTCATGGATACCGACCAACTGATCCGCTCGCTCGCAGCCGACAACGCCCACCGCGCCCCGCGCGTCGGGGCCGTGCTGACCATGGCGCTGCTGGTGGCCGCGCCCCTGTCGATCCTGATTTTCGCGACCTTCCTCGGCGTGCGCGCCGACGTGATGACGGCCATGCGCAATCCGTTCTTCGACATGAAGTTCGCGGTCACGCTGTCGCTCGCGATCCCGGCGATCATCGTCAGCCTGCATCTGTCGCGTCCCGAAGCCCTGATGCGCGGCTGGGGCTGGCTGCTGCTGCTCCCCGTTGGGCTGCTTGCGGTCGCGATCGGCAGCGAGGCGATGATGGCGCCGGCGATGCCGATGACGATGCGGCTGGTGGGCAAGAATTCCAGGGTGTGCCTGCTCGCGATCCCCGCGATGTCGCTGCCGTTGCTCGCGGGTGCACTATTCGGCCTGCGACATGGTGCACCCTCGCAACCCGCGCTGGCCGGCGCGCTCGCCGGCCTGGTGTCGGCCGGCTTGGCCGCGACGCTCTACGCCTCGCACTGCACCGATGACTCGCCCCTGTTCGTCGCGACCTGGTACACGCTTGCCGCCGCGCTGGTGACGGCGATCGGCGCGGCGGTCGGATCCAGGGTCCTGCGCTACTGACGAGCCAGTCTCATGCCGGAATCGTGCCCTGCTGCATGCGGTGGAAGCGCAGCACCTGCTGCGCGGTCGACGAGCGCAGCGCCTCGTAAGTATCGCGCAGCGTCAGCATGTCGGTCTGCGAGCCGCCCGAGAGCTTCTCGCGCATGGCGATGATGGCGCGCACGCTCGGCCAGGTCATGCCCGCGACCTTGGCGAGGATCATCACGCCCTCGGTGCGGCTTTCGATCATCATGGTCTCGGCGGTCTCGACCGGGATGCCCGCGAGCGCGGCGAGCCCCGCATTGGTTTCGTCGAACTTGCCCTGCTCGGCAAAATTGGTGACCTGGAATTCGTTGAGACGGCCGTCCTCGTGCAGCGATTTCACCAGCGCGCGCGCCATCTCCGTCTGCTTGGTCATGGCGGCGGCGCGGACCCTCTGGGCCACTTCCTGGACCACGCTCGACACCTCGTCCGCGAGCTCGGGATGCGCGGCCTCGAGCTT
The DNA here is from genome assembly GCF_015291745.1 of Bradyrhizobium sp. CCBAU 53351. NCBI lineage: Bacteria > Pseudomonadati > Pseudomonadota > Alphaproteobacteria > Hyphomicrobiales > Nitrobacteraceae > Bradyrhizobium > Bradyrhizobium sp. CCBAU 53351. Next base: position 2,478,711 of record NZ_CP030059.1, read on the forward strand.
CCTGCGCACGCTCAGGGAGGCCTTGGCGACCAGCCTCAGGTAATGATGACGCGGCAGGTCGGGCCGCAGGCCGATGCAGGTGGCGAGGTCGTCGTCCCGTTCGGCGCGGGTGACGAGGTCGGTGAGGCTTCCCTCGGAGAGCCGCGCGCCCGGATTCTTGACGGTCGACTGCACCACGTCCGCGTCGCCGCGCGTCACCAGCACGTCGGTCAGCGCTTCCGACAGCACGCGCCGCAGCGAGATCGCCTTGAGATGCGCCTGGCCTCTCGTGCGCGCGATCTCGATCAGGGTCGTCTCGTCCAGCCGCTCCGATTTCGACAGCACGGGCCCGGAGACCTCGATGACCTCGTCGAGCGCGAGCGTGCGCATGATTTTCGGCGGCGCGGCCGCGATCGGTGCGAGGCGGTCGGCGAGCAGCGCCCTGGCCGACGTCTCGATCTGCTCGGCCAGGCACTGGAATACGTCGTCGAACACGCGGATGTGGTCGTCGGAATAATCCACCGCGTTGCCCACGAAGAGATCGGTGACGCGGCGCAACGTCTCGACCCGGCGCGCCACGGTGCCGTGCGAGAGCGCGGTCTGTAGTTCTTCCAGCAGATTCTCGGATGATTTTGCGGATTTGGATCTCATTGCCCTGTCCTGGAGCGCTCGGTCCGGCTGCGGCTTCTGCCGCACCGGAGAAAAATGGATTGGTCAGCTCGTTGCAATGCGGTTGCGCCCTTGCGCCTTGGCGGAATAGAGCGCGCGGTCGGCGCGCGCGAGAAACGTGTCGGCGGTATCATTGTCGCGCAGCGTGACGACGCCCGCGGAAATGGTCACGTGCATGCCCGGAGAGAATGCGCTCCAGTCGAGATCGGCGACGATGCTGCGCAGGCGATCGAGCATGCGCTGGGCGGCGTCGTCCGGGGTGTCCGGCAAAAGCAGCAGGAATTCCTCGCCGCCGTAGCGGCCGAAGCTGTCGGCCGGGCGGATGTTGGCGAAAATGGTGATCGCGAAGGTGCGCAGCACCTCGTCGCCGACGGGATGGCCGTGGGCGTCGTTGATGCGCTTGAACCAGTCGAGATCGATCAGCGCGATCGCGCAAGGCGTCGAGGCCTGTCGCGACTTTTCGATCGCGACGTCGAGGAGGCGCATGATGCAGCGGCGGTTGTAGGAGCCGGTGAGCTCGTCTAGCTCGGCCAGTTCCTCGATGCGCTGATAGGCGGCCTTCAGCTCGATGCTGCGCCGGTACAGGATCTTGCGCAGGGTGGCGCCGAACAGGCCGAGAAAGGCGCATTGGCCGATCACCAGCACGAAGCAGAGCATCGAGGCGGTTCGCTCCAGGCGGGTCCCGACCGGCAGTCCGATCGGCAGGTCCGAGCCCAGGAAAACCAGGGCGAGCCCGCCGGTGGCAAGGCCCCAGGTGACCATCGCCTGGCGCGAGGTCATGCGCAGCGTGCCAAACGCGAAGATCAGGAACAGCACGGCGAGGAACGCGACCCCGACCGTCGGCACGGCGAGCAGGAACACCAGCTGCAGCGCCATATGCGCCGAGATCTGGAACACGGTGAGGTAATGATCCTCGAACCGGTCGCCGAAGCCGGCTTCCGACAGCACGGTGAACGTGCCGATGATCAGGAGGCCGCCGAGCCAGAACAGCGACGGAACGGCCATATCGACCGCGCCGCCATAGGCGTAGAGCAGCAGGACCGAGGCGCCCAGCGAATAGCTTGCCACCTGGCCGATATACATCTGGCGGCGCTGCCGGGTCCGGCGCCCCTGGACCTCGGGGGCGGCCTCGGGCGCGAGGACGAGATCCGCGACCTCAGCGGCATTCCTCTCGGGAAAGGACGTCGCGGCCGTGCTCATGGTCCCGCCAATGGTGGATGTCAGCGTAAAAATCTACGTGGCAAGCCTTTAGGTTTGGTATCCTTTTGAAACCGAATCCGAACCGTGCAGCACGGAACAAGGTGATGGGCCGGCGGAGGAAATTTTACGGGGATCAGGCATCCGCTGCGATGCGGTCGAGCCAAAGTCGTGCTTGGCGCGACATATGTCGGGCAGGACTGCTGTCGGGCAAAACTGCTATGGGAACCGGATGAGGCCGGGCCGCCTGTGCCGGACAGGCATTCCGCAGGGAAGTATCTCAGTATTATGTTACCGATCTGGATTGTAGCGGCCGACCGCCGCGGGTGGGACGAGAAAAACGCGCGTATGTGGGGTGGATCACACAGGCGCCCGTATGACTGCGGTATGTTGAACAATTTTGCACCCCCCGTCGAACCGTCCGCCGTATCGACCCGACCAACTTTGCGAGACGGCAATTGAGCGTGACACAGGCGGCTTCGGACGAGGTCCTGATCGCCAGGATCGCTCAAGGTGACCGGCTCGCCATGCAGGTGCTGTACGGGCGGCATCATGTCAGGGTGTATCGTTTCGGGCTGAGGCTCGTGCGAGACGAGCAGGCGGCGGAAGACCTCATCAGCGAGGTGTTTCTCGACGTCTGGCGTCAAGCCGGCAAGTTCGAGGGCCGATCCGCCGTTTCCACCTGGCTGCTGGCAATTACCCGGTTCAAGGCCCTGTCTGCGCTCCGGCGCAGGAAGGATTTCGAACTGGACGAAGACGCCGCGAACGCGATTGAGGACACGTCCGACAATCCGGAAACGGTGGCTCAGAAGAAGGATACCAGTGAAGCGTTGCGAGGGTGTCTGACGGGCCTCTCGCCGGAACACAGGGAAATCGTCGATCTCGTCTACTACCACGAGAAGTCCGTGGAAGAGGTGGCCGAAATCGTCGGGATACCCGAGAACACTGTTAAGACGCGCTTGTTCTATGCGCGCAAGAAACTGGCCGAACTGCTGAAGGCAGCCGGCGTTGAGCGAGGCTGGCCATGATGGCTTTGAGCAAGAAGATGCTGGAGCAAGAGCCCAGTGAAATTGAACTGCTGCTGCCCTGGCACGCTGCCGGCACGCTGAACGCGCGCGATGCGCGCCGTGTCGAGGAAGCGCTGGCGCGCGATCCCGAGCTCGCCAAGCAATATGCCGTGATCCGCGGCGAATACGAAGAGACCATTCATTTGAACGAGAGCTTGGGCGCTCCGTCGGCACGCGCGATGCAGAAGCTGTTCGCCGCCATCGACGCCGAGCCGGCGCGGGCGATCGGCTCGCTGCCGCTGTCGGCGCGCATCTCGACCTTCTTCGCGAGCCTGTCGCCGCGTACGCTGGCGTGGTCGGCAAGCCTTGGCGCCGTCGCGCTCGTGCTGCAGGCCGGCATCATCGGCGCCGTGCTGATGAAGAACCAGCCCGCGACCTTCCAGACCGCCTCGCTCTCGACCAGCGCGCCGATCACGCGCGAGCTTGGCAGCGCAACCGCGCCGGCCCGCGCGCTGGTGCGCTTCACGCCCGAGGCGCGCGTCTCCGACATCACCGGGCTGCTCGACAGCTACCAGGCCTCGATCATCGGAGATGCCAAGGGCGGCATGTTCCGTCTCCAGTTCGACAAGGCCATGAACCGGGACGAGCTCGCTTCGCTGCTCGGCAGGATGCAGCGCGAGAAGTTCGTCAACCTTGCCGTCGCGGCGCCCTAGGCGCGCCGCCGAACCGATGACGGGCAAATCCGAGAGCAGGGTGCGCGCCGGGGCCTACGCTTCATCGGTCGGCGCTGCGCTTCTGATCGCCGCCTGTCTCGGCGTCGAGGTTGCACAGGCGCAGGCGATCATGCGCACGCCCACGATCAGCGTGCCCTCGCGAACGCCGACCATCTCCACGAACATCACCCCGCGGGTCAGTCCCAATATCGCCGCGCGCGCGGTCAGCGTCGGCCGCGGCCCGCGGACGATGGCCACGATTCCCCACACCACGACGTCGCGCATCCGGCCGACGACGACGGTGCTGCCCTATGCGCACTACTCGCCGAATCTGTACCCGGCCTGCACCGCGCCTTATCGCGATGCCGATGGCGAATGCCTGGCGCAGCCGAATGCAGGCGGCGGTGGCTCAGCCAAATCCGGCAAGAAGAGCGCCGGCAAGGGCCGGGGCGATGCCACGCCAAGCGCCGCCAATGTGCGCAGCTTCGCCAACGAATTCGTGGCGGAGATCGACGGCACGCTGTCGCCTGGCGATGCCGACGCGCTTGCCCGCCGGCACGGCCTGACGCGCGTCTCCTCGGAGAATTTCCCGCTGATCGGGGCGACGTTCGGCCTTTTCCGCATCACGGACGGCCGACCGTACGAGACCGTGAAACGCGAATTCGCGGCCGACGGCAGTGTCCGCTCGGTCCAGCCGAACTTCCGGTATGTGCTCCAGGACCAGAAATCGACGACGCAGAGCGAGGGCGATCCGGCGCAATATGCCCTGGCCAAGCTCCGCCTGCCGCAGGCGCATACGCTGGCGCACGGCGCCAACGTCACGGTGGCCGTGATCGACTCCGGCATCGACGCCAAGCATCCCGAGCTGGCCGATTCCGTCTCCGACAATTTCGATGCGCTCGGCAGCGCCGAGGGGCCGCACGTCCACGGCACCGGCATCGCCGGCGCGATCGTGGCGCATGCCCGCCTGATGGGCAGCGCGCCCGAGGCGCGCATCATCGCGATCCGTGCCTTTGGCGGTGCCAATGGCGGCGCCGAAAGCTCGTCCTACATCATCCTGCGCTCGCTGAATTACGCCGCCGAGCACGGCGCGCAGATCGTCAATATGAGCTTTGCCGGTCCAAAGGACGCGGTGATCGAGCGCGCCATCGCGGCGACCGCCGCGCGCGGCCTCGTGCTGATCGCGGCCGCCGGCAATGCCGGCGCGAAATCGCCGCCGCTCTATCCGGCGGCCAATCCCAACGTGATCGCGGTCAGCGCGACCGACCAGCAGGACAGGCTGTTCACCGCGTCCAACCGTGGCAATTACATCGCCGTCGCAGCGCCCGGGGTCGACATCTTCCTGCCGGCGCCGGACGGCAAATACCAGATGACCTCGGGAACCTCGTTCTCGGCCGCCTATGTCTCCGGCGTCGCGGCGTTGCTGCTCGAGCGCAACTACGCCCTGAAGCCGGAAGCGTTGCGCATGACGCTTTCGAAGACTGCGCGCGACCTCGGCTCGCCCGGGCGTGACGAGCTGTTCGGCGACGGGCAGGCCGATGCATTTGCCGCGGTCATGGCCGTCCCCGCCGACAACGCGACGCCGGTCGCGGCTGCGTCCGGTACAACAAAACGTGAAGATGCCGGCAAGCGTCGCGACGAGCCCAATAGCCGCGCGATCGAACAACCCTCGCTGTCGAGCGCGGATGATAAAGCCACGGTTTCTCAGGCGGATAGGCCGGCGACGCGCTAGCGGCTGCGGCAAAGCTGCGCGGCAGAGCGAAGCTCAAAAAAGCGAACCCCCCGTTGAACGTTCAGCCCGCTGCCACGACCAAATTATGTGGGAGCGGTCATCCCTCCCCATCAGTCATATCAGGCGCGAGCGCCCATCCACCCCAAGCGCCCATATGGCTCGACCCGTCCGGTTGTCCCCCCGGACGGGTCTTTTCTTTTTGGGCGTCCGATTTTTGAAACTCTGCATGCGTTCAGCTTTCGGTTGAAAGGTCGCGTCGGCATTCCGGCCGCCGCTCGAGCAACACGCCGCAAGCCCGCTATGCTTGTGCGAAGCTTGACGCGAAAACGCAGTAAATCTCCGCACGACTACGGAGTTTGGCGACGCGCGGGGTGTCGTTGCTGGACAAGTCAAAACTTTTCCACAAAATATTCATGTCGCTTCTAAATTGATTCGTGTGCGTTGCGTCCCCGCGTCCGTGTTCTCTCCTGACGGGCTGGTCTATGACACTTCGCCAAGAATCTAACGGCGCGTCTATTCGCGCCGTGGCCGTTGGCCGCGACGTCGCGGCGCGCTGGTGCGCTCTCGCCGAGCAGCGGCTGCAGCATCTCTCCGAAATGTTCGAGACCGGCCGCTGGCGCCGTTATCATTCCGAGATCGCATTCCTCGAAAACATCCAGGAAGCCAAGCGCGCCGTCCAGACCTGGCGCGCGCTCGCAACCGGCGGGGACGTCGCGGAGGCAGCCGCGAGCGTGACGCCGGCATTCGGTTGGTCGCCGGCGACCATGCCCCGCGTATTTCCGCGTGAGCAGCAGGCGCAGGCCGTGCAGCCCAAGACCCTGCAGCCAAAGGCCGTCCATATCGCCTCCGAGACCGCCGTGCCGGTCAGGCTTGATCCCAAGCCGAACGTTCTTGCCGAAATCACCGAAGCCCCGCTCGCGCCGCTCGCCGCGCCCGTAGCGTTGGCGTCATTTACCGCGCCGGCCGAGGTGCCACCGCTCAGGGCTCCCGCTGCGAGGGCCCCGCTCACTGCACCCGCCGTGAGGTCACCGCTCGACACGCCCGCCGCAATGGCTCAGTTCACCGCGCCGGACGTGAAGCCGCCGCTGGCGGTGCCTGCCGCGAAGCCGCCCAAGGCCGCGCCTGCCGCGATGGCGGCGCTCTTGCCGCAATTCACCCCGCCGGCCGAGGAAATCGTCGCAGCCCCCGAGCGCGTCGTCGAATTCACCTTCAGCCTCGACGGCCTGGAAGCCAAGTACCCGCTGCTGCGGAACGCGTTCTAAGAGACGCTCAGCAAGGGATTGCATCCGTCATCCCCGCGCAACCGCGAAGCGGTTGTCGCTGGAGGTGCGAGGCATGGGACGCAATGCGTCCCATGGGGAGCCTCGAAGGATGAACGGCCTGGCTGCCAGCCGCGCCTACCTTCGGACCGCATTTCCACCGAGCACCACCTGCGCAAATCGCTGCGCGCCCTCTGCCGACAGATCCGAGGTCACGGCACGCGCGTGATCGAGGCCGACGACGGCGCCGCGCGGGGTCTCCGAGATCATGTTGTTGTTGACGAGCGCAATGCCGGCGCCCGGCACGATGGAGACGCCGATTCCGGCCAGGGCCTTGCGGATCACGTTGCCCGTGATCGCGACGTCGCGGAGATATTTGCCCCAGCCGGCGACGATGCCGTAGGACGGCGCGTTCTCGATCACGTTCCCGGTCACGGACGAATCCGCCTCGATGTAGATGCCGACGCCGGCATCGTCATCAGGCGCGGTGCCGATCGGCCGCTTCGGAATCAGATTGCGGATGATGTTGCCCTGGACCACCGCGATGCGGCCGCCCTCGTTGAAATTGCAGACGGAGACGCCGACGGCCGCGCCGTCCACAATGTTGTTGGCGATCACCGCGGCTTCGAACGCGAACTCGGAATAAAGCGCGACCTCGCGCACGTCGCTGACGCTGTTGCCTGATATTTGGATGTTCGAGGCGGAGTTGCCGCGCACGGCCGAGTAATCACAGTTCTTGATGCGATTGCCGCGCACGATCACGTTGCCGGCGCGGAAAGCATTGATGGCGTTGCCGTACTGGCCGGAGCCGCCGGGGCCCGCCTTGATGTTCTCGATGCGGTTATCAGTGACCAGCGTGCCGTCATCGCCGATCGCCGTGCGCAGGATCTCGATGCCGTTGTCATTGGTGCCGAGAATCGTGTTGCGGGAGACGTTGAGGCCCTTGGCATCGAACGACACCACCGCCGTCACCGCGATGTCGGTGAAGATATTCCCGGCGATCTCGCCGGAGACCTGCTCGAGCCAGATGCCGCTGCCGCCCGATCGCGTGACCTCGCAGTCGGTGATGCGGACGTCGCGGCCGCCGAGAACATGGATCAGTCCGCGCCGCGTCGGCAGCGGGATGCCGGCGCCGTCGAAGGTGAGGCCGGTGAGGCCGATCGCATCGGAGCCGTCGCTCTGGATCGCCGAAGCTCCACCGGTGAAGATGAGTTTCGTTGCGCCGCGCACGCCGATCAATTGTGCGCCGTTCGGCAACCGCAGCAGCCCGCTGCGATAAACGCCGGGCGGCAGCGCCAGCGGCATCTGCGCTCGCGCCGCCTCGTCGATCGCACGCTGCAGCGCGCGTGTCTGATCTTCGCTGCTGCCGGGTCGCACGCCGTATTGCGTGGCATCTCGGCCGAGCAGGGACGCCAGCGGCGCCGCGCGCGCGGCGTCGGCCGGCATGGCCAGCGCACCGGCGATGCCGGCAGTGGAAGCTCCGATGAGGTGGCGGCGATTGAGGTCCATGACGCGTCCTCCGCGCGGATTAGGTAGCGCAGGGCCGACGCGGGCGCGGGGATTGTTCGCGGTAGGGTTAAACGTTTACCGCGGCGGAGGTGCCAGCGTGTTCCGTCGCTTCCTTGCCAACCCCACCATTTCCATCAGCATGGCCTCGCCGGCATCAACGAGTTCCTCCAGCGTGATCCGGGCTGCGCCCTTCCGTCGCACCGCGCCGCTGCGCCCAAGCAGAGGGATGTGGATGAACGCCGCAAGCTGCGGACCACCGGCCTTGACGTTCTCGATCGCGCGCCAGCTCAAATAGTTGCAGAGATAGGCGCCGGCATCGCGCGAGGACCGTGCGTCGATGCCGGTGAGGCGCGCGGCGCGCAGCAGCCTTGCCGTGTGCGGGCCGAACGCCATGGCGTCCGCGGTGCCTGTGATGCCGCGCTTGCTCGAACGGGTGTTGGCGGCATCGGGCCAGAGCATGGTGACGGCGTTGCGCGCGCGGGTCTCGATGCGCAGGTAAGGCGTGCGCGCGGCGAGGCCGAACATCAACAGCGCATCCGGCCTCACTTTCGCGAGCGCGTCAGGCAATTGCCGATCGACCGCGGCGTAGGTGACCGGGAAGATGTGGCTGAACAGCTCGACATCGTCGAGCGCTGGCCGGCGCAATTGCGCGAGCCGCGCCACCAGCGGCTGGGTCGGGTTGTAGGGCGCGCCGGGAAACGGCCCGAAGCCGGTGAGGAGAACGCGGAGCCTGTCGCTCATTGCAGCAACTCCAAAATCTGCTCGGCGGCGAGGGCCGGGGTGAGGTGGCCTTCGGCGACTTCAGTCTCGATCTTCTTCACCTTGGTGCGAACCGATGCCTCGCTGCGCAGCCGCGCCAGCATGCGTTGCTCCAGCATCGACCACATCCATTTCACCTGCTGCTCGCGACGCCGCGCGGCGAACTCGCCGGAGGCATTCATCGCCTTGCGGTGGTCGAGGACTTTCTGCCAGAGCTTTGCGATGCCGTCGCCGGTCAGCGCCGAATAGGTCTCGACCGGCGGGTGCCAATGTTCGGACCGGGGACTGAGAATGTGCAGCGCGCCGCGATAGTCGGCGGCCGTGACCTTGGCGCGCTTGAGATTGTCGCCGTCGGCCTTGTTGATCGCGATCATGTCGGCGAGCTCGACCAGGCCCTTTTTGATGCCCTGCAATTCGTCGCCGCCGCCCGGCAGCATCAGCGCAAGGAAGAAGTCCGTCATGTCACAGACCGCGGTCTCGGACTGGCCGATGCCGACGGTCTCGACCAGCACGACGCCGAAGCCCGCCGCCTCGCACAGCAGCATCGCCTCGCGCGTCTTGGCCGCGACGCCGCCGAGCGTGCCCGAGGACGGCGAGGGCCGGATGAACGCGTCGCTGGAGGCGGACAGCCGCGCCATCCGCGTCTTGTCACCGAGGATCGAGCCGCCGCTGCGCGCCGAGGAGGGATCGACCGCGAGCACTGCGACCTTGTGGCCCTGTTCGATGAGATACGTGCCGAGCGCATCGATGGTGGTGGATTTTCCGACGCCGGGCGATCCCGTGATGCCGACGCGGAATGCCTTGCCGGTGTCCGGGAGCAGCATCTGCACCAGCTCGCGCGCCAGCGCCTGATGGTCGCCGCGCCGGCTCTCCACCAGCGTGATGGCGCGGGCGAGGGCCGCGCGGCTGCCGGCGCGGAGCTCCTTGGCGAGGGATTTGATGTCGAGCGAGGCCTTCTTCTCAGTCATGCCCTGCTTTACAACGCCGATGCGGGGCAGGCGAGGGCCGCTCGCCTCAAATCACCTGCTTGTTGCTGCCGCGGCTTGCGCCGGTTTCACCTTGCGCCAGGCCCAGACCATCACCGGCCAGAGCAGGGCGCCGATCGCCATCGACGCGAGGATGGCCGCGACGGGCCGCTCGAAGAACGGCAGGATACTGCCGTCGGATTTGATCAGCGACGTGACAAAGGCCTGCTCGACCATGGTGCCCATGACGATGCCGAGCACCATCGCAGCGACGGGATAGCCGTTCGCTTCCATGACATAGCCGATCACGCCGAAGGCGGCGACGGTGACGACGCCGAACATGTTGTTGCCGATCGCGAACGAGCCGACCGCGCAGCACAGCATGATGATCGGCATGATGGCCGCGCGCGGCGCCAGCAGGATGTAGGCGGCGACCCGGATCATGGCGATGCCGAGCGGGATCATCAGGATGTTCGCGATGATGAACATCAGATAGATCGCGTACATGCTCGACGCTTTCTCGGTGAAGAGCGTCGGGCCGGGATTGAGCCCCTTCATGTAGAGCACGCCGATCGCGATCGCGGCGATGGTGTCGCCGGGGATGCCGAACAGCAGCGAGGGCACCCAGCCGGAGGCAATGCTGGCATTGTTGCTGGCGCCGGCCTCGACCAGGCCTTCGACATGGCCGGTGCCGAACTTTTCCGGCTCCTTGGAGAAGCGCTTCGACATCGCGTAGGACACCCAGGCGGCCATGTCGGCGCCGGCGCCCGGCAGCACGCCGATGATGATGCCGACGATGTTCCCGCGCGTCATCTGCCAGTGATACTGCTTGGTCAGCTTCCACTGTCCCGCCATGATGCTTCCGAATTTTCGGCGCGGCAGGGGCGGCGGTTCCGGCGTGAGCATCGCGCGCATCACCTGCGCCACCGCGAACACGCCGACCAGCGCCGGGATCGGCTCGATGCCGCCGAACAGATCGGTGAGGCCGAAAGTGAAGCGTGGGACGCCGCCGGGATTCTCGATGCCGACGCAGGAGACGAGCAGGCCGATGAACATGCCGGCGATCGCCTTCACCGGCGAGGAGCGCGCCACCAGCGTGGCGCACATCAGGCCGAGCAGCGCCAGCCAGAAATATTCGAAGGTCGAGAACGACAGCGCGATCTCGGCGAGCGGTGGCGCCAGGATCATCAGCGACAGCACGCCGGCGATGCCGCCGACGGCGGAGAACCACACGCCGGCGCCGAGCGCGAGCTCGGCCTGGCCCTTGCGCGTCATGGCGTAGGCTTCATCGGCATAGGCGGCGGAGGCGGGCGTGCCGGGAATACGCAAGAGCGCGCCGGGAATGTCGCCCGAGAAGATCGCCATCGAGGAGGCCGCGACGATGGTCGCGATCGCCGCGATCGGCGACAGGTAGAAGGTGACGGGAACGAGCAGGGCGGTCGCCATCGTCGCCGACAGGCCGGGCAGCGAGCCGATCACGAGGCCGTACACGGAGGCTGCGACCATCGCGATGATGACCTCCCAGGTGGAGATCAAGGCGAACGCTTCAATCAAGGTCTTGAGCATGGGGAATTACCAGGGCGTCGGCAGCAGGCCGGCAGGAAGCGGCACACGCAGCAACTTGCCGAAGATGAGGTGGATGGCGAAGGGCGAGAGCGCCGCGAGCGGCAGCGCCAGCTTCCACTTGGCCCCGAGCGCGGTCGAGGTGACATAGACCATGATCGCCGCGGTGATGATGAAGCCGAACCGGTCGGCTGCAAACACGTAGAACAGCAGCAGCGCCGGCGGCAGCAACGCGCGCAGGCCGTAGAGCTTGCTCTGCGGCGGCGGAGCTGCGGCCTGGCCGTCCTCCAGCGGGATCAGCTCTTCCTCTTCCTCGAAGGAGTGGCCGATCCCGAACACGATCGCGAGCCCGCACAGCGCGAGCCCGCTGCCGATCACCAGCGGAAACACGTTGGGGCCGACCGGCTGGCCCGGCACCGGCGGCAGGATATAGCCGCCATAGGCGGCCGCAGCGCCGAGTGCGACGAGAAACGATCCCGTGATGGAGTCGGGAAGACGCATGGAGAGAAGTCCTGTGAGAGAAGTTCTCTCTCTCCCCGTATGCGGGGAGAGAGTGGGGTGAGGGGAGTCTCCGCGACAACGGTGAGAGTTGGACTCGTGGAAGCTCCCCCTCACCCGAATTCGAGCGAAGCTCGAGTTCGACCTCTCCCCGCAAGCGGGGCGAGGTGAAAAAATCAAGCCTTGCTGAGGCCCGCCGCCTTCATCGCCTCGCCCATCTGGGCGTCGCCCTTGTCCATGAAACCGGCGAACTGGGTTGCATCGCCCCATACGGTGCCGAAGCCGCGGTTGCTCATGAAGTCCTTGAACTCGGCGGACTCGTAGACCTTCTTCAGCGCCGCGGTGAGCTTGGTTGCGATCTCCGGCGGCAGGCCCTTCGGTGCGCCGATGCCGCGCCAGGCGCCGGTCGCGTAGTCGATGCCCATCGCCTCCTTCAGCGTCGGCACGTCCTTGAAGACCGGATTGCGCGCAGGCGCCATGATGGCGAGGCTCCTGGCCTTGCCGGCCTCGATGATGGCGCGCGCCTCCGGAACCGAGCACGTGGTGAGATCGAGGCCGCCGGCGGCGAGATCCTGCATCGCGGGCGCGGCGCCGTTCGACGGCACCCAGGCGACCTGATTGGCGGGCAGGCCCATCGCCTGCATCCAGCCGACCAGCGCCAGATGCCAGATGCCGCCCTGGCCGGTGCCCGAAGCCTTGAACTTGCCGGGAGGGGCGGCCTTGATCGCCTCGGCGAGCTCCTTGACCGTCTTGTAGGGCGAGGAGGACGAGACCTGGATGCCCGGGGGATCCTCGTTCATGAGGGCCAGCGGTGTGTAGCTCTTCGGCGTCAGCTCGGTGAGGCCCTGCCAGTGCATCATCGAGATTTCGACGGTGAGCATGCCGATGGTGTAGCCGTCGGGCTGCGCGGTCGCGATCGCGCTATGGCCCACCACGCCGGAGCCGCCGGTGCGGTTGACCACGTTGAAGGGCTGGCCGAGGTCCTTTTCCAGCAGCGCAGCGACGATGCGCGCGGTCGCATCGGTGCCACCGCCGGCGCCCCAGGGCACGATCACGGTGACCGGACGGGCCGGATAGGCTTGTGCGAGTGCCGGCTTGAACCCGAAAGCGGCGGATGCCGCGACGGCGGCGGTCGAAGCCGCAAAGGTGCGGCGCGAAATCTTGGACATTGAATGCCTCCCAGCGGCGCCCGTGACGTCGGGCGCTCTTGTCAATGACGACATTCTAGTCGGCTTTGCAGCGCCGCCGCAAGGTAGCGCTACCAACGAGATCGACATGTTGTGTGAAAACCGCATGCCCATCGGATGTGCAATCGGAAATCGGGTGGGTTTTGTCTGCGCGCCCCACCAACCTGAGCGCGCAATGGATGACAAGAGGCAAGCCACACACATGACCCAAGCCTATTACAGCGCCGTGCTGGACCGCCCGCTGGACCAAGTCTGGTCGCTGATCCGGGATTTCAACAATTATCCCGCCTATATCGACGGCGTCAGCGAGAGCGTGATCGAAGACGACAAGCCCGGCGATGAAGTCGGCGCCGTCAGGCGCTTCTGCTATCTCGGAAACTGGATCCGCCAGCGCCTGGTCGATCATTCGGACCGCAAGCACACCCTGACCTATGCCGGCCTCGAAGCGCTGCCCTATCCGCAAGATGACGGACGTCAAGCGCCGGCACCGACACGCTATCAAGGCACCATGCATCTGCGCCCGATCACCGAGGGCGATCGCACCCTCATCGAATGGTCGGTCGCCCTCGAGACCGAGCCCGCGGACGCTGATCGCTGGCAGGCCCTGTTTACGTCCTGGATTCCGGATTGGACGGATTCACTTGCGCGGACGTTGGCGCGGACCCAACCGCGATCCGGCTAGTGATCGCTCACGGCTCGTCCGCATCGCCCTTCGGCCGCGCGCCGCCGAAGATGCGGGTGCCTTCCGCCGCCAGGTAAGGCTTCAGCGTCTCCCACGGCACGAAGGCGACATACTCGCCTTCGGCATAGGGGCCGACGGCGTAGGGCGGATAGTGGAAGGTGAGGCCGGAGCTCTTGCCGGCTTCGGTTGACGGCGCGAGCGTCACCGCACCGACCTTGAGCAGGCTCGGTTTCAGCTCCTTGAACCATTCGTCGGTTGCGGTCTCGCCGGCGTCGCGCTTCTTCTTCTCGGCTTTCAGCCAGGTGACGATGGCTTTCACCATCGCCTTCATGGTCGCGCCGTTGTCGGCGGTCTCGGTGAAGAACGGGCGGATCGAGATGCGCTTGTTGTCCACCTTGTCCCACAGGATCGTGTTCACGTCCGAATTGGGATGCGCGCCGCGAGTATTCATGTAGTCGTCGCGCAGGATGCTGACATAGCGATCGGCGACGACCGAGCGGATTGAGTATTTGCGCTCAAAATCCCAGCCGCCGTCTTTAAAGAACTGCGGATCGGTTTTGCGCGCGGCGGCAGCTTCGGCCGCATTCTTGTCGAGCCACTTTTTGCCTTCGGCGAGGCAGTCCGCCGCCAGTGCCGCATCCGCCTTGATCTTGTCGTCGAGGAAGAGGCGCGCCTCGATGCTCTTGGTCTTGATGACGGTGTCGGGCTTGGGGTCGGCGGCGTGGGTGGGACCGAACAGCGCGCTGCAAATCGCGGCAACAGCGAGCGCGCGCATGAAACCTGGCGCGAGAAACATCACGCAAACCTTTCTTGCCGGAAAATAGACGGCGAAGCTACTCCGCCGCCTCGCTATGCCCGAGCCGGGTGTTCAGCTTGCGGATCAACTCCTCGGCGGCCTCCGCGATCACCGTGCCCGGCGGGAAGATGGCTTCCGCGCCTGCGGCATAGAGCGCATCGTAATCCTGCGGCGGCACCACGCCGCCGACGATGATCATGATGTCGTCGCGGCCCTGCTTCTTCAGCGCTGCCTTCAGCTCCGGTACTGCGGTCAGATGGGCGGCGGCGAGCGAGGAGACGCCGAGGATGTGCACGTCGTTCTCGACCGCCTGCCGGGCGGCTTCATCCGCGGTGGCAAACAGCGGCCCGATATCGACATCGAAGCCGATATCGGCAAACGCGGACGCAATCACCTTCTGGCCGCGGTCGTGGCCGTCCTGGCCGATCTTGGCGACCAGGATGCGCGGGCGGCGGCCTTCCGCTTCCTCGAAGGCGTCGATCAGCGCCTGAACCTTCTCGACCTGGTTGCCCATGCTGGACGCCTCCCGCTTGTAGACGCCGGTGATGGATTTGATCTCGGCGCGGTGCCGGCCGAACACCTTCTCCATCGCGTCGGAAATTTCGCCGACGGTCGCCTTGGCGCGCGCAGCATCAATCGCGAGCGCCAGCAGATTGCCGTTGCCCTCGCCGGCCGAACGCGTGATCGCGGCGAGCGCGGCATCGACGTCCTTCTGATTGCGCTCGGATTTCAGCCGCGTCAGCTTGTCGATCTGCAGGCGCCGGACGTTGGAATTGTCGACCTTCAGGATCTCGATCTTGTCCTCGTCGGTCGGCTTGTACTTGTTGACGCCGATCACCGCCTGCTTGCCGGCGTCGATCCGCGCCTGGGTCTTGGCTGAGGCTTCCTCGATGCGCAACTTCGGCAGGCCGGCCTCGATCGCCTTGGCCATGCCGCCGAGCTCCTCGACCTCCTGGATGTGGCCCCACGCCTTGGCCGCGAGGTCGCGCGTCAGCCGCTCGACATAATATGAGCCGCCCCAGGGGTCGATGATGCGGGTGGTGCCGCTCTCCTGCTGCAGGAACAGCTGGGTGTTGCGGGCGATGCGCGCCGAGAAATCGGTCGGCAGCGCCAAGGCCTCGTCGAGCGCGTTGGTGTGCAGCGACTGGGTGTGGCCTTGCGTTGCCGCCATCGCCTCGACAGTGGTGCGCATCACGTTGTTGAAGACATCCTGCGCGGTCAGCGACCAGCCCGAGGTCTGGCTATGCGTGCGCAGCGACAGCGAGCGCGGATCCTTCGGGTTGAAGGGTTTCAGGAGCTTCGCCCAGAGCAGCCGCGCGGCGCGCAGTTTTGCCACTTCCATGAAGAAGTTCATGCCGATCGCCCAGAAGAACGACAGGCGCGGCGCGAAGCGGTCGACATCCAAGCCTGCGGCAAGTCCGGCGCGCAGATATTCGACGCCGTCGGCGAGCGTATAGGCGAGCTCGAGGTCCTGCGTCGCACCGGCCTCCTGCATGTGATAGCCGGAGATCGAGATCGAATTGTACTTCGGCATCTTCTGCGAGGTGTACGCAAAGATGTCCGAGATGATCCGCATCGAGGGCGCGGGCGGATAGATATAGGTGTTGCGCACCATGAACTCTTTCAGAATGTCGTTCTGAATGGTGCCCGACAGCTTCTCCGGCGGCACGCCCTGTTCCTCCGCGGCGGCGACGTAGAGCGCGAGGATCGGCAGCACCGCGCCGTTCATGGTCATGGACACGCTCATCTGGTCGAGCGGAATGCCCGCAAACAGCGTGCGCATGTCGTAGATGGAATCGATGGCGACACCGGCCATGCCGACGTCGCCGCCGACGCGCGGATGATCGGAGTCATAGCCGCGATGGGTCGCGAGGTCGAAGGCGACCGAGAGGCCCTTCTGTCCCGCAGCCAGGTTGCGGCGATAGAAGGCGTTGGAATCCTCCGCCGTGGAGAAGCCGGCATACTGCCGGACGGTCCAGGGCTGGTTGACATACATGGTCGGGTAGGGGCCGCGCAGGTACGGCGCAATGCCCGGATAGGTCTCGAGGAAATCGAGCCCGGCAAGATCAGCCTCGCCATAGGCGGGCTTCACCAGAATGCCCTCGGGCGTCAGCCACGGCTCGGCGCTGCCCGCAGGCGCGGCGGTGGTAGCCCTTGCGAAGGCGATGTCGGCAAAATTCGGAATGCGGCTCATGGCTTCAACCATATCATCAATCATGATCCGGATGCTGATGGCTGACGATGGTCGCCATCTTCTCCGGTCCGTAATTCTGCTGCGTGGTCTGGCTCGGCAAATTGGCGATGCCGACCACCCAGCCGAGGCGGGATTCCGTGCCGAACTGGCGCGTCGGGATCACCCGGTCGGGGCGATCGAACGCGCCTGTCATGATCTCGATCCGGTCGCCGTCGATGCGGCCGAAGCTCAGCGGCGTGCCGCAGGCGGCGCAGAAGCCGCGCTCGGCGATGGTGGAGGAGCGGAAGAACGACGGCTGTCCCCTGGTCCAGGCGAAGTCCGTCTTGTTGATGTCGGCAAAGGAGGCGAAGGGCGCACCGGCCGCCTTCTGGCACATGCGGCAGTGGCAGATCGAGACCCTGTTCGGCGCCGTCGTGACACCGAAACGCACCGCGCCGCATTGGCAGCCGCCGGTGAGAACGGGTTTGCTGGTGTCGGTCATGCCTGCTCCATCCGTCGATAGGCGTCTTGCAGCGTGGCAAGCGCATCGCCTCCCGCGAAGACAAAACCCGTGACGCCGGCGGTCCGCAGCGCCGCCTCGGCTTCCGTCGGGCGGCCCGCCAGATAGATATGTCGGCCGCCCGCGGTTTGCAGGGCCTTCGCGGCAGGTTCCGCCTGATCGGCGTAGACCTTGTCGCTGGAACACAGACAGGCGAGCTCGGCGCCGGAAGCCTTGAAGGCCGCAGCCAGCTTCGCCGGATCGGCAAAACCTTCGCTGCCCGTGGCCTCGATGCCGCCGGCCTCGAAGAAGCTCTTGGCAAAGGTCGCGCGCGCCGTGAAATCGGCGGGCGTACCAAGATTGGCCAAGAACACTTTTGGCCGCACGCCACGCGCTTTCAGCGTCGCATCGGATTTGTCGCGGAGCGCCTCGAACGGTTCCGCCAGCCGGATCGGCGGCAGCGGATCGAATTTATATTTCTGCTCGCCATAGGGGGCGAGCGCGACCGGCGTCGCCTTCAGGACGGTAGCTTCGCTTTCATGCAGGTTCGGAAACTCGCTGGCGCCGGTCAGCACGTCGCGGCGTTTTGCGATGTTGGCGTCACGCGCTTTTCGCGCGGCCGCGACCTTGCTCTGGAACAGGCCTCGCTGAAGCGCGGCAAAAGCGCCGCCGGCCTTCTCGCTCTCCTGGAACAGGGCCCAGGCGGCTTCGCAAAGCTGCGCGGTCAGCGTCTCGATGCCGCCGGCGCCCGCTGCGGGATCGCTGACCTTGGCGAGGTTGCTTTCTTCCAGCAGCAAAAGCTGCGTGTTGCGCGCCACGCGGCGCGCGAACGGATCGGGCAACCCGAGCGCCAGCGTATGCGGCAGCACGGTGATCGCGTTGGCGCCGGCGAGGCCGGCAGCAAACGTCGCGATGGTCGCGCGCAGCATGTTCACATAGGGATCGCGCTGCGTCAGCATGCGCCAGGCCGTATCGGCAGCGATGAACAGCGGCTTCGGCGTCAGCCCGCACGCTGTTTCGATACGCGCCCAGAGCAGCCGCAGCGCGCGGAATTTGGCCATCGTCAGGAACTGGTCCGCGTCGGCGGACAGCCGCGCGTAGACCATGCCTTGCGCCTGCTCGAGCGGAATACCGGCGCCTTCGATCGCGCGCAGATAAGCGATGCCGCAAGCGAGCACGAAGGCGAGCTCCTGCACCTCGGAGCCGCCGGCATCGTGGATCACGCGTCCGTCGGCGGAGGCGAACGGTCCCTTGAAGCCGAGCCCGGCGAGGCCCTTGATGGCACCGGTGATCGCGGGAGCGATCTCTTCCCACGTGTAAGGGCTGTGGCCCCACACCGCGCCGGCCGCGAGCGGGTCGAGCCCGAAGCGAATGTTGCAGGCCGCGGGATCGAGGCCCTGGATCTTCACGTATTCCGCGACATGGATCGCCGCCATCCGTGACTGCGGACCGATCTGAAGCTCCAGGCCGATGCCGGCATCGAGATGAATGTCCTTCAGGACCTTTGCGACCGCGTCGGCCGAAGGTTCCAGCCCGAAACCGTAAGCGCCGTTGGCGCCGGCGAACACCAGCGCGAGCCCGGTCGCGCCGTTCTCCAGATCCTGCAAGGCCTGCGCATTGGCGAGCGCCGCATCGGGATGGTCGATCCGCTGGATGATTTGCCAGGGCGCGGCCGCAGCCCGTCCCGCCACGGGCGCGACACCCTTGGCGCGCGGATAGAGCGGATCGATCTTGAGTCCGTCATAGGTCTTGCCGACCAGTTTCTCGAACGGCGCGCCCTTCAGCACGCCATCGACCAGCTTGCGCCAGTCCTCGACGGTCGCCTTGGGAAAATCCGCCGCCAGCGGCAGGTCGTCAGTCACGGAGGTCATGCGGCGAGGGGCTCCCAAACGTCTTGTTATTCGCGGGGCGAATTTGCCACGGCGGACCGTCCCTGCAAACGGTCGTTTTTGGTTAACCGGTATCCGGAAGCCGCTCAATGCCTTGCGTCGAGACGCTGGCGAGCCCGTCGCGCAGACGAATGCCCGAGATCACGCGGTCCGGCGCGATCTCGGCCAGCGGCACCAGCACGAAGGCGCGCTCGAACAGGCGCGGATGCGGCAAGGTCAGGTCGGGCTTCTGCAAGGACACATCGTCATAGGCGATCATGTCGAGATCGAGCGTGCGCGGGCCCCAGCGCCGATCCTTGTCGCGCGTGCGGCCGAACTTCTGCTCGACCTTCTGCAGCACGAACAGCAGCGCGTGCGGATCGAGGCCGGTCTCGATCTCGACGCAGGCATTGATGAAGGGGGCCTGATCCTCGTCGCCCCAGGGCGGCGTCGCGTAGTCCGAGGACCGCGCGATCAGCGCACCCTGCGCCATGCCGCAGATATGGGCGATCGCCTTGGTGAATGTCCCGCGGACATCGCCGACATTGCCGCCGAGCGCGATCAGCACGCTTGCCATCTTATGGATGCCGCGAGCGCGTCAGCATGATGCCGACATCGTTGAAGATCGCGGCGATCGGCGCATGCGGCTTGTGCACTGTGATCTTCACGGCGCGGATCCGCGGGAAATGCGACAGGATGGCATCGGCCACCGCGCCGGCGGCGCGCTCCAGAAGCTTGTAATTGGTGTTCTTGAACGCCGCCGTCGTCGTCGCCACCACGTCGGCATAGGACACGGTGTCGGCGAGCCGGTCGCTGCGCGAGGGCTCCGAGAGATCGGTATAGAGTTCGAGGTCGATGACGAAGCGCTGGCCGACTTCGGTCTCGTGATCCATCACGCCGTGGCGGGCATGGATCGACAGGCCAGTGACGAAGATCGTGTCGGTCATTACTTGCCCTCTGGCTTGCCCTCGATCGCGTGCGCGACCCGCAGGGCCTGCAGGGTCTCGGCGACGTCATGGGTCCGGATGATCTTGGCGCCGCGCTGCGCGGCGATCAGATGCGCGGCGATCGAGCCGGCGAGACGCTCCGATGGCTCGGACGGCGACACCGAGGCGATGAAGCGTTTTCGCGAGGCGCCGACCAGGATCGGCAGGCCGAACATCTCGAATTCGCGCAAGCGCGCCAGCGCGGTCATGCTCTGCTCGGCGGTCTTGCCGAAGCCGATGCCGGGATCGAGCACGATCTTGTCGCGGGCGATGCCGGCCTTGGCGGCGATATCCAGCGAGCGCAGGAAGAACGTCTTCATGTCCGTGACGATGTCGATGGCGGGATCGGCGTCGTCGCGGTTGTGCATGACGATGATGGGGACGCCTCTTGCGGCCACCAGCGGCGCCATGGCGGGGTCGCGTTGCAGGCCCCAGACGTCGTTGGCGATCGACGCGCCCTGGTCGAGCGCGAAGGCCACAACCTCCGCCTTCATGCTGTCGATCGAGACCGGCACGCCGAGGGCCGCGACGCCAGCCAGCACCGGCTTCAGCCGGGCGAGCTCGTCGCCCGCCGTGACCGGCTTCGCGCCCTTGTAGGGCCGGGTGGACTCGGCCCCGATATCGATGATGTCGACGCCGTCCGCGATCATCGCCCGCGCGCGCGCGAGCGCCTTGTCGGGCGTGATGAACTCGCCGCCGTCGGAGAAGGAGTCCGGGGTGACGTTGAGCACGCCCATCACCGCCGGGACAGGCCGTTCCAGCAGCGTCCGCAGCGCATCTGGCCCGGCCGAGCCGGCCGGGGAGACGGTTGGGGAGGGCGAGGCATTCATGCGGGTGGCTTTAGCGGTCGGGGAGGGGGAGTCAAGCGGGGTCGGGATGCCGAGGGCTACGAGCCTCGCTTTCCCGTCACCCTGAGGTGGCCGCTCCTTCAGCGGCCCTCGAAGGGCGACGGCCCGGCTGTCGAGGTGTGGCGGCTCATCCTTCGAGGCGCTCCACGGGACGCGCTGCGTCCCGTGCTTCGCACCTCAGCATGACGGGGAGAGGGCGGACCGATACGCCACAGCTAATACGTGATCTTCGGCTGCAGCTTCTTCGCCTTGGCGATGATGTCGCCGACCGACTTCTCGGAGGGCAGGATACGGAGCAGCTTCTTCTTCTCGTTGGCGTCGCGCATGCTCTGGGCCAGCCTTGCCGGATTCCGATAGGCGAGCTCGCGCACGGTGGTGACGCCGGCGGCGCGGACGAGGCCGACCTTGGCCCGGCCCATGCCGGGGATACGCATGTAGTCGGAGACGTTGGCCCATTCCAGCAGCAATTGCTCGCTGATGCCGGTCTTGGCGGACAGCGCCTTGCGGCCCTTCACCGTGCCGGCCGCCTCGAGCAGCGCGTCGGTGGTGCGGATACCTTCCGCCTTCAACTTGTTGGCGGCAAAGACCGACAGGCCCTCAATCTCGGAGATCGGATATGTCATGATACTCGATATGAAATGCCAAGGCTCAGGCGAAATAAGGCTCAGGCGAATTGGCTGAGGCCCGGCGTCCCCGCAACGATCTTGCCCATCTGATCCGCTCCGATTTTGTCTCGGCCGAAGCGGAAAAGTTCACGGGCGACGTTTTGAATCTCCGACATGCCGAGCCCCAGGCCCATCAGGCGCGTGCCGACCGCCATCAGGCCGCCGCCCATCAGCCGCGACAGTCCGCCGCCGCTCCTGGATGCCTCGATCGCGGCTTCCGCTCCGGGGATATGATCGATCAGGGCCTGCACGCTATCGGGAGGACCCTCGCTGCGGAGGAAGCCCAGGATGATGCCGACGGTCTTTTCAGCGACAGCACCATCTATGCTGGCGCTTGTCGCCAGCCGCCCGATCAGCTCGTCCATAAGGCCCGCCCCTCAGCCGGTTGTATGCCGGAGTATTGCTTTCGAAAATGATCTTGAGCCGGTGTGATGCGAAATACAAGCGATGAACGCGGGCCTCGCCGCGATTCACCTTCGAACGCGCAAAAGGTGTTGCAGCGTTGCAAGAGCGGAGATGGAATCGGCGAAAAATTGCCGCGTTGCGAACGGCTCGTTCCTACTTTTGGCTGATAGCATTCGTCGGTTTCCGACAATGTCGCATGCGCGGAGCGCGTTGAATGGTTTTAATCGGCGCGCGACATGCGTTAAACTACGGAACTGGTGCATTCGAGTTTCAATACGCGAAACCCGGCAGAAGAGATCAGAGAGAAGTATGACCGCACAGGACAGCAAGCTCGGCGATACCGACGACAAGATCTTCGTCGGCAAGGGAGACGAGCAGGCATGGCTGACGCTGGCGCTCGCCAATCGCCACGGCCTCGTCACCGGTGCAACCGGAACCGGCAAGACCGTGACGCTGCAGGTCATGGCCGAAGGATTTGCGCGCGCCGGCGTTCCGGTCTTCGCCGCCGACATCAAGGGCGACCTCTCCGGCATCTCCGAGGTCGGCGAAGCCAAGGACTTCATCCTCAAGCGCGCCTCCGAGATGGGGCTGACATTCCAGCCCGACCAGTTCTCGACGGTGTTCTGGGATGTGTTCGGCGAGCAGGGCCACCCGGTGCGCGCGACCGTCACGGAAATGGGGCCGCTTCTGCTCGCGCGCATGCTCGATCTGAACGACGTGCAGGAAGGCGTGCTCAACGTCGCCTTCCGCGTCGCCGACGACGCCGGGCTGACCCTGATCGACATGAAGGATCTCCGCGCGCTGCTCGACGCAATCGTGCCCGATAGCGGGAAGAAGGGGGCGGACGCCGAAGAGAGCCCGCTGGCCGACGTCAAAAAGGCGGCGCAGGGGTTCGGCAACGTCACCAAGGCCACCGTCGGCACCATCCAGCGCCAGCTGCTGGTGCTGGAGAACCAGGGCGGCACCAAATTTTTCGGCGAGCCGGCGCTGACGCTGAAGGACTTCATGAAGACCGACCGCGACGGCCGAGGCATGGTCAACATCCTGGTCGCCGACAAGCTGCTGCAGAACCCCAGGCTTTACGCAACATTTTTGCTCTGGATGCTGTCGGAGCTGTTCGAGGAGTTGCCCGAGGCAGGCGATCTGCCCAAGCCGAAGCTGGTGTTCTTCTTCGACGAGGCGCATCTGCTGTTCAACGACGCGCCCAAGGCGCTGATGGACAAGATCGAGCAGGTGGTCCGCCTGATCCGCTCCAAGGGTGTCGGCATCTACTTCGTGACGCAGAACCCGATCGACGTGCCCGACCGTGTGCTCGGACAGTTGGGTAACCGGGTGCAGCACGCGCTGCGCGCCTTCACCCCGCGCGACCAGAAGGCGGTCGCGGCCGCGGCCCAGACCTTCCGGCCCAACCCCAAGCTCGATACCGCCAAGGTGATCATGGAGCTCGGCAAGGGCGAGGCGCTGGTGTCCTTCCTCGAAGGTAACGGCACGCCGACCATGGTCGAGCGGGTGATGATCCGTCCGCCGTCGGCCCGCATCGGACCGATCACGCCGGACGAGCGCAAGGCGATCATGGCTGCAAGCCCGGTGAAGGGTAAATACGACACCGCGGTCGATGAGGAGTCCGCCTACGAGATGATCCAGAAGCGCATCGCCGGCACGGCGGCGACGACCGACGGATCGGCTGGCGGAAGCGGCGGCGGGATTCTTGGCCAGATCGGCTCGATCGTCGGCACGGTGTTCGGCACCAACGTCAAGCGTGGCCGCATGTCGACCGGCCAGGTCATCGCGCGGGATGTGACGCGATCGGTCACCAACCGGGTGATCGGCGGGATGGCGGCCAATATCGGCAAATCGCTTGGCGGCCAGCTCGGCGGCTCGATCGGCCGCACGCTGGTTCGCGGCGCGCTCGGCGGATTGCTGCGAAGGTAGGCAGCTCTCGCGTCGCCACCTTCGAGACGCCCGCCGTGCGCAGGCTTGCTACGTCGTGTCGTGGCTGGCACCGGCGCGGCGGCGGCGCTAAAAGCGCAGATATCTCGACACCGGAAATCAGGAACATGACCATGGCCCATGCGCAGCTTCAATCCGTGCTCGATCACATCGACAAGGACTTCGACAACAGCCTGGAGCGTCTGTTCGCACTGCTCCGGATCAAGTCGATTTCCGCGGATCCGGCCTTTGCCGGGGATTGCAAGGCGGCGGCGGACCACCTCGCCAAGGACATCGCGAGCCTCGGCGTCGCCACCGAGGTGAGGTCGACCGCGGGCCATCCCGCCATCGTCGGCAAGACCCAGGGAGACGGCAAGTCCGGCGGGCGGCCGCATGTGATCTTCTACGGCCATTACGATGTGCAGCCGGTCGATCCGCTCGATCTCTGGCACCGTCCGCCGTTCGAGCCCGTCGTGACCG
Source organism: Bradyrhizobium sp. CCBAU 53351 (assembly GCF_015291745.1). NCBI lineage: Bacteria > Pseudomonadati > Pseudomonadota > Alphaproteobacteria > Hyphomicrobiales > Nitrobacteraceae > Bradyrhizobium > Bradyrhizobium sp. CCBAU 53351. Next base: position 2,503,079 of record NZ_CP030059.1, read on the forward strand.
ACCACGCCGACGGCCGCAAGATCATCGTCGCGCGCGGCGCCGAGGACGACAAGGGCCAGGTGATGACCTTCGTCGAAGCCTGCCGTGCCTGGAAGAAAGTGACCGGCTCGCTGCCGATCGACGTCACCTTCCTGATCGAAGGCGAGGAGGAGGTCGGCTCGAAGAATTTCGTGCCCTTCATCGAGGCCAACAAGGACGAGTTCAAGGCCGACTACGTGCTGGTCTGCGACACCGGCATGTGGGATCGCAACACGCCGGCGATCACGACCTCGCTGCGCGGCCTGCTCTATGAAGAGCTGAAGATCACCGCCGCCAATCGCGACCTGCATTCCGGCGTGTTCGGCGGCAGCGCGATGAACCCGATCCGGGTGCTCACGAAAATTCTCGGCGGCCTGTTCGACGATGACAACCGCATCACCATTCCCGGCTTCTATGACGGGGTGAAGGATCTGCCGCCGGACATCCTCGCGCAATGGAAGAAGCTCAACCTGACGCCGGAGATGTTCCTCAAGCCGATCGGCCTGTCGATCCCGGCGGGCGAAAAGGGCCGCCTGCTGATCGAGCAGGCATCGTCGCGCCCGACCTGCGACGTCAACGGCATCTGGGGCGGCTATATCGGCGAGGGCTCCAAGACGGTGATCCCCTCGCATGCCTCGGCCAAGGTCTCGTTCCGCCTGGTCGAAGGGCAGGACCCGCAAAAGATCCGCAAAGCCTTCCGCGACTACGTCACGGCGCGGCTGCCGGGCGACTGCAAGGTCGAGTTCGGCGACCATTCCGCCGCGCCCGCCGTCGCGCTCGACTGGAACATGAAGCCGCTTGCGGCGGCCAGCAAGGCGCTCACGGAGGAATGGGGCAAGGAGACCGTGCTGATGGGCTCGGGCGCCTCGATCCCGATCGTCGCCGACTTCAAACGCACGCTCGGCCTCGACTCGCTGCTGGTCGGCTTCGGCCTCGATGACGACAACATCCACTCGCCGAACGAGAAATACGACCTGCGCAGCTTCCAGAAGGGCATCCGGTCGTGGGCAAGGATCCTCGCCGCGCTGGCGGAGGTGAAATAAGGGCACTCTGTCCGCGTCATCGCGAGCGCAGCGAAGCAATCCAGAAATCCCGCCGCGGATTGCTTCGTCGCTTCGCTTCTCGCAATGACGAGTGGGCCAAATAAAAACGCCGCCCGGAATTGGGCGGCGTTTCATTCCAAAAGGCGTAGAGGTTCGTTGAGAGCTACTCTACACCAAATCCCGAAAATCTCAAGACCGGTAGCCCGGCAGTTCGCGATCGAGCTTGCGCAGCAAGGGCGGCCAGACGAGGTTCGTCGCGCGCAGCTCGGCGCGATCGCGGTTGGCGAGCAGCTCGGTGTTCTTCTCGATCGCGATCTCCTCGACCGGATAGACCGGCGTGCCGAGCGCGCGCGTGCGCACCTGCATCGAGCAGGCGCGCTCGAGGTGGTACATGCGCTCGAAGGCGGAGGCGACCGAGCGGCCGACCGTCAGCGTGCCGTGATTGCGCAGCAGCATGTGATTGTGGTCGCCGAGATCCTTCTGCAGCCGCGGCCGCTCGTCGTGGTCGAGCGCGATGCCCTCGTAGTCGTGATAGGCGAGGTCGTGGGTGACGAGCTGGGCGGTCTGGTTCAGGGGCAGCAGACCTTCCGCGCTGCTCGACACCGCGGTGCCGTCGAGGGTGTGGAGATGCAGCACGCAGATCGCGTCCTCGCGCACCTCGTGGATCGCAGAATGAATGGTGAAGCCGGCCGGGTTGATGCTGTATTCGCTCTCGGAGAGCTGGTTGCCGTGCAGGTCGACCTTGACGAGGCTCGATGCCGTGATCTCGTCGAACATCAGCCCATAGGGGTTGATGAGGAAGTGATGGTCGGGACCGGGCACGCGGGCGGAGATGTGGGTGTCGACCAGATCGTCCCAGCCGTACAGCGCGACCAAGCGATAGCAGGCGGCGAGATTGACCCGTTGCTGCCACTCGGCCTCCGTCATGTTGGACGGCACTTCCTTCAGGCGCGCTTCCGCTGGCGACATGGCTGGTCTCTCCGAACATCGTTGTTGCGGGGAGGAGCGTAGTACCGCTCCAGGTTGGCAGCAAGGCACACAGAGCGCGGCAGTCCAGCGTAGCCCGCATGGAGCGGGCCACGAAGATCATTACGGCGCGGGGATCGACAGCAGGCTGGAAATGCTGCGGCCGCGGATGTCGTAGACGCGGGCGAACACCACGTCGTCGCGCTTGATCTCGACCATCACGGGCGCGGTGAGGCCCTTGCAGTAGAACTCGCCGAGCGTCATCGCGAAATCGGCCGCGTTGGAATCCCAGCCAATGGTGAAGTCGGGCCCGAGGGCGACCTGCGCCGGGCGCTGCGGACCGCACACCGCGACCTTCCATTTGCGGCCAGCCGGCGGCACTTCCTGGCGCTCGACGATCTGCTCGCGCAACTCGTCGGAGGCCTGCTTCAGCGCCAGACCCCAATAGTCCAGCATGAAGCGGTCGTCGGCGCCGCGCACGGTGCCGGCGATGTGGTTGAAATGCGTGTATTGATAGGGATGCAGCCGGATCATCTCGGCGAGCGACAGCGCGAGGCCGAAGCAGAAGGTCGCGAGCACGACCGGCTGCCAGGTGCGGTGATTGGCGCGCAGGCGCTCCATTGCCCTCGCGAATGCGACGCCGCCCAGCACCGCCATCGGCGGAATCACGAACACGAAATGGCGGATGCCGTTGTACAGCGCCGGCCGCTTCACCATCGCGATCGCGAGCGGCAGGGTCGCAGCCAGCGTCAGCATCAGCATGATGGTCTTGCGCCGCGCCGGCACGTGGCCTCGCGGCAGCATGGCGAAGGTGCTGACCACGGCGCCGGCCGTCAGCACCAGCATCACTTCGGGCAACTGGAGCGCGAACAGCGTCGGCAGATAGGACCACGGCATGTCGGGCACCGACACGATCGCGCCGTCGAACATCTCCTTCCACGGCTTCTCGAAGAAGTGCGAGAAATAGGTCAGCGCCTCGAAGGGATTGCCGGGCTCCAGGATCGACCACGGCCAGATCAGGCCCATCACGAGATAGCCGAACGCGAGGCCGGGCAGCAGCACATAGACGACATGGGCGAAGCGCCTGATAGCCTCGCGCAGACCCTCGCCGCGCAGTTCCTCCAGGAACAGCGGCACAAAGCCGAGCATGGCATAGACCAGCGCAAGCCCGCCGAGAATGCGGCAGCCGAGCGAGAGGCCGGCGCCGAGCCCGACGATCAGGATCGTGCGCGGCGACGGCTGAGGATATTCCTCGGCGAGCCGGACGAGGCCGAGCATCAGGATGATCATGGCCACCGCGAAGGGCGCGTCCTTCGGGTTCATGAACATGTGGCCGTAGAAGATCGGGCACAGCGCGAGCAGCAGGAGTGCGGCCAGGCCGGCGAGGGGGCCGCCGATGCGGCGGGCGAGGCGCCAGGTCACCGCAAGTCCGATCACGCCGACGATGGCGCCGACCAGGCGTCGTGTCTCGAACAATTCGAGCGGAATGATCTTGTGCAGGAGGGCCGCGACCATGTCGAAGCCGCCGCCATACATGTAGAGATTGGCGAAGGAGAGCGCCGCGGTGTCCTTGAAGCCGGAACCGAACATGCGCAGCAGCAGGTCGGCATATTCAGCGTGGGTGTAATCGTCCCAGCCGAGGCCGTAGTCGCGGAAGGTCAAGCCGGCAATGACGGCGACCGCAGCCAGCACCAGCATGGCAAGATCGTCGCAAGTTCGTTCGACCGAGCGCCGCTGCGGCGTGTCGATCGCCGAAGTCGTGATGGATGTCATGGCTATCGGTGCCCCGGAATCCCCTCTTGGCCCTGCTGGTGCGCGCGGGCCTCAACCCCGGACTCCCTATAGCGCAGTTCCATTACCAAGTAATTGGGCATTATGGCTAAATTCCTGATGCGACGCAGCAATTCCGGATCAGCGGCAGTCACCCAGCAGTAGCGAGCCCTAGCTGAAGGGAATGTGAATAAGTCCCTGATTTCCTTCCCATTAGGAACGCTGCTTGTATTTGGTCGTTGGCGTGGAACACCGTATGACGGTATCGTGGCGTGACGGGTCGCGTGTGGACGTGCGGCCGGGGGTGAGTTCGATGACCTTGGCATTGTTGATCGCGGGGATTTTCGCCGTCGTGGCGGGCCTCCTTTCGATCCTGTTCGGCTTCTCAGTCAGGGAGTTCAGCCTCGGCAGTCCCCTCATAATCTCGGGCACCATCGCCGTCTGCTCCGGATTGTTACTGGCCGGCCTCTACGTCGTGGTCGCGGAACTGCGGGGCATCGCGCGCCGGCTGGCCGGTGCGCCGTCCGAGGTGCGGGTCAGGCCCGTGCTGCCGGGCCTCGCTGCATCCGGGCCGGGCGCCGCTGCGCCCGAGCCGATGCCTGCATCGGCGGCAAGGAGCGAGGCAAGAAACGACTCGGCGCCGCCACCGCCGCCACCGGCTGCAGGCCCCCCGCCTTGGCAGAGCGAAGCTGCCGCGCGGGAGCGTCCGCGTGTCGAGGCTCCGCCGGAGCCTGAGGCTGCAACGCCGCTCGCGGCTCCGGAAACGCCGCGCCGACGCAATCTGTTGTTCGCATCGACCTCGCGCAAGGAGCGGGAGCGTGCCGAGGCGAAGGCCACCGACGGCGCGCCGCCGCAACTGCCTGCCGAGCCCAGTGAGGCCCTGGAGACTCCGTCTGCAAGCTTTGACGATGCCTGGCCGAAGCCGGACCGCATGCGTCCGCCGGAGCCGCCGCCTGCCTTGCGCCGCCCGCCGCCGCGTTCGCCATCGACCTTCGCGGAGGCCGCCCCGTCTGCGCCGGAGCCGGCGCCTCCACCACCTGTCGAGCAGCCGCCTGTCACCGTGCTCAAATCCGGCATCGTCGACGGCATGGCCTATTCGCTCTATTCCGACGGCTCGATCGAAGCGCAGATGCCGGAGGGCATGATGCGCTTTGCCTCGATCGACGAACTGCGCTCGCATCTCGACCAGCGCGGCTGAGCGAGATAAAGCTCCCTCCACACGTCGTCAGCTCATCCTCGCCAGTTGTCGCATTTCGGCCGAACGGCTGGTTGACACGGATAGTTCGGCGTCGTCTATCCCGTGAGGCGCAAGGTGGAGAGAGGGCGGGCCGATGTCGGACGCTGGGGCGAAAAATTTCATCGAGCTGACGGCGAGCATCGTGTCGGCCTATGTCGGCAACAACCCGACGCCGGCCGCCGATATTCCTAACCTGATCAGCCAGGTGCATGGCGCGCTGGTGCGGGTGTCGTCCGGCCGCACCGAGACCGCACCGCTCGAACCGGCGAAGCCCGCGGTCTCGCTGAAGAAGTCGATCGCGCCGGATTATCTGGTTTGCCTCGAAGACGGCAAGCGCTTCAAATCGCTGAAGCGCCATCTGCGCACGCAGTACAACATGACGCCGGAGCAATATCGCGAGAAATGGGGCCTGCCGGCCGACTATCCCATGGTCGCGCCGAACTACGCAGTGGCGCGCTCGCAGTTGGCCAAGCAGATGGGCCTCGGGCAGCAGCAGCGGAAGAAGGGGAAGTAGCGCGGGTAGCGTGACACGCCGCTGCTCGGGAGGTGTCGCAGGGCGGGCAAGGTGCGCTCTTGCGCGCCGTGGCCACGAGTTTTTTCCGATCACGCTCAGGACGTGGGCACGCTTCGCTTTGCGCCCCCTGCGAAAGCTACTTACGACGCTTCCGCGAGCGCTTCTTTCGCGTCGGTCTTGATGCGCTCGACCATCGAGCGAAGGCCGTTGGAGCGCTGCGGCGTCAGATGATCGCGAAAGCCGAACTCGTTGAACACCGCGATCGCGTCGGTATCGAGAATCTCCTGCGGCGTGCGGCCCGAATAGAGCGACAACACGATCGCAACCAGCCCGCGCACGATATGGGCGTCGCTGTCGCCGCGATACTTCAGGATCGGCGCGCCATGGCTGCGGTCGACCAGCTTCTGCAGCCAGACCTGGCTGACGCAGCCGTTCACCTTGTTCGCGGCGGAATGTTCCGCCTCCGGCATCGGTTCCAGGGTGCGGCCAAGCTCGATGACGTACCGGTAGCGGTCGTCCCACTCGTCCAGAAGCTCGAAATTGTCCCTGATTTCGTCGATTGTCGTCATGCTGGCCCGTGTTCCCGCTTCCCGCCAATATAGGGATGCGAAGCGCCGAAATCGATAGGGTTTGGGGCCTAATTCGCTGCTTGAGGGCCGCGCCATTCCAGCGCGAGATCGTCCTGGCTCAGGGTGTCGTGCGGCGCTTCGCTCGAGACGGCATCGCCTTCGCCGGCCATGGCGATCGAGCCGGTATGGTCGGGCGCCTTCTTGTCGTTCTTGTCGTTTTTCTCGTTCTTGTCGTTGGTGATCTGATCTTTCTTGTCGTTGATGATCTGGTAGATCTTCTTCGCGCCGTCCTGGGCGCGCTGGCCGATGATGGTCGCGGCCTGCCCGCCGACCTCGCAAGCCGCCGGCTGGCGCTTGCAGAACTGGGTCATGTCGGAGACGGCCGCGGTCGCAGCCTGAACCGCGTCGGCAGCGCCGATCTGCGGCAGCTTGTCCGATTCGGGCGTCTTGTCCCGCGGCAGGAGCACCAGCACCAGCCCGAGCCAGAATGTGATGCGGAGCAGAAAGCGCATCTCTATCGACCTGTATGGTAGATCCCGTCCGCGGCGAACTCCGGGGATGTCGGACCTAGCAACTCTCGATAAATCGCAAGTGATTGCCTTGAGCTTAATTCGCGGAAAATTGGCGCAAATTTCTTCGCGATCGAAGGTGTCGTAAATTTTCGATTGACGCCGCGGCCCGTGTTACTGCTGGCGGGCCTTCCACCAATTCGAAACCATGAGCGGAACGGTGAAACCCTGTGTTCACCATCCTCACTGAAGACGTCGCCAAATCGTCTAAAAAGCCCCGCGATGTCCCGGCGTCCGGCCGCGTGCCGCGCCGCCTTAGCACTCGTTTAAGGTCGCTCTGACACGGTGGGCTCAACGACAAGGAGGCGTTCCGGCGCGTCTTCTAAGACGATTGAGCCGAAGCGCGAGACCCGTGACAGTTTTGAGTATCATCCGCGATTGTCTCGATGCGCTGCTGCATCCCTCCGCGCGTTACGATGCGCTGATGCGCGCGCGGCACCGTGCCTTCATGGCGCCGCGGCTGCTGGGCAGCCTGGCCGCCTTTGCCGCATTCCCGATCTATCTCGTCCTGCGCGGCGCGCCGAGCGCGATCGAGGTCGCCGCCTTTGCATGGCTGATCGCGCCGATCATGCTGTCCTGGTTCCTGTCGCGCACCGGCCGCTATGAAGGCGCGCATGTGCTGTCGTCGCTGGCGCTCGCCGGCCTGATCATGGCGGTCGCGGGCTCAACGGGCGGCATCGAATCGTTCGGCGCGGTGTGGCTGGTCGTGGTTCCGCTCGAAGCCGCGCTGTCGGCCTCGCGCCGCGTCACCGTCTTCGCAGCATTGCTCGCACTGTCCTGTGCGGGACTGCTGACCCTTCTCAGTCAGCTCGGCTGGCTGCCGTCAGCAGACACCAGCGCCGCAGAACGCGGCGTGCTGATGGCGTGCGGTGTCGTCTCGGCGACGGTCTATGCCGCGGGCCTCGCCTTCGGTGCAGAATCGCTCGCGCGCACCAGCGTTGCACTGCTGTCCCGCGAAGAGGAGCGTTACCACCTGCTCGCCCGCAACATGAGCGACGTCGTCTCGCGGCATCAGCGCAACGGCGCCGTGCAGTTCATCTCGCCGGCGGCGGAGGCCATGCTCGGCATGCCGGTGGCGCAACTGCTCGGTCATGGCCTGTTCGACCGCGTCCATGTCGCCGATCGCCCGGCCTATCTCACCGCGCTGTCCGATGCCGCGCGCGGCGAGGTGCGCAGTGTCGAGTTCCGGCTGCGGCGTGAGCCGGATGGGACCGAGCGCGGCCAGATCGATTTTCTCTGGGTCGAGATGCGCTGCCGCCCGCTCGACCAGGATCTGGGACGTGACGCCGCGCGCGAGGCGGAAGTCGTCGCCGTGATGCGCGACGTCACCGGTCACAAGCTGTCCGAGCAGGCGCTCGAGCAGGCGCGCAGCGCCGCTGAAGCGGCCGATGCCGCCAAGACGCGCTTCCTCGCCACCATGAGCCATGAGCTGCGGACGCCGCTGAACGCCATCATCGGCTTCTCCGAGATGATCGCGCAGGAGCAGACCCTGATGCTGGGTGCGGCCCAGCGCCGGGAATATGCCCAGCTCATCAACGATTCCGGCCAGCATCTGTTGTCGGTCGTCAACGGCATCCTGGACATGTCGAAGATGGAGTCGGGCAATTTCGAGATCGCGTCCGAGCCGTTCGCGCCGCGCGCCTCGCTCTTGCATTGCTGCAATCTCCTGGCGCTGAAGGCGCGGGAGAACGGCATCGACCTCATCACCGACGCGCCGCAGGACCTGCCCGTCATGACCGGCGATCCCAGGGCCTTCAAGCAGATCGTGCTCAACCTCGTTGCCAACGCCATCAAGTTCACCGAGCGCGGCGGCCAGGTGTCCGTGTCCGCAGCGGTGACCGGCTCGCAGCTGACGCTGCGCATCAGCGATACCGGCGTCGGCATCTCGCCCGACGATCTCAAGCGCATCGGCGCGCCGTTCTTCCAGGCGGGCAAAACCTATCAGCGCCGTCACGAAGGCACCGGCCTCGGATTGTCGATCGTGAAGAGCCTCGTGGCGTTGCATCTCGGCGAATTGACGGTACAAAGCAGGTTGGGCGAGGGCACCGCCGTCACCGTCAGGCTGCCGCTCGTCTACACGCCGTCGCAAGCCAAGCCGGCCGAGAGCAAGATCGCGACGCTGACGCCGGTGCTGCGCCAGGAAATTCAAGGTCAGGAACTTCAAGGCCGGGAGATTCAAGACCAGGCTCGCGCCCCCTCTCAGGACCAATCCGCTCTGGTGAAGAAAAGTGCCTAAGAAATCTGCCAAGGACGTAGCCGCTCCGCGCCGCCGTGGTGCCAAAGCCGCAATTGTCGATATCGAGACCGAGCGCAACCTCGTGATGCGCGTGCTGCTGCACAGCCCCAAGGACACGCTGGCCGGTCTCATCGCCGTCGCCGCGATCGGCGCAATCGTTGCCAATGCGCTGTTCCTGCAGACCGGCCGGCATCCGGCGCCGATGTTCGGCACCGTGATCAATCTGCCCGCGCCGTCCTCCGTGGCGCTGTCGAATCCCTTGCCGCGGCCGCGCCCCGTCGGCGCCGACAGCTCGCCACTCGAGCCGCGCGCGACCGAATTCCGCGCTGAGCCCAAACCCGCCGAGCGCGCCGCCGAGAAGCCGCCGGAGAAACCCGTCGAAGCGACCGCATCGACGCGCGCGAACGATCCCATGACCAATCTGGTCAAGCAGACGACCTCGACGCCGCCCTCCGCGATGCGTCCGCCGGCCCCGATTCCCGTAACCCACAACCCTGCCGCACGACGTATCGCCGGCGTGCAGCGCGCGCTGTCCGAATATGGCTACGGCAATCTGAAGATCACGGGCACGATGAGCGGCGAGACCCAGTCCGCGATCCAGAAGTTCGAGCGCGAGCACAAGATGCAGGTCACCGGCCAGCTGTCCGACCGGCTGCTGCGCGAGCTCGGTGCCGCGATCGGTCATCCCGTCGAATAGCCACGCCGCTCGCTGTCATTGACGCCGATCAATTGTCGGGCATGCCGCACCGGCACATCATGGCGTGTTCGGCAGGCGCGATTTGCTTGGGATCAAAATTACGGCCGAGAGTTACGTGGACCATGATCGCCCATCTTCAACGAGGAAGAGAGGGTGTCATGTTCAAGGTCTCGGTCCTGGTCTGGATCATGCTGGGTACGGTGCTGGCGGGCGTCAGTCTGATCGTCGTGCTGATGGTGCCGAGTTTCGCCGCAGATGCCCTCCGGAACATCCCCTATGCAGCCGCTGTGGGATTTGCGCTCGCGATCCCGCTGTCATATCTGGTCGCACGCCAGATCCGCGGCGGACAAGGCATCAGCAAGGCGTGAAATCGGACGCTGAGACTGGCGGCGCGCGTCACGCTGGCCTATCGTTCGACTCATGCGTTTGAAATCCAATATATGGGTCGCGGCTTACCTGCGCCGGTGCCAGACCGAGGGCGTGTTCGGAGCAGTCCGCCGTCGCGGCGCCGAGGAGGCGGGCGCGGTGTTCGTGAAGGTGTCGCTGCTCGACGGCCAGGCGATGCTGTATGCGCCGGCCCCGCAGACCTCTTACGATGACGGCCGCCCCGTCGATCGCTTCTTCGTGCCGGTCGCGCCGCAGCCTCTGCCGGAGCACACCATCGAGGAACGTCTCACTAAGGAAGTCCGCTTCGACCCGGACGCGTGGATCGTCGAGACCGAGGACCGCGCCGGGCGGCATTTTCTGGAGCTGGCGAAGACGTAGCGGCTCCTTCGATCGTATCCCGGACAAACGGCGACGCGTCAGCGTCGCCGTGCAGAGCCGGAACCCAGTGGGCTGCACGGCGTGACGCGGTGAGATGGACCCTGGCTCTGTAGCGTATCGCTAGCGCGCTGCGCTGCGTCCGGGGCACGAGCTGAAGATGCCTCAGGGCCGGCTCTAGCGCTCCGACGACCCGTCGGTGCCTGTGCGGCGCGGCGGCATCGCGCCCGGCTGCACGCTTGGCCGCGTCTGGCTCGCGCCGGCACGGGCGCGCTGGCGTTCGCCGTCGTGCAGTGACGGCTGGTACTTCGCGCGGGTGACGGCGAGCGTCGAGCCGCGCCAGGCCGCCAGCATCACCAGCGCCGCGCGTTCGCTGATTCGGTCGTAGAGCCGCGACAACCGGTACACCTCGTTCACGGAGGTGCCGATCTCCGGCTTGAAGAACAAGAGGATGCGCTGGAAGTTCGGGCTCGGCATGTCGAGCGCGCGCGCGGCGACCGCGAGGGCCTCGCCGCCGGCATCGTCGACGATCTGGGCTGCGACGCGCGAGGGCAGGATCAGGCTGTCGCCGAGCTCCAGGGCGAAGTTCTCGACATCGCCCGCGATCGCCGCCATCTCCAGGATCTGAATCGCACGCTTGGCGCGCACGGTCGGAATGCGAGGGGCGGCCTTCAGCGGGGTCTGCGCCAGATTGTGCAGGATCAGCGCGCGCTCGGAGGGGCCGGCGCCGAAGAACATGTCGTGGATCTCGGCGGCGTCCTTCGGCTGCATCGCCATGCTGGCGGCCATGCGCAGCTCGGCGTCGGAGGGCGTGCGGACCGGAGCGGGGGCGGGGGCGGGAACGGGAAGCTCGCGGGCGAGCGGAATCCTGCGGCCTTCCTGGGCTGCGACCAGCCCGAGCTTCTGCAGCACCGCCACGGGCGTCTGCGGATAGACCGCGAGCTTGGCCTTGATGGCCGCGCGCGTCGCATCGTCGACCTGGTCGATCAGCCGTGTTGCAAGCTCGGTGAACTGCCGCTGCTCGTCCTCGCTGTGGACGCGCGTCTGGACATAGAGGTCGGTCAGCACGCGCAGCAGCGTCGGCCGAACATCGACGCCTTCGCGACGGGACAGTGACATCAGCCCGTCGAATCCGGGAAACAGCGACTTGGTCATGGAGGGATACGCGACCTGGAAAACATGCTCGCCGCCAGCCTAGCGCAGGCTCCTTTAAAGGCTCGTTAAGGAAAACGAGGCGTGAAGCCGAACGCTCGACTTGTATCGATCCCGTGCCTTGAAGGGACGTCGCGGCCGGCCCGTGCGGCTACGGTCGGAACGCCGCGTTTACACCCCGTTAACCATGAACTGATCTTAATGAATTGCATGTTGCAGGGGCGCGTTCGGTCGCGCGGCAATTGAAGAGAGCTGACATGGGGACCATCATTGAATTTCCGGCCGGTCGCCGGGTGGGCTCGTCGGGGGATGTCGCTCCGCGCGCGGACATGGGAACTATCCTGATCCTTCCCGTCATCCGTATCGAGCGCGAGGCAGATGAAACCAGCGGCGATCGCGGCCCTGAGCAGGGCACAGCGCCGGGACGCCGTCGTCGCCGCCGCTGACATCCGGCTGCGTGCAATGCCGGACACCATCCGCCAGATCCGGCCCGTCATATCGGCCGTCCTGCTCGCGCTGCTCGCTGCCACGCTCGGTGCGTGCAGCGGTGGCGATTTCGGCCGTACGCGCGCCGACATGCGCAGCGACGACATGCATCGCTGGCTGGGTGCGGAGGTCACTTCCAGCGTCGGCCTGAAGCCTTCGCAATTCCAGCTCACCGACGAGGAGCGCCAGCTGCGCGACCTCGCCTATCCCATGATCGAGCCGCCATTGTCGCGCCCCGCCTGGAAGAGCGTGTTCGGCGACTACAAGGCGATGCCCTCGCCCTGGCGGCAGAAGGTCGTGTTCGACCGCACCATGTACGGGCGCACGCTGATCGACGAACCGCACCGCTCGCACTCCTCGCGCTATGCGCAGCTGATCGAGGACGTGCGCAACGACATCACCCGCTTCGAGCCGTTCTTCGGCAGCGCCATCCGCGTCATCGATCTCGACAGGAAGCGCGATGCCAGCATGGCGCGCGTCTCAGCGCTCTCGCCGAAGGAGAAGGACGACGCGGTCGCGCGCATGCAGGAGAACTCGCTGATCGTGCAGTGGGTGCAGCAATGCCTGGAGCAGCGCGTCTCGTCCTACCGCTGGGCGCTGGAGCGCCTGGTGATCCAGGCGCCCGACGGCATGGCCGCCGACGCCGACCGCCTGATCGGCGAGCTCGCCGCCCAGACCGCCAACCCGCCGGTCCAGGCGCAACCGCCGTACGGCCGCGCGGTCATCTCGAAGGGCTGAGGGCGCGGCCCTGTCGGCACTCGCGCCAGGCGATCCTGCCCCCGCGGCCAATCAGCGCGCTCAGCCCGAGGCCGCGCGTCAGTTCGAAATCCCGAGGACCTGTGCCGTCCCTGGGCCGCCCAACTCTGTTGAGGCCTCAGGGAACCGGATTCATGGCTCTTGTCCTTCCGGACCGGCCGGATAGGATTGTCCCGTTTCTTCAAAGTCATTTTACCCCGAAGGTCTTTCGCGATGAGCTTAGACGCCCTGCGTCCGTTCAAGAGCCGTCCGGACGTTACCCCGCGCCATCACTTGCTCGCGCTTGCCATTTTCCTCGGGTCGACCGGCTCCGCGGCCGCGTTGACCAAGGAGGCAGCGATCGAGAATTGCCGGATGAGCGTCGGCAAACCGATCGTGCAGGCCTGCATGCGCGCTGGCGGCGGACCCGCCGGGGGCGCCAATCTCGAAGCCTGCCGCGCCAAGGCCTCGCCTCAGGTCAAGGCTTGCGTGATGGCGGCGCTGAATGCTGCCAATGGTCGTGCCAATATCGCGGTCGAGCTTCCCAAGGAAACGGCGCCCAAGCTCGAGGCGGGTGCCGCGCTCCCGAAGGATTTCGTTGCGCCGCCGCGCAGCATTGCCGACATCACCGCGGTCCTCGACGGCGACAAGCCCGACGAGAAGATGATCGCGGAATTGAAATCGGACGCCGACGCCGCGCCCAGCGGTAAGGAATCCCGCCAGGATCTCGCTCAGCTCTATTTCGATCGCGCCAACGCACGCGCTCAGCTCGGTCGGCTGGCCGAAGCGATCTCCGATTCCGACAAGGCCGTAGAGGTGGGGCGCGGCGCGGTCGGTCCGCAATTGCTAGGACGGATTCTTCAACTCCAGTCGCTGCAATATGCTCTCGCTGGCGATCCGAAGCGCTCGCTCGAGATCATGCAGAGGCTTCTGCGCGAATCGGCCAGCATGCCGGGCGCCAAGGGATTGCAGTTCAACACCAACCGCGCCGTCGCGTCCGTCCTCATCCAGATGGGCGATGTCGCCCAGGCCGAAGCCTATGTCCGCCGCAGCCAGATCGCGATCCAGGAGGCCCGCACCAGCGGTCATCCCAATTGGCGGTCGGCTTACGCGAAGTTCGGCCAGAGCTGGGAAGGCGAGTTGGAGCTCTCGCGCGCCCTGATCTTCGAGGCGCGCGGGCAGTTTGCCGACGCCGAGGCCGCATATCGCAAGGCCGAGCTGCGCAAGCGCGCAAGTACGAAGGCAGTCATGGAATCCGATAATCCGCCGGCGGAGACCATCCTGCTGCAGGCGATCGACGGCATGGTGCTGAATCAAGCCCGCATGAAGGCCAGGCAGGGCAGGCTCGCCGAGGCTGAGGTGGATGCGCGCCGCGCGCTGCTCTCGCGCCTGAAGGATACCGGCAAGTACAATTCCGTCACGCCGCGCTTCGTGATGGGGCTGGCGGGCATTCTGGTCGACCAGGGTCGTTACGAGGAGGCCGAGAAGCTCGGCCGTGTCGCCCTCGAGATCAACAAGAAGGTCGGCGTGCCGGAGGAGTCGCAGGCGACGGTGCAGTTGCTGTCGCAGCTTGCAGGCATCCTGACGCTGCGCCGCCAGACCGCCGAGGCGGGCGAGATGTTTGCCAGGATCGACAAGGCCGTCGCCGGCTGGGATTCGCAGCGCCGTCAGGTGTTCGAACTCAATCCGTCTCGTATCCTGTCGCTCTATGGTTCCGGACAGTTGGACGCAGGCATTGCCGCCGCCGAGCAGCTCGTGAAGAAGCAGATCGCCCGGGTCGGCGAGAACCATTTCGATGCCGCTTCGGCGCGCGGCACGTTGGCCGTCGGATTGATGCGCGCTCGGCGCGACTCCGATGCGATCAGGGAGTTCAAGGCGGCCATTCCGGTCATGATGGCGAGCGCCAATGAGAACGCCGATGACGAGAACACCACGGTGGTGGCCGCGCGCAGCCAGCGGCTGCAAACCATCGTCGAAAGTTACTTGATGCTGCTCGCCAGGGCCGAAGGGACCGGCAAGGACGTCGGGGAAGAGACGTTCGGCCTCGCCGACGCTGTCCGCGGCCGTTCGGTCCAGCAGGCGCTGGCGGCTTCGAGTGCGCGCGCGGCGGCAAAGGATCCCGCGCTCGCCGACCTCGTGCGCAAGGAGCAGGATTTGACCAAGCAGGTCAACGCCCAGCTCGGTACGCTCAACAACGTGCTTGCGCTCCCCGCCGCGGAACGGGACGACAAGGGCGTTGCGCAAATCCAGGCCTCGATCGCGGCACTGCGCGGACAGCGCGACAAGGCACGCCAGGAGATCAAGCAGAAATTCCCGATCTACGCCGATCTCGTCTCACCCCGGCCGCCGAGTGTCGCGGAAATCCGCGCCACGCTGGCCGACAACGAGGCCATGCTGTCGTTCTATTTCGGCCAGAACGGCAGCTTCGTCTGGGCCGTGCCGAAGTCGGGGCCTGTCGCATTCGCCGCCGTCCAAGCGAAGATCGGCGATATCGAAAGCAAGATCCGCAAGCTGCGCGAAGCGCTCGAACCGCAGGCCGCGATGATCTCGGACATCCCGCCGTTCGACCTCAAGCTCGGCTATGAACTCTACGAGCTGTTGCTCAAGCCCGTTGAGAGCGGATGGAAGCCGGCCAGGAACCTGATCGTCGTGACCAATGGCGCGCTCGGCCTGTTGCCACTGTCATTGTTGCCGACGGCGCCGGCGGAGGTCGCCGCCGACGAGGATCCGCTGTTCATCGGTTACCGCAACGTGGCGTGGCTGGCGCGAACCCATGCCGTGTCGACGGTCCCATCCGCGGCGGCGTTGCGCACGCTGCGGCAACTGCCGCCGGGCAAGCCGGGACGCGGCGACCTCGTCGCCTTCGGCGATCCCTACTTCAACAGGGATCAGCAGGCTGAGGCGGACGGCGCCGGGGAGAAGGTTCAGGTCGCCGACGCGGGCGGCAATGTCACGCGCGGCGGCCCGCTCAAGCGGCGCAACAGTCCGAAGCTCGATGGCGTCGACAGCGCCGAGCTTGGTTTGCTGCCGCGGCTACCCGACACCGCGGACGAGCTGAAATCGATCGCGCTGGCGCTGCAGGCCGATCCCTCGAAAGTCCTGTTCCTAGGCAAGGACGCCACCGAGAATGCGGTAAAGACCATGAATCTGTCCGGCTTCAGGATCCTGGCCTTTGCCACCCACGGCCTCGTCCCGGGCGAGCTGAACGGGCTCACGCAGCCAGCACTCGCCTTGTCCTCGCCGGCGGTGACGGGAGAGGGCGGCGACGGCCTCCTGACCATGGAGGAGATATTGGGTCTCAAGCTCGATGCTGACTGGGTGATCCTGTCGGCCTGCAACACCGGTGCGGGCGCTGGCGCAGGGGCTGAGGCGGCGTCCGGGCTTGGGCGCGCATTCTTCTACGCTGGAACGCGTGCGCTCCTAGTGACGAACTGGTCGGTGCATTCGCAGTCGGCGCGGCAATTGGTGACGGACTTGTTCAAACGGCAGGCCGACGATCCCAAGCTGTCGCGCAGCGAAGCGCTGCGTCAGGCGGCGATGGCTCTCGTCGATGGTCCGGGCTATCTCAACAGCGAAGGAAAAACCGAGTTTGCCTATGCGCATCCGCTGTTCTGGGCGCCGTACACGATCATCGGCGATGGCGGCGTTCGCTGACAAAAAGATGAGGGAAGGGATGAACGGACGATGACGCGGAATGTCTTGTTGGGCGTTGTGGCGGCAGCTTTGTTGCTTTCGGCACCTGCGCACGCCACGCAATTGATCACCGAGGAAGAAGCCAAGCTGCCGCCGCCGAAGGGAGCGGTCGCGGCCGACCGGCGCGGCATTCTGCGCGGTCCCAAGGTCGAATTCATCTCGCCCGGCGGTGCCGTCAGCTCGCCGATGCCGCTGGTGTTGAAGTTCGAGTCGTTCGGCGGGGCTAAGATCGACCCGGAATCGGTCAAGGTGATCTTCCTCCGCACGCCCAACGTGGACCTCACTCCGCGGGTCAAGCCGTTCGTGAAAGCGGAAGGCATCAACATGCTCGACGCGGAGCTGCCACCGGGGGAATACACCGTGCGGGTCGACGTCAAGGACAGCGATGGTCGGCCCGGCACGACCATCTTCACCTTGAAGGTTGCACCCAAGTGACGTGTCCTTACTGCCGGGCTGACAGCGCCGAGGGTGCGCTGGTCTGCGCTGCCTGCGGGCGCGACATCGCCGTGCCCGCCACGTTGATCGCCGAGAGAGACGATCTCCTGCGCAAACGGGAGGAGCTGCGCGATGAACTGAGGCGCGCCAGAGCCGAAATCGAAGCCGTCACAAGGCGAAGGAAGTCGCGCTAGCGATGGAATGCCCGTTCTGCGCCGAAACCATCAAGGATGAAGCGATCGCGTGCAAGCATTGCTCGCGGGACTTACGCGTCGTGCAGCCGATGCTGCGCGAGATCGACGACATTGTCGCCGATCTGGACAAGCTCAGGCGCGATCTCGACCGCATCAATGTCCGGCTGGAGCGCTACAACAATCCGCTGCGTTATTACGGCACGCACGCGGTGCTCTACGTTGCCATTCCATCCCTCCTGCTGGTGGTCGCGCATGTGCTCGTGACCATCACTTTCAACGTATCTGCGCTCCCGCTTCGGATCGCGTCGATCGCGATACCACTTCTGTTCGGCTTCGTGGCCTATCCGTTGCACCGCGTCTCTACCTTGCCCGCCTTCGTGCTGGCGTTCCTGACGGCAGGTGTCAGCATCCTGTCGATGCTGACGGTAACCGGAGTTCACGATCATGTCCCGATCTTGCCGGAAGCCTGGATCGAATGGCGCGAGGTGTTCGAGTATGGCGCTAGCATCCTGCTTGCCTTCGTCTCCGGAAACATCTTGAGCGTGGTGATCTTCCAAGTGCTGCCGCGCGTTTTGACCCAGGGCGGCAAGCCGAATGCGTTTGCCTTCCGCGTGGCGCGCTTGATCGGCCAGCACGTCGGCGAAGAGCAACTGCGCCGCCGCGCCCGCCTAATTCAGGATCTCATGCAGACCGTCGGGCCGCTGGCCGGCGTGGCCGCGACCGGTATCGGCTCTATCTATGCCGGCTTGAAGGGCTTGTTGGGTTAGCTCGGTCTTTAGCCCCAGCGCGCGGTCCGGCCGGCCGCTGCTTCTGCAGATTCCCCACAAACTCCTTCAGCGCATCCGCCAGCGGGACCGAGGCGCGGTAGGCGAGGCCGACCTCGCGCGTCACCTTGACCTCGATCTCGCGCACCGCGATGTCGGGATTGCCGCGCGCCGCGCCCTCGGGGACGATGGCAATGCCGACACCGGCCGCGACCAGCGCGATGGCCCAATCCTCGGATTGTGCGATCGCAGCGGTTTGGCGCCGCTGCGCATTGCGGCCGAAGAACGCGCTTTGCTCACAATGGCAGCGGTCGATCAGCGGGACGCCGGCGAGATCGGCGGTGCGAAGCTTGTCCTTCAGCGTCAGCGGATGCGACGGCGGCAGCGCGGCGACGTAGCGCTCGCTCCACATCGCGACGAACTGCTCGTCCTTGCGCCGCATGCTCTTCGAGATGATCCGCGCATCCGCCTGCTCGTCGCTGCCGACGAGGCGGAGCGCGACGTCGCTGCGCGCCGTCAGCGGCTTCAAGAGCGCGATCGTGCGAGGCACGTCGAGCGTGCGCATCAGGCCGAGCGTGACATTGGTCTTCGTGCTTGGCTTCCTGAACAGGCTGCGCGCCGCGTCGGTCTCGTCGATGATGCGGCGCGCCAGAATGTGAAACTGCTCGGCCGAGGCGGTCGGCGCCACGCCCTTCTTGTGCCGGATGAACAGCGTGGTGCCGAGCTCGGCCTCGAGACTGGTGATCGCGGTCGAGATCGACGGCTGCGACACGAAGCAGGCCCGCGCCGCCGCGGTCAGATTGCGTTCGCGGTAGACGGCGGCGAAATAGCGAAGCTCGCGGATGTCCATAGGATAAGCCTAGAGATAGCATCAATAATCGATATTTTACCTATGATGAGAGCGATGACAAGAACGGCTGCTCAGGACAGGCGAGGGTCATCCATGAAGATTCACCATCTCAACACCGGCACGATGTGCCCGCTCGGCCGCCGCCTGGTGAACGGTTCCGGCGGCCTGTTCCAGCGCGCCCGCCTGGTCTGCCATTGCCTTCTGATGGAGACCGGCGATGGACTCGCCCTGGTCGATACCGGCATCGGTCTTGGCGACATCGGCACGCCCGAGCGGCTGGGGCGGCGGTGGGTGCGGCAGACCGCGCCCAAGCTCGATCCCGCGGAGACGGCGGTCGAACAGGTGAGGACGCTCGGCTATTCACCCAACGACGTGCGTCACCTGCTGTTGACGCATCTCGACCGAGACCACGCCGGCGGCGTGCCCGATTTTCCCCACGCCGCGATTCACGTCCATCGCGCCGAATACGACATGGCGGTAGAGCGCAAGCCGGCGCCGCCCGAAGGGCGCTATGTCACAGGGCAGTGGAGCCACGGACCGCGCTGGCAATTCTATGGCGAAACCGGCGAGGACTGGTTCGGCTTCAAGGGCGTGCGCGCGCTCGGCGACACGGAAGCGGACGTCCTGATGATCCCGCTCGCCGGGCACACGCTCGGCCATTGCGGCATCGCGGTGCGCTCGGGCGACACATGGCTGCTGCATGCGGGCGACAGTTACTTCCATCATGCTCAGCTCGACCCATCGCCGCGCGTGCCCCTGATGCTCGGCTACTTCCAGCGCCGCGGCGACATGGACCGCGCGATGCGGATCGCCAACCAGGCCCGGCTGCGCGCGCTGAAGCGCGATCACGGCGATCGCGTGACGATCGTCAACAGTCACGATCCCGCCGATTACGAGCGCTGCCGCTGCGGCGCGCATTGAGCGCGCGGCAGCGCCTCAGCGCTGCCCGTCGTGCACGGAGATCTCGGATGCCTTCAGGCCCCCGATGCGCGCGTGGGGGCGGCCGCCGGTTGCCATCACGAGGCCGAAGGCGATCTCGTCACGTCTTGGTGCGTCCCACAGCGTCATCTCCGCGGTGCCGAAATGGCTGCGCACATAACACGCGTGGATGTGGCCGAGCGGCACCATCAGCCGCGTGCCGGGACCGCCGATGGTCTTTGCCGCCGGCACGATCGCCTTCGGTTGTCCCAACACCTCGCGCATGCCTTGGCCGCCGGCTTCATGCCAGACCGCGCCGTGCTCGAGCTCGCCGTCCTCGCCGACGATGATGCCCTTGCCATAGGCCTCGATGCGCTCGGCGCCGCCGAGCTGCGCGATCAGTGCGCCAGCGAGCTCGCGGCCCAGGCCGCGCAAGGACGCCTGGAACGGCATCAGATCCGGCTCATAGCGGCCGGCGAAGGGATTGCGGATCACGGCAATCGCGGTGCCGACCAGCAGCGGCTTCTCCAGCCGGGGGCCGCGCTCGTGCCAGACGGTCTCGACGCCGAGCGCGGTCTTGCGAATGTCGTAAGACATGTCTTGGGACATGCGGCGTCTTACGCCTCGTCCACGACGGGATTGCGGAGCACACCGATATTCTGGATCTCGACCTCGACCACGTCGCCCGGCTTGAGGAAGACCGGCGGCTTGCGGGTGAAGCCGACGCCGGCCGGCGTGCCTGTCGCGATGACGTCGCCGGGCACGAGGTCGAAGATGGTCGAGCAATATTCGATCAGCCGCGGGATCGAGAAGATCAGCATCGAGGTGTCGGAGGACTGCACGGTCGCCCCGTTGACGCGCGTCTCCAGCTTGAGTTTCGTCGGGTCGCCGATCTCGTCCGGCGTGACCAGCCACGGACCGAACGGGCCGGTGCCGACAAAATTCTTGCCGGAGGCGATCTGCTGCGCATGGCGCTGCCAGTCGCGCACGCTGACGTCGTTGTAGATCGAGTAGCCCGCAACGTGAGTCCAGGCGTCGGCCTGGCTGATGTGACGGCCGCCCTTGCCGATCACCACGGCGAGCTCACCCTCCCAGTCGAAATTGTCCGAGACTTTTGGCCGGATCACCGGCGCGTTGTGGCCTACCTGGGAGCGCCAGACCCGCAGGAAGATCGGCGGAAACTCCGTGATCTCGCGCTTCATGCCGAACGCCACGGCTTCGTTGTGGTGATCGAGATAGTTGCGCACGGCGCAGACGATCTTCTCGGGGCGCGGGATCACCGGTAGGTATTTGACGTCGCTCAGCGCGATCGTGGGCTTGTGCCCGGCGACGATCGCCTCGCGCTTGGCGTAGTCGTCGCTGCCGAGGAAGTCCGCAAGCGCAGGGTATTGGGGCAGGGCGCGGCCCAGATCCACCACGCCGTTTTCGACAACGGCGCCCCAGCTTTCCCGATTTCCATCCAAGAACGACAGCAGCTTCATGGTTTCGCCCCAAGGGTTCCTATTTTCGATCCAGTCTATTATTTTCGAAAATGAGGCGGGGCGCAAGCCCGCCCGGTGAAAATGCCATCGCCTAATCGCTGTCGAGCAGGTGGGCGGCGTATTTTGCGACATTATCCGCGGTGGTGCGGATATGGGTCTCGATCAGCTGCACGGCGAGATCGGCGTTGCGCGAGATCGCGGCCTGCATGATGGCCTGGTGCTCGCCGGCCTTGTCGCGCGGGCGCGGCCGGAAATTGGCCGACAGGTGCCGGTAGCGCTCGGCACGGTCGAACAGTTCGGCGCGAATGGCGAGCAACGTCGCCGAGCCGCAAGCAGACACCAGTGCTTGGTGGAATTGCCGATGCGCGATCTTCCATTCGGGGTCGCGCAGGGGATGCTCGGGATCGCGCTGCTCGATCCGCTTCAGGCGATGCAGCGTGGAGATGACAGCGATTTCCCAGTCGTCGTCGCCGCGCTCGATCGACCGGCGGATCAACTCCACCTCGATCAGCACCCGCGCGTCGGTGACCTCAATCAGATCCTGGCGGCTGACCGGCGCGACGCGAAAGCCGCGCTGCTCCTGGGCGTCGACCAGGCCTTCAGCGGCGAGCGCGGTCAGCGCCTCCCGCAGTGTCGTGAAACTCGCGCCGAACCGCTCGCGCAGCACGTCGAAGCGCAACGGCTCGCCGGGCGCAAGCGCGCAGGCGATGATCTCCTCGCGCAGCCGATGCGTGATGTCGGCGGCGATGGTCTTGCCGAATTCCTTGCGCGGGCGAACGGCGCTGTCAGCCATGGGGTTTGCCATTGAATCGATGCCCCAAGATGCCGTGCCAACGACCATCTTGCAATAATTTTCGTAATGAGTATGATTTTCGAAAATATGGCTTGGGAGGCTGAGGACGTCATGAGAGCGGTGCTGGTGCGTCAGCCGGGTGGGCCGGATGCACTCGAAATGGTCGAGCTTCCGGTGCCTGCGCCCGGCGCCGGCCAGGTGCAGATCCGGGCCGAGGCGTTCGGAGTCGGTCAGCCCGACGTGCTGATCCGGCGCGGCGTCTACAAATGGATGCCGCCATTGCCGGCCAATCCCGGCAATGACGTCGCGGGGCGCATTTCCGCCCTCGGCTCCGGCGTCGAAGGCTTTGCGATCGGCCAGAAGGTGCTGCTGAGCGCGCGCGATCTCTCCCAGCGCGGCGGCTGCTACGCCGACTATGTGGTCGCGCCCGCGGATGCCGTTCACGCGCTGCCCGACAATGTCGATCTGCAAGCCGCGGTGTGCCTGTCGAACTACCAGGTGGCCTATGCCCTGCTGCACGAGTGCCGCCATCCGCGCTCGCCGGCCAGCGTGCTGGTGATTGGCGCCGCCGGCGGCGTCGGCACCGCGCTGGTGCAACTGGCCAAGCTCGCCGGGATGACTGTGATCGGCACGGTCTCCACCGAGGAGAAGGCTGCCTTCGCGAAAGCGAACGGCGCCGATCACATCATCTTCTACCGCAGTGAGGACGTGGTGGCGCGCACCCGCGAGCTGACCGGGGGCGAGGGCGTCGGCCTCGTGCTCGATCATGTCTGCGGTCCCGAGTTCACCGGCTATCTTGGCGCACTCGGCAAATGGGGCACGCTGCTGTCCTACAACGCCTTCGCGGGACTTCCGGAAGAAAACCTGATGGCGGCGATGCGCAACCATCTCGACATTTGTCCGGCGATACGATGCTTCTCCTTCCACATCTACGACCACGATCGCGACGGCCGCCGTGCCCTGATGCGCAGCGTGATCGAGGCGCTCGGCCGCAACGCGATCAAGCCGGCGATCTCGGCCGTGCTGAGGCTCGACGAGGTCAGGAAAGCGCATACGCTGCTGGAGCAGGGCTCGGCGCTCGGCAAGATCATCATGATTCCATAAGGGGTGGATTGCACGATGAGCACACAAGCACCCATTGCACGCTTCACCCGGCTGCGGCACGCGACCTTCACCTCGCCGGATCCGGAGCGGCTGCTCGATTATTATCGCGGCGTGATCGGCCTTGGCCTCGTTGCCCGCGATGGCGACCGCCTGTTCCTCGCCAGCGAGTCCGAGCAGCTCTCGCTCGTGATCGAGCCTGGCGATGCCGCGCTCGGCAGCGTCGCCTTTGAAATCTCCCCGGAGGTGGAGATCGACGCACTGGGCGCCGCGCTGAAGCAGGCTGATCTGCGGCCCGAGCTGCGGAGCGATCCGTTGCCCGGTGTTTCCAGACTGCTGTCCTTTACCGATCCGGAAGGCACGCGCTTCGAGCTGATCCAGGGCTGGACGCCGACGCCCGCGCAGGAGCGAATCGGCGGGTTTGCCGTCAGCAAGCTCGGCCATGTCGCGCTGCGCACGCCTGACCCGAAAGCCGCCTCGGAGTTTTACGCGAACGTGATGGGCCTGCGCGTCTCCGACTGGATCGAGGACCGCTTCGTGTTCATGCGCAGCGGCTTCGAGCATCACACGCTCAATTTTGCCCGCGCGCCCGTCCGCAGTCTTCATCACTTCGCCTTCGAGCTGCGGGGCCCCGACCACATGCATCGCGCCTGCGATCATCTCGCGCGGCACAAGCTGCCCGTGCTCTGGGGGCCGGTGCGTCACGGCCCAGGCCACAACACCGCGATCTATCACCGCAATCCCGATGGCCACCTGGTCGAGCTGTTCCATGATCTCGACCGGATGGTGGACGAGGAACTCGGCTATTTCGAGCCGCGTCCCTGGCACCGCGATCGCCCGCAGCGGCCGAAGGTCTGGGTCGGGCTGCCGCGCGACGTCTGGGGCATGCCGCCATCGCCTGAATGCACCGAGTTCGCGCGCTAGCGCGTCACGACTTGAAGACGCCGCACAAGCTGCGGCCAACGATAGAACAATCAAGGGGAAAAGCATCCATGCGAGGGATGAAGCGGCTTGCTGCGGCCATTTTTCTGGTCGGCGTTTTTCTTGCCGGTTGTCTGGCCGGTCCGGCATCGGCGGAGAATTATCCGTCGCGTCCGATCCGCCTGCTGCATGGTTTTGCCGCCGGCGGTGCGGCCGACACGCTCTCGCGCATCATCGCGGACGGACTGTCGAAGAAGCTGGGCCAGCCGGTCATCGTCGAGGCCAAGCCGGGCGCCGGCGGCAACATCGCGGCGGACGCGGTCGCCAAGGCGGCGCCTGACGGTTACACGCTCGGGCTCGTCACCGGCGCCCACGCGATTTCCGCGGCGACCTACAAGAGCCTCGCCTATCAGCCGGCCGACAGCTTCGAGATGATCTCGACGCTGGTCTACTACGCGCTCGTCATCGCCGTGCGCAACGACTATCCCGCGAAATCGCTGGGCGAGCTCATTGCGATCGCCAAGGCAAAGCCCGGCTCGCTCAGCTTCGGATCGGTGGGTTTCGGCTCGACCCATCACCTCGCGGGCGAATTGCTCAACGCCACCGCCGGAATCGAGATGGTGCACGTGCCGTATCGCGGCGATTCCCAATCCACCACCGCGCTGCTCGGCGGCGAGGTTCCTGTCGTCGTCGGCACGCCTGTTCTGCTCGCCCCGCAAATCCAGAGCGGCGCGATCCGCGGCCTTGCCGTGACCTCGCCGGCGCGCACCGCGTTGCTGCCCGATGTCCCGACGGTGCAGGAGGCCGGCATCAAGGGCTACGACGTGCGCACCTGGGCCGGCCTGCTGGCCCCCAAGGGAACGCCGCCCGCCATCATCGCCGCGCTCAATGCCGCAACGCTGGATGCGCTGAGGGATCCCGAGCTCAAGCAGCGCCTGGAGACGGCCGTCGGCGGCGAGGTCCGCGGCAGCTCGCCGGAGGAGATGAAGAAGCTGATCGAGACCGAGATCGCCAAATGGACCGGCGTGGTGGAGCGGGCAAAGATCCCGCGGATCTGAGCCGGGCAGGGGACCGCGCGATGCCGGCCGGGCTCCCTGCTCACGAATGCTTGATCCGGATCAACAAGCGCCGCTGGCTCTGGGATATGCTAGGAAGAAGGCATTGCGGCCCGAAAGGTAAATTCATCCAGATGCGGTTCGTCCGTACCATCCTGGCAATTGCCATCGCCATCTCCCTGGCGATGCTGCCGGTTGGCGTGTCCGCATCAAGCCTTGCCACGTCGTCGGACGACATGCACGCGACCATGCAGATGGGCGGCGACGCTGAGATGGCGATGGACGATTGCTGCCCCGACATGAAGGGACCGGCCTCCTCCACGGGCGGCTACAAATGCGGGATGGGCTTCTGCTGCGTCGGCGGGCTCGTTGCGCTCGATGACGTCAGGCCCGTCGTCTTCGGGCATTTCGCCGTCGCGGCGAGCACGCTTCCCATCCCTGAGGACCAGGTCGTCTCCGTCCGCGGCGGCCCTCCTCCCTTCCGACCTCCTCGAATCTGATCTCGCCAAGCCCAAAGACACGTGCGGCATGCCCGCGCGCGAGAACTGACGTGCGCGCTTCCTGCGCCACGGCGAAGATCAGATCATGAGGACAAGACAATGCTTGCCAGATTCAGCACAGCGGCGCTCGCCGCCACCCTTTCGCTTGCCGCTTCCGCCGCGATGGCGGGCGCCGGCGACTACGCCTTCGAGCCCGTCACGGCGCAGATGAAGAAGGGCGACGACGTCACGCTCTCGGTGCGCCTGACCAACAAGCAGACCGGCAAGCCGGTGGCGGACGCCGTCATCTTCAAGACCCGCGTCGACATGGCCCCGGACGGCATGGCCGAGATGGAATCGGCCGTGGCGCCGTTGCCGTCGCAGGAGCCGGGCGTCTACGCCTTCAGGACCGACCTGCCGATGGCGGGCCGTTACCAGGTCACGCTGTCGGCCAAGGTGCAGGGCGAGGCTGAGACCGTCACCGGCAAGGTGATCGTCACGGCGATCAAGTGAGCGTTCGGACGTCGCAAGCGGCGTCCGGACTTCTCTGTCCCATTCACATGGACACGATCACACCATGAAGAAGCTGCGTCTCCTGACTGCTCTCGCGCTGGGCGGTGGCCTCGCGCTGGGCGCGACATGGGCCTTGTTCGACGGGCATTGGTCCGTTCACGCCGAGGCAACGCCGGCTGTGGCCGAGGCGAACCGGGCTCCGCTCTATTACCGCGATTCCAGCGGCGCGCCGTTCTGGTCCGCCGCTCCGAAGAAGGATGACCGCGGCCGCGACTATCTGCCGGTCTACGAGGACGGCCAAGCCGCCGCTGCGGCACCAAAGCCGCCGCAGGCGGCGTCATCGCGAAGGATCCTCTACTACCGCAATCCCATGGGCCTGCCCGACACCTCGCCGGTGCCGAAGAAGGACCCGATGGGGATGAACTACATCCCCGTCTACGAAGGCGACGAGGTCGACGACGGCACGGTAAAACTCTCGCCGGGCAAGATTCAACGTACCGGCGTGAAATCCGAGCCCGTCGAACGGCGCGCGATCCGCGTCTCGGTCAAGGCGCCCGGCACGATCCAGCTGGACGAGCGCCGCATCTCGGTGATCGCGATGCGCGCCGAAAGCTTCGTGCAAGAGGTTGCCGACGTCACCACCGGCACGCGCGTGAGGGCAGGCCAGCCGCTGATGGAGATCTACAGTTCGGCGGTCGCCTCCGCCGCGGCGGAATATCTCGCGACGATTACCTCGAAGACGGTGGGCGGCGTCGAGATGTACGGCCGCGGCTCGCGGCAGCGGCTAATGAACCTCAACGTGCCCGAACAAATCATCGCCGAGATGGAGCGGACGCGCGTCGCGCCCGTCACCGTGCATTGGTCGGCGCCGCGCGACGGCATCGTGCTCGAACGCAGCGCGATCGAAGGCATGCGCGCCAATCCCGGCGACGTGTTGTTCCGGATCGCGGATATCTCGCTGGTCTGGGCGCTGGTCGACGTCGCCGAGCGCGATCTCGGCACGATCGCGGTGGGGCAGCCCGTGGCGGTGCGCGCACGGAGCTTTCCCGGCCGCATCTTCAGCGGCAAGATCGCCGTGGTTTATCCGCAGGTGAACCGCGACACCAGGACGGTGCGCGTCCGCATCGAGCTCGCCAATCCCGATGCTGTGCTGCTGCCGGACATGTATGTCGATGCCGACATCGACACGGCCGATGGCGCGCCCGTGCTGGCGATCCAGGACAGCGCGGTGCTCGACACCGGCGCGCGTCAGGCCGTCCTGGTCGACAAGGGCGAGGGCCGCTTCGAGCCGCGCGAGGTGAAGCTTGGCCGGCGCGGCGGCGGCTATATCGAGGTGCGC
Source organism: Bradyrhizobium sp. CCBAU 53351 (assembly GCF_015291745.1). NCBI lineage: Bacteria > Pseudomonadati > Pseudomonadota > Alphaproteobacteria > Hyphomicrobiales > Nitrobacteraceae > Bradyrhizobium > Bradyrhizobium sp. CCBAU 53351. The sequence goes on from NZ_CP030059.1 coordinate 2,530,369, forward strand.
GACGGACTCGCGGACGGCGAGGCAGTGGTCACCTCCGCCAACTTCCTGATCGATGCGGAAAGCAATCTGAAGGCCGCGCTCAAGGGCTTTGCGGAAGGAGCGCCGCAGGCGTCCGAATCCGGCCACGCCGCGGGAGAGCACAAATGATCGCCCGCATCATCGCCTGGTCGGCGCGCAATCTGCTGCTGGTGCTGTTCGGTACCGGCTTTGCGGCCGCCGCCGGTCTCTATGCGCTGATCCATCTGCCGCTGGATGCGATCCCGGACCTCTCCGACACCCAGGTCATCGTCTACACCGAATATCCCGGCCAGGCGCCGCAGGTGATCGAGGACCAGGTGACCTATCCCCTGACCACGGCGATGCTGACCGTGCCGAAATCGAAGGTCGTGCGCGGCTTCTCGTTCTTCGGGGTGTCGTTCGTCTACGTGATCTTCGAGGACGGCACCGACATCTACTGGGCGCGTTCGCGCGTGCTGGAGTTTTTGAACGGCGCGGCGTCGCGGCTTCCCGCCGGCGTCAGCCCGACCATCGGGCCCGATGCCACCGGCGTCGGCTGGGTCTATCAGTACGCGGTGATGTCGAAAGAGTTGAATCTCGCCGACCTCAGGACGATCCAGGACTGGAACCTGAAGTTCGCGCTGGCCAAGGCCGAAGGCGTCGCCGAAATCGCCAGCATCGGCGGCTTCGTCAAGCAGTACAACGTGGTGCTCGATCCGCAGCGGATGCGCGATCGCGGCATCAGCATGCAGAAGATTCGCGACGCGATCCGCGCCAGCAACGCCGATGTCGGCGGGCGCACCGTCGAGCTCGCCGAGTTCGAATACGTCATCCGCGGCAAGGGCTACATCAAGAGCATCAACGATCTCGGCAACATCGTGCTGAAGACGAGCAACGGCACGCCGGTGCTGCTCCGCGACGTTGCCCATGTCGAGCTCGGACCGGACGAGCGCAGGGGCATCACCGAGCTGAACGGCGAGGGCGAGGTCGCAAGCGGCATCGTGCTGCAGCGCTTCGGCGTCAACGCCCTCGACGTCATCGAGAACGTCAAGCGACGCTTCAAGGAGATCGCGAGCAGCCTGCCGGCATCGGTCGAGATCGTCCCGGTCTACGACCGCTCCAGCCTGATCTACGCGGCGATCGACACGCTCAAGCACACGCTGTTCGAGGAGAGCATCGTCGTCGCGCTGGTCTGCATCGTGTTCCTGCTGCACGTCCGCAGCGCGCTGGTCGCGATCCTGATGCTGCCGGTCGGCGTGCTGATGGCGTTCGGCGCCATGAAGCTGCTCGGCCTCGGCTCGAACATCATGAGCCTAGGGGGCATCGCGATCGCGATCGGCGCCATGGTCGATGCAGCGATCGTCATGATCGAGAACGCGCACAAGCATCTCGAACGCGCCAAGCCCGATCAGTCGCGCGTGCAGATCCTGATCGATGCCGCCTCGGAAGTCGGTCCTGCGCTGTTCTTCAGCCTGCTGATCATCACCGTGTCGTTCATGCCGATCTTCACGCTGGAATCGCAGGAGGGGCGGCTGTTCAGTCCGCTCGCCTTCACCAAGACGTTCTCGATGGCCGCTGCGGCCCTCTTGTCCGTCACGCTGGTGCCGGCGCTGATGGTGATCTTCGTCCGCGGCCGGATCGTGCCGGAGGGCAGGAATGTCATCAATCGCTTCCTGATCTGGATCTACCGGCCCGTCATCAAGGGCGTGCTTCGCGCCAAGACGCTGGTGATCCTTGCCGCCGTCGCAGTGCTTGCGGTCACCGCTTGGCCGGCAGGCCGGCTCGGCACCGAGTTCATGCCGACGCTGAACGAGGGCACGCTGCTCTACATGCCGACCACGCTGCCCGGCATCTCCGTCACCAAGGCGGCCGAGCTGATGCAGACCCAGGACCGCATCATCAAATCATTCCCCGAGGTCGCCTCGGTCTACGGCAAGGCGGGACGGGCGGCGACCGCGACCGACCCGGCGCCGACCGAGATGTTCGAGACGGTGGTCAATCTGAAGCCGAAGGAGGCTTGGCGCCCCGGCGTCACCGTCGACAGCCTGATCGCTGAGATGGACAAGGCGCTGCAATTCCCCGGTGTCTCCAACGCCTGGACCATGCCGATCAAGGCGCGCATCGACATGCTGTCCACCGGCATCCGCACGCCTGTCGGCGTCAAGGTCATGGGCACCGATCTCGTCGAGATCGACCGGCTTGCACGGCAGGTCGAGCGCGTGATCAAGACCGTCCCGGGCACGTCCTCGGCCTACGCCGAGCGCGGCATCGGCGGCTATTATCTCGAGATCGTGCCGGACCGCGAAGCGCTCGCGCGCTATGGCATCCTGATCCAGGACGTTCAGGACACCATCGCTGCTGCGCTCGGCGGCCAGACGGTGACGACGACCGTGGAGGGCCGGCAGCGCTTCACGGTGAACATGCGCTATCCGCGCGACCTCCGCGACAATCCCAAGGCGATCGCCAGCGAAATCCTGGTGCCGATGCCGGCGGGCGGCGCCGTGCCGCTCGGCGAGGTCGCCAAGGTCGAGCCAGCGCGTGGGCCGACCTCGATCCGGACCGAGAACGGCCAGCTCGCGACCTACATCTATGTCGACATCCGCGATCGCGACATCGGCAGCTACGTCGCGGACGCGCAACGCGCGGTGACGGAGAGCATCCAGTTTCCCGCCGGCACCTATGTGGTCTGGAGCGGACAGTACGAATATCTGCAGCGCGCCGCCGCGCGCCTGAAGATCGTGGTGCCCGTGACGCTCACGATCATCTTCCTGCTGCTGTACCTGAATTTCAAGGCGTTGACCGAGACCCTGATCGTGATGCTGTCGCTGCCGTTCGCGCTGGTCGGCGGCATCTGGATGATGTGGTGGTTCGGCTTCAACCTGTCGGTCGCGGTCGCCGTCGGCTTCATCGCGCTCGCGGGCGTTGCCGCCGAGACCGGCGTCGTGATGCTGATCTACCTCGACCACGCGCTGGCCGAGATGAAGGCAAGGTGCGGCACCGAGGGCAGGGTCTTCACCCGTGCCGATCTTCACGACGCCATCATGGTCGGCGCGGTCGAGCGCGTTCGGCCCAAGATGATGACCGTGGTCGCCATCATGGCCGGCCTGCTGCCGATCATGTGGAGCACCGGAACGGGATCGGAGATCATGCAGCGCATCGCGCTGCCGATGATCGCCGGCATGATCTCGTCGACGCTGCTGACGCTGATCGTGATCCCCGCGATCTTCGGCCTGGTGAAGGGGCGGGGACTGCCTGATGGCGAGCAGCCGGCGCTGGCCGATAACCATGCCGTTGAATCGGCCAACGCCATGCAGGCGTCGCAAGCGGCAGAGTAGGATCAGCGTCGCAGGGTACTACGGCTGCGGCGGAAAGCGCTCGAACGCCGGCAATTTATGCGCGTGCTCCATCCAGCGCAGGCGCTCGGCGACCTGGATCTGCATCGTGGGCGGCACGGCCTCGGGATCGTCGTAAGTCGCGCTCTGGATGTCGATCACGCCCGGCATCAGGCTGGCATTGACGTAAAACAGGCCGGTGCCGCAATCGCCGCAGAAGTGCCGCCGTCCGTGCTCCGACGAACTGTAGATCCTGGGCTCGCCCCTGGTCAGCTTGACGGCGCCGTCCGCATACATCGTCCAGCCAACGACAGGTGCGCCGGCATGGAGCCGGCAATCGCGGCAATGGCACAGCGCATGCACGATCGCCTCGCCCTCGACCTCATAACGGATCGCGCCGCAGTGACAGCCGCCGGTGATGGTGCTCATGCGTCTCTCCCGACCGGATATTGCTTTGCCGATCGATAGTGTCCGCGATTTGCGGCATCAACGATGCAATCGGTTTGCGCTTGCGTCCTACTGTCGCGTGACAGCTGCTGCCATCGACCCGTCTATCGCGCTTCCACCACTTCACCGTCCTCCTTGACGAAGCGGCCGACGGGATTGTCCAGCAGGTCGATGACGGCTTCCGATGGGCGGCACAACCGCGTGCCCTTTGAGGTCACGACGATCGGACGGTTGATGAGAATGGGATGTGCGAGCATCTGGTCGATCAGCTCGTCGTCGGACCATTTGGGATCTTCGAGGCCGAGCTCCTTGTAGGGTGTTCCCTTCTCGCGCAGCAGCGCGCGCACGGAAACGCCCATCGTGTCGATCAGCTCCTTGAGCGTCTCGCGCGAGGGCGGCGTCTTCAGATATTCGATCACGACGGGTTCGGTGCCGCTCTGCCGGATCATCGCCAGCGTGTTGCGCGAGGTGCCGCAGGCGGGGTTGTGATAGATCGTGACGCTCATGATCGATTCTCCGCAACTCACTGGCGCGCTTCCAGGGCCGCCCGGGCTCTGCCAGCGCCTCCCTCATACCAGCCCCGGGTCGCCTTGACGATGCGGACAACCGACAGCATCACGGGGACCTCGACCAGCACGCCGACCACGGTTGCCAGCGCGGCGCGGGAGTCGAGGCCGAACAGGCTGATCGCCGCGGCAACCGCCAGCTCGAAGAAGTTGCTCGCGCCGATGAGGGCGGCCGGAGCAGCGACGCACCAGGCGACGCCAAACCGTCGGCTCAGCCAGTACGCCAGGCCCGCATTGAGATAGACCTGGACAAGGATCGGCACGGCGAGGATGGCAATGACGAGCGGCTGCCTGACGATCTGCTCGCCCTGGAAGCCGAACAGCAGCACCAATGTCGCGAGCAGCGCCACCAGCGACAGAGGCCGCAGCAGCCGCATGACGCGGTCGAAACCGGCCACGCCATTCCGCAGCAGCGCCTTGCGCCACAGCTGTGCGACGATCACGGGAACCACGATGTAGAGCAGGACGGAGAGCAGCAGCGTGCCCCAGGGGACACTGATCGAGGCGACTCCCAGCAGCAGTCCCACCAGCGGAGCGAACAGGAACACCATGATCAAATCGTTCAGGGCGACCTGGCTCAGCGTGTAGTGAGGCTCGCCCTCGCACAGGTTCGACCACACGAACACCATCGCAGTGCAGGGCGCGGCCGCCAGCAGAATCAAGCCGGCGATGTAGGACGAGATCTGCCCGGCCGGCAGCAGCGGCGCGAAGAGATGGCCGATGAAGAAGGAACCGAGCAGCGCCATCGAGAACGGCTTCACGGCCCAGTTGATGAAGAGGGTGACGCCGACGCCGCGCCAGTGCTCCCGGACCCGACCGAGCGAACCGAAGTCGATCTTCAACAACATGGGTACGATCATGAGCCAGATCAGCAGGGCGACCGGCAGGTTGACCTTGGCGACCTCGGCGGCCGCGACCGTGCCGAAGAATCCGGGCATGACGTGCCCCAGCGCCACGCCGACGACGATGCAGAGCGCGACCCACAGAGTGAGGTATCGTTCAAAGATGCCCATCGTCACGCCACCCGCTCTGCCGGGATGGAGCGCGCCGAATGGCCACTGCACTGGAACGACACATTGTAGACCTGGTCAGGCACGGCTTCGCTCCCTCCGTTTCGGCGCGCAGCAGGCTTGCAGCGTCTCGACCACGGGATTGCAGACTTCCGGGCGTCCGCCGCAGCAATCGCGCAGCAGGAACAGCGCGACGTCGCGGAATTCGTCGAGATTGGCGCGGTAGACGATCGAGCGGCTGTGCCGCTCGGAGCTGACGAGGCGCGCCCGGCTCAAGATCGCCAGATGCGCGGACAGCGTGTTCTGCGGCACTTCCAGCAGGCGGGCGAGGTCGCCGGCGGCCAAGCCGTCGGGCTCATGCCTGACCAGCGTTTGGAAGGCTTCCAGGCGCGTCGGCTGCGCCAGCGCGGCAAGGGCGAGGACGGCTTCTTCTGATTCCATATATCTAGATTTACGGAAATGTTTCCGGCGGGTCAACCGGAATTCCGAAGCGGCGTGCATTAATTCGAACATTCTAGAAATATGGTTGACACGCAGGCAGAACAGGCGCAGCGTTACTGCCATGAAGATCGCCGACGCAGCAGCACGATTGGAAGCCCTGGGCAATCAGACCCGGCTCCAGATCTACCGGGCCCTGGTCCGGGCCGGGCACGCGGGCATGCCCGTCGGCCGCCTGCAGGACAAGCTGAAGATCCCGGCGTCGACGCTGTCGCATCACATCAAGACCCTGGTTGCGGTCGGGCTCGTCAGCCAGGTCAGGGAATCGACCACGCTGATCTGCCACGCCAATTTTGACGCGATGCGAGGCCTGGTGGCCTTCCTGGCGGCGGAATGCTGCGCCGACGAAGTCGGATGCAAGGGGGCGCAAACGGCGGCGTGATTCATTTACGAACTTATTCGATGATTCTAGAAATACGGGAGAAGTCGGAGTGAGCACCAAAATCAGCGCCAAGACGGTCGCTATCATCGGAGCCGGGCCGGTGGGCCTCGCTGCCGCCGCACATGTGCTCGAACGCGGCATGTCTCCCATCGTGCTCGAGGCCGGGCCTGAAGCCGCGCACGCGGTCCGACAGTGGCAGCATGTCCAGCTGTTCTCGCCGTGGGAGTATAATATCGACAAGGCGGCGGCGCGCCTGCTCGCGCCGACGGGGTGGAATTCGCCGGACCCTCAGTCCTATCCGACAGGCGGCGAGCTCATCGACCGATATCTGACGCCGCTCGCCACGCGCACGCCGTTGCGCGAGACGATCCGGACTTCTAGCCGGGTTACGGCGATCAGCCGCGCCGGCTTCGACAAGGCGAAGACGAAGGGGAGGGAGCAGGCTCCGTTCGAAATCCGTTATCAGAACGGCAGGGGTCCCGAGGTGCTGCGTGCCGATGCCGTCATCGACGCGTCAGGCAATTGGTTCTCCCCCAACCCCGCTGGCAGCAACGGTTTGCCCGCGATTGGCGAGCGCGAGCGGGCCGACTGCATCTCCTATGGCATGCCGGATGTGCGGGGCACGGGTCGCGCCAGATATGCCGGCAAGACCGTTGCCGTGCTCGGTGCCGGCCATTCGGCGGTCGGTACGCTGATCGATCTCGCGCAGCTCGCGGGCGAGGTACCGGGCACGCAAGCGATCTGGTTGTTGCGCGGCGCCGATCCCGCCAAGGCCTTCGGCGGCGGCCGCAATGACAAGCTGGCCGCGCGCGGCGAACTGGGCTCGGCCTTTGCCGCACTCGTCGCCGCCGGCAAGATCAAGGTGGAGAGCGAATTTGGAGTCACGCATCTCGGGGAGGCCGAAGGTCGCCTGAAGATTTCGGCTGGCAGCGGCTGTGGTGCGCGAAGTGTGGTGGCCGATCAACTCGTCGTCTCCACCGGCTTCCGTCCCGATCTATCGTTCCTGTCCGAATTGCGGCTGCGGCTCGATCCGGCGATCGAGGCTCCGGCCGCACTGGCGCCGCTGATCGATCCCAACGAGCACAGCTGCGGCACGGTCCGTCCCCACGGCGCGCGCGAGCTCGCGCACGACGAGCCGGGCTTCTATCTTGCCGGCATGAAGTCCTACGGCCGTGCGCCGACCTTCCTGATGATGACCGGATACGAGCAGGTCCGCTCCATCGCGGCCGACATCTCAGGTGACAAGAAGGCCGCTGCTCGGGTCGAGCTCGTGCTGCCGGAGACCGGCGTCTGCACGCGGGGTGGGGTCGAGACGGCCGATGCGGGATGCTGCGGCGGCCCGGCGAAGCAGGATCTCTCGGCTTGCTGCGCGGCGGATGAATCGGCCAAGAAGGCAGGCCGCGCCGGGTGTGGCTGCTCATGACGCGATCAGACGGGAGGAGAGCATTCGGAGCTTGAGCGGGGCGCCGCTGATTGCGGTGATGTGTCTCGGCCAGCTCGGCAATCTGCTGCCGCATGTGACGCTGTCCGCGAACCTGGCGCAGCATCTGATGCCGGCGTGGGGGCTGTCTGCTGCCGAAGGCGGGCTGATGGCGAGCGGCTACGCGTTCGGATACATGCTGGCTGTTCCGGTCCTGACGACGCTGACCGATCGCATCGATGCGCGGATCGTGCTGCTGTGCGGCTCCATCGTCAGCGGACTCGCGACCCTGGCGTTCGGCGTCTTCGCCGACGGGTTCTGGTCGGGTACCATCATCTGGTCGCTCGCGGGGTTGGGCTTTGCCGGCGCCTACATGCCGGGGCTGAAGGCGCTGACCGACCGATTGCCTGCCGGCGACACGTCGCGGGCGGTGACGCTGTACACGTCGAGTTTCTCGGTGGGCGTCGGCCTGTCGTTCCTGGTTGCGCAAGTCCTCGCCGATCGCTGGGGCTGGCGGACCGCGTTCTACGTCACCGGCGTCGGCCCGATCGCGATGGTGGCCGCGTGCCTGCTGATCGAGCAACGGCGGCCGGCGCCGAAGGCCGGACGGCTGCTGAATTTCGCACCCGTCTTCACCAATCGCGAGGCGCTCGGCTACATCCTCGGTTACGGCGCCCACTGCTTCGAACTCTACGGCATCCGCACCTGGCTGGTCGGGTTCTGGACTTTCGTCGTTGCGCATCAAGGCGGGCCGTCCTGGATGACGCCCGTGCTGATGAGCTTTTGCTTCGCGGTGATCTCGATGCCCGCCAGCATCCTCGGCAACGAGGCCGCCCTGAAATTCGGACGCCACCGCGCGATCACGGTCGTGATGATCGCGTCGGCCTGCGTTGCGCTGGTGATCGGACTCAACGCCACGGCTCCGGCATGGGTGCTCGCGCTGCTGCTGATGCTCTACGGCCTGACGGTGCCGGCGGATTCAGGCGCGCTCACCGCGGGCATGTCGGCTGCGGCTGTCTCCGAGCATCGCGGCGCGACACTGGCCCTGCACTCGACGGTCGGCTTTGGCTTGTCGGCGCTCGGCGCCTGGGGCACCGGCGTGGCGCTCGACATCGCCGGCGGACCGCAGAGCGCAAGCGGCTGGCTGCTGGTGTTCATCGTGCTCGCGGCCGGAATCGCACTGGGGCCGCTGGCGCTATTGTGGGCGCGGCGGGATCATGCGGGCAAGCGTTCATCGTGAGCCCGGCCGCTGCGGGGATCGCTAGTCATCACGCACTGGGTAGAGCTCGCGCGGATTGTCGGATGCGTTTGAACTATCGGCCTCGTACCGACGACCAAGATCCGTGCGTGAATGGGCTGAACTGCGCGGTTTGAGAGCGCCGTCGAACAGCCGATTGGGTAAAATCATGTTCGACACCCTGGTGAATTCCCTGGTCGTTCTCTCCGTCGGCTTTCCCGCCGTGCCATGGCTTTTTGGTGCGCGATGGGGAAGGAGGGGCGTTTGGTTCAGTACAGGAATTTCCGTCGTCACCCTGCTAGGTGTTTTTCCCATCGTGTTTGAGTTGGGGTGCGGCGCCTGTGGCCAGGGCGCAATTGCCATCTTCCTGCTGGTGCCGATCTGGATTGCGTCGGCAATGTTCACGGTCGCTTCCGCGGCGGTCGCCCACTTCAAATTCGCACTGATTTCCGCAGCCGCTTGGGTTAACGAGGCGCCGACCTCCGGCTTGCGGATCACCGGGCCTCGGCATGGTCAGACTTGATCGACGGTGCGCGCAGCTGACATGCGGGCTACGAGCTTGTTGCGATGCACAGCGCATCGGTATAGAAAAGATGATGGCGGTAAGATCGTGCGTAACGTCAACTGCGCAACGCCCACGGGTACCTGATCTCATGACCAAAGCGCGCGCCGTGCCCATGCCCAGCAACAGCGCGCTCACGCCGCTTTACGGGGGCGCGGACCTTCTGGACGCGTTTGCAATTTACCTGCCGGCGGGCGCCAGCGACGATGTCGAGGTGCTGACACGCGCCGCGCTCGAGCGACAGGCGTGGTGGATTCGTGCACTCACGCGCCTCCGCGATGTGGTGATGTCGACGGTCGGCGTCAAATCCTCGCGCGCCGTCGGTCTCGCCGGCGCGGCGCATGGGCCGGTGATCGGCTTCTTCCCGGTGCTGTCAAAGAGCGCGACGGAATTGATCCTGGGCGCGGACGACCGGCATCTCGACTTCCGCCTCACGATCCAGCTTCGTGCCGACGCAGCAAATCGGCGCGAGCTGGTCGCGGGCACAGTGGTGCATTGCCATAACCGGCTCGGGCGCATCTATCTGGCGACGATAGCACCGTTTCATCGCGTGATCGTGCCGGCCAGTCTGGAGCAGGCGGCAAGAGCCGTGAAGATCTAGGCCGGCCACGCTGTAGGGGCAATCGCATCTGGGCAAGACGTGACGAGGCGGCGTGCTCACGATGACAAGGCAACGCATAGGTGCCTGAGACGATGGGGTTTTCGTCGCGTTGGATTACAGCGCAAAGCGCTGAAATCAAATCAAAACAGCCAGCCGAGACCCCCTGAACGACGGGGATCCGGAAAATACATTGTTCTCACCAATTTTTGGTTGCAATCTACCTTCGGATCAAGCCTCGCAGGCTCGCGCCCTGCCAGTCTGATCATTGATTGCGATCGTGCTCGCCCCTTCGCTCTGATGTGGGGCCGGGCCAATTTCGAGCGCTAGCATTGGTGCAGTTCCGCCCGCCAGTTTAGTTTTGGCCATGTGTCATGCCTCCGCTATACCCGCCGAGTTAAGTGCGCTCTTGGTGTCTCCCAGGGCCTACGCCACCCAGAATGCATTGATGGCTGGCTTTCGCTGGTTGCGATCGAATAAGCCGCTTGGCTGGCTCGAGATGGACGGCTTCGACCCGTTTTGGGCGGTCACTCGATATGCCGATATCGTCGAGGTCAGCCGCCGCCACGATCTCTTCCGCAATGGCGATCGGGCCAGCACACTCGTGCCCAAGGCCGCCGACCGGCTGGCGCGCAGCCTGACCGGCGGCAGTCCGCATCTCATGCGAACACTTTTGCAAATGGACGCCCCGGACCATTCACAATATCGCCAAGTCACGCAACGATGGTTCGCGCGGCAAAGCGTTGCGATGCTTGAAGATCGCGTTCGAGCGATCGCGCGTGACCTCGTCGACGACACGATCAAGCGGGGCGAGACCTGCGAATTCGTGCACGACGTTGCCCAGCTCTACCCGTTGCGAGTCACGATGACGATGCTCGGGCTACCGGCGGAGGACGAGGCGCATCTGCTCGCTCTCATCCAGGGACTATTCCGTAGTCAGGACGACCCACCGGCGCGCGCGCGCTGGGCCAGCCGTGATCCGGCACGGCACGCCAGGCGTTTGAGAGACGCGGTTGCCGACTTCGACAGCTATTTTGCACCGCTGATCGAACAGGCACGTCGATCCCCGCGCGATGGCCTCATCAGCGTAATCGCAAACGCCACGGTAGACGGCGAGCCGATCGATCGGTTTGAAGCCGTCAGCTATCTGATGGTGCTCCTGACGGCCGGTCATCACCCCGTTGGCTCCGCCATATCGGGCGCAATCTGGGCAATGTGCGAAAATCCCGGCGAATTCCGCAAAGTCAAATCCGACCTCCGTCTCGTGCCTGGTCTGGTCGAGGAAGCGGTGCGCTGGACCGCGCCAGTGCAGCATGTCATGCGGACCGCGAGGGAGAATGTCGTGTTGGACGGGCGCCAAATCGCCGCCGGCGACTGGTTGATGTTGTGCTATCTCTCGGGAAACCGGGACGAGCTGGCCTTCGACTCGCCGGACCATTTCCGTATCGGCCATGACCGCGGCCGCAACGTTGCCTTTGGTCATGGTGCGCATATTTGCCTTGGTCAACATCTGGCAAGGCTGGAAATGCAGGTCTTTTTCGAGGAATTGCTGCGCCGGCTGACGTTCATCGAGCTTTCGGGTACGCCGCGCCGGCTGGCGTCGATTTTTATAGGCGGCCCTCGGACTCTGCCTGTCAGGTTTTCCGTTCTGTGATCTTTTACGTGGGCGGCATTTGAGGACAAACCAATGAGTACTCCGGATTTCGCACGCATCGTCGAGGACGCAATCGAGGCTGCCGATCCGCCGGTCGCAAATACAGGCGTTGGCGTCGCGATCCTGCAGAACGGCCGGATGGTCTATGCCGGTGGCTTCGGCTTCCGCAACCGCGCGACCGGGACGCTGGTCAATGAGCACACGCTCTTTCCAATCGGCTCGGCCACCAAGGCGTTCACCAGCACGTTGCTCTCGATCTTCGCGGAGGACAAGGTGTTATCGCTTGACCGGCCGATCTGCCAGTTTGTTCCATCCTTCAAGATGTCGGACCCGCTCGCGTCGGGCGAGGCAACGTTGATCGACCTCCTCTGTCATCGCACCGGGCTCGCCCCGCATGATTGCCTCTGGTACCTCGGTCCTTTCGCGCGGGCGGAGTTGTTCTACCGCCTGCGCGATCTGCCGTTAGCGGTGCCGTTCCGGGCGAAGTTCATCTACAACAACTTGCTGTACATGGTTGCCGGCCATCTCCTCGAGATACTGACCGGCGAGAGCTACGAGGATATCATACGGAGCCGCATCCTCGGTCCTCTCGGAATGACTGAGACGACGCTGTCGTTTGCGGACTATCTGCAAAATTCGAATCGCGTGCTCGGCTATATCGGCGAGGCATCCCTGGCCCTGAAGGACTTCACCAACATTGGTCCCGCGGGCGAGATCAACTCATCGGCACTCGACATGGCGAAGTGGGTCGAGCTGTTGCTGAGAAGGGGGATGACAGGGAACGGCAAGGTCGTGATCGGCGAGGGAGCGCTGGGACTCACCTATCACCCGTTCAGCGATCCCGGCGACGGGACCATGTATGGACTGGGGTGGAACGTCGGGAAGCTGACCATCAAGACACCCAACGGTCCTCGGCAGAAGAGATTGGTGTTCCATACCGGCGATCCCCAGGGCGGTTCGGCATACGTGTCGTTCATGCCGGACGACGGGATGGGGGTGGTCGTCCTCACCAACCAGCACTGCACCAACCAAATGCTGCGCAACAAATGGCCCGATAAGATCGCGACCGCCGTTTACGATCATTTGCTAACCAACTCGCTTTCCAATACCGTCGAGCTTCCCAGCTGCGCTCCGATGGGAGCCCTGAGCTTGTCCGCCGAGCCGCCGTCGCCGGTGGCCAAGGGCGTGGCCATGGCCCTGGCGCCGCCCGCAATCGCGAAATTCACGGGAATGTTCAGCAATCCCGGATATGGCGATCTCGTGGTGAGCCTGAATGGCACCATTCTGTCGATCAGCTATTACGGGTCGAGCTGGCAGCTGGATCAGTTTGGCGACACGACCTTCCTGTTCACAGTGGGGGCGTTCGGGACCTTTTTCCCCGTGCTGGTCGAATATTATAGGGATAACGACGGTGCCATCGCGGGACTTTCCGCCCAGCTTGTCCAGCGACCGCTCCTGATGATGATCCCGTTCGCAAAGCGTTAGGACCTCGGCAGGTTGGGGGTCGAATGCGCGGCGGGACCATGACTATGGCAACAACGCATTTCCCGCGTTATCCTGATCCGTGGCGATCGGATGCAAGGTCCTGCGTATGCTTTGCCGATACTGCAATAGCGACAACAGCGCGACGAATGCATTCTGCGAGACCTGCGGAAAGCCGATGCGCACGGTCTGCATCGCGTGCGGCCACATCAACGGCCCGATCAGCCGCTTCTGCGGCAAGTGCAGCGCGCCGCTCACCATTTCCTCGAGTCGGTCGGCGGAAGAATGGTTGCGCGCGCTGAGCGCGACCGGCGGCGAACGCAAACAGCTCAGCGTCCTCTTCGCCGATATCAGCAACTCGACGTGGCTGATCCAAAACGCCGATCCCGAGGACGCAATGCGTCGGATCCAGCCGGCGATCAACGCCATGCGGCGGGGGGTTGAGCGCTACGACGGCATCGTCAACAAGGTGCAGGGCGATGGCGTGATGGCGTTGTTCGGCGCACCGGTGCCCCGTGAGGACCACGCGGTGCGCGCTTGCGGCGCGGCCCTGGCGCTTCAGGCTGCCCTGGCGGAACTCGGTGATCGCGATCTGAGGATCCGGGTCGGCGTCCACAGCGGCGAGGTGATCCTGCAGGCGGTCGTCAACAGCCTCTATCACACATACGATGTGTCCGGGTCCACCGCGCATGTGGCGGCGCGCATGGAGCAGATGGCCGAGCCGGGCGAAATCCTGATCACCGGCGCCACGGCCGCCGCGGCCCGCAACTACGTCGAAGCGACGCCGCTTGGACTGCGTGTGGTTCGCGGAGTGACCGAACCAATGGAGGTTTTCAGGCTGGAGCGCCTGCATCATGCGCCGGCTAGCGTCATATTTCGCAGTCAGACTGCGCTAACCCCGCTGATCGGTCGCTCCGCTCAGATCGACCTGCTTGAGGCAGAACTCGCCAGCGCAGCCGCCGGCGAGCCGCGGGCTGTCGGCGTCGTCGGAGAAGCCGGCTCGGGGAAGAGCCGGCTTTGCTTCGAATTCGCCGAGCGCTGTCGCGATCGAGGCTATCGGGTTTTCGAAGCTCGTGTGACAGCGCACGGCCACGCGACGCCCTATCAGCCCGTCGTCGAACTGGCTCGCGACTTTCTTGGCATCAAGCCCGGCACGCTGGCCTCCGAGGCGCAGGAGCGGGTGGAAAGCGTCATGTCGGCATACGGGGTGGACGACGAGACGCTGGCACTGTTGCTCGGCTTTCTGGGCCTCGTCGACCCGGATCAGCCGACGGCCCAGACCGATCCCGCGATGCGCAAGAAGCGGCTCGTCGAACTGGTGCGTCTGTTCGTGCGATCGGGACCGCAGCTGCAGCCCGCGCTCATTCTCCTCGAGGACTTGCACTGGATCGACGCCGCGAGCGAGGAATTCATCGACGTGATCGCCGATGCCATCACCGGCACCAAGACCATGCTGCTGCTGAACTTCCGGCATGGCTACAGCGCGCCTTGGATGCAGCGAAGCCATTACCGGCAAATCAACCTCTCCTCGCTGGCCGATACCGAGTCCGAAGGACTATTGCGCCTGCTTCTCGGCTCCGATTCCTCGCTGGCGCTGGTTTCGCGCAATATCGCCCATCGCGCACAGGGCAACCCGTTCTTTCTCGAGGAGCTGGTGCGTTGCCTTGTCGACCGCGGCGATTTAGAGGGGGAACGCGGCAATTACCGGCTTGCGGGAGGCATCGAGGCGATTCCCTTGCCGCCCACGATCCGAGCCCTGCTCGCTGCCCGGATCGATCACCTCGACGAACCAGCGCGCCGCGTGTTGCAGTATGCCGCGGTGATCGGCCGCGAAGCGCCGCGCGATATTCTCGAAGCGCTGACGGGGCTGTCGTCTCCGGAGCTCGACGACGCGCTCGACCGGTTGCGCCGCTCGGAGCTGCTGCGCGAACTGGCGCTCGATCCCGGCGTCCATGCCTTCTCGCATCCACTCGTTCAGGAGACCTGCTATGGCGTTCTCCTGCGCGAGCGCCGTCGCGGCATCCATGGCGACGTCGCGCGCATCATGAAGCAGCACTTCACGGACCGGAAGGAGGAGCGGGCCAGCCTGCTGGCCTATCATCTCGAAGAAGCCGGCCAGCCGATGGAAGCGGCGCAGGCCCATATCCGGGCCGCACTATGGATCGGTACGCACGATTCAAGCCAGGCCTTGCGAAGCTGGCGGAAGGTCCATCAATTGCTGGAAGGCCAGCCGTTATCCGAGTCTATCGGTTATCTGCGGCTGACCTGCTGCATCCAGGTCCTGACCTTCGGCTGGCGCGAAGGTATTTCGGCCGAGGAGGCGCGGCGTTGGTTCGAGGAAGCACGGCAACTGGCGCTCGTCTCGGGCAATGCGCGGGCCCATGCCTGGATTCATGCCGCATATGGCCGGAACCTCGCGGTGAGCGGATCAGCGGACGACTACGTCGCGCGGACGCGCGAGGCGCTCGCGCTGACGAGTGGGCAGGACCGTAGCGGCGAGGCGATGCTGACCGCCGTGCTGTCACAAGCAATGCGGTTGTCGGGACGGCTCGACGAGGCGCTGCAGGCTATCATCGACGCGACCGACCGCGCTGACGCCATCAGCGAATTCGACCGTCAGCTCTTCAACTTCGACGTCGCGCGCTGGCTGACCGTAATGCGCGGGCAGGTCCTGGTCCAGCTCGGGCGCTTCGACGAGGCAAGGCCCTGGCTCGACCGTATGCTGCAGATCGAAGCCGATTCCAACGACATCACGCTCCATCTCGTCAACGTTGCCTTTGTCGACATGGCTTGGGCGCTTGAGGATAAGGCGCTCGCCGATCTTCACGCCGCGCGTGCCATGGCGATGGCCACCGAAACCGGCAGCCCCTATATCCTCGTGAATGCGCTCGCCTGTCTCGGCCTGGCGCATCTGGTCGGCGGCCGGTTTGCCCAGGCGGTGGAAAGCCTCGACAAGGCGCTGTCGGTTGCGCGAGTGCGCAAGGCCGGGCTTGAATCGGAGGCGCGGATTCTGGCCGATCTTGCCAATGCACACCGGCTGAACAATGAGCTGGAGGCGGCTCAACTCGCGGCAGCAGAGGCAATCGAGGTGGCGACGGCACGGACGGCGCGCGTTGCCGAATGTCTCGCCCGTCTCGTCCGGACGGATGTACAGCGACAGGCGGGCCGGGTCGAGCTTGCGCTCTCGGATTTAGCGCGCGCCCGAAGCCTGATGCAGGAAACCGGCGCGCAGCTATACGCGCCTTTGATGGATGAGGTTGCGGCAAGGTTCGATGAAGGTCCGACGTCTGCACGCGATGCGGTAAACGGTCAGGGCAGATAATCGCCGTTGCGCCGGCTATGGAGCGGTGTCAATCTTAAGCTGCATTGAGTTTTCTTCAGCCATTTGATCGGAGATTGCGGATGCCTCATCTTCAAACAGCGCTCGGTAAGCTCAACATCGCGTTCTCGAAGGAAAGGATTGCCAAGTTGGTGCCGCACAGGGACGCCTTCAAGGAAGGCCAGCCTCTTGGGCAGAGCGGCGTCGTCATCGACGACAAGATGGCGATCAAGGGCGAATGGAGGAAGTTCCTGGGGCAGATACCGATCGCGCAGCAGGAAGCGATCCGCGCCGTCATTTTCGCCGCGCTTGGGACTGACCCGGCGACGCCCATCACATTTGCCTGGGCACCTGGGTACGATTTCGAGGTCTTGATTTGGCAGGCACCGGACACCCGGACTTCGCGCGGCGGTATCACCATCCTGATCAAGAGTCGCTATCCCTCCGACAGCCATCCGTTGGCGAACGAGCCGCCGTACGGCAGCTGAATCTGCGGGGCTCAAGGCGGTTCGGGTTCGTCACGACGGTGTGCCACCGACGGACCCGCTGCCGTGCGTCCCCAGCCAGCGGAGATAGTTCCCGCAACGATCGATCACCTCGCTTTGGGAAAGGTCGAACTGCTCGAGCGCATAAGTGTGCCGCGCTTTTGCGGCCTGCTCGCTCTCGAGATGGCGCGCCATCGCGCCTTCAAAACTCGCGCCGCCGTAGGGATAGCCGAAGCGCCGGTAAACGCTGCGTACCGTCGCCACTGGATCTGCGACGAGATCCTCAAATTGGATGTCGGTGATCTGGCCCGCCTTGTCCGCCGGCGCCGCCATGGACCGGTCCATGTTATCCACGAACATGTCCAGAAGAGTGGAGCCGATTTCGGCATAGTCCACTCTTTGCGCGAACAGCCGCCGGTAACCGGACACGAGGCTGCACAGGGATGGCACCGCGTCGGAGGGATGGCGGTGCAGCCGCACCACGTTGGCGTCGGGAAAGACGTCGAACAACACTGGCAAGAAATGCAGGTGGGTCGTAGGGGATTTGCTCACCCAGACATCGCCGCGGACATATAACTGCAAATGCTGTACCTGGAGCCGATAATGCGAGTAGAGCTGGTGGAGGTCTCCCTTGCTCAGCTGCTTTAACCATTCCCAGTATTCAGGTGCCTGATAGAACATTGGCGTCAGCGTGTTATGCCGCATCATCCAGTGACACTCGTCCGGCGCAAGGGCTGCCATCGGATGTATCTTCAGGATCGACGGATCGGCGGCAGTAAACGCCTTCAGCCGTCGCCGCGCGAACGCGATGCGCGGATCGGACGCGGCCGTCTCGGGACGCGGAGGCGGCGACGGGCTCCATAATTCCCACAGCCGAGGCGCGCGCATGTGAGGATCGAGCGCGATCAGATTATGGAGGAGAGTGCTTCCGGTGCGGCCGTATCCGGTGATCAAGAGCGGGCGCCTGACCGGAACGTCGGCGATCTCGGGATGATCAGCGATATCCCGGGATACGCTGAGGTCGGCCAGGATGCGGACGAATAATTCGCGCTGGAGGAGACGCAACTCCCCTTCGGTGTACCGACCGGGTCTCGCCAGCGCCGAGGCGAGGCAGCGCAATCCATCGAGATGGACATCGTCGGGTGGTTTGCTCCAACCGCCGAGCTTTCGCGCGGCGGCGCGCCGGAGGTCGTCGATATCGATGGTGCGAGCCGGCGACATTGGCTGCAAGGCTATGCGCGCCGACAAAGGCTTTCAAGATCCGAACAGGCCGACATCAGGTCAGCGGCCGCTTGACGGGTCCGCGGCTTAAACCCAACGATTTCAATGCCCCTGCTACTGTGCATGGGGTTGTTTTTCAGATTTTGGATCTTGAGGGCCGCCGAACCAGCCGCGCTCAGCGCCGGCCCCGCGGCGCTTCGGCCTTGGCGGGCGGCTCGGTCTGTGGCGCGCAGGTCGCGGCTTGCAGCGTGGCCTGCGCCTGCTGCATCAGGCCGGGCTCGGGGGCGAGCGCCTTCATCACGATCAGGCCGGTGGTGCTGGGGGAATCGATGATGAGGCGGTCGGCCGCGGTGACCTCTTCGTCCTCGGGCAGATCGTTGTGCTGCGCTTCCGTCATCAAATCGAGCTCGATCACCTTGCGGCCCGCCGAGCGGTCGTTGATGGCGTAATAGGCGATCTCGTTGCGGGTGTAGAACGACACCGAGGTGTAGGCCTGGCTGACGGGCACGGTGAGCTTGATCGGTCCACCCGAAAGGTCGTAGCGGCAGATCGCCAGCGCAAAGGCCGGGTCCATGAACGGCATCGGCGACGTCGAGGGATCGGCGAGGGGAAGCTGGCTGACGGCGTTCAGCTTCGTCATCGGCGTCAGCCTGGAATAGGCGTCCTGCGTCGCGATCCGCGGCAGCGCCAGCACGCTGACGAGATGGACGACGAGGCCCAGCACGATGCCGGCAACGATGGTGAACAGCAGGCGGATCATGAGCAGCCCACCGTCGAGATGGAGGGCATCGGCGCATCGCGTTGGGTACGCGTCGCAACGCCGACCGGGGTGTCGTAGAGGCGCAGCATCAGGGCGTAGCGCTCGATGCCGCCGGTCGGCAGCCAGTTGCCGGCGCGCGAGCGCGAGGCGATGCGGATCTCGAACGAGCCGTCGGACTGCCGCACGATCTCCTGGCTAGTGAAGCCGTAACGCTGGAGCGAATTCGCGACGAGATGGCCCTTGCGGTCGTAGAGCGTCAACGTCCAGAACCGCGCGGGCGGCGTCACGCCGGAGACGATCACGTCGCAGCGGCCGTCGAGCGCCTTTTTCTTGTCGTCGGTGGTGGCGGTGAAGGCGACGCCGTCGCCGGTGCCGATCGGCAGCTCGCCGTTGCGCACGATGGTGGCGCGCGAATAGGGATCGACGTCGGCGGTGCCGGTGCGCGGGCGCGCGGTCCAGGCGCCGATGGTCAGCGCACCGATCTCGGTGCCGCGCGTCGTCGTCATCCAGGTTGCGCCGACGCCGACCACCGTCGCGAGCAGAAGGGCCGTCAATGTGATCAGGATCAGCCGCACGGGTTTCGATCAGTTCTTGCGCGGGGCGGTGGCGTTGGCATTCTCTTCCGCATAGTTCTGCGGGAAGGCGAGCGCGCTCGTCGCCGAGGCCGGCTTGGCCGCCTTGGCGTCGGCATCCGCCGATTTCCTGGCCGTCTTGGCCGCGTCATCCAGCAGCTTCTCGACGCGCACCAGGATGTCGGCGCCGCGCTTGGTCAGCACCGGCGGCGGACCGGGCTTGGTCTCCAGGATCTTCGGCGCTGCGTTGGCCTGCGCGTTGCTCACGTGCTGCGGCGGCAGCTTCTGGCCCATGCCGATGCCTGGGATCTCCCGCACCTCGACGCCCTGATGCGCCGCGAGCATGATGTCGTGCCAGGTCTGCGCCGGCAACGAGCCGCCGGTCATGCGGTTGGTCGGCGAGTAATCGTCGTTGCCGTACCACACCGCGCAGGTGAAATTGCCGGTGTAGCCGACGAACCAGGCGTCGCGATACGCGTTGGTGGTGCCGGTCTTGCCCGCGGTCGGAATGCCGTCGAGCGCGGCACGGCGCGCCGTGCCTTCGCTGACGACGTGGCTCATCATGCCGGCCATGTCGGCGGCAACGGAGGCCGGGATCGCCTGCCGCGGCTTCGGGCCGTCGCGGTCCCAGCGCCAGACGAGGTCGCCGGCGCCGGTGCGCACTTCGAGCACCGAATGCGGCGTCACCGCCTTGCCGCGGTTGGGGAAGGTCGCGTAGGCGACGGCGTGCTCGAGCACGGTGACTTCGTCCGAGCCGATCGGCAGCGACGGCGTGTCGGGCAGCGGCGCCTTGAGGCCGAAGCGGCGCGCGACCTCGACGATCTTGGCGCGGCCGACCTTGGCCGGGTTCTGCGCTTTGGGCTCGTTCCTCCGGCCGATCTCGATCGAGAGCTTCACCGGCACCACGTTGATCGAGCGCGTGATCGCCTGCGTCAGCGTCACCGAGCCGGAATAGGAATGACCATAATTCTGCGGGCACCAATTGCCGATGCAAACCGGGCCGTCGACCACGACCGAGTTCGGCGTGTAACCGTTCAGCAGGGCGGTGGTGTAGACATAGGGCTTGAACGAGGAGCCGGGCTGGCGATAGGCGTCGGTGGCGCGGTTGAACTGGCTGGCGCCGTAGTCGCGGCCGCCGACCATGGCGCGGATGCCGCCGTCGAGATCGGACACCACGGTCGCGGCCTGCGTCGCGTGATAGTCGCGGCCGAACTGGCGCAGCTGGTTCTCGACCGCGTCCTCCGCGGCCTTCTGCACGTTGGTGTCGATGGCGAGCCGGACCACGAAGACGCGCTCGGTGTACGACTTCGGGAAGGTGTCGACCAGCTTGCGCATCTCGTCGAAGGCGTAGTCGAGATAGTAGTTCGGCGAGGCCTCGTCGCGGCGGTCGACCGCGAAGGCCGGATTGCGGCGGGCGCCGAACACCTGGCCCTCGGTCATGAAGCCGGCATCGACGAGGTTGTCGAGCACGACGTTGGCGCGGGCGCGGGCGGCGGGCAGGTTGATGTGGGGGGCGTATTTGGTCGGCGCCTTGAACAGGCCGGCGAGCATCGCGGCTTCCGCCAAGGTCACGTCGCGCGCGGATTTGTTGAAGTAGAAATGCGCCGCGCCGTCGACGCCGAAGGTGCCGCCGCCCATATAGGCGCGATCCAGATACAGCTTGAGGATCTCGTTCTTGGTCAGGCGCCATTCCAGCCAGACCGCGAGGAAGGCCTCGTTGACCTTGCGCTCGATGGTGCGCTCGTTGCTCAGGAACAGGTTCTTGGCGAGTTGCTGGGTGATCGAGGAGCCGCCCTGGCGGACGCCGCCCGCTTGCGCGTTGGTCACGAGCGCGCGCGCGGTGCCGGCGATGTCGATGCCGAAATGCTCGTAGAAGCGGCGGTCTTCGGTCGCCAGCGTCGCCTTGATCAGCACGTCAGGAAAATCTTCCAGCGGGATCGAGTCGTTGTGCTTGATGCCGCGGCTGCCGATCGGGTTGCCGTAGCGGTCGAGGAAGGTCACCGCGAGATCGGACTTCTTCAGCCAGTCCTCGTCCGCGGTCTCGCGGAAGGCGGGAATGGCGAGCGTGAGCATCACGACCAGGCCGCCGAGGCCCAGCGTTGCGGCTTCCGACAGTGGCTCGATGAACACCCAGCGCTTCCAGCGCCCGACATAGAAGCGGTCCATGAAGGTCGAATAGCGCTCGTAGAGCTCGCGGATGCCCTTGGCCGAGGAGAACAGCGAGGAGTCGATGCGCGCATCGAGATCCAGGAAGAAATTCCGGATCTTCTGCTTCCAATGCGGTGGTATGATCTGGCGCACCTAGAACCCTTGAGGCTCGCTTCGAAAGCGTCCAAGCACCCGGCCGGGGCGGCGTCGAGACGTCTTGGGGGAATGTTGCGGCAAACCCAAGGCGCCCGGCCAGCATCCGAGGGACTTGCTGTTCCTTCTAGCCGAGCGGGGGCCATAAACCAATGGTCAGGCTCGCGATTTTGAACAACAGGCCTAATTGACCCCGGGTCATTACGGGCCTCAAAGGCGCGTTGCTTGCACCATGGCGGCCGCACGCCCTAGATGGCATGGCTCGTTGCTCTTTCGAACCTTTGTTGAGGCGCATGACCGCAGCTCCCAAACGACCTTCAGGCCAGGAAGGATTCTTCTGGAAAACCAAGACGTTGGAAGAGATGTCGGCGGGCGAATGGGAAAGCCTGTGCGACGGCTGCGGCCGCTGCTGCCTGAACAAGCTCGAGGACGAAGACACCGGCGAGATCTATTTCACCCATATCGGCTGCAAGCTGCTCGATGGTGCGAGCTGCGCCTGCAAGGACTATCCGAATCGGTCCGACAAGGTTCCGGATTGCGTCCGCCTGACGCCGGCCAATGTCCGCACCCTGAACTGGCTGCCGCCGAGCTGCGGCTACAAGCTCGTCGCCGAGGGCCGTGACCTCTATTGGTGGCATCCGCTGGTCTCCGGTGATCCCAACACGGTGCACGAAGCCGGCGTCTCCGTGCGCGGCCGGGTCGAGGGCAGCGAGGAGGAGATCCCGGACGAGGAGCTCGAAGACCACATCGTGCAATGGCCCGCGCTTCTGCCGAAACGGGCGCGCTTGAAGCGACGTCCGAAGGACTGAGCCGCCGCACGGGCTCCGATCACTTGTTCGGGATGACCCGGGGGCGGGATGCTCCCATGCGCCGGGGTGCCTGCCCGGGACAAACTTTGCTGTCTAGATTGGGCTGCATAGAACGAATCCTTTGCGGCGTTGCGCCGCCCCATGACGTCCGAGCGAGATGAACAAGTTCGACCGGCAGAGCAGTTCTGCCGACATCCAGACTTTGCCCGACGACATCGCCGAGGAGCTGTCCCGGCTTCCGAGCGAGGTCATCAGTGTCGATGACGCGCCGTCCATCACGCCGCCGGCGCCGCTGTCGCAGGACGAGGTCCGCACCATCGTCATCAGCCTGATGCTGACGATGTTCCTGGCGGCGCTCGACCAGACCATCGTGGCGACGGCGTTGCCGACCATCGGGCGCCAGTTCCAGGACGTCTCCAATCTCTCCTGGGTCATCACCGCCTATCTGCTCGCCTCGACCGCGGTCGCGCCGGTGTTCGGCACGCTCAGCGACATCTACGGCCGCCGCGTCATGATCATCATCTCGCTCAGCCTGTTCGTGGCGGGCTCGGTGCTGTGCGCGGTGGCACCGAACATGCCGATGCTGATCCTGGCGCGCGGCCTTCAGGGGCTTGGCGGCGGCGGCATCATGCCTGTCGTGCAGACCGTGATCTCCGACGTCGTCTCGCCGCGCGAGCGCGGCCAGTACCAGGCCTATTTCTCCAGCGTCTGGATGGTCGGCGGCATTTTGGGTCCGGTCATCGGCGGCGTGTTCGCCGAGCATCTGCATTGGTCGATGATCTTCTGGATCAATCTGCCGCTCACCGCCGCGGCGCTTGGGCTGCTGCTGCCGAACATGAAGAAGATCCCGGTGTTCCACCGCAAGCGCAAGGTCGACTGGCTCGGCGGCGTGCTGCTGATGGCGTCTGCGGTCGTCTTCATGCTGGTGCTGACCTGGGGCGGCTCGCGCTATCCCTGGCTGTCGCCGACCGTACTGGCGATGGTGGGCGGCGCCGTCGCGCTCGCGGTGACCTTCGTCTGGCACGCCCGGCGGGCCGACGAGCCGTTCCTGCCGCTGAAGCTGCTGACCGGATCGGTGGCGCCGTTCGCGCTGACGGCCGGCGGCTGCGGGCTCGGCGCGATCACCGGCCTCACGGTGCAGCTGCCGCTTTATTACGAGTCGGTCTACCATCTCACCGCCAGCGAGGCGGGTCTCGCGCTGATTCCGCTGGCGGCGGTCTCGACCTGCGGCGCGGCGATCGCCGGCCGCACCATGGCCCGTGCAAAACACTACAAGCGCGTCGCCATCATCGGCACCTCCTGGGCCGCGCTGTGCGGCCTCGGCCTCACGCTCACCACCTTGCCGCTGTGGAGCCTGCTCACGCTGATGGCGGCGTTCGCGCTTGGGCTCGGCACCACGTTCCCGGTCTGCGTGGTCTCGCTGCAGAACTCGGTCGCGCGCCCGCAGGTCGGCACCATCACCGGCGCGATGAACTTCTTCCGCTCGCTGATGTCCTCGTTCACGGTTGCCGCCTTCGCCGCGATCCTGCTGATCGCGCTCGGCATCGACGTTCCGCTCGCCGGCGAGCATCACGCCGCGGGCAGCGTCGCCATTCCCACCGAGGACATGCGGCACGCCTTCCGCTACGTGTTCGGCGCCGCCACCGCGCTGATGACCATTGCCGCGCTGTGCCTGATCGCGATGGAAGAGCGGCCGCTGGCCGGTCCTTCGGCGAAGCAACCCGTCGAGATGGCGGAGTAGGGCTCAGTCCGCGCGAACCGGGAAGCTGCTCTTGCGTGGCAGCAGGATCGTGAATTCGGTAAACTTGCCCGGCTCCGTCGCGACCTCGATCGTGCCGCCATGTTGCTTCACCACGATGTCGTGGCTCATCGACAGTCCGAGGCCAGTGCCTTCGCCGGCCGGCTTGGTGGTGAAGAACGGATTGAACATCTTCTCCTTCACCTCATCCGGGATGCCCGTGCCGTTGTCGCGGATGCGGATCTCGATGCTGTCGCCGCGGTCGCGGGTCGCGGCGGTCACGACCGGCTCGTAAGCGCCCGCTGCGGTCTCCGCCTTGCGCTTGGCGACCGCATGGAATCCGTTTCCAATCAGGTTCAGCAGCACCCGCGTGATCTCCTGCGGGAATACGTCGGCCGAGCCGGCGGCCGGATCGAGGTCGCGTTCGAGCGTCACGTCGAACTGCGGCTTCTCGGCCCGCGCGCCGTGATAGGCGAGGTTGAGGCTCTCCTCGACCACCGCGTTGATGTCGCTCAGCCGGTGCTCGCCGCCGCCCTCGCGCGAATGCAGCAGCATGTTCTTGACGATGGAATCGGCGCGCCGTCCGTGCTGCACGACCTTGCCGAGATTGTCCTTCAGCAGCCCCGTGAGCTCGTCCACCTCGGCGCGAACGTCGTCGGCGAGGTCGACAGGTGCGAGCACCTCGTTCAGCTCGTCGGTCAATTCGGCGGAGAGCGAGGCGAAATTGTTGACGAAGTTGAGCGGGTTCTTGATCTCGTGCGCGATGCCGGCGGTGAGCTGGCCGAGCGAAGCGAGCTTCTCGGTCTGGACCAGCCGGTCCTGCGCCGCGCGCAAATCGTCGAGCGACCTGGCAAGCTCCCGCGTGCGGCTCGCGACTTCATTGAACAGGCTGACATTCTTGATCGCGATCACCGCTTGGTCGGCGAAGGTCTGCAGCAGGTGCACGTGATGCTCGGCGAACGGGCCCGCTGCGCGTCGCGTCGCGATGATGATGCCGATCGCTCCGCCCTCGCTCATCAAGGGCGCGAACAGCATGCTGCGATAGCCGCGGGCGCGCGCGATGTCGCGCGCCGCCGGCTCAAGCTCGGTGTCGGGCAATTGCGCGGCGGTCCCCTTGGCCACGAGCTGATAGGGCGGGAATCGCGCGAACGGCACAGGGAACGAGGCCTGCAGCACGCGATCGCCGGCCGGATCGGTCGGCGTGAACGCCGCAATGTGCGCGGCGCCGTCGACGTAGCGCAGCACCGCCGTCGAGAAGCCGCCGATCAACCGGTTGGCGTTGGCGGCGATGGCCTCGAACACCGGCTGCACGTCGGACGGCGAGGCCGCCATCACCTTCAGGATGTCGGCGGTGGCGGTCTGGCGCTCCAGCGCCTCCTGTGTCGCGTTGAACAGGCGTGCATTCTCGATCGCGATCACGGCCTGGTCGGCGAAGGTCTGCAAGAGCTGCACGAGGTCGGGAGCGAACGCGCCCGGCTCGGCGCGCGTGACGCTGATCATGCCGACCGGCGTGCCGCGGTTCATCAACGGCATGAACAGTACGCTGCGGAAGCCGCGCAGCCGCGCCAGCTCGCGATTCAGCTCGGGGACGTCAGCGGCCTCGCTGTCGGGAAACTGGATCGTCTCGCCGCCGCGCACCAGCGCAAAGGTCGGAAACTCCGCGATCTTGCGCGGGAACGAGGCCTTCAGCCCTTCGTCCGCCTCCGGGCTGGTCGGCGTGTAGGCCACGAGATGCAGCTCGTCGCCGATGAACTGGAGCACGGTGGCGGAGAAGCCGTCGAGCAGGCGCTTGGAGCTCGACGCAATCGCGGCGAACACCGGGCGGGCATCGGAGGGCGAGGCCGCGATGTTGCGCAGGATCTCGGCGCTGGCGTTCTGGCGGTCGCGCGCAATGGCAAGCTCGCTGCGCAACCGCGCATTCTCGGCCGCAAGCTCCACGGCGACATCATGGGAAGAATTGGTCATTCGCAATCCGCCTTGGTGCCGCGGCAGGCGCGGCACCGGGCCGGATTATCACATCCCCTGCGGCCGGAGCCAGCGCCCGGCTTGCCTCACGTGCCCGGCCGCGACACCTCCGTCTCCTTGCTGGTGATGAATTCCAGCAGCACCGGGATGCCCTCCTGCGTCTTCTGGATGCCGCGCTTGATTGCGGGGATGATGTCCTCCGGCCGCGTCACCCGCTCACCATAGCCGCCGAAAGCGCGCGCCATGGCGGCATAGTCGCCGGAAATGTCGGTCGAGCGATATTTCTCGGTCGAGATCGGCATCACCTTCAACTCGATCGCCATCGAGAAATTGTTGAGCAGGATCGACATGATCGGGATGCGCTCGCGCACTGCGGTCTCGAAATCCATGCCGGTGAAGCCGATCGCCGCATCGCCCCAGACATTGACGCAGAGCTTGTCGGGCCTTGCCAGCTTGGCGCCCATCGCAAGGCCCAGGCCATAGCCGAGCTGCGTCGTCTTGCCCCAGCCGAGATAGGTGAGGGGTTTTGTCGATTTCCAGAACGGCGAGAGCTGGTCGCGCGGGCTGCCGGCATCGTGCGTGATGATGGTGTTGTCGATGTCGACCGTGTGCTGCAAATCCCACAGTACGCGATAGGGGCTGAGCGGCGCATCGTTGCTGGTGAGCTTCGGCATCCATTTCGCCAGCCACTCCTTGTGCGAGGCCGCGATCTCGGCCGCGACGGATGAGGCATCTCGGTCCGCGGTGACGGTCTTGCCGATCTCCTCCAGCAGCGCATCGAGCACCAGGCCGGCGTCGCCGACGAGGCCGATTTTTGCCTCCACATCCTTGTTGAGATGATTGGGATCGAGCGTGGAATGGATGATGGTCTTGCCCTTCGGCATCGCGATGCCGAAATTGGTTTCCGTGAACGAGCAGCCGATGCCGAAGATGACGTCGGCTTCGCCGAGGAATTTCGGCACCGCGCGCGGCACCGCAAGGCCGCCGGAGCCGAGCGAGAGCGGATGCGTTTCGGGGAATGACGATTTGCCGCCTAAGCTGGTGGTGACGGGGATCGCCAGCCGCTCCGCGAGCCGCTTCAACTGCGGCCAGGCCTGCGCGTAATGCACGCCCTGGCCGGCATAGATCACCGCGCGTTTGGCGTTGACGAGCAGTTGCGCGGCTTCCTTCACATGAACGGGATCGGCGCCGTAGCGCGTGCGCAGCACCGGCGTGTAGTCGAGCGGCTCCGGCACCTCCTCGTTCCACATGTCGGAGGGGATCTCGACGATGACAGGGCCGCCGCGGCCGTTCTTCAGTTTGGTGAAGGCGCGGCGGAAGATGTTGGCGACCTCCGCCGCGAGGATGATCGGCTCCGACGATTTCGCGAACGGCTTCATCGCTTCGCTGGAATTGAAGTTCGGCTCGATATGCGAAAGCCGGCGCTGATAGCCCATCGGCAGCACCAGCACGGGCACGGATTCGCCGAAGCATTGCGCGACGCCGCCCATCGCATTCTCCGCGCCGGGCCCATGCTGCATGCAGAACGCGCCGATGCTGCGTCCCGAGGTCACCCGCGAGATCGCATCCGCCATGTGGATGCCGACGCGCTCCTGCCGCACCATCACCGGGCGGATCTCTGCTTTCGCGGCGTGCTCGATCAGATGGTTGACGGGATAGCCGCAGAGGATCTCGATCCCCTCGCGCCGCATGATTTCCGCAATAGCGGTGCCGAGCTTCATGGCGTCTCTCCCCTTGAGGCTTTGGCCGGTTGATCCGGCCGGTTGGGCAGAGAGGATCAGGAATCGACTGCAGGGTAAAGCGAAGCGCGGCGCGGATGCGGTAGGTCAGCCATGCAGGAGGGGCGTCACCAGGCCAAAGTGGAGCCGAGTGACGACGTTGCAAGCCGGAGATGACGATTGCATGATGAGGCAACCTCGCCGCGGAATCCCGGAAGATGTTGCAGCTCGATCATATCACGGTCATCGCTCCGAGCCTGGCCGAAGGCGTCCTCCATGTTCGAAACTGCCTCGATCTCGATGTCCCATTCGGGCAGCGCCATGCCTATATGGGCACCCACAATCACCTGCTTCAGCTCGGTGACTCCGTCTACCTGGAAATCGTGGCGCTCGATCCCGAGGCCGTTGCGCCGGGCCGCCCGCGCTGGTTCGGCCTGGACGACCAGGACCAGGTCAGGTCCGATTGGGATGAGGGCCGCCGCCTGCGCGGCTGGGTCGCGCGAACCGATGTGATCGACGCGGTCCTCGCGGGCCGAGAAGATATCTTCGGCGCCAAGGTTCCGCTTCCCGCAAATGATCCGTCGTTCGACTTCGCCATTCCGAACGACGGCTCACTCCCGCTCGACGGCGCCGCTCCCTCGATCATCGACAGGCGTGGCAAGCCCCGCTCGATGGCTGCGATCGCGGATCTCGGCGCGCGGCTAACATCCTTCACGCTCGAGCATCCGGAACCCGCCGCGCTGCAGACGCTGTATCGGTCGTTGACGATCGACCGGCCGCCGGACATCGTCAGAGGACCCAAGCTGCGCTACCGCGCCCGGATCGAGACATCAGGCGGACCCCGAGAGCTGACCTGAGGGCCGCCGGCATCCGGCGGCGCTCTGTCCATTCTCCAGCGGCGCGGCCTTCGAAGTTCAGACCAGCGTGTCCACATGCAAGCCCGCGTGGGCGAGCAAGGACTGGATCACGACGTTGTCGCCGGGACCGCCGTCCAGCACGTCGATGCCGCCGCCGCCGATCAGCACGTCGTCACCGAGCCCGCCGAGCAGCGTGTCGTTGCCGGCGCTGCCGATGAGCACGTCGTTGCCGGCGCCGCCGTCGAACACAAGGTGCGGCCCGCCCGGGCCGACGCCAGACGCCGTGATCACGTCGTCGCCGCCGAGACCGTTGATGGTGATGGTGTCGTTGAAGTCGAAATTCTCGATCACGACCTGGCTGGCCAGACCGTCGATCACCAGCGCGCCGTTGCTGTTGAGCGACAGCGTGATGACGTCGTCCCCGCCGGTGCCGTTGATCACGATGTTGTCGACCGCGCCGTCGCCCCCGGGGGTGCCGGGAACGGCGCCGAGGTCGATCTTCACCTGCGTCACGTCGGTGCCGGTCATGTCGCCGACAGTGATCTTGTCGGCGCCGCCGCGGACGTTGAACGCGATCGTCTCGACGCCGCCCGTGTCCATCGTGATATTTGCGACGTCCCGCGTCAGCTCGGCGCGGGAGCCGTTCGCGAAGATGTTGATGGTTTCGGCGATGTTGGCGCCGTTGAACAGCAGGGAGTCACTGCCCGCCTGGCCCTCGACCGTGTCGTTGTCGTCGCCGGGATTCCAGACGAAGGTGTCGTTGCCGGCGCCCATCAGCGCGACGTCATTGCCGTCGCCGCCGTTGATGATGTCGTCGCCCTGACTGCCGCGGATGGTGTCGTTGCCGATGCCGCCGTTGATCGTCAGTTGCAGCGCGCCGGCAGCGAGCCCGCTCGCGTCGATGACGTCGTCGCCGCTGAGGCCATTGAGGGTCAGCTGATCGGTTCCGTCCATTCCGGTCACGTGCGTCGCCGCATGCAGGCCGAACACCGTCACGCCACCGGCGTTGCCGCGCACGCCGAACGTGTCGGCAGCCTGGCTGGCATCGACCGAGACGGTATCGACGGCTCCGTCGGGCGTACCGGTCGAGCCGCCGAGGTCGATGTTCACCTGCGTCAGTTCGGTCCCGCTCAGATCGCCCACCGCGATATGGTCGGCGCCGCCCAGCGTATGGAGATCGGCATGCTCGACCCCGTGCAGATCCATCGTAATGTTGGCGACGTCGCGTGTCAGCAGGGCGCGGTCGCCGTTCGCCACGATGGACATGGTCTCGGCAATGTTGGCGCCAAAGAACCGCAGCGTGTCGACGCCGGCACCGCCCTCGACGGTGTCGCTGCCGTCGCCCGGATTCCACTGAAAGATATCGTTGCCGGCGCCAAGCAGGGCGACGTCGTTGCCCTGGTTGCCGTCGATGAAATCATTGCCGTCGCCGCCGATCAGCGTGTCGCTGCCGGCGCTGCCGAGGATCGTATCGTTGCCGGCGCCGCCGTCGATCGTCAGGTGCACGATTCCGGCGGCCAGCGCGGCGGCCGAGATCGTGTCGTTGCCGCCGAGGCCCTCGATGAGAAGCGCATCGTTCGCGCCTTCCGCATTGGTGATGGCGAGTGCGGCCGGCAGTCCCGTGACCGCAACCGAGGTGCCCGTGCCGGACACTTCGATCGCATTGGCGCCGTTCGTGCCGACGAGCGTCACGGCGTCGGCCGCGCCGTCACCAGTGCCGTTCGACCCGAGATCGATATTGACCTGCTTGACGTCGGTTCCAGCCA
The DNA here is from genome assembly GCF_015291745.1 of Bradyrhizobium sp. CCBAU 53351. Taxonomy (NCBI): domain Bacteria; kingdom Pseudomonadati; phylum Pseudomonadota; class Alphaproteobacteria; order Hyphomicrobiales; family Nitrobacteraceae; genus Bradyrhizobium; species Bradyrhizobium sp. CCBAU 53351. The sequence goes on from NZ_CP030059.1 coordinate 2,561,065, forward strand.
GGTTGTTGACGACGATATCGTCGCTGCCGCCGCGGGCGTTGATGGTGACGGTCTCTATGCTGTCGAGGTCCATCGCGATGTTGGCGACGTCGCGCGTAAGCAGCGTGCGTCCGCCATTGGCGGCGGACAGGGCGATGTGCTCGGCGATGTTCGAGCCGTTGAACAGCAGGGTGTCGGTGCCGGCCTGTCCGTCGACCTTGTCGCTGCCGTCGCCGGGATCCCACTGGAAGGTGTCGTTGCCCGCGCCCAGGAGGGCGGTGTCGTTGCCCTGGTTGCCGTCGATGAAATCGTTGCCGTCGCCGCCGAGCAGCAGATCCGCGCCGTTGCCGCCGAGGATCGTGTCGTTGCCGGCCCCGCCGTCGAGCGTCAGCGCGATGAGCGCGGCGAGATTGCCTGAGGCCGAGATCATGTCGTCGCCGCCGCCGGCATGGACCACGAGGTTCTCGGTGGTGCCGATGTCGAGCGAGAAGGGGGCCGGGTCGACCCGGTCGAAGCGCACGCGCGTGCCGTTCGCCGTGATGGCAAAGGTTTCGCTGCCGTTGCCGCCGTTCACCTCGGCGGTATCGATGCCTTCGCCGCCCTCCATCAGGTCGCTGTCGTCGCCGGGATTCCAGATCATGCGGTCGTTACCGGCTTCACCAAACATCTGGTCGTTGCCGTCGCCGCCGACCAGCACATCGTTGCCGGAACCGCCGAACAGCAGGTCGTTGCCGCCCTTGCCGAACAGCGTGTCGTTGCCGGACTGGCCGAACAGCATGTCGCCGCCGGATCCTCCGGTCAGCACATCGTTGCCGGCGCCGCCGAACAGGTTCGCCGCGGGCATCGCGCCGTTGCTCTCGTCGATCGTGATGATGTCGTTGCCGTCCTGGCCGAAGGCCTGGATCAATTTCGTGTTGGCGACCGTCGCGGGGCCGCCCTTGATCGCGACTGCGCCGTGGTTGACGACGATCGTCCCGGCTGCGTTGCGGCCCAACGTGACCGAATTGTTGTGGCCGTTGCCAAGGACGGTAAGAATTCCGGCGGAAAAATTTGCTGTGACAGCCATGTGCACTTCTCGCTCTGCGTGATCGAAATAGGCCGTGCGGCGGTATCGTGACGCTTTTCGCGATGCCGAGGCGAACGGCAAACAATCTCGTCTGTAGGCCGGGATGCCGGTTCCGGCTTGGCTGAAGTCTTCCGATGGGCTCCTGTTTTCCTTGAGAACAGCTTGATTTTTCGGGAAGGGCGCGGTGGAGCGGCAGTTCACGCAGCCGTGTTCGCAGCAACCCAGCCGATGCCGCCCACCATCCGTTGTGTCGCCCGACGGGCAAAACACGCCAGCGCTGGGTCCATATGCCCTGGCAAAAATATTCGTATTTACAGAAGTTCGGTTTTGCCGTACAACGCGCGCCATCCCGCCCGCCACAAGGGGCGTTTCGCGATCGTCACGAGACGCGGGCCGGGATGCGGTGGCCGCGACGGCGTCGGCGCGCGATGGTGGCTAGCAGGGCGGGAAACCGTGAGCAGCGCCAGGCGCGATACGACACGGCGCTGACAGCGTCTTCGAATGGTCTTTGCGGTGAGCGCACGCCAGCCGCGGAGAGCCCAGCGAGGACGTGCGCGGACGGAGAAGTCGTGTGGTCCCGACGCCCGCGGCTCTGGCGTCAAGTCTTAGCGGAGATGCAGCGGCCAACCGGTGCGCGCATCACACATCCGCAAGGCGACGGGGGCAATAGTGCAACGCTCCCCGAGGAGAGCACGAAGGACACCGTGAAAACCATCGCGCAGGGAAGGCCGGGCGACCGGCATCACCTGTCGTCCACCCCGTGCGCGTTCTCTAGCACACGCGGGACTTCGGGTGCCAGCCGGCGCCCGGCCTTCCCTGCGCCCTTGCTTTCGAAGAGGGCGGAAGAGACAGCAAAGCTCGGGCGAGATTCGCCGCGAGGATGAGCAGGTATGTCCATTGCCAAACAGCGGTCTCGTGCCCCGGACGCGCGGCGGCACGAAGTGATGCGGCGCAGAGCCGAGGCCCATATCTCACAGCGCGACCGTCGGAAACATGGGTCCCGGCTCTGCGCAGCAGCGCAAGAGCGCTGCTGCGCGTCCGGGACACGAGAGCGGTGCGATATCGCCAATGACGTCGGTTGGAGAGGCGCCAACGCGCCGCTACGTCGTCTCCTCCAGCGCGCGGCGCAGCCGTCGGATGATCACGCCGCGGGCGCGGTCGTCGGCGGCGACTCCAATCCGGTCGTTGATGTCGAGCATGAGCTCGGACATCTCGTTGTGCCAGTCGAGGCGGGTCACGGCTTCCGGCGCGAGGCGGCGGCGGTGATCGACGTCGAGCACGCGCGGTTCGGGCGCGGCGAGTTCGTAGATGTCGTCCAGCGTCGGCTGATAGACCTTCGCCGCCGGAATGATGCGCTTGGCAACGCGTTCGGCGAGGCCTGCGATGGCGGCTTCCTCGCCGTGGACCAGGAACAGCCCGCGGGCGATCGGCCGGCGCGCCGCGATCCAACCGGCCATGCCGGCACCGTCGGCATGGCCCGAATATTCGTCGATCATGCGGATGCGGGCGGCGACCTTGATCTCCTCGCCCTGGATCCGCACCGCCTTGGCCCCGTTCTGCAGGAAGCGGCCGAGCGTGCCGTTGGCCTGGAAGCCGGCGAGCAGCACGGTCGCGCGCTCGTTCCACAGCCAGCGCTTCAGATGATGGCGGATGCGGCCGGCGTCGCACATGCCGCTTGCGGCGATGATGATGTGGAATCCGGACAGGCGCATGATCGCCTTGCTCTCGTCCGCCGTCTCCGTGAATTTGAGATGCGGCGAGTTGAGCAGCCGCGCGGCATCGACCGATGGGTCGAGGCTCTCGGCATGGCGGCGAAACACTTCGGTGGCGCGGATCGCGAGCGGAGAATCGAGGAAGATCGGTGCGGTCGGAATCTCGCCGTGCTCCATCAGGTCGACGAGATCGACGATCAGCTCCTGGGTGCGCTCGACCGCGAAGGCGGGCAGCAGCAGCGCGCCGCCGGCCGCCGCCGCATCGCGCACCTCGGCCGCGAGGTGCTTGCGGCGAAGGGCAGGCGTCGTCGCCTCGCGCACCCGGTCGCCATAGGTCGATTCCGAGATGACGTAGTCGAGATCGCTTGGCGCTTCGGGATCGGGTTGCAGCAGCTTGGCCTCCGGCCCGACGTCGCCGGAGAGCAGCACGCGCAGCGGACGTGGCGCGCCCTGCTCGGCGATCTCGAGCTCGATCGAGGCCGAGCCGAGCAGATGGCCCGCGTTCCAGTAGCGCGCGCGGACGCCCGGGATCACGTCGGTCCAGCGTTCGTAGTCGACCGCTCGAAACGATTGCAGCGATGCGATCGCATCGGCCTGCGTGTAGATGGGGAAAACTTCCTTGCGGCCTCGCGAGGCGTTGCGCCGGTTGAGCTGGGTGACTTCCGATTCCTGGATGCTGCCGGCGTCGGGCAGCATGTAGGAGCAGAGATCGATCGTGCCGCGCGTCGCCAGGATCGGTCCCTCGAATCCCGCGCGCACGAGTTTCGGCAACAGGCCGCTATGGTCGATATGGGCATGCGTGAGCAGCACGGCATCGATATCGGCGGGGCGAAACGGAAAGGCGCCGTAGTTGAGCTCCTTCAGCGTCTTCTGGCCCTGGAACAGGCCGCAATCGACCAGGAAGCGGCCGCCTGCGGTCTGGAACAGATAGCTCGATCCCGTCACGGTGCGGGCGGCACCGCAAAATCGAACGGTAGTGCTCATGGAATCGTCTCCGCAAGATGTGTCGTCGGCAGTTCGGACCGCAACGCGGTCGCGAGAATCTCGTCGAGCGCGATCGCGTTGGTCGGGTGCGGCACGCTGTCGGTCGAGCGGATCGACCGGATGCCAGCGCTGGAGAATGCGACGGTCATCGCGGGCGGAAACAGCGCGTGCGTGATGACAGCGTCGACGGCGGTCGCGCCCATCGCCGTCAGAGCCTTGGCCGCTTCCATCAGCGTCGTCCCTGAGGAGACGATATCGTCCACCAGCAGCGCCGGCCGTCCCGACAGCAGCCCGGGATCGGCAAAACTGATCGCCACGGAACGATCGCCGTGTCGCGTCTTGTTTGCCGCCGTGTGCTGCAATTGCAGCCGGCGCGCGATGTCGCTGACCCAGGGCTCGGACTCCATGTCGGGTCCGATCACGATGGTCGAGGGGTCGATGCCGCCGCTTGCCAGTGCGGCCGCGATCGCAGGCATGGCGGACAGATTCTCCGCTTCAATGCCTGGAAAGACCAAGCGGATGTCGGAGGTGCGATGCAAATGCGCATCCACGGTGACGATTCGGTCGACGGTCCTTGCGAGCAGATCACCCATGGCACGCTGGCTGATGGCCTCGCCCGCATGAAACGCAGCATCCTGCCGCATGTAGCAGAGATAGGGCGCGACCAGCACCAGCCGCTTCGAACCGCCACGTCGCAAGGCCTCCGCAGCGAACAGCAGGGCGATCAGCTTGTCATTGGGTTGATCGAGCGGGGCATAGAGGAGGGTGGTGTCTGTCGCCGGCGCGACGGTGACGCGCAGCTCGCCGTCCGGAAAGCGATGCACGGCGATCTCCGCGCAGGACAACCCAAGCCGCGCCGCAAGGCGTTTCGCCGCATCGTTGCCGCCGGACAATGTCTGCAGCGCGATCGTGCTCATGGCGCGGTCTTGCCCTGCGGGGGCTCATGACCGTTGACGACGTAACCGCTCTCCTCGGTGGCGGCATCGGTGGCCAGGTCATGCTCGGGGCGGCCGAACGTGTAGACGCGATAGAGCGGCTCGCCCTGCTCGACGCGATCGCCGATCTTCTTGAACAGGCGGATGCCGGCACCCTTGTCGAGCGGCGCGCCGGCGGTGCGGGCGAGGCGGTTCAGACGCAGGCAGTCGATGGCGGACACGGTGCCGTCATGCGCCGCCTTGACGTCGAAGCTGAGCGATCCCAGCTCGCTGCCGCATGTCGACGGGCCCTGGGCGTCGATGATCTTCTGCATCTGCTTCAGCGCCGCGCCGCTGTCGAGCAGCTCGCGCGCCCGCGCATAGCCGGCGCCGCCGCGCAGCTTCGGATCGTATTCCAGCAGATGCGCGGCCAGCCGCAGCGACTTCTCGCGCAGATCGCGAGGCGCATCCGGATCGTTGCCGAGCACGGCCATGACGTCATTGGCCTCGAGCACCGGGCCGATGCCGTTGCCGATCGGCTGGCTGCCATCGGTCATGATCACCTCGACCGAGCGGCCGAAGCGGTCGCCGACGAATTCGAACAGCTTGCGCAGCCGCATCGCCTCGACGCCGCTCGTGACCTTCGCGGTCGGCCCGACCGGAATGTCGATCAACAGATGCGTCGAGCCGGCCGCGATCTTCTTGGACATGATGGAGGCGACCATCTGCTCGCGGGTATCGAGGCTGAGCGGGCGCTCGACGGAGATCAGGACGTCGTCGGCCGGCGACAGGTTCACATGTCCGCCCCAGATCAGGCAGCCATTGCAGGCCGAGACGATCGCCTTCATCTCCTCGACGCCGACATTGACCCGCGCCAGCACCTCCATCGTGTCGGCGGTGCCGGCGGGCGAGGTGATGGCGCGCGAGGAGGTCTTGGGGATCGGCAGGCCATGCGCGGCGACGATCGGCACCACCACCATCGAGGTGCGATTGCCGGGGATGCCTCCGATGCAATGCTTGTCGACGACAACAGGCGTCGGCCACACCAATTGCGTGCCGGCCTGGGCCATCGCGCCGGTGAGGGCGAGCAGCTCGTCGCTGGTGATGAAGCTCGCCGAGCCGATCAGGAAGGCGGCGATCTCCATGTCCGAGTAGCGATAATGGGCGAGGTCGTCGATGATCGCGCCGATCTCGGCCTGGCTCAAGGTTCGGCCGCGGATCTTTGCGCGCACCGCTTCCAGGCTCTCCGGAGGCGAGGCCGGCCTGACGGTGACCTGGGTGCCCACGCCTTGCGCGAAGCGGTGGAACGCGGGTTCAGAGAGGCCGATCTCGTCGGGGGCCACCAGCGTATCGTCGTCGGTGATCAGCAGCGTCGCCAGCAGGACCTTGCCGCCCTGGCGCAGCTCGACGCGGCTGAAGCCGCGGAAGATCTCGGCGCGCAGCGCTTTCGACTGCCGGGAGAGCACGACGACGTTTTCGCGTCCGGTATCGAGCCGGACACGGCGTATCTTCAGTTGGGCGTGCGGAAGGTCTGGATGCATGGACGGGCCGGCAGGAGGAAACTCGGCGTCCATGCTTAGACGTCGCGGTCCTGATGCTGTTGACCCAGATCATGGCCCGCGCGCGGCTACAGCACGGGCGGGCTGCGGCGTGCCGTCACGCAGCCGTGCTGCTGCAGGCGCGTCGGTCCGGAAATGGGAGGAGCCGAATGCGGCGGCGATATCGCCGATATCGGCCCCGGCCAGATCGGGATCGGGGCTACTTCATTGCCGTGCTGATTGCGACGAACTTACTGTTGAGGAGGGTCGTGCCCATGGTGTTCACGGCCGTTATGATTGCCAGCGCGATGCCGGCGGCGATGAGACCGTACTCGATCGCGGTCGCACCGTTTTCATCGGCAAGGAAAGACCTAAGCAAAGGCATTGCCAACTCCTGTTCGTCCGATCCAACGTATGACCGCGTCGTCATCGAATTCGTCAATAGATCGAATAAGTCTTTATGCGCGCCAAAAGAATTAAGACCGGGCGATCGCGCCTCCGCTGATACGACGGCAGTCATTAAATTAAGGTTCCGCCGGCCTGTCCAAATGGATTCAAATCGCGGGGCCCGTGTGGCTGGTCAAGCCTCGGGAGGCGCTTGCACGATACCGGCATCGAGAGAGGGGTGGCGCTTAACGAATTGTTGAGGCTGTTTGCCGGGCCATCGCGGTCATCGGCGCCCGCCAGGCGCGTTCAGGGCCCGCAACATGGCGATACGGGCGAACATCATCCAGCCGCCGCCCGTCTCGGCCGCATTGATCAAGGTCTCGACGGCGGTCTGCCAATGCGCCTCGTGCTGGGCGTCCGCGGGCAGCTGCATGATGTAGTCGGCGGCGTCCTGGAGCGTGAGCAGCGCGCGCTTGCTGCTCACGCGAACGGGATCGTCGAACGCCGTCGACCAGGGCATGTCAGGCCGCCCGATCCGCGAGAGGTGACATCACGGCGTGATCGCGCGCGCGGTGCGGCTAACCGGCCTTCTTCGTTCGCGCCGGCGCGCGCACCGGCTTGTCGGGCTTCTTCGGTGCGGTTGCGGCCTTCGCCGCGGCCTCCTTGCCACCCTTGCCGGCGATCGGCAGCAGCATCTCGCGCTGGCCCTCGACGCGCTTCTTCGGCTTCTTGGCCTTGGTCTCCTTGGCGACCTTCGCCGCGGGCGCGGTATCCTTCTCGTTCGCGATGCTCTTCTTCAGCGCGTCCATCAGGTTGATGACGTTGCTGCCGGTCTTCGGCGCGGCCTTGGCCGCGATCGGCATGCCCGAGCGCTTCTTGTTGATGAGATCGATCAGGGCGGTCTCGTAATGATCCTCGAACAGCTCGGGCTCGAACGCGCCGGACTTCTTCTCGACGATGTGCTTGGCGAGGTCGAGCATGTCCCTGGTGAGCTTCACGTCCTGGATGTCGTCGAAATATTCGCTCTCGCTGCGGACCTCGTAGGGATAGCGCAGCAGCGTGCCCATCAGCCCGCTCTCGAGCGGCTCGAGCGCGATGATGTGCTCGCGGTTGGTCAGCACCACGCGGCCGATCGCGACCTTGTCCATGCTGCGGATGGTCTCGCGGATCACGGCATAGGCGTCGTGGCCGACCTTGCCGTCCGGCACGAGATAATAGGGGCGGATCAGATAGCGGTTGTCGATGTCGGACTTCGGCACGAACTCGTCGATCTCGATCGTGTGCGTGGAGTCCAGCGCGATGTCGTCGAGCTCGTCCTTGGTGACCTCGATATAGGTGTCGGTGTCGACCTTGTAGCCCTTGACGATGTCCTCGGAGGTGACCTCGTCGCCGGTCTCGGCGTCGACCTTGAGGTACTTGATCCGGTGCCCGGTCTTGCGGTTGATCTGGTTGAAGGAGACCTTCTCGGTATCCGAAGTGGCCGGATAGAGCGCGACCGGGCAGGTCACGAGCGACAGACGCAGAAAACCCTTCCAATTGGCGCGGGGGGCCATGGGCTACTCCAAACGCAACGGGGACAGACGACTAGGATACCATCGGGGAACAACGAATCAAAGCAAGGTCGGCTGCTGAATCTTGCAACTGCGTTAACTGGCCGCTGGGCCATGCTGTGCCGCCCGATCCGGCCGCAAAAGCCGGAACATCGTATCCCATCACGCGTTGGCTCTGGACATCGGCTGCGAGGAGGTCGCGGCTATCGGGAGCGACATCCAGAGATTGAGGGCATCATGGCAACCACGCGAGAGCAGCATCAGATCGTCGAAACGGCAACCGAGGCGCGGCAGGGTGAACCTGGGCCGTCCGTTGCCGCCCTGCTCGCCATCTCGACCGGGCTTGCGATCCTGATCCTCGCCGTCATCTGGTTCGTGTTCTTCCGGACCTGACGGCCAAATTCACGGGAAGGGCGGACCTTCCACTTGCCGCAGTCCGCGGCACATCTGCGCCCGTCCTGCTGCCGGCTCATCCGGCCGCAGGGCGGGCGCAGTCGCGTTGGCTGCGAACACGGCGTATATGACCAAAAAGTAACGCGGCAGGTTCCCGGCGTTCATATTCAGTTCACGCCGGAATTGCTCATCTGGCGCAGTGTTGATGCGGCCTATCTCTGGAGAGAAACGTGCGCCTGCTCGTTGTTGAGGACGACCCCGATCTCAATCGCCAGCTCACCAAGGCGCTGACCGACGCTGGCTATGTCGTCGATCGGGCCTTCGACGGGGAGGAGGGGCATTATCTCGGCGACAACGAGCCGTATGATGCCGTCGTGCTCGACATAGGTCTGCCGAAGAAGGACGGCATCTCGGTGCTGGAGGCCTGGCGCCGCAACGGCCGCACCATGCCGGTCCTGATCCTCACCGCACGCGACCGCTGGAGCGACAAGGTGCAGGGCTTCGATGCCGGCGCCGACGACTATGTCGCAAAACCGTTCCATCTGGAGGAAGTGCTGGCGCGCATCCGTGCGCTGCTGCGCCGCTCCACCGGCCATGCCCAGAGCGAGCTCAGCTGCGGCCCCGTGACCCTCGACACCCGCACCGGCCGGGTCAGCGTTTCCGGCAATCCCGTCAAGATGACCTCGCACGAATATCGGCTTCTGGCCTACCTGATGCACCATTCCGGGCGTGTGGTGTCCCGCACCGAGCTGGTCGAGCACCTCTACGACCAGGACTTCGACCGCGACTCCAACACGATCGAAGTGTTCGTCGGCCGCATCCGCAAGAAGCTCGACGTCGACATCATCCAGACCGTCCGCGGCCTCGGCTATCTCCTGACCCCGCCGGCCGCTTGAGGCGTTCCGGGGCTTGACGGGCCGCCCCACAGGGGCCTTGGTCCGATCATGACCTCCGCCGCCCTGCCATCCTGCGCCTCCCGGGATCGTTCCGATGGCCGCTAGCTCACTTGCCAACCGACTGTTCCTGTCGGCGACCGCCTGGCTCGTGGTGATCCTGGCCATCACCGGCGTGGTGCTGTCGTCGGTCTACAAGAACGCCACGGAGCGCGCCTTCGACCGCCGGCTCAACCTCTATCTGCGCACCCTGATCGCGGAGGTCGCGACCCCCGACGAGCCGCCGGACCGCCAGTTCCAGTCGCTGGGCGAGCCCCTGTTCGAGCTGCCGCTGTCGGGCTGGTACTGGCAGATCACGCGGACCGACACCGAGAAGCCGGAAGTGCGGTCCTCGCGCTCGCTCTGGGACAAGAAGCTGCCGAAGCTGGAGGAGCAGGGCACCGAGCTCACCGCCGCCGGCATTCGCCTCGCCTATGTCGACGGGCCCGAGGGGCAGAATTTGCGCATGGTCGAACGTCCCGTCGATCTCGGCGCCGACGGCAAATTTCTCGTCAGCGTCGCCGGCGACGACACCGAGATTTTCGACGAGACGCGCAGCTTCGACTATTATCTCGGCGGCACCTTCACCGCGCTTGGCATCGTGCTGCTGCTGACGACCGTGTTCCAGGTCCGCTTCGGCCTCGCACCGCTCAAGCGCATCTCGGAATCGATTGCCGATATCCGCTCCGGGCGGGCGGAGCGGCTTGAGGGCGAATTCCCGGTCGAGATCGCGCCATTGGCGCGCGAGACCAACGCGCTGATCGATGCCAACCGCGAGATCGTCGAGCGCGCGCGGACCCATGTCGGCAATCTCGCCCACGCCATCAAGACGCCGCTCTCGGTGATCGTCAACGAGGCCGGCGCCCACATTGCCGATCCGTTCGCAGCCAAGGTGATGGAGCAGGCGGACGTGATGCGCGACCAAGTCGCCCATCATCTGGAGCGCGCGCGCATCGCGGCGCGGGTCTCCGTGGTCGCGACCGTGACGGAGGTGGCGCCTGCCATCGAGGCGCTGCGGCGGACCATGGAGAAGATCCATCGTGATCGCGGCATCGTGGTCGAGGCCAAGGCGGATCATTCGGCGAAATTTCGCGGCGAGCGCCAGGATCTGGAGGAGATGGTCGGCAATCTCGTCGACAACGCCTGCAAATGGGCGGCCTCGCGCGTCTTCATCGAGGTCCTCGTGGAGGCGCCGCACCAGGCGGGGGTGGGCCCGCGGCTGCGGATCATCGTCGATGACGACGGCCGCGGGCTGTCGGAGGCCGAGCGCGCCCAGGTCTCCCGGCGCGGCCAGCGGCTCGACGAGTCCAAGCCCGGATCGGGGCTGGGGCTGTCGATCGTGACCGACCTTGCCGCGCTCTACGGCGGCAGCCTCTCGCTCGGTGGCGCGCCGACCGGCGGCCTGCGGGCCGAACTGGTCCTTCCGGGAATATAATCCCTTGTTCCGACGTGGCTTTTCGATCCCGCCCAAGGCCTGCGGACGCCAACCGAGGGGATTCGACCCGACTTCCTAAACGGCTTCTTAAGTGGGCCCTCCTATGATCGCGCCCGGACGCATCCCATGTCCGCCATTTTACCGTGCATTACCCGGGCGCATGAGCCAGACATCGATCGAGCGGCTGAGGGAATATCTCGCGCAGCTCCCGCCGCAGTCGCAGGCGCTGCTGATGCGGGAGTTCGAGCGTGCGCTCGATCGCGGCCAGGACACCGCGGTGGCGACCCTCGTGCTCGAGCAGTTGCGCAAGATCGTCCGCAAGACCGAAGCCGAAGAAGCCCCGCCGCCGCGCACGGATGATCTGTCGCGGCTGCTGTTCCAGGTGCTGGAACCCTTCCTGGTCGAAGCCGGCACCCCGATCCGGGTCGGTCAGATCCGCCGCTCTTCGCTGCAGCCGATCTGGCAATGGCTCGGCCGCGACGGCGCGCCGGACAAGGTCAACGAATTCGAGGCCGCGCTGGCGCGTATGCCCGCCGACAGTGCGGGGCAGGTCGAGGCCTTGGCGCAGAAGCTCCAAGCGGTGGCTGCGGACGCCATTTTCGAGCTGACGGGTCCCGGCGGCGGCGACAAATCGCGCGCGCTGGCCCGGGTCGGCCCGCCCAACGTGATCGAGGACCTCTACTCGATCGGAGCGGTGCTGCAGGTCCGGGAGGCCATTGCCGGCCTGAACGAGAAGCTGCCGCGGACCTTGCGCGCCTTCGGCGATTCCCAGATCGCCTCGGTGACGTCGGCGCTCAACATTCCGGTGCTCCAGACGCCGCAGATGCTGCCCTTCGCGCTGTCGATCGTGGTGCAGCGGATGACCGCGCCGTGGCAGATCATCCGCCTCGCCATCAAGATTGCCGCCTCCGACGACGAGATCCGCGTTGCGGCGACGCCTTACGGCGTCGCGGTCACGATCGCGCTGCACGATCTGTCCTGTGTCGCCGCCACCCTGCGCATGGACATCAAGCGCGGCCATTTCGACAACGTGGCCGGCAACCTCAAGACGTTGCACGATGGCGTGCGGGGCCTGCGCACCGAGCTCGACCTGCGCAACGATTCCGCCTGGGGCAAGCAGCTGACCTCGATCCGAGCCGACATCTCCAACGCGCTGCAATCCGAGATCGACAGCGTTCCCGGTCGCGTCCGCCGCATCCTGCGCCAGCGCCCCGAGAAGGACATTCCACCGGGCGCGCGCATCGACAGCACCGAGGTTGAGGAAACCGTGGCGCTGATCGATTTCGTCGCGACCTGCCGCAATTATGCGAGCGAGCTTGCGATCAACGAGGTGACGCTGCGCACCTATTCCGATCTCCAGCAATACGTCGAACGTTCGACCGAGCAGCTGGTGCAGTCGTTGCGCGCCGCCGACCACAAGGTCCGCACCTACAGGCAGCAGCAGGTCGACGCCGCGATTCGCTTCTGCCAGGTGCTGTTTGGCGACGACTACGCCTCGCTGATGAGTCGGGCCGCGCAGAACGCCGCGACGGGCGAGCGCAAATCGTCGCGCGCAAGCTGATTCAAGCGCATCTTTTCGTGATCACAATTTGTGGTTGACGGTGCCGATGGCGCGCCGTACGGTCCCGTGCAACTCCGGGGAACTTCTATTTGTGGGCGCATGAAACCCGTTATCAGCTCGATCGAAATTGAGAACCGCATCATTGTTGCCAAGTATCAAAGACTGATGGTCGGCGCCAAGGTGGTGCTGATCGAGAAGGCAAGCGGTCGGCAATTGTCCGAGACCATCACCAGGGTTGCATCTCCGGTTCCGGTCGGCGCGCTGCGCATCAGACTGCCGGAGGCCGTCAAGCCGGGAACATACTTCCTGAAGGCCTTCAACGGGCACGGTGAGGACGCCGCGCAAAGTGCGGATTTCGAGATCGGCTAAGCCGTTGGTCTTCCACCGTTTCGAGACCGTGCGCGGTCGCGCCGAATTGACAATTGTCAATTGCCGCATCGTCCGGCCGTGGTGTAAAGCCACCTATGGGCGCGGTTCGTGCGCTGCCGGAAGCTTGCCAGATGACGCTATGGTTCGTGTTCGCGCTGATGACGGTCGCGGCGATTTTCGCCGTGCTTTGGCCGCTTGGCCGCAAGGGACGCGCGCAAGATCAAGGTAGCGAGGTCGCGGTCTACAAGGACCAGCTGGCCGAGGTCGAGCGTGATCTCGCCGCAGGCTTGATTCCGGCCCCGGACGCCGAGGCTGCGCGCGTCGAGATCAGCCGCAGGCTGCTTGCCGCGGCCGCCAGCGAGCCCGCGGTGGCACCGACGTCCAATCTGAAATGGCGCCGCGCCGCGGCCGTAGCGGCGCTCGCCGGCCTGCCGCTCGTTGCGATCGCCGTCTACATGCCGCTCGGCTCGCCCAAGCTCCAGGACTTCCCGCTGGCACAACGCGAGCGCGCGCCGGGCAAGGCGCAGTCGCTCGAGAATCTCGTCGAGCAGGTCCAGCAGCATCTGGAGAAGAATCCCACCGACGGGCGCGGCTGGAACGTGCTTGCGCCGGTGCTGCAGCGGCTCGGCCGTTTCGACGACGCCGTGCGCGCCTATCGCAGCTCGCTCACCTACAATGGCGAGAGCGCGGAGCGCCGGGCCGATCTCGGCGAGGCGCTCTCGGCCGCCGCCGGCGGCGTGGTGACCGCCGAGGCCAAATCCGAATTCGACCGTGCCCACGCCCTGGACGCCGAGGATCCCAAGGCGAACTACTTCCTGGGTCTTGCCGCCGAGCAGGACGGCCGCAAGGACGATGCTGCCAATATCTGGCGCGCGCTGCTCTCGAAAGCGCCCGCGGATGCGCCGTGGCGTGCCCTGGTGCAGACCTCGCTGGCGCGGGTCGGCGGCGGTGGCACGATGCCCGCGTTGTCCGACGAGACGATTGCCGCTTCCAAGGACATGGCCGAAGGCGATCGCAACGCGATGGTGCGCGGCATGGTCGAGCGCCTCGCCACCCGGTTGAAGCAGAACGGCGACGACGTCGAGAGCTGGCTGCGCCTGGTGCGCGCCTATCTCGTGATGGGCGAGCGGGACAAGGCGATGGGGGCATCAGTCGATGCCCGGCAGGCGGTTGCCAGCGATGCCGAGCGGCTTCGCCAGCTCAACGAAGGCCTCAAGACGCTCGGGCTCGGCGGATGACGATGTCGGGACGAGAGCAGCGGAGAACGGATACGCCATGACGCGCAAGCAGCGACGTATGACCATCATCGGCGGCTCGCTCGCCGTGCTCGCGCTCGCGGCCGCGCTGGTGCTCAACGCCCTTCGCGACTCCATCGTGTTCTTCTCGACGCCAACCATGGTCGCCGAGAAGCACGTCGAGCCGGGCAAGCGGTTTCGTCTCGGCGGGCTGGTGCAGCCCGGCTCGCTGCAGCGCGGGGACAATCTCGCGGTGAGTTTCGAGGTCGCCGACGGCAACGCCAAGCTGCCGGTGGCCTACAAGGGCATCCTGCCGGACCTGTTCCGCGAGGGGCAGGGCGTCGTCGCCGAGGGCGCGCTCGACGCCAATGGCGTGTTCAAGGCAGATACCGTGCTTGCCAAGCACGACGAGACCTACATGCCCAAGGACGTTGCCGATGCCCTGAAGAAGCAGGGGCACTGGAAGGACGATTACGGCGGCAAGCCTTCCGACGGCGGCAAGACGTCTGACGCAGGCAAGCCCGCGGCGACGACCGCGCAGGGCAATCCGCAGGGAGCAGTGCGGTGATCGCAGAATCCGGACATTACGCGCTGGTGCTGGCGCTTGGGCTCGCACTGATCCAATCCGTCGTGCCCCTGATCGGCGCGCGCCTGCACGACGTCGCGCTCATGAACGTGGCGCGCTCCGCGGCGCTGGCGCAACTGCTGTTCGTCGGCGCCTCGTTCACAGCGCTCGTGATGCTGCACGTGAACTCGGATTTCTCCGTTGCCAACGTCTACGAGAATTCCCACTCGATGAAGCCGCTGCTCTACAAGATCACCGGCGTGTGGGGAAACCATGAAGGCTCGATGCTCCTGTGGGTCTCGATTCTGGCCTTGTTCGGCGGGCTGGTTGCCGCCTTCGGCAATAATCTGCCGCTGTCGCTGCGCGCACATGTGCTCGCCGTCCAGGCCTGGGTCGCCAGCGCCTTCTATCTCTTCATCCTCGTAACCTCGAACCCCTTCCTGCGCATCGCGAGCCCGCCGATCGAGGGACGCGATCTCAATCCGGTGCTCCAGGACATCGGGCTCGCCGTTCATCCGCCGATGCTCTATCTCGGCTATGTCGGCTTCTCGATCTCGTTCTCCTTCGCCATCGCGGCGCTGATGGAGGGGCGGATCGACGCGGCCTGGGCGCGCTGGGTGCGGCCGTGGACGCTGGTCGCGTGGATCTTCCTCACGCTCGGCATCGCCATGGGATCGTACTGGGCCTATTACGAGCTCGGCTGGGGCGGCTGGTGGTTCTGGGATCCGGTCGAGAACGCCTCGCTGATGCCGTGGCTCTCCGGCACGGCGCTGCTCCATTCGGCGCTGGTGATGGAGAAGCGTAACGCGCTGAAGGTCTGGACCATCCTGCTCTCGATCCTGACCTTCTCGCTGTCGCTGCTCGGCACCTTCCTGGTGCGTTCGGGCGTCATCACCTCGGTGCACGCCTTCGCCACCGACCCCACCCGCGGCGTGTTCATCCTGCTGATCCTCTGCCTGTTCATCGGCGGCAGCCTGTCGCTGTTCGCGGGCCGTGCCAGCTCGTTGAAGCAGGGCGGCCTGTTCGCGCCGATCTCGCGCGAGGGCGCGCTGGTCCTGAACAATCTGCTGCTTACGGTCGCCTGCGCCGTCGTGCTGTTCGGCACGCTCTATCCGCTGGCGATGGAGATGCTCGCCGACTTCAAGATGTCGGTCGGTGCACCCTTCTACAACCTGACCTTCGCGCCGCTGTTCGCCCTGTTGCTGCTTGCCGTGCCGTTCGGGCCGATGCTGGCGTGGAAGCGCGGCGATTTGCTCGGCGTGACGCAGCGTCTGCTGGCTGCAGGCGTTGCCGGGCTCGTGGCCGTCGCCGTCGCCTGGGGCTGGGCAACGGGCGGCAGCACGCTGGCGCCGCTCGCGATCGGGCTTGGCGTCTTCGTCATCGCCGGCGCCATCACCGACATCGTCGAGCGGACCGGCCTCGTGCGGCTGCCGTTCGCAACGGTGCTGCACCGGGCCCGCGGCCTGCCGCGCTCGGCCTGGGGCACGGCGTTTGCGCATGCCGGCCTCGGTGTCGCGCTGATCGGGATCGTCTGCGAGACCACCTGGAACAGCGAACACATCGCGACGATGAAGCAGAACGACGTCGCTCACATCGCCGGCTTCGACGTCAAGCTCGACGGACTGCTGCAGCGTCAGGGCCCGAACTTTCGCGAGATGATCGCGCAGTTCAACGTCAGCCGCGACGGCGCCCCGCTCAGCGTCATGACGCCGTCCAAGCGCAGCTTCACCACCCGCGGCTCCTCGACCACCGAGGCCGCGCTGCTGACGCGCGGCGCCAGCCAGCTCTACATTTCGCTCGGCGACGCCAATGCCGAGGGCGCCATCGCCGTACGCATCTACTACAAGCCGATGGTGCTCATGATCTGGTGGGGGCCGGTGCTGATGGCGTTCGGCGGCGTGCTGTCGCTGTCCGACCGGCGCCTGCGGGTCGGCGCGCCGAAGCCGGCGCGGGCCAAGCAGCGCCTCCAGCCGGCGGAGTGATCCGATGCGCCGGATGATGGCTGCGTTCGCCGTGCTGATGCTGCTGGCTTTGCCTGCGGCCCACGCGGTGCAGCCCGACGAGATCATGTCGGATCCCGCCAAGGAAGCCCGTGCGCGCGAGCTGTCGCGCGAACTGCGCTGCATGGTCTGCCAGAACCAGTCGATCGATGATTCCGATGCGCCGCTGGCGCGCGACCTGCGGCTCCTGGTGCGCGAGCGCATCGGCGCCGGCGACAGCAATTCGCAGGTGCTCGACTTCCTGGTCGCGCGCTACGGCGAGTTCGTGCTGCTGAAGCCGCGCTTCGAGCGTCAGACTCTGGTGCTGTGGCTGCTCGGGCCGCTGCTGCTGATGGGGGGCGGCGTGGCACTGTGGCTGCAAATCCGGCGTCGCGCGCGTGATGGTGCCGATTTACCAGCGCCGCCACTCACGCCCGATGAACAGGCACGGGTCGCGGCCTTGATGTCCGACGAAGCCAAATCTCCCTAGCAACTCACGCGCCCTGGTTACGTAATGCTACGTAGACGGGCGGCGCGCCGCCGCGCGGTTCATGGTATTTTGACCTTTGTCTGGAAGCTTGTCGCGAGCTTTGATTCCAGACTCCGAGTCCCCGATGTTCGCGAACAGCAATCTGACGATCCGCTTCCTGGTCGGCGCCGTCGTCGCTGCATTATTGTTTCTGCTCGGCATTGGCGGCGGCACCGGCTTCATCGCGGTGCTCTATCTCAACAACGAGATCACCAGCCTGTCCGCGGACTTCGCGGCGCTGAGCGGTCCTGCGCGCGATCACGCCATGCAGATCTATCAGCAGGCGCAGACCGCGTTCTCGTTTTTCCTGGCCGCCTGCGGCGTGATCGCAATCGTCGCCTTCGCGATCTGCCTCACCACCTGGTTCGCCGTCCGCAACGGCATCCTGAGTCCCCTGGCGGCGATCGTCCATGCGATGCGCGAGGTCGCCGACCAGAAGTTCGAGACATCAGTCCCGGGGCTCGGCCGCACCAACGAGATCGGCCTGCTGGCCGGCGCGCTGGAGGTCTTCAAGACCAACGGCATCGAGCGGCGCCATCTCACCGAACGGCAGCTGCACGAAGCGCAGCACCAGGCCGAGCGATCGAAATTTTTGGACGACCGGATCAAGCGCTTCAACGATCTCGTTGCCAGCGTCGTCGACAGCGTGGCGTCGTCGGCGGTGCATCTGAAGAGCAACGCCGAGACGCTGTCGCGAACGGCCAACGACACCAGCACCAAGGCCAATGCGGTGGCGAGCGCCGCGAGCCAGGCCAGCGCCAGCGTGCAGACGGTGGCAGGCTCTGCCGGGGAGATGACGAATTCGATCGGCACGATCAGCCGCCGCGTCACGGACGCGACCCAGCGCGCCGAAGGCGCAGCGTCGCAGGCGGAGAAGAGCCGTGACACCATCCACACGCTGTCCGATGCCGCCGACAAGATCGGTGAGGTCGTACAGCTCGTGCAGGCGATCGCGTCGCAGACCAATCTGCTGGCGCTGAACGCCACCATCGAGGCGGCGCGGGCAGGGGAGGCCGGCAAGGGATTTGCGGTGGTCGCCTCCGAGGTGAAGACTCTGGCGCATCAGACCAGCAAGGCGACGGAGGAGATCACCTCCCATGTCGCCAGCATTCAGGGCATCACAGCCGAGACCCGCGGCGCGATCGACGCCATCTCCAAGACGCTGTCTGAGATCTCGTCGATCATGTCCGGCATCGAGATCGACACCGCCCAGCAGCGTAACGCGACCCAGGAGATCACGCGCAGCGCCCAGGACGCCGCGCGCGGGACCCTCGACGTTTCCAACCATATCGTTCAGATCACCTCGACCTCCGCAGAGACCGGCCGAATGGCCGCCGAGGCCAGGGATTCGGCGGTCGATCTGTCGCAGCAGGCCGAGACCCTGAAGCGCGAGGTCGACGAGTTCATCGTCAGCGTCAGGGCGAGCTAAGCACGTAAAAAGGCGCCTTTCGCGCCATCACGGGAACTTGGTTAAGTTCCTGGAGAATCACAATTTTCGCCTGCGCTGAACTGCCGCATCCGCGTTCCCTCTTCATTACAAAAGTTTAACCCCGCCGCCAGCGCACGGTAAGGCGGGAGCCCCCATCTTCAGGTCCGTAAGGTGCCGCCCTCAGGCATCACATGGATTTCAAGGCCCTGGAGATCTCTGCATGACCGACCGTATCGACCTCTCGAACCTTCCGTCCTATCGGCAGCCGCGCCGGTCGGTGTTCTCCGCGCGCAAATTCGCGCTGATGGCCTCGGTCGTCGCCGGTCTCGGCGCGGCGGTCTACGGCTTCAGCCCGTCGACGTCGCCGGCCGATCTGTTCTCGAGCCCGGCGCATGCCCAGGTCAACAACGAGGTCCGCAAGGTCGAACGTCCCATCGGCTTTGCCGACATCGTCGAGCGCGTGAAGCCGTCGGTGATCTCGGTGAAGGTCAACATCAAGGAGAAGACCGCGAGCAACGACGATGGCGACGATTCCTCCTCGCCGTTCCAGCCGGGCTCGCCGATGGAGCGATTCTTCCGCCGCTTCGGCGGTCAGGATGGTTTCCCCCCGGGCCTCAAGGGGGGTGGCCGTGGTCGCGTGGTGCAGGGCCAGGGCTCCGGCTTCTTCATCTCGGCTGACGGCTTTGCCGTGACCAACAACCACGTGGTCGACGGCGCCGACAAGGTCGAGGTCACCACCGACGACGGGAAGACCTACACCGCCAAGGTGATCGGTACCGACCAGCGCACGGACCTCGCCTTGATCAAGGTCGAGGGCAGCTCGAATTTCCCGTTCGCCAAGCTCGCCGACAGCAAGCCGCGGATCGGCGACTGGGTGCTCGCAGTCGGCAATCCCTTCGGTCTCGGCGGCACCGTGACCGCCGGCATCGTTTCGGCGAGCGGCCGCGACATCGGCAACGGTCCCTATGACGATTTCATCCAGATCGACGCGCCCGTGAACAAGGGCAATTCCGGCGGTCCGGCCTTCGACACCAACGGCGAGGTGATGGGCGTCAACACCGCGATCTACTCGCCGTCCGGCGGCAGCGTCGGCATCGCGTTCTCGATTCCGGCGAGCACCGTGAAGAGCGTGGTCGCCCAGCTCAAGGACAAGGGCTCGGTCAGCCGCGGCTGGATCGGCGTGCAGATTCAGCCCGTCACGTCCGACATCGCCGACAGCCTCGGCATGAAGAAGGCCGAAGGCGCGCTGGTGGCGGAGCCGCAGGCGAACGGTCCGGCCGCGAAGGCCGGCATCGAATCCGGCGACGTGATCACGTCGGTCAACGGCGAGACCGTCAAGGACGCCCGCGAGCTCGCCCGCACAATCGGCGGCATGGCGCCCGGCGCGACAGTGAAGCTCAACGTGCTGCACAAGGGCCAGGACAAGGTCATCAACCTCACCCTCGGCCAGTTGCCGAACACGGTCGAGGCCAAGGCCGACAATGACAATGACAGCGGCAAGGGTGCGAGCAAGGGCACCGATGTGCCTAAGCTCGGCATGACCGTTGCGCCTGCCAATTCCGTGGCCGGCGCGGGCAAGGAAGGCGTCGTGGTCACCGAGGTCGATCCGAAGAGCGCCGCGGCCGAACGCGGCTTCAAGGAAGGCGACGTGATTCTCGAAGTCGGCGGCAAGAGCGTCGCCACCGCCGGTGAAGTCCGCGATGCCATCACCGCGGCGCGGGCCGACAACAAGAACAGCGTCCTGATGCGCGTGAAGAGCGGCGGCCAGTCGCGCTTCGTCGCGGTGCCCCTCGCCAAGGGGTAGGCCTTCAGGAGGTTTTGAGATGAAGGGTGTCGCCGGCATCAGTCGCCCCCGCCGTCGGCGCCCTTCGGGGAAGCAGCGTAACGTCAGCTTCCCCTTGCTACCTTCCGGTGGAAAAACGCCCCCCTCCGTCGGAAGGCCTAGGGCGGTGGAGTCCCCCCAGCTTCACCGCCCGCCTTTTTTCCCGATGCCAGAGTCTCCCACTCGGCTTGCATGCGATTGCCGCTCGCGCCATGTTTAGAGAAGGTTGACCTCCTTGACCGCCGCCGAACGCACGATGCGCCTCCTCATCATCGAAGACGACCGCGAATCCGCCGACTACCTCGTGAAGGCGTTTCGCGAAGTCGGACATATTGCCGACCACGCCGCAGACGGCGAGGAGGGCCTCGCCATGGCCGAGAGCGGCGATTATGATGTGCTGGTGGTCGACCGCATGCTGCCCAAGCGCGACGGACTGTCTGTCATCGGCGCGCTGCGCGACAAAGGCAACACCACGCCGGTGCTGATTCTCTCCGCGCTCGGGCAGGTCGACGACCGCATCAAGGGCCTGCGCGCCGGCGGCGACGACTATCTGCCAAAGCCCTATTCCTTCGCCGAGCTGCTAGCCCGGGTCGAGGTGCTGTCGCGCCGCCGCGGCGGGCCCGCCGAGGACACGCTCTACCGCGTCGGCGATCTCGAACTCGACCGGCTCTCGCATCGCGTCGCCCGCGGCAAGGACGAGCTGACGCTGCAGCCGCGCGAATTCCGCCTGCTCGAATATCTCATGAAGCATGCCGGCCAGGTGGTGACGCGGACCATGCTCCTGGAGAACGTCTGGGACTATCATTTCGATCCGCAGACCAATGTGATCGACGTGCACATTTCGCGGCTGCGCTCCAAGATCGACAAGGGATTCGAGCGGCCGCTGCTGCACACGATCCGCGGCGCCGGGTACATGATCCGTGACGGCATTCGGTAAACTCGTCCGCACCACGGCATTCCGGCTGACGCTGGTCTATCTGCTGCTGTTCGCGATGTTCGCGGCCTCGCTGCTGGCTTATTTCGCCTGGAATACGCGGCGGCTGATCACCGAGGAGATCACGCAGACGGTCAATGCCGAGACCTCGGAGATCTCCGAGATCTACGGCCGCCGGGGCCTGCGGGCTCTCGTGCTGGCGATCGAATACCGGGCGCTGCGGCCGGGCGCCAACCTCTATCTCGTGACCACGCCGACCGGGCAGGCGATCGCCGGCAATGTCGGCTCCCTGGCGCCCGGCGTGATGGCGACGCGCGGCTGGTCGGAGACCGCCTACCGGCGGATCGAAGACGCCGACGACCGCGACCATCGTGCGCTGGTGCGTGTCACCGAACTCGAGAACGGCTTCCGCCTCCTGATCGGCCGCGACCTTGCCGAGCGGCGGCGGCTGTTCGGTATCGTCGCCAAGGCGGCGCAATGGTCCGTCCTGATCGTCGTGGTGCTCGGCCTCGGCGGCGGCGTCTTCGTGGCGCGCCGCGTGCTCCGGCGCATCGATGCGATGACGGGGACCGCGCAGCGCATCATGACCGGCGATCTCAGCGAGCGCCTGCCGGTCGGGCGCAGCGGCGACGAGCTCGATCGCCTCGCCGAGAACCTCAATGCCATGCTGGAGCGGATCGAGGCGCTGATGGCGGGACTGAAGGAGGTCTCCGACAACATCGCCCACGACCTCAAGACGCCGCTGACGCGCCTGCGCAACCGCGCCGAGGAAGCGCTCGCGAAATCGGGCTGCGAGGCCGATTACCGGGCGGCGCTGGAGCGCACCATCGAGGAATCCGACGGTCTGATCCGCACCTTCAACGCGCTGCTGATGATCGCGCGCGCCGAGTCCGGACAGGCGCGCGGCAACATGGATGATTTCGACGCGGCCGAGGTCGCGGGTGGCATTCACGAGCTCTATGAGCCGCTCGCCGAGGACGACGGCATGACCTTGAAGGTCAAGGCCGACCCGACGCCTGTTCACGCCAACCGCGAATTGATCAGTCAGGCGCTCGCCAATCTGGTCGAGAACGCGATCAAATACGGCAAGCCGGTCGCCCAGGCGGGCGGAACCGTGGTCAGCATGGAGGCCCGGCCGATCCTGATCGAGGCGAGGCGCGACGGCGACAAGGTGCTGCTCAGCGTCACCGATCGCGGTCCCGGGATACCCGAGGCCGACCGCGCGCATGCCGTCGAACGATTCGTCCGCCTGGAAGCGAGCCGCACGCTGCCGGGCTCCGGCCTCGGTCTCAGCCTCGCCGCGGCGGTCGCGACATTGCATGGCGGCGAGTTGAGATTGGACGACGCCCAGCCCGGCCTCGTCGCCACGCTGGTGCTGCCGGTGCGCCTCGGTGCTGGCGACAGGGTTGCTCCGCCAATACCGGATGTGCCACAGAAGGTGGCATGAACCACTCCGCGCCGGGAAACGCGGACAAGCATGGTGAGAGGCTGGCCGCGCGCTTCGCGGAGGCTCCCCATATTGCCGCTTCCACAACCGACGAACGACGTTTCGAAAGCTGGCTGAGCGAGCTCGAGCCGGCCCAATCGGCCCGTCTCGAAACGCTGCTGGCTCATCCCTTTGCCCGGGACATCCTGGCCGGTATCGCGGAATTCTCGCCTTATCTGTTCGATCTGGTGCGCGCCGATGCCTTGCGCCTGATCCGGCTGCTCGAATGCGATCCGGATGCGCATCTGACGGAACTCATCGCGGACGCCAGGGAGGCGGTGCTCGCGGCGGCGGATGAGGCCGAGGTGATGCGGCTGCTTCGCCGCATGAAAGCGGAGGCCGCGCTGCTGACGGCTCTGTGCGACATCGGCGGGGTCTGGCCGGTGTTGCGGGTGACGGCGGCGCTGACCGATGTCGCGGTGTCTTCGGTGCAGGCGGCGCTCCAATACCTGCTGCGGCAGGAAGCCGCACGTGGCAAGATCGCGCCGCCCAATCCCGAGGCGCCCGAGGAGGGCTGCGGGCTGATCGTGCTCGCCATGGGCAAGATGGGCGCGGGCGAGCTGAACTATTCCAGCGACATCGATCTCATCGTGTTCTTCGATCCCGATGCGACGACGCTGGTCGCGGACATCGAGCCGCAGCCGTTCTTCGTCCGCGTCACGCAAGGCATGGCGCGCATCCTGCAGCAGCGCACCTATGACGGCTATGTGTTCCGCGTCGATCTGCGCCTGCGGCCCGATCCGTCCTCGACGCAGGTGGCGATCTCGCGCGACGCCGCGCTGAACTATTATGAGCGGGAAGGGCGCACCTGGGAGCGCGCCGCCATGATCAAGGCGCGTGCCTGCGCCGGCGATGCCAAAGCGGGCGAGGCGCTGCTGGCCGAGATCGCGCCGTTCGTCTGGCGCAAGCATCTCGACTTCGCCGCACTCGCCGACGTCCACGACATGAAGCGGCAGATGCAGACCTATCGCGGCCAGAGCGAGGTCGCGGTCGAGGGGCACAATGTCAAGGTCGGCCGCGGCGGCATCCGCGAGATCGAGTTCTTCGCACAGACCCAGCAACTGATCGCCGGCGGCCGCCATCCGGAATTGCGGGTGCGGCCGACGCTGAGAGCGCTCGACATTCTCGCGTCGAGCAATTGGATCACCTCTGTTGCGCGCGACGAGCTGACGACGGCCTACGAATTCCTGCGCCGGGTCGAGCATCGCCTCCAGATGATCGCGGACGAGCAGACCCATGCGCTGCCCGAAGACAAGGACGCGGTCGAGCGCTTTGCGCGCTTCTTCGGCTATCGGGATCGCGAAGCCTTTGCGAGCGACCTGCTGCGGCAGCTCAAGATCGTGCAGGGGCACTACGAAAAGCTGTTCGAGGGCGACGATCCGACCGGCACGGCCAAGCTGCCGGCGCTCGACTACAGCGCCGGTCCCGACGATCCGCGCATGCTGCAGCACCTCGCAGCGCTCGGCTTCAAGAAGCCTGCCGCAGTGGCGCAAACCGTGCGCGACTGGGTCACCGGCGACTATCGCGTGTTCCGCAATGACGCCACGCGGAATGCCTTCGTGGAATTCGTGCCGGCGCTGATCGACGGGCTTGCCCATGCCGAGGAGCCGGATCGCGCCGTCGTGGCGTTCGATCAATTCCTGGGCGCGCTGCAGCGCGGCGGTCGGCTGTTCATGCTCCTCGGCCAGAACCGCGAGCTCGTCGCGCTGGTGGCGCTGGTGCTGGGCGCGGCGCCGCGGTTAGGCGAGATGCTGGCGCGGCAGCCGCAGCTGATGGATGGCCTGATCGATCCGCGCTTCTTCGGCGCCATGCCGGACCGGCAGGAATTGTCGGGGCGGCTGGCTGCGACCGTGCAGGATGCCGGCTCCTACGAAGAGTTCCTCGATCGCCTGCGCCTGTTCGGGCAGGAGAGCCTGTTCCTGATCGGCACGCGGATCCTCTCCGGTACCGTCTCGGCGCAGCAGGCGAGCACGGCCTTTGCCGATGTCGCCGAAGGCATCGTCCACACCGTGCATGGACTCGTGGCCGACCGCTTCGCCGCCCAGCACGGCCGTATCAAGGGGCAGGAGACCGCGATCATCGCCATGGGCCGGCTCGGCAGCCGCGAGATGACGGCCTCGTCCGATCTCGACCTGATCCTGCTCTACGATTTCGACGCCGACAATCCTGACTCCGATGGGCCGAAATCGCTGCAGGGCGCGCATTATTTCGCGCGGCTGACCCAGCGCCTGATCAGCGCCTTCACGACGCGCACCAATTACGGCGTGCTCTACGAGATCGACATGCGGCTGCGACCCTCGGGACGCGCCGGCCCGGTGGCCTCGAGCCTCGTCTCATTCGCCGATTATCAGGCCAACGAGGCCTGGACCTGGGAGCATATGGCGCTGACGCGCGCCCGCGTGGTATCGGCTTCGCCGGAATTCCGGGAACGGATCGAGCGCGTCATCCGCGACGTCCTGACCCGCCACCGCGATCCCGTGATCACCGCCAACGACGTCGCCGACATGCGGCGCGCCATTGCCCAGGAGAAGGGCGAGGCCGACTGCTGGGATCTCAAACATGCCGCCGGCGGCATGGTCGACATCGACTTCATCGCGCAATATCTCCAGCTCGTGCACGCGCACGACAAGCCGGAGATCCTCGATGTCAGCACCATGCAGGTGCTCGACAACGCCTGCAGGCTTGGCGTGTTGCCCCAATCGGAGACCGGGATATTGCGTGCCGCCGCGCGGCTCTATCACGACCTGACGCAGATCCTGCGGCTGTGCGTCAGCGACCGCTTCAAGCCCGAAACCGCCGGCAACGATCTGCAGCGCGTGATGGCGCGGGCCGGCGACGCGCCGGATTTCTCGTCGCTGGAGGCGCGCGTGAAGGAGACGCAGAGCGAGGTGCGGCGCGTCTTCAGGGCGCTGCTGGAAGGGGTGTAGCCTGCTTCAGAGAGGCGAGCGCCTCGCGCACGTCGGGCTCCAGGCCCGCGCCGCCGGCGTCGAGATGGGCGAAGATCGCGCGCTTCATCCGGGGATCCCAGAACTTCTTGATGTGCTCGGCGATCCCCGGCACGGCCTTGCCGTGGCCCTGGCTGCGGAAGAACGTGCCGATCTGGTTGGCCATGTAGATCAGGCGGTCAGGCGACATCGGCAACCTCCGTAGCATGGCGAGCCGCGACCCGGCTGCCGTGCGTAAAAATTTCGAATCCGTCCTGCCGGGCGATCGCGACCAGCGTGATGCCGGCGGCTTCCGCGGTGCGTATTGCGAGCGCGGTCGGCGCGGACACCGCGATCATCACTGATGCGCCGATCGCGGCGGCCTTCTGCACCATCTCGACCGAGACGCGGCTCGTCAGCAGCACCATGCCGGCCGCGGCGTCGGTGCGGCTTCGCGCCAGCGAGCCCGCGAGCTTGTCCAGCGCGTTGTGGCGGCCGACGTCCTCGCGCAGCGCGACGATGTTGCCGGCGGGGGACCAGAATGCGGCGGCGTGCACCGCGCGGGTTTGCAGGTTGATCGACTGCAAGGGCGCGATGGCCTGCATCGCCGCCATGATCTCTTCCGGCGTGAAGCGCTGGCCCCGCGACACGACCGCCGCGGGCCGCACGGCTTCGGCAATGGACTCGATGCCGCAGATGCCGCAGCCGGTCGGTCCGGCAACGTGGCGACGGCGCTCGCTGATGCGCGCGGCATCCTCAGGCGCAAGCCACATCCTGAGCTCGATGCCGTCGTCCAGGCGAACCACTTCGAGCGAGCGGATATCGTCGACCGACTTGACGATGCCCTCGCTGAGGCTGAAGCCGACCGCGAAGTCTTCCAGGTTCTGCGGCGTTCCCATCATGACGGCGTAGGTGCCGCCATTATAGGTCAGCGCCAGCGGCGTCTCCTCCGGAATGAAGCGCGTTCCTTCGGACGCCACGCCGTTGCGCCAGATTCCGCGATCGATCGCCTGAACCGCGACGTGCATGCCGTTACTCCGCGGCCTCGGCCGGCGCGATGCGACGCGACTGCCGCGCCTGCGCGTCATAGGCCTTCTGCCAGTCCGACGGGCCGTTCGAGGGCGAGACCTCGACCGCCGTGACCTTGTATTCGGGACAATTGGTCGCCCAATCCGAATAGTCTGTCGTGATGACGTTGGCCTGCGTGTCCGGGTGGTGGAAGGTGGTGTAGACGACGCCGGGCGCGACGCGGTCGGTGATCTCCGCGCGTAGCGTGGTCTCGCCGGCACGGCTCTTCAGCCGCACCCAGTCGCCGTCGCGGACGCCGCGCTGCTCGGCGTCGTGCGGATGGATCTCGAGGCGATCCTCGGCATGCCAGACCACGTTCTCGGTGCGCCTGGTCTGCGCGCCGACATTGTACTGGCTGAGGATGCGCCCCGTCGTCAGCAGCAGCGGATAGCGCGGGCCGGTGCGCTCGTCGGTCGCGACATATTCGGTGACGACGAACTTGCCCTTGCCGCGGACGAAGCCGTCGATATGCATCACCGGCGTGCCTTCGGGCGCCTTCTCGTTGCAGGGCCACTGCACCGAGCCGAGCTCGTCGAGCTTGGCGTAGGAGACGCCGGCGAAGGTCGGCGTCAGCGCCGCGATCTCGTCCATGATCTCCGAGGGGTGGCTGTAGTTCATCTCGAAACCCATCGCCTTGGCGAGGCCGATCGTGACCTCCCAGTCGGCCATGCCGTTCTTCGGCGTCATCACCTTGCGCACGCGCTGGATGCGGCGCTCGGCGTTGGTGAAGGTGCCGTCCTTCTCGAGGAAGCTCGAGCCGGGCAGGAAGACGTGGGCGTAGTTCGCGGTCTCGTTGAGGAAGAGGTCGTGAACGATGACGCATTCCATCGCCGACAGCGCCGCCACCACGTGGCTGGTGTTGGGGTCGGACTGGAGGATGTCCTCGCCCTGCACGTAGATCCCCATGAACGTGCCTTCGACCGCGGCGTCGAACATGTTGGGAATGCGCAAGCCCGGCTCGGGGTTGAGCTTGACGTTCCACAGCGCCTCGAACTGGTCGCGCACGGCATCGCCGGAGATGTGGCGATAGCCGGGCAGCTCGTGCGGGAACGAGCCCATGTCGCAGGAACCCTGCACGTTGTTCTGGCCGCGCAGCGGATTCACGCCGACGCCGGGGCGGCCGATATTGCCGGTGACCATCGCGAGGTTCGCGATCGCGATCACGGTGGTCGAGCCCTGACTGTGCTCGGTGACGCCGAGACCGTAATAGATCGCACCGTTGCCGCCGGTGGCGTAGGTGCGGGCGGCTTCGCGCAGGTCCTTCGGATCGACGCCGGTGAGGATGGCGGTGGCTTCCGGGCTGTTCTTGGGCTGCGCGACGAAGGCCGCCCATTCCTCGAACTCGCTCCAGTCGCAGCGCTCGCGCACGAAGGTTTCGTTGACGAGGCCTTCGGTGACGATGACATGCGCCAGCGCGGTCATGACCGCGACGTTGGTGCCGGGCATCAGGGGCAGGTGCAGCGCCTTCACATGCGGCGATTCCACCATCTCGGTGCGGCGCGGATCGATCACGATCAGCCTGGCGCCCTGGCGCAGCCGCTTCTTCAGTCGCGAAGCGAATACCGGGTGAGCGGAGGCCGGGTTGGCGCCGATGACCACGACGACATCGGTGTCCTCGACCGAGTCGAAATCCTGCGTGCCTGCGGAGGTGCCGAAGGTGGTGGCAAGGCCATAGCCGGTCGGGGAGTGGCAGACCCGGGCGCAGGTGTCGACATTGTTGTTGCCGAAGCCGGCGCGGATCAGCTTCTGCACCAGATAGGTCTCTTCGTTGGTGCAGCGGGACGAGGTGATGCCGCCGATGGCATCGCGGCCGTACTTCGTCTGGATGCCGCGCATCCTGGTCGCGGCGAACGAGAACGCCTCGTCCCAGGACACTTCCTTCCAGGGATCCTCGATCCGGTCGCGGATCATCGGCTTGAGAATGCGTTCCCCGTGGTTGGTGTAGCCCCAGGCGAAGCGGCCCTTGACGCAGGAATGACCGCGATTGGCCTTGCCGTCCTTGTAGGGCACCATGCGCACGACTTCCTCGCCGCGCATCTCGGCCTTGAAAGTGCAGCCGACGCCGCAATAGGCGCAGGTGGTGACGACGGAGTGCTCGGGTTGGCCGATCTCGATCACGGATTTTTCGGTCAGCGTCGCGGTCGGGCAGGCCTGCACGCAGGCGCCGCAGGACACGCATTCCGAGCCGAGGAAGCTCTCGCTCATGCCAGGCGAGACGCGGCTGTCGAAACCACGGCCGGAGATGGTCAGCGCGAAGGTGCCTTGCACCTCCTCGCAGGCGCGGACGCAGCGCGAGCAGACGATGCACTTGGAGGGATCATAGGTGAAGTACGGGTTGGACTCGTCCTTCGGCATCCAATGGTCGTTGTCGCAGCCATGGGATTTGGCGAAAACATGGTTCTCGCCCTCATAGCCGTAGCGCACGTCGCGCAGGCCCACCGCGCCGGCCATGTCCTGCAATTCGCAGTCGCCGTTGGCGCCGCAGGTCAGGCAGTCGAGCGGGTGGTCGGAGATGTAGAGCTCCATCACGCCCTTGCGCAGCTTCTTCAGCCGCTCGGTCTGGGTGTGCACGACGAGGCCGTTCATCACCGGTGTGGTGCAGGACGCCGGCGTTCCGGCGCGGCCCTCGATCTCGACGAGGCAGAGACGGCAGGAACCGAACGCGTCGACCATATCGGTCGCGCAGAGTTTCGGGATCTGGTGACCGGCATCCATCGCGGCGCGCATGATCGAGGTGCCCTCGGGCACCGTGACCTCATTGCCGTCGATGGTCAGCGTGACCATCGTTTCCGACTTCGAGCGCGGCGTGCCGTAGTCGATTTCTTCGATCAGAGACATCGTCGTTCTCCTATTCCGCGGCCTGAAGCGTGGTCGGTGCCGGGATGAAGTCCTCCCGGAAGTGCTTCAATGCGCTCAGCACAGGGTACGGCGTGAAACCGCCGAGTGCGCAGAGCGAGCCGAATTTCATGGTGTTGCAGAGGTCTTCGACCAGCGCGAGGTTTTCATGGACGCGCTCGCCGTTGATGATCTTCTCGATGGTCTCGACGCCGCGGGTCGAGCCGATCCGGCAGGGCGTGCACTTGCCGCAGGATTCGACGGCGCAGAACTCCATGGCGAAGCGCGCCTGCCGGCGCATGTCGACGCTGTCGTCGAACACGACGATGCCGCCATGGCCGATCAGGCCGTCGCGGGCGGCAAACGCCTCGTAGTCGAACGGCGTGTCGAACAGCGCGCGGGGGAAATAGGCGCCTAAGGGCCCGCCGACCTGCACGGCGCGAACCGGGCGGCCGGTGAAGGTGCCGCCGCCGATATCGTCGACGAGCTCGCCGAGCGTCACGCCGAACGCCGTCTCGAACAGCCCGCCATGGCGGATGTTGCCGGCGAGCTGGATCGGCATGGTGCCGCGCGAACGGCCCATGCCGTAATCCGCATAGGCCTTGGCGCCTTCGGCGAGGACGAAGGGGATAGCCGCGAACGACAGCACGTTGTTGATGACGGTCGGCTTGCTGAACAGGCCGTGATGCGCCGGCAGCGGCGGCTTGGCGCGCACGATGCCGCGCCGGCCTTCGAGGCTTTCCAGCAGCGAGGTTTCCTCGCCGCAAACGTAAGCGCCGGCGCCGACGCGGACTTCGAGATCGAAGCTGTCAGTCGAGCCGCCGATCCTGTCGCCGAGATAGCCGCCGCGCTTGGCGGCTGCGATGGCCGCATTCAACGCCTCGACCGCGTGCGGGTATTCGCTGCGGATATAGATGTAGCCCTTGGTCGCGCCGACGGTGAGGCCGGCGATCGTCATGCCCTCGATCACCAGGAAAGGATCGCCTTCCATGATCATGCGGTCGGCGAAGGTGCCGCTGTCGCCTTCATCGGCGTTGCAGACGATGAACTTGCGGTCGGCCTTGGCCTGCGCGACGGTCTTCCACTTGATGCCGGTCGGGAAGCCCGCGCCGCCGCGGCCGCGCAGGCCCGATGCCGTGACTTCGCTCAGGATCGCCTCGGGTCCGAGCGAGAGCGCGCGCTCAAAGCCCTTGTAGCCGCCATGGGCGCGGTAATCGTCGAGCGAGCGCGGATCGATCACGCCGCAGCGGGCGAAGGTGAGGCGGGTCTGGCGCTTCAGCCAGGGAATCTCGTCGGTTGCCCCCAGCCGCAACGCATGCGGTGTGTTGCTGGCGAGCGCGTCGAGCAGCGAGGGCACGTCGGCTTCCGTGACCGGACCGAAGGCGATCCGGCCCTGGGGGGTCGCCACCTCGACCAGCGGCTCGAGCCAATACATCCCGCGCGAGCCGGTCCTGACGATCTCGATTCCTACGCCGCGCTTGCTTGCTGCCTGCTTCAGCGCCAGGGCAACTTCGTCGGCGCCGACGGCGACTGCGCCGGCGTCACGTGAGACGAACAGACGCAAGCTCATCGCTGGGCCTCCGCAACGAGGGCATCGAGGCGCTTCTGGTCGAGCCGGCCGATCAGGCGGCCGTCGAGCATCGCGGACGGAGCGGTCGCGCACAGGCCGAGGCAGTAGATCGGCTCCAGCGTGACGCGATCGTCGGCCGTGGTGTTGCCAAGCAACACGCCGAGCTTTGCTTCTGCGCGCGCAGCCAACGCATCGCCGCCCGCGGCCTGGCAGGCCTCCGCGCGGCACAGCTTCAGCACGCGGCGGCCGGCGGGCTTGTGGCGGAAGTCGTGGTAGAACGTGAACACGCCATGCACTTCGGCGCGCGACAGATTGAGCGCCTGCGCCACCATCGGGATCGCGGCCTCCGGCACATAGCCGAAGGCTTCCTGCAACGCATGCAGGATGACCAGCGTCGCGCCCTCTTGGTTGGCATGTTCGGCGATGATCTCGCCGCCGCGCGTCTCGTTCCAAGGCTCAAAAAGCGCTGTCATTCTTCGTTCTCAACCTGAGCGTTTCCTCAGCGCAAACTAGTTGGAATCATTCGAAGATCAATAAAGCCGTCCCGTGCTGCGATTGCGAATTCAGATCGATTTGCAACCGCAATCGATCGATACGAAATGGCAATGAAAACTGGATCGGCTGCCGGTTTTCGCGTGTTGGTGCAGGCCAGGCGTGCTAGCTTGCATGCCACGATGGATCCGAGAGGACTGGCGGTTGATCGACAAGCTTGAACTATTGCTGGCGCTGGCGAAGGAGCGGCATTTCGGACGCGCGGCGGAGGTTTGCGGCGTGACGCAGCCGACGATGTCGACCGGGCTGAAGCAGCTCGAGGAGATCCTCGGCGTGATGCTGGTCCAGCGCGGGTCGCGCTTCCAGGGCTTTACGCCCGAAGGCGAGCGGGCGCTCGACTGGGCGCGGCGGATCGTCGGCGATGCCCGCGCGATGCGCGAGGAGATCAACGGGCTGAAGCACCAGCTCTCCGGCGAGATCCGCATCGCGGCGATCCCGACCGTGCTCGGCATGGTGGCCGCGCTGACGACGCCGTTCCGTGCAAAGCATCCGGAAGTGCGCTTCCGCATCCAGTCCACCACCTCGTCCGAGGTGCTCGGGCTGCTGGAAAATCTCGAAGTCGATGCGGGGCTGACCTATATCGAGAACGAGCCGATCGGAAAGGTGCGGACCATTCCGCTCTACAACGAGAGCTATCGTCTTCTGACCGCGCCGGATGCGATGTTCGGCGACCGCGAGACGGTGACCTGGACCGAGGTCGGGCAGGTGCCGCTCTGCCTGCTGACGCCCGACATGCAGAACCGCCGCATCATCGACCGCGCGCTGCGCTCGGTCGGCGCAGAGGCGACGCCGACCCTGACCTCGAACTCGCTGCTGGTGCTGTTCACGCATGTCAAGACGGGACGGTGGGCGAGCGTGATGCCGGCCAAGCTCGCCGAGACGCTCGGTCTGTCCGACACGGTGCGCTCGATCCCGATCGTCGATCCCGACGTCAATTACAGCATCGGCATGGTCATCCCGCAGCGCGATCCGATGACGCCGCTGATCGCGGCGCTGGTCAATGTCGCGCGGGAAGTGGCGCCGTCGCTGCAATTGTAGAGCAGAATGCAGTTGAGTTGAATTAAGCGGCCGCGCGCTCGGTGCACCTCCCGCTTGCGGGAGAGGTCGGCGCAACGCGCCGGGTGAGGGTTCTCTCCTCTTGGGGGTTCTCGATTGCGGAGCTACCCTCTCCCCAACCCTCCGCCGCAAGCGGGAAGGGAGCTGCAGCTGTAGGGTCTCAGGCCGCGGCCGATATCCCGGACGCCGCCTTGATCGCGTCGCGTGGCAGGGTCACGCGCACGACGGTGCCGACCTCGAGCTTGGAGCGCAGCCGCATCGAGCCGCCGTGGAGCTGGGCCAGCGAGCGGGCGATCGCAAGGCCGAGGCCCGAGCCGTGATAGGTCTTGGTGAGCTGACTCTCCACCTGCTCGAACGGGCGGCCGAGCCGTGCCAGCGAATGCGGCGCGATGCCGATGCCGGTGTCCGCGATCATCAGCACGATCCGGTCGTCGAGCTGCCGGCTGCGCACCACGACGCGCCCGCCGTCGGGCGTGAACTTCACCGCATTGGAGAGGAGGTTGACGATGATCTGCTTGGTGGCGCGGCGGTCGGCGACGACGGCGATGGATTTGGCGATGTCGGCGTCGAGGGTGATGTGCTTGTCCTGGGCGCGGCCGGTGACGACCCGCAGAGATTCCGCCAGCGTCCGCGACAGGTCGAGCTGTTCCATGTCGAGCTTCATGCGGCCGGCCTCGATCTTCGACATGTCGAGGATGTCGTTGATGACCTCGAGCAGATAGTGGCCGCTGGTCAGGATGTCCTGGCAATACTCCTGGTACTTCTCGCTGCCGAGCTCGCCGAACATGCCCGAGCCCATGATCTCGGAGAAGCCGATGATGGCGTTGAGCGGCGTGCGCAGCTCGTGGCTCATATTGGCGAGGAATTTCGACTTGGTCTGGTTGGCTTCCTCGGCGCGGGTCTTTTCGCGCTGGTATTTCTCGGCGAGGTCGGCGAGCTCGACCGCCTGGCGCTCCAGCGCGGCCTGCGAACGCTTCAGGTCGATGACGGTGGCGCGCAGGCGCAGGTCGTTGTCGACCAGCTTCTGCTCGTGCTCCTTGATGCGGGTGATGTCGGTGCCGACCGAGACGTAGCCGCCATCCTTGGTGCGGCGCTCGCTGATGTGCAGCCAGCTGCCGTCGTCGAGCTGCGCCTCGAAGGTGCGCGCGCCGGGCCCTTGGGCGGCGGTCTCGTTGTGGCGGGTGCGCACCTCCGGCATGCGGCCGACCTCCAGCACGGTCTCGTAGGAGGTGCCGGGAATAACGGCGGTCTCGGGCAGCTTGTGCAGGCGCTGGAAGTGCGAGTTGCAGAGCACGAGACGGTCGCTCGCGTCCCACAGCACGAAGGCTTCCGGGATCGTCTCGATGGCGTCGCGCAGGCGAAGGTCGGCTTCCACCGTCTTCTCGGCGAGGCTCTTCTGCTCGGTGATGTCGACGGCGATCCCGATCAGGTGCACGCTGGAATCGGTGGCGCCGCGGGTCTTCTCGCAGCGGACGCGCAGCCAGATCCAGTGGCCGTCGACGTGCTGCATGCGGAAGGTCTGGTCGATGTGGTCGATCTTCTCGGAGATGAGCTGGTCGGCGATCGCGAACAGGTCGATGTCGTCGGACTTCACCAGCGCATTGACCTCGCCGAAGGTGAGGAGCTCGTTGCGGCCGTCGAGGCCGAGCATCGAGAACATCGACTGCGACCAGAAGATCCGCCCGCGCGACAGGTCCCAGTCCCACAGCCCGCAGCGGCCGCGGTTGAGCGCGGTGTCGATGCGTCCGCGCACGGCGTCGTTGATGAGGTCGCCCTCGCGGGCGCGGGTGGACTGCCAGTGGAAGGCGAAGCCGAGGATCAGGACGACGAATCCTGTCGTGGCCGACAGCGTCACCGAGAGCGCGGCGTCCGAGCCCCAGATCGGCTCGTTGCGCTCCTGGATCACGGTGACGAAACCGGGCATCGACTTGATCTGCCGCGAGGTCGCCATCGCGGCGTTGCCGTTCGGCAGCGTCATGTCGGAGATATTGCCGTCGCGTGTCGGCGCCGCGAGCAATTGTGCCGTCGTGATGGCATCGAGCAGACGGTCGTTGCCCGAGGGGTCGCTGTCGACCGGAACGCGGGCGAGGACGCGTCGGTCGATGCCGGCCGAGGTGACGATGACGTGGCGGCCCGAGGCCGTGCCCCAGGACGGGATCAGGTCCGGCAGCAGCGTCGGCAGGCTCTCGATGTTCTTCAGCCGCTCCTGCCGCACGGAGGTGATGCGGTCGATGCGCTCGGCCAGCAGATCGGCGAGCGCCGAGATGTCGTGGCGGATCACCAGCCGCTTCTGACGCGTCTGGTCGACGACCTGAACGAACGCGCCGAGACAGATCGTGATCAGGAAAGCGATGATCAGCGTCGGCACGGCGCGACGAAGCGCCGGCTCCGCGATCAAGAGCCGATGATAGGCAGGTTTCGCGATCGATTGCGCCAATCCTTTGATCGAATCGGATTGGACGCACGCGTTCGCGGCGTCTGCACGCGACATGCCTTCGGCCCCCTGAAAACCAGCTTGCAACTGAAGTCCGGAAGCAGCCCCACATCGCTTCCGAATCACAGCGATTTGAATCCAGTTTTCGCGGGCTGTCGAGAGTCAACGAATCGTTAACGCGAAATTATTCTTATCCAACGCGAGATTTGTGCATCGCGCGTCCGCAAACTCACGGGCGGGAGGAGTCCGAAACGGGAACGTGTGACTCCACGCACATTCTTCGTGTCGTGCGACTCGTCACGCGCGCGGCGGTTCGGCGTGACTGATGACGCGCTTGACGCTCGGGAACGCGCGCCGCAACGCGCGCTCGATCGCATCGACCTGCTCGTGCACCTTGATCACGCTCATCGAGGGTGTCGCGCGGCAGTGAAAGTTGACGATCTCGCCGGCATCGGTGTTGCGGACACGGACATTGTGGATGTCGTGGATCTCGCCGCCGGCGGCATAGTCCGCCAGCGCGGCGGCGATCGTCCGCACCCGCTCCGGCGCGGCATCGATGCCGAACGGAAGTTCCGGTTCCAGCGGTTCGATATGGACATCGACCTCGACGTCCTCGCCGAACTCCACCTGGATGTTGCGCTCCAGCGTGTTGGCGATGTCGTGGGCGGCGTCGAGCTGCATGCCGCCATCGACCTCGAGGTCGATGCTGACGATCAGCTTGCCGCCCAGATCGTGCACTGTGACGTGGTGGATGGCGAGCCCCGAATTGCGCGCGATGACCATGATGCGGTCGCGCACGGTCTCGTTGTCGCGCGCGACGGGCACCGCGGCGAAAGTGAGGTCGGCATCACCGAAGGTCTTGGTGACGGCGGCCTGCGCGTTGCGCTTGATGTCCTCGACACGGTCGATCGGATAGGTCCGCGGCACCTTGGCGATGGTGTCGATGAAGGTCGTCGCCCCGACCATGCGCACGCGCAGGCGCTCGACGTCGATCACCCCGGGCACGCCGCAGATCGCGGCCGTGGCCTTTTCCTGCGCACCCTCGGGAGCGCGGTCGACGAGCGTCTGCACGGTCGAGCCGGCCATGCGCAGGCCGAGAGCCGCGATCATCACGGCGACCGCCGCCGCCGCCGCGGCATCGCCCCACCAGAAGCCGAGGGCGGCGAGGATCAGGCCCACGATCACGGCGAACGAGCCCATCACGTCGGAAGCAAAGTGCAGCGCGTCGGCCGCGAGCGCCTGGCTTCGCGTCGCACGCGCGGCGCGGTGCAGGGCTCGGGCGCGCCAGAGATTGACGATGATGTCGATCACCAGCACGACGAACGGCACGGCCGAAATGGTTGGCGGCGGCGTCCCCTCGCGGAGCCGGCTATACGCCTCGACCAGGATGCCGCCGGCGAGCACGTAGAGCAGGGCGGTGACGCCGAGCGCGGAGATGCTCTCCAGCTTGCCATGGCCGTAATGGTGCTCATCGTCCGCCGGCTTGTCGGACACCCGCACCACCGCCCAGGTGATGATGGTCGCGACCAGGTCGATCGAGGAGTGCAGGGCCTCGGAGATTAGCGCGAGCGAGCCGATCGCGATTCCGACCACGAACTTGGCCGCCGCCATGGCGCCGCTGGCAAAGATCGAGATCGCCGCGACCGAGGTCTTGTCGTGCTGGGAGGTCATGGCGGGGGATTTAGCAGCCCGGGGCCGAACATCAAGCGGCGATCCACAGGAGTAGTCGCGAGTGAGTTGCAGGAGCGGGGCGATGTCATTCCGGGTTCGGTCCCGCGGACCGCCCCGGAATGACTTTCCTCACACCGTCACCACGATCTTCCCAAGATGCCTGTTCGCCTCCATGTGCTCGAACGCCCGGTCGATGTCGTCGAAGGAAAATACCTTGTCGATCGGCAGCTGCAGCTTTCGCGACTCCACCGCGCCCCAGATGTCCTTGCGGACCTCCGCGAAGATCTCGCGGACCTCCTCGATGGTGCGGGAGCGGAAGGTGACGCCGACATAGTCGATGCGGCGCGCCGCATGCAGGTCGAAGTTGAAATCGGCATGGGTGCCGCCGAGCCGGCCGACATTGACGATGCGGCCCTTCACCCTGGTCGCGGCGAGGTTCTGGTTGGCGACCTTGCCCGAGACCTGGTCGACGATGAGATCGACGCCTTCGCCGTTCGTCGCCTTCAGCACTTGGTCGACCCATTTGGGATCGGATGAGTCGACCGCGAGGTCGGCGCCGTATTCTTTCAGCCGGCCGCGCCTGACAGCATCGGTGGAGGAGCCGATCACGAGCTTTGCGCCCTTGAGCCTGGCGATCTGCATCGCCATCAGGCCGACGCCGGAGCTGGCACCCTGGATCAGCACGCTCTGGCCTGGCTTGACCCCGCCGACAGTGACCACGGCGTTGTGCATGGTCGCGAGCGCGACGGGCAGGGTGGCCGCCTCCTCGAAATTCATGTTCGAGGGTGCGTGGAACAGCCGGCCGTGATCGGCCAGCGTGTATTCGGCGAAGGCCGCGCCGCCCGAGCCCATGACGCGGTCACCGATCTTGACGCCCTTCGCATCCGGCCCGAGCTCGGCGACCTCGCCGGCCCATTCCATGCCGAGCACGGTGCCGACGCCGCCGGCCGCGCCATGGGCGTGGCCCTTGCGCATGCCGGTGTCGGCGCGATTGAGGCCGCAGGCGCGGACCTTGACGAGAACCTGCGTGCCTTTCGGCTTGGGTTGAGCGACGTCGGAAATCCGAGCGCCTTCAGGACCGTAGACATAGGCTTTCATGAAATCCTCTCGCCTCCTGAGGTGATTATTCCGCCGCTTCGCGTTGCGGCTGAACGATCATGCCTTCGAGCCGGCTGCGAATGATCGCCTCCGCCTCGCGCACGATGCGGGAGATCAGCTCGGCGCAGCTCGGGATGTCCTGGATCAGGCCCTGAACCTGGCCGGCCGACCAGATGCCTTCATCGGAATTGCCCGTGGCATAGACCATCTTGCCGCGGGCACCGGCGACGAGCTCGCGGATGTCCTCGAATTTTGCGCCTTCCTTCTCCATCGCGACCACCCTGGTCGAGATCTCGTTCTTGGCGACGCGCGAGGTGTTGCGCATGGTGCGGAAGATCAGCTCGGTCTCGCGCTCGTCATTGGCGACGATCTTCTCCTTGATGAGCTGGTGGATCGGGCTTTCCTTGGTGGCCATGAAACGCGTGCCCATGTTGATGCCGTCGGCGCCCAGCGCCAGCGCGGCGACGAGGCCGCGGGCATCGGCAAAGCCGCCGGAGGCGATCATCGGGATCTTGATCTTGTTGGCGGCGGCCGGGATCAGGATCAGGCCGGGGGTGTCGTCCTCGCCGGGATGGCCGGCGCATTCGAAACCGTCGATCGAGATGGCATCGACGCCCATGCGTTCGGCCGAGAGCGCGTGACGCACGCTGGTGCATTTGTGCACGACCTTGACGCCGTGCTTCCTGAACTCGTCGACATGCTCCTGCGGCTTGTTGCCGGCAGTCTCGACCACCTTGATGCCGCTCTCGATGATGGCGGCGCGGTACTCGGCATAGGGCGGCGGCTTGATCGCGGGCAGGATGGTGAGGTTGACGCCGAACGGCTTGTCGGTGAGGTCGCGGCAGCGCGCGATCTCCTTCCTGAGGTCCTCCGGCGTCGGCTGGGTCAGCGCGGTGATGAAGCCGAGCGCGCCGGCATTGGCGACGGCGGCGACCAGCTCGGCACGCCCGACCCATTGCATGCCGCCCTGGACGATCGGGTGCTCGACCCCCACGAGTTCAGTGAACCTTGTCTGCAGCATGATAAGTTTCCCCCAGCGATGGCCCGCAGGCTCTGTTGTCGGTTGATGCCGCAAGGATGCCGCCGGGGGTGGGAAAAGTCTATCAGCCGAGCGTGCGGTGGAGGCGGGGCGGCATGCGGGGGACGAGGAGATTCCGCGAGGCGGATAATTGGGGTGTGCCGCCTTTGCAGGGGCGTCCGCCAAGGCGATGCTGAGGCTGCTTTCTGGATTG
The DNA here is from genome assembly GCF_015291745.1 of Bradyrhizobium sp. CCBAU 53351. Lineage (NCBI taxonomy): Bacteria > Pseudomonadati > Pseudomonadota > Alphaproteobacteria > Hyphomicrobiales > Nitrobacteraceae > Bradyrhizobium > Bradyrhizobium sp. CCBAU 53351. The sequence continues at coordinate 2,600,304 of NZ_CP030059.1, forward strand.
CTTCGTCGCTACGCTCCTCGCAATGAGGGGAAAGCTACTCCGCCGACAGCCGCACCATCTGGCGGCCGCCGTTCATTTCCTTGAGGCGGTTGACGAAGTTTTCCGGGCGCTGCCAGCGGTTGGGGACCTCGAGGCCCATGAACTCGGCGATGTCGCCGATGAAGCCGGTACAATTGGCGGTCTCGGCGTTCCAGACCGGCGAGTTCGTCTGCAATTTCTTGATATAGGCGAACACGCGCTTGGCGTCGGCCTCGTTCAGATAGACGCGGTAGCTGGCGGTCAGATATTCCGGATCGAGATCGCCATAGCTCGCGCCGGTTTCCGACGGCACGAAGGTGATGTGGCCGAGCACGTAAGCGAGCGTGTCGCCGGCGGGCGTCAGCCCTGCGACCTCGACGGCCTTCTCGCTGGTCTTGCCGTACCAGACGAAGGCATGGCCCCAGCTCGCGGCCGTGCGGGCGCGGAAGTCGACGTAATAGGGACCTTTCTCCGCGCGCGCGAGCGAGCGCCGCGTCGATTGTGGCGCCGGCCGTGACGTGGAGTCGGTCGTGGCAAGCGCATTGGCATCCGCAGCGCGCTTGTTGGCTTCGTGGGCCGAAGCCGAGGGCATCAGGCAGGCGATCATCGCCGCGAGAGCGAGCCCGGCAAGAATGCAGGATCCCGATCGATCAGGTTTGTTCGTCACGCTGTGCCCCTCGACTGTCGGCCGCTTACGCTGGTCTTGCGCGCTAACGCGTCAGTAGCGCGCCGCAACCGGGCCCGGCGCCTTGCCGATCGGGGCCTTTCCAACCGGGCTCTTGCCAATCGGCATCTTGCCGATCGGCGCCTGCTCGGAATAGACCGGCACGGGCTGGCGGCGCGGCAGATCCGCAGCGTTCGCGGCCGTCACCAGAGCAAGCGTGGCACCCAGAGCAATTACAATCTTCTTCACAGTGATACCCCTAGAAGGTTTGGCCCAAACACGGCCATGCCGTGCCCCCAGACACACCTCACAAAAGGGCGTCCGAATGCGACCAAGTTGCGGCGCGCACGGGGCATGTCAGCGGCATATGTCTGACGCGCAAAGATGTGATGTGTCTGGATGTTTCGGGACGGCGTGAAGCGCCTCACCCGATCCGATTGAGGCCATTCCTGATCGTCGCGAAGATGCCGCCGATGTCCTTGCGCAGGGCGTCGAGCGCGTTGAAATTGTCGAAGATGCGGGCGAGGCGGTCTTCGACCTCGCGCTTGCTCCGGGTCAGGGTCTCGACGCGCGAGGCCAGCGTCACGTCGCCGTTGGCCTCGATCTCGCTGACGGTCTTGGCGAGGAGATCGCGGGTGGCGCCGACCTCCGCGATCATGGCCTCGATGCCGAACACCGGCGCCTTGAGCGGGACGAGGTCGGCCTGCGACTTCGACAGCTCCGTCTTGAAGGCGTTCAGCGTCGCCAGTGTCTCCTGCAAGGCAGCCAGACGCTGGCGTGACTGGAGGACGAATTCGTTCAGCGCGTTCTGGCGGTCTGCGAGGGTCTTGCCGTCGGAATCGGTTTCGACGTCGGCGAGCGCGCGTTCGAGCTGGGCCTGGCGCTGGCCGAGCTCCTCGAAATCGAGCCGGATGCTTTTCAGGATGTCGAAGCTGTCGTCGATGCGGGCGAGGCGCTGCTCGATCTCGATCTTGTTCTTCGAGAGTGTCTCGACGCGCGTCGCGAGCGGCGTCTCGCCGCCGGTCTCGAGCTCGTCGATGGTCTTGGCGAGACGGTCGTGGCTGAGGCTGAGCTCGCCGATCAAGGCGTTGATGCCGGCATCCGAGGATCGCAGCGGCGCCAGCTCGGCGTGGGATTTCGCCAGATCCTCCTTGTGCCGGTTGAGGGTCGCGAATGTGTCCTGGACCGCGTTCACCCGCCCCAGAAGCGCCGACACGTCGCGCGCGATGTCCCGCTGCCGGTCGGCGAGGTTGTTCTTGCGGTCGTCGGTCTCGAGGTCGTGCAGCGAGCGTTCGAGCTGGTTCTGGCGGTCGCGGATCTCGGTGAAGATGGGCTCGACCGCGCGGCGCTGATCGGCGACCTTGCCGACCATCTCGCGCAGTGCCTGCTGGCGGCGGCGGATCTCGGCGAGCTGGTCGTGCATGTCGGTGGATTCGTTGCGGCCCTGCTGCAGCAGCGCGCGCTGCTCGGTCTCGCCGAGCTTGTCGTGGAGGGCGGAGACCGCTTCCCGGGGATCGCTTTCAATCAGGTGCTGGACGGTGGCGTCGAGATGGTTCTGCAGGGCGTGGGCGACGACGACGTCCTCGCGGGTCTTCTTGAGACGGTCGCGCAGCGTCTTCAGGCTGCGGTCCTGGCGTGACAGCCGCCAGGCAGACGCGCCGATCAGGGCCAGCGTCCCCGCCAGGATCGCGCCGACAGTGATGCGTTGCGGCATGGGAAGCCCCGCGAACCAGGCGGGCAGATGGGCAAAGTCGTAACCAAACGTCTGCTGGGTGAGAAACGCGATGACGGCCAGCAGCACCAACCAGGCAATCAGGAAAAACAGCCACATCGTGAATTCCTCACGCCGGCACACATTTTCGCCATGATTGCTATTGGAGAGCCGAACACCGCGCAAGGGGCTGTCGGAGGTGCATGATGTCTCGGGACGCGCGATCCACCGCTGATTGAGGGAAAGACGGCACGGCGGGGTGCCCCGGGTCTTTCCGCAGCGGTGGGGGCTCCGCCCCGGAATGACGGAGCGAGCATTTCTGTAGCCCGGATGGGCGCACGCGGGAGCATCGCGCGCGGGACCAGGACTACGCTCCATTCCACGCAGATTTCGTTACTCGCCTCAGCCGCCGACGCGACGCGGCGCGCTCATTTGCCGAGGAAGCTCGCGCGTATCTTGTCGGCGAACCAGACGACGAAGATCGCGCCGAATGCGAGCGCAATGTACAGAGCCGTCCACAAAAGTGCATTATTGGCATTTGTCATGGCTTCCTCCCTGGCATGAGACATCGATCTCTTGCCGGAAAGGATAGTGGCGGCCGGGACGGCGCGATTTGCGCAGGATCAATTTTGCCGCGCTGCGGCGAAAGACGGCCGGTGAGCCGCCGTCCCGGAATGATGGAGACGCGCCGACGAAAGACGAGCTAGAGTCGAAACTCGTTGGTGAGCTCGCCGATGCCGTCGATCGCGACGGTCACAATGTTCACCTCCTCCTTCATCACCCCAACGCCGACCGAGGTGCCGACGGCGATGAGATCGCCGGGGAGCAGGGTCATGTCATGGGAGATTTTGCTGACCAGCTCCTGCGCCGAGAAGATCATGTCGGAGATCGGATAGTTCTGCCGCTCCGCGCCGTTGAGGATGGTGCGCACCGTGAGTTTTGCCGGATCGAGGCCGGTTGCGATCACGGGGCCGAACGGGCCGTAATCGTCGATGCTCTTGGCGCGGGCCCATTGCGGGAAGGTAGGGTCGCTGGTCAGGATGTCGTTGGCGGTGATGTCGTTGACGCAGGTGTAGCCGAAGATGAAGCCGTCGGCTTCTGCCGGCGAGACGCGCGCGCAGGTCTTGCCGATGACGATGCCGAGCTCGCCCTCATAGGTGGTCTTGCCGTCGTAGTAAGAGGGACGGCGGATCACGGCGCCCGGCGTCGTGATGCTCGTGGTTGCCTTGAGGAGATAGAGCGGCTCCGGCGGCTCGGGCTGGTTTAGCTTGGCGGCGAGCGCGTGGAAATTATTCCAGAGCGCGACGATCTTGCTGGGCGCGCAAGGTGCGAGCAGCTCGACCTCCGACAGCGCCAGCGTCCTGGCCGTGGCGGCGTTGCGGCCGAACATCTCGCCTTCATGCACGCTGATGCCCGATGAGGTCAGGGTGCCGAAACCGGTCGTGCCATTATTCCGGAAGCGCAGCCACTTCTTGATCTCGCCAGCCATCATGCCACCGCCAGTGCGCGGGGATCTGCCGGCGTCGATACGCCGTCGTAGAGCCCGGCGATGCGGGCGCGCTGGGTCACCATCGCCAGCACCGAGTCGAGTGCGGGCGTCGGGATGCCGGTGAGGCGGCCCATCTCCTGCACGACGGTGACCAGCGGGTCGATCTCCATCGGGCGGCCGCGCTCGAGATCCTGGAGCATCGAGGTCTTGTGGGCGCCGACCTTGCGGGCGCCCTCGATGCGGCGCTCGACGTCGACGCGGAATTTGACCCCGAACGTCTCGGCGATCGCCTGCGTCTCCACCATGATCGCGCGCGACAGCGCACGCGTGGACGGATCGGTGCAGATCACGTCGAGCGTTGCGTGCGTGAGCGCGCTGATCGGGTTGAAGCAGACATTGCCCCAGAGCTTCAGCCAGATCTCGTCGCGGATGCGGTCGAGCACCGGGGCCTTCAGCCCGGCGGCGACGAACAGATCGGCGAGGCGCTGCACGTCTGGTGTGATCTCGCCGGAGGGCTCGCCGAGCGGGAAATTGTTGCCGTAGACGTGACGGATCACGCCGGGCGCCTCGAGCTCGGTGGCGGGATAGACGATGCAGCCGATGGCGCGCTCGGCGCCCAGCTCGCGCCACTGCCGCCCGCCGGGATCGATGCTCTCCAGCGTCGAGTTCTCGTATTGGCCGCCGTGCTTGTGGAAGTACCAATAGGGAATGCCGTTGACGGCGGTGACGATGCGGGTGTGCGGCCCGAGCAGCGGCTGCATCTTCTCGATCACGCCCGTGATCGAATGCGCCTTCAGCGTGATGATGATGTAGTCCTGCACGCCGAGCTCATTGGGGTCGTCGGTGCAGCGCGGATGCACGGTGTGCTTCTCCTCGCCCGCGAGCAGCGTCAGGCCGTGCTCGCGCATGGCGGCGAGGTGGGCGCCGCGTGCGATGAGGCTGACATCGGCGCCTGCGCGTGCGAGCTGAACCCCGAGATATCCGCCGATCGCGCCGGCGCCGTAGATACAGATCTTCATGAAATCCTCGCGGAGGGAGCCGAAGTCGGATTTTTGGGACGAAAGATCCGGTCCGGCTCGGAAGGATCCGAGCCGGGGCCGGTAGTCGCAGGGGAAGGGTCGTATCGTTTAGGCGGCCGCTTGCGGCGTGCCGTTGAGGGCCTCGTCGATGGCAGCTGCGATGTCGCGCATGCTGATCACGGAGACGAGGCTGTAATCGTCGATCACCGGCAGGTGGCGGATGTGGTGCCGGTTCATCAGGTGGCGGACCTCATCGATCGTGTCGCTCGAGGTGCAGGACACCAGCTGCTGCACCGAGACGAGCTGCGAGACCTTGACGTTGACGGCGTTCGTGCCGTGCTCGGCGACGGCGCGCACCACGTCGCGCTCGGTGAACATGCCGACCGCGGTGTTACCCTCGGAGCGGACCACGTCCTTGACCACCAGTGCGCTGATGTTGTTGGCGCGCATCAGCTTGGCGGCGATACCCACCGTTTCGTTCATCCGCACCGTGACAACGCGCGGCGTCTTCTTGCGCAGAATGTCTCCGACCAGCATTGCAACCTCCCTGGGTGAATGTTGAGAGAAGTGTGGTATACATAATGCCAATCGTCAAGCGCTGGATTTGGCCGATCCGAAAAATCTTGCGACAGCGATACTGACGTTTGCCGTCGAGACAAAAAGAAAAGGGGCGCATCGCTGCGCCCCTTCTCGTTGTTGCGAATGTGCGGCGGCTACGCCGTCTCGGTCTTTGCACTTGTCTTGGCACTGCCGGTCGCGGTCTCGGTGCTCTCGGCTTCCTTGCCGAGGATGAAGGAGCGGCGCAGCGGCTTGATCACGAACAGCGCCATCAGCGCCGCCGTCGCATTCAAGGCCACTGCGACCACGAACACGGCCTTCCAGCCATAGGCCGCCGAGATCACGCTTGCGAGCGGAACGAGCAGGGAGGCGGTGCCCTTCGCGGTGTAGAGCATGCCGTTATTGGTGGTTGCGAATTTCGAGCCGAAGGTGTCGCCGCAGGTCGCGGGGAACAGCGAGTAGATCTCGCCGAACACGCCGAAGTACACCGCGGTTGCCAGCACGAAGACGAGCGGGATGTGACCGTAGGCCGACAGCGTCAGCAGCATCAAGGCGGCGGTGCCGAAGGCGATGAACATGGTGTGCTCGCGGCCGATCGTGTCGGAGACGAAGCCGAAGAACGGGCGGCCGAATCCGTCGAAGATGCGGTCGAGCGAGATCGCGAAGGTCAGTGCCGCCATCTGGAAGCCGGCGAGCGTGACTGGCGTGCTCGCGATCTTGAAGTCGTGCGCGATCGGGGCGATCTGCGCCGCGGTCATCAGGCCGCCCGAGGCGACCATGACGAAGACGAGATACATCACCCAGAAAATAGGCGTCCGCAGCACTTGCGGCGGGGTGAAGTCGATCTTGGTCTGCGGCAAATTGAGCTGCTTCTTCTTCGGCGGGATCGAGAGCCGCGGCGGCTGGATGAAGAAGGCGAGCACGAACACGATCACGCCCTGGCCGATGCCGAAGGTGAGGAAGGCGTGCTGATAGCCGCTGGATGCGATCATGGCTGCGATCGGCACCACGGTGAGCGCAGCGCCCGCACCGAAGCCCGCGGCCGTCGCGCCGGCGGCAAGGCCGCGGCGATCGGGAAACCATTTCAGCGCGTTGCCGACGCAGGTGCCGTACACCGCGCCCGCGCCCATGCCGCCGATGACCGCTGCCGCGTAGAGCAGCGTGAGCGAGTCGGCATAGGAGTTGAGGATCCAGGACAGCGCGATCATCACGCCGCCGAACATGATGACGATGCGCGGGCCGTATTTGTCGACGAACCACGCCTCGACCGGCACCAGCCAGGTCTCGGTGACGACGAAGATGGTGAAAGCGAGCTGGATCGCGGCGCGCCCCCAATGATGGGCTGCGTCGATCGGATCGACGAACAGCGTCCAGCCATATTGCAGATTGGCGATCATCGCCATGCAGACGATGCCCATGGCGAGCTGGAACCAACGGAAACCGGTGCGAAGAGGCGCGGCCGTGACGGCGCCATCCGTGCTGGAAATCATCAAGAACCTCCCAACGCGCCTGATTGATTGCGACTTTGGATTGCAAGATGACCCAGTGTCGCAAATGTTGTGGCTTATCGTCGCAAGCGCTGGGGCGGAGCTTGGTATACCATATTCCAGAAAGCAAGTGCTATCTGCGGCGGATTGTCACAAATCTTCGGTTCCAGCGGGGAGCTGGCGCCGCAAGCTTTCCCTGAACGAAAACGCCCGGCCGCAAGGCCGGGCGTCTGCTCGATGAAGCTGTGGTGGGCGTCAGGCGACCGTCGATTTTGCGACGACGACCTTGCGCCAGGGCTTGAGCACCGCGATCGCCAGCAGCGAGGCCAGGATGTTGGCGCCGGCTGCGATGATGAACACGCTGTCCCAGGTGCCCGACGATTGCTGCATGTAGTTTGCGATCGGTACCAGCAGCGCGGCGGTGCCCTTGGCGGTGTAGAGCAGGCCGGCATTGGTGGTCGCGAACTTGGCGCCGAACGTGTCGGTGCAGGTCGAGGGGAACAGCGAGTAGATCTCACCCCAGGCGAAGAACACGAAGCCCGAGAGCAGCACGAACCAGATCGGATCGTGACCCCAGAGGTAGAGCATCCAGATGCCGAAGCCTTCCATGCCGAAGGCGATGAACATCGTGTTCTCGCGGCCGATCATGTCGGAGATCCAGCCGAAGAACGGACGGGTCAGGCCGTTGAGCACGCGGTCGATCGTGGCCGCGAAGGTCACTGCCGTCATCGTCACCGCCATTAGCGTGACCGGCACGTTGTCGACCTTCCAGTCGGCCGCGATCGGCTTCAGGTTGGCCGTCACCATCAGGCCGCCGGCGCCGACGATCACGAACATGAAGTACATCAGCCAGAAGATCGGCTGACGCAGAACTTCGGTCGGCTGGTAGTTGCGGCGGGTCTGCAGCAGATTGGCGTTCGCCACCACGTTCGGCACCTGGCCCGCCTTCGGCGACAGCAGGAAGAAGGCGAGGATGCAGATGACGATGCCTTGGCCGAGGCCGAAATAGAGGAAGGTGGTCTGGAAGCCACTGTCCTTGATCATGGCCTGGATTGGCGCGACCGTCAGCGCAGAGCCTGCACCGAAACCTGCCGCCGTGATGCCCGCGGCGAGGCCGCGCTTGTCCGGAAACCACTTCAGCGCGTTGCCGACGCAGGTGCCGTAGACGCCGCCGGCGCCGATGCCCGCGACGATCATGCCGAGGTAATAGCCGTTGAGCGTGGTGGCCTGTGCGTTGATCGCCCAGCCGATGGCGCAGAGCACGCCGCCGACCAGCACGACGATTCGCGGACCGTATTTATCGACGAACCATCCTTCGATCGGCACCAGCCAGGTCTCGAACAGCACGAAGAGGGTAAAGGCCCATTGGATCGATGCGCGATCCCAGCCGAACTTCTTCTGGATGTCGGGGACGAAGAACGTCCAGCCGTATTGATAGTTGGCGATCATCACCATCGCGCCTACACCGATCGCCAGTTGCGCCCAGCGATACGTGTCGCTAACGCGCGCGGTAGTAGGGGCGGTTGCCTGCACCATGTCCGTCATAAAGCCTCCCGTGGCGCCTCTAATTTTTCTGCGAGCGCTGGAGAGGCATTCTTGTATGCATTATGCCAAGCTTCAAGCGCTGGTCCGGCCACCGTGCGCAAATGTCGCAGCCTTGTTCAGCGGCAACTGTGACTCGGAACAGCACAAGTAGAAATGGCCCCGTCGTGCGGGGCCATTCATCAAAAGTAGCATGTGGATCGTTCTGAAACCGTCGCGCTGCGTGGCAGCGCGGGAAAGTAACGGCTTACAGGCCGAAGCGCGGCAGGTCGCCGTTGTGGTTCGAGATCTCGGCGCTCGCCATCAGGAAGCTGTCGATCGCGGCCATCAGGCGGGCGAACAGCGAGGCGGAGGGGGCCAAAGCAACGGAAGCGGTCTTGGACATTGGAATTTCCTTTCTTGAGACGGTCAGTCTTGCGTCTCATGTCTGGGAACAATCTATGTATACCAGATGCCACTGTCCATGTGTTTGTTTGCATGGCAGCATGTAATGCGCCGCATTGCAGCATAACGCCGGGTTAATGCGGCCGGTTCGGGCATAAAATTGCCCATCTTGAGCCGCTGAGCGGGCCCTATCATTGCCGAAAGGCGCGAAAGCCTGGGCGGAATCCCGGAATCTCATTGCGGCGGGCGCCAGGCTCCGGCCGCACTGCAGCAGACGGGCTTGGCAGGACAAGTCAAAGCGGCTAGTGGTCCGCCCCCTTATCCAATCAACCGTCAGAGTGGTTCATGTCGAGCGCCTCGCCCGCCGTCTCGATCGGCATCGATTTTGGGACCAGCAATACGGTCGTCGCGCTCGCGGCGGACGACCGCCGGGTCGAGGCCATCCGCTTCGACCACGGCGGCCAGCGCCACAGCACCTACGTCTCGGCGCTGTGCTTCTGGGAGGACCGGCCGGGCGCCGGGGCCCAGGCCGAGGGCGGCCCGTGGGCGATCGAGACGTTCCTCGAAGGCCGCCACGTCTACCGGTTCCTCCAGTCGTTCAAGACGTTTGCCGCCAGCAGCAGCTTCCAGACGACGCAAGTGTTCCGGCAGCGCTTCAAGTTCGAGGACATCCTGGCGGCATTCCTGCGCACGCTGGCGCGCCATGGCGGTGAGAAGTTCGGCTTCGAGGCGTCCAACATCACGGTCGGCCGGCCCGTGCGCTTTGCCGGCGGCAATCCGGATGAGGCGCTGGCAATGCAGCGCTACCGTGCCGCCTTCGAGCGCCTCGGCGCCGGCCACGCGCGCTATGTTTACGAGCCGGTCGGCGCCGCGTTCTCCTTCGCCCGAAAGCTTGAGCGCGATGCCACCGTGCTGGTTGCGGATTTCGGCGGCGGCACCAGCGATTTCTCCGTGATGCGCTTTTCGCGCAAAGGCGGTGCCCTACGCGCCGAGCCGCTCGGCCATGCCGGCATCGGGATTGCCGGCGACACGTTCGACTACCGCATCGTCGATCACGTGGTCTCGCCGCGCCTGGGCAAGGGCTCCAGCTTCCGCTCCTTCGACAAGGTGCTGCCGATCCCCAGCGGTCATTTTACCAACCTGGCCCGCTGGCATCAGCTGGCGATGATGAAGAGCAATGGCGATCTGCGCGAGCTCCGGGAGCTTGCGCGCACCGCGCTGAAGCCTGAACTGCTCGAGGATTTCATCACCATCGTCGATCTCGACCTCGGCTTTGCGCTGTACCGCGCAGTGTCCGACGCCAAGGTTGCGCTGTCGGCGCAGGACGAGGTGAATTTCCGTTTCAGAGGCGGCGGCGTCGATATCGGATCGACCGTCACGCGAAAGAATTTCGAATCCTGGATCGCCGACGACATCGCTCGCCTCGGCGCCACCGTCGACAAGGTGCTGGGCGAAGCCGGCATCACCGCGCGCGAAGTCGAGAAGGTGTTCCTGACCGGCGGCACCTCGTTCGTGCCGGCGGTGCGAAAACTGTTCGCCGAACGCTTCGGCAACGAACAGCTGATGTCGGGCGACCAGTTCGAGTCGATCGCCTATGGCCTCGCGCTGATCGGGCACAGTCCGGAGCCGGATCGCTGGACCGCCGATGGCGGGATCGGAAAGAAGGCGGGCGCGTAGCGCTCGCTTCCTCGTTCTCCGCCATTGCGGGCGCAGCGCCGTAGGGTGGGCAATGCGAAGCGTGCCCACGTCCCGTACGCGACCAGAAACGAATGGCGGCGCGGCGCCAGTGCGGCTTGCCGCCCTACGATACTGATGTCGCCGCTACTGAGTGATCTCGGGCTCGACGAGCTTCGCCAGATTGCGCAGCGATTCCTGCCAGCCGAGATAGCAGGCCTCCGGCGGGATGACGTCGGGAATGCCGGCCTGCGTGATGTCGATCTCGGTGCCGACCGAAACTTTCTTCAGGATCACGGTGACCTGGATTTCGCCGGGCAGGTTGGGATCGTCGAACTTGTCCGTGTAGCGCAGGCGTTCGCCGGGCACGAGCTCGAGATATTCACCGCCGAACGAATGGCTGTTGCCCGTCGTGAAGTTCCGGAACGACATCTTGAACGTGCCGCCCACCTTGGGCTCGAAATGATGCACGGTGCAGGTGAAGCCGTTCGGCGGCAGCCATTTCGCCATCGCATCCGCCTCCAGGAAGGCGCGATAGACCTTCTGCGGGCTGGTGGCGAGAACACGGTGCAGGCGGATCGTGCTGGGCATGGTTGTTATCCTCATTGATTGATGGGCCCGAGATTGGTGTCTATGGCCCCTTCATGTCACGAGGACGACCGGGACACCGCCGATCCGACACGAGGTCTCGAGTTTTTTGGCGGGTGACCGGCCGCCGGCAATCTGCATCCGCTTCAAAACCGAAGCCACAATTCCGCTGCCCTTCTTCGTTCAACTCTAGCGCGAAACCGGGGGACTTCCGTTGCGCAGGATGCTTTGGGCTTTTGCCGTCATTTTCTGCTGTTTCACGTCGACCGCGGAGGCTGCGGGCATTCAGCTCCTTGAATCCGGCCCGGCGCTGTCAGGCGCGATCTGGTATCCGTGCGCGGCCGAGCCGGCGCATGTGGCGTTGGGCAGCCTTGCGGTCGGCGCCGATTTCGACCTGAAGGGGGCGAGGGATTGTCCCGTCACCGGCGCGAAACTCCCGGTCATCATCTTTTCGCACGGTCGTGGCGGCTGGTTCGGCCAGCATCACGACACCGCGGAGGCGCTGGCCGATGCGGGCTTCGTCGTTGCGGCCGTCAACCATCCCGGTGACACCGCAAACGATTCCTCACGGCGCGATACGCTGTCTCTCTGGGGCTCGCGTCCGGCGGATATCGTTCGTTTGCTCGATTTCATGCTGAAGAACTGGAAGGACAGGGCGGTGATCGATCCTGCCCAGGTTGGGTTCTTTGGTTTCTCGAGTGGCGGTGCGACCGGCTTCGTGCTGATGGGGACCAAGCCTGATTTCGCGAGGGTCGCCAGCTTCTGCAAGGAGACGAGCGGCGCTTGCGCGCAGCTTCACAATGGTGAGACGCCGCCCGAGCCGATCCAGGATGCGCGCATCCGAACCGCCGTCATCGTCGATCCCGCGCCAGGCACCCTGACGCGGGAGAATCTCGCCGTCGTCAAGGTGCCGTTCCAGTTCTGGCGCTCGCAGTTCGGCGGCCCCGGTGTCGGCGACGGCTCGGGCACGGAGCGCGTCGCGCAGGGATTGCCGGGCAAGCCGGAGATTCATGTCGTGCCGGCCGGCCATTTTGCGTTCCTCGCGCCGTGTTCGGCCGAGCTCGCGGCAGCCGTCCCCCGCATCTGTACCGACACGCCGGCCGGGTTCGACCGGGTGGGCTTTCATCGCGAGTTCAATGCAGCGGTGGTGAAGTATTTTCGCGGTCAGCTCGGAGAGCACTAAGCTCGAAATCGGGATCAAACAAAAAGGCCGCCGAAACCGGCGGCCTTCGTCATTCGCTGTTGTGTCCGCTTACTCCGCGGCCTGCTTCTGCGGCGGGTCGAGCGCGCCGGACTTGTGGATCTCGGCGACCTGATGGTCGCTGAAGCCGAGCACCGAGCGCAGGATCTCGTCGGTGTGCTCGCCGAGCAGCGGGGAGCGCTCCACCTCGCTCGGTGAATCCGACAGCTTGATCGGGTTGCCGACCGAGATGTACTTGCCGCGGGTGGGGTGATCGACCTCGACCACGGTCCCGGTCGCGCGCAGCGACTGGTCTTCGGCGATTTCCTTCATCGACAGGATCGGGCCGCAGGGGATGTCGTCCTTGTTGAGGATTTCCATCGCCTCGAACTTGGTCTTGGTCATCGTCCACTGCTCGATGCGGGCGAAGATCTCGTTGAGGCGCGGCAGGCGGGCCGCAGGCTTCGCGTAGTTCGGATCGGTCTTCCAAGTGGGCTCGCCGATCACGTCGCAGATCTTCTCCCAGACCGGAGCCTGGGTGATGAAGTAGATGTAGGCGTTGGGATCGGTCTCCCAGCCCTTGCACTTCAGGATGCGGCCGGGCTGGCCACCGCCCGAGTCGTTGCCGGCGCGCGGCACGGCATCGCCGAACGGAATGCCTTCGCCGAACTGGCTGTATTCCTTGAGCGGGCCGTGGGCAAGGCGCTGCTGGTCGCGCAGCTTGACGCGGGCGAGGTTGAGCACGCCGTCCTGCATCGCGGCGGTGACGCGCTGGCCCTTGCCCGAATGCGTGCGCTGATAGAGCGCGGTGACGATGCCCAGCGCCAGGTGCAGGCCGGTGCCGGAATCGCCGATCTGCGCGCCGGTGACGAGCGGCAGGCCGTCGCGGAAGCCCGTGGTCGAGGCGGCGCCGCCGGTGCACTGCGCGACGTTCTCATAGACCTTGCAGTCTTCGTACGGTCCGGGGCCAAAACCCTTGATCGAGGCGACGATCATCTTCGGGTTGATCGCCTGGATCTTCTCCCAGGGGAAGCCCATGCGGTCGAGCACGCCGGGGCCGAAATTCTCGACCAGCACGTCGCACTTCTTGATCAACTCGGTGAGGACTTCCTTGCCCTTGGGGTTCTTGGTGTCGAGCGTGATCGAGCGCTTGTTGTGGTTGAGCATGGTGAAATACAGGCTGTCCACGTTCGGGATGTCCTGCAGCTGGCCGCGGGTGATGTCACCCACGCCCGGACGTTCCACCTTGATCACGTCGGCGCCGAACCACGCCAGCAGCTGCGTGCAGGTCGGCCCGGACTGGACGTGAGTGAAATCGAGAATGCGAACGCCCGTGAGCGCTTTGGTCATCTTGTTGCTCCGTACTGTGTCTGCCCCTGCAGCCGGCAGGGAATAAAGGGTTGAGGGGTGGACTTACTTCTTCTTCTGCAGAACGCTCTGCGGATTGAGGTTGCCGATGCGGCCGCTTTCCGAGCCGGCGGCCGGATCGATCACCGCGTTGATGAGCGTCGGCTTGCCGGACTTCATGGCCTCGTTGACGGCGCGCTTCAGCTCGTCGGGCGAGGTCGCGTTGACGCCGACGCCGCCGAAGGCTTCCATCATCTTGTCGTAGCGCGCGCCCTTGACGAACACTGTCGTCGCCGGATCGGAATTGGCGCCGTTGACGTCGGTGCCGCGATAGATGCCGTCATTGTTGAATATGACGACGCAGATCGGCAGGTTGTAGCGGCAGATGGTCTCGACCTCCATGCCGGAGAAGCCGAAGGCCGAGTCGCCTTCCACGGCCAGCACGGGATGGCCGGTCTCGAGCGCGGCCGCGATCGCCTGGCCCATGCCGATGCCCATCACGCCCCAGGTGCCGACGTCGAGACGCTTGCGCGGCCGGTACATGTCGATGACGCCGCGGGCGAGATCGAGCGTGTTGGCGCCCTCGTTGACGAGGATCGCCTCGGGGTGCTCCTTGATGACGTTCTTAAGCACGCCGAGCGCGCCGTGATAGTCCATCGGCGATTTGTTGTTCATGAGCTTCGGCGCCATCTTGGCGACGTTCTCTTCGCGCTTGGACGAGATGGCCTTGGTCCAGTCGGCGGGAGGGGCGGTCCAGCCCGTTCCCATCGCCTGGTTGAAGGCGGAGACGACCGAGCCGATGTCGCCGACCACGGGCGCGACGATCTCGACGTTGGAGTCCATCTCACGCGGCTCGATGTCGACCTGGATGAACTTCTTCGGGGATTCGCCCCAGCTCTTGCCCTTGCCGTGCGAGAGCAGCCAGTTCAGCCGCGCGCCGATCAGCATGACGACGTCGGATTCCTTCAGCACCGTCGAGCGGGCCGCGCCGGCGCACTGCGGATGGGTGTCTGGGAGCAGGCCCTTGGCCATGCTCATGGGGAGGAACGGCACGCCGCTCTTCTCGACGAAATTCTTGATCTCTTCGTCGGCCTGCGCGTAGGCCGCACCCTTGCCGAGGATGATGAGCGGACGCTTGGCGCTCTTGAGTACGTCGAGCGCACGCTTGACCGAAGCGGGCGAGGGGATCTGCGCGGGCGCCGCGTCGATCACCTTGACCAGCGACTTCTGGCCGGCATCGGCGCTCATGACCTGGCCGAACAGTTTTGCGGGAAGGTCGAGATAGACGCCGCCCGGACGGCCCGAGACCGCGGCGCGGATCGCGCGGGCAAAACCGATCCCGATGTCCTGGGCGTGCAGCACGCGATAGGCCGCCTTGCACAACGGCTTGGCGATCGCGAGCTGGTCCATTTCCTCGTAGTCGCCCTGCTGCAGGTCGACGATCTCGCGCTCGGAGGAGCCCGAGACCAGGATCATCGGGTAGCAGTTGGTGGTGGCGTGCGCGAGTGCGGTGAGACCGTTGAGGAAGCCGGGCGCGGAGACCGTGAGGCAGACGCCGGGCTTCTTGGTGAGATAGCCGGCGATGCCTGCGGCGTAACCGGCGTTCTGCTCGTGGCGGAAGGAAATCACGCGAATGCCTTCGGCTTGCGCCATGCGGCCCAAATCCGTGATCGGGATGCCCGGCACATTATAGATAGTGTTGATGCCGTTCAGCTTGAGCGCGTCGATGACGAGATGGAAGCCATCCGTCAGTTCCTGCTCGGTGCCCGGTGCCTCGGACTTGGTCGCGGTATTCAGCATGGGCCTTCTCTCCCTGGTCTCAAGTAGCGGGGCGAATTGTTCGCCCTTCTGGTGAACGTTGCTAGGTGAACAGTTACGTGAACAATTCCTGGCCATGCGCTTCGACGTAAGAGGCAAGGCCGAGGGTGTGGTCGCGGGCGCGCTTCTCCGCAAGTTCGGTATCGCGCGCTTCGAGTGCTTCGATCATCGCGAGATGCTCGGGCAGCGAGGTCGCGGTGCGGTCCTTGCGTCCGATGGTCAGCTGGCGATAGCCGCGCACGTGCAGCAGCAGGTCATTGGTGAGATCGACCAGCACCGGCGATTCCGACAGCGAGATCAGCGCCTGATGGAAGGCGATGTTGGCGCGCGAATATTCCTCGACATGATCCTCGGGCAGGCGGTCCTTGCCGAAGTCCTTGAAATAGTCGCGCAGCGCCGTGATGTCCTTCTTGCGCGCGGTGGTGGTGATGAGGCGCGCGGCCATGCTCTCCAGCGCCGCCCAGGCGCGGATCATGTCGACGATCTCGCTCTTGGTCCGGCGCACCACCATGATGCCGCGGCGCGGAACCGTCTTCACGAAACCGTCCTGCTCGAGCATCGCGATGGCTTCGCGGATCGGGGTGCGGCTGACACCCAGGCGTTCGGACAGCGCGCGCTCGTCCAGCATCACCGGCTCGGGCGTCGAATAGATGTCCATCTTGAGGATGGCTTCCTTCAAGGCGTCATACGCCTTGTTCTTGAAGCTGCTCTCCGGGGCAATACGAACGATTGCGATGTCTGCCTCGGCCATGTTCGGCAACGCCTTGGTTGGTTTCCGTAGTGACACGACGAATCTCCTCCAGTGGGAGTCGTCTTTTACAGGAATATTAACGGGAAAGTTTTTGGCATACCACATGCCAGAATGTCAAGGCGGCTATTTTTTGCGGCGTTCTAAGCCATGCTGCAGCTTGACAAGTTGGCTTCTGGCATACCAAATGCCATCGCCAGCCATTTTTGATCCAAAGCGGCGGAGTAATCTTGGGCTTTATGCCGCTCCCGCCCGCGACATGGAACAGAGCGCGGCGAATGGCAAGCATCACGGGCAGCCGCAAATACGCGCGCGCTTTGAAAAGAACGAACTGAGGTCAAGGGAGAAGCCACATGTCCAATTCCAAAGAAGCCGTCCGCAAGGTGCTTGACCAGGTCAAGGCGGACAACCGCACCAGCCTGACGGCCCCGGAAGGCAAGCTGGTCTGCGACGCCTACGGCATTCCGGTTCCAAAGGAGGGCGTGGCCAAGTCGGCGGGCGAGGCCGGCAAGATGGCCTCCTCGATGGGCTTCCCGGTCGTGATGAAGATCGTCTCGCCGGACATTCTCCACAAGACCGAAGCCGGCGGCGTCATCGTCGGCCTCAAGACGGCTGAGGACGCCGAAAAGGCCTACGAGACCATTCTGTCCAACGCCAGGAAGTACAAGGCTGATGCCAAGATCGAGGGCGTGCAGGTGCAGCAGATGCTGGCCGGCGGCACCGAAGTCATCGTCGGCTCGATCACCGACGGCTCGTTCGGCAAGCTGGTCGCCTTCGGCCTCGGCGGCGTGTTGGTCGAGGTGCTCAAGGACATCACCTTCCGCCTCGCGCCCGCGACCAAGGAAGACGCGCTCTCGATGCTCGACGGCATCCAGGCGCACGAGATTTTGAAGGGTGTGCGCGGTGGGGAAGCGGTGAACCGTACGGCGCTGGCCGATGTCATCGTCAAGGTTTCGCAGCTCGTCACCGATTTCCCAGAGATCGTCGAGCTCGACCTCAACCCGGTGTTCGCCACGGCGAAGAGCGCGATCGCGGCCGACGTCCGCATCGTCGTCGACTTCGCCTATGTGCCGAAGCCGAAGCCGCGCCCGACCGAAGAGATCGTCGCGGCGATGAGCCGCATCATGCAGCCGAAGGCCGTCGCCGTGGTCGGCGCCTCCGCCGAGGACGGCAAGATCGGCAACTCCGTGATGAAGAACCTCATCAACGGCGGCTACAAGGGCGACATCTATCCGATCCATCCCAAGGCCGCCGAGATCCTCGGCTACAAGGCCTACAAGAGCGTCAAGGACGTGCCCGGCGTGATCGACACCGCCGTGTTCGCGATCCCTGCCAAGTTCGTCGCGGCGGCGCTGACCGAATGTGGCGAGAAGAAAATCCCGGGCGCGGTGCTGATCCCGTCGGGCTTCGCGGAAGCCGGCGCGCCGGAGCTGCAGGCCGAGATCGTCGAGGTCGGCAAGAAGTACGACATCCGCCTGATGGGGCCGAACATCTACGGCTTCTATTATACACCGGCCAATCTCTGCGCGACCTTCTGCACGGCCTACGACGTCAAGGGCCACGCGGCGCTGTCGTCGCAGTCGGGCGGCATCGGCATGGCCATCATCGGCTTCTCGCGTTCGGCGAAGATGGGCGTTTCGGCCATCGTCGGCCTCGGCAACAAGTCCGATATCGACGAGGACGATCTGCTCGCCTTCTTCGAGCAGGATCCGAACACGAACCTGATCGCGCAGCACTGCGAAGACCTCAAGGACGGTCGCGCCTTTGCGGAAGCGGCAAAGCGCGTCTCCAAAAAGAAGCCGGTCGTCGTGCTCAAGGCCGGCCGCACGTCGGCCGGCGCCAAGGCGGCCTCGTCGCACACCGGCGCGCTCGCCGGCAACGACAAGATCTACGAGGACGTGCTGGCGCAGTCGGGCGTGATCCGGGCCCGCAGCTTGCGGCAATTGCTCGAATTCGCCCGCGGCGTGCCGGTGCTGCCGACGCCGAAGGGTGAGAACGTGCTGATCATCACCGGTGCCGGCGGCTCGGGCGTGCTGCTGTCGGACTCCTGCGTCGACAACGGCCTGTCGCTGATGTCGATGCCGCCGGATCTCGATGCGGCCTTCCGCAAGTTCATCCCGCCGTTCGGTGCGGCCGGAAATCCTGTGGATATCACCGGCGGCGAGCCGCCGATCACCTACGTCAACACGGTGAAGCTCGGCCTCTCCGATGAGCGCATCCACTCGCTGATCCTCGGCTACTGGCACACCATCGTCACCCCGCCGATGGTGTTCGCCCGCAACATGGTCGAGGTGAAGAAGGAGATGGAGGCCAAGGGCTTCGTGAAGCCGATCGTCGCCTCGCTCGCCGGCGACGTCGAGGTCGAGGAAGCCGCCGAATATCTCTACCAGAACGGCATCCCGGCCTATGCTTATTCGACCGAGTTGCCGGTCGAGGTCCTCGGCGCCAAGTACAGGTGGGCGCGCGGGGCAGGGCTGCTCTGACGATCTTCGCCTCTCCCCGCTTGCGGGGAGAGACCGGAATTTGCGCAGCAAATTCCGGGTGAGGGGCCCTCCGCGAGTTCATCTGCCACTGTCCTTGCGGAGACTCCCTCACCCTGACCCTCTCTGAGCGAGCGAAGCTCGTCTCGGCCCCACAAGCGGGGGAGAGGGGAAAGAAGAGATGCAGGTCGCGATGAGCAAGAACGTGATCCGGCGCAAATCACTTGAGCCTCGATCGTCATCGGAGGCTGACCATGACGCACGCGACGGCGGCGTGCAGTCGGTCGACCGCGCGCTGTCGATCCTGGAAACACTGGCCGAGGACGACGAAGGCTACCGCCTCAGCGATCTCGCCATCCGCACCGGCCTGTCGGCCTCGACCGTGCACCGCTTGTTGGCGACACTGGAAAGCCGGCGCTTCGTCCAGTTCGACCGTGCGGCATCCAAATGGCACGTCGGCTCGCGCGCCTTCACGGTCGGCGCAAGCTTTGCGCGGCGGCGCAATTTCTCCACGCAGGCAATTCCCTACTTGCGCAAGCTGCGCGATCTCACCCGCGAGACCGCCAATCTCGCCGTGGTCGACGACGAATTCATCATCGTGCTGACCCGGATGGAAAGCCGCGAGATCATGCGCTCGCTGACCCAGGTCGGCGGCCGCGTCGCCATGGTCACGTCAGGCGTGGGCAAGGCGGTGCTCGCGACCTATTCGGACGAGGACGTCGGCGCCGTCATCCGCCATCACGGCATGCCCCGCCTGACCGAGAAATCGATCGTGCGCCCGAGTGACCTGTTCAAGGAGCTCGAAAAGATCCGCAAGCAGGGGTTTGCGCTCGACGATGAAGAGGCCTGCATGGGCCTGCGCTGCATTGCTGCGGTGGTATACAACGACTGCGCCGAGCCGCTGGCGGCGATTTCGGTCTCGGGCATGACCAGCCGCCTGACCGACGACAGATTGCCGGAAGTGGGCCAAATCGTGCGCGACGTCGCCGGCGAGCTGACCCTTGCGCTCGGCGGGGTGATGCCGACGCCCCGCTAATTGGAAAATCCGGGCACTGTCGCTGGACAGCATCGGTCGTTTTGGCTGATATGCGACCAAACGACACAATGCGGCAAACGTCCGCATGAGCCTGGAGATGCCCAATGTTTCGATTTTCCACGCGCCTTGTCGGCGCAGCCGTCGCGCTGACCCTTGCGGCAGCGACGCCTTCTCTTGCCCAGCAGCTCGAACTCAAGCTGATGGCGCCGGCGGCCCCGGGCGGCGGCTGGGACCAGACCGCGCGCTCGATGCAGCAGGCGCTGGTGGCTTCGGGCGTTGCGCGCAGTGTGCAGGTCACCAATGTTCCCGGTGCGGGCGGCAGCGTCGGCATCGCCCAGTTCGTCAATGGCGCCAAGGGCGACGGCAACCAGATGATGGTCAACGGCTTCGTCATGGTGGGCGCGCTCGCCATGAACAAGTCGCCGGTGACGCTGGAACAGGTAACGCCGATCGCGCGTCTCACCGAAGAAATCCAGGTGATCGTGGTGCCCGCGAATTCGCCGATCAAGACCGCGCAGGATCTCGCTGCCGCGGTGAAGGCCGATATCGCCAAGGTGACCTTCGCCGGCGGCTCTGCCGGCGGCGTCGATCATGTGATGGCGGCACTGTTCGCCGGGGCCGTCGGCGCCGACGCCAAGAAGATCAATTACATCCCGTTCTCCGGTGGCGGCGAGTCGCTTGCCGCGATCCTCGGCGGCAAGGTCACCGCGGGGATTTCGGGCCTCAGCGAATATGAAGGGCAGATCAAGTCCGGCAAGCTGCGCGCGATCGGCGTGACTTCGGAGAAGCGCATCCCGGGCAGCGACATCCCGACCTTCAAGGAGCAGGGCATCGACCTCGTGATCGCCAATTGGCGCTCGGTGGTCGCGCCTCCCGGCATCACGCCGGAGCAGAAGAAGACCTTGAGCGACGCGATCGAGAAGATGGTGAAGTCGGATGCCTGGAAGGAGATCCTCAAGCAGAAGGGTTGGGAGGACGCCTATCTCGGGGGAGACGCCTTCGCCGACTTCCTGAAGAAGGAAACCGTGCGGGTCACCGACGTGCTGAAATCGGTGGGCCTGGTCAAGTCATGACCTCGGGCGGTCCCACCCAGCCGCCGCGGCGCGTCGATCGCGCCGGTATCGTCATCGCTGCGCTGCTCGCCGTGCTCGCCGCGGTGCTGGTCTGGGACGCGCGCGGCCTGTCATCCACCGCGATGTATGGCATGGGGCCGGAGGCGATGCCGGTCGTGGTCGCCAGCGGCCTTGCGCTGCTCGCGATCGGCAATTTCATCGACGCGGTGCGCGGCAATCTGCCGGCGCGCGAGAGCACCGATCCGGTTCCGGTGTTTCTGATCCTCGTCGGCCTGGCGCTGTTGATCGCCATCATCGGCTTCGGCGGCGGCTTTATCCTTGCGACCTCGGCGCTGTTCGTGACGACGTCGGCGGCCTTCGGACGCCGGGCCATCTTCGTCGACAGCATCATCGCCGTCGTGATGTCGACCCTCATCTATCTCGCGTTCGACCGATTGTTGACGTTGAGCCTTCCGACCGGCCCGCTGGAGCGACTGCTGTGATGGACACTTTTGCGGCGCTGGCGCACGGCATGCTCGTCGCCATTCAGCCGATCAACCTGCTCTATGCGCTGATCGGCGTGTTCCTCGGCACGGCCGTCGGCGTGCTGCCCGGCATCGGCCCCGCGCTGACGGTCGCGCTGTTGCTGCCGGTGACCTACAAGCTCGATCCCGGCGGCTCGCTCATCATGTTCGCGGGCATCTATTACGGCGGCATGTATGGCGGCTCGACCACCGCGATCCTGATCAACACGCCCGGCGAGAGCGCCTCGATGGCGACCGCGCTCGAAGGCAACAAGATGGCCAAGGCCGGCCGCGGCGGGCCGGCGCTTGCGACCTCCGCGATCGGCTCCTTTGTAGCCGGAACCATTGCCACCATCGGTCTTGCCTTCCTTGCGCCGTGGCTGGTCGATTTCGCCGTGCGCTTCGGCCCCGAGGATTATTTCGCGCTGATGTGCGTCGCTTTCGTCACGGTATCGGCGACGTTCGGCGATTCCCCGATCCGCGGCCTGACCAGCCTGTTCATCGGCCTGACGCTCGGCCTCGTCGGCATCGACAAGCTGACGGGACAGGCGCGGCTTGCATTCGGCGTTCCTGAATTGCTCGACGGCGTCGAGGTGACGACGCTGGCGGTCGGGCTGTTCGCGGTCGGCGAGGCGCTCTATGTCGCGTCGCGCCGCCACCACAGCGAGGAGAAGCTGGAGGCGGTGCGTGGCTCGCTGTGGATGACAAAGGAAGATTGGAAGCGCTCGTGGAAGCCCTGGCTGCGCGGCACCATGTTCGGCTTCCCGATCGGCGCGCTGCCCGCGGGCGGCGCGGAAATCCCGACCTTCCTGTCCTATTCGACCGAGAAGCGCCTCACGAAGTACCCCGAAGAATTCGGCAAGGGTGCGATCGAAGGTGTCGCGGGGCCGGAAGCCGCCAACAACGCCTCCGCGGCCGGCACCCTGGTTCCGCTCTTGACGTTGGGGCTGCCGACCTCGGCGACGGCCGCGATGATGCTGGCGGGCTTCCAGCAATACGGCCTCAACCCGGGCCCGCTGCTGTTCGCCGAGCGGCCGGACCTCGTGTGGGGCCTGATCGCCAGCCTGTTCATCGCCAACCTGATGCTGCTGGTGCTGAACCTGCCGCTGGTCGGGCTCTGGGTGCGGTTGCTCGCAATCCCGCAGCCCTGGCTTTATGCCGGCATCCTCGTGTTCGCGACCATGGGCACCATCGCGGCAAAGCCCTCGGTGGTGGAATTGTCGATGCTATCAGGCTTCGGCGTGCTCGGCTTCTTGATGCGCCGGTTCGATTTTCCGATCGCTCCTGTCGTGGTCGGCCTGATCCTCGGCCCGATCGCCGAGAGCCAGCTGCGTCGCGCGCTCGCGATCAGCCTCGGCGATCCCATGACGCTGCTGCAGAGCCCGATCTCGGCGACGCTGCTCGGCGTCGCGCTGGTTGCGCTGCTGGCCCCATTCGTGCTGAAGGGGCTGGGGCGGTTCAAGGCGAACGAGGACTGACCGTCCTGGCGCACTTGTCGTCTCGTGTCGCGGCCATTCGTGGAGAACTGTCATGCCTTCCGAGCTCCGCTCGCCGCGTCTTGCGGTTCTGATCGACGCCGACAATGCCTCCGCGAAGATCGCGGACGGATTGTTCGAGGAGATTGCCAAGATCGGCGAGGCCAGCGTTCGCCGTATCTACGGCGACTTCTCCAATGCACGATCCAGGGGCTGGGCCGACATCCTGTCGAAGCACGCCATCATCCCACAGCAGCAGTTCGCCTATACGACAGGAAAGAACGCCTCCGACATCACGCTGGTCATCGACGCGATGGATCTGCTTCACAGCGGCCGGTTCGACGGCTTCTGCCTGGTGTCATCCGACAGCGACTTTACCCGCCTCGCGGCCCGCATCCGGGAGCAGGGCGTCGATGTCTTTGGGTTCGGCGAACAGAAGACACCGGAGAGCTTCAGACAGGCCTGCCGAAGGTTCGTCTACACCGAGAACCTGCTTGCCGGCACCGCGACCACCCAGGACGCGGCCTCGAAGTCTGCGCCGCTTCAGCCGCCCGATGCGGCCACGCCCATCATCAAGAAGGTCATCACCCAGATGGAAAGCGAGGACGGTTGGGTCGCGCTCCGTGAACTCGGGCAGCGGCTAGCCAACCTGGCTTCCGATTTCGATCCGCGAACGTTCGGTTTTCGCAAGCTGAGCGACCTCGTCCGAAAGACCAATTCGTTCGAGATCGATGAGACAAACGGGCGGTCGGTGCGGATCAGGGTCAAGGTTGCCGCGCCAGCGACGACAGCACAGAAGTCGCGCAGGCGTCCAAGGTCGAGGGCGGCAGGCGGTTCGACGCCTAAGGCGTAAGCAGGGCGTGCCGTTATATTTGAGTTTGCCCGGTTTGGCGTAGGGCGTAACTATCGTTCGGCCGTAACGCCAAGCGAGGGTTCCCATGACCAAACTCACGCGCTTTTCCGTCGCACCGCTGCACAGCATGACCCGGCGTCTGGCCGATGTGGCCTCAGCACGCGTCGCGCCTGATCTCGTCATCACCGGTGCGCAGGTGCTCTCGACTTATTCGGAGCGCATCCATGGGAACCGCGAGGTCTGGATATCAGGCGGCCGCATTGCGGCGGTGAAGCCGGCCGGCGCGGCGAAGAAGATCTGGAGCGGCGCTGCGACTTACGACGCCGCCGGCGGCATCGTCGCGCCGGGTCTGGTCGATCCGCACATCCATATCGAGTCCTCGATGGTGACGGCTTGTGCCTACGCCGAAGCGGCGCTGCTGAACGGCACCACCACGATCTTCTGTGACAGCCACGAGATCGGCAACGTCATGGATGTCGCCGGCGTCGAGGCGATGCTGGAGGACGCGCGGCAGGCGCCGCTCTCGATCTTCCTGACGGTGCCAAGCACGGTTCCGGCGACCTCGGCCGAACTGGAGACCGCCGGCGGCGATCTCACACCGGACAAGATCGCCGGCCTGTTCGATCGCTGGCCGGAGGCCGTGGCGCTCGGCGAGAAGATGGATTTTGTGCCTGTTACGATGGGCGACGAGCGCAGCCACGCCATCCTCGCGGCCGCCTTGAAGCGTGGCCGTCCCGTTTCTGGCCACGTCTACGGCCGCGAATTCGTCGCGGCCTATGCGGCGTCAGGCGTCACCGACACCCACGAAGCGATCGACCGCGACATCGCTGACGATCTGCTCGACGCCGGCGTCTGGGTATTTTTGCGCGGCGGCCCGCCGACGACGCCCTGGCATTCGCTGCCGCAGGCGATCCGCACCGTCACCGAGCTCGGAGCCTCGCACAAGCGCACGGCGGTGTGCACCGACGACCGCGACGCCGACGATCTCCTGCTGTTCGGCCTCGACTGGGTGGTGCGCGAAGCGGTGAAGACGGGGATGTCGCCGGAGCAGGCCTGGTCGATGGGCTCGCTGCATGGCGCGACGCGCTTCGCCATGGATGGCGACATCGGCGGGCTCGGTGGCGGGCGCCGCGCCGATCTCGTGCTGATGGACGATCAGCTCAAGCCGCAATGCACCTGGTACGGCGGCGAGCTCGTGGTCGAGCATGGCAAGATCACTGATAGCCTCGATCGGGCGCTGTCGCAGCGCTATCAATATCCCAAAGCGGCTTACGCGACCGTGAAGCTGCCGGAGAAGGTCAAGCTGACGCCGGAGCTTCCGGCGAAGGCCTGTACGGTCAACGCGATCAAGACCGCGCTGCCCGGCATCACGTTGATCCACGAGAAGGTCAAGATCGAGCCGGCCAAGGGCTGGCCGGCGCTGTTTGAGCGCTATGGCCTCTGCTTCGTCGCGGTGGTCGAGCGCCACGGCAAGTCGGCTGGCAACGTCGCGCACGGCCTCTTGAAGGATTTTGGCCTGAAGCGCGGCGCGGTGGCCTCCAGCGTCGGCCACGACAGCCACAACATCATCGTCGCCGGCACCAACGAGCCGGATATGCAGGCGGCGATCGCCGCCATCAAGGCGCAGCAGGGCGGCGTCTGCGTCGTCGCCGACGGCGAGGTGAGGGCGCTGGTCGCGCTGCCGATCGCGGGCCTCCTGTCCGACAAGCGCGTCACGGAAGTGGCCGAAGAAGTTAAGGCCCTGAAGAAAGAGTGGGCCAAGGCCGGCTGCACCATCCCCTACATGGGTTTCAATTTGATTCCGCTATCGGTCATTCCGGAAATTCGCATCACCGACAAGGGCCTCGTGCTGGTGCCGCAAATGGAGCTGGCGCCGCTGTTCGAGTGATGGCTTTCACGCGTGCCTCAGCCTAACTGACTGAAGCTGCCGCGATTTTTCCACGGCTGCCGCATCGTGGAAAATAAAATCGATCTCGTTGAGATCGTATGCTGCGCGCCCGATGATCTCGCTCGCTGACGCAACTCGAGCGAGGTCCGATATGGCGAAGATGCGAGCTATCGATGCTGCCGTGCGAATTCTGGAAAAGGAGGGTGTCTCCACCGCCTTCGGAGTTCCCGGGGCTGCGATCAATCCGCTTTACTCGGCGCTGAAGAAGCGCGGCTCGATCCGCCACATCCTGGCGCGGCATGTCGAGGGTGCCTCGCACATGGCCGAGGGCTACACGCGCGCCAAGGCCGGCAATATCGGCGTCTGCATCGGAACCTCGGGGCCGGCGGGCACCGACATGATCACCGGGCTTTATTCCGCGATCGCCGATTCCATCCCGATCCTCTGCATCACCGGGCAGGCGCCGCGCGCGCGGCTCTACAAGGAGGATTTCCAGGCCGTCGATATCGAGTCGATCGCCAAGCCCGTGACCAAATGGGCGGTGACCGTGCGCGAGCCCGCGCTGGTGCCGCGGGTGTTCAGCCAGGCGTTTCATGTGATGCGCTCGGGCCGGCCGGGGCCGGTGCTGATCGACATGCCGCTCGACGTGCAGCTCGCCGAAATCGAGTTCGACGATGAGACCTATGAGCCGCTGCCGGTCTACAAGCCCACCGCGACCCGCAAGCAGGTCGAGAAGGCGCTGGAGATGCTCAACGCCGCCGAGCGGCCGTTGATCGTCGCGGGCGGCGGCATCATCAATGCCGACGCCTCGGATCTCCTGGTCGAATTCGCCGAGATCGCCAACGTGCCTGTTGTCCCGACCCTGATGGGGTGGGGCGCGATCCCCGACGATCACGTGCTGATGGCCGGCATGGTCGGGCTTCAGACCAGCCATCGCTACGGCAATGCCACGATGCTGGAGTCGGACTTCGTGCTCGGCATCGGCAACCGCTGGGCCAACCGCCACACCGGCTCGGTCGAAACCTACACCAAAGGCCGCACCTTCGTGCATGTCGACATCGAGCCGACGCAGATCGGGCGCGTGTTCAATCCCGATCTCGGCATCGTCTCGGACGCGAAGGCCGCGCTCGAGCTGTTCGTCACCGTCGCCAGGGAGTGGCGCCGGGCAGGCAGGCTTCGCGAGCGCCAGGCGTGGCCCGCTTCCTGCCGCGACCGCAAGAAGACCATGCTGCGCAAGAGTCATTTCGACAACGTCCCGATCAAGCCGCAGCGCGTCTATGAGGAGATGACCAAGGCCTTTGGTCGCGACACCTGCTACGTCACCGTGATCGGCCTGTCGCAGATCGCTGGCGCCCAGTTCCTCGGCGTCTATCGCCCACGCAACTGGATCAATGCCGGGCAGGCGGGGCCGCTCGGCTGGACCTTGCCCGCCGCCCTCGGCGTGCGTGCCGCGTGCCCGGATCGCGACATCGTTGCGCTATCGGGCGACTACGACTTCCAGTTCCTGATCGAGGAGCTCGCGGTCGGGGCCCAGTTCAATCTGCCCTATATCCACGTCGTGGTGAACAATTCCTATCTCGGCCTGATCCGTCAGGCCCAGCGCGGCTTCGACATGGACTATCATGTCCAGCTCTCCTTCGAGAACGTCAACGCACCGGAGCTCAATGGCTACGGCGTCGACCATGTCGCGGTCGCCGAGGGTCTCGGCTGCAAGGCGATCCGCGTCACCGATCCGAAGGACGCACAGGCGGCGTTCGCGACCGCGCGCGAATTGATGGCCAAGCACCGCGTGCCTGTCGTCGTCGAGTTCATCCTCGAACGCGTCACCAACATCGCGATGGGCACCGAGATCGACAACATCGTCGAGTTCGAGGAGGTGCTGGATCTGCCGCTCGACGAGGTCGGGACCGTCAGGCCCGGCGTGTTGCAGCCGGCTGAATAAGGGAAGAAGCATCATGCCGAAGTTTGCCGCCAACCTCACCATGCTCTTCAACGAGATGCCGTTCCTCGACCGCTTCGCAGCGGCGAAGGCGGCGGGCTTCTCGGGGGTCGAATATCTCTTTCCCTATGATTTCGACAAGGCGCAGCTGCGCGAGCAGCTCGAGGCCCACGGGTTGACGCAGGTGCTGCACAATCTGCCGGCGGGTAACTGGGCGGGGGGCGAGCGCGGCATTGCGATCCTGCCCGATCGCACCGCTGAATTCCGTGACGGCGTGTTCCGCGCCATCGACTATGCCAAGGCGCTCGATTGCGAGCAGCTCAACTGTCTCGTGGGTATTGCGCCTGCCGACGCCGATCCGCGCGAGCTGAACGAGACGCTGGTCGGAAACCTGCGCTTTGCCGCCTCGACGCTGGCAAGGGAAAACATCAAGCTGCTGGTCGAGCCGATCAATACGCTCGACATTCCCGGCTTCTTCCTCAACGGCACCGAGCAGGCGATACAGCTGATCTCGGAGGTGCGGTCGAACAATCTGTTCGTCCAGTACGACATCTATCACATGCAGATCATGGAGGGCGATCTCGCCCGCACCATGCAGGAATATCTGCCGCAAATCGCCCATATCCAGCTCGCCGACAATCCCGGCCGGCACGAGCCCGGCACCGGCGAGATCAACTATCCCTTCCTGTTCCGCCATCTCGACGCGATCGGCTATCGCGGCTGGATCGGCTGCGAATACAAGCCGCGCACTACGACGCTGGAAGGGCTTTCGTGGCACGCCGCGCAGACGTTTGAGACATAGGAGCTCGGGCTCAGATGCAGCTGCGATGACGGTGCGCTCCCTCTCCTGCAAGCGGGGAAGGTGTACCGAGCCAGTGGATACGACTTCGCCCAAATCGAGAGGAAACCCAGACATGATCGACATCGGCTTCATCGGACTTGGCACCATGGGACGGCCGATGGCCGGCCACCTCCTGAGCGCGGGCCATCGCGTTCTCCTGCACGACGTCGCGCCGGTTTCGCCGGAGCTGATCGCCGCGGGCGGCGTTGCGTGCAAGTCGGCCAAGGAGGTCGCGGAAGGAGCGGATGCCGTCATCATCATGGTGCCGGATACGCCGCATGTTGAGGCGGTGCTGTTCGGCAAGGACGGGGTTGCGAGCGGCATCTCCAAGGGCAAGATCGTCGTCGACATGAGCTCGATCTCGCCGTTGGCGACGAAAGAATTTGCGAAGAAGATCGAGGCGCTCGGCGCGGACTATCTCGACGCGCCGGTCTCAGGCGGCGAGGTCGGCGCCAAGGCGGCGAGCCTCACCATCATGGTCGGCGGGCCGGAACGGGCCTTCAACACCATGAAGCCGGCTTTCGACAGGATGGGCAAGAACGTCACCCGCGTTGGCGCCAATGGCGACGGGCAGACGACCAAGGTCGCCAACCAGATCATCGTCGCGCTGACGATCGAGGCGGTGAGCGAGGCGCTGCTGTTTGCATCGAAGGCTGGGGCCGATCCCGCGCTGGTGCGGCAGGCGCTGATGGGCGGGTTCGCCTCCTCGCGGATCCTCGAAGTCCACGGCGAGCGCATGGTGAAGCGCAATTTCGATCCCGGATTCCGCATCGAGCTGCACCAGAAGGATCTCAACCTCGCGCTGGAAGGCGCGCGCGCGCTCGGCCTGTCGCTGCCGAGCACGGCGGTCGCGCAGCAATTGTTCTCGGCCTGCGCCGCGCATGGCGGCAAGGGCTGGGATCATTCGGCGATGGTGCGGGCTCTGGAACTGATGGCGAGCCACGAGATCGCCGCAGCCTGAACTGTTACGCGGTAACAGTCTTCGTGTTTGCTGCGTCTTTCGCCACGGGGGAACCGGAACAATGCCCCGGCCCCGCGGTTGAAGGCGCAGGACAATCACTGGAGACAAAACAACATGAAAACCCGTCTTGCGATTACGTTGGCTGCCGCGTCGCTGCTGGCGTCGAGCGCCGCCTTTGCCCAGTCGACGACCGAGCAGGGCGCCAGGGATGGT
Organism: Bradyrhizobium sp. CCBAU 53351; assembly: GCF_015291745.1. Classification (NCBI taxonomy): domain Bacteria; kingdom Pseudomonadati; phylum Pseudomonadota; class Alphaproteobacteria; order Hyphomicrobiales; family Nitrobacteraceae; genus Bradyrhizobium; species Bradyrhizobium sp. CCBAU 53351. Next base: position 2,629,793 of record NZ_CP030059.1, read on the forward strand.
GCGCGTGCGGGCGGCGACATCGGCGGTCCGATCGGAGCGATGGTCGGCGGCACCGTCGGCGCGGCCGTCGGCGCCGGTCTTGAAATTCCGAATGCGGTCCTCGGCGGAATTCCTCGCAGCGACTCCGTCGTGGTCGAGGAGCGCGTCGTGGTCGGTGAGCCGCTGCCACCCACCGTCGTGCTGCGGCCGGTGCCGAACTACACCGAGTATCGCTATGCGGTCGTGAACGATCGCCGCGTGATCGTGGAGCCACGCACGCGCCGCGTCGTCAAGATCATCGACTGATCGGCAATTCCATATGTTGAAAGACGGGCCCTGCGGAGTGTCACTCCGCGGGGCCTTCGCTTGTGACGGCGGGGCCAGCGCGAAAGCGCGTCAGCAGCCAATCGGCCACGGCCGCGAGCGCAAAGCCGATGCAGGCGGTGAGCGCGTCGACCAGAAAATCCTCCAGCCGGGCATGGCGTCCGGGTGCCCAAAACTGCATCAACTCGAGCACCCCGATCAGGACGATCGCGGCCGCTGTACTGAGCAGGCGCCGGCGCGGATAGGCGAGGCCGAAGGCCAGCCCCACCAGGATGAATGCGACTGCATGTTCGCCGTCCTGACCGAGGTCGGAATGAGGCCGCAGGCCGGGGGGACCGAGGGTCGCGAAGGTCACGGCGGCCGCGAGCAGCCAGGCAAAGGAACGTACCAAAATGGACATCCGTTTCGCTTAGCACAGATCTGCGGCGGGCCGGTACAGTCCCTCCATCAGATCGCTGTGTAGTTAATGACGAAACGTTAAAGTGGCTCGCGCACGCCGAGCCCATGCATGAACCGCTCCCGGATCTGCACGGGATCACGCCTCGTGGCGCCGACGCCGGGCTTGTCGTCGATCCGGACCGCAATCAGGTGTGGCTCGGCGGCGGACATGGCCGCGTCAACCAGGCGTTCGAAATCCTCCTCGTCCGCAGCCCACGCGCTATTGGCAAGGCCGGAGCCGATCGCGATGGCAACGATGTCCGCGACGCCCGCCGCAGGTGTCGGCTGTGCGCCGGTAATCTGGTAGATGCCGTTGTCCATCACGATCATGATGAGGTTCTTCGGCTTCAACGCCGCAATGGTCGAGAGCGCGCCGAGCTGCATCAGCAGCGAGCCGTCGCCTTCGAGCGCGAAGACTCGGCGGTCGGGCTGCGCCAGCGCCACGCCGAGCGCGATTGGAAAGGCGAGCCCCATGCTGCCAAGCATGTAGAAATTCTGCGGGCGGTGGCCGGCGGCCCAGAGGTCGAAATTGGTGTTGCCGATGCCGCCGATCACGGCTTCCTCGTGCTTGAGCTTTGCGATCAGCCGCGAGGTGACGTCGAAGCGGTTCATGACCTTGGTGTTGCGGGTATCCATCGCCAAACTCATTTGTCGAAGGTCTTGCCGCCGGTGAGCAGCGGGTTGAGGATCAGGGCCACCGGCGCCTGCGTCGTGACGGCCTGCTTGATCGAGCGGTCGGAGATGAATTCGAGCTCGTCGAGCCGGGTGATGGTGTGGTGCTCCAGCGCGAGCGAATCCAGCACCGGGCGCATGGTGCGGCAGACCAGCGACTGCCCGTAGTTGAACTCGCCGAGCGTGCCTCGTTCGGAGACGAACATGATCAGGGGAATCTGGTAGGGCACTGCGAGCGAGGCGAGCACGTTGGCGAGCGTCGCAAAGCCCGAGGTCTGCATCAGCACCGCGCCGCGCCGACCGCCCATCCAGGCGCCCGAGACGATGCCGACCGCCTCCTCCTCGCGAGCCGTGGTGAAGGTGGTGAAGAAGGGATCGGCATGCAGATTCTTGATCAGCGGGGTCAGCACGCGGTCGGGCACGTAGGGGACGAGGCTGATCTCGTTCCGCTTCAGGGTTTGCAGGACGATGCCGTGCCAGCTTCGGTCGCTGGACCCTTGGGTCGCCTCGGGCGAAGCCTGCCGTTCCGCAATCGCCATTTGCGTTCTCCCTTGCCGCCGCGCATGCTTCTTCCTTGGCCGCCGCGGCTGTCAGCCGAACTTGACGGAGCGAGCGGGATTGTCAACATGTCCGGGCCGGCACCGTGATCTGCGCCAGACGGCCTGCCATGGCCGGCACCGCCGTGTCATAAGCGGCGACAATTACAAAATGGGAGGGAGGCACGGACGGGCGCGGATCGCGCTGACCTTGCGGCCCCTCAAGAGAGCCGGAAGGGTCCTGATGTCCGTCAACAGCAAGCGCGTCTTCTACGTCAAATACCTGGCCAATCCGATCTACGTGGACATCCTGAAGGCGCGGCCCGACGTCCGGCTCGATCGGATCGAGAACGAGAGCCCCGAAGATTTCTACGCGCCGATCATGAGCGCGGCGCATGTCTACCAGATCGGCGCGGCCCGCGACGAACTCGCCCCGCATTTCCATGTCGATGCCGCCTTGCTGAAGCGCGCGCCGAACCTGCTACTTGTCTCCAGCAATGGCGCCGGCTTCGATCCTGTCGACGTCGAGGCCTGCACGGAGGCGGGGGTGCTGGTCGTCAACCAGTCCGGCGGCAACGCCCATTCGGTGGCCGAGCACGCGCTGGCGATGATGCTGACGCTGTCCAAACGCATCATCCAGTCCGATCGCAGGCTGCGCCGGGAAGCCAACGTCAACCGCAACGAGCTGGTCGGCAACGAGGTCGAGCACAAGACCGTCGGCATCATCGGCCTCGGCAATGTCGGCCGCCGCATCGCCGCTTTGTGCAAGGGCCTGCTCGGCATGAAGGTGCTGGCCTATGACCCGTATCTGTCGGCCGAGGTGATGGCCGAGCGGGGCGGGGAGAAGGTCGAGCTCGACGAGCTTTTGCGCCGGTCTGACTTCGTCTCGATCTCCTGTCCGCTCGACAAGGGCAGCCGCAACATGATCAGCACGCGCGAGTTTGCGCTGATGCAGCCGCATGCCTACTTCATCACCACGGCGCGCGGCTTCATTCACGACGAGGATGCGTTGCTCCAGGCGCTGCGCGACAAGCGCATCGCCGGTGCCGGCCTCGACGTCTGGTCCAAGGAGCCCCCGCCGCCGGAGCATCCGCTGCTCCAGTTCGACAACGTTCTGGCGAGCCCGCACACCGCCGGCGTCACCATCGAGGCGCGCCAAAACATGGGCCGGATCGCGGCCGAGCAGGTGCTGGACACGCTCGACGGCAAGCGCCCGCCGCGTATCATCAATCCCGAGGTCTGGCCGCGCTATGCGGAGCGCTTCAAGCAGGCGTTCGGCGTGACGCCGGGGTAGGGGCGCGAAGGGTCAGCGCGCTCCGATCATTGGTTACCGCGACGGAAAGGCAAAGCGCCGCATCTTATCGACGGGGTAAGTGGACGCGTATCACTTGTCCTGTAGTTGAAAGTCCATGAGCATATTCTCGATTGCGACATCCGGGCTTTCTGCGGTGAGTTTGCGTGTGAATGTTGCTGCGAGCAACATCGCCAACGTTCAAACGACGGGCCCGCTGCCAGCGTCGGGCGCATCGAGCCCGCAGGCCGCCACGGGCAGTTCGGGCATCGCTCCGACGTATCCCGCAGCTTACATGCCATTGCGCGTCGACCAGGTCGACCAATCGAGCGGCTCGACGCCGGGCGGCACGGTCGCGACGGTGTCGACGGTATCGCCGAGCTACACCGCACAATACGACCCAAGCGCTCCCTTCGCCAACCAGGATGGCCTGGTCGCCGCGCCGAATGTCGATATCGCCAGCGAATTCGTCCAACTGGCGGCCGCAAAGTACAGCTTCATTGCCAGCGCAAAGGTCATTCAGGCCTACGCGGAAACGGAAAAGTCGCTGCTCGACATCACCACATGAGGGCGGATTGCTGCCCGAATGGGCGCCGGGAACTTTGCCTGGCCTTGATCCGCGTCAAAATCTCCTTTCCCCATCCGGCCTAAATGGGACTAGAGTGTCGCCGGGGCAGCAGGGAGGTCCCATGTCAACCTATGTCGTCAAGTTCATGAAGAATGTGCTCGGCGAGTACGGCCGGCAGAGCGAGATTTGCCAGGGTACGCTGGAGATCGACGCCGCCGACGAGGACGAGGCCAAGGAGCGGGCGAAAGCGAGATTCTGCAAGGACCAGGCGCTGCATCACTGGTCGCTGCATGCCGACCGCATCCATGTGAGACCGGCCGATTATCCGTCGTGAGGGCTCGTTGTTCGAGCAAGCAGGGCGCACACTCAAGTGATTTGAGCCGCGGTCGACGCAGCTAGCGCTTGGCTTCGCCGAACACCACGATCGGCACTGCACGGTTGACGATTTCGCGCAGCGCGAAGCTCGATTGCACGCGTGCGACGCGCGGCAGCCGGGATAGCTCGGTGCGATGGATGCGCTCGAAATCCTGGATGTCGCGGGCCAGCACGATGAGGATGTAATCGTCGGTGCCCGACATCAGGAAGCAGCGCACGACGGAAGGGCATTTCACCACCTCCGCCTCGAATGCCTTCAGCGCGTCGTCGCTCTGGCTCTCCAGCGCGATCCGGACCAGCACCGTGGTGGTGAGGCCGAACTGGGTGAGGTCGAGCGCGGCCTGGTAGGCCTGGATGTAGCCGTCGTCCTCGAGCGTCTTCTGCCGCCGGGCCAGCGCGGTGCTCGACAAGCCGATCTTGTTGGCGAGTTCGGTATGACTGGCGCGCGCATTGGTCGTGAGTTCCGCGAGGATCGCGAGGTCTTTCCGGTCGAGGGCCAAAGTTTGGTCTCCAGCGTGAAAGGACATTTCGGCGCCGGAAACCGGCGCGGGCTCAATGAAACTAGCGGATATTTGCACGAAACCAAACCTGCCCCCTCGCTACGATGAAGAGCGGAATCAATGCGTTGGCCAGGGAGAGCAAGATGCGCGTCGGTGTTCCCAAGGAGATCAAGGTGCAGGAATATCGCGTCGGGCTCACCCCGGGCGCCGTCCGTGAATATGTCGCGGCGGGTCATCAGGTAGAGGTCGAGACCGGCGCTGGCGCCGGCATCGGCGCGCCCGACGAGGTGTATCGGCGGGCAGGGGCCAGCATTGCCGACAGCGCCCGCGACATCTTTACCAGGTCCGACATGATCGTGAAGGTGAAGGAGCCGCAGAAGAGTGAGTGGGCCCAGCTTCGAGAAGGCCAGATTCTGTTTACCTATCTTCATCTTGCGCCGGATCCGGAGCAGGCCAAGGGGCTGCTTGCCTCCGGCTGCACGGCGGTCGCCTATGAAACCGTCACGGACGCGAACGGCCACCTCCCGCTGCTCGCCCCGATGAGCGAAGTCGCCGGCCGCCTCGCCATCGAGGCCGCCGGCGCCGCGCTCAGGCGCTCGGCCGGCGGCCGTGGCCTGCTGCTGGGCGGCGTGCCCGGCGTGCAGCCGGCGCGCGTCGTCGTGCTTGGCGGTGGCGTGGTCGGAACGCAGGCGGCCCGCATGGCCGCGGGCCTCGGTGCCGAAGTCACCGTGATCGACCGCTCGATTCCACGCTTGCGCGAATTGGACGATCTCTTTGCCGGACGCGTGCGCACCCGCTTCTCGACCATCGAATCGGTCGAGGAGGAAGTGTTCGCCGCCGACGTCGTGATCGGCGCGGTTCTGGTGCCGGGCGCCAGCGCACCCAAGCTGGTGACGCGCGACATGCTGAAGACGATGCGGCCCGGTGCCGTGCTGGTCGACGTCGCGATCGACCAGGGCGGCTGTTTCGAGACCTCGCATCCGACCACGCATGCCGATCCGACCTATGAGATGGACGGCATCGTGCACTATTGCGTCGCCAACATGCCGGGCGCCGTGCCGGTGACCTCGAGCCAGGCCCTGAACAACGCGACGCTGCCGTTCGGCCTGACGCTGGCGAACAGGGGCTTTGCTGCGGTGCTGGAAAAACCGCATTTGCGCGACGGTCTGAACGTACATCGCGGCCGCATTACCAACAGGGCGGTGGCGGAGAGTCTCGGGCTGGATTTCGCGCCGGTGGAGAGCGGGCTGGCGGCATAAGAGTACACCTGTAGCTCCGCGGAGCCGGCGTCTTTCTTACCCCTTCGTCACCCTGTACTGCCGCAGATCCGGATCGTGCGTCATGCGCCAATAGTCCACGAAGCGCCACGGCATCGCCGAGAACACACGGCCGCTCGAGTTGCGGTAATAGGTGCTCATGCCCGGATGCGTCCAGATCATCGCCTCGTGCTCGGCGTCGACCTTGCGGACATAGTCGTCGAGCACGTCCTGGCGGACGTCGATCGCGGCGACGTCTTGCTCGATCATGCTGGCGAGACAAGCGGCGATGTAGCGGCTCTGGCATTCGGACTGGAAGATGACGCTGCCGCCATGGGCCGGGCCGGAGTTCGGCCCGAGCATGCAGAAGAAGTTCGGAAAGTCGGGCACGGTGAGGCCGAGAAACGCGGTTGGATTGTCGTTGGCCCAAGCCTCGCGCAAATCCTTGCCGTCGCGGCCGCTGATGTTGAGGCGGGCCGCCATTTCCGTCACCTTGAAGCCGGTCGCGACCACGATGATGTCTGCGGGACGATGCTTGCCGTCGGCGGTGACGATGCCGGTCTCGTCGAAATGGTCGATCGTGTCGGTGACGAGCTCGACATTGTCGCGCGTGAGCGTCTTGAACCAGTTGTTGTCGAGCAGGATGCGCTTGCCGTAGGGCGGATAGGTCGGCACGCATTTTTCAATCAGGTCGGGACGGCCTTGTAGCTCCGACAGGATAAAGTCCGTCAGCTCCTGGCGGTGCCGATCGTTGCCCTTGTTGACGGCGCGCTCGGGATGCGGCCAGGCCGGGTCCTTGCGCAGGAAAGGCAAGAGGCCGTCGCCATAGCGCCAGAACATGTTGAAGCGATACCACTGCACATAGAACGGCAGATGCGCCAGCAGCCAGCGCGCGCCCTCGCTGATCGGATCGGCATAACCCTTCACCGGCCGCGCCCATTGCGCGCTGCGCTGATAGACCGCGATCGAGGCGACGCGGCTGGCGATCGACGGCACCAGCTGCATCGATGTCGCGCCGGTGCCGATCGCCGCGACATGCTTGCCGTCGAGCTTGATGTCGTCGGACCACAGCGCCGAATGCAGGATTTTTCCCTTGAAATGCTCCTCGCCCTTGAAATGCGCGCGAGAAGGATCGTTGAGCTGGCCAATCGCGCTGACCAGCGCGGTGGATTCGAACGTCTCTTCGCCGTTCCCGGTCTTGAGCGCCGAGATCCAGCGCTTCTTGCCCTCGTCCCAGCGCGACGAGGTCAGTTCGGTGTTGACGCGTAGATGTTTTCGGATGCCGTATTCGTCAGCGACCTTCAGCAGATAACCGAGCAGTTCCTCGCGCTGGCAGAAGTAACGGGTCCATGCATTGCCCGAGCCGAACGAGTAGGAATAGGAATGGTTTGGCGTGTCGACGCCGCAGCCTGGGTAGCGGTTGATCCACCAGGTGCCGCCAAGCTCGGCGTTCTTCTCGACGATGGTGTAGGGGATGCCGAGATGGCCGAGCGCCACGCCAAGCGCGATGGCGCAGACGCCGGCGCCGACGATCAGTACATGCTGCACGGCGAGCTTGTCGTTCGACGGCTGCTTGGTCCAGCGCGGCTCACGCGAGACAAAGCCCATCTCCTCCCGCATCAGCGGCGCATATTCCGGCGCGACGTTCTCGCCGAGACAGGCGCGCATCATCTTCAGCAGCAGCTCCTCGCCGGGGTCGGCGATGACGGGTTTTGGCGTACCATCGACGAAGAGCTTGACCACTGCGGCGCGGATTTCGTCCTGGATCTCCCGCGGCACCCCGGCCTCGGGATCGGGAATGAGGCGGATATCGCGCTTCGGCAAGTACGGCGGCGCGAGCCATTTCTCGTCCCCGGTCATGTGCACCAGCACCATCAGGAGACAGCGGATGTCGCCTTCCGCGATTGTCGAGGCAAGGTCGAGCCTGTGCGGAGATTCGATGTTCATGGCATGTCTCCGAATCCGGTGAAGAGGCCGCGCGTCATCAGCTTGCGATAGGCGGAGATGACGTGCTCGGGCACGGCGGTGACGCCGTCTTGCGAATAGGAATAGCGGCGGCTGAGATAGCCGCGCGCGCCCATCAGCATGTGGACGATTGCCTCGAATTCCTCATCGCTATAATCGTGAATCGCGCCTGACGCGCGCGCCCGGCGCAGGATTCGGACATAGGCGACCGAAATGTTGTCGAGATGCTTCTGATAGCCGATGGGTGCGAAGAACTCGGCCTCGTTGAGGATGCGCAGGAATTCCGGCACCTCGCGGATGAAGTCGAAGAAAGCTGAGAAGCGCTCGATCTCCTGGCGTGCCGCATCCGCCGTGCCGGTGCGGGCGCGGATGAACTGGACCATGTCGAGGCCGATCTTCGGTAGCAGCTGGTCGAGCAGCTCCTGGCGGTTCTCGAAATGATTATAGAAGGTGCCCTGCGCGACGCCGGCCTGTTCGGTGATGCGGGCGACGGAGGCCTCCGCATAGCCATGCTTGCCGACGACCTTGGTGGCGGCCTCAAAGATCTTCTGCTTGGTCCAGGCGTTGCGCTCGACGCGGTTCAGCTTGGTCACCTTGGCGGTCGCTTGCGTCATTCAGACGTCTCCAGCTCGGCGCGCAGGACGCGCTTGAGGATCTTGCCACTGGGATTGCGCGGGAGGCTGTCTCGCAGGATCAGCTCTTTCGGCACCTTGAAGCTCGCCAGCCGCGCGCGGCAGTGCTCGGTGAGAGCAGGTAGCTCCATTACGGCACCTTCCGCCAAAACGACCACGGCGACCGGCCGCTCGCCCCAGCGTGTGTCGCGGAGGCCAATCACTGCGACTTCGCGCACCCCCGGTAATTCATAGATGACGCGCTCGACCTCGGAGGAGGCGATGTTCTCGCCGCCGGAGATGATCATGTCCTTCTTGCGGTCGGTCAGGTAGAGGAAGCCTTCCCCGTCGAGATAGCCGACGTCGCCGCTGCGGAACCAGTCACCGAAGAAGGCGGACGCCGTCTTCTCCGGATCCTTCCAATAGCCGCGCGTGATCTTGGGACCGCGCAGGCAGATCTCGCCGGTGACGTTCGGCGGCAAAGTCTTGCCGTCCTCGTCGCGGATTTCGATCTCGACATGGGCGATGGCGCGCCCGGTCGAGCCGATCTTCTCGATCTCGCGGCCGGCCTCCATGAAGGTGTCGCCGCCAACCGTTTCGGTGAGGCCATAGGCATCGATATAGCGCGCGTTCCGGAAATATTCGGAGAAGGCGCGGATGCGCATCTCCGGCGTCTTCTCGCCGCCGCCGATCGCCCATTTCAGGCTGGAGACGTCATAACAGTCACGCCTCGGGCAGGTCAGCATCGCCGTGGTCATCACGGGGGCGAACCAGGCGGCGTTGAGCTTGTCCTCGGCGATCGCCGCAAGTGCGCTCTCCGGCTCGAAATTGCGTTCGATGCGAATGAAGCCGCCATGCCAGAGCACGGCGATGCCGGGCAAATCGAGCGCGCCGACATGATAGAGCGGACCGACGACGAGCAGCCGCGTCTCGGCGCCAAGGCCGAGCGCGATCGTCTGGTCCGCGCACTTCCAGTAGAAATTGTCGTAAGAGAGCATCACGCCCTTGGGGCGGTCGGTGGTGCCCGAGGTGTACATCAGCCGCATCAGGTCGGATGGCGCGCAGCGATGCATCGGCGCGGGCGGCGCGTCGCCTGCGAGATGCGTGATGCTCTGCTGCGCGGTCTCGTCGAGCACGACCGTCCTTGTGCCCGCGGCGTTCGCGGCCAGTTCCTCGTCGACGATCAGCAGCCTCGCGCCAGCATGGCTGGCGATGTAGCCGACCTCGTCGCGGGAGAGGCGGAAGTTGATCGGTAGAAGCACCGCGCCGAGATGGCTGGTGGCGAAGACGAGCTCCAGGAACGCCGCGCTGTTCTTCATGAGCACGGCGACGACGTCGCCGGCGCCGATGCCTCGCGCAGCGAGCCAGCCTGCCGCCGTTCGGACGCGCGCATCGAACGCCGCGTAGGAAATCTCCTCGCCGCGATATTTCAGCGCGGGCCGGTCCGGCGTGCGTCGGGCATGGAAGGCGATGAAGCTCGAAAGATTGATCATTTTGCGGATGTTGGGCCGGTTGCCGGCCTCGATTCCTCCCTCGATGAATTCTGACTCGTAATTCATCTTTGGCTTGACGTCACCCCCCGCCCTCTGAAATCCTTGAGAACACGGAGACGAGACGATCTCCGGCAAGGGACCAGGAAAACGCCGACCCGAAAGAGGGAGGGGAAAATGACGAGAACCCGCAGTCCGGGGATCAGCCGCCGTTCAACACTGGCGCTGATGGGCGCCGGAGCGATGACGTTTGCCGCGCCCTGGGTGGCGCGCGCCCAAGCCAAGACCGTCAAGATCGGAATGCCGACGATCCTGTCGGGCCGCGTGGCGCAGCTCGGCACGTCCTCGCGCAACGCGGTGATGCTCGAGGTCGAGAAGGTCAACGCCGCCGGCGGCCTTGCCGGCCGGCAGATCGAGATGGTGATCCGCGACTCCAAGGGCCAGCCGCAGGAAGCCGCGCGCGTTGCGCGAGAGCTCGTCAACACCGACGGCTGCGAATTGCTGCTCGACGGCGAGGCGTCGTCCGGATCGTTCGCGGTGCACGAGGTCGCGCGCGATCTCGGCGTGCTCTGCATCCACACCTGCTCGGAAGCATCCTCGCTCACGGCCGATCCAAAGCAGCACATCCCCAACGCGTTCCGCTGCGTCCGTCAGGGCATTCATGATTCCATCGTCGGCGGCAGCTACGCCGCCTCGATCGCCAAAACCAAGGGCTTGAAGAAATGGGCGACCTGCTCGCCCGACTATGCCTATGGCCGCGACACCACCGGCGAGTTCACGCTGTACCTGAAGCGCTTTGCGCCTGACGTCGAGATCATCAGCGAGTCCTGGCCGAAGCTGTTCCAGCCCGACTACACCGAGGTGGTGACGAAGATTTTGCAGGCCAAGCCGCAGGCGCTGTACTCCTGCCTGTGGGGCGGCGATCTCACCTCCTACATCGACCAGGCCAACATCTACGCGATGTTCAATCAAATGGAGGTGTTCGCGGTCAACATGGCCGATTACACCGCGCTCACGGTGGTGAAGAACCTGCCCAAGGGCATCCATTCCGGCAATCGCTACATCAAGACGTTCCCGACCACGCCGGAGAACGCCGCCTGGGGTGATGCCTACAAGGCCAAGTACAACGAATACCCGACCAATTGGTCGTGGCAGAACGCGACCGCGGTGATGTTCCTGGCCGAAGCCGCCAAGAAGGCAAACTCGGCGGACGGCAAGAAGCTCGCGGAGGTGCTGAAGGGCCTCACCATCAAGTGCCCGTTCGGCGCAGACGGCACCGTGACGATGCGCGGCGAGGACCACACGCTGGTAGGCTACGCCATCGGCTGGGGCACCACGATCCCGCAGGAGCCCTATGTGCCCGAGGTCAAGGCCGGCGACTGGAAGACGATTTTCGAGCTCGAGGCCGAGTGGAAGAAGAGCAAGGGCTACACCTAATCCGATGCGCGGCGGGGCGGGTGACCGTCTCCGCCGTTTTCGTTTGGTCCTCCGCGCCGTCTTGGGCGCGCGACAATGAAAGTGCTTCCGTGGACATCGACGCGCTCGCCGGCTGCCTCGCCAGCTCCGCCTGCCTGGTGACGCAGACCACCAGCGGCCTCATCATCGGCATGCTGCTGTTCCTGGTCGCGGTCGGGCTGACCCTGATTTTCGGCGTGCTCAAGGTGGTCAATTTCAGCCACGGCGCCTTCTACATGTTCGGCGCCTATTTTGCGATGACGACGTATCAGCTCACGGAGAGCTTTGCCCTTGCGATGCTGGCCGGCGCAGCCGGCACGGCGATCCTCGGCCTGATCTTCGAGCGCGTGTTCATGAGCCGCGTCTATGGCGCCGACGTGTTGATGCAGCTCCTCGTCTGCTACGCCTTCGTGCTGATCTTCGACGATATCGTGCGCATCATCTGGGGACCCGAATTCAAGTCGATGGGCATGCCCTCGGCGTTCCAGGTGATGCCGCTGTTCATCGCCGGCGGCGTGGTGCCGCCCTATTATCTGTTGCTGATCGGCGTCGCGCTCGTCGCGGCGATCGTGCTCGGCATCGGGCTCTCGCGCAGCCGCATCGGCAAGGTGATCCGCGCCGCCGCGCATAATCCCGGCATGGTCTCCGCGCTCGGCATCAACACCGGCCTGATCTATGGCGGCGTGTTCGCGCTCGGCGGCATGCTGGCGGGCCTTGCCGGCGCGCTCGCAGCACCGGTGCGCTCGCTGACGCCGGGGATGGGTTTTTCGGTGCTGATCGAATCCTTCATCGTCACCGTGATCGGCGGCATGGGCTCGATCCTGGGCGCGCTGATCGGCGCGCTGCTGCTGGGCCTCATCCGCTCGTTCGGCTCGCTCGGCTTTCCCTTGTTCACGGAAGGGCTGATGTATCTGTTCATGGTGATCGTGCTGGTCTCAAAACCCACCGGCCTGTTCGGCAAGGAGGCGGCATGACCGAGCTCGAGGCCGGGCGTGCCGAGAGGTTGGTGCCAGTGCGCGGTGGCATCGCGCTTGGGCGTTATCGCGACGTCCTGATTGCGCTGATCGCCTTCACGGTGCTGGCGAGCCTTCCGCTGTTCACTGGCAGCAAGGCGCTGCTCGATTTCGTGATCCGCTGCTCGGCTTACGGCCTGTTCGCGACGTCGCTCAATCTCCTGGTCGGCTACACCGGGTTGACCTCGTTCGGCCATGGCATGTTCTTCGGCCTTGGCGCCTACGGCTTCGGCCTGATCATGCAGAAGCTTGCCGTGCCCATTCCGGTCGCCTTCGTCGCGACGCTCGCGATCACGGCGGTGGTCGCCGCTGTGATCGGCGCGATCTGCGTGCGGCTGAAGGAGATCTATTTCGCCTTCGTCACGCTCGCCTTCCAGATGCTGATCCACTCGACCATCCTGTCCTGGGCGTCCTTCACCGGCGGCGATCAGGGCCTGCGTGGCGGCATTCCGAGGCCTGCATTTCTCGGCATCGACCTGTCCAACCACGTCCATCTCTATGTCACGAGCTGCGCGCTTTTGGTCCTCGGCCTGCTGGCGATGCGACAGATCGCGCAATCGCCGTTCGGCTACACCTTGCGCATGATCCGCGACAATGCCGCGCGCGCGAGCTTCCTCGGCATCGACGTCTGGCGCGCCAAGCTCACCGTCTTCGTGCTGGCGGCGCTGTTCGCGTCCATGGGCGGCATGGTGATGGCGCTGTTCGTCTCGGGTGCCTATCCCGAGTTTGCCTACTGGACCATCTCGGGCGAAGGCATTTTCATCAACATGCTCGGCGGCGTCTCGACCTTCCTCGGCCCGATAGTCGGCACCGTGCTGCTCTTGCTGCTCAACGACACCGTCACGCGCGTCACCGAGTATCACGGCATCGTGCTCGGCGTGGTCATCCTATTCTTCGCGCTAGGCCTGCGCAAAGGCCTGCTCGATTTCGTCGCCGAATGGGTGACGCGCCGGCGCGAGACGGGCGAGGGGCCCTAGCCATGCTCGAGATCCGCAACCTCGCAAAGTCCTTCGGCGGCGTGAAGGCGACCAACGACGTCTCGCTCGACTTCCCCGACGGCTCGCTGACGGCGGTGATCGGCCCGAACGGCGCCGGCAAGAGCACGTTCTTCAACCTGATCACCGGCGCGCTCAAGCCTGACACCGGACAAGTCCTGCTCGACGGCGTCGATCTCGCCGGCCGCTCGCCGCCGGAGATCGTGCGGCACGGCATCGGTCGTGCCTTCCAGGTCGCCAGCATCTTCAAATCGCTGACGGTGCAGGAGACCATGCTCGCTGCTGTCAGCGCGGACCAGCGTTCATCCGCGGTGCTGCATAAACGCTTTCCATTGCCGGAGACGCGGGACCGCGCCGAGCATGTCATGGAGCTGCTGGGGCTCGCAAGCAAACGCAATCGCATCGCGGCGACGCTGTCGCACGGCGACCAGAAGCTCCTCGACATTGCCCTTGCGCTGGTGCTCGAGCCGAAAGTGCTGCTGCTGGACGAGCCGACGGCCGGCATGGGACCGGAAGAGCGCTGGCGCATGATCGACAAGGTGCGGGAGCTCTGGGAGATCCAGAAGATCACGGTCGTCTTCATCGAGCACGACATGGACATCGTGTTCAAGATCGCGCCCAAAATCGTCGTGCTCTGCTACGGCCGCATCCTGGCAACGGGCACGCCCGACGAGATTCGCAACAACAGCGCCGTGATCGATGCTTATCTCGGCGCCGAGCATGCGGGAGCGGCCGCATGAGTGCTGTCGTCATCGAAGTCGCTGATCTCGACGTCTATTACGGCACCAGCCAGATCCTGTTCGGTGTCGGCCTGTCGGTGCGGCAGGGCGAGACCATGGCGCTGCTCGGCCGCAACGGCGCCGGCAAGTCGACGACGATGAAGGCGATCATGGGGCTGGCGCCGCCGCGGCGCGGCCGGGTGAGCCTGCGCGGCGCGGTGATTTCCGGCCGCAAGCCGCACCACATCGCACGTGCCGGGCTCGGCTTCGTGCCGGAGGATCGTCAGATCTTCCCGGAGCACAGCGTCGAGGACAATCTGGTCATCGGGAAGAAGCGCGGGCCCGAGGGCCAGGACGAATGGCCGATCAAGCGCATCTACGACGTCTTCCCGCTGCTGGAGCCGCTGCGCCATCGCATCGCCGGGCGCCTCTCGGGCGGCGAGCAGCAGATGCTGGCGATCGCGCGCACGCTGATGGGCAATCCGGCACTGCTGCTGCTGGACGAGCCGAGCGAGGGGCTCGCGCCGATCATCGTGCAGCGGATCGGCGAGCTGCTGCGGCAGCTCCGTTCACTGGGATCGACCGTGCTGATTGCCGAGCAGAACATGCATTTCTGCTTGGGCCTTGCGAGCCACGCCACGGTCATCGACAAGGGCCAGATCGTCTATGCCGCCGGAATCGACGAGCTCAAGGCCAACGATACCATCCGGCGGCGTTATCTGGCGCTGTAACGGGCGGACCGGTGCCCAAATAGGGCATCAGAAGAAAACTATTGTCTCAGGGGCCTCTGGCGGAAGGAGTTTCCCCTCCGGGAGGCAAAAACGCCAATCGCTTCCATTGCCGTTTTCGGCCGAAACGACGACATTCCCATCACGATTTGATGGATTGACGGTCATGGAACGCACCGGATTTGAGCCCTTCGGCGAGCAGCTGGTGTCCGCAACGGACACTCAGCCGAAGTCGCGTGCCTCAAAGCTCCTGCTGCGGGCCGGCACGACGGTGTTCTGGTCGCTGGTCGCGGGCATCGTGCTGGCGCGGGCGGCCTTCTTCGAGCCGGGTATCTATGACGGCTTCAGCCGGGTCGCTTCGCTGGCCAGGGGCCTGATCTTCTAAGGCCGCCTGATCTTCTCAGCCGCTTATTCCGAGCTGACGGCAGAACTTCCCTCGGCCCTGATATGCCGAAAACTTATTCCCCAATCTGATCGCCGTGCGTATAAATCTTTCTCCTCTGGGAGAGATTTGTGTCGCAGAATCAAGCATCCAGCCCGACCGACGCCAAACCGACCACTGCCACGAGCCGCGTCGTCGCGCTGATTCCCGGCATTCTCCTCTGCGTTGCCGTCGCTGGCGTCTCGGCCCTGCTCGAGCACCTGGAACTGGGCTTCTTCGAGCATCCCTATGTCGAAGCGCTGGTGATGGCGATCCTGCTCGGCATGGCGCTTCGCAGCTTCTGGAAGCCCGCTCCGCGCTGGCAGGCCGGGATCGCCTTCAGCGCCAAACAACTCCTCGAAGTCGCTGTGATGCTGCTGGGCGCCTCCATCAGCTTCGCGGCCATCGCCGCCTCGGGTATCGCGCTTTTGGCCTCGATCGCCGCGGTCGTCGTGATCGCGCTCTGCGTCTCCTTCGGGCTCAGCCGCATGCTCGGCCTGTCGACACGCCTGTCGATCCTGATCGCCTGCGGCAACTCGATTTGCGGCAATTCCGCGATCGCGGCGGTGGCGCCGATCATCGGCGCCAACAACGACGAGATCGCGTCCTCGATCTCCTTCACTGCGATCCTGGGCGTGATGATGGTGCTGGGCCTGCCGCTGCTGATCCCGCTGCTGCATTTGTCCGCCACACAATACGGCATCCTTGCAGGCCTCACGGTTTATGCGGTCCCGCAAGTGCTCGCAGCGACGGTGCCGGCTGGTCTCGTCTCGACCCAGATCGGCACGCTCGTGAAGCTGATGCGCGTCCTGATGCTCGGGCCCGTGGTTGTCGGCCTGTCGCTCGTCGCCTCGCGCTGGCAGGCCGGCGCCAAGAAGGCCAATGTGGGGTTCTTCCGCTTGGTCCCCTGGTTCATCCTCGGCTTCCTCGCGCTGGCGACGCTGCGCTCGCTGGAGATTGTGCCCAGCACAGTGGTGGCGCCGATCACGAAGATCACCAGCTTTCTCACCGTGGTGTCGATGGCCGCGCTCGGATTGGGCGTCGACGTCCGCGTGCTCGCCAATGTCGGGGGCAGGGTGACGGCCGCCGTGACGCTGTCGCTGATGCTGTTGCTCGGCATCAGCATCGCGCTGGTCCACTGGTTCAAGTGATCAGGGTAAACTGCCGTAGAGTGGGCAATGGCGCGATGCGCCGTGCCCACGATCCGTTTCGGTGCGCGACATTGGTGGGCTCGCTTAAACTTCGCCCATCCTTATGAGACCGTCATCGCTGCGAGCCGAAATCTAAAGCACATCCGCCAGCGAATGCCCGTGCAGCTCGATGTTGAGCCCCTGCATGCCCATGTCGTTGATCTCACCGCCCATCGCCTTGAGGCTTTCCTCGCGGATCAGCGACATCAGCCCACGGCGGAGCGCCAGAAACTCCGACGACATCATCATGGATTGCTGGCGGGGCCGCTCCAGCGGGATCGGGATCTCCGCCTTGATCGAGCCGGGGCGCGCGGTCATGCAGTAAACGCGGTCGGACAGGAAGATCGCCTCGTCGATGTCGTGGGTGACGAACAGCACCGAGATCTTCAGCCGCTGCCACATATTGGTGAGGATCTGCTGCATGATGACACGAGTTTGCGCGTCGAGCGCGCCGAACGGCTCGTCCAGCAGTAGCACTTTCGGACCGGTGGCGAGTGCGCGGACGATGCCGACGCGCTGCTTCATGCCGCCGGAGAGTTTTTCCGGATAATGCTTCTCGAATGCCTCGAGCCCGGCGAGGCCGAGCAGCGTGCGTGCCGCCCGCTCGCGCTGCGAGCGCGGCATGCCGCGCATCTTCAGGCCGAATTCGACGTTCTCGCGCACCGTCTTCCAGGGAAACAGCGAATATTGCTGGAACACCATGCCGCGCTCGGCGCTGGGGCCGTTCACGCGCTCGCCGTCGACGGTGACGATGCCGGTGGTGGGCCTGAGGAAGCCGGCGACTGCGTTGAGCAGCGTCGACTTTCCGCAACCGGAGGGGCCGACGATCGAGACGAACTCGCCGGGCTTCACATGGATTTGCGTATCGGTGACCGCCTGTACCGGTCCCTCGATGGACTCATAGGCGAGGGAGAAGTTCTTGACCTCGATATGGCCCTTCGGCGTGGCCGCAATGATCTCGTTCACGTCGTCCTCCATGGCATCACCAATCGTCCGGCCCCCCGGATCAACATGCTCGATCCGAGCCCGAGCACGCCGATCGCAATCATACCGAGCGCGATGTCGGCGTACTGGACCAGCGAATAGGCTTCCCAGGTGAAGTAGCCGATGCCGTATTGCCCGGAGATCATCTCGGCGGCGATCAGCGATACCCAGGCGACGCCCATGCCGACGGTGAGGCCGGTGAAGATGTGCGGCATCGACGCCGGGAAATAAACCTCACGGAAGATCGAACGCTCGCGCGCGCCGAGACATTGCGCGGCGCGGACCAGCACCGGATCGACCAGCGACATGCCGTGCAGCGTATTGACGAGGATCGGAAAGAACGAACCGAGGAAGGTGATGAAGACGATGCTCTGCTCGTTGGTCGGCCACAGCATGATCGCCATCGGCACCCAGGCGATCGCGGGAATCGGCCGCAGCACCTCCGCCACCGGGAAGATCATCTCATGCACCAGCTTGAAGCGGCCCATGATCAGACCGAGCGGTACGCCGACGATCGCAGCCAGCGAGAAGCCGATGAAGATGCGCCGGCAGCTGAGCAGAATGTGCATCAGGAATTTGGGGTCGTGGATCGCCTTGGTGAAGCTTGCATAGACCGCGAGCGGCGAGGGTACGTTGGTGAAGCGTACGAAGAACACGACGCGATAGGTCGTGAGCAGGTGCCAGACCAGCAGGAATGCGAGCAGCGAGATGACGCCGATGGCGGTCGCGCGCAGCCGGCCCTGGTTCAACCGGTACCATCGCAGCGCGAGCGTGCCGAAAGAGGGCGGTGTTGCGGGAGGTGTGACGGCGGGCGCGAGGCCCGCCTCTGCAATGGCCGGTGCCGGCATGCTGTCCTCGGAATGCCTGAGGAGGGCGGGACTGCTCACGTCTTGCCTCCGCCGACGGCGATCTTCACTGCGTCATCGAAGCCGAGCACCTTGCCGCTGATCTTGGCGGCGTAGGCTTCGGCATCCTTCTTGAGAAGGAACGGGGCGACCTCGCCATTGCCGATCGCGAAGAAGGCCTGATCGGCGAACAGCTTGATGCCGCGGGTCGAATCGAAGACGTAGGCCACGTTGATCTTCTTGCCCTTGGCCTTGTAGTCAGCGTAGGCGCCAAGTGTGCAGGCGGCGGACGAGAAGGGCATGATGCCGGCGCCATCCACCCAGACCTCGCCGGCCTTGCGGGGGTCGGCGATCGGCTTCTTGCAGAAGGAATCTTCGCCGGAGATCTCGTAATTCTTGGTGCTTGCAAGCTGGGCGTCATAGTCGAGCTTCATCTCGGCAAAGGCCTTGCGGATGTAGCTTTCGTCGACCCATTTCTTCGGATCAAACTCCTTCATGCGGCCGAGGTTCTGCAGCACCTTGACGTCGGTCGCTGCGGCATCGATCAGCGCCGGCTTGATGGTGGGGTCGGTGGTCATGTTGCCGCCGGGGCCCAGGAAGATGTAGACGACTTCCTTGTTGATGCCGGTCCATTCCTGGATTTTCTCGGCCGCGAGCTTGGGATCGTCGCGCAGCCACTGATTGGCGGCGATCAGCGCCTTGAAGTAGGCGACGACGACCTCGGGATACTTCTCCGCAAAGTCGGTTCTCACGACCACGCCGTGCCACGTCGGCAGATTGGTCTCGACGCCGTCGAAGATCTTTCGCGCGAAGCCGCGGAAGGGCAGCAGCTCGGCGAACGGAACGAAGTCGGCGTGCGCGTCAATCTTCTTCTCCTGAAGATTGGTCGAGCCGACCTCGGGGCTCTGGCTGACGAGCTGAAAGAAGTCGGACGCGTAGCCGCGATCCTGCATCGCCTTCAGCACCATGCCGTGCGCCGCGGAGCCGAACGGCACGCTGACGAGCTTGCCTTTCAGGTCGGCGAGTTCGTAATAGGGCGAATCCTTGTGAACGACGATACCGTTGCCGGAACCAGCGAGGCTGTAGGCCGCGACGCCGACGAGGCGGCTCTTGCTGTCGGGATTGCTCTCGAAGGTGAAGCCGTTCACGATCAGCGGATAGTCGCCCATCATGCCGATCTGCAGCTTGTTCGCCATCATCGCATTGGTGACGGGCGGACCGGAGGTGAAGTTCTGCCACTCCAGCTCGAACTTGATGTTGGCGTACTTGCCGTCCTTCGGTAGGTACTTTTCGAGGAGGTGCAGCTGTCGGATGACGACGCCCGCAGTCACCGTGTTGGTCGTGGTGTCCTGCGTTCCGATGCCGAGCGTGACGGTTTCCGCGGAGGCTGGCGGCGCAGTTAGAAGCGCCAGCGACGTCACCGACATCGCGATTGAGAGCGTGGGAAGATGGCGGACCATTCTCATCCTCATTCGGTTGGATGTGCTGTGGTGGCCATGATTGGGGGAGGGAGGGGGCAGGGCAAATCCGGAATGGTGACCGCAGTCGATTAGTTGCCGGGAAAAGGTGATTGCATACTCCTTGGGCAGTCCTGCACTATAAAGCCGCTTGCCTGTGCACCGGCCTTGGCCGCAAATTCGCCTAGTCAGATGCGTGACCACGCATCTCCTCCAATATGTCGGTCCGGCAGACCACGATCTGTGACCGCTTGGTCTGCACGATTCCCTTTTCCTGCATGCGCTTCAGGCTGATCGTAACCCATTGCCTGGTGGCGCCGACCATGTGGGCGATGTCGGCGTGGGTGAAGGCGGCCGCGATCACGTGACCGTCGGCATCCTCGACGCCGTAAAGCTCGACGAGATGGAGCAAGAGATGCGCGAGGCGTTGGGTGATCGAGCGGGTCCCCAGCATCTGCGCCAGGGCGGAATAGCATTTGCCCTTGAAGGTGAGGCCCTCGATCAGGCCGATCGCGAGGTTCGGGATCTCGGCGGCGAGGGACCGAAGTTCCTTTCCGGGGAGGTGCACGACGCTGCAATTGCTGGACGCAACGCCGGACCATTGATGCACCGTGCCTTCGAAAACCTCAGGCCCGCCGACGAAATTGCCGACATGCCAGTAGGCGAGCGTAATCTCGCGCCCGAGCGGCGAGGTGTAGAACACGCGGATGCGGCCGCTCTCGATCAGCCAGATACCGTCATGCTTGCCACCCTGGCTGAACAGCGTCTGGCCGCGGTTCAGCACCTTTCGTCTTCCCTGCTTGAGCACCAGCTCCCGCTCGCGCGGCGTGAGCTTGTCCATCAGCGGCGGTGGGCCGCCGATCCATTGCTGGTTCTCGGTGAGCAGCAGCGAGGAACTGCCCGCAGGCCGGACTGCGGGGGGGACGGTCCCGCGAACCACGTTTGCCGCCTGCAACATCATCTGCCTCCGGAACGTTCAAATCGTTCTAAAGAGGAGCAATGTCCGTGCCAGATGGGGGCGAGGTTTCCTCTGCCGTCATGCCCGAGGGCGTGTCCCGGGCATCCACGTTCTTGGAGCGGCAGGAAATTTAGGGAGCCGGGACAAGCCCGGCCATGACGCCGGTTTGAGCAACCGAACGCTCAGGATGCAGGGTTGTCTGCTGCAGCCAGGCTCAGCAAATACGGCTTCGGGTAAATCCCCCGGTTGTGCCCATCCGAGAACGCGATGTTCAGCCCATAACCGAGATCGCCGATCTCGGTGATCGCAATGCCCGGGAACGTTTCCGGGAATCGACCGTCGAAGCGGGCGCGGGTGCAATGGGCGCATTTGCAGGAGAGGCGGAGCGTTTCGGCGGGCACGGCCAGTGCGTCGTCCTGCGCAGTTCGGACGAGCAGCGATGCCAGATCGGCACTTGTTTCGTAGTCGGCAACGGTCGGTGCCACCAGGGTCATGGTCATGACAAACCTCCGGCTTCTTCCTACGTCGACGCGGAGCCGGACGGATAGCAACTAATTGCCGAAGCGGATGCGTGGTGCCCCCTTCAGGGCCTTCGCTCGATCATCGTCCGCGAAATGTGAAACTAATCGACAGGGAATCTCACTTCCGAATTGCCGGACTCTCTTCTCTCCGTGACCTTGACGCCATCGAGAAGGAGAGATCATGAGCGCCTTTCAGAAGGAAACGGTTTTGTCGGTCAGGCACTGGACTGAATCCCTGTTCAGCTTCACCGCGACGCGCGATCCCGGCTTTCGATTCCAGAACGGCCAGTTCGCGATGATCGGGCTCGAGGTCGAAGGCAAACCGTTGATGCGGGCCTACAGCATGGCCAGCGCCAATCACGAGGAAGCGCTCGAGTTCTTCTCGATCAAGGTGCAGGACGGCCCGCTGACCTCGCGCCTTCAGAAGATCAGGGAGGGTGACGTCATCCTGGTCGGCCGCAAGGCCACGGGCACGCTGATCACCGGCAATCTCATTCCCGGCAAGCGCCTCTTGCTGCTCTCGACCGGAACGGGGCTCGCGCCGTTCGCCAGCCTGATCAAGGACCCCGACGTCTACGAGAATTACGAGACCATCGTGCTCGCCCATGGCTGCCGGCAGGTCTCCGAGCTCTCTTATGGCGAGCACCTGGTCGAAGGCCTGCGCAATCATGAGTTCTTCGGGCCGCTGATCCGCGACAAGCTCGTCTACTATCCCACCGTCACCCGCGAGCCATTCAGGAATCGCGGCCGCATCACCGACTTGATCGCATCGAACCAGCTGTTCGACGACATCGGCCTGTCAGGCCTCGATATCGAGACCGACCGCATCATGCTGTGCGGCAGCCCGGCGATGCTGGAGGAACTTCCCGCGATGTTTTCCGCGCGCGGTTTTGTCGAGGGCAATCACAGCCGTCCCGGCCATTTCGTGATCGAAAAGGCCTTTGTCGAGCGCTGACGCGCAAATCGCACCCCAGCGACAACTAATTGCTATCGCCGGGACGTCTGCTGAACAAATCTGATGCAAAGGCGCCGGACCTGCCGGCGAACCAGGAGCAAGTGATGTCACTAGATCAGATCGTCGACGGACTTTCGGAGGTTTCCTGCGATGTGCTGGTGATCGGCGGCGGCACGGCCGGCCCGATGGCGGCGCTGAAGGCAAAGCTGAAGAATCCGAAGGCCAATGTCGTCCTGCTCGAAAAGGCCAACGTGAAGCGCTCCGGCGCGATTTCGATGGGCATGGATGGCCTGAACAACGCCGTCATCCCCGGCTATGCGACGCCGGAGCAGTACACCAAGGAAATCACAATCGCTAACGACGGCATCGTGGACCAGAAGGCGGTCTATAAATACGCGCAGAATTGTTACTCGATCATCGAGGAACTCGACAGTTTCGGCATCCGTTTCCTGAAGAATGAGAATGGCGACTACGCCGTCAAGAAGGTGCACCACATCGGCACGTACGTCCTGCCGATGCCGAACGGCGAGACCGTGAAGAAGGCGCTCTACCGCCAGCTCCGCCGCGCCCGTATCTTGATCTCCAACCGCTATATGGCGACGCGGCTGCTCAAGTCCGCCGACGGTCGCATCGCCGGCGCGGTCAGCGTCAACACCCGCACCGCAGAGATGCTGGTGATCAAGGCCAAGGCCGTCATCCTTTGCATGGGCGCTGCCGGCCGCCTCGGCCTGCCGACCTCCGGTTACATGTTTGGCACGTATGAAAACGCCGCCAATTCAGGCGACGGTTACGCCATGGCCTATCACGCCGGTGCCGCGCTCGCGAACCTCGAATGCTTCCAGATCAACCCGCTGATCAAGGACTATAATGGTCCGGCCTGCGCCTATGTCGCCGGCCCCTTCGGTGCCTATACGGCGAACAACGAAGGCTCGCGCTTCATCGAATGCGACTACTGGTCCGGCCAGATGATGCTGGAATTCTACAACGAGCTCCTGTCCGGTAAGGGCCCGGTGTTCCTCCAGCTCAAGCATCTGCATCCCGACACCATCTCCGAGATCGAATCCACGCTGCACAAGGTGGAGCGTCCGACGCGCGGTCTGTTCCAGCAGGGACGCGGGGTCGACTATCGCAGCGAGTCGATCGAGATGCACATCTCCGAGATCGGCTTCTGCTCCGGCCACAGCGCCTCCGGCGTGTTCGTGGACGACAACGCCCGCACCACCGTGCCGGGTCTCTACGCCGCCGGCGACATGGCGAGCGTGCCGCACAATTACATGCTTGGCGCCTTCACCAACGGATCGGTCGCCGGCATCGACGCGATGGAGTACGCCGACAACCACGATTTTGCGGAGTTCGACGCCGCCGACATCGCGATGGAGCGCGACCGCGTGATGGCGCCGACCAAGCGCGAGGACGGCATTCCGCCGAACCAGGTCGAATACAAGACCCGCCGCCTCGTCAACGACTATCTCCAGCCGCCGAAAGTCACGCGCAAATACGAGCTCGGCATGCGCCGCCTCGCCGAGGCGCGGGAGGATATGCAGGAGCGCATGATCGCGCGCAACGCGCACGAATTGCTCCGTGCCCTCGAAGTGCAGTCGATCATGGACTGCGCCGACATGGCGGCGCACGCCTCGCTCTACCGCGAGGAGAGCCGCTGGGGCCTCTATCACTGGCGCACCGATTTCCCGGAGAAGGACAACGAGAACTGGTTCTGCCACACGTTGCTGTCGAAGCAGGACGGCAAGATGACCAGCGAGAAGCGCGCCGTGGAGCCCTATGTCGTGCCGATCGCCGATGACGAGAAGGATCTCTACGACAAGCAGCGCATCCGCGCCTCCGCCTGACCCACCGCGCCACAGCAACAGGAGACATCACATGCCTCTCGCGTCCTATCAGACCTCGGTTCCGGTGGTCGTCGACGATGCCAAGTGCATCGCCGACAAGGGCTGCACCGTCTGCGTTGACGTCTGCCCGCTCGACGTCTTGCGCATCAGCGACATGACCAACAAGGCCTACATGGCCTATGACGAGTGCTGGTACTGCATGCCCTGCGAAGCCGATTGTCCGACCGGCGCCGTCACCGTCAATATTCCCTATCTGTTGAGGTGAACATGTCGAGCCCGTTCGAGTCCTACGACGACCTCGAAGACGCGGACGAGCGGCTGCAGGCTGCCGATCCCGCCGAACGCCGCGTCGCCATCATCGCGCTGGGCCATTCCGGCGATCCGGCCGCGGTCGGACATCTCGCCAACATGGTCGCCGACCCCGATGCAGGCGTGCGCCAGCAGGTCGCGATGGCGCTCGGCGAGTTCGACGGTCCGGAGGCGGCAAGCGCACTGGTGAGACTGCTGGTCGACCCGGAGAGGATCGTCGCGGCGGCCGCCGCCGACAGCATGGCCGAGTT
Source organism: Bradyrhizobium sp. CCBAU 53351 (assembly GCF_015291745.1). NCBI lineage: Bacteria > Pseudomonadati > Pseudomonadota > Alphaproteobacteria > Hyphomicrobiales > Nitrobacteraceae > Bradyrhizobium > Bradyrhizobium sp. CCBAU 53351. The sequence goes on from NZ_CP030059.1 coordinate 2,654,446, forward strand.
CAAGGATCCTGCTTGCGCGGGCGTGATCCTGCCGCTGGTGAAGCACCCCCACGCCTTTGTCCGCATGGGCGCGCTGCGTGCGCTCAAGGAATTGCGAAGCAAGGACACGCTGAAGCCGGCGCTGGAAGCGCTCCAAGACACGGACGCCGCCGTGCGCGTGCAGGCAATCGGCGTGATCGGTTTTCTCAAGCTGGAAGAATCGATTCCCGCGCTGACCGCGCTGATCAACGATCCCGACGCGCATGTCCGCCGTGCCGCCGTGAGCGCGCTGGCGTTCTCGCAGATGAAACCCGCGGCCGAGACCATCACCCGTGCGTTGAAGGATAGCGACTGGATGGTCCGCGAGATGGCCGCGGAAACGCTGGGCTTGAACGCCAATGGCGCGATCGCGGCCGACCAACTCATCGGCTCGCTCGCTGATGAATTCTGGCAGGTGCGGCTGAAAGCGATCCGCAGCCTTGGCCGGATGAAGATCGAGCGCGCAGTGCGGCCGATTGGCTATTGCGTCAATCACGACCAGGCCAATTTGCGTAAAGAAGCGGCCGCCGCGCTCGGCGAGATCGCCCATCCCGACGGCGAGGCGTTCCTCGCCGTGATCGCTGACGATCCCGATCCCGAAGTCCGCAAGAATGCGCGTTGGGCGCTGCAGCAGATCGCGGCGCGCAAGGCGCGGGCCGGCGCGTAAAGGGGAGGGCCGGGACATAGCGGGCCTTTCGCGGCCGCTCTGGACTTCCCCCGCCAGACGTTTATTGGTCTTCGCCAATGGGATCAGCGGCTGCAAACGCGGCTGGTCCTTAGAAACAGCGAGGGCGCGGCCATGACGACATTGACGGTGAAGGACCTTCTCCCCGAGGATGGAACGAAGGGGACGCTGGTCGGCCGCGTCTGGTTGCCACAGGTGAACGGTCCGGCCGTCGTCGCCGTGCGCGGTGATGGCGTCTTTGACGTCACGGCAAGGTTTCCGACCGTCAGCGCGCTGTGTGAGGAAGACAATCCGGCCAAGGCGCTTGGCTCGACCAAGGGCGAGCGCATTGGCGAACTCGAGGAGATCGTTGCCAACACCGCTCCCGACGGGCGTGATCCGAACAAGCCCTGGCTGCTCGCGCCTGTCGATCTCCAGACATTGAAGGCGGCCGGTGTCACCTTCGCGATCTCGATGCTGGAGCGCGTCATCGAGGAACGGGCCAAGGGCAATCCCGCCTCCGCCGAAGCCATCCGCAAAGAAGTGACGCGGCTGATCGGCGATGATCTGTCAAAACTCAAGCCGGGCTCGGATCAGGCCATGCACCTGAAGCAGGTGCTGATCGACCAGAACGCCTGGAGCCAGTATCTCGAGGTCGGCATCGGCCCAGATGCCGAGGTCTTCACCAAGGCCCCGACGATGTCGTCCGTCGGCACCGGCATGGATGCGGGCCTGCATCCGAAATCGACCTGGAACAATCCGGAGCCGGAGTTGGTGCTGTTCGTCTCCAGCCGCGGCAAGATCGTCGGCGGCGCGCTCGGCAACGACGTGAACTTGCGCGACTTCGAGGGCCGTTCGGCGCTGCTGCTGTCGAAGGCCAAGGACAACAACGCGTCCTGCTCGATCGGCCCGCTGCTGCGCCTGTTCGACGACACTTTTACGCTCGACGACGCGCGCAAGCTGGACATCAGCCTGAACGTGAAGGGCACGGACGGCTTCGTCCTCGACGGTCATTCCTCGATCAGCAAGATCAGCCGCGATCCAACCGACCTCGTCGCGCAGACCATCGGCAAGATCCATCAATATCCCGACGGTTTTGTGCTTTTCCTCGGCACCATGTTCGCGCCGGTCAAGGATCGCGATGCGCCGGGGCAGGGGTTCACGCACAAGCGCGACGACATCGTCACCATCGCAGCGCCGGAGCTCGGAAAGCTGGTGAACCGCATGCGCACCAGCGACAAGTGCGAGCCCTGGACCTTCGGCATCGGCGCGCTGATGAAGAACCTGGCGCAGCGGAAGCTGATCTAGTTCTTCGCCTCTTTCGCCTGCGGCGAGAGGCCGACACGCGAAGCGTGGCGGGTGAGGGCGCTTTCCACGAGTCGTTTATCTCCGTCGCTGGGATGAGCGCCTGCACCCACCGCGCAAAATTCCCTTCATCTCCCCGTTGCATCTCTGGAACAAAGTCGCGCTGAGCGTGTCATAAAACCGCGCGCTCTCCCTCTCGCGCGTTTTCCTCCAAATAGTCAAATAATATGACTAGTCGGAACTCGCCTCCTATGAAATAGTGCCTCCCGCCGCCTCAGAGGCCGGCCTGCGGGTGCCATGCTACCAATCGGCGCTCCGGATAACATCTTGGGAGACACGCCTGATGACCCTCAAAGCCCTCTTTGCGGCCAGCGCCACGGCCGCCTTGCTGCTCGCGCTGCCCGCCAATGCCGGCCAGCTCACCATCGGCTTCTCGCAGATCGGATCGGAATCCGGCTGGCGCGCAGCCGAAACTTCGGTCTCCAAGCAGGAGGCCACCAAGCGCCAGGTCAATCTCAAGATCGCCGACGCGCAGCAGAAGCAGGAGAACCAGATCAAGGCGATCCGCTCCTTCATCGCGCAGAACGTCGATGCGATCTTCCTCGCCCCGGTCGTTTCGACCGGATGGGACTCGGTGCTGAAGGAAGCCAAGGAGGCCAAGATCCCGGTGGTGCTGCTCGACCGCGATATCGATCCCTCCGGCAAGGAACTCTATCTCACCGCCGTCACCTCCGACAGCGTGCACGAAGGCGCGGTCGCGGGCGACTGGCTGGCCAAGACCGTCGGGACGAAGGCCTGCAACATCGTCGAATTGCAGGGCACGGTCGGCGCCAGCGTCGCCGCAAACCGCAAGAAGGGTTTTGACACGGCGATTGCCAAGCACGCCAACCTGAAGGTGGTACGCAGCCAGACCGGCGACTTCACCCGCGCCAAGGGCAAGGAGGTGATGGAGAGCTTCATCAAGGCCGAAGGCGGCGGCAAGAACATCTGTGCGGTCTATGCGCATAACGACGACATGATGGTCGGCGCGATCCAGGCGATGAAGGAAGCCGGCCTCAAGCCCGGCAAGGACATCCTCACCGTCTCGATCGACGCGGTCCCCGATATCTTCAAGGCGATGGTCGCTGGCGAAGCCAATGCCACGGTCGAGCTGACGCCCAACATGGCCGGTCCGGCCTTCGATGCCGTCGCGGCCTTCAAGGAGAAGGGCACCGTTCCGCCGAAATGGATCCAGACTGAATCCAGGCTGCTTACCGCCTCTGACAATCCGCAGAAGGAATACGACAGCAAGAAGGGGCTCGGTTACTGAGGCGGCGCATTGCCGGACCGCCGTCGTCCGGTGGTCCGGCAACCCGCTTCGAAACCGCCGCGCGAACGCGTAGGCTGGATGTCCGCATCATTGGCGGACACCCGTGGGAGTGATTTTTGCCATGCAGAACAGCCGTGATCCTGCTGCCCCCCTGCTGGAGGTGCGCGGGATCAGCAAGAGCTTCGGCGCCGTGCACGCGTTGCAGGAGGTCGACTTCACACTGCGCGCCGGCGAGATCCATGCGCTGCTGGGCGAGAACGGCGCTGGCAAGTCCACGCTGATCAAGGTCGTCACCGGCGTGTTCCCGCGCGACTCCGGCATCGTCAGGATCGGCGGAAAAGAGATCGCGCCTCGCTCGGCCAAGGCGGCGCTCGCAGCGGGCATCGCCACCGTCTACCAGGAGGTCAATTTGCTGCCGAACCTCTCGGTGGCGCAAAATCTCTTCCTTGACCGCCAGCCGATGCGCTTCGGCATCGTGCGCGAAGGCGAGATGCGCCGTCGCGCCAAGGCGCTGCTTGCAGATTTTGGTCTCGACATCGACGTCGCCGCGCCGCTTGGCAGCTATTCCGTGGCCATCCAGCACGTCACCGCGATTGCCCGCGCTGTCGATCTCTCCGCGCGCGTGCTGATCCTGGACGAGCCGACCGCGAGCCTCGACCGCCACGAGGTCGAGATTCTCTTCGGAATCATGCGCCAGCTCGCGGGGCGCGGCATCGGTATCGTCTTCGTCAGCCATTTCCTTGATCAGGTCTACGAGATCTCCGACCGGATCACGGTGCTGCGCAACGGCCGCCTTGTCGGCGAGCGCGAGACCGCGTCCCTGGCGCGGCTCGAGCTGATCCGGATGATGCTCGGCCGCGAGTTGGCGGAGACCACCAGTGCGCGGGCGGCGGCGAGCGAACATGAAGTGCGCGAGGTCTGCGCGAGCTTTGAGAATTTTGGCAAGGCCGGTTACGTTGCGCCGTTCAATCTCGAGCTGCGTCATGGCGAGGTCGTCGGCCTTGCCGGACTGCTCGGCTCGGGCCGCACCGAAACCGCACGGCTGGTGTTCGGTGCCGAGCGCGCCGATCGCGGGCAGGCGAGGGTGGAAGGCGCGCCCGTCCGCCTTCAGTCGCCGCGCGACGGCGTCCGCCATGGCTTCGGCTATTGCCCGGAAGAGCGCAAGACCGACGGCATCGTCGCCGAGCTCACCGTGCGCGAGAACATCGTGCTGGCGCTCCAGGCCAAGCGCGGCCTGCATCGCCCGCTGTCCCGCCGCGAGCAGGACGAGATCGCGCGGCGTTACGTCAAGATGCTCGACATCCGTCCGGCCGACCCCGAGCGTCCCGTCGGGCTGTTGTCCGGTGGCAATCAGCAGAAGGTGCTGCTGGCGCGCTGGCTCGCGACCTCGCCGCGGCTCCTCGTGCTGGACGAGCCGACCCGCGGCATCGACGTCGGCGCCCATGCCGAGATCATCCGGCTGATCCGCGAGCTCTGTGACGATGGCCTCTCGCTGCTCGTGATCTCCTCCGAGCTCGACGAGATCGTGACTTATTCGGACCGCGTCGTGGTGCTGCGCGACCGCGCCCATGTCGAGGAGCTCGCGGGCGAGGCGGTCGACGTCGGCAACATCCTCGCCGCCATCGCCGCCGATAGCGTCACTGTTGCGCTTGAGGCTCACACATGACAGCGCTGCTGCCGCGCCGCGGCCTCGCCCAGATTCTCGCGCTGATCGTCATCCTCGCGGTCGACCGCGTGGTGTCGCCGCAATTCTTCGATCTGCGGCTGCAGGACGGCCGTCTGTTCGGTAGCCTGATCGACGTGCTCAACCGCGGCACGCCGGTGGCGCTGCTCTCGCTCGGCATGGTGCTGGTGATTGCGACGCGCGGCATTGATCTCTCGGTCGGCGCGGTGATGGCCATCTGCGGCGCGATCGCCGCAAGTCTTGCCGACAGTCACAGCCTTCCGGTGGTGGTGGCGGCCGCGCTGGGGGCGGGCCTTGTCTGCGGCCTCTGGAACGGATTTCTCGTCGCCGTGCTCGGCATGCAGCCGATCGTGGCGACGCTGATCCTGATGGTCGCGGGCCGCGGCATCGCCCAGCTCATCACCGAAGGACGCATCGTGACGTTCTCCTCGCCGGATCTGGTCTGGCTCGGGAATGGTTCGGTGCTCGGCCTTCCGGTGCCGGTCGTCATTGCCCTCGGTATGCTCATTCTCACTGGCGCTGTGGTGCGCGGCTCGGCGCTCGGGCTGCTGATCGAGGCGACCGGCGGCAACGCGCGCGCGAGCGAGCTTTCCGGCGTCGGCACCCGTGCGATGATCCTGTCGGTCTATGTCTGGTGCGGAGTCTGCGCCGCGCTCGCGGGCGTGATCGCAGCGGCCGACATCATGGGCGCTGACGCCAACAACGCCGGCTTGTGGCTCGAGCTCGATGCGATTCTGGCCGTGGTGATCGGCGGTACCTCGCTGTTCGGCGGCCGCTTCAGCCTCGTACTCGCGGTGTTGGGTGCGCTGATCATTCAGACGATGAACACCGGAATTCTCCTGTCCGGCTATCCGCCGGAGTTCAACCTGCTGGTCAAGGCGGTGGTGGTGCTCGCGGTGCTGCTGTTGCAATCGCCGAAGCTGTCCGGCTTTGCCGGTATCGCCGCACGGCTGCGGAGGACGAAAGCATGAGAGGCCTACCGCCCGTCCTCATCACCGCGATCGTGCTCGTGGCAGGCTTTGCGCTCTGCGCCATGCAGTTCCCCAATATCGCCTCGACCCGCGTGGTCGGCAATCTCCTGACTGACAATGCCTTCCTCGGCATCGTGGCAACCGGCATGACGTTTGTGATCATCTCCGGCGGCATCGATCTGTCAGTCGGCTCGGTGATCGGCTTCACCACGGTCTTCGTGGCGCTGGCGATCGAGCGTTGGGGCGTGCCGCCGCTGGTCGCCTTCGTCGCCATCCTCGCGCTCTCGGCGGCCTTCGGCGCGGCGATGGGCGCCGTCATCCATGTCTTCGACCTGCCGCCGTTTATCGTGACGCTCGCCGGCATGTTCCTGGCCCGTGGCGCCAGCTTCCTGCTCTCGACGGAATCGGTGCCGATCACGGCACCTGTTTATTCCACGGTGTCCGACTTCGCACTGCGGATGCCCGGCGGCGGGCGATTGACCGCGGTCGCGATCATCATGCTGGTGATCGTCATCGGCGGCGCCCTGCTGCTGCATCTCACGCGGTTTGGCGCCAACGTCTATGCACTCGGCGGCAGCCGGGCGACCGCGAGCCTGATGGGCGTTGCCGTCGGCACGATGACGGTGAAGATCTACATGCTGTCGAGCCTGCTCGCGGGCATCGCCGGCATCGTCTTCTCGTTCTATACCAGCGCCGGCTATTCTCTCTCCGCCGTCGGCGTCGAGCTCGACACCATCGCCGCGGTCGTGATCGGCGGCACGCTGCTCACGGGCGGGCAGGGCTCGGTGATCGGAACCTTCCTCGGCGTCCTGATACAGGGGCTGATCCAGACCTACATCAATTTCGACGGTACGCTGTCGAGCTGGTGGACCAAGATCGCGACCGGCGTGCTGCTGTTCGCGTTCATCGCGTTGCAGCAGGCCCTGGTCGCACTCGCGCGGCGGCCGGCGGCGAAACGCGCGGGAGCTGCCATATGACTTCGCGCATCGTCATCATCCCGACGCGGCGGGCCCATTCCAACCATGCGGAGGTGGCCCGCTCGATCGGCGTCGACATCATCGCCGGCCGCTATGCGGAAGGGACGCGCCTGCCGGGCGATGCCGAGATGATCGCGATGTTCGGCGTGTCGCGGCCGGTGCTGCGCGAGAGCGTGAAGACTCTCGTGGCCAAGGGCTTGCTCACCACCAAGGCGCGGGTCGGCACCGTCGTGCGCGAACGCGCGGCCTGGAACATGTTCGACGCCGACGTGCTGGCCTGGCATCTGGACGCCGGCATCGACAAGCGTTTCCTCAACGATCTCGCCGAGATCCGTCTCGCGGTCGAGCCGCGCGCGGCGATGCTGGCGGCCACGCAGCGGTCGGAGCAGGATCTCGTCGAGCTTCGCCGGTGCATGGACCATATGCGGCTTGAGGCGTCGGATTCGGTCGGCTTCGCCGATGCCGACCTCGCACTGCATGTCGCCGTCGCGCGCGCCTCGGGCAACCTCTTCATGCGCTCGATCGGACACGTCATCGAGGCCGCGCTGCGCGCTTCGTTCCTGCTGAGCGCGCCGGTCGAGCCGGAGGACCGCGACACCGTGCTGCTCTGGCACCAGAAGATCGTCGATGCCATCGCAGCGGGCGATGCCGAGGCTGCGTCGGAGGCGATGGTCTATGTCATTCACAACGGCATGAGGCGTCACGAGGGAACGGTGATCGAAACAGCCCCGGCGGACCCGCCGTCTTCTGCGAATACGGGAGAGCAAGCGTGACCGAACTTCGCATCGGCATCGTCGGTTTCGGCAAGATCGCGCGCGACCAGCATGTCGGCGCGATTGCCGCCGTGCCCGGCGTGACGCTGGCGGCAGTCGCCAGCCGCAACGCCTCGTTGCCGGGATTGCCGCATTTTGCGACCATCGAGGAATTGCTGGAGAAGGGACCGCCGATCGACGCGGTCTCGCTCTGCACGCCGCCGCAGGTGAGGCGCGCGCAGGCCGCGGCGGCGCTCGCGGCCGGCAAGCATGTCATGCTGGAGAAGCCGCCGGGTGCCGGCGTTGTCGAGCTCGACCCGCTGATCGCGATGGCGGCGGCGGCAAAGCGAACGCTGTTTGCGACCTGGCATTCGCGCTACGCACCGGCGGTCGAGCCGGCCCGGCAATGGCTTGCCGCGCGCCGCATTGCCTCCGTTCACATCAGCTGGAAGGAGGACGTCCGCGTCTGGCATCCCGGTCAGGGCTGGATATGGGAACCGGGTGGCCTCGGCGTGTTCGATCCCGGCATCAATGCACTGTCGATCCTGACCAGGATCCTGCCGAAGCCGGTGTTCGTCACCGCGGCTGAACTTTCCTTTCCCGCCAATTGCCAGGCGCCGATCGCCGCGAACCTGACAATCACCGACGTCGACGGCCTGCCTGCAACCGCCGAGTTCGATTTCCGCCAGTCCGGGCCGCAAAGCTGGGATATCGTCGTCGACACCGATCGCGGCCGGATGACCTTGTCCAGCGGTGGCGCGCGCATGGCCGTTGACGGCAAGGTGCTTGCCGAAGCTCCCGATGAGGAATATCGCGGACTCTACCGGCGCTTCGTCGAGCTCGCGGCGACCGGCGCGAGCGACGTCGATCTGACGCCGCTTCGCCTCGTCGCCGACGCCTTCCTGCTAGGCAAGCGCACAATTGTCGAACCGTTCGTGGATTAGACATGGCTGGCTCAAAAATCGAAAGAGATGTCTTCGGAAGACTGCCTGATGGCCGCGACGTCGAGCGCATCGTGCTGCGCGGGACAGGCGGGTTCGAGGCGCGCATCATCACCCATGGGGCAGTGCTTCAGGCGCTGATCGCGCCGGACGCGAAGGGCGGCCATGACGACGTCGTGCTCGGCCACGACGCGTTCGCCGGCTATCTCGCGGAACGAAAGTTCTTCGGCGCCACCGTCGGCCGCTACGCCAACCGCATCGCCAAGGGACAGTTTTCGCTCGATGGTAAGACGGTGCAGCTTGCCGTCAACAACGGGCCGAATGCGCTGCATGGTGGCCTCGATGGATTCGACCGCAAGCTCTGGGAGATCGTGGAGATCGACGAGGGCGCCGCGCCTGCGGTGACGCTGACCTATGTCAGCCCGCACGGGGAGGAGAATTATCCCGGCAAGCTCGACGTCCGCCTGACCTATCGCATCACCGGGCCGACCGAGCTGTCGCTGAACATGGAGGCGCGGAGCGACCGGCCGACCATCGTCAACCTGACCAACCACAGCTTCTTCAATCTCGAAGGCGCGACGTCAGGCATTCCCATTCTCGACCACCGCTTGGCGGTGGCCGCCGAGCATTTTCTCGCCATCGATCCCACCGCCATTCCCTTGTCGGAGCCGCCGCGTCCCGTTGCCGGCACGCCGTTCGACTTCCGCGAATCTCGGCCGGTCGGCGAGCGCATCCGGCAGGGCGATCAGCAATTGCAGAACGGCCGGGGCTACGACCACACCTACTGCCTCGGACGTGATGGCAAGCTCGCGCTCGCCGCGCGGCTGGAGGCGCCGCGCTCGGGGCGGATCATGGAGCTTTTCACCGACCAGCCCGGCCTTCAGGTCTATTCCGGCAATTATCTGGACGGCACGATTTCGGGGAAGGGCGGCAAGCTCATCCGGCAGTCGGACGCCATGTGCCTGGAGCCGCACATCTGGCCTGATGCGCCGAACCGGCCGGATTTTCCGAGCCCGCGCCTCGATCCCGGCCAGGTCTATCGCAATCACACGGTCTATCGCTTTGCAGTGAGGACGCCATGATGGAGCAGGTCGCCACCACCGTTCTCTCTAGCGATCCCTGCCATCTCGGCGAGGGTCCGACCTATGACGTGACCACCGATACCGCCTGGTGGTTCGATATCCGCGAGGGACGGCTGTTCGAGGCGCAGCTTTGCAGCGGCAGCATCCGCATTCATACGCTCGGCCGGATGGCGAGCGCGCTCGGGCGCATCGATGCCGAACGGCAGCTGATCGTCGCCGAGGACGGGCTTTACATCCGCAAGCTCGCCGACGGTGAGATGACGCTGTTCCTTCCGCTCGAGGCGGACAATCCCGTCACGCGCTCCAATGATTGCCGTGTGCATCAATCCGGCACGTTCTGGATCGGCACCATGGGCAAGAAGGCCGAGCCGAAGGCAGGCGCGATCTACGCGCTCCATCGCGGCAAGATCTCCACACTGTTTCCCGGCATCAGCATTCCCAATTCGATCTGCTTCTCGCCGGATGGAGCCACCGGCTACTTCACCGACACCCCGCGCGCCGTACTCTATGCCGTGCCGCTCAATCCCGCGACCGGCCTGCCGCGCGGCGAGCCGGAGGTGCTGCTGCGCCATACCGGCATTGGCGGTCTCGACGGCTCGGTGTGCGATGCCGACGGAAACATCTGGAACGCCTGCTGGGGCGCGGGCCGGATCGATGTCTATTCCCCGCAAGGCGAACGCCAGCGCTCGCTCAGCGTGCCGGCCAAGCAGGCGAGCTGCCCGGCCTTCGTCGACCCCGACCTGTCGCGCCTTCTCGTCACGTCCGCATGGCAGGATATGGACGCAGCCGCACGCGCCGCCGATCCGCAGGCCGGCTGCACTTTTCTACTAGAGGCCTCCGCGCGCGGTCGTGCGGAGCCCGACGTCAAGCTCGCATAGGAGACGACAAAGCAGCCCACGACCACGTTCGCGACGACACGAAGAAATAATCTGACACCCAAGGGAGTGAAACATGCTGAAACTGAAGACCACATTCCTCGCGCTGGCGCTGGCGGGCGCTGCGACGATGGCGACAGGTCTCGCCGCCTCCGCCCAGGACAAGGCGACCGTCGGCATCGCCATGCCGACCAAATCCTCAGCGCGCTGGATCGATGACGGCAACAACATGGTCAAGGTGCTGAAGGAGCGCGGCTACAACACCGATCTGCAATATGCCGAGGACGACATTCCGAACCAGCTCTCGCAAGTCGAGAACATGGTGACCAAGGGTGCGAAGGCGCTGGTGATCGCCGCGATCGACGGCACGACGCTGTCCGACGTGCTCAAGCAGGCCAAGGCAAAAGGCATCACCGTGATCGCCTATGACCGCCTGATCCGCGGCACGCCGAACGTCGATTATTACGCGACCTTCGACAATTTCCAGGTCGGCGTCTTGCAGGCGCAATCGATCGAGCAGGGGCTCGGCCTGAAGGACGGCAAGGGTCCGTTCAACATCGAGCTGTTCGGCGGCTCGCCCGACGACAACAACGCCTATTTCTTCTACAACGGCGCGATGAGCGTGCTGAAGCCCTACATCGACAGCGGCAAGCTCGTCGTCGCCTCGGGCCAGATGGGCATGGACAAGGTCGCGACCTTGCGTTGGGACGGTGCCACCGCCCAGGCTCGCATGGACAATCTGCTCAGCGCCTATTACGGCAACAAGAAGATCAACGCCGTGCTGTCGCCCTATGACGGCATCTCGATCGGCATCATCTCCTCGCTGAAGGGCGTCGGCTATGGTAGCGCCGATCAGCCGATGCCGATCATTTCGGGCCAGGACGCCGAGGTGCCCTCGATCAAGGCGATGCTGCGCGGCGACCAATATTCGACCATTTTCAAGGACACCCGCGACCTCGCCAAGGTGACCGCCGACATGGTCGACGCCGCGCTCGCCGGCAAGCAGGTCACGGTCAACGACACCAAGACCTACGAGAACGGCGTCAAGACCGTGCCCTCCTACCTGCTCAAGCCGGTTGTGGTCTACAAGGACAATTGGGAGAAGGTCCTGGTCGAGAGCGGCTACTACAAGAAGTCGCAATTCCAGTAAGACGTTTTCTTCCCCTCTCCCCGCTTGCGGGAAGAGGGGTGGGTGAGGGGGAGCCTCCACGGGGACGGTGGACATTGCTCCTGCGGAGACTCCCCCTCATCCGAAATCCGCGCGACGCGCGCATTTCGACCTCTCCCTGCAAGCGGGGAGAGGTGAGGTAACGGATGGGATATGACACGATGACCGCCATGCTGGAGATGCGCAACGTCAGCAAGAGCTTTGCCGGTGTGCAGGCGCTGCGCGACGTCAACTTCTCGGTTCACGCCGGGCAGATCCACGCGCTCGTCGGCGAGAACGGCGCCGGCAAGTCGACGCTGATGAAGGTGCTGAGCGGGGTCTATCCCGCCGGCAGTTACGAGGGCACCATCGTCTTCGACGGTGAGGAGCGGCGCTTTCGCGACATCAACGATTCCGAGGCGCTTGGCATCATCATCATTCATCAGGAGCTGGCGCTGATTCCGTTGATGTCGATCGCGGAAAACATCTTCCTGTCGCATCCGCCCTCGAAGCTGGGCGTGATCGATCGCGACGAGGTCTATCGGCGCACGCGCGCGCTTCTGGCGCAGGTCGGCCTGAAGGAATCCCCGGATACGCTGATCACCGATCTCGGCGTCGGCAAGCAGCAGCTGGTCGAGATCGCCAAGGCGCTGTCCAAGCGGGTGCGGATGCTCATTCTGGACGAGCCGACCGCCAGCCTCAACGAGGCCGATAGCGCCGCGCTGCTCGAACGACTGATGGTCTTCCGCGAGCAGGGCATCGGCTCGATCCTGATCTCGCACAAGCTCAACGAGGTCGCCAAGGTCGCCGACCACATCACCGTGCTGCGCGATGGCCGCACCGTCGACAGCATCGATTGCCGCAGCGAGCCGATCCAGGAAGACCGCATCATCCGCAGCATGGTCAATCGCGATATGGCGCACCGTTTCCCGGAGCGCAGCGCGAAGATCGGTGAACCCGTGCTCGACGTCGCGAACTGGTCGGTCTATCACCCCATCCATCCCGAGCGGCAGGTGATCAAGAACGTCAATTTCGGCGTCAGGCGCGGCGAGGTCGTCGGCATTGCCGGATTGATGGGCGCCGGGCGCACCGAGTTCGCCATGAGCCTGTTCGGCCGCTCCTGGGGCACTGCGATCAGCGGCTCTCTCCGGCTCGAGGGCAGAGAGATGGCATTGCCGAGCGTCGCGGCGGCGATCGATGCCGGACTTGCCTATGTCACGGAAGACCGCAAGCAGCTCGGGCTGATCCTGGCCGACGACGTTCGCAAGAATATCACGCTCGCAAGCCTTGACCAGGTCGCGCCTAAACGGGTGATCGACGACATCGCAGAGCTGAAGATCGCCAGCGATTATCGCACCCGCATGCGCATCCGTTGCTCCGACGTCTACCAGGAGACCGGCCAGCTCTCCGGCGGCAACCAGCAGAAGGTGGTGCTGTCGAAATGGCTGATGACCGACCCGAAAGTCCTGATCCTGGACGAGCCGACGCGGGGCATCGACGTCGGTGCCAAATACGAGATTTACTGTATCATCAACGAGCTGGCGGAAGCCGGCCGCGGTGTCGTGGTGATCTCCTCGGAGATGCCCGAACTGCTCGGCATCTGCGACCGCATTTGCGTCATGAATGACGGCGCCTTCGTCGGGGAGTTCGCAGGCGCCGAGGCGACGCAGGAAAAGATCATGCGCGCCATCATGCGCAACGAACGAAACATTGGGAACGCCGCGCGCGCGGCCGCGGAAATGGGAGGAATGCAGCCATGACCGACAAGACGGTATCGCTGCCCGAGGAGCGCCGGCACGGCAGCTTCATCAAGAACAATCTGCGCAACTACGGCATGTTGATGTCGCTGGTCGCGATCATGCTGTTCTTCCAGGTCATGACGGGCGGCACGCTGCTGCAGCCGCTCAACCTGACGAACCTCGTGCTGCAGAACAGCTACATCGTCATCATGGCGCTCGGCATGCTTCTGGTGATCGTCACCGGCCATATCGACCTCTCGGTCGGCTCGGTCGCCGGCTTCGTCGGCGCGGTCGCCGCCGTGCTGATGGTGACCTACAAGGTCGACTACACGCTCGCCTTTGTCGCCTGCCTGTTGCTGGGCGCGGCGATCGGCGCGGCGCAGGGTTATTGGGTGGCCTTTTTCGGCATTCCGTCCTTCATCGTGACGCTGGCGGGCATGCTGGTGTTCAAGGGGCTCGCGCTTGCGGTGCTGCAGGGCCAGTCACTCGGCCCGTTCCCGGCGACCTTCCAGAAGCTGTCCTCCGGCTTCATTCCGGAGCTTCTGCCCGAAGCCGGCACGCTGCATCCGACCTCGATGCTGATCGGCGCCGTGCTTGCGCTCGGCCTCGTCTATGCCAGCGCCAAGGGCCGCTCGCGCGAGCAATCGCATGGCATCGAGGTCGAGCCTTATGCGTTCTTCCTGGGCAAGAGCGTCCTGCTCGCCTGCGCCGTGCTCTATTTCACCTATCTGATCGCCTCGCATCGCGGACTGCCGAACGTGCTGGTGATCATGACCGCGTTGATCGCGTTGTACGGCTTCGTCACCCGGCGCACCGTGATCGGGCGGCAGGTCTATGCGGTCGGCGGCAATGCGAAGGCGGCAAAACTGTCGGGCATCAAGACCGAGCGGCTGACCTTCCTCACCTTCGTCAACATGGGCGTGCTCGCCGCGCTCGCCGGCCTCGTCTTCGCCGCGCGCCTCAACACCGCGACCCCTAAGGCCGGGCTCGGCTTCGAGCTCGACGTCATCGCCGCCTGCTTCATCGGCGGGGCCTCGGCCTATGGCGGGGTAGGGCGCGTCGGCGGCGCCGTGGTCGGCGCCATGATCATGGGCGTGATGAACAACGGCATGTCGATCCTCGGCATCGGCATCGACTATCAGCAGGTCATCAAGGGCCTGGTGCTGCTCGGGGCGGTGTGTATCGACGTGTATAACCAGCGGCGGTAACGATGCCGTAGGGTGGGTTACACCGAGCGATTGCGCGTTGCGCAATCGTAGGGCTAATCCACCCTACGCCTCCGACACTACTGCAGCGGTGATTGCGTCGTGAACAGCACGGTCGCGATCGCGACGGAGAGGGTCACCGCCGATACGGTTGCCACGGTCGACAGCACCCCCATGCGCCGGAGCGCGATGGCAAACACGATGATGATGGGGGTCGCGGTCAGCAGCCCGATTTGTGCATCGCTCATCGCATCGCTCACTGTTTTGCGGAACCGCTCTAAATATCCACCCTATGACGGCGGGGCGGCCGGAACGTTGCGGTAGCGCAAACGCGCCCCTGGCCGGTTGCACTATTTGTCCGGCGACAAAGTCGGAATCGCGCCGGTGGACTATCTGTTCGGCGACTTGATTTGGAAATCAGATGTCGGCGACGGATTGCGAACAAGAGGGAACCGGTTGGGGAATCCTGGAAGATCTTCCCGGCGATCCCATGATCTGGGTGCTCATCTTCAGCGAGCTCGCCGCCTTCGGCCTGTTCCTCGGCGCTTTCGTCATCGCCCGCGCGCTTCACCCGGCGCTCTTTGCCGCCGGACAGGCCACGCTCGACCCACATTTGGCGGGACTCAACACCATCGTGCTCGTGACCAGTGGCTGGGCCGCCGCGCGGGCAGCGGCTGCTGCACGGGCGGGGGAAAGAGGGCGTGCGCGCGGTTGGCTGCTCGGCGCCATGGCCCTTGGCGGCGTCTTTATCGCGGTCAAGCTGACCGAATATGCCGGCGAGATCGCGCAAGGAAACGGCCTGGAGACCAGCCCGTTCTTCACGCTCTACTTTCTCCTTACCGGCTTCCATCTCCTGCATGTCGGCCTCGGCATCGTCATCCTGGCCGTAGTCTTGCGGGGTGCCCGGCCGGCGGGCGTCGAGACCGGAACCGCTTTCTGGCACTTGGTCGATCTGCTCTGGATCGTCATGTTTCCCATCATCTATCTGGTGCACCCGTGATTCCCGATCGTCTCGACATCGCCTGGATGACGTTGATCGGCCTAGCGCTCGCGACCCTTCTGGTTCCGACGCTGGTGTCGCGCCCCTTGTTCGCCAATGCTTTGCTGCTGACCTTCGCCGCCCTCAAGGGCCGCCGTATCGTGCTCGATTTCCTCGATCTTCGCTCGGCGCCGGCGCTTTGGCGCGGCCTCGTCAGCGCCTGGGTTGTCATCGTGGTGCTGTTCGCCTGGCTCGCATCCGCCATCGTCGTCCTGATCTGACCGGCGGTTTGCGTATCGTCGCCATCGTTGCGCTTCGTCAAAGAGCGCTCCCTACCGATCGGCAATAAATAGCATCACAGATTTTCTCGACTCAAACCGGAAAGGATTGGCAATGGCTGAACGCCTGACCAAGTCGGCCGCGCGAAATGTGTTTTACGGCGGTTCGGCCTTTTTCTTCGCCATCTTCATAGGGCTGACGGCGCACAGCCATTACTACATGGCCACGACGTCCACGGACGCGACGACGCTGACCTCGTCGGTCGCTCGCGGCAAGCATGTCTGGGAGAAGAACTCCTGCATCAACTGCCACACGCTGCTGGGCGAGGGCGCCTATTTCGCCCCCGAGGTCGGCAATGTCTGGGATCGCTGGGGCGGCAAGGAGGATCCGGCCGCTGCACGCGAGACGCTGAAAGCCTGGATGCAGTCGCAGCCCTCGGGCGCAGAGGGGCGGCGGCAGATGCCGCAGTTCAACCTGACCGACCAGGAGCTCAATGATCTCGCTGACTTCCTGCAATGGGCCAGCACGATCAAGCGCCAGAGCTGGCCGCCGAACAAGGCCGGCTGAGCATGCTGCTTTCTTCTTCTTAAGACAGAGAGAACCCGAGATGAAATATCAAACCCAGAAAGTCGCGATGCTGTATTTCTACGGCGCGCTGACCTTGTTCCTGGCCCAGGTCCTGTTTGGCCTCCTTGCCGGAACGATCTACGTCCTGCCCAATACCCTGTCGGTCATCCTGCCGTTCAACATCGTCAGGATGATCCACACCAACGCGCTGATCGTATGGTCGCTGATCGGTTTCATGGGAGCGACCTACTACCTGCTTCCGGAAGAAACCGAGACCGAGCTCTACAGCCCGCTGCTGGCGAAGATCCAGTTCTGGATGTTCTTCGGCGCAGCCGGCGTCGCCGTGGTCGGCTATCTCTTCCACTATCACGAGGGCCGCGAGTTCCTCGAACAGCCCTTCATCATCAAGGTCGGCATCGTCGTCGTCTGCCTGATGTTCCTGTTCAACGTCACGATGACGGCGCTGAAGGGCCGCAAGACCACGATCACCAACATCCTGCTGTTCGGCCTGTGGGGCGTCGCGATCTTCTTCCTGTTCGCCTTCTACAACCCGGCGAACCTTGCCGTCGACAAGATGTACTGGTGGTACGTCGTCCATCTCTGGGTCGAGGGCGTCTGGGAGCTGATCATGGCCTCCGTGCTCGCCTATCTCATGATCAAGCTCAACGGCATCGATCGTGAGGTCGTCGAGAAGTGGCTCTACGTCATCATCGGCCTTGCCCTGTTCTCCGGCATCCTCGGCACCGGCCACCATTTCTACTGGATCGGCGCGCCCGGCTACTGGCAGTGGATCGGTTCGCTGTTCTCCACGCTCGAGGTTGCTCCGTTTTTCACCATGGTGATCTTCACGGTGCAGATGACCTGGAAGGCCGGCCGCAAGCATCCGAACCGCGCCGCGCTGTTGTGGTCGGTCGGCTGCTCGGTGATGGCGTTCCTCGGCGCCGGCGTGTGGGGCTTCCTGCACACGCTGTCCTCGGTGAACTACTACACCCACGGCACCCAGGTCACCGCCGCGCACGGCCATCTCGCCTTCTTCGGCGCCTATGTGATGCTGAACCTGTCGGTGATGGCCTACGCGATCCCGCAGCTCAAGGGACGGGCGCCCTATAACCAGTGGCTCTCCATGACCAGCTTCTGGATCATGTGCACGGCGATGATGACCATGACCTTCGCGCTGACCTTCGCCGGCGTGGTCCAGGTCCATCTGCAGCGCGTGCTCGGCCAGGGTTACATGGACGTGCAGGACCAGCTCGCGATGTTCTACTGGGTCCGGCTCGGCTCCGGTGTGTTCGTCGCGATCTCCGCGCTGATGTTCGTCTGGGCCGTGCTTGTGCCGGGCCGCGAGAAGCAGGCGGTCATCCCCGCCGCGCTGCAGCCGGCCGAGTAAACGAGAAAGGGCGGCCGCGGTTCGCGGCGGCCGCCAGCTTCCTTGGAAATTCCGGAGAGACATCATGAAAGCTGCCCTTCACACGGTCACCTCGGCGCCCGAATTGCCGGCCTATGTTCCGTCCGGAAAGGAATGCGAGCTGTTCGAGCATGCCTGGCGGCGGCGTCTGCCGGTTCTGCTCAAGGGGCCGACCGGCTGCGGCAAGACCCGCTTCGTCGCGCACATGGCGGCGCGGCTGGGACTGCCGCTTCACACCGTCGCCTGTCATGACGATCTGACCGCCGCCGATCTCACCGGCCGCTATCTGCTCAGGGGCGGCGACACCGTGTGGACCGATGGTCCGCTGACACGCGCCGTGCGCGAAGGCGGCATCTGCTATCTCGACGAGGTCGTTGAGGCCCGCAAGGACGTCACCGTCGTGCTGCATCCCCTGACCGACGATCGCCGTATCCTGCCGCTGGAGCGTACCGGCGAGGAGCTGGTGGCGCCGAACAGCTTCATGCTCGTCGTCTCCTACAATCCCGGCTACCAGACGCTGCTAAAGGCCCTGAAGCCCTCGACGCGCCAGCGCTTCGTCGCGATCGAATTCGATTTCCTCCCGCCAGAGCAGGAGATCGGCGTCGTGTCCGCCGAAAGCGGGCTGTCGCCGGAGCGCGTGCGGCCGCTGGTGGGGCTGGCTGGGCGGCTGCGCGCGCTCAAAGGCCACGATTTGGAGGAGGGCGTCTCGACCCGGCTCGTGGTCTATTGCGCGACCCTGATCGCCGCGGGCACGCCGATCGCCGATGCCGTGCTGGCGGGCATGATCGAGCCGCTCACCGACGATTCCGACGTGAAGGCGGCGCTGCTCGACGTCGCACGCGCCGTCATCGGGTGAGGCCGCGCCGATGCTCGACTTCCTCGAACTGGAGGAGACGGTCGGCCGCGCCTGGCACAGGATGGTCGGCGGCACCGCGAGCTATCCGGTTCACGACGATCACGCCGTCGCACTGACCGAGGTGAGGGGCCGGCTCGCGGTGATGTTCCGCGCGCTCGGCGGCGAGACCGGGGTGCAGATCGCAAGCGCAGGCGCGCGAAAATCGGGGCACCGTCTCGGCTGGCGGCAGCGTATCGGCCTCGGCGACGAGCGGCTCGAGCAGCCGGGCCGTGACGCCGCGACCATCTTTCTTCCCGATCGCATCTCGATTTTTCCCGACCGCGCGTTGAACGCGGCGCTCTATCGCTGGCTTGCGGCGTGGTTCGCGGCCGCGCCGATTGAAACGATCACCGAAGCCGATCCGCTGCGGCGCGATCTTCTGGTGTTGCGCCGGGCCAGCGAGACGGCGGTCTGGGTGCTCACGCAATTTCCCGGGCTTGTTGCCGACTATGCGCAGCTCGCCGCGGCAACTGCCGAGGCCCGGCCGCGTCGCCCCCTGCCGCGCATCGAGCAGGAGGTCGAGCAGATCGTGCTGGCCCTGCTCGGAACCGGCAAGGCGCCTTCGGGCAGACTGTGGCCGGCGATGATGGGGACGGGCCCGCTGCCGGACAAGGCGCCGCCGGGCTATCATTCGATCCTGCCGTGCCCGCTCTGGGGGGATTGCTGGACGCGCGAGCTCTCGCCCGCGCATGCCGGCGAGGACGAATGCGCACCGGGCGCGGAAGCGGCGGCCGAGAACGATCGCAAGCGCTTTGCCGTCCGCGAGCGTGAGGACAATGCCAACCGCCGCGATCCTTTCGTGCTCAATCGCTTCGAGAAGATCCTCGCGATGGCCGAGATGGTCAATGTCGACCGTCCGGCCGATGACAGCGAGGACGAGGATGCGCAGAAGGCCGCCGACGATCTCGAGGAGATCACGCTCAGCCGCCGCACCGGCAAGCCGGCGAGCCGGTTCAAGTTCGATCTCGACCTGCCGCCGGAAGCCCTCGACGCCTCGAAGCTGAATGCTGACCTCACTTATCCCGAATGGGACTACCGCAGCGGCTCCTATCTGCCCGATCATTGCCGCGTGCTCGCGGCTGCGGCCTCCGAGCAGGGCGAGAGCTGGACGCCTGACGACGCCACGCGCCGGCACATCCGCCAGGTGCGCCGCCGCTTCGAGGTGCTGCGGCCGCGCCACGAGCTGATGCGCGCCCAGGCCGACGGCCACGACCTCGATCTCGACGCGCTCGTGCGCGCGCAGTGCGACCTGCGCGCCGGCAGCGGCGGCAGCGGTCTCGATCGCATCCATGTCGCGATGCGCCCGCAAGGGCACGATCTCGCCGTCACGCTGCTCGTCGACGTCTCGCTGTCCACGGACGCCTGGGTCGACGGCTACCGCGTGCTCGACGTCGAGAAGGAGGCGCTGCTGGTGCTTGCCCACGGGCTTTCGGCCTGCGGCGATCACCACAGCATCCTGACCTTCACCTCGCGCCGGCGTTCCTGGGTGCGGCTCGAAACCGTGAAGGCCTTCGGCGAGCCGATGAGCGGGACGGTGGAACGCCGGATCGGCGCGCTGAAGCCCGGCTATTACACGCGGATCGGCACGGCCGTGCGCCATGCCGCGGCCGAGCTCGCCCGCCAGCCGCAGCGCAAGAAGCTGCTGATCGTGCTCACCGACGGCAAGCCGAACGACGTCGACCATTACGAAGGTCGCTTTGCGGTCGAGGACACTCGCAAGTCGGTACAGGAGGCACGCCGGCTCGGCATCGCCGCCTTCGGCGTGACGGTGGACGCAACCGCGCAATCCTACTTCCCGACCCTGTTCGGCCGTGGCGGCTACGCGATCGTCGGCAACATCAAGCGGCTGCCCGCGGCGCTGCCGGCGATCTACCGGCAGGTCGCGCATTAAGGGGAAAGGCCGCGTCGTTCCGCTCCCGCGTGAGCTATTGCTCATATGTTGAGTATATGATCGTATAGCCGGATGGACCCCGGCCGGCCAAGACCCGATCTGATCATCTTCGATTGCGATGGCGTGCTCGTCGACAGTGAGCTGCTGAGCTGCCGGTGCCTGTCCGAGGTGCTGGCCGAGTTCGACATCGCGCTCAGCCCGCAGCAGGCGCTCGAACTCTTTCTCGGGCGCAGCACCAAGGCGATCGAGCAGCACTATCGTGATCTCGGGCAGATCGTGCCGGACGGCTTTCTGCCGCGCCTGAAGTCGCAAGTGCTGTCGACATTCGCAGCATCGCTGCAGCCGATCCCCGGCATTGCCGGCGTGATCTCCGAACTCCCCGTGCCGTTTTGCGTGGCATCGTCCAGCGACCTCGATCGCGTTGCGCTCTCCCTCGATGTCACCGGCCTGCGGGCGCATTTCGGCGACCGGCTCTACACCGCGCAAATGGTCAGGCACGGCAAGCCGGCGCCGGATCTCTTTCTCCTCGCGGCGGAGAAGATGGCGGTGCAACCTGCGCGCACGCTGGTGATCGAAGACAGCGTCAGCGGCGTTGCGGCGGGCAAGGCGGCCGGCATGACCGTCTGGGGATTTGTCGGCGGCAGCCATTACCGCGGCCGTGACGGGCGGGCTATATTGTCCGGCGCGGGGGCCGACCGGGTCTTCGCGCGCATGAGCGATTTCTGGGAGGCGTGAGGCCCGCATGGCCGCCGAGAACGACAGATCGCGACTCGACGATGCCGCGCGTGCCGGCTGGCTCTATTTCATCGCCGGTCACACCCAGGACGAGATCGCAAAGATGCTCCAGGTCTCGCGCGCCTCGGCGCAGCGGCTGGTCTCGTTGTGCCTCGCCGAGCGCCTCATCACCTTTCGGCTGGAGCATCCCATCGCCGCCTGCATGGAACTCGCAGCGCGCCTCAGGGAGCGTTTCGACCTTGCCCATTGTGAGGTGGTGCCGGCCGATCCGGCGGCGCCGCAGGCCACCGCAGGCATCGCGGAGCGCTGCGCCAATCTGCTCGACGCGACGCTGCGGTCGGAGACGCCCGTGATCGTCGCGCTCGGCACCGGCCGTGCCGTGCGCGCCGCGGTCGAGCGCGTCACGCCGATCGACCGGCCCAATCACCAGATCGTCTCGCTGGTCGGCAACATCTCCGCCGACGGTTCGGCGAGCTTTTACGACACCGTCGGCCGGCTCGCGGACCGCACGGGCGCGCGGCACTATCCGATGCCGCTGCCGTTCCTGATGTCGTCCGAGGACGAGCGCAACAAGATGGTCCGCATCGAGCCGATCGCCAAGGTGAAGGCGGTGGCGGCCAAGGCGGATTTGCGCCTCGTCGGCATCGGCCAGATGGACCAGAAGGCGCAGGTTCACATCGACGGCTTCGTCACCCGCGACGAGTTGTTCGAGATGATGCGGCTGGGCGCCATCGGCGAGATCACCGGCTGGGCCTACGATTCCAAGGGCCGCCTGCTCAAGGCCGGCACCAACAAGCGCCTCACCAGCATTCCGCCGGAAGTGCCGGCGAAGACCACGACGATCGGTGCCGCGGTCGGGGCAGCCAAGGTGCCGGCCATCGCGGCGGCGCTGAACGGCGGCCTGGTCAACGGGCTCATCACCGACGAGACGACGGCGCGGGCGATCCTGGAGCGGTAGGCGAAGTTAGCGCGGCAGCGGCGCTGCGCTCCCTCTCCACGCA
Organism: Bradyrhizobium sp. CCBAU 53351; assembly: GCF_015291745.1. Classification (NCBI taxonomy): domain Bacteria; kingdom Pseudomonadati; phylum Pseudomonadota; class Alphaproteobacteria; order Hyphomicrobiales; family Nitrobacteraceae; genus Bradyrhizobium; species Bradyrhizobium sp. CCBAU 53351. The sequence goes on from NZ_CP030059.1 coordinate 2,676,867, forward strand.
AGCAGGAGAGGGTGGAGCAAGCCGCGCGTTCGCCCGAGCCACTGCCGCCGCTCCGCGCTGCCACTCTCATCCCTGTCGCACCGCAGCACTCATAAGTTGAGCAAATGCGTGCGCGCCTGCTTGACAACCGTCGCCCTCTCGGTTGAACATACGCCCAACGCGTGGGCATATGCTCAAAACGCGAGTTGAGGGGAGGTCACCGTGAAACACGTCCTGGGCGCCGTCTGCGGCGCGTCTGCACTTTTGCTGGCCGTCCCCGCGATGGCCGAAACCACCCTGACGATCGCCACCGTCAACAATGGCGACATGATCCGCATGCAGGGGCTGACGGCCGAATTCACCAAGAAGAATCCAGACATCACGGTGAAGTGGGTGACTCTGGAGGAGAACGTGCTGCGCCAGCGCGTCACCACCGACATCGCCACCAAGGGCGGTCAGTTCGACGTGCTCACCATCGGCACCTATGAGGTGCCGATCTGGGCCAAGAAGGGCTGGCTGGTGCCGCTGGCCAATTTAGGGGCCGATTACGACGTGGCCGACCTCCTGCCCAAGATCAAGGACGCGGTCTCCGTCGACGGCAAGCTCTACGCCGCGCCGTTCTATGGCGAGAGCTCGATGGTGATGTATCGCACCGACCTGTTCGAGAAGGCCGGGCTGAAGATGCCGGAAAAGCCGACCTGGGATTTCGTGGTGGATGCCGCCAAGAAGCTCACCGACAAGAGCGCCGGCACCTACGGCATTTGCCTCCGCGGCAAGGCCGGCTGGGGCGAGAACATGGCGTTCCTCTCGGCCATGGCCAATTCCTACGGCGCGCGCTGGTTCGACGAGAAGTGGCAGCCGCAGTTCAACACGCCGGAATGGAAGACGACGCTGACGACCTACGTCAATCTGATGAAGGAAGCCGGTCCTCCCGGCGCGAGCTCCAACGGCTTCAACGAGAATCTGGCGCTGTTCAACGCCGGCAAGTGCGCGATGTGGATCGACGCCACGGTGGCGGCATCCTTCGTCACCAACCCGAAGGATTCCAAGGTCGCCGACAAGGTCGGTTTCGCGCTGGCGCCCAACACCGGCCTCGGCAAGAACGCCAACTGGCTGTGGGCCTGGAACCTCGCGATCCCCGCCGGCTCCAAGAAGACGGAAGCTGCCGAGAAGTTCATCGCCTGGGCAACCAGCAAGGACTACACCAAGCTCGTCGCATCGAAGGAGGGCTGGGCCAACGTGCCGCCGGGCACGCGCACCTCGCTCTACCAGAACCCCGATTATCTGAAGGTCGCCCCGTTCGCGAAGCTGACGCTGGCCTCGATCGACGCGGCCGATCCGAACAAGCCGACGGTGAAGCCGGTGCCTTACGTCGGGGTGCAATACGCCGCCATTCCCGAATTCCAGGGCATCGGCACCCAGGTCGGCCAGCAGTTCTCGGCCGCACTCGCCGGCTCGATGACGGTCGATGCCGCGCTGACCGCGGCGCAATCGGCGACCGAGCGCGAGATGAAGCGCGCCGGCTACATCAAGTGAACCCGGGCTCGACCTCCTGAGCTCAGACTTGCGGCCATCCGCCCATCCCCGGATGGATGGCCGCCTTCTTCCCGAGGTTTCATTTTGACGCGTTTTCTTCCCGCGAACCCGTCGCACCTCCGCGCGAAAACGCTCTGAAGGAGAAGTCAGGGATGGCAACCCGGCAGACGCAGTTCCTTGCGCGCTCGCTCCTGACGCCTGCGGTCGGGCTGCTCTTCATCTGGATGATCGTCCCGCTGGCGCTGACGATCTACTTCTCGACGCTGCATTACAGCCTGCTCGATCCCGGCTCCGAGTCGTTCGTGGGCCTGGAGAACTTCCGCTACTTCCTCACCGATCCCGCCTTCCTGGCCTCGCTTCAGAACACGCTGGTGCTGGTCGGCTCCGTGCTGGCCCTGACGATCCTGCTCGGCATCCCGCTCGCGCTGCTGATGGACCAGCCGGTGATCGGGCGCAATTTCGTGCGACTGATGGTGATCGCGCCGTTCTTCGTGATGCCGACGGTCAGCGCGCTGGTCTGGAAGAATCTGTTGATGCATCCGGTGTCCGGGCTGTTCGCCTGGCTCGCCTCGCTTTTCGGATTGACGCCGATCGACTGGTTCAACGACGTGCCGCTCTTTGCGGTGATCCTGATCGTGACGTGGCAATGGCTGCCGTTCGCGACGCTGATCCTGCTCACCGCGCTGCAATCGCTCGACGAAGAGCAGAAGGAGGCTGCCGAGATGGACGGCGCCAGCGCGGTCTCGACCTTCATCTACATCACGCTGCCGCATCTGGCGCGCCCCATCACGGTGGTGATCCTGATCGAGACGATCTTCCTGCTCACGGTCTTTGCAGAGATCTATGTCACCACGGGCGGCGGCCCTGGCCTGTCCACCACCAACATCGCCTTCCTGATCTATTCGCAGGCGCTGATTCAATACGATGTCGGCACGGCCTCGGCGGGCGGCCTCGTCGCGGTCGTGATCGCGAACATCGTCGCCTTCTTCCTGGTCCGCATCGTCGGCCGCAATCTGGAGGCGTGAGATCATGGCACGGAGGGCGACGACGCAGCAGGTGGTGGTCTCGACGATCGGGGCCTGGTTCTTCGGCTTCCTGATCTTCTTCCCGATCCTCTGGATGGTACTGGCGAGCTTCAAGACCGAGCTGGAAGCCTTTGCCATCCCGCCGTCCTTCCTGTTGTTCCACTGGACCACCGAGAATTACGCGACGGTGCAGGAGCGCAGCGACTATCTTCATCACGCGATGAACTCGATCATCATCGCCGGCGGCTCGACGTTCATCGCTCTCTTGATTGCCGTTCCCGCGGCCTGGTCGATGGCGTTCTCGCCGACCAAGCGCACCAAGGATATTCTGCTCTGGATGCTCTCGACCAAGATGATGCCGCCGGTCGGCGTGCTGGTGCCGATCTACCTGATCTACAAGTCCTTCGGTCTTTTGGATTCTCGCATCGGCCTCGTCTTCATCCTGTGCCTCGGAAACCTGCCGATCGTCATCTGGATGCTCTTCACCTATTTCAAGGAGATTCCGCGCGACATTCTTGAAGCCGCGCGCATGGACGGCGCCACCATCGGCCGTGAGCTGGTCTATGTGCTGACGCCGATGGCGATCCCGGGGCTGGCGTCCACGATGCTGTTGAACCTGATCCTCGCCTGGAACGAGGCGTTCTGGACGCTCAATTTGTCGACCTCGAACGCGGCGCCGCTCACCACCTTCATTGCCTCCTATTCCAGCCCGGAAGGGCTGTTCTGGGCAAAGCTGTCGGCGGCCTCGACGCTGGCGATCGCGCCCATTCTCGTCCTCGGTTGGTTCAGCCAGAAGCAGCTCGTGCGTGGGCTCACCTTCGGCGCGGTGAAGTAGAGGGGCTGCCGGATCATGGGTCAGATTACACTTCAAGGCGTGCAGAAATCGTTTGGCCCCGTGCACATCATCAAGGGCGCTGACTTGGACATCGCCGACGGCTCCTTCGTGGTGTTCGTCGGTCCGTCCGGCTGCGGCAAGACCACCTTGCTGCGGCTGATCGCCGGGCTCGAGGACGTCACCGGCGGCAACATCCTGATCGACGGCAGGAACGTCGTCGACACGCCGCCCGCCAAGCGCGGACTGTCGATGGTGTTTCAGTCCTACGCGCTCTATCCGCATATGAGCGTGCGCGGCAATATCGGCTTCGGCCTGAAGATGGCTGGGCTGGCGAAAGACGAGATCAACCGCAAGGTCGAGGCCGCCGCCGCGACATTGAATCTCACACCCTATCTCGATCGCAAGCCGCGCGAGCTTTCCGGTGGCCAGCGCCAGCGCGTTGCGATCGGCCGGGCCATCGTGCGCGAGCCCAAGGCGTTTCTGTTCGACGAGCCGCTGTCCAACCTCGATGCCGCGCTGCGCGTGCAGATGCGCATCGAGGTGACGCGGCTGCAGAAGCAGCTCGGCACCACCGCGATCTACGTCACCCACGACCAGGTCGAGGCCATGACCATGGCCGACAAGATTGTCGTGCTCAACGGCGGCAAGATCGAGCAATACGGCTCGCCCCTGGAGCTCTACGAGCGGCCCGCCAATCTTTTCGTCGCCGGCTTCATCGGCTCACCCAAGATGAATTTCGTCACCGGCGAGCTCGCCCAGCAGCAGGGGGCGGCGACCATTGGCGTGCGGCCGGAGCATCTCAAGATCGAGCGCGACGGAGCGGGCGGCTGGCAGGGCACGATCGCGGTCGCCGAGCATCTCGGCAGCGACACCTTTCTCTATGTCGATGCCGGCGCGCTCGGCATGCTGACGGCGCGCTATATCGGGGAATTGAGCCTGCACGCCGGCGACCGCGTCTCACTGGTGCCGGACCCCGCCCGCATTCACCGCTTCGATGCGAGCGGCAACGCGCTTCGGAACTGACAAGAAACGGAAAGACGACCATGTACCTGGAGAAATTCAAGCTGAACGGCAAGACCGCGTTCATCACCGGCGGCGGGCAGGGCATCGGCCTTGGCTGCGCGGAAGCGCTGGCTGAAGCGGGCGCCAGGGTGATCATCGGCGACCGCGACAGCAGGATCGCCGACAGTGCCAAGGCCAGCCTGAAGGCGAAGGGCTTTGACATCGAGACCGCGATCATGGACGTGACCGACACCAAGCGCGTGGCGGAGGTCGCCAACGACCTCGTCGCCCGCCACGGCAAGGTCGACATTCTCGTCAACAATGCCGGCATTGCCCGCAGCGAAACTCCGGCCGAAACCGTCACCGACGAGCACTGGCTCAACGTCATCGACGTCAATCTCAACGGTACCTTCTGGTGCTGCCGCGAATTCGGCAAGCATATGCTGAAGGCGAAGAGCGGCGCCATCGTCAATGTCGGCTCGATGTCCGGCTTCATCGTCAACAAGCCGCAGGAGCAGTGCTTCTACAACGCCTCCAAGGCTGCGGTTCATCACCTGACCAAATCGCTGGCCGCCGAATGGGGCGCGCGCGGCATCCGCGTCAATGCGGTGGCGCCGACCTATATCGAAACGCCGCTCAACGCCTTCGTGAAGAGCAACGCCAAGATGTATGACGCCTGGATCGGCGGAACTCCGATGGCGCGGATGGGACAGGTCGAGGAGATCGCCTCCGTCGTGCTGTTCCTCTCCTCGGAGGCCGCGAGCCTGATGACCGGCAGCATCGTGCTGGTGGATGGCGGCTACACTTGCTGGTAGGCTCACCGTCAAAACTGACGGAAAGCGACCGGGAGCGACAATGCCGCGAGCGTATATCGGCGTCGACGTGGGGACCACCAGCACGCGGGCCGGGGTGTTTGACGAGTCTGGAACCCTGCTTGCAACCGCCCGGCATCCAATCCGGATCTGGCACGAGCCCGGCGACGTTGTCGAGCAGTCCTCGCAGGACATCTGGGAAGCCTGCGTCAGATCGGTGCGGGCCGCGATGGCCGAAGCGTCGATCGCGCCTGACAGCATCGGCGGCATCGGCTTTGACGCCACGTGTTCGCTGGTTGTCCTCGATAGACAGGGCGAGCCGCTCACCGTCAGCGCATCCGGCGAGGCCGAGCGCAATGTCATCGTCTGGATGGATCATCGTGCCGTTGCCGAGGCGCGGCTGATCAACGAGACCGAGGATGCTGTGCTGCGCTATGTCGGCGGCTCGATCTCGCCAGAAATGGAAATGCCGAAGCTGCTATGGCTGAAGCGGCACCTTCGTGGGAGCTTCGACGCCGCCGGCCACTTCTTCGATCTCGCGGATTATCTGACCTGGCGCGCGACCGGCTCGCTGCAGCGCTCGACCTGCACCGTGACCTGCAAGTGGAACTATCTCGCCCATGACGGCGGGGGCTGGAGCGCGCAATTCTTCAAGCGCATCGGCCTGTCGGACTTCGTCACCGAGAAATACGCCCGCATCGGCACCGAGATCGTCGCCCCCGGCACGCGGCTTGGCTCCGGACTCACCCGCACGGCCGCGGCCGAACTCGGCCTGCCAGCGGGCATACCAGTCGGCGCCTCGCTGATCGACGCCCATGCCGGGGGCATCGGCGCGATCGGCGGCCGCGACGGCGCGGGCGGGACCAGCGATGCCTGCGACCGGCTCGCCTATATCATGGGAACGTCGGCCTGCATCATGGCGACGACGAAAGAACCGTGTTTCGTGCCGGGGGTGTGGGGACCTTATTACTCCGGCATGGTCCCGGACTTCTGGCTCAACGAGGGCGGCCAGTCTGCAGCGGGTGCGGCGATCGACCATCTCCTCAAGTCGCATCCCGGCCATGCCGAGGCCAGCGCCGCTGCGCGCGGTGAGGGTCTCGACCTCATCGACTTCCTCGAGCGCCGCATCATCGCGCGTACCGGCAGCGCCAGCCATGCTGCGCTGCTTGCCCGCGATATCCATGTGCTTCCCGAGTTCATCGGCAACCGCTCGCCCTACGCCGATCCCGACACGCGCGCGGTGATCGCGGGCCTCGATCTCGATACCGACATCGCCTCGATGGAGCGGCTGTTCGTCGCTGGCCTGTGCGGACTCGCCTATGGCCTCGCCGAGGTGATCGAAGCCTTTGCCGCGCATGGCGTGCGCTCCAGCATCATGATCATGGGCGGCGGCGCCAGCCGCAGTCCGCTGGTACGGCAGATCATGGCCGACACGACGGGGCTTACCGTCGCGCTGCCGCAGACGAAGGAGCCGGTGCTGCTTGGTGCTGCGATGCTGGGGGCGGTGGCCGGAGGAGCCTACGCCTCGATCGGCGAGACCATGGCCAGGATGTCGGCGCTGGGCCGCAAGAGCGAGCCGACCGCGCCCGACATGGCGGCGTTTCACAGGCGCAAGCGCGCGGTCTACAAGCTGCTGCGCGAGGTCGACCGCGGCAGCCGCGCGGCGATGGGCGACATCGCGAGAGGTTGAAAGACATGCTGATTGCCTGCGGCGACGCGCTGATCGATTTCGTGCCGACGCGAAACGCCGAGGGGCGCGAGGCGGTGATGCCGGCGGTCGGTGGTTCCTGCCTCAACGTCGCGATCGGGATGGCGCGGCTGGGCGCGCCGCCCGGCTTCGTCGGCGGCATCTCGACAGACTTGTTCGGGCGGATGATCGCAGATCATGCCGCGGCCTCGCATGTGGACCTCAGCTTCGCCACTCGGAGCGATCATCAGACCACGCTCGCTTTCGTCCGCATCGTCGCGGGCGAGTCGCATTACGCCTTCTACGATGCCGAGACCGCGACACGAAACTGGACCTATCGGCGTGGCTCCATTCCGTTCGACACGGTCGAGGCCGTCCATGTCGGCTCAACCACGCTCGTCAACGACCGGGGCGCAGCCGAGACCGAGGCGCTGATCGCGGATGCGCGCACGTCCTCGACGATCTCCTTCGATCCGAACTGCCGCCCCAATCTGGTCAAGGACAAGCCGGCCTATCTCGCGCGCATGGGCGAATTTGCGGGGAGGGCCGATCTCATCAAGATGTCGGACGTCGACTTCGCCTATCTCCATGGCGACGAGCCTTATCCGCAGCGCGCCCGCATGCTGCTCGGGCAGGGCACCAGTCTCGTCGTCATCACCCGCGGCAATCATGGCGCGATCGCGTGGCACGCGGGGGCAGGGCAGATCGAGGTCGCCGCGCCCAAGGTCGAGGTTGCCGACACGATCGGCGCGGGCGACAGCTTTCAGGCGGCACTGCTCTTTGCCCTGCACAAGCAGGGACGCATTGCCCGGCAAGCATTGAAGGACATCAGTGCCGACGAGCTCCGTCGCGCCCTGTCCTTTGCCGCCAATTGCGCCGGCCTCACCTGCACGCGCCCGGGCGCCGATCCGCCCTGGAGCCATGAGATCAATTGGCGCTGGTAGCCCGCCTCACATCCGCGCGACGGCCTTCTCGGCGCATTTGAGAAACCTGGAGATCAGCGGGCTCTGGGAATCCCGTCGCCAGCACACCGCGATGTCGATGGAATCGGCGGCATCGCGCAGCGGCCTGAACACGATGCCGCTTGGCGCGCCGAGCTTGGCGCAGGCCGGCACGATCGCAAAACCTTCGCCGGCGAGCACCAGGCTCAGCGCCGAATGCACCGTCTCCACCCGGCTCGCAATCGGCATCACGATCTGATGCCGGCGCAGCAGGGCCGCGACTGCGGAAGAGGCGGGATCCTGCTCCGGCGGCGGCAATGCGATCAGCGGGCGGCCCTGCAACCGTTCCATCGGCACGGTGCCGAGCCGCGCCAGCGGCGAGCGGATCGGCATGGCCAGCATGAAGGGCTGGGCACCGATCCGAGCCACCTGGATTTCGGGATGGTTGATGGCCGGCATGCACAGCGCAACCGTGACGCTGCGATCGAGCAGCCGGGCCTCGCGCGTCGATGCGCTGAGCTCGGCAAACTCGAGGTCGACACCGGGCACCGAGCGCCGCAGCTCGGGGATCAGCCGCGGCAGCATCGCATTCGCCAGCACGAACATGTAGCCGACCGAGAGCCGCCCGCGCTTGCCGGCGGCGACCGCGCGCGCGGCTTCGGCGCCGTCGACGGCCAGCGCCAGCGCCTCGCTCGCGCGCGACAGCAGCGCCTGGCCTGCCTCGGTCAGGTCCATGCCGCGGGTGCCGCGGCGGAACAGCGGCGCGCCGATCTCGGCCTCGAGCTTGCGGATCTGCACCGAGAGCGGAGGCTGCGCCATCCGCAGCCGCTCGGCGGCCTTGCCGATGCTGCGCGCCTCGGCGACGGCGACGAAATAGCGGAGCCGGCGAAGATCCATTGGCATACCGAAAACGTATGGGTTGGCGACCAAAATCGTATTGGACGGCCAGTTAACAGAACTGTCATTCTCGCTGTCAATGCTTTGGCCAACGAGGGCCAGCTTCGGAGCGTGGTGTGACGATGAACGGCGATCCCTGTCTCCTGTCTGCAACCGAGCTGCGCGGCCTCATCGCCGCCAAACGCATTTCTCCGGTCGAGATCACCCGCGCCGTGCTCGCCCGCACCGAGGCGCTGCAGGGCAAATTGAACTGCTTCATCACGATCTGCGGCGACGAGGCGATGGCGCAGGCCCGCGCGGCCGAGCGCAAGGTGATGACCGGCGAGGAGCTCGGCCTGCTGCACGGCATCCCCGTCACGGTCAAGGACATCGTCAACACCAGGGGCGTCAAGACCACCTTCGGCGCCGTTCCCTACAAGGACAATGTGCCGGCCGAGGACGCCGTGGCGGTGGCGCGGCTGCGCCGCGAAGGTGCCATCCTCATCGGCAAGACCACGACGCCGGAATTCGGCAGCAAGTGCCTGACGGATTCGCCGCTGTTCGGCCGGACCCGTAACGCGTGGGACGCCTGCCGCTCCTCCGGTGGCTCCAGCGGTGGCGCGGCCGTGGCGGTCGCCAGCGGCATCGCGCCGCTTGCGATTGCGACCGATGGCGGCGGCTCGACGCGGATTCCCGCCGCCTGCAATGGCGTGGTGGGTTTGAAGCAGAGCAACGGAGTGATCCCGCACAGCCAGGCGCTGGATGTTTTCGGCAACCAGACCTATGTCACGCCGACCACCCGCACCGTTGCCGACACCGCATTGATGATGCAGGCAATGGCCGGAGAGGATGCCTGCGATCCCTGGTCGATCGGCGTGCCCGTGCCTGACTTCATCGGCACGAGTGCGGCGGGCGGTGACCTGCGCGGGCTCAGGATCATGTGCTGCCTGACGCCGCCGGGCCGTCCAGTGTCCGCTGAGGTCGCCGCCAATTTTAGGGCGAGCCTCGATCGGCTGGCGGGGTTAGGGGCGGAGCTCGAGGAATTCTCCGGCGAGGATTTCGACATCGAGCCGATCTGGCGTGCCATCAACCACACGGTCTGGCGCACGCGCTTTGCCAAGCTCGCCGCAGAGCACAAGGACGAGCTGAGCGAGGCCTTCCTCAAGCAGCTCGCGCTCGCGACCGAGGTCAGCGGCGTCGACTACCAGGAGGCGATGTTCGCGCGTACCGCGCTGTTCCGCCGTGTGCAATCGCTGCTTGCGCGCGGGCATCTGCTGGCGATGCCCACCCTGACGCGGACCGCACTTCCGATCAGCCAGGACCTGTTCGGCAGCATCGAGATCGATGGCCGGCATTTCGACAGCGTCCGGCCACACTGGTTCCCCTGGACCATGCCGTTCAACATGACCGGCCATCCCGCGATCAGCCTGCCCTCAGGCTTTGCCCGCGACGGCTTGCCGATCGGCCTTCAACTGGTCGGCCGCTTCCGGGCCGACGCGGAATTGCTGCGCGTGAGCGCGCTGTTCGAGGCCTCGAGCGGCCTTCTGTCGCGCTGGCCGGAGTGACGACATGCCCACGCAGCAAAAGGGCCGTTGTCAAAGGACTTGCCTCCGGCGGCCGGACATGTTGATCGTGCCGCAAGTGAGCTTCGAGCCCGAGCGCGCATGAGCGTATTTGTCCTCCGACGTCTGGTGACCTTGCTGGCGACGCTGGTCGGCGCCTCGCTGATCATCTTCCTGGTGCTCGACGCGCTTCCCGGCAATGCCGCGCAGATGCTGATGGGCGCGGATGCCTCGCCGGATGCGGTCCGCGCGCTCACCGTCAAGCTCGGGCTCGACCAGCCCCTGGCGGTTCGCTATCTGCAGTGGATCAAGGGCCTCTTCATCGGCGATCTCGGCAACTCCTATGTCTACGGCACGCCGGTTGCGAGCCTGATCGCGGAGCGGCTGCTGCTGACCGTTCCGCTCGCCATCATGGCCATGACGATCACGGTGACGCTGGCGCTCTCGGCCGGCATCTACACCGCTGCCAACCACAACAAGCTCGGCGACGTCGGCGTGATGTCGTTGACGCAAATCGGCATCGCGCTGCCGAATTTCTGGTTTGCGATCCTGCTGGTCCTCTTGTTCTCGGTGCGGCTGCAATGGCTCTCGGCGGGCGGCTTTGCCGGCTGGGAGGACGGCATCTGGCTCGGTATCAAGTCGCTGCTGCTCCCCGCCGTCTCGCTGGCGGTGGTGCAGGCGGCGATCCTCGCGCGCGTCACGCGTTCCGCCGTGCTGGAAGTGCTGCGGGAGGATTTCGTTCGGACTGCGCGCGCCAAAGGGCTCGGCAAGCGCGAAGTGCTGTGGAGCCACGTGCTGCGCAACGCCATGATCCCCGTGATGACGGTGATGGGGCTGCAATTCGCCAATCTGCTGGCCGGCACCATCGTGATCGAGAACGTGTTCTACCTGCCGGGCCTCGGCCGCCTGATCTTCCAGTCGATCGCCAACCGCGACCTGATCGTGGTGCGCAACTGCGTGATGCTGCTCGCGACCATGGTCGTCATCGTCAATTTCGTGGTCGACGTGCTCTATGCCTTCATCGACCCCCGCATCAAGGTTCACGACCTGTGAGCGAGCCCCTGATCATCGATGCACCGCTCGCGACGCGCCCGCTGCCGGCGCGGACGTTCTGGCGACGCGCGCTGCGCCATCGCAGCTTCGTGCTCGGCGGCGCGCTGAGCCTTCTGGTGCTTCTCTCCGCGTTGCTGTCGCTGGTGTGGACGCCGTGGTCGCCTTACGAGATCGATATCGCCTCGAAGCTGCGGCCGCCGTCGGCAGCGCATTGGCTCGGCACCGATTCCTTCGGCCGCGACATCGTCTCGCTGCTGCTCGCCGGCGCCCGCTCCACCATCATGGTCGGGATCATCGCCGTCAGCATCGGTCTCACCTTCGGCGTCACGCTCGGCCTGATCGCTTCGGCGCGGCGCGGCTGGACCGAAGAGGTCATCATGCGGTTCTCCGATTTCACCTTCGCCTTTCCGGCCGTTCTGTCCGCGATCATGCTCGCCGCGGTGGTGGGGCCGGGCATGGTCACCTCGATCGTCGCGATCGGCATCTTCCAGATCCCGACGTTGACCCGGCTGACGCGCGGCTCGGCCAACGCGATCTGGGCACGCGAATTCGTGCTGGCCGCGCGTGCGGCGGGGAAGGGGAAATTCCGCATCACCGTCGAGCACGTGCTGCCGAACATCCTGTCGATCCTGATCGTGCAGGTCACCATTCAGTTCGCGCTCGCCATTCTCGCCGAAGCGGCGCTGTCCTATCTCGGCCTCGGCACGCAGCCACCGCAGCCGTCCTGGGGGCGGATGCTGAACGATGCACAGACACTGCTGTTCCAGTCGCCGATGCTCGCGGTCTATCCGGGCGCTGCCATCGCCATCGCGGTGCTCGGCCTCAATCTGCTCGGCGACGGCTTGCGCGATCTGCTTGATCCCAGACTGGCGCGGGAGCGATGACGATGGTTGAGCGCTCCGATATGCCGCTGATCGAGGTCGACAATCTCGGCGTCCGCCTCAACACCAGCCGCGGGCCGGCGCAGGCCGTGCGCGGTGTCAGTTTCTCGCTCAAGCGCGGCGAGACGCTCGGGCTGGTCGGCGAGTCCGGTTGCGGCAAGTCCGTCACCGCGATGTCGCTCATGGGGCTGCTGCCTGATAGCGCCGTGGTCTCGGGCAGCATCAGGCTCGACGGCAACGAGCTCGCCGGGCTGCCGGATGCGGATTATTGCCGCCTGCGCGGCAACCGCATCAGCATGATCTTCCAGGAGCCGATGACCGCGCTCAATCCGATGCACACGATCGGGCATCAGGTTGCCGAGCCGCTGCGACGTCACAAGAAGCATTCGGCGGCACAGGCACGCCAGGAAGCCATTGCCTTGCTCGATCGCGTCGGATTGCCCGATCCGGCGAGGCGGGTCGATGCCTATCCGCATCAGTTTTCCGGTGGCCAGCGTCAGCGCATCACCATCGCGATGGCGCTCGCCTGCGAGCCGGATCTCTTGATCGCGGACGAGCCGACCACCGCGCTCGACGTCACCATCCAGGGCCAGATCCTCGACCTCATTGCCGACCTCGTCGAGGAACGCGGCATGTCGATGATCCTGATCTCGCACGATCTCGGCGTCATCGCCGAGAACGTGCAGCGCATGATGGTGATGTACGGCGGCACCGTCGTCGAGAGCGGACCGACCGACGAAGTCTTCCGCCGCATGGGCCATCCCTATACGCAAGGCCTGTTCCGCGCCCGGCCGAAGCTCGGCGCGCGCAAGGGGACGCGGCTGATGACGATCTCGGGCACCGTGCCGGAGCTGGCTGACCTGCCGGCTGGGTGCACCTTCTCCGCGCGATGTCCGCTGGTGATCGATGCGTGCCGCGCCGCGCTGCCGCCGATGGTGGAGGTGGGACCTCGCCATGGCGTGCGCTGCGTCCGAACTGACGTCTCGATGGCAGAACGTGTTGGAGCGCTGACCGCATGACCGCCGCACCCCTTCTCGACGTGAGGGATCTCGAGCAGCGCTACGCGCTGCCGCGGGAGAGCCTGTTTCGTCCGCCGGGGCAGGTCCGTGCGCTCAATGGCGTGAGCATGCAGGTTGCCGCGGGCAAGAGCCTCGGCGTCGTCGGCGAATCCGGGTCGGGCAAGTCGACCTTCGCGCGGCTGGTGATGGCGCTGGAGCGGCCGACGTCGGGGCAGGTCGCGCTGCTCGGGCGCGATCTCAACCGCATTCCCGCGGATGAGCTGCGCCGCGCCCGGCGCGATTTCCAGATGGTGTTCCAGGATCCCTACGGCTCGCTCGACCCGCGCCAGACCATCGCGCGCATCGTGGCCGAGCCCTTGACCGTGCTGGAAGGCGCCGATCGCACCACCTTCCGCGACCGCGTCGCCGCCGTGCTGCGCCAGGTCGGCTTGCGCGATGCGGACATGGAGAAATATCCGCACGAATTCTCCGGCGGCCAGCGCCAGCGCATCGCCATCGCGCGCGCGCTGATCACCCAGCCCAAGCTGATCGTTGCCGACGAGCCGGTCTCCGCGCTCGACGTCTCGGTGCAGGCCCAGGTGCTGAACCTGATGCAGGATCTGCAGGAGCAGTTCGGCCTGAGCTACATCCTGATCAGCCATGACCTCGCGGTCGTCGACTATCTCTGCGACGAGGTCGCGGTGATGTATCTCGGCCGCATCGTCGAGCAGGGCCGCCCCGAAGACCTGTTCGAGCATTGCGCCCATCCCTATACGCGGGCGCTGCTGGAGGCCGTGCCGCGGGCGGGGGCCGTCGGCGACCGGCGGCGGCGCGGTGGCCAGGCGATCGCCTCGCAATCGGCGGCGACGGCCGGATGCCCCTATGTCCCGCGCTGCCCGCTCGCCGAGCAGCATTGCCGAGAAGCCTTGCCTGCGTTACGCAAGGTCGGCGAGGGGCACCTTGCCGCCTGCCACAGGGCGGAGGCCGTGATGGCGTTGCCGCGGACGGCCATGGAAGGTTAGCGTCCCAAGCGGGATTGGCATAGGCTTAGGACAAAAGCAGGCCGGGGAGTTACGCATGTTCAGGAAACTATCGATCGTCGCCTTTGCCGCCGCGTTGCTGGCAGCGCCCTTGCCGGTGCTGGCGCAAAGCAAGAAGGACAGCGTCGTCATGGCGATGGCGCTGGAGCCGCCGGGGCTCGATCCGACCAACGCCGCGGCTGCCGCGATCGCCGAGGTGACGCTCTACAACATCTACGAGACCCTGACCAAGATCAACGAGGACGGTTCCACCTCGCCGCTGCTGGCCGAGAGCTGGACCGCATCGCCCGACCTGAAGACCTATACGTTCAAGCTGCGCAAGGGCGTCAAATTCCACAATGGCGAGCCGTTCAATTCCGCCGCGGTGAAGTTCTCGTTCGAGCGCAACGCCGCGCCGAACAGCACCAACAAGGACAAGAGCCTGTACCAGGCTTTCGAGAAGGTCGAGACGCCCGACGCCGACACGGTCGTGATCACGGTGAAATATTCCGAGCCGAACCTGCCGTTCCTGCTCGGGCAGGCGGGCGGCTCGATCGTCGAGCCGAAGAGCGCGGCGACCAACGTCACGCAGCCGGTCGGGACCGGACCTTATCAGCTAGGGGCCTGGGCCAAGGGGTCCTCGATCACGCTGACCAAATGGGCAGACTATCGCAATGCCTCGGCGATCAAGCTCTCCAAGGTGACGATCCGCTTCATCTCCGATCCGGCGGCGCAGGTGGCGGCGCTGCTCTCGGGCGACGTCGATGCGTTCCCGCGCGTCGCCGCGGCGCGTGCCCTGGCGCAATTCAAGGCCGATCCGCGCTTCACCGTTCTGGTCGGCGGCTCCAGGGCCAAGACCATCGTCGCGATCAACCACCGCAAGAAGCCGCTCGACGACGTCCGCGTGCGCCGCGCCATCCTCGCCGCGATCGACCGCAAGGCGATGATCGACGGCGCCGTCGATGGTTTCGGTACGCCGATCGGCAGCTTCTACGTGCCTGGTGCGCTCGGCTATGTCGACACCACTGGCGTCAACCCCTACGACCCCGAGAAGGCCAAGAAGCTGCTCGCTGAAGCCGGCGTCACCACGCCGCTGGAACTGTCGCTCAAGCTGCCGCCGCCGTCCTATGCGCGGCAGGGCGGCGAGATCGCCGCGGCCCAGCTCGCCAAGGTCGGCATCATCGCCAAGATCGAGAACGTCGAATGGGCGCAATGGCTGTCGCAGGTCTTCGCCGGCAACGGGCCGCACAATTTCGATCTCACCATCGTCAGCCACGTCGAGCCGTTCGACCTCGTCAAGATTACTGAGCCTGACTACTATCTCGGCTACAACAACGAGAAGTTCAACGCGCTCTACAAGCAGATCGTGTCGACGCCGGAGGAGGCCGCCCGTGCCAAGCTGCTCGGCGACGCCCAGCGCATGCTGGCCACCGACGCCGTCTCCGCCTATCTCTACCAGCCGCAGCTGATCACCATCACGGCCAAGAAGCTGAAGGGCGTCTGGAAGGACGTCCCGCAATACGAGAACGATTTCTCGACCTGGTCCTGGGAGTAAGGAACGCCCGATCAAGCCGAGCCTGTTGCTTCAATTCTGGCCTCTCCCCATCGGGAGGGGCCAATCTTTTTGGCGTGTCCAAACAAGAATCTGAAAAACAACCCCATACACAGTAGCCGGGCGTAGTCATTTCAATGGCTTGCGTCTTGCGCATTCAATGCTCGAGGCGATGCGCCGGGGCATTGATCCGTCGGGCAAAACACCGGCAATCCAGCATCGGCGCGTCGGCCGTCGCCGTGCAGCGGGAACGCAGCGCGGTTCCCTGCGGCAATCAAACTCTCTCCCGAATTCCTGCAAATCTCTGCCATCTACCAAAGGTAGATTCGCTCCCGGTGAAGCGTGGTCAACAACGCGTCTTGCAAAAGAAAAGCATTCTGCAGGCGTCAGGCCCGCTTCCGACAATGAAATGGGAGTTACGCCATGCAGCATCTGCCGAACGACAGCTACGACGTCACGCTTGACCAATTTGGCCAAATCGCGACGGTCTACGGAGATCCCGGCTTTCCGGCATCCACCGACGTCGTGGGCGGCAACGACACCGTGACGGCCACCGTCGCCGCGCTCAATGCCAAAATCACGATCTTCGGCGACGACCACACGATGTTGCTTGGTCATTCCCGAGGCGGAAACGACACGTTGATCGCCGACATCGACGGCGGCTGGGACACCGCCGTCGTAGTGGGTGATAGCCAGTCGATGATCGACGACGCCAAGGGCGGCAATGACACCATCGTCGCGGATGCCGGCGGCACGGTCTACACCACGGTTTCGGCCTTCGGCGACGTTGCGGGGGATATGTCAGGCAACGCGCAGGGCGGCCATGACGACATGACCGGCTCGATCGGGTGGCGCGGTGGCGAGAACCAGTTCGCCGGCGATGCCGGCGGTTCCATGATCGACACTTCGCACGGCGGCAACGACACGATCGATGTGAGCGTGCTCACCACCGACGGAGGGGCGACCATCAGCGGCGACGCCATCGGTGCCCTGCGAGGTCTCGCACAAGGCGGCAACGACAATTTGACCGTGACGCTGAACGGCGACAGCGCCATATCCGGCGGACGGTTGTCGGGCGATTCGTCGACGTCCCTGATGGATCTTGCCCAGGGGGGCGACGATGTCCTCAACGTCAAGATCGACGGCCAGTATGCGGATGCGATCTCGTTCGTGTATGGCGACGCGCCGATCATGTCGGGTCATTCTCATGGCGGCAACGATATCCTCAACGGCGGCGCCGGCCGGGACTTCATGTATGGCGATGCGTGGAGCTATGAGCCTGCATCGCCCGGGTCGATCACCGGCGGCATGGATACGCTGAACGGCGGGGCTGGCGACGATCAGCTGTGGGGCGGTGGAAACAGCGACCTTTTCGCCTTCGACACGGGCTCCGGCAACGACACCGTCAACGACTTCAACCAGGGCAACAAGGTCGTCGGCAGCACCGCAGCGGAACACGACCTGATCGACGTGCAGGACTACGGCTTCGCGGACTGGGCGGCGCTGTCGAAACTGATCAGCGACAATACCGCTGGCGATGCCGTGATCCATCTTTCCGCCAGCGCATCGATCACGCTGGACGGGGTTCACGCGGCGGACTTGCATCCAGCCGACTTCATCATCTGAGGGCCCGGAGCAAGGGCGGCATCGCGATCGCGACCGCGCCATGACGAGTTCGCTGCACGACGCAGCGAAACTCGTCGCTATCAAACTCTGTCCCGAATTCCAGCAAACCTCCGCCATCCAACAAAACTACATTCGTCTCCGCGAAGCGGGTCACAGCACGTCGCAAAAATCCAGCGACGTCAGGCCCGCTTCCGACAATGAAATGGGAGTTACGCCATGCAGCATCTGCCGAACGACACCATCGACGTCCTGCTCGACCAGTTTGGTCAAATCGAAACCGTCTACGGCGATCCGAACTTTCCGACCACCACGGACGCTTGGGGCGGCAACGACACCGTGACGGCAACCGTCACCCAGCCCGAAGCCGATGTCACGATCTTCGGCGACGACAATACGACGTTGCATGGCCAGTCCCACGGCGGCAACGACACTCTGACCGTTAATCTGAACTACGGCTGGAACTCGTTCCTCGTGGTCGGCGATGCCCAGGCGATGACCGACGACGCCGAGGGCGGCAACGATACGATCGATGTCCAGGCCAGGGGGCTGTACACCGACGTCCATGTTTTCGGCGATGTTGCCGGCGACATGTCGGGCAGTTCCCAGGGCGGCAGTGACACCATCACGGGTGCGGTGGGCTGGCGAAGCTACGACCATCTGTATGCCGGCGATGCCGGTGGTTCCATGAGTGGCACGGCCAAGGGCGGCAATGACACGATCGACATCGACGTGGACACTCTGCAGGGCTTTGCGACGGCCAGTGGCGATGCCATCGGCTCCATCGGCGGCGATGCGCATGGCGGTAACGACAACATCAGCTTCAGTTTCGGCACTGACGTCGCCATGACAGGCGGATTTGGCTACGGAGATTCGGTGACCTCGCTGACCGACAATGCCAAAGGGGGCGATGACATTCTCACACTTGCGTTCGATGGCATCGACACCGTCCAGTTTGCGCACCCGGAGCTCTTCGGCGATGCACGGACCATGTCCGGCAATGCCCAAGGCGGTAACGATATTCTCACCGGCGGGGGGACTAACGATCACCTCTATGGAGATGCCGCGAACTATGCCCCCGCAACGCCGGGCTCGATTACCGGCGGCAGGGATATCCTCAACGGCGGCGCCGGCGATGATCAGCTTTCGGGCGGAGGAAACAGCGATACCTTCGTCTTCAACACCGGCTCCGGCAACGACCTGATCACCGATTTCGATCAAGGCAACAAGGCGGTCGGCAGCACCGTGACCGAGCACGATCTGATCAACGTGCAGAACTACGGGTTTGCGGACTGGACGGCGCTGTCGAAACTGATCAGCGACAACGACGCCGGCGATGCCGTGATTCATCTGTCGGCGAGCGATACCATCACGCTCGACGGCGTCCAGGCGGCGAACCTGCATGCGACCGACTTCCTGATCTGAGCGAGTTGCTTCGGGCGCAACGACCTCGCCCTGCCGACAGCGGGGCGAGAGGTGGGTTCCGCCTTCGACGCCCGACAGGACCACCGCCTTCCCGCCTGGACGTGCCCCGCAGCCGCCAGGCGGAGCGGGTGTGCTCCACTGGTTCTGCGTTAACCATCATCGACGGTTTCAACCTGAACGCAATCGCTTCGAAGTTTCTTAAATTTTGCCGGGTTACCACTTCGGGCATGGTGACCTGGGGACGGATATGAGCAAGCGGGCCAAGCGCAAGAAAGCGGAAACGCTCGCAATACCCATGGTCGCGAGGGTTGCAATCGGCGCCGTGGCCGTCGCCGCATTGGGGTACGGTTTGCTCTCTCGCCCGGCGAGCGTGCCACCGGCACGGAAACCATCCGCATCCCAGGCCCAGGCCTCGTCAACTCCGGTTTACGTGGCACCTCCGGTTCATGCCTCGGCGCCGCCTCCGGCTCCAGTTCCGGCCCCGGCCCCGGCGCCTCTGGTCGAACCACCGAAAGCCGCTGAGGGTCCCGGCGCTCTTGCCCGCCAAGTGGTGGACTATGCCAGCCGCCAGGCGCCTGGCACCGTGATTATCGATACCAAAAACACGTTCCTCTATTTCGTCCTGAGCGATACGCAGGCATTGCGCTACGGCATCGGTGTTGGCCGCGAGGGTTTCACATGGTCCGGTGAGCAGACCGTGGCTCGCAAAGCGGAATGGCCGGATTGGCATCCGCCCGCAGAGATGATTGGACGTCAGCCTTATCTGCCGCGGTTCATGGCGGGCGGTCCCGGCAATCCGCTCGGCGCGCGCGCGATGTATCTGGGCGAGACCGAATATAGAATTCACGGCACCAACAAGCCCGATACGATCGGGAAGCGGGTTTCGTCCGGTTGTATCCGGCTGACCAATGAAGATGTCATGGACCTCTACGAGCGGGTGAAGGTCGGAGCGAAAGTGATCGTGCTTCCCGCGAGTGTTGCCCGTCGACCATCCCAGGGAACGCCGCCCGACGCCGCTTTCCGGTTGCCTGACCCTGCATCGCCGTCGAACCGGCCCTTGGCTGCCAACGCGCAGATGCTGTCATCCGGACCGAAGGTCGCCGAGGTCAAGTAACCGATGCAAGGCGGCGGCGCACCGTTCGAAAACGATGCGCCGCTCCTCTCATGCGGCTTCCGCGTCGACATTGCCGATCCAGTCGCGGGCGAGCGTCACGTCGGCTTGCGACAATTGATGGCCCGCCGGCAGCACCCTGTGGGTCACGCTCGCACCTGCTTGCGAGAGCAGGGCCGCAAGCCTGGCCGAATTGCCGGCCGGCACGATCGGATCGCCTTGCCCGGACAACAGCAGGACCGGCTTGCCTGCAAGATCGGCCCTTGGCGGATCCGACAGCGGCACCATCGCGCGCAGCAGGATCGCGCCGGCAAGCACGTCCGGCTTCAGCAGCAACAGCGCGGCTGCGATGTTGGCGCCGTTGGAGAAGCCGACCGCGACAGGCGCGGCGATGCCGTAGCGCTGCCGCGCCTCGCTCACGAAGTCGCCGAGCTCTTGCGCGCGGCGGCGCACATCGTCCTCGTCGAACACGCCCTCGGTGAGACGACGGAAGAAGCGCGGCATGCCGTGCTCGAGCACGCGGCCGCGCGGCGAAAGCAGGGCGGAACCTGCTGAGATCATCCTGCCGAGCCCGAGCAGGTCGTTCTCGTCGCCGCCGGTGCCGTGCAGCAGCAGCAGCGGAGGGGAGCCCGCGCGGGTCGCGGGCTCGAAGCGATGGATGAAGGCATTCTCGGTCATGACGCGGTCTCTTCCAGGCTCGGCAGCACGCCCTCGATCTGCTTGCGCTGATGCTCGAGGAAAACAGGCAGCTTGAGGTCGCGTCCCAGCGTCGCGACGGGCTCATCGACGGCGAAGCCGGGGATGTCGGTCGCGATCTCGAACAGCACGCCGCCGGGCTCGCGGAAGTAGATCGAGCGGAAGTAGTTGCGGTCCCGCTGCTCGGTCGGATGCAGGCCGTGATTGCTCATGAGCTTCTGCGCCATCCGGCCCTGCTCGGCATCGTCAGCCGCGCGGAAGGCGATGTGATGCACCGAGCCGCCGCCCTGATGCCCGCGCAGAAAGCCCTTGGCCTCGTAGATGTCGACGACGCTGCCCTCGGCATCGCCCGGGGCCTTGAAGCGGATCACCGAGCCTTCGCGGCCGGTCTCCTTGAAGCCGAACACGTCGGTGAGAACGGCGGCGGTCTTCGCGGCGCTGTCGAGCAGCAGCGTCACACCGTGGAAGCCGCGGATGGCATGCTCGGCCGGCACGTCGCCATTGCTCCAGCCGGGCTCATTCTCGGCGCCGGGAATGCCGACGAGGGCGAGCGCCATGCCGTCAGGATCGGTGAACGGCAGCACGGACTCGCCGAAACGCTTTTCAAGTGCCTCGTAGGCGATGCCCTTCTCGGTGAAGCGCTGGGTCCAATATCCGAGCGAGCGCTGCGGCACGCGGAAGGCGGTCTGATGGGTCTCACCGACGCCGCGGCGTCCGGGTGACACGCCGGCCCAGGGGAAGAAGGTCAGGATGGTGCCGGGGCGGCCGGTCTCGTCTCCATAATAGAAGTGATAGGTGCCGGGATCGTCGAAATTGACCGTCTTCTTGACGAAGCGCAGGCCCAGATCCCGTGTGTAGAAGCCGAAATTGCGGATGGGGTCGCCGGCGATCGCGGTGACATGGTGCAGTCCAGACATTGTTGTCCTCCAGAACTCGAGGAGCGGTTTCGCTCTCTGGGTGGAAATATTGTTCCGCTTTGGATTGAAGACAATCCATGCAAATATGACGGCTATGTCTACGATTTGGAAACAATCGGTGGAAGCAGCCTTTGGATAAGCTCGGCAGCCTCCGGGCCTTCGTGAAGGTGGTGGAAAGCGGCAGCTTTGCCGAGGCCGGTCGGCAGCTGCGGCTGTCGCGCTCGGCGATCAGCAAATACATCGCCGACCTCGAGGAAAGCCTCGGCGTCCAGCTCCTGAACCGGACCACGCGGCACGCCAGTCCGACCGAGAACGGCCAGCGCTATTTCGAACGCGCGCTCGTCATCCTCTCGGAGGTCGAGGCCGCCGACCAGGCGGTGACGCAGGCCCAGTCGGCGCCGCGCGGGCTGCTCCGCGTCAACGCGCCGATGTCGTTCGGCACGATGCGGCTCGGGCCGGTGCTCGCCGATTTCATGGCGCGCTTTCCCGACCTGCAGCTCCAGATCGTGCTCAGCGACGACCTGCTCGATCCGGTCCAGGATGGCTTTGACGTGACCTTGCGGATCGCGGAACTGGAATCCTCCAGCCTTATCGCGCGAAAAATCATGCCGGTGACGCGCATGATCTGCGCTTCGCCGGATTATCTGGCGCGGCATGGCACGCCGAAGCATCCGCAGGATTTGCGCGACCATGCTTCGCTGACCTACGGCTTCCTGCTCACCGGCAACCAGTGGAAGCTCACAGGCAGCGACGGCGATCACTGGATCCAGCCGGCCTGGTCGCTCTGCGTCAACAACGCCGAAGTGCTGCGCGACGTCGCGATCAAGGGCAGGGGGCTTGCGCTGCTTCCGGACTTCATCGCGACTGATGCGTTGAAGAAGGACGAGCTACGGACGGTGCTGGACGACTATGCCGCGCCGCCGCTCGCACTCTATGCGGTGTATCCGCCGACGCGGCATCTGTCGGTGAAGGTGCGGCTGTTCATCGACTTCCTCGTCGAGCGGTTTGGCCGCGAGGAGGAAGGCATGCGGTCGCGCTGAGGACAACTCATGATCGCGCCTCTGTCAGGCCTCGATTTCGAGCCGAACTTCCACATCCTCACCAATGCGGGCAAGCCTGCGCGCTCGTGTCTCCGCGATCGCTGATGAGAAATCGTGAACCATCTGTATCACTTCGGGCGCCAACTCGCCCGTGTTCACGATTTTGATCACATAGGGCGCTTTGAGAGCGTTCATCCCTCTGCCAAAAATCGAGTCGAGGAATGCTCCCACAATATCGCCATGCCATTCTGGCGCTCCCATTGCAGCCTTGAGCGCTAGTCGAAAATCCTGAGCAGTTTTCCAAGTGCTTGCATCGAGTTCTATGTCGTGCATGGCATACCAAGTGATTTGTCTAGCCGACCGACCGCTGTTCGGCCGGTGCGAGCAATTCGTCCAGCGCACTCATCGAGGCCTTCTGGAGCGCTGCGAGCTTTCCCGCGGCATCTTTGCATTCAGGCGCGGACAGTGATGGGGCGGCGTCCTCGACCTCGCGGCAGTGCTCGAACAGGCTGACGAGGCCGAGCGCGCCGGCGGCGCTGCCGAGCTGGTGGGTAAAGCGCGCGAGCTGCTTGTGGTCGCCGGTCGCTGCGGCCCTGGTGATGTCCTCGATCAGTCTGTCGCTGGTTTCCTGCAGCAGATGATGCAGCTTTGCGATCTGGGTCGGGCCCAGCAGTTCCCTCTGGTCGTCGAGGAAGTCCCGGTCGATCAAGGCGCCCACGGCGAGCCGTGCCGTGGCCGGCGCGACGTGCGGATCGTCCTCGAGCGCCTCGCGCAGCGCGTTGACCAGGATCGGCTTGCTGACGATCTGGACGATGCCGGCATCCGCGAGCCGTTCGCGCGCGCTGGTCGACACGTCCGCCGTGACGGCGATGATGCGCGGCGTGCTCCGCAGGCCGAGCTTGGCGATCCGCGATGCGGCCTCCACGCCGTCCATGTCGGGCATGTGCAGGTCCATCAGGATGACGTCGAATGAATGATCGCGGGCGAGCGCGACGGCCGATGCACCGTTCCTGGCGATCATGGGGTGATGGCCGAGCCGTTTCAGGATCGCCTCTCCGACCTCGCAATTGACGGGATCGTCGTCGACCAGCAGCACGTTGAGCGGCCGCGACGGTGGCGGAAGCGCGCCTTGCGCGACACCGCTTGCTGCCAGGTCCAGCGGCACTTCGAAGGTGAACGTGCTGCCCGCGCCCGGCGTGCTCGCAACCGTCAACTCGCCGCGCATCAGGCGGCTGAGGCGCCGCGCGATCGCAAGGCCGAGGCCCGTGCCGCCGAACCGCCGCGCGATGCTGTCGTCGGCCTGCACGAAATCCTCGAAGATCCGCTCGTGCATGTCGGGGGCGATGCCGATGCCGGTATCGCGAACGGTGACGCGCAGCAGGACATGATCGTCGTGCCGCCCGGCGGCCGCGTTCACGGCGATCCCGCCTGACGGCGTGAACTTGATGGCGTTGCCGATGAGGTTGAGCAGGATGCGATTGAGCCTGACGGGGTCGCCATGCACCGAGGCATGGACCGACGCATCGCAGGCCAGGTCGAAAGTCAGCCCCTTGCCCAGGGCTTGCGGACGCATCAGCTCGGCGGCCGTCTCGATCAGCTGGTCGAGGCGGAAATTGCGCGGCTCCAGCGTCTCGGTGCTGGCCTCCAGGCGGGCATATTCCAGGACGGCGTCGACCAGCGCGATCAGCGTTTCGCCCGATGCGGCTGCGGTCGCGAGGTGGCGCCGCTGTG
Organism: Bradyrhizobium sp. CCBAU 53351; assembly: GCF_015291745.1. NCBI lineage: Bacteria > Pseudomonadati > Pseudomonadota > Alphaproteobacteria > Hyphomicrobiales > Nitrobacteraceae > Bradyrhizobium > Bradyrhizobium sp. CCBAU 53351. Next base: position 2,701,168 of record NZ_CP030059.1, read on the forward strand.
CTTCACTGATGGTGCCGTCGTCGAGCAATTGCAGCACGCCCATCACGCCGTTCAGCGGCGTGCGCAGCTCGTGGCTGACGACGGCGAGGAAGCGCGATTTGGTTTCGTTGGCTTGCACGGCGAGGCTGCGCGCGCGCTCGGCGGCATCGTGCTCGGCCAGGGCCTGATCGCGCGCTTTCTCCAGCTCGGAGGTGCGCTCGATCACCTTGCGCTCGAGCGTCGCATAGGATTCGCGTAGGTGCGCGGCCATGCGGTTGAACTGGTCGCCGAGCGCTTCCAGCTCGTCGCCGGTCTTGATCGCGAGCCGAAGGCCGAGATCGCCGCTCCCGATCCGCCGTGCGCCCTGCGTCAGGAGCTGGATCGGCCCCGTCATGCGCCGGCTGAGAAAGAGCGAGACCAGCACCGCACCGACCAGGAGGACGACGAGGAGGAAGGTCGAACGGCCGATCGATGCATAGATCGGCGCATAGGCTTCGGTGAGCGGCAGCTCGACGAATACCAGCCAGCCGAGCGAGGGGACCGTCGCGTAGGTCGACAGCACGCGCTGGCCGGTCAGATCCTCCTTGACCAATCCGCCGGAGGGCGGTCCCACACCATCGAGCGCGGAGCGGACGTCGGCATGGCCGGAGAGGTCGCTGCGCTGCAGGGCCCGCCACAAATCCGGATGCGCGATCAACACTCCCATGCGATCGACCACATAGGCCTTGCCGGTGTTGCCGACCCTGATTCCGGTGACGAGGTCCCAGATGAAACGCAGATTGACCTCGGCGACGATCACGTTCGGATTGCGGCCAGTGCCGCGCGTGGCGAGCGTCATGAACGGCTCGGTGTCGGCGAAGAAGTAGACCGGCCCATAATATGCGCGGCTTTCGTTGGCGCCGCGGAAGGCAGGCGAGGCGGACAGATCGGCCTTGCTGCCGATCCTGTCCGCCACGCGGCGGGACACCCGGACCTGCTCGAGCCCGCGCGAGTCCAGCTCGGCGATCTCCGCGATGGCCGGCGACAGGCGCAGGAGACGGATGGCGTTCAACCGCTCGTCTTCGTTGCTCGACAGCTCCGGCGGCAGGCGGGAGAGCCATCTGATCTGGTTCTCGATCTGGCCGACGAACTGGCCGATCTGGATCGCCGCGGACGCTGCCTGCTCGCGCTGGGTTGCCGCCAGAAGCTGCTTCTGCTCGCGATAGGAGAACCAGACGTCGAAGCCGGTGTTGATGGCGAGCGCGGCAAAGGCGAGGGCGAGGATCGAGTAGAGATATTTGCGGAACAGCCGGCCGGGAGGCGTCCGCAAATGTCCCTGGTCGATCGTCTCGTTCACTCGCGGATCTCGTCGGCACGCGCGAGCAGCGTGAATGGAATGGTCAATCCGAGCGTGCGAGCAACGGTGCGGTTGATCAGGAGCTCGAATTTCCGAGGCGATTGCACCGGAAGATCGCCGGCCTTGGTTCCGCGCAGGATGAGATCGACGTAATCGGCCGAGCGCACTTCCAGCGTCGGTCCGTAGCTCATCAACCCGCCGGCATCCATGAAGTAATGGAACGGATAGATCGTGGGCACGCGATACTTGTCCGCCGCGGCGACGACCGCCTGGCGGTTGACGACGAGGAAGCTGTCGACCAGCGCAATCATCGCCGCCTTGGGCGGTTCGGAGAAGCGCCTGACGGCATCTTCGATTTCCGCCGGCGCGCTCACGGGGGCGGCGAGGACCGACACCCCGGACTCCGCCGCCTCCTGCTCAATCGAGTCTAGGAAGAAGCGTCCCGCCCGAGGTGTGGTCGCCGGATTGAACAGGACACCGACGCGCGCAAGGTCGGGCACCGCCTCCCGGATCAGTTGCAGCCATTTGCCGCCCATCTCGGCGGTGCTGTTGGTGAAGCCGGTCACGTTGCCGCCGGGATGGGCGAGGCTTTCGACAAAGCCGTTGCCGACGGGATCGTTGGCGGTGGCAAAGACGACCGGAATGGTCTTGGTGGCGGCAAGGACCGCCGCGGTTTCGACGGTGGATCCCGTCAGGATCACATCCGGCTTGAGGTCGAGCAACTCCTGAATGGCCGCCTTCAGCCGGTCCGGTGCGCCGAAGCTTGAACGCAGCTCGAGGCGGAAGTTGACGCCTTCGACCCAGCCGCGCTGCCTCAAGCCGACGATGAGACCGCCGAGGCGCGAGGTCGCGCTGTCGATCATGGCCCGCTTTGTCAGCTCGTCGTCGAGCGGCAATGCAGTCAACGATGCGACGATCCGCATGCGATCCGAACTTGCGCCGAGCGCGATCCATCCTGCGGCGGTGGCTCCCGCAAGACGAATGAGGCCGCGGCGATCGACCGCGAAAGCGGAAGGCCGTTCGGTCATGGAGTTCTTTGCATGATGGCTTGCCCCAGTTCGGATGCTTAGCGCGATCGGCCGGCGTCCACAATTGATCAAAAAATGCGCTTGTGAATGTTCATTCGCAGCGTTTGGCAGCCCGATACCGTATTCCTACGCCGCCAAAGAGTCGCTGTTTCGAACTTGGTCTCCTCGGTGGCGTCTTGTAGCGCCCTATGGCGTTGCAACATTTTCCGCCTCTGTTGCGGTGAAGGTTCGGGGAAGTCGATTTCGCAGCTACCGATTTTTGAAGCGTTCTTTCAAGTTGTTTCGAAGGTTTTCGATGCGCAAAATCTATCTCGTTCCGGCCGTCCTCGGCCTGCTCACCTCGTTTGCTGCCGGGCCGCTCGCGGCCCAGGGCGCCGTGCCGAAGCAGAAGGCTGCACCGGCACCCAAAGCCGCTGCTGCCGGGGCTCCTTCCGCAGCCGGCACGGCCGTCGCCGCCGGGACGAATTCGGCGGAGGCACCAGGCGCGGACGACAAGATCAAGGCGATCGACGGCTTCCGCTCGGCGAAGTTCGGCATGAACGAGGCCGACGTCCGCGCGGCGATGGCGAAGGACTTCAGCGTCAGGCCCGAGGCCATCAAGGCGCAGGACAATGCGTCCGAGTTGACGCACAGCATCCTGCTGTCGGTTCCCGAGCTGCTGCCGAACGGCGGGACCGCCGAACTCTCCTACGTGTTCGGCTACAAGTCCAAATTGCTGATCCAGGTCGGCGCGGTCTGGTCGAAGGGGACCGACACGGCGATGACGCCGGAGAAGCTGTTCTCCAACGCCAACATCCTGCGCGCCCATTTCATGGGCGAAGGCTTCAAGCCCGACTCCATCGCGGTCAACATGCCCGTCGCCGGCGGCATCGTGATGTTCCGCGGCAGCGACGCCAGGGATCGCTCGGTGATCCTGTTGCTCCAGGGCACGTTCGAGAACAAGGAGAACAACCAACGCATGCTGACGCCGACCAGCCTGCTGCTGTTCTACGTGGCCGACGCCAAGAGCCCCGACATCTTCAAGCTGCCGCCCGGCCAGTTCTGATGCCGGGCGCCGACATTCTCCCACCTGGTTGTGGATCGGCGCCAATGCCGATGATGAGGATCTGACATGCGCGGGCCATCTGCGACGCGAGGCAATGACGACCTGACGACGCTGCGGAAGCTTTCCCGCTTCCGTTCGATGTCGCTGCTCTGCGCGATGCAGATGGTCTTCCTGCCGGTATACAGCGTTCGCGTCCGGGCGCAGACGGCGAACGTCATCCTCCCGGATGGGCGCACCGGGACCAGCCTTCAGACGTCCGGCAGCGTCACCAATGTCACGACGTCGACCGTCTCGGGCAACAGCGCCTTCAACTCGTTCTCGCAGTTCAGCGTCGGGCAGGGCAACACGGTCAACCTGCAACTGCCGACGGGCACGCAAAATCTCGTCAACATCGTTCGCGACGCGCCGGTCTACGTCAACGGCACGCTGAACTCCTACATGAACGGTGCGATCGGCGGCAACGTCTACTTCGCCGATCCCAAGGGCTTCGTGGTCGGCCGCAGCGGCGTGGTCAATGTCGGCAGCCTCAACGTCTCGACGCCGACGCGCGAGTTCACGGACAGCCTGATCGGCGCGGGCGGGCAGATCAACCAATCGGCGGTCGGCAACCTCATGGCGGGCTCGTTCCCGGTCTCGCCGGACGGCAATATCCGCATCTATGGTCGCATCAACGCCCAGGACGGCGTACGCCTGACCGGGCAGAACGTCTATGTCGGCGGCGCCAGCCAGCGCGACATCGCCAATCTCGACCATGCCGCGAAGTTCGCAGCCTCGGTCAATTCCAAGGGCCTGCGTAGCGCCAGCGCGATCACCGTCAGCAACGGCTCGATCCATATCGGCGCCGTCAGCAACGCTCGCGTCAACGGGCGCCTGACCGCGCACAGCAAGACCGCGACGCCGAGCAACATCACCGTTCAGGCCGGCAACAATATCGATGTCGGCAAGAACGCCAGGCTGAACATCGCGAGCAAGACCGGCGATGCCGGCGAGATCCGCCTGAAGGCGACGCAAAACCTGACCGTGGCGGGCGGCGCCAGGTTCAATGCGAGTTCGATGACGGGCAACGCCGGTCTCGTGGACTTCAGCGCGAACGGGATCATCGGCGTGGGCAGGGGCGTTGCAATCAACCTTGCCGCGCCGAACGGCAAGGCGGGCACGCTGCTGTTCGATCCGACCGACGTGGTGGTCGGCGATGCCGGTCAGGGCGACACCGGCGTGACCTTGTCGAACAGCTCGATCGCGAATGCGCTCGCGGGGCTCAGTGCCGGTGCCGACTACCTCATTCAAGCGGACAACTCCATCACGCTCGCTGCGCATGCGGTGATCGATGCCCGCCGCCTCGATGGCTCCGGCCATTCCACCGGAAACGCCAACAACGTCATCATCGATGCGCCGAACATCGATATCAGGAACGGGGCGCAGATCCTGGCGCAGACGGTCAATTTCGGCGGAACCAACTACGCCGACGGCAACGTCACGCTGAGGGCAACCGCGAGCGACATCAAGCTGTCCGGCCAGGCCACCGCTGCGACGGCGATCACCGTCGACGGCAAGATCACCGGCGGCACCGTCTCGATCACCGCGACGTCGACGGCGGTGTCGAGCTTCCTGGACGGTTCGCTGGCCGGCGATTTCGCGCTCGTCGGCTCGACACTTGCCGCCTCTCTGCTCGGGCTCAATGGCGGCTATGTCGCGGCCAGCGCCACGGCGACCATCAACATCAACAGCCACGCCGACATCAACGGCCGTGGCGACGTCACCATTTCGGCGCATACATCGGAGACCGCCTCGGATCCCGCGATCGCCTCCACCTTGCTCGGCAGTCTCACGCCGGTTGCCGCCGGCGTGGTCGTCGGCAAGATCGACGGCACCGCCACCACCAACGTCGCCTCGGGTGCGACGATCAACGCCGGCGATAACCTCGAGATCAAGGCGCTCAATGATGCGACCATCGCTGTCTCTGCCCTCGCGGCATCGACGAGCGCACAGATCGTCCCGACGGTGGCCTATTCCAAGGGATCGGTGACCACGATCGCCAACGTCGAGAGCGGCGCGCATCTTGCGGCGGGCACGGTGAGCACGAGCGGCAGCACCTTGAAGGTGCGCGCGATCAACAACAATTCGTTCTCAACCAGCGCGACGTCGGTTGCTGCACCCGGATTGGGGGCGAGCGGCGCCGTCGGCGGCGCGTTCGCCATCAGCGACATCACGACGTCCGTGACCGCGACGCTCGGCGCATCGCTCGGAACCGATACCGCCAACCGGATGAACGGTTCCGTGCTGGTCGAGGCGACGTCCGACACGACGAGCAATTCCACGATGGCTTCGTCCATCGCCGGCCTGCCGGCGCTGATCGCGGCGATCGAGAGAGGACTGCGTTCCGTCACCGCGCCGACGTCGATCATCCAGGACCACATGTCCTCGCTAGTGCCGCTGAACTTCAATTTCAAGGCCGCAGGCGCGCTTTCCCTGGCCAACAGTACGCAGAGTGCGACCGCTGCGATCGCGCAAAACCCGAGCAGCGGCGCGCCAAGCATCTATGCCAGCGGCAACGTCGCCGTCGCCAGCAACGTCATCGATCGCGGCGTTCGCAGCAACGCGACGGCCAGCGCCATCACGAAGGACGTGGTGTCCGGCGAGAGCACGGCCATCAGCGCGGCCGTCGCCTGGGGCAATTTCACCCACAACTCGAATGCTTATGTCGGCAACGGAACCCTGATCAACGCGGCGAACATCGCCGTTGACGCCACCACCGAATTGCCCATCACCAACACCTGGCTGAAATGGGATGGGCTCGGCGCGGTTCTGAGCCACCTCAACGGCAGTCTCGGCGTCGGGGGCAACATCCTGACCAGCTATGCCAACGCCACGGCGGACGCGGGCGACACGATCGGCATCGCCGGCTCGCTGAACCATTTCGTCGTGAACAACAACACGACGGCGTGGGTCGCCGGCAGCGCGAACCTGACGGCAACCTGCGCCGCGGCGGCCTGCGGCAGTGGCACCGGCTGGTCGGTCGGAATGGACAATGGCGACCTCCACACCTACGACACCAGCATTCAGGTTGCGGCGACCACGACGACCGCGTCGATCGACGCCGCCGGCAATGTCGGTACGCTCGGCTTCCTGACCGGCAACACGTCGGGCGGCTCTTCGGTCGGCGGCGCGCTCAATCTCGTCCAGTTCAACACCAACACCATTGCCGGCGTCTCGGACCGCGCGACGCTCCGGGCGGCGGACGACATCGCCGTCAACGCGATCACGTCGGACCAGTTCGTCGCCGTCGCGCCGTCGTCCGGCAAGGCCGCGGGCGCGCTGGCGCTGAACGGCATTACCTCGCTCGGCTTCCTGAACAACACGACGCATGCGTCAATCTCCAGCCAAGCCACTGTCTATGCCCCGACCGTCAATATCCTGGCACAGCAGGATCTGTCGGTCGTGACACTGGCCGGCGCGATGAGCCGAAACACCAGCGGCGGTTCGGCCGTCGGGTTGGCTGTCGCCTATCTCGGTGCAAACACCGACACCTCCGCCTATATCGGGGACAATCATTCCGACATCCGGCCGGGGCCGTTCAGCGCCGACGATCCGTTTGCCGGCAATGGCGGCGGCAGCGGAGCCGTCAACGTCGACAATCTCACGCTCAGCGCGACCACCTCGGGGCGCATCACGGCAGCGGCCGTCGCAGCATCGATCTCCGAGCCGCAGGCGTCCAGTTTCTCCGACAAGGCGGGCGCTGCCGGGGCAGGCGCGACCGGAGGGGCCGCGGGCGTGGCGACGGCCGCGAGCAAGATCGGCTCGTCCTCGGGATCGAGCACCGAAGGCTTCAGCATCGATCTCGCCGGCAGCTCGTCGATCAGCGATGTCGCACTCGGCACCAGCGCCTATATCAGGAACACGGCGGTCAACAAGTTCACCACGACTGGGACCGTGGTGACCAACACGATCGTCCAGGCGCTGAACGACACCATGCTCAACAATGGGTCCGGCTCCGCGGCGCTCAATCTAGCCGGAGCATCCGCTCAAGGGGCCGCGATCGGCGGCGCGATCGCCGCGGCGATGTCGAACAATGCGACGCTCGCCTATATCTACGGCACCACCCTGAGCGACCAGAGTTCGGTGACGGTGCAGGCGCTCAATGGCGGCTCGGAGACCGTCGTCGCGCTCGGCGTGGCGGGATCGAAATCCAATGCCGCGTCACTGTCGGCCTCCGTCGGCATCGTCACGGACAGTGCCAACGCCTATATCGAGAGCTCGACGGTCACGGGCCAGTCCTCCGGCGTCAATCGCGCGCTCGAGGTCGATGCCTACCAGACCACGAACATCGCGATTGGTGGTGGCTCGCTCTACATATCGGGTGGCCAGGCCGGCGTCGGCATCGGCCTGACCTATGCGTCGGTCGCCGATCCCACGGGCGGCAACGCGACAGATGCGCATATCCGCAGCACGTCGATCTCGAACTACGACACCCTGCTGGTGTTGGCCGACAGCGCCAGCGTGATTGCGGCCGGTGCGGCCTCGGGCGGGGCGGGGTCCAACGGGCTTGCCGGTGCGATCGTCGTCAGCGAGATCGCGCCGACCACGACGGCCTACATCAACAGCGGCGCGACGGTGAACATCAATGTCGGTGGCGTGACGGTGCTGGCCGACAGCGGCGCCGTCTCGGCGCTGGACACCGCGCTCGGCAACCTCGTCAAGAAGTCGAACAACAACCATCTCGCCACCGACACCTGCACGGTCGCTGGCGGCACGGGCGGGCAGAACTGCATCGACTTCAGCGCGGCCGCGCTCAACGACGGCACGGGCAATGGTCCCGGCGCTAGCATCGTCTCCGTTGCGGGTCTCATCCAGGCCGGCAAGAACAATGCGGGCGCCTCGATTGTCTACAACACCATCGCCACCACGCATTCGGCCTACATAGCCAACGTGCTGATGTCGGCCCCGGGCAATGTCCGCGTCAGCGCGGTCGATTCCTCGAAGATCCAGGCGGTTACGATCGGGTTCGGCCTTGCGACCGGCCAGTTTGCCGGCGTCGGCGGCACAACGATAAGCTCGATCGCCAACACCGTTTCGGCCGCCATCGGCAACAACCTGTCGAGCGCGTCGCAATCCTCCGTCACCGGACGCAACATATCCGTCAACGCGACCGACAATTCCAGCATCACCGGCACCGCCGCCATTGCGGGCGCCTCGACGCAAGGCAGCGCCGCGGGCCTGGCGCTGGTCTACAGCAGCATCGCCAACAATGTCAGTGCCGGCGTCACCGGCTCCAAGCTGACCGCCTCGGGCAATGTCGGGGTCAACGCGAACTCGAATGCCAGCATTTCGACCGTCGCCGTCGGCATTGCGATGTCCTCGCAGGTGGGCCTCGCCGGCTCGGTCGCCACCAACCTGATGGGGACCAGCGTCACCGCCAGCATCACCGCCGCCGGCGCCAACGGCATCAACGGGGCCGACGTCACCGCCACCAACAATGTCGGCGTGATCGCCGGCAACAACGACAAGGCGGCCGTGTTCGCGGGTGCCTTGTCGATCAGCAAGGGCGCCGCCGGCGGCGCCGGCTCGCTGGTGACCAACCAGATCACCGGAACCACCGCGGCCTATATCACGGGCGCGAACACCAAGGTTGACGCGCTCGGGACCAGCTCCACCGATACGCTGTCGGTCAACAACGGCACGCTGGTCCACGCCTTCGACCTCGGCACCGCCCATGCGCCGACCGACACCACGCCCGATCTCTCCGAGAACCAGGACATCGTCCGCGGCCTTGCCGTGGTGGCGAGCTCGCATCAGGCGGTCGTGACCAACGTCGCTTCGGTCGCCGCGAGCGGCGGCATCTCGATCATGATCAACCCCATCACCAACGTGATGAGCGGGGCGACGCGGGCCTATATCGACAGCGCGGCCATCGACACGCGCCTGACCTCCTCGACGCTCAAGCCGCAGATCGAAGTGGCGGCGTCGAGCTTCTCCTATTCCGGCGCGTTCGGCGCCGGCATCGCCTACGGCAGCAGCGTCGGCGGTGGTGCGACGATTGTCTCGACGACGATGTCGCGCGAGACCGTCGCCTATATCACCAATGCCACGGTCGGCGGCGTGCAGTCGTCGAGCGAGACGGTCGGCGCCGTCACCGTGAAAGCCAACGCGGAGCAGGATGCATCCTCGATCGCGATCGGCTTCAACACCGGCTCGGTCGGGCTCAACGTGTTCCAGGCGACGACGGAGGCCTATGTCGACGGCGGCGGGCTGACGGCCTCGTCTCTGACGGTGAACGCCAACAGCAACACCGGCATCTTCTCCGCGAATGGGTCCGGCGCCTATGGCAGCCAGGCCGCGATCGGCGCGGCGTTCCTTGTCCAGGTCTCCGCGAACCGCACGCTGGCCTATGTCGGCGACGAGTTCCACTATGAGGGCGGCAGCGCGCCGCACACGACCGCGCTCAATTTGAGCGGCGCGCTCGACGTCGAGGCCAAGACCAAGAATCGTTTCGAGGCCTATGCGATCGGCGGCGCGCTCTCGACCGGCACGGCGGCGATCGCCGGCATGGCCAACATCGAGGTCGCCAACAACACCACCATCGCCGGCGTGTACGACACCACGCTGCAGGGGGTGACGGGAGACGCCGCCGGTGCGGTGACGATCAACGCCAACGAGGACGTTGCGATCAAGGAGATCGCCGGCGCGCTTGCCGTGGGCGCAAGCGGGGCAGGGGTTGGCGTCGGCGCCGCGGCCAACGTCATCGTGTTCAAGAGCCGGACCGTTGCGGAGAGCTGGAACAGCAACCTGAATTCGTCCGGGGCGGTCAACGTCACCGCGCTCAGCACCAAGGAGGTGCTGTCCTACGCGGTGACCGCCGGCATCGGCGGCAGCGTCGGCATCGGCGCGACGGTCGGCGTCATCATCATCGGCACCAACACCGCTGATGCCGACACCCAGGGCCAGCAGACCGGCCAGCTCAACCAGAACGGCAACGGCACCATCGCGTCCGTGAACAGCGGCACCAGCAGCACGCATGGCAGCGACGCCGTCGCCAGCGGCACCGCCGGCAATCCGAACAGCGCCAATGTCAGCTCGACCTATGATGTCAGTGGTGTGCTGAGCGGCGGCAGCGATGTCGTCGTCGCACAGATCGCAGGCGGCCACGTCACGAGCACCACTCAGGTCAACGTCGTTGCGACCAGCGCTAACGCGGCCAAGATGTACCTGCTCGGCGCCGGCTTTGCCAAGAATGTCGGCATCGGTGCCGGCATCGGCTACACCAGCGTCAACAGCACCGTGGTGGCCAATCTGAGCGACTACGGACGCAATCGCTCCGGCGTGCTGGAGGCGGCGGATACGCCCTTGGTCGTCTCGGCGCCTTCCGTCAGCGTGGCGGCGGCGGTCAAGGACGCCGATACCGGACCTTATAGCGGCAAGACCATCGACACCGAGGCGATCGCCGGTGGTGCGGCGCTTTACTTCGGCGCCCAAGCCGCCGTGGCGGTCGGCAATGTCACCAATACCGTGGCGGCGCTGCTCGGCGGTCAGATCACCGGCACGGGCGGGACCGGCGCTGCCGTCATGGCGCAGGATACCACGACCCAGGTGGTCTTCACGGGCGGTGTCTCCGCCGGTGCTGTCGCCGTCGGCGCTTCGGTCGCGACGGCTAGCCGGACCAGCTCGGTCGCAGCGCGGGTCTTGAACGGTGCCACCATCAGCACCTCGCAATTGTTGGTTGGCGCTGCCGGGGCAGGCACCCTGAGCACGACGGCAACCGCACTCGGCGGCGGCATCGTCGCCGGCTCGGGTGCGGACGCGGAGGCGACGGAGAACTCCTCGGTGCTCGCGGAGATCGGCGCCAGCGCCTCGATCACGACGTCCGCGAGCGGGATCGGCACGCTGGTGTCGGCAGCGATCGCGCCGAATCTGTCGAGCGAGGCGATCGGCGTTTCGGTCGGCGGCGGTGCCGTCGGCGTCGCCATCGCACAGTCCACGGTCGGCGCCACGGTGACGGCCGATGTCGGCGACGGCGTCAGCTTCTCGGGCGGTGCGCTCGACGTGAGCGCCAAGGCGCTGGTTCCGACCAGTGGTACGACGACCTGGGCCAAGGCGCTCGCCGGCGGCGGCGGCTCGCTGATCGGCGCGCAGGGCAGCTACGCCAAGGCGTCGCAGAACGCGACCGTGAGTGCCTATGGCGGGGTGGGGATCAGGCTGCCCAACGCCAACGTGACGATCGAGGCTGAAAACGACAGCGCGCAATACGCCGAGGCGACCGGCCTTTCGACCGGGTTCCTGGCGCTCGGCGCCACCGTCGCGCAGACGTCATCCAGCGCGCACACCTATGCCTATCTGGGCGCGCCTGCGGACATGGATGGCCTCAACCACGGCAATTACACGGGCGTCCTCTGGATCAAGGCCACCGGCACGGATGCCAACCTGTCCAACGCGAAGGTCGGCGCGGGCGGCACCTATGCCGGCGCGGCGGCGGTCGCCACCACCAGCTCGTCCGCGGTGACCAATGCGCGGTTCGACGGCGGTGCGACGGACGACACGCTCTATTTCGGCGGCTTCCGCATCGACGCCAAGCACACCACGAATTACCTCGCGAGCGGCGACGCCTACCAGGCGTCCACGGCCGGCGTGTCCGCCGGCAAGGCGCGGAACGACGTCGACTCCACCACCACGGCGGAGGTCGGACCGCATCTGATCATCAACTCGGCGGGCGGCGACATCGTCGTCATCGCCAACGACATCGTCAACCAGGCCGGCGGCGGTGCGCGTTCGGGTTCCGGCGGCTCGTTCTCGGGAGCGGCCGCGCTCAGCGAGTCCTATGTGACGCAGACCGTCACCACCAATATCGGCGCCGGCACGGTGTTGAGCCTCAACGACGATCCCAGGACCTCGACCGCGGTGATCAACATCGAGGCCTACAACACGCTGAACACCAACGACACCGCGAGCCTCGCCACCGCCAGCTTCTTCGCCGGCGGCGGTGCCGAATCCAACATGACGGCGAATGCCACGCTCGCGGTCAACATCAACGCCCGCCAGCTGTTCAGTGCCGGCAAGATCTATGTCGGCACGGCGGCGAAGATGGCGGCGTCCAACAATGCCAATGCCAGCCTCTACGGCGCGATCGCTGGCGTCGGCGCCAGCACCAACAGCTGGGTTCACGCCAACCAGTCCGTCAATGTCGGCGCGGGCACGAAGATCGTGGCCTGGCGCGACATCGCCATCTATGCCGGTCTTGCCGGCGACGGCTCGGTCTTCAGTAGCGTGCAGGCGATTGCGACGACGGTGGTCTACAACAACACCGCCATTCCGATCTCGACGCTGTACCGCGGAACGGCCAATGCCGACGACACCACGAGCCTGACGCTCGCGCCCACCTCGAGCGTGCTGGGCGCCCGAAATATCTATCTGGGCGCCACGCAGGGGCAGGTCACGGCCGTCGGCAACGGCAGCAACTACAATCCGTATCTGGACATCTTCAGCGCCAAGAACAGCGACAACCACAGCCACACCAGCGGCACCGGCGACGTCGCGCTCAACGGCCTCGTGGTGGCCGGCATCAACAACGACTTGACGATCACGATCGACCTCGGCGCGAGCACGCCGACCCTGAGCACGACCAGCCCGTATTCCGCGCTGACTCTGGAGTCCGTTTCCGACGTCAATCACTTCAATCCGGTGATGAGCTGGAACCACCAGACGGTCCAGTACACCACCATCGGCAGCTTCAATCCCTATCAGCTGGTGGTTAACCAGCTGGCGACGCTGACCGGCCTCTCCGAGGCACAGGTTCGCTCCCAGCTCGCAGCCGCGACGCCCACCAATCCCGCCACGATGTCGCCTTCGGGCACCGATCCGACCGGCGACATCCAGCGCCAGATCGACACCCTGATCAAGCAAGCGCCATTCACCTCCGACGCGCCCGGCAACGCCTTCGCATTCGGCGACATCCTGGTCTCCGCCGGCAACGTCTCGATCCTGGCGCAGAAGCTGACCGGTAACAGCGGCACCAATCCGGCCGCGCCCGCGGTCATCGCGCGCAGCTCGCCCTTGATCAAGATCGAGAACAAGGGCCTCGACTTCATGAGCCTCGGCAACCTCACGGTCACCGACGTGAGCGGAGGCAACATCACCTACCGCCAGATCGACCATGTCGATCCGGATTCGCACTCCAACGTGACCTTCACCGCGATGCCTAGCGCCTCGCCCGTGATCGACGTCTCGGCCACCTACAACCGCCTGGATCCCGACAGCGGCCAGGGCATCGACCAGAACGGCAACGTGCTGACCCGCACGCCCGACATCTATTTCAACGGAGCCGTCAACAACCCGAACGGCCTGCTCAAGGTCGTCAACAACCTCGGCAGTGTGGTCGCATCGAAGTCGCTCAGCGCTGCGACCGTGCAGATCGTGGTGCCCAAGGGCACGTTCACCTTCCTCGGCGGCATCGGCAGCTTCTACGACAGCAGCAGTGCGGTCACCTCGCAATGGGCGAGCACCGAAAACAGGCCGGAAGACGCGCTGACGGCGGTGATGACGGCGGCGACCTATCTCGGCGCCTATGGCGACTACTACACCGCTCCGCACATCGGCTCGGGAGGCGATCACCCGTACTTCTATTATTGCTGCGCCGACGGCAGCCACGGCATTTATCAGCCCGTCGGCAACGCCGACGCCAGCACGATCTTCACCGCGCGCATGCTGATGACGTATTACGACGGCACCTCGCTCTACTCGGCGATATTCCTGCCGATGGGCCAGGGCGCGCCGGGCAACGGCAATCCCAACGCCGGCAGCGTGCCGAGCGTCAGCACGCTCCAGCAAATCGAGGGGCCGACCAGTCAGGTGATCTCGACTGCGCCGTGGGAGAAGACGACCTACGACGGCCGCAACGTCTACGCTGATAGCGGTCCGTACAAGACGCCGTTCAACTGCGCGGGCTGCTCGGCCTTCTTCCAGGTCATCAACATCCAGCCGGATGCGATCACGCCCAAGACCGCTGAGACACCGGCCACCGTGACGGATACCCGGACCATCAGCGCCCAGGCGGTCATCATTTCGGCCTCGGTGATCAACATCAACGGCACCATCCAGGCCGGCTCGAGCAGCAATTACTCGGTCAATATCGGCGCCGACGCGGCGCAGCAGGTCACGAATCTCAAGAACAACAGCGCTGCCTTCGCCCAGGCCCAGGCCAACGCGCGGAACGGCAGCTATGTCGACATCTCAGGGGCCAACCTGACGACGTCGGGCACCGGCGATGTCAAGATCGGCGTCAAGTACAACGCTCTCACCGACCAGTTCATGCTGAACGGCGTGGTGCAGGGCGCGGGCGGCTATGTTTATCTGAACGGCAAGATCATCTCGACCTCGACCGACAATACCCAGACCCAGGGCAACATCGAGATCAAGGGCGGCGCCGGCACGATCACGGTCAACAACACGAGCGGGCTTGCGCTCGTCACCAACACCATCAACACCGGTGCCAGCGCCCAGAGCGTGGTCGAGATCGTCGACCAGCTCCAGGGCAAGACGACGTGGTATGTCTACGATCCCAAGGCGGCGAGCAACCAGCAGGTCACGAAATACGAGACCAACAGCGTCACTGCGGCCGCGGTCGACCCGTCGATGATTACATCCAGGACTGGTACGGCAGGCATCCAGTACGCGACGCAGGCGAACATGCTCTATCAGTGGGTCGACACCGCGACACTGGATCGCCCGACCAACAGCACGCAGTTCGACTACGGCTGGCACTTCACGCCCAATCAGGCCACCGGGGCGAACTGGACCACCACGACCAGCCTGGTTTCCGGCGTGCAGGGCAGCAACTACCAAAAGGTTACCACTGCGACCGGCAGTTATCACTGGGCTGACGGCGTCGACTCACAAGGCAATCCCAATCCGCTCGGCACGCATCCGGACAAGTGTTGCGGCGCGGACGCGCAATTCAACTGGTACCAGCAGATCTACGATCATTTGACGCTCACGCTGACCAACACGGTCAAGGCGTCGAACCCGATCAACATCAAGTTCACCGGCGGCGGCAACAGCGACGTCCTGGTCAATTCGACCTCCGGCATCGTCGTCAACGGGTCGATCAACAACCTTCAGGGCACGACGACGCTCAACGCCACCGGCGCCAATTCGTCCATCACGGTCGGCGCCAATGCCAACAACCCCGTGATCTCGGGCACGAGCGTGACGCTTCGGGGTGACGGCGGCATCGGCACGCTCGGTGCCAACGGGGCTCCCGTCCAGGTGCAGCTCTATGGCGGCAGCCTGACTGCCAGCTCGATCGACCGCGACATCGCGATCTCGGCCATCGGCGCGCTGTCGATCAACCAGGTGAAGGTGAATTCGGCGGGCGCCACGCCGCAGGGCAACGTCTTCCTCTCGGCGACCGGCGACATCAACTCGGTCTCTGCCTACAACCCCGCCAATCCCGTCGTGACCGGCAAGAACATCGAGATCAACTCCACCTCCGGTGCGATCGGCGCGACGAGCGCCGTCGTCAACGGCGCGAGCACGCTGACCAACATCAATCCGCTGGTGATCCAGGCGACGGGAACGGTTCAGGCCGGCGGTGCCGTCGATGGCGGCGTGCTCGACAGCACTTCTGCCACCGGCACCTACATCATCCAATCCAAGGGCGATTTGCGCCTCGGCACGATCCAGTCGACCGGCGGCCCAGTCTTCCTGGAAGCGGCGGGCTCCGACGGCAACCAGGCCAGCATCCTGAACGGGCGGGCGGCGGTCGGTCTCACCCCGGCGCAGAGCCAGCACCTGCAGGACGTCTGGGCGAGCCTCGATTTGCTCAGCGGCAACGCGGCCACCAACGCCGTCAACAGCTACCAGTCGATGGTGACGTCGGCCTACAACGACTATTTCCAGCTCAAGAACATCGCGTTCCCCAACGGCAGCACCTACGCCCCGACCTCGGTGGGGCTGACCGTGCTGCGGGCGCAGGTCGCCGCCAAGCTCGGCATCGATCCTGCCAACGTCACGGCGACCCAGATGAAGACCGAGGCCACGACGCGGTTCCTGCGGGATCAGTTCCTGCTCGGCAAGATCACCACCGACGAGCTCAAGAGCTCGCTGACGACCTTGCTCGGAACCGCTCCGGCTGATCCGCTGGCGACGCTGTTCGGCAGCTCGCTGTCGACGACGCTGTTCACCAAGCTGTTCGACGGCGTTTCGACGGCCAACCAGCGCTTGCCGAGCAACACGGCGCTGCAGACGGCGCTGAACACCTATGACGCGAGCTACAGCTATGCGCTGGCGTCGACCGAGCGGGTCTACAGCATCATCACCGCGGGTTCGCAGTGGACGCAGAGCCAGCTCGCCTACACGGTGTCGTCGTCGGCCGTCGGCGCGGCGCCGCCGCCGATCGACGACAACGTCATCGCCAATGTCAGCGCGAACCAGATCATGCTCTACGCGCCGCGCGGCTCGGTCGGCAATTCGGCCGCGCCCCAGACCTTCACCTTCACCAGCGTCGATTCCTCGTCGCTGACGCCGGAGCAGAGGGCATTGCTGGCGACGGCCGGTCCCGGCCAGCTCACCGTCGGCGCGGTCACGGATCCGACGACCCATGTCACGACCTATACGGTCAGCCTGTCGCAGCAGAACCTGGTCGTCGTCGACAATCCGATCGCGATCTCGGCCAAGGCGCTGACCAACATCTATCTCGGCAGCAAGAACAGCCTCGCGCTCGGCGGCGTCACCGCGAATTACGGCCCGATCACGGCCGCGCAGGCCAACGGCATCCAGGTGACCGGTCGCGGCGACGTCAAGCTCGATGCCGTCACCAGCATCTCCGCCAATGTGGGCGGCGCCGTGATCTCGGGCGACATCGCCAACCTGACCCTGATCGCCGAGCGCGGCAATGTCGGGGCTCCCTCGGGAACCGCCGGAAGCAATCCCGCGAACAATTCCAACGCGCTTCAGATCGCCTTTGCCGATCCGAGCCACGACCAGCTCGACCAGGTCTCGTCGGCGCAGGGCATCTATGTGAAGCAGACCACCGGCGATCTCATCCTCGGCAACATCTCCGCCGGCAATGCGATCCAGCTGGCTGCGACCGGCAGCATCTATGCCGAGGCCGATTTCACGGACCGCAGCGCGATCCATATCCTTGGCACCGACCTCGATCTGCGCGCGGGCGCCAGCATCGGCTTCAATGGCGGCGCCTTCCAGCCGCTGCAGGTGAACATCTCCGGCGCGGTGACCGGCTCGGCGGTGGGCGACCTCAGCCTCCTCGCGGTCACCGGCGATCTCGCGGTCGGCAGCAGCGGCAGCTATGGCACGCTGACGGCCGGCGGTGCGATGACGCTGAACGTGGCGCGCGGCGCGCTCACCATCAACACCAGCATCAGCAGCGACGGCCTGATGCAGCTGCTCGCCAATCGCGGCATGATTTTCGCGGCCGGCACCAGCGCGGCGCCGGTGGTTGCCACCAGCGGCACTGATGGCGTGACGCTGGTGGCCGCGACGCTGTCGATGGGAGCCTATTCCGCCATCAACGCGCCCGGATTGATCTCCGTGACGACCACGGGCGATGCGACGCTTGGCCAACTGAATTCGTCGCTGTCCTACGCGGCGGCCTCGAACACGCCGTCGATCGTTGTCACCGCCGGCGGTGTGGCCTCGCTCGGCGCGATCGTCGACAATGGCGACGGCCAGACCAAGTTCATCGCGTCGGGCGCGGGCGCCGAAGTGTCGCTGAGCGCATCGAACGGCATCGGCGGCGCGACGGGCCGGTTCACCGCCGACGCCACGCGGCTGTCGGCCAGCGCGAGCGCCGGAAGCATCTACCTGAAGGCGCTGACCGACGCCGAGGTGAGCCTGCTGTCCGCGGTGAAGGGCAGCGTGGACATCATCGGCACTGCTGGCCTGACGCTCGACCAGGTGCTGGCGGGCACCGCGACCGGCGCGAGCGGCAGCTTCAGCGCCGTCGCGAACAACGGCAGCATCGTGATCGGTACCGCCGGCAGCAGCGGCTCGCAGACGGTCCACGCAACGCAGAACGTGACGTTCAAGTCGCTCGCGGCCACCGGTGCTGCCGGCGACGTCGGCAACATCAACGTCACCGCCGACAGCGGCTTCATCCTGGCGCAGACGGTGACGTCGGGCGGGGCGACCACGCTGGGCTCGGTCTCGGCCCATGGCTCGGCGAGCCTGCTGGCCGCCACGACCATCACCGGCAACACGCTCGCCGCCACGACCGGCTCCGGCCTGCTGACCGCGGGCGGCGGCCCGATCAACTGGAACACGCTCAACGTCGGAACCACGCTGGGCATGACGGCGGGGCAGGGCAGCATCATGGTCCAAACCGCCCAGAGCGGCGGCACGCAGACCATCCGCGCCCGCGACAACGTGACGTTCAACGCGCTGACGGCGACGGGCATCAATGGCGATGCCGGCAGCATCAACGTCACCGCCGACAGCGGCTTCATCCTGGCGCAGACGGTGACGTCGGGCGGGGCGACCACGCTGGGCTCGGTCTCGGCCAACGGCTCGGCGAAGCTGATCGCCGCGGGCACCAACACCGGTCGTAACCTCACGGCCTCGACCGGCAACGCGGTGCTCAGCGGAACGGTCGTTCATTGGGACAATCTCAACGTCGGCGGCACCCTCGACGTCACCGCGACGACGGGAGGGATCACCGTCGGCACCGCCATCAGCGGCGGCACGCAGACCCTGCACGCGGTGAACGACATCGTCTTCAGCCAGCTCACCACGACGGGCATCCCGGGCGATGCCGGCGACCTCGAGGTCAAATCCGACAGGGGCTCGCTCCGCGGTGGCTCGATCTCCGCGAACGGCGCCACGCGTTTCGACGTGGCCGGATCTGTTTCGTTCGACCGGATCAGCGGCGACGTCGTCAAGATGACCTCGTCGGGTGACCTGACGATCGCCTGGGTCAGCGTCGTGAGGGAGCTCGACCTCGCGGCCGATACGATCAACGTCAAGGGCGAGCAGATCCGCTCCAACCCGGCCGTTCCGTTGATCCTGAACATCACCGGCTATAACGGCGGCGTCGCCAAATATGCCAACATCTCGATCGATCCCGACAGCATCATCATCAACCAGTTCAAGGTGGTCGACGCGACCTTCTGGACGGATGCGCCGGCGGTTTCGATCCTGAACGGCTATGTGCCGGGCCAGCTCATGCTGACCACGGCGACCCAGCAGGTGCTGCTGAACAACCGCACGCCGGCGCCGTCCAATTGGCCGACGCTGCAGCTCTACCAGCCCGGCGGCGTGTTCACGATGAGCCAGGTCGGCAACGCCAATGTCAGCAATGCCTATGTGGTGTTCTATACCGGCGACATCTCGGCGACCGTCACCAATTACGGTCCGACCCATACCTGCTGCAACGATTTCACCGGCGCGAGCATGATGCGCAACATCTCGGTCGATGGCGAGGGCAAGGAGAACATCGAGAGCTGGCTCGCGAAGAAGGACAGCGGGACGTTCTACCTGCTCGGCCTCTCGGGCCAGGCGCGTCTCGACGCGCTGCTGACGCCGCGGCCGGTCGAGACGATCGGCTCCGGTCCCGCGGTCAACATCGAGGGCCTCAGCGACATGCGCAAGCTGCGGCAGAAGGGGCAGCGTGCGGGCCGCGCGGGCTGGAAGGACGCAAGCGCGCAGACGGCGAAGCCGGCCGTGAGCCGTCTCGCGGAGGCGTGGTAGAGAATGCGGGTTCTGAGGGCAGCTCTGGTGATCGGGCTTGCAGGGTCCTGCATTGCATCCGCGCGCGCCCAGTCGATCAATCCCGGCGTGATCCAGAACGACGTCGACCGCCAGCGCCGGCAACTCGAGCAGCAGAGCGCGCCGCCCAAGCTCACAGGGCCGGCGGTAATCGGTGGCGAGCGCGAGAAGTCCCAGCTCCTCAAGCCGGGCGGGCCGAAATTCCGCCTGCGCAAGGTCACGTTCGACGAATCCAAGTTCATCACGCCGGCAGAGCTCGACGAGATCGCGAAGAAATATGTCGGCAAGGACGTCGACATCGCCTCGCTGTTGCAGCTCGTGGCCGACATCAACGCCGTCTATGCCGCGCGCGGCATCGTCACGGGCATCGCGACGCTGCCCGAGCAGGACGCCAAGGGCGGCGTCGTCAGGATCAAGCTGACCGAAGGCCGGCTCCAGAAGACGACCGTCGAGGGCAACAAGCAGACCCGCACCGACTACATCCTTCAGCGTGTGAAGGAGCCCGAAGGCGAGGTGCTCGACGTTCCCAAGCTCAACCGCGACGTGATCTGGTTCAACCGGACCAATGACGTGCAGATCAAGGCATTGCTGCAGCCCGGCACGAGTTTTGGTCTCACCGACCTGCAGTTCGCCGTGATCGAGCCGCCGGTCGACACCTTGCAGCTCTTCACCGACAACCAGGGGGCCGACAACACGGGGCGCTGGGAGGGCGGAGCCTTCTACAAGCGCCACGGCCTGTTCGGCGTCGACGACCGCCTGACCTTCTACGGCGTCCGCTCCGACGGCAATCTCAACGGCAATGTCGCCTACAGCATCCCGGTCAATCCCTGGGGCGGCCGCGCCGGCGTCAGCTATACCGAAGGCAAGATCAAGATCGTCCAGGGACCGTTCGTCGCGCTCGACGTTACCGGTCGCTCGAGCCAGGCCGCGGTCAATTTCAGCCAACCGGTCTGGGTGACGCAGGACTGGCTGGTGCTGCTCAATGCCGCCTTGACCGAAGGCAAGACGGTCAGCCGCTTCGCAACTGTTGCCGTCACCGACGATCACTACGACAAGACCACCGCGGGAATATCGGTGACCAAGTCCGGCAACACCTATTCGATCACGGTGTCGCCGGCGGTGAACTACGTCGCGTGGCATGATTACGTGCTCGGCAACAACCGCGCGTTCAACACCTTTACCGGCTCGCTGATCGCAACCAGCGCCGCGGGACCTCAGAACTTCAGTGCCAATGTGCTGGCGAGCTGGCAGTACGCGCAGGAGAAGCTGCTGCCGGGCGACCAGATCTTCTCGATCGGCGGCCCCACCACCGTGCGCGGCTACCCCTCCAACGCGGCGTCCGGCGACAGCGGCTATTACTTCAACGCCGAGCTGCACTACAACTGGTCGCAATGGCTGAGGGGTTTCGACACCTACATCTTCACCGACTGGGGCGCGGTGTATTCGACCTTCCCGGGCGTCACCGAGATGGCCTCTGTCGGCGTCGGCTTCTCCTGGACCTACGCGCAATTCATGACGTTCGAGGCGAACTACGCCACGCCGCTGAAGATGGCGGTGTCCACCCAGCACCATTACGAGGCCTATGGCCGCGTCGTCTTCCGGCCGCTGTTGATGTTCCAGAAGCAGGACAGCGTGGCGCCAGCCGCTGCAGCCGCGCGAAAGTCATAGCCGTTCCGCCTGCCGGGCCGGACCGCAAATGACCCCGCCGGGAGAGATTTGACGGTTGCTTAAACCGGCGGCTTGCGGTTGCATATGACATTGCAATCTACTCGGGACGGAGCCAGCCCATTTTTCGGGGCTGCGCCAGGGAGAGCATGTCATCCCGCGGCGCCAATTCGTTCCATAACTGGTTGGCGGGGAAAAATGGCCGCAGCAGATCCGAATGCCGAGCAGGCCCCGGTGAGTCTCGAGCGCTATCGCTTGCGCCTCGGCTTCTGGCAGGCGATCTGGGGCACGCTGATCAGCGGCGGTGTCGCCGTTGCCATTCCAGCCGCGGTCGATGCCTACAAGGCGCGGCTCGATCTCAGGAAGGCGGAGCAGGAGGTCGCCCTCAAGCAGAAGGAGATCGAGAGCAAGGCCCAGGATCTGCACCAGACCTACATCTCGAAATTCATCGACACGGCCCTCAACCAGGACATCGAGTTGCGCCTGCGCTTCTCCGAATACTTCTCGTATGTCTCGGACAAGGACAGCAGGGAGCAATGGAGGCTCTATCACGACGGCTTGGAGAAGCGGCGCGACGCGATCAGACAGAGCATCAACGACAAGGAGATGGATGCTGCGCATCTGGGCGCGCATGCTCGACCGAGCGAAGCCGACCAGATCAAACTTGCGGCCCTGCGCAGGGAGCTCGATTGGAACTATGCGGAGGTCGGATACGCGAGACAGGACAGCAATATCACCGTGCCGAGCCAACCGACTGTTGCCCCGAGGTTCGATCGGAAAGCGATCCAGTCGGAGGCCGAGCAACTCTTTGACCAAGCCACCCTCGATCCCCAACGCCTGTCCGATCTGGACAAGTTCGTTGGGCGCATCCAGGCCAACAAGGAGCGATATCAGTCCATCGAAGCCAGGATGAGTGTGCCCTGGTACGTCGTGGGCTTGATTCACGCGGATACCAATTTCGATTTTTCGCGTCACCTGAACGGCGATCCGCTGTCGGCCAAGACCGTGAACGTCCCGAAGGGACGACCCTCAGGCGATCCGCCGTTCTCTTGGGAGGATAGCACGATCGACTATCTCACCCTCCTTGGTTGGCAAGGTCTCGATTGGTCCGGCATCGGAACGGTCTTGTACCGGCTGGAAAGCTTCAACGGGCTCGGCTATCGAAACCACAATGCCAGGTCGCCGTATGTCTGGGGCTGCACCAATTTGTACGTGTCCGGAAAGTTCGGACGTGACGCCACCTTTGATCCCAATTTGAAGGACATGCGATGCGGGGTGGGCGCGGCTCTTAAAATGCTCATGCAGCGCAAGATTGTCGAGCTGCCGTAGCGGAAATCCCGTTCGTCTCAGCGCCGCAAGGTAAACTCGTCGGCGCCCAGCCGGTGCTCCCATTTCGCCTGCTCGAGCTCGGGTTGGTCGCATTCGACCTCGGGATAGCCGATGCAGAGATAGGCGATGAATTTCCAGGTATCCGGCACGTCGAGAATGGCATGGATGCGATCCGGGTTGAGGATCGACACCCAGCCGAGGCCGATGCCTTCCGCGCGCGCGGCGAGCCACATCGCGGTGATCGCGGCGACGACGGAATATTCCGTGGTCTCCGGCATGGTGGCGCGGCCGAGGCCATGACCGGTGTCGCTGGCCTTGTCGGCGAACACGGCGAGATGGCCGGGCGCCTGTTCGAGGCCCGACAGTTTCAGCGTGGCATAACGCGCGGCACGCTCGCCGGAATAGCAGCTGAGCGCATCGGCATTGCATGCCCTGAAGTCTTCGATCACGGCCCGGCGCCGCGCGGCGTCATCGACGATGACGAAGCGCCAGGGCTGGCTGAGGCCGACCGAGGGTGACAGGCAGGCGGTCTCGATCAGCCCTGCGATGGCGCCCTCCGGCAGCGGATCGCTGCGAAAGCGGCGGACGTCGCGGCGCCACACGAACAGCTCGTGCAGTTGCCGACGGAAGCTGTCGTCGAACTCGACCATGGGGTCAACGTCCGATCTGAAAGGCTGCGGCGACCAGCAGGATCAAGATTTCGCCGATCTGCTCGAACGCTCCGAGAATGTCGCCGGTCTGCCCGCCGATCTGGCGGATGGCCAGCCGCGCCAACGTCCATCCGGCGAGCGACAGCAGGACCAGGCCGACCAGCGCCTTGCCTGGCCCCAACGCCAGGACGAGCGCGAGCGTTCCAACCGCGAAGGCGATGGCGACACTGCGGCCCGGCGGCACGCCGGTGCTCGCTGACAGTCCGTCCGGCCGCGCGGGCGGCACCAGCGACATGAAGGCCGGCACGCCCGCGCGCGCCGCCGCATGCGCGGCGCACAGCGCCAGCGCGGCGGCGATGGGATCGGCGATCGTCGCGAGCGCGCTCCAGCGTAGGCCGAACGACAGGATCAGCGCGCAGGCTCCGTACGTTCCGATCCGGCTGTCACGCATGATCTCCAGCTTGCGCTCGCGCGTGCGTCCGCCGCCAAGTCCGTCGGCGGTATCTGCGAGACCGTCCTCGTGCAGCGCGCCGGTGATGAGGGCGGTGGTCGCCAGGGCGAGCAGGGCAGCAAGGTTCGGTGTCAACCCGCAACGGAAGGCGACCTTGTAGGCGAAGGCGCCGGCAAGGCCGACCAGCAGTCCCGCGAAGGGAAGCGCCCAGGTCGCCCGCGCGATGGCGCCGTCAGCCGCCGGCTTCGACGATGCCACCGGGAGGATCGTGACGAACGACGCCGCCATCCTGAGATCGGCGACAATGTCTTTGAGGAGTTCGGCGCGCGGCATCATTTCAGTTTCATCGGCAGGCCGGCGACGACGAACTCGACCTCGTCAGCGATCGCAGCGATCATCTGGTTCATGATCCCGGCGGCATCGCGAAAACTGCGCGCCAGCGCATTGTCGGGGACAATGCCGAGGCCGACTTCATTGGTGACGAGCACGACGGGGCTTTTCAAGCGGGGGAGGACGGCTGCGAGTTCGGTCACTTCGTGCTCCCAGTCGCGCGTCGCATGCATCAGATTGGAGAGCCACAGCGTCAGGCAGTCCACCAGTCGTGCGCCGCCGCCGTCCGTCTCGGCCAGTGCGGATACGAGATCGAGCGGCACCTCGCGTTCGAGCCAGTCGGTTCCGCGCCGCGAGCGATGCTTCGCGATGCGCGCCTCCATCTCGGTATCGAGCGCTTCGGCCGTCGCGACATAGACCGGCTGGCCGGCAAAGGTGCGCGTGCGCATTTCCGCGCGCTTGCTCTTGCCCGATCGGGCTCCGCCCGTGATCAAGATGACGGCCATGAAACTCTCCTCGAGGGCCTGACTAACCATCAATCGCCGCCAAAGACAAAGCCGAAATCAGATGCGGAGGGGGTTGCGCTTGGCCCTCGCTTTGCGCAACAGGGGCGGGACAGGAGGCGAGATTGGGCTTTGCGGGCGCGATGGTGGTGGCGATGGCGGTGGATGCCCTCCTGGGCTGGCCGTCATGGCTGTTCGCGTGGATCGGTCATCCCGTGACCTGGCTGGGTCGGCTGATCGGCGCCATCGATCGCAGCTGGAATCGCGCCTCCGATCCGCCGGCGCTCCGCCGCGCGGCCGGTATCGCCGGAGCGCTCTTGGTGATCGCAGCCGCCGTTGCGATCGGTTGGATGATTCAGGTCTTGCTGCCCGCGGGTTGGATCCAGATCGTGCTGGTCGGTGTCCTGGCCTGGCCCCTGGCCGCGCTGCGCTCGTTGCACGATCACGTCGCGGCGGTTGCGGCTCCGTTGCTGGCCGGGGACATTGCGTCCGCGCGCGAGGCGGTTTCGCGTATCGTCGGTCGCGATCCCGCGGCGCTCGATGAGGCCGGGATCGCGCGTGCGGCGATCGAGAGCCTTGCAGAGAACGCGTCCGACGGCATCGTGGCGCCGGTGTTCTGGGGCGCGCTGTTCGGATTGCCCGGCATTTTGGGCTACAAGGCGATCAACACGCTGGACTCCATGATCGGCCATCGCAGCGAGCGCCACGAAGCCTTCGGTTGGGCCGCCGCGCGCATCGACGATGTCGTCAACTTCATCCCGGCGCGCCTGACCGGATTCCTGTTCGTGCTGCTGGCGCCGCGACGATCCGAAGCGCTGGCGTGCATGACGCGGGATGCGCGCCGTCACCGCTCGCCCAATGCGGGCTGGCCGGAAGCGGCCATGGCCGGCGCACTCGGTGTACGGCTCAGCGGCCCCCGCATCTATCACGGCAGCATCACGAACGAGCCCTGGCTCAATGAAGGCGCGCGCGATCCGCTGGCCGCGGATATCGGCGAGGGACTAACGGTTTATCGCCGCGCCATGTTGCTGCTAGCCGGTGTGCTTGCGATCCTGGCCTTCGCGTGAAAGAACGGGGCATGCGCGAGCACGGTGGAAATCTCGATCTGGCCCAGCAGCGTTTTGGCGGACGCGCTGAGGACTGGATCGACCTGTCGACCGGGATCAACCGGCTGCCTTATCCCGTGGGCGAGGTGACGGCGCGCGCGTGGACGGCGCTGCCATCGCGAGCCGAAACCGACGCTCTGCATCAGGCTGCGCGGCACGCCTACCGCACGCGCGCGCCGATCGTCGCACTGGGCGGCGCGCAGGCCGCCATTCAATTGCTGCCGCAACTCGGGCCGCCCGGCCGCGCGGGCATCTTGGCTCCGACCTATAATGAGTATGCGGGCGTGCTGTCGGCCGCGGGCTGGGACGTGCAGGAGGTCGGCGAGCTCGGCGCGCTTGAAGACGCAGACCTCGCCATCGTCGTCAATCCCAACAATCCCGACGGCCGGAATCATGCGCCAAAGGATCTGCTCGCGCTTCTGCCGGGCGTCGGCCGTCTCGTGATCGACGAGAGCTTTGCCGATGCTGTTCCGGCATTGTCGCTCGCGAGCGAAGCGGATCGGCCTGGACTGCTGGTCCTGCGCTCCTTCGGAAAGTTTTATGGTCTTGCCGGCCTGCGGCTGGGTTTCGCACTTGGTAGTGCGGCTGATGTGGCCAAGCTCGCGGCGGCTTCGGGGCCATGGCCGGTCTCGGGTGCAGCGATCGCCATCGGTTGTCGCGCGCTGCACGACGATGCCTGGGCCGAGGCCACGACCGCGCGGCTTGCGCGCGATTGCGTTCGTCTCGACGAGATGGCGCGTGCGCAGGGATGGCGGCTCGTCGGCGGCGCGTCGCTGTTTCGTCTCTACGAAACGCCGGATGCGCTTGCCGCGCAGGAGCAGCTGGCACATCGCCATATCTGGTCGCGCGTGTTCACGCACAATCCGACATGGCTGAGGCTCGGCCTTCCCGGCAGCGAAAGCGAATGGTCGCGGCTCGGAGAGGCGCTAGCGTGCTAGCGCGAGCAGGCCTTCGACGTCGAGATGCTTTTCGATGTGATCGGCCAACGCCTCGAGCGCGCTCTCGACTCGGGCCGCATACGGCTCGTTACCGGCGGGAATGTCGAGCTTTGCCAGGTACGCCTTGCGGAAATCATCCGAGGTGAACAGGCCGTGCAGATAGCTGCCCTGCACGCGGCCGTCGCGCGAGATCGCGCCTTCCGGCTCGTCGTTCAGCTTCGCGAAGGGACGTGCGCGATCCGGTCCGTCGGTGCGGCCGATGTGGATTTCATAAGCTTCGATCGGCTGCTCCGTGGCGGCATGCACCGCCGCGACACGCGTCAGCGTCTTCTGCGGGCTCATCACCGTCTCCACATCCAGCAGCCCGAGCCCCGGCGTGTCGCCCGCGGGCCCTTCGATGCCGTCGGGATCGGCGACGCGGCGCCCGAGCATCTGGTAGCCGCCGCAGAGGCCGAGCACGTGGCCGCCCCGGCGATGATGCGCGAGCAGGTCGATGTCCCAGCCCTGCGCGCGCAGGAAGGCGAGATCGCCGCGAGTGGATTTTGAGCCGGGGATGATGACGAGCCTGACGTCGCCGGGGATTGCTTCGCCGGGGCGCACCATCACGAGATCGACTGAAGGCTCGAGCTTGAGCGGATCGAGATCGTCGAAATTGGCGATCCGCGACAGCGCGAGGCACGCGATCTTGCACTGGCCCGGCTTGCGCGCGTCGCTCAGCCCCAGCGCGTCCTCGGCCGGCAGCTCGCCGGCGCGGGCAAACCAGGGCAGCACGCCGAAACCGCGCCAGGCGGTTTTTTCTTCGATCAGCCGGTAGCCGTCGTCGAACAGCGTGGGATCGCCGCGGAACTTGTTGATGACAAAACCTTGGATCATCGCGGCATCGTCAGGATCGATCACCGTCTTGATGCCGACGAGCTGGGCGATGACGCCGCCGCGATCGATGTCGCCAATCAGTACGACGGGCACGTCGGCCTTGCGCGCAAAGCCCATATTGGCGATGTCGGCCTTGCGCAGATTCACTTCGGCCGGGCTGCCGGCGCCTTCGACCAGCACCAGATCGGCGCGCGCCTTCAGCCGCTCGAAGCTCTCCAGCACCGCGCCCATTAGCGAGGGCTTCATGGCCGCATAGTCGCGCGCGCGCGCCGTCGCGATGCGCTTGCCATGCACGATGACCTGCGCGCCGACATCGGTCTCGGGCTTGAGCAGCACCGGATTCATGTCGGTGTGCGGTTCGACGCCGGCGGCGAGCGCCTGCAACGCCTGCGCGCGGCCGATCTCGCCGCCATCGACGGTGACGGCCGCGTTGTTCGACATGTTCTGCGGCTTGAAGGGGAGCACACGCAAGCCCCGCCGCGTGAAGGCGCGCGCGAGACCGGCGACGATGAGCGACTTGCCCACGTCCGAGCCGGCCCCCTGAATCATCAGCGCCCGTGCCATCGACTTCAGAACTCGACGCCGGCCTGCGCCTTGATGCCGGAGCGGAAGGGGTGCTTGACCAGCGTCATCTCGGTGACGAGATCGGCGATCTCGATCAGCTCGTCCTTGGCGTTGCGCCCGGTGAGCACGACGTGAGTCATCGGCGGCTTCGAGGTCGTCAGGAACTCCACCACCTCGGCGATGTCGAGATAGTCGTAGCGCAGCGCGATGTTGATCTCGTCGAGCACGACCATGCGCAGGCTCTCGTCAAGGATCAGCTCCTTGGCCTTCTCCCAGCCGGCGCGCGCGGCGGCGATGTCGCGGGCGCGGTCCTGTGTCTCCCAGGTGAAGCCTTCGCCCATCGCGTGGAACTGACAGAGCTCGCCGAAATGGCCGGTGAGCAGGCGCCGCTCGCCGGTGTCCCAGGCACCCTTGATGAACTGCACGACGGCGCAGGGGAAGCCGTGAGCGACGCAGCGCACGATCATGCCGAAAGCCGAGGAGGACTTGCCCTTGCCGGCGCCGGTGTGCACGATGATGAGGCCCTTTTCGCCGCTCTTGGTCGCCATGATCTTGCCGCGGGCGGCCTTCTTCTTCGCCATTTTCTGGGCGTGCCTGATGTCGGTGTCCTCGGTTGTTTGGGTATCCGGTTCAGGCGTCATGGGTCCCGGTCCTTCGGCTTGACAAGAGGCGGCCACCGGCAAATGGTGGCCCGGCGTTGGTTCCTGTCCTATGACAGGCGAAGAGGGAATGCGATAGGGTCCGAATCGGCAAGATTAGGGTCCAAAATGCAGCCGCCCCCGCGACCGTGACCGGAGAGATGCCCGAAGCCACTGATTCCCACGGGAATCGGGAAGGCGGGGATCGAAGGGCAAAACCCTGCTCCGCAAGCCGGGAGACCTGCCAGCGCGACGAGTTTTGGACCGGCGGACGGGGTGTTCCGCGACGGGGAAACGGGCCTTCTGAAGAATGGTCCGTGTGCCTCATCGCCTCCCGCTGATATCTGGAAGAGGCGATGACCGTCACACTTCATGTCTGCATCACCTGCCGTGCCGGCGAGACGCTCGGCGAGGGCGAGACGACGCCCGGCAAGCGCCTGCATGGTGCGATCCTCGAGGCTGGCGTGCCTGACGGCGTCAATGTGGTTCCCGTCGAATGCCTCTCTGCATGCAGCCAGGGCTGCTCGGTCGCGCTCAGCGCGCCCGGCCGCTGGTCCTATGTCTATGGCCGCCTGTCGGATGCGAATGCGCAGGACGTGGTCGCGGGCGCGGCGGCCTACGCGGCCGCGCCCGATGGCCTCGTGCCCTGGCGCAGCCGGCCCGAAATCTTCCGCAAGCAGTCGCTTGCCCGCATTCCCCCTGTTGCCGTCGTGCCGGAGGCCGCCGAATGAGCTCGCTCGCAAAAGTCCCTGTGACGGTGGTCACCGGTTTCCTCGGCTCCGGCAAGACGACGCTGATCCAGCATCTGCTCGCGAATCCCAATGGCAAGAAGCTCGCGGTGCTCGTCAACGAGTTCGGCAGCGAGGGCGTCGACGGCGAGATCCTGAAGTCCTGCGCCGACGCCAATTGCCCCGAAGAGAACATCGTCGAGCTCGCCAATGGCTGCATCTGCTGCACCGTCGCCGATGATTTCATTCCGACCATGGAGCAGCTCTTGGCGCGCCCCGTGCGGCCCGATCACATCCTGATCGAGACCTCGGGCCTGGCGTTGCCGAAGCCACTCTTGAAGGCGTTCGACTGGCCCGAGATCCGCTCGCGCATCACGGTCGACGGCGTGATCGCGCTGGCCGATGCCGAGGCCGTCGCGGCCGGCCGCTTCGCGCCCGATCCTGATGCGGTCGAAGCGCAGCGCGCGGCGGACGAAAATCTCGACCACGAGACGCCGCTGTCGGAAGTGTTCGAGGACCAGATCGCCTGCGCCGACATCGTGCTGCTGACCAAGGCCGACCTTGCGGGCGCCGCCGGGATCGAAGCCGCCAGGGCTGTGATCACCGCCGAGATGCCGCGCCGCGTGCCGATGCTGCCCGTCACTGACGGCGCGATCGACGCCCGCTTGATCCTCGGCCTCGGCGCTGCCGCCGAGAACGATCTCGCCGCACGTCCCTCGCATCACGACGGCGAGGAGGAGCACGAGCACGATGATTTTGCCTCCGTCGTGATCGATCTCCCTGAGGTCGCCGACATCGACGCGCTGGTCGCCTCGGTGCAGAAGCTGGCGCGCGAGCAGAATGTGCTGCGCGCCAAGGGCTATATCGCGGTGGCGGGCAAGCCGATGCGCCTGTTGCTGCAGGCGGTCGGCGAGCGCGTGCGCCACCAGTTCGACAAGCCCTGGGGCGCAGATCTCCGGCAATCAAAGCTCGTCGTGATCGGCGAGCATGGCGATATCGACGAGGCCGCGATCAGGTTGGGATTAGGTATCTGATGCACGTCGTCTTCCGCGAGAGCCGCGGTCTCGAGGAGACCGCGACGCCAAGAGACATCGGCCAGGACCCGGCCGATCTCGTGGTGCTCTCGTATTCGGATTCCGACCTTGCTGCCTTCGCAGCCGGCTGGCGCCGTGGCCGGGGCAGCCTGCCGTCGCTGCGGCTCGCCAACCTCGCCGAGCTGCGTCATCCGCTGTCGGTCGACACCTATGTCGAGCGCACCTTGTCGCAGGCGCGCGGCATTCTGGTGCGGCTGATCGGCGGCGAATCCTATTGGCCATACGGCCTCGCCGCCCTTCAGCAACTGGCGAAGGATCGCGGCATCGTGCTCGCCGTGCTGCCGGCCGATGGCCGCGACGACGTCAGGCTTGATGCCTATTCGACCTTGCCGGTCTCGACGCTGCGCCGCCTCAAGGTGCTCTGCGATACCGGCGGCCCGGTCGCGGCGCAGGCGGCGATCGCGCAACTGGCACTGGCCTCGGGACTTTATGCCGGGCCTGTTGTCGGCGACATGACCGTGCCCGAGATGGGATTCTTCGATCCCGCGCGCGGTGTCATTGCTGCGCCGGCGGGCGGCGAGGGGAAGCCCCTCGCGCTGGTGACCTTCTATCGCTCCTATCTCACGGCCGCCGACACCGGCCCGGTCGATGCGCTGATCGCGGCGCTGCGCGAGAATGGTTTTGACGCGTTCGGCGCGTTCGTCACCTCGCTGAAGGCTCCGGGTGTCGCGGACTGGTTGCGCGCGTATCTTGCGACGAAGCCTCCGGCGGCGATCGTCAACGCAACGGCGTTCTCCGCCATCGGCGACGACGGCACGACGCCGTTCGACGCCGCATCGTGCCCCGTGTTCCAGGTCGCGCTGTCCACGGCGCGACGCGAGGACTGGGCGACCTCGTTGCGCGGCCTGTCGCCCGGCGATCTCGCGATGCATGTGGTGCTGCCCGAGGTCGACGGCCGGCTGTTCGCGGGCGTGGTGAGCTTCAAATCCGCCGCCGACCGTGATCCGGATTTGCAGTTCTCGCATCTGGCGCACAGGCCCGATGACGAGCGCGTGAAAGCCGTCGCCACGCGCGTTGCGGCGTGGCGGCGCCTCGCGGAAAGGACAACCGCCGAGAAGCGGCTGGCGATCGTGCTCTCGAACTATCCGGGGCGGCCGCATCAGATCGCGCACGCGGTCGGACTCGATGCGCTGGCTTCGGTCGAGGCCCTGATGTCCGATCTCGCCGAGGCTGGCTTTGATGTCGCGCCGGTTCGAGCTCTCGGTGAGACGCTGCTGACGCGAAATTTGACGTGGAGCGTTGCCGACTACCGCACGGCGCTCTCGGGCCTGCCGCAATCCTTGCAGGACGATCTCGCGCAGGCCTGGGGCGCGCCGGAGAACGATCCAGGCTGTCGCGATGGCGCATTCCATTTCGCCGCAATCCCACGCGGTCGGTCGGTCATCGCGGTCCAGCCGGAGCGTGGCGATGCCGCCGCGCGTGATACCGACTATCACGATCTCGCCCGCACGCCGCGCCATGCCTATGTCGCGTTCTATCTCTGGCTTCGGCAGCAGGGCTGTGATGCCGTCGTGCATATGGGCGCGCATGGCACGCTGGAATGGCTGCCTGGAAAATCCGTCGCGCTGTCGTCTGCGTGCTGGCCTGAGGCGCTGATCGGCGATCTCCCGATCATCTACCCCTTCATCGTCAACGATCCCGGCGAGGCTGCACAGGCCAAGCGGCGCATCGGTGCCGTCACCATCGGCCATCTCCCGCCGCCGCTGGAAACATCGGCCGTGCCGGAAGGTTTGCGCCGGCTCGAACGTCTTCTCGACGAATATTCGACCGCCGACGGTCTCGACCCCGCGCGCCGCCAGCGGCTGATCGCGGCGATCCGCGACGAGGCGCGTGCGGCGGGCCTCGAAGACGATCTCGGCCTCGATGCCTCGGCCGCGCCGGCCGAAGCCATTCCGCGGATCGATCGCTTCGTCTGCGATCTCAAGGAAAGTCAGTTCGGCGACGGTCTGCACGTGTTCGGCCGCGGCGCCTGTGGCGAGGCGGAGCGCGATGCGCTACGTGCCGCCCTTGCAGGGCAGCGTGTCGCGCCGGGGCCGTCGGGCTCGCCCTATCGCGGCCGCGCCGACGTGCTGCCGACCGGGCGCAATCTCTTTGCGGTCGACCCGCGCGCCGTGCCGACGCCGTCGGCGCATGCGCAGGGGATCAAACTCGCCGAGGAGCTGCTGCGGCGCCATTTGCAGGATCACGGCGACTGGCCGAAAGGCCTCGTCGTCGATCTCTGGGGCTCGGCGACGATGCGCACTGCGGGCGAGGAGTTTGCCATGGCGCTGCATCTGGCCGGGCTCGCGCCGCGCTGGGATCACGCCTCCGGCCGCGTCACCGGCTACGACATCATCGCGCCGGCCGAGCTCGGCCGCCCGCGCATCGATGTCACGTTGCGCGTCTCGGGCCTGTTCCGCGACGTCTTCTCCGGTCTCGCGCAATTGTTCGAGGCCGCTTCCGAAACGCTTGCAGGCCGCGACGATGAGGGCGAGGAAAATCCGTATCGCCATCGCACCTCGCGCGTGTTCGCGCCGCGGCCCGGACAATATGGCGTCGGCCTCTCGGCGGTCCCCGATGCCTTCACGCCGGAGACGCGGGATGCCGCGGGCGAAGCCTGGCTGTCGGCCTCGTCATGGGCGTTCTCGGCGGATGGCGAGATGCAGCATGACCGCGCCGGCATCGAGCAGCGCCTCGCGGCCGCCGACGCCTTTGTCCATGTTCAGGATCTGCCGGAAACCGACCTGCTGCTTGCCGCCGATTACGCCGCGCATGAAGCCGGGGTTGCGGCGGCAGCCGTGCATCTCGGCGCGGCAGCGCCATCGCTCTATCACCTCGACACGACGCGTCCCGAACAGCCGCACGCGCGCACGCTGACGGAAGAGATATCGCGCGTCGTCCGGGCGCGCGCCGCCAATCCGGCCTGGATCGCCGGCATGATGCGTCACGGCTTTCGCGGGGCCGCGGAGATCACCGCAACGCTGGAGCATATGGCCGCCTTCGCGCATCTTGCCGGCGCCGTGCCGCCGCATCTGTTCGATCTCTATTACGACGCGACGCTTGGCCATGACGACGTCCGTGCCTTCATGGCGCGCGAGAATCCTGCGGCGCTTGCCGCGATGGAAACCTGTTTTGCGCGCCTGCACGATGCGGCGCTGTGGCAAACGCGCCGCAACTCGATCGCGGCGGCGCTGCGGGAGGCATCATGAGCGCGTCTGCGGTCAAGGGCTGGTGTCCCGGCGCGCTGCGCCCGATGCTGTCGGGCGACGGGCTCGTGGTGCGGGTGCGGCCGTTCGGTGGGCGGCTTGAAGCGCCACAGATCATCGGGCTTGCCGAACTCGCCGGGCAACACGGCAACGGCCTGATCGATGTGACGAGCCGCGCCAATCTCCAGATCCGCGGCGTCAGCGAGCAAAGCCACCGGCCGCTGCTCGACGGCCTTTCGCAACTCGCGCTGCTCGACCCCGACGCCGAGATCGAAGCCCGACGCAATATTCTGGTGACTCCGTTCTGGAGCGGCGGTGACGAAACCCAGTCGCTCGCCGCTGGGCTGGAGGAGGCGCTGGCCGATCGCGGCCTCGCGCTTCCCACCAAGTTCGGCTTCGCCATCGATGACGGACGGTCGCGGGTGCTCGCCGGCGATTCCGCCGACATCCGCATCGAGCGCGATCGCGCGGGCCGCCTTCTGGTGCGGGCCGACGGCGCGCGGCTCGGCCGCTCCGTCGCGCGCGGCGAGGCCGTGAGCACGGCGCTGGCGCTCGCAAGCTGGTTCCTGGTCTCCGGCGGCGCGAAGGACGGGCGCGGCCGGATGGCAGCCCACATCGCCTCCGGCGCGGCGTTGCCGCCATCGCTGCGCGGCGAGACGGAGCCTGCGCCCGTGATGGCGGCGTCGCGGCCCGGGCACTATCCGCAAGGCGCGATGGTCGGCGTCGCGTTCGGGCAGCTGCTGCACACGACGCTGCATCAGTTCGCCGGTTGTGGCCATGCGCTACGCATGACGCCCTGGCGAATGGTGCTCAGCGAAGGCAAGCGCGAGATGCCGAGCGCGCCGGGCCTCATCACCGAGCCCTTTGATCCCGCGCTGCGCGTCATCGCCTGCAGCGGTGCGCCGCGCTGCCGCGAAGCCCATGCCGATACCCGCGCGCTGGCCGCGGCGCTCGCGCCGCGCATCGCCGCCGACGCGCGGCTGCACGTCTCCGGCTGCGGCAAGGGCTGCGCCCATTCCGGCACGGCCGCCGTCACGCTGGTTGCGACGCGCGCCGGCTTCGATCTCGTCCGCAACGGTTCGATCCGCGATGAGCCGGTCCTGCGCGGGTTGAACGGCGCCGACATCGTCAGCGATCCCTCGATCCTCGTCGGAGGGAACTGATGCCGCACATTTACGAGACCGATGGCGCGGCGATCTACCGGCAGTCCTTCGCCACCATTCGGACTGAGGCCGATCTTGCCCGCTTCACGCCGGCCGAGGAGCAGGTCGTGGTGCGGATGATCCACGCCGCCGGCATGGTCGGCCTGGAGGCCCATATCCGCTTCACGCCGGGCATGGCGACGATCGCTCGCGCCGCTTTGCAAAGAGGCGCGCCGATTCTGTGCGACGCACGCATGGTTTCGGAAGGGATCACGCGTGCAAGGCTTCCCGCGGCCAATGCCGTCATCTGCACGCTCGGCGATGAGACCGTGCCCGCGCTCGCGCAATCCATGCGCAACACCCGCTCGGCCGCGGCACTCGAACTGTGGCGGCCGCATCTGGACGGCGCGATCGTCGCGATCGGCAATGCGCCGACGGCGCTGTTTCATCTGCTCAACATGCTGGAGGATACAGACTGCCCGCGGCCGGCGGCGATCATCGGCTGTCCGGTCGGCTTCGTCGGTGCAGCCGAGTCCAAGGCGGCGTTGATGGCCGCTCCGCCGGCGCCGGCGCTGACCGTCGAAGGCCGCCTCGGCGGCTCGGCGATCACGGTCGCGGCCGTCAACGCGCTGGCGAGCCGGAGCGAATAGCGATGGGACGCATCATCTGCTGC
This sequence comes from Bradyrhizobium sp. CCBAU 53351, assembly GCF_015291745.1. Lineage (NCBI taxonomy): Bacteria > Pseudomonadati > Pseudomonadota > Alphaproteobacteria > Hyphomicrobiales > Nitrobacteraceae > Bradyrhizobium > Bradyrhizobium sp. CCBAU 53351. The sequence continues at coordinate 2,737,132 of NZ_CP030059.1, forward strand.
GGTCTCGGCCCCGGTGATCCCGATCTGATGAGCGTGCGCTCAGACCGCACGGTGCGGGCTGCGAAGCACGTCGCATACTTTCGCAAGAAGGGCAGGCCGGGCCAGGCGCGGCGCATCGTCGAGGGCATGCTCGCGACTGACGTCACCGAATACCCCATGGAATACCCTGTCACGACGGAGATCGCCTTCGACAGTGCGGAATACGTCCAGCTGCTCGCCGGTTTCTACGACGAATGGGCGGAGCGTCTGGCGCGGCTTTCGCGTGCGGTCGACGTCGTTGTGCTCTGCGAGGGCGATCCTTACTTCTACGGCTCCTTCATGCATCTGCACACGCGCCTGCAAGGGCGTGTCGAGATCGAGGTGATCGCCGGCATTCCCGGCATGGTCGGCTGCTGGAACGGCGTCGGCCAGCCGATCGCGCTTGGCGATGATGTGACGACCGTGCTGATGGGCACGCTTCCCGAAGGTGAGCTCGAGCGCCGCATGCGGGATTCCGATGCGCTCGTCGTGATGAAGACCGGCCGTAATCTTGCGAAAGTGCGCCGCGCGCTCGCATCTGCCGGCCGGCTGGACGACGCCTGGCTGGTCGAGCGCGGCACCATGCCGGGCGAGCGTGTGGCGCGGCTCGCGGAGATCGATGCCGCCGACTGTCCCTATTTTGCGATCGTGCTGGTGCACGGCAAGGGCCGGCATCTGGAAGCCGCCGAATGACGGGCACGCTGACCATCGCGGGCCTCGGGCCGGGCAGCGATGCCCTGGTGACGCCCGAGGTCACGGCCGCGCTTGCCACCGCGACCGACATTCTCGGCTACGCGCCCTATGTCGCGCGCGTGCCGCCGCGTGCTGGGCTGAAGCTGCATCCCTCCGACAATCGCGAGGAGCTGCAGCGCGCCGGCGAGGCTTTGCGGCTCGCCGCAGAAGGCCGGCAGGTCGTCGTCGTGTCATCCGGCGATCCCGGCGTGTTCGCGATGGCCTCGGCCGTGTTCGAGGCGCTGGAGCAGGCGCCGCAATATCAGGCGCTGCCGATCCGCGTGCTGCCCGGGATCACCGCCATGCTGGCGGCGGCTGCGCGTGCCGGCGCGCCGCTCGGCCATGATTTCTGCGCGATCAACCTCTCGGATAATCTCAAGCCCTGGACGATCATCGAGAGGCGTCTGCGCCTCGCAGCGGAAGCCGATTTTTCGATTGCGATGTACAATCCGCGATCGGCGAGCCGGCCCGAGGGCTTTGGCCGCGCGCTCGCGGTGCTGAAGGACGCCGGCTGCGGCGAGCGCTTCGTCATCTTTGCGCGCGCGGTCAGCGCGGCCGACGAGAAGATCGTGACCGTGACGCTGAACGAAGCGGCGCCGGAGATGGCCGACATGCGCACGCTGGTGATCGTCGGCAATTCGCAGACGCGCCGTGTCGGCCGCTGGGTCTATGCACCGAGGCGGGTCGAATGACCGAGCCACTCCATCACCTCAGCGACGCTCTCGACCCGTCGGCGCTCGGGCAGCGTCGGCCGCGAGATCATGACCACGGGAAGGCCGAGCATGCGGGCCGCGTCGACCTTGGCACGCGCGCCGTCGCCGCCGGAATTGCGGGCGACGATCCACGCGATCTCGCGGGCGCGCAGCATCTCGAGCTCGCTGTGAAGCGTGAACGGCCCGCGCGACACGATCACGTCAGCGGCGAAGGGCAGGGCCGCCTCCTGCGGATCGACGAAGCGCAGCGTGTAGGCATGCTGCGGCTTCATCGCGAACGGCGTGATATGCTGGCGGCCGATGGCGAGGAACACGTTCGCGGGCGCCTCCGGCAGCGCGGCGGCGGCGGCACTGATATCTGCAACCTCGATCCAATTGTCGCCGGACATGCTGCCCCAGGGCGCGCGCTCCAGCGCGAGCAGCGATGTCCCGGTGTCCGCGCAAGCTTCGACCGCGTTGCGGCTCATCTCGGCTGCGAATGGATGCGTCGCGTCGATCACATGCGTGATGCGCTCGTCGCGGATGTAACCCGCAAGCCCGCTGACGCCGCCGAAACCGCCGATGCGGGTCGGCAGCGGCTGATCGGCCGGCACGTGAGTGCGACCGGCGTACGAATAGACGGCATCGATGCGCGCGCGCGCGACCTCGGCTGCGAGCGAGCTCGCATCGGCCGTCCCGCCCAGTATGAGGGCGCGCATCATGGCTGATCCCTGGCTGACCATCATCGGTATCGGCGAAGATGGCCTTGCCGGGCTGTCGGAAGCAAGCCGAAAGGCGCTTGCCGATGCCGAAACCGTCTTTGGCGGGGAACGGCACCTCGCGCTCGCCGGTGTGGGCAGTCGCGGCCGTGCGTGGCCAGTGCCATTCGATGCCGGTGTCGTGCTGAGCTGCCGCGATCGGCCGACGGCGGTGCTCGCCTCTGGCGATCCGTTCTGGCATGGCGCAGGCGCTGTTCTCGCCGAGAGACTCGGTAGCGACGAGTGGATCGCGCATCCGGGACCGTCGACGTTTTCGCTCGCGGCTGCGCGCTTAGGCTGGCGGCTGGAGACCACGATATGCATTGGCCTCCATGCCGCGCCGTTCGAGCGTCTCGTACCGCATCTGGCGCGAGACGCGCGCATCATCTGCCTGATGCGTGATGCAACGGCGGTTGATGCTCTCGCGAAATGGCTGACCGATCGCGGATGGGGTGCCTCGCTGATGTGGACACTCGAGGCGCTTGGCGGGCCACAGGAATATACCGACCAGCATCGCGTCGACCTCTTTGCCGAGGAGGTGACCTCAAATCTGGTCGCGGTGGCCTTGTGGGCGAGGGGCACGCAAGGCATTCCCCGCAGCTCAGGGTTACCGGACGATCTGTTCGCCCACGACGGCCAGATCACCAAGCGCCCTGTGCGCGCGCTCGCGCTCTCGGCGCTGGCGCCGCGTCCGGGCGAAGGGCTGTGGGATATCGGCGCGGGATCGGGGTCGATCTCGGTCGAGTGGGCACTGTGCGGCGGGACGGCAACCGCCATCGAGGCGCGTGAGGATCGCGTCGCGAACATCAGCAAGAATGCAGCCGCGTTCGGGCTGGCGCACCGGATCAGCGTCGTCACGGGGAAAGCGCCCGAAGCGCTCGCTACACTGGAAGCGCCGGATGCGGTCTTCATTGGTGGCGGCCTCGATCGTGCGATGTTCGATGCCGTCTGGTCGCGCCTCGCGCCTGGAACGCGGCTCGTTGCACATTCGATCACGTTGGAAACCGAAGCGCTGCTCGGCGAGCTAGAGCAGGGCCATGGCGGTCAGCTGATGCGGGTCGAGATCGCGCATTCCGCGCCGCTCGGCCGCTATCGTTCCTGGGAAGCTGCACGGCCGGTGGTGCAGTGGAGTGTGACCCGATGAAAGTGGCTGGCTTCGGGTTCAGGAGAGATGTCACGCTGGCCTCGCTGCGCGATGCGCTGCGGGCGGCGGGCGGTCCCGAAGGTCTCGCAGCGATGGCGACTGTCAGCGACAAGGCCGACGCGGAGCCGCTAAAGCAGCTCGCGCGTGAGTGCGGTGTGCCGATCAAGGCTGTTCCGGCTGAGATGCTGGCCGGGATCGCAACGCCAAGCCAGTCGGATCTCGTGATGGAGAAGTTCAGGACCGGATCGGTCGCAGAAGCCGCGGCGCTCGCGGCGGCTGGCCCTCGCGCGCGGCTGATTGCGACGCGGGCGGTCTCGCAGGATCGCACCGCAACCGCCGCAATCGCGGAAGGAGACGGCGCATGACGGTGCATTTCATCGGCGCCGGGCCGGGCGCGCCAGATCTGCTGACCCTGCGCGGCCGCGACCTGATCGCGGCCTGTCCGGTCTGTCTCTATGCGGGCTCACTGATCCCTGACGGCGTGCTTGCGCATTGCCCTCCCGGCGCGCGCATCGTCAACACCGCGCCTTTGTCGCTCGATGAGATCATCGCGGAGATCGCCACGGCGCATGCCGAGGGCAAGGATGTCGCACGGCTGCATTCCGGCGATCTCTCGATCTGGTCGGCGATGGGCGAGCAACTCCGCCGCCTGCGCGCGCTGGGCATTCCCTTTTCGGTCACGCCGGGCGTGCCGTCCTTCTCCGCCGCTGCGGCAGCGCTCGAGGCTGAGCTGACCCTACCGGGGCTTGCCCAGACGGTCGTCCTGACGCGCACGCCGGGCCGCGCCAGTGCAATGCCTGACGGCGAGAAGCTGGCCGCGTTCGCCGCGACCGGCGCGGTGCTCGCGATTCATCTGTCGATTCACCTGCTCGACCAAGTCGTCGCCGAGCTCACGCCGCATTACGGCGAAAATTGTCCGGTCGCGATCGTCTGGCGCGCAAGCTGGCCGGACCAGCGTATCGTGCGCGCGACGCTCGGCACGCTCGATGCAGCAGTCGGCGCGGAGATGGAGCGTACTGCGCTGATCCTGGCCGGCAAGACGCTTGGCGCTACGGATTTTGACGAGAGCCGCCTCTACGCCGCCGACTACGACCGTCGCTACCGACCTGTCGGCGCCGAGCCTCGCTTTCCGGAGGCGTCGTGATGGCGGTGGGCCTTGTCATCTCCGCACCGGCCTCCGGAGTCGGCAAGACCACGCTGACGCTGGCGCTCGCACGCGCCTGGCGCCATCGCGGCCTGAACGTGCAGTGCTTCAAGAGTGGCCCCGACTACATCGATCCCGCCTTCCACGCGGCCGCGACGGGCCGCGCCTCCGTCAATGTCGATAGCTGGGCGATGGACCGCGGCACGATCGCCCATCTCGCCAGCCGCGGCGCGGATGCCGATATCGTGCTCGCCGAGGGCTCGATGGGCCTGTTCGACGGCGTCGCCGCGCGCGGCGTCTGCGGCACCGGTGCTACCGCCGACATCGCGGAGATGCTGGGCTGGCCGGTGCTGCTGGTGATCGACCCCTCTGGACAGGCGCAGACAGCGGCGGCGATCGCCGCAGGCCTGCGCGATTACCGCGCCGGCGTGCGCCTCGCGGGCGTCGTGCTCAATCGTGTCGCCAGCCCACGCCATGAAGACCTGGTGCGGCGTGCGCTCAAAGATGCCGGCATCGCCGTGTTCGGCGCGCTGCCGCGCCATGCCGAGATCAGCCTGCCGAAGCGGCATCTCGGCCTGGTGCAGGCCGAAGAGCAGGCCGAGATCGGCAAGCTGATCGACGAGGCCGCGCGCTTCGTCGCCGAGCATGTCGATCTCGCTGCCGTGTTGCGCTCCGCAGCCGGCTGGTCGCCGCAGCCGGCCGCAAATGGCCTGACCGTGGTGCCGCCCGGCCAGCGCATTGCGTTGGCGCGTGATGCCGCGTTCTCCTTCGTCTATCCCCATATGCTGGAAGCCTGGCGCGCGGCGGGCGCCGAGATCCTGCCGTTCTCGCCGCTGGCCGATGAAACGCCTGACGCGAGCGCCGATGTGTGCTGGCTGCCCGGCGGCTATCCCGAGCTTCATGCCGGCAGGATCGCGTCCAATGCGCGTTTTCGCGAGGGCCTGCGCGCCTTCGCCGAAACGCGACCCGTGCATGGCGAATGCGGGGGCTATATGGTGCTGGGAGCCGCTTTGACCGACGCGGACGGGATCCGCCATGAGATGACAGACCTGCTTGGCCTCGAGACCAGCTTTGCCAAACGCCGCATGCATCTGGGCTATCGCCTCGCGACGCTCGCCGCGCCGATGCCGGGATATCGCGCCGGGGCGCGCCTGCGCGGCCACGAGTTTCACTATTCGACCATTCTCGCCCAGCCTGACACGCCGCTCGCGGTCGTGCATGATGCGACGGGTGCAGTCATCGCCGAAACCGGCTCGCGGCGCGGCCGTGTCAGCGGCACGTTCTTTCATCTGATCGCGGAGGATCGGTGAGCGGATTCGTCTCCTTCATCTCCGCCGGACCCGGCGACCCCGAATTGCTCACGCTCAAGGGCGCCGCGCGGCTGCGCGAGGCCGACGTCGTGCTCTATGACGATCTCGCCTCGGGCGCGATCCTCGATCTTGCCCGGCCCGAAGCCAATCTCGTCTCGGTCGGTAAGCGGGCAGGGCGGCCCTCGACCAAGCAGCATCACGTCAACCGCCTGCTGGTCGACTATGCCGTAACGGGCGCGCGCGTGGTGCGGCTGAAGTCCGGCGATGCCGGGATATTCGGCCGCCTCGAGGAGGAGATCGAGACGCTGCGCGAAGCCGGCATCGGCTATGAGATCGTCCCCGGCGTCACCTCGGCTTGCGCCGCCGCGGCTCAGGCCGGCATTCCCCTGACAAGGCGCCACACCTCGCGCCGGGTGCAGTTCATCACCGGCGCGGACGTCACCGGCGAGCTGCCGCCGAACCTGAATTGGGCGGCGCTGGCCGACCCTGAAGCGACGACCGTGGTCTATATGGGCCGGCGCACCTTTCCGGCGCTTGCCGCAAAATTGATCGCGCATGGGCTTGCCGCGGATACGCCGGCGCTGGTCGCCGAATCCCTCGGCCGTTCCGACGAGCGGCTGGTCCGCACCACCATTGCCGAGCTTGCCGAGCAGCTTGCCCGCGGCGGCGCGGCTTCCACCGCCGCCGTGATCCTGTTCGGCGCGCTGGCAGGGGATTATCCGTCGTGACGGCCGCGGCCGCCCTTCGCCTCTTGACGCAGGCGCGCCGAAAGGAGCACACAGGAGAGGCATGGTGCTCAACGCGGCGCAAAGCGCCGGAGCATAATCGGGAATGGGGATGGGCGGACCAAGTTGCGGCGCTCAAAACCCCAGCCGCCCCCGCGACTGTAAGCGGTGAGGGGCTCCGATCAGCCACTGGGCCGCAAGGCCCGGGAAGGCCGGAGAACCCAGTGAACCGCGAGCCAGGAGACCGGCCCTGCACGTTTTGAGGCCAAGGCCGTCGGGTGTGACGGCAGGAAGGATCTGAGCCATGCATATCGAACCCGGGATCGTGACGGGCGCCAAGCTCGTGTTGAGTTACGCAACCGGCATCGCCGCAGGCGGCGTTGCCCTGAAGCTCGCGGCCGAGACCGTACGCGAGCAGGGCATGACGTCGTTTGCCGCGCGCGCCTTGGCCACGACGGTCCTCGTCTTCGTCTTCTTCGAGATCCTGCCGCACTTCCCGGTCGGCGTCTCCGAGGTCCACTTCATTCTCGGCTCGACCTTGTTCCTGCTGTTCGGTGCGGCGCCCGCCGCCTTTGGCCTCGCGTTCGGCCTGCTGCTTCAGGGCGTGTTCTTCGAGCCGGCCGACATCCCGCAATACGGCATGAACGTCACGACGCTCCTGGTGCCGCTGTTCGCGATCCAGGCGATCGCCACACGGACCATCCCGCGCAACACCGCCTATGTCGATTTGAAGTATCGCCAGGCGCTGGCGCTGTCGACGACCTATCAGGCCGGCGTGATCGGCTGGGTGGCGTTCTGGGCGCTCTACGGCTCGGGCTTTGCGATGAGCAACCTCGCCAGCATCGCGACGTTCGCCGCCTCTTACGCGCTGGTCATCGTGATCGAGCCGCTGGCCGATCTGGCCGTGCTGGCGCTGGCGAAGTCGCTGCGCGGCGTCACCGCGCCGGGCTTCGTCACCCCGCGCCTGCACAACGCGGCCTAAAGAGACAAGGGGCGGCCGTCATGGCCGCCCCCCCGGCGCCCGCGATGCTCACGCTTTCCCTGATCGGCATCGGTTGCGGCGATCCTGGCCAGCTCACGCGCGCCGCCATTGAAGCCATCAACGCCGCCGATCTCGTCCTGATCCCGCGCAAGGGAACGGCGAAGTCCGATCTCGCCGATCTCAGGCGGACGATCTGCGCGGATGTTCTGACCAATCAAACGACGCGTATTGCCGAGTTCGATCTTCCCGTGCGCGACACAGAGGAAGCGGATTACCGCAAGGGCGTGGACGACTGGCACGATGCGGTTGCCGCGACCTGGCAGCACGCGGTCGCAGATCATCTCAAGGGTGAGGGCAAGGTTGCGCTGCTGATCTGGGGCGATCCCTCGCTGTATGATTCCTCGCTGCGCATTGCGCGGCGGCTCGATCCCTTGCCCAAAATCGAAGTCGTACCCGGCATCACCGCGATCCAGGCGCTGTGCGCGGCCCATGCGCTGCCCCTCAACGACATCGGCGAGCCATTTCTGGTCACGACGGGACGGCGCCTGCGCGAAGGCGGCTGGCCGCAAGGCGTCGACACCGTGGTGGTGATGCTCGACGGCGGCACGGCGTTCCAGTCGCTCGATCCTGATAGCCTCCACATTTACTGGGGCGCCTATCTCGGCATGCAAGATCAGATCATCCTATCCGGCGCGCTCGCCGAAATCGGCCCGCGCATCGTGGCCGTGCGGCAGGAGGCGCGCGCGCGCCACGGCTGGATCATGGACAGCTACATTCTCAAGCGGACGCGTTAAGCGAGGCAGCATGCTCCCCGACTGGGTCACCGACAAATGCCCCGAAATCTCCGCGGTCCATCGCGACGCGGCGATCGCGCGTCAGGCGCAACTGACGAAGCCGACCGGCGCGCTCGGCCGGCTCGAGCAGCTCGCGATCGAGCTCGCGGGCTTGCAGGCCACCGAGCAGCCGCGCGCGGCGCGCGTGCCGATCATCGTCTTCGCCGGCGACCACGGCATCGTCGCGCAGGGCGTGTCGGCCTATCCGCAAGCGGTGACCATCGCGATGATGGCGAATTTTGCCGCGGGCGGTGCCGCGATCTCGGTGCTGGCGCGCGAGCTTGGCTCCAGCCTGGAAGTGGTCGACGCCGGCACGCTTGCGCAGGAGGAGATGACGGGAATCGTCACCGACAAGCCGCGCCGTGGCACGCGCGATTTCAGCGTCGAAGCCGCGCTCACACCTGCGGAACTGGCGTTCGCCTTCGAGGCGGGCCGGCGCGCCGTGGAGCGCGTGGCGGCCAATCCGCCCGATCTCCTGATCTTCGGCGAGATGGGGATCGGCAACACCACCACATCGGCGGCGATTGCCGCGAGCCTGCTCGGCATCAGCGCCGAGGAGATCGCAGGCAGCGGGACCGGCGTCGATGCCGCCGGCCGGGCGCACAAGGCGCGGGTGATCGACGCTGCGATTGCGCATCATGGCGTTGCGGGAGCGTCGCCCGAAAAAATCCTGTGCGCCGTCGGCGGTCTCGAAATCGCGGCGATCTCGGGCGCGATCATCGCGGCCGCGCAGCGCCGCATTCCCGTATTGATCGACGGCTTCATCGTGTCGGTCGCAGCGCTCGCAGCAGTGCGGCTGAACCCGTCCTGTCAGCCGTTCCTGCTGCCGTCGCATCAATCGGCCGAGCAGGGGCACCGGCTGGTGCTGCGCGCGCTGAACGTGCAGCCGCTGATCAGCCTCGATCTCAGGCTCGGCGAGGGATCGGGCGCCGCCATCGCGCTACCCTTGGTGCGCAGCGCTTGTGCACTTCACAACGGCATGGCGACCTTTGCCGAAGCCAATGTGCCGGACAGGCCTAGCTGACCCGCTGATTGACCGAGACGACGCGCCATCCGGTCGCGAGGCGATCGATCCGGGTCAGCGACAGCGGCTCGATCACGAAGCGCAAGGCGGCTTGCGGCGTGAGATCCAGCGCGATGCACAGCGCGGCGCGGATGGTGCCGGAATGCACAACGAGCGTGGCCGGTCCGGTCCCGATCCGCGACAGGCCTAGCCGGACACGCGTGACCTGATCCGCAAAGCTTTCGCCGCCCGGTGGCCGCCCGCCGGCCGGATCATTCCAGAACTGGGCGTAAGTCTCGTCGCCGGTCGCAGCGAGCGCGTCGTGCCGATGGCCGGTCCAGTCGCCGAAATCCTGCTCGCGGAATTCGCTGACCAGCTCCGGTTCGAGACCCAGCGCGCGCGCCGTCTCGACCGTACGCCGCGACGGGCTGGCATAGCTGGCGGCATTCCGCGGCAGATGGCGCTGCAGCGCCTCCAATTGCGCGCGATCGCCGAGGTCGGCCGGTGCGTCGGCGGCGTGGATGGTGCCTTTGATGCCGTCGACCGGCGCGTGCCGGATCAGCCAGAGGAAGGTCTCGCCTTCCATGCTCAAACACTCCAAGGAAGTTGGTTGCTGTGGCAATAACGTCGCACGGGATACATTGACTCTGTCCTGATGGTAATCCTAGATGCTCGCGACGGTTTCCCCGAGAGGGGATGAAAAGGGAATGCGGTGCGGGGACATTGTCTCCAATGCCGCGGCTGCCCCCGCAACTGTAAGCGGCGAATCTTGCATCACGAGCCACTGGGCATCTCGGTCCCGGGAAGGCGACGCAAGGTACTGACCCGCGAGCCAGGAGACCTGCCGTCAGCCGTGGTCACACGCGAAGATGTCGGTCGGGGAGTACAGACATTCGGCTTCATCGGACGGCCGCAAGGCCAAAGGTGAGACCTCGTTCGCTGTGACGTGCCACTGACGTCATACCGAGGTTTTGTGCCGTGTCTTCCATCCGCATCCTACGACCGCGCCGCTTCCTGATCGCCTCCGCAGCGCTCACGTTGGCAGTGGCCGATCTGCCCGCCGCGATGGCGCAGCAGGCTCGCGAACGGCTGCCGGCGGTCGAAATCTCGCCGGCCCAATCCCGCAAGCAGGCGAAGCCTGCTGGCCGGGAGGGGCAAAGCGCCCGCCGCGCGTCCTCGCACAGATCCGCTGCTACGGCAGCGCCAAAGCCTGCGGTGCCTGGCGATGGCGTACAGACGCAGGCGGCGACACCGCTCAACAGCAATGCGGTGGCCGAAAGCGCCTCGCGGCTCGGCCTGACGGTGCGCGAGACGCCGGCGACCGTCGAGGTGATCTCTGCCGAGACCATGCGCGAGCAGGGCTATCGCACCGTGTCCGAGGTGGCGCAGGGCGCGGTCGGCGTCACCTCCGGGGATGCGCCGGGGGAGCCGGCAGGTTTCTCGATGCGCGGCTTCACCAACAGTCAGATCAACACGCTCTACAACGGCATCAAGATCGGCCCGCAGAACATGACCTCGCGGATCATGGACACCGCCAATCTGGAAGCCGTGGAGTTCTTGAAGGGACCGGCCTCGCTGATCTCGGGCGAGGGCGCCGCCGGCGGTGCGATCAATTTCGTCACCAAGCAGCCGCATACGGGGCCGATCCGGAACGAGGCTGACTTCTCCTGGGATTCGCTGAACTCGTTCCGCGCGCATTACGGCTCGGGCGGCAGCACCAACGTGCAGGGCCTCGACTATCGCTTCGACATCAGCCGTTCCTCGCTCAACGGCTTTGTCGACGACACCAATACCAAGATGCTGGATGTGTCGGGTCAGCTCAACTACCGCATCTCCGACAGCCTCAAGGTCTGGGGCGCGATCGAATATCGCGAGGATCGCGGCAAGGCCTATTGGGGCGCACCGCTTGTGCCGGTCGCTTTCAGCGGCGCGCATGCGACGAGCGGGATCGTGTCCGGCAATTACGTCTCGAACTACAACAAGACCAACCTCGGCGCCGTCACCATCGACGACCGGACCTTCAACACCAATTACAACGTTCTCGACAATCGCAACGTGGCGCAGGAGGTGTGGCTCCGCGGTGGCTTCGAGCTGAAGCTGGCGCCCGACCTGATCCTGAAGAGCCAGGCCTATGGCTACGGCGCCGAGCGCACGTGGTTCAACAATGAGGTTGAGGCGTTCAATTCCGGAACGAACCTGGTCGATCGCGAGCGCTTTTACGTCGCCCATAGCCAGCGTCTCGTCGGCAATGTCACAGACCTGATCTGGGACACAGACATCGCCGGCTTCGACAACCGGTTGGTCACGACGTTGTCCTCGAGCTATCTCGATTTCGTCAGGCCGGGCGCCGCCAATTTCCCCGGCGATTCCGTGTCCCTCGTCGATCCCAACCGCGGCTTCTACGGCACGCTCACGACCAAGCGGCAGACCGCCCGGATCGACAACGAGGCGCTGTCGTTCGAGGACCGGCTGAAGCTGACGCGGACGTTCTCGCTGATCGGCGGCCTGCGCGTCGAGCATATCGGGCTCGACCGCAACTCGATGGACTCCGCGGGGCTCGTGAACGCGGGTTTCCCTTACACCAAGGACTGGGCCCCGGTGACCGGGCGCATCGGCTACACCTGGGAAGCCGTGCCGGGCCTGACCTTCTTCAGCCAGTACGCCACCGGCGCGGACGTCTCGGCCAACAACATCTTTTTGCTATCACCGACCCAGCCGCTCGATCTCACGACCGCGCGCACCTACGAGACCGGGGTCAAGCACCTGTTCTGGGACAACAGGGCGGAATGGTCGTTCTCGGCCTACGACATCCTGCGCAAGAACGTCTATGCCGCCGCCGGCGGGCAGGCGCTCAATATCGCCGGGCGGCAGGAGTCCAAGGGCGTCGAGCTTGCCGCCTCGGTGCGCCCGATCGATCCGCTGCGGCTGTGGGGCAACATCGCCTATGTCGATGCGCGCTATGCCGATTACGACTTCGTCGGCGGATCGTTCTCCGGCAACACGCCGCCGAACGTACCGCGCATCGTCGCCAATGCCGGCGCATCGTATCGGTTCTTCACGCCCTGGCCGGTGGAGCTCGGAATCACCGGCCGCCATGTCGGCGACCGCTACAACACCGACGCCAACACGGTGACGATGAAGGCTTACACCGTCGCCGACGTCTACGCCTTCGTCGACATTCCCAAGACCGTATTTGGCGCTGTCGACCAGGCCCGCCTGACCTTCCGCGTCCGCAACATCACCGACAAGCGCTACGCGATCTGGGGCGATCCGTTCTATCCCGATCAGATCCTGCTCGGCGCGCCGCGCACCTATGAACTCTCGGCGGCGTTCAAATGGTAGGGCGCTGACCGCATGATGGCCGCGATCGTCCTGCTGCATCGCTGGCTCGGGATCGCGTTCTGCCTGCTGTTCGCGATGTGGTTCGCGACGGGAATCGTGATGCACTTCGTTCCGTTTCCGTCGCTGACGGAAGCGGAGCGCTTTGCCGGTCTTGCGCCGCTGGACCGGACGGATGCGCGGATCGCGGTTGCCGATGCCGTCGTCGCGAGCGGAATCACGGACGCCACGCGTGTCAGGCTGATCCGGCGAAGCGATGGGCTCGCTTATGTCATTACGGGACCATCGCGCCTGCGCGCCGTGCGCGGCTCCGACGGGAGCGACGCAGAGGTGGTGTCCTCCGATGTGGCGCTCGCCATCGGGCGGGATCACGCCCGCAACCGCGGGCTCGATGCCGCGCACGCAACCTTGCTCGCGAAGGCGGATTACGATCAATGGACCGTGCCGAACGGCTTCGATCGTCACCGGCCGTTGTTTCGCATCGCCCTCGGCGATGCCGCCGGAACGGAGCTCTATGTCTCCTCGCGCACCGGCGAGGTCGTCCTGGATACGACGCGAGGCGAGCGCGGCTGGAATTGGGCCGGCAGCGTGCTGCACTGGATCTACCCGACGGTGCTGAGACGCGACTGGGCGCTGTGGGACGGCGTCGTCTGGACATTGTCGTTGTTGGCCTTGATCGCAGCCGTGCTGGGTGCGGCGCTCGGAATCGCGCAGATCAGGACGAGGAATGGCCGCCCCGCAACGCCTTATCGCGGGTGGCACGCATGGCATCACGTCCTTGGCCTTGCCGCGACGCTGTTCGTGCTCAGCTGGATCTTCAGCGGCTGGCTCTCGATGGACCATGGCCGGCTGTTCTCGCGCGGACAGCTGACGGGCTCGGAAGCTGGCGCCGCGTACGCCGTGCCCCGCTGGACGGAGGCACTGTCGCTGGAGCGGACGCCACTGGCGTCATCGGTCTGGGAAGCCGAATGGTTCGGCTTCGATGGCGAGGTCTATCGTCGCGATCGGCTCGCGCTGGCTTCGCAGAAATTGATCAGGACCAAAGATACATCCGGCGCGGGACAAGCCGGCGTCCTGAGCGCGGGCGAGGTTCGGGGCTTGACGTCCCGCCTTGCCAAAGATTGCGGCATCCCAGGCGTTTTGGCCGGCAATGATGATTATCCCGCACGATCCGCCGTACCAAGTGCGCCGGTCTACCGGGTGCATTGCGGCGAGCTCTGGTTCGATATCGACGGCGCCGACGGCAATGTGCTGCAAAGGCTGGATGCCTCGCGGCGCGCCTATCGCTGGTTCTACGCCGCGTTGCACACGCTGGATTTTCCGATCCTCATGGCGCATCCGCTTCTGCGCGATATCCTGATCGTCGGGCTCTGTGCAATCGGATTCGTGTTTTCCATGACCGGCGTCGTCATCGGCTGGCGGCGCCTGCGGCTGTCTCTGAGGGTCTGACTCCAGGCGAACCAGCCGGCCCGAATGGCGGTGAGATCCCGCTGGCGAAGGTCCGGTTAGTGGCATACCATTTGCACGCCAATGGGTTCTGGTTTCACCTGCCCTTGGCCAACGACGGCCGGCATCACAGCATTACTGGGAGGACGTCATGGATCGCAGGACCGTATTGAAGGGACTTGCCGGCGCGGGCGGTCTGGCATTGACCGGCCTCTCGGCCCCGGCGATCGCGCAAGGCGCATCAGCCCGTACCCTCCGCTTCGTGCCGCAGGCCAATCTCGCCAATTTCGATCCGATCTGGGGCACGCAATATGTCGTGCGCAATGCCGCGGCGCTGGTCTGGGACACGCTTTACGGCATCGACGCGCAGCTGCAGCCGCAGCGCCAGATGATCGAGTCCGAGGAGACCTCGGACGACGGCAAGACCTGGACGTTCCGCTTGCGCCCCGGTCTCAAGTTCCACGATGGCGAGCCGGTGCTGGCCAAGGACGCCGTTGCCAGCCTGTCACGCTGGGCTGCGCGCGATCCGATGGGGCTGATGATCATCGCCATCCAGCAGGAACTGACGGCCGTCGACGATCGCACCTTCAAATGGGTCTTGAAGCAGCCCTTCCCGAAAATGCTCTATGCGCTCGCCAAGAACAACGCGCCGTGCTCCTTCATCATGCCGGAACGGATCGCCAAGACCGATCCCTTCAAGCAGATCACCGAATATGTCGGCTCGGGTCCGATGAAGTTCGCCAAGAGCGAGTGGGTCCCAGGCGCCAAGTCGGTGTTCGAGAAGTTCACCGATTACGTGCCGCGGCAGGAGAAGGCCTCCTGGCTCGCCGGCGGCAAGCAGATCCTGGTCGATCGCGTGGAATGGATCGTGATGCCGGACCCCGCGACCGCGGCGGCTGCCTTGCAGAACGGCGAGGTCGACTGGTGGGAGAACCCGATCGCCGATCTCGTGCCCGTCCTGAAGAAGAACAAGAACATCAGCGTCGACATCGGCGATCCCCTCGGCAATATCGGCTCGTTCCGCATGAACCATTTGTTCGCGCCGTTCAACGACGTGCGGGCGCGGCGCGCGGTGCTGATGGCGCTCAGCCAGGAAGACTACATGCGCGCGATCGTCGGCGACGACAACGCGTTGTGGAAGCCGCTGCCCGGCTTCTTCACGCCGGATACGCCCGTGTACAACGAGATGGGCGGCGAGATCCTGAAGGGCAAGCGCGACTTCGATGCCGCCAAGAAGCTGCTGGCCGAAAGCGGCTATTCCGGCCAGCCGGTGACATGTCTCGTCGCGCAGGACCAGCCGATCACCAAGGCGCAGGGCGACGTCACTGCGGATCTGTTGAAGCGGCTCGGCATGAATGTCGACTTCGTCGCGACCGATTGGGGCACGGTCGGCTCTCGCCGTGCGGCGAAGACGCCGCCCGGGCAGGGCGGGTGGAACATGTTCCACAGCTGGCATGCCGGCGCCGACTGCATCACGCCCGCCGCCTACACCGCCATCCGCGCCAACGGCGACAAGGCCTGGTTCGGCTGGCCCAACAGCCCGAACACCGAGAAGGAGATTGCAGGCTGGTTCGACGCCAAGAGTGTCGAGGAAGAGAAGGCGGCGATCGGGCGGGTCAACAAGGCAGCGATCGAGGATGTCGTCTATGCGCCGACCGGCTTCTTCCTGACCTACACGGCGTGGCGCAAGAACGTCTCCGGCATCGCCAAGGGGCCGCTGCCGTTCTTCTGGGGCGTGTCGAAGTCCGCATGATGGTGTGCTGAAGCCAGATGCTCTCCTACATCCTCCGTCGCGTCGTCGCGACCTTGCCGGTGATGGCGATCGTCGCGCTGTTCGTGTTCAGCCTGCTCTACATCGCGCCGGGCGATCCCGCCGTGGTGATCGCGGGCGATCAGGCGAGCCCGGAGGATGTGGAGCGCATCCGCCAGAGCCTCGGCCTCGATCGTCCGTTCCTGGTGCAGTTCGGAAGCTGGGTCTGGCGCATCCTGCACGGCGATCTCGGCACGTCTATCTTCACCAATTTGCCGGTATCGGCGATGATCGGGCAGCGGCTCGGACCGACGCTGTCGCTGATGATCGTCACGCTGCTGCTCACGATCGTGGTGGCGGTGCCGCTCGGCGTCGTGGCGGCCTGGAAGGCCGGCAGCCTGATCGACCGCGTCATCATGGGCTTTGCCGTGTTCGGCTTCTCGCTCCCCGTCTTCGTGGTCGGCTACATGCTCGCCTACATCTTCGCCCTCGAGCTCGAATGGTTGCCGGTGCAGGGTTATACGCCGCTCAATCAAGGCTTCTGGCCGTGGCTGGAGAATTTGATCCTGCCAGCGATCGCGCTCGGCTGCGTCTACATCGCCCTGGTCGCGCGCATCACCCGCGCCGCCATGCTCGAAGTGCTGCAGCAGGACTATATCCGCACGGCCAAGGCCAAGGGCCTCGGCCAGGGCGGCATCCTGTTCATTCACGCCTTGAAGAACGCGGCCGTGCCGATCGTGACCGTGATCGGGATCGGCATTGCGCTGCTGATCGGCGGTGCGGTGGTGACCGAGAGCGTGTTCGCGATTCCCGGCCTCGGCCGTCTCACGATCGATGCGATCCTGCGCCGCGACTATCCCGTCATCCAGGGCATCGTGCTGCTGTTCAGCTTCGTCTACGTCCTCGTCAATCTGATGATCGACGTCATCTATACGCTCGTTGACCCGAGGATTCGCTATTGACCGACACCACCGTCAATCCGCAATCGCTACCCACCGGCCTCGTCCTCGCGCCGCAATTGCCGGAGATTCTCCGGCCGGTCAGGATACGCCGCGGCTTCGTCGGCCTGTTGCGCGGCCACCCCACGGTCGCGATCGGCGGCGCATTGCTGCTGACATTGGTGCTGATCGCGATTTTTGCGCCCTATCTTTGGACGGTTGATCCGACCGCGCTTGCGCCGGCCAAACGCACGCGGGCGCCGTCGGCTGATTTCTGGTTCGGCACCGACGTTCTCGGCCGCGACATCTATTCGCGTGTGCTGTTCGGCGCACGGGTCTCGCTCACGGTCGGCCTGTCGGTGGCGATTTTCGCATCCGCGGCGGGGCTTGCCATCGGCATGGTCTCGGGCTTCATCCGCTGGACCGACGGCATCCTGATGCGCTTCATGGACGGGCTGATGTCGATCCCGCCGATCCTGCTCGCCATCGCGTTGATGGCGCTGACGCGCGGCAGCGTCGGCAACGTCATCCTGGCCATCACCGTGGCCGAGATCCCGCGCGTCTCGCGTCTCGTCCGCAGCGTCGTGTTGTCGCTGCGCGAGCAGCCCTATGTGGATGCGGCGGTGGCCTGCGGCACGCGCACGCCGATGATCATCCTGCGCCACATCCTGCCGAACACGGTGGCGCCGATGCTGGTGCAGGCGACTTATATCTGCGCCAGCGCCATGATCACCGAGGCGATCCTGTCCTTCATCGGCGCCGGCACGCCGCCGACCATTCCATCCTGGGGCAACATCATGGCCGAGGGCCGCGCGCTGTGGCAGGTCAAGCCCTACATCGTGTTCTTCCCGGCAGCGTTCCTGTCCGTCACGGTGCTTGCGGTAAACCTGCTCGGCGACGGCCTTCGCGATGCGCTCGACCCGCGCATGGCCAAGAGCCTGTGAGGGGCTGACCGCTATGGCCCTGCTCGAAGTCGAAAACCTCCAGACCCATTTCCGCACCCCCGGCGGCATCAACCGCGCGGTGGATGGCGTGTCCTTCCACGTCAATGAAGGCGAAACGCTTGCCATCGTCGGCGAATCCGGCTGCGGCAAATCGGTGACCTCGATGTCCTTGATGCGGCTGATCCCGGAGCCGCCGGGCAGGATCGCAGGCAGCATCCGCTTTGCGGGGAAGGATCTCCTCGAGCTCTCTGACCGCGAGATGCGCGCGATCCGCGGCAACGACATCTCGATGATCTTCCAGGAACCGATGACGAGCCTGAACCCGGTTCTCACCGTCGGTCGCCAGATCCGCGAGACCTTGATGATCCATCAGGGCCTGGACAAGCAGGCCGCCGAGGCACACGCGATCGAGATGCTGACGCTGGTCGGCATCCCCGAGCCGAAGCGGCGGGTGCGCGAATATCCGCACCAGCTCTCCGGCGGCATGCGCCAGCGCGTCATGATCGCCATCGCGCTCGCCTGCAATCCGAAGCTCCTGATCGCGGATGAGCCGACCACCGCGCTCGACGTGACGATCCAGGCGCAGATCCTCAAGCTAATGCTGGATCTCAAGCGCCGGGTCGGCGCGGCCATCATTCTCATCACGCACGACCTTGGCGTCGTCGCCGAGATCGCCGAGCGCGTCATGGTGATGTATGCCGGCCGCAAGGTCGAGGAGGCGCCGGTCGCCGAGTTGTTCCGTTCCCCACGCCATCCCTACACGCAAGGCCTGCTGGGCGCCGTGCCGCGGCTCGGCTCCTCCCTGACGGGCATGGCACGACGGCTTGCCGAAATTCCCGGCCAGGTGCCCGACCTGCGCAAGCCGATCACCGGCTGCGTCTTCGCCGGCCGCTGTGCGCTCGCGACCGATCTGTGCCGGCAATACGCGCCGGGCCTCGAAGAGAAGGGGCCGCGCCACATCGCCGCCTGTCACTACGCGGCCAAGGGAGCGGTCGCGGCATGAGCCCTCCGCTGCTCCAGGTCAACGACCTCAAGAAGCATTTTCCGGTCAAGGGCCGTCTGTTCAGCCGCAAGCGTGAGTTCGTCTATGCGGTCGACGGCGTCTCCTTCGAGATCGCGCGCGGCGAGACACTGTCGCTGGTCGGCGAGTCCGGCTGCGGCAAGTCGACGGTCGGCCGCGCCATCCTGCGGCTGTTCGACATCACCGCAGGGCAAGTCATTCTCGACGGCCAGCGCATCGATGACGCCGCACCCAGCACGATACGCCAGATGCGCCGCCGCGTGCAGGTGGTGTTCCAGGATCCGTTCTCGAGCCTCAACCCGCGCATGCGGGTGCGCGACATTCTCGCCGAACCGATCCGCAATTTCGGCCTCGCCAAGTCGGCGGAGGATCTCGAGGTTCGCCTCACGGCGCTGATGGACACCGTGCGCCTGCCGCGCGAGGCGCTCCATCGCAGGCCGCACGAATTCTCCGGCGGACAGCGTCAGCGTATCGGCATCGCGCGGGCGCTCGCGGCGGAGCCCGAACTGATCGTGTGCGACGAGGCGGTCTCGGCGCTCGATGTCTCGGTCAAGGCGCAGATCGTCAATCTCCTGCAGGATCTGCAGAGCGAGTTCGGCCTAGCGCTCTTGTTCATCAGCCACGACCTCGCGATCGTCGAGCACATGACGCACCGCGTCGCGGTGATGTATCTCGGCAAGATCGTCGAGGTGGCTCCCCGCCGCGAGATCTTTGCCGCGCCGAGACACCCCTACACCAAGGCGCTGCTCTCGGCGGTGCCGCTGCCCGAACCGGGCGCCCAGCGCAATCCGATCATCCTGAAGGGCGACGTCCCGAGCCCGATCAATCCGCCGAAGGGATGTCGCTTCCACACCCGCTGCCCGTTCGTCTTCGATCGCTGCCGGACCGAGGAGCCGGTGCTGCGCGCGGCCGGAGCCGAGCAGTGGGTGGCCTGTCATCTCGAAGACGGTGCCGCCGCGACGAGCAGCTGAGGACTGGATTTTCGTCGGAAATTCGTCAACAAAAACAACCCCATTCTACTGTGCATGGGGTTGTTTTCGCGTTTTCGATTTGGCCGGCCTCAACCCTGCCGGCGCAGGAAGCCTGTGATGGTAACCTTTTCCCAGATCCCGGCCGCGGCAAAGGGATCGGCGCGGTTGAAAGCCTCGACCTCGCTGCGGCCGGGCGCCTCGATCAGGAACAGGCTGCCGATCATCGTCTGGCCATCGTCGGAGACGAGCGGCCCCGACATCACGATCTTGACCCCGAAGCGCGAGGTGTCGCTGAGGAACGCCTTGTGGGCATCGTAATTGGCGAGCCGGGTCGGCAGCGCGCCGGCGCGGTCGACGGCGTGAATGGCGAACAGCATGGTGTCTCCGTGTCTTGCTTCAGTGTTGGGACGGCCGCCATGGCGGCCGTCCGGACGTGATGGGTGGAGTTACTTCGCGCCGAGCTTGCTGGCGTCCTCGAAGGTCGGGCACGTCCGCTGCTCCAGCGGCACGTCGAATGGCTGGTAATTGTCCTTGGTGATGACGGTCGGCTTCAGCACGATCTCGGCGATGACGGGCTGGTTGCGCAGGGCGCGGATCGCCATCATGGTGCCGAGGCATCCTTGCGCAAATCCGTTGTAGTCGCCGCTCGCGAGCAGCTTGCCTGACTTGATCGCGTCGATCGCTTCCTTGGTGCCGTTGATGCCGATCACCTGCGCCTTGCGGTTGGCGCCGTCGAGCGCCTCGATCGCGCCGACCGCCATGGCGTCGTTGGCGGCGAGCACGCCGTCGATCTGCGAATTCGACTGCATCAGGTTCTCCATGACCTGGAGCGCCTGCAGCCGTTGATAGTTGCCGGGCTGCGAGGCCAGCAGCTTGGCGCCCGCATTCTCCTTCAGCGCGTCGTTGAAGCCGCGGACGCGGTCGACGTTGGTCAGCGAGCCCTTGACGCCCTCGATGATGACGATGTTGCCCTTGCCGCCGAGTGTCTTCAGCAGGAAGCGTGCGGTCTCGAGGCCCAGGCTGTAATCGTCGGCGCCGACGAAGGACAGGAACTTGCCGCCCGCGGAGCGGTCGGTGATGTTGACGACAGGGATCTTGGCCTCGTTGATCTTCTCGACACCAGGCACCATGGCCTTGTAGTCGACCGGCGTGAACACGATCGCGCTCGGCTTCTTCACCACGACGTCTTCGATCTGGCTCAGTTGTTCGGGGATCGAGTCCGGCTTGGTCGGGATGTATTGCAGCGTCTTCGCATTCAGCGTCTTCGCCATGTTGTCGGCGCCGACCCGCACCGTCTGGAAGAACGGGTTGGTCTGGTTCTTGGTGAAGACGGCGATGGTCTCGCCGTCGGCCCGCGCTTGCGTGGTGAATGCCGCCGCCATCAGCAGCGGCAGCGTCAGATAGCCCAGTGTCCGTTTCATGTTGCCTCCATCCCTCGTTTTGCTTGTTGGAACTCTAAGAACTCATTGCGCGCGGCGGCGCGTCTTCATGTCGAGCCAGACCGCGAGAATGACGATGATGCCGGTGACGAGCGGCTGCCAATTGGCGCTGACCGAGAGCAGGTTCATGCCGTTCAGCACCAAGGTCAGGATCAGTGCGCCGATGAAGGTGCCGAACACGGTGCCGACGCCGCCGAACAACGAGGTGCCGCCGATCAGCACCGCCGCGATGGCGGGCAGGGTCAGGCTTTCGCCGATGTCGGCTTCGGCCGAATTGAGCCGCGACAGGAAGATGATCGAGGCGAGCCCCGCCATGATGCCTGAGACCGTGTAGACCAGCAGCAGGCGCCGCGCGACCGGAATGCCGGAGAGGCGGGCCGCGACCGGATTGGCGCCGATCGCATAGATCTCCTGACCCCAGATCGTGCGTTGCGCGAAGAACGTTCCGATGCCGAGGAACACCAGCAGCAGATAGACCGGGATCGGCAGGCCGAACAGATAGCCGCTGCCGATCTGGCGGAAGCCCGCGGGGAAGCCGTGCAGCGTTTCGCCCGCCATGTACCAATAGGTGAGCCCGTTCAGCACCCACAGCATGCCGTAAGTTGCGATGAAGGAGGGGATGCGCAGCGCGGTGACCATGACGCCGTTGAGGAGGCCGACGATGCCGCCGCAGGCGAGCCCCGTGAGGATGCCGAGCGCCGGCGAGCCGGTCTTGTGGATCACGGTGCCGGCGATGCAGGCCGACAGCGCGACATTGGCGCCGACGGACAGATCGAGGCCGGCGGTCAGCACCACCAGTGTCAGGCCTGAGGCGATGAAGAAGGTCAGGCTCGCCTGGCGCAGCACGTTGAGGATATTGCCGAGGCTGAGGAAGGAGTCGCTGAGCACGGCGAGCACCGCGCAGATTAGCAGCGCCGCGAGCAGGCGGTAGAACACCTGGATCGCGTCTTGCGACAGGAAAGAGCGCGGCGGCATGATCGTCTCTTTGGTGATGTCGGTCATGCCCGGCTCCTGAGGCCATCGAGGAACAGCGCGACGATGACGAGCACGCCGACGCTGGCGACCTGCACGGAGGACGGCAACGAGATCAGGTTCAGCCCGTTACGCAATACGCCGACGGAGAGGACGCCGAGCAGGGTGCCGAGCAGCCAGCCATTGCCGCGCTCGAACGAGGTGCCGCCGACGGCGACCGCGGCGATGGCATCGAATTCGAGGCCGAGGCCCGCGGTCGGGTGGCCGGAATTCATCCGCGCGGTCATCAACAGGCCGGCGATGCCGGCCATGGCGCCGCCGATCGCATAGACCGCGATCAGCAGCTTGTTCGGCGACAGGCCGGCATAGCGCAGCGCCTCGCGGTTGCCGCCGAGCGCGAAAATGTAGGTGCCGAAGCGGGTGTGATAGAGCAAGCCGTGGAACGCCGCGTAGGTGACCAGCGCCATCACGATCGGCACGGGAATGCCGAGCAGCGTCGCCGAATAGATGTCGCGCACGCTGTGGGGGATGCCGACCACGCTCTGGCCGTCGCTGACGATCAGCGACAGGCCCTGCGCCATGCCGAGCGTGCCCAGCGTCGCGACGAAGGGCGGAATGCCAAGGATCGCCACCAGCCAGCCGTTGGTGACACCGAAGGCTGCGCCGACGAGGAGCCCGGCGCCGAGGCCCAGCAGCATTGACTTGGTCGCGAGCGACACAATGGCAACGCACAGCGAGGTCAGCGTCAGCACCGCGCCCATCGACAGGTCCAGCCCCTCGGTCATGATGATCAGCGTCATCGGCAGAGCGAGCATGGTGAGGATGGTCGATTGCACCAGCACATTGGAGAGGTTGGCGACCGACAGGAAGCCGGGTGCGATCGCGCCGAACAGGGCGATGAGCAGCACCAGCACGATGGCGACGCCGGGAATGCGCTGCAATGGATTCGGCTGTGAGACGACCGCGGCTTCACGCATGATGCATCCCCAGGCGCACGATGTTTTCCTCCGTGAGTTCGTTGCGCGTCAGATGCCCGGCGATGCGGCCCTCGCGCATCACATAGGCGCGGTCGCAGACGTGGCAGATCTCGACCTGCTCGGACGAGATCATCAGCGCCGCCGCGCCGTCGGCCACAAGACGGTCGATCAGCGCAAAGATCTCCGACTTGGCGCCGACGTCGATGCCGCGCGTCGGCTCGTCGAAGATGAAGAGCTTTGAGCCGGCCGCCAGCCATTTGCCGATCACGACCTTCTGCTGGTTGCCGCCGGAGAGCAGGCCGACGGTCTGCCGCGCGCTCGGCGTTGCGATGCGCAATTGCCGGATCAGGGCGTCGGAGGTGCGCTGCGCGCCGCGCTGGTCGAACAAGCCGCTCGGGAACAGTTTTCGCAGCGCCGACACCACGAGGTTGTCGCTCACCGACCGCAGCAGCGCGAGGCCCTCGCTCTTGCGGCTCTCCGGGATCAGCGCGATGCCGCGGCGGGCGGCAAGGTCAGGCTCGCCGGAAATCGCCTTGCCGTCGAAGATGATCTCGCCTGACGTGACGGGATCGGCGCCGAAGATGGCGCGCGCGACCTCGCTGCGGCCGGAGCCGACGAGGCCGCACAGGCCCACGATCTCGCCCCGGCGCACCTCGATGTTGATGTCGGAGATGCCGGTGGGCGAAGTCAGGCCTTTGACCTCCAGCAGCAGCTCGCCCGGCTTGTCGGCAAAGTGACGGGGATAGGTCATGTCGACGTTGCGGCCGACCATCATGCGCACGAGCTGGTCCGGCGTGACGTCGGCGGGCCTGACGCCGTCGATGCGGCGGCCGTCGCGCAGCACCGTGATGCGGTCGCCGAGCGCGAACACTTCGGCCATGCGATGCGAGATGTAGACGATGGACACGCCGTCTGCCTTGAGCCGTGCGATCAAAGCGAACAAGAGCTCTGTCTCGCGGTCGGACAGCGCCGCGGTCGGCTCATCCATGACGAGGATCCGCGCGTTCTGGCTGATCGCCTTGGCGATCTCGACCATCTGCTGCTGCGCGACGCCGAGCTTGTCGACGGTGGTGGAGGGATCGATGTCAAAGCCGATCGTGTCGAGGACGCGCCTGGCGTCGGCCAGGATCCTGCGGCGGTCGATGGTGCCGGGGATACGGCCCTTCGGCTCGCGCCCAAGGAAGATGTTCTGGGCGATGTCCAGATAGGGGACCAGCGAGAATTCCTGGAAGATCACGGCAATGCCGAGCTTCTGCGCATCCGCAGTCGAGGAGATCGCGACCTTCTCGCCGTTGTGATAGAACTCCCCGGCATCGGCACGATAGGCGCCACACAGCACCTTCATCAGGCTCGACTTGCCGGCGCCGTTTTCGCCCAGCAGCATGTGGACTTCGCCGGGATACACTGCAAAGGACACGTCATCCAGCGCCTTGACGCCGGGAAACTCCTTGCTGATGCCGCGCAGCTCCAAGAGCGGCGTGGGTGAGGTAACATCGATCGGAAGCGCGTCGCTCATATGTTGGCTCCGCTCGCAAAGATCTTTCCGGGATTCATCAACCCGTCAGGATCGAGCGCCCGCTTGATTGATCGCATCACGTCCACTGCCTCGCCGAGTTCGTCCGTGAGATAGTCGATCTTGCCGAGCCCGATGCCGTGCTCGCCGGTGCAGGTGCCGTCCATGGATATGGCGCGGGCGACCATACGGGCCTGCAGCGCCTTGGCGCCTTCGGCTTCCTCGGGCTTCGCCGGGTCGATCAGGATCAGCATGTGGAAATTGCCGTCGCCGACATGGCCGACGATCGGCGCCGTAAAACCGTGCTGGTCTGCGTCCCGCCGCGTCTCGGTCAGGCATTCCGCCAGCCGGGAGATCGGCACGCAGACATCGGTGATCACGGCGCGCGCGCCAGGCCGCAGGCCCAGCCCCGCATAAAGCGTGTTGTCGCGCGCGTGCCAGAGCCGGCTGCGGTCTTCCTGTGCCTTGGCCCAGGCAAAGCCATGTCCGCCGTGGTCGGCGGCGATCGCCTGTGCGGCCTCGGCCTGCTCGGCAACGGAGCTCTCGGAGCCATGGAATTCGAAGAACAGGGTCGGTGCCTCGCGATAGCCGAGCTTGGCGTAGGCGTTGATGCCGCGCATCATGACGTCGTCGAGCAGTTCGATCCGGGCCACGGGGATCGCGGACTGGATCACCGAGATGGCGGTATCCACGGCGTTGTGCAGGCTGTCGAAGCTGCAGACAGCCGCCGAGATCGCCTGCGGCACGGGATGCACTTTCAGCGTGATCCCGGTGATGACGCCGAGCGTGCCTTCCGCGCCGACGAACATGCGGGTCAAATCGTAGCCCGCGGCTGATTTCCGCGCGCGCCTGGCGGTGCGGATGATGCGGCCGTCGGCCAGCACCACCTCCAGCGCCATGACATTATCCTTCATGGTGCCGTAACGCACTGCCATGGTCCCGGAGGCGCGGGTCGAGGTCATGCCGCCGATCGAGGCGTCGGCGCCGGGATCGATCGGGAAAAACAGGCCGGTATTGCGCAGCTCCGCATTGAGCTGCTTGCGGGTGATGCCGGGCTGCACCACGACATCCATGTCGCTGTCGTGCACGGCCAGCACCTTGTCCATGCGCGCGAAGTCGAAGCAGACTCCGCCCGCGACCGCGGCCGCATTGCCTTCGAGCGAGGTGCCGGCGCCGAACGGCACGATCGGCATATTCGCACCAGCGCACAGCTTGACGATCTCGGCGACCTCCTGCGTCGTCTCGGGGAAGACGACGATGTCGGGCGGCAGGCTCCGGTAATGCGACTCGCTCTGCCCGTGCTGATCGAGCACGCCGCGCGCAACGCTCGCGCGCGGGCCGATCAGGCCGGTGAGGCGATCGGCCAATATGCTCGTGCTGACCCGCGGTCCCATCCTGGTTCCCTGTCTGCTCCCTGTTGCCGGACTCTTGTTCGGTCCATCGCCGCCAAGCTTAGGCGGCTCTTGCGTTGCTCGCGACCTGCTTCAGGCCGAAATCATAATTGAGGTGAAAATACTCACCGTCCACCATGCGACCATCCGGCGCACGGCCGGCGGGGTGACGGACGAACTCCCGGATCAGGCTGTCCTTGACGCCGAACACCACGTCGCTGTCGAGATATTGGTCGCCGGCAACGAACACGTGCGTCACGAGCTGCTCGAAGCCGGGCGCCGAGATCATGAAGTGCACATGTGCCGGGCGCCAGGGATGGCGTCCCTGGGCCTCCAGCATGTCGCCGACCGGACCGTCATGCGGAATGGGGTAGGCGGCCGGCTTGATCGACCAGAAATGGAAGCGGCCGTTGGCATCGGTGTGGAAGCGGGCGCGCATGGCGAGATCGCCGATGCTGTCGAGTTGCTGCACGTCGTAATAGCCGTCATCGTCGGAGTGCCAGACGTCCACGACGGCGCCTGCCAGCGGCTTGCCGTCGACGGTCGAAACCGATCCGGTGACGAGCATCGAATCGCCTTCCATCGGGCCGGAGATGTCGGCGCCGCTGTCCTTCTCCGGCGCGGCCTGCACGAAGAACGGGCCGAGCACGGTGGTCTCGGTCGCGCCCTCCGGCACCGGGTGATTGATGGCATCGACCAGCATGGAGACACCGAGCGTGTCCGACAGCAGGATGAACTCCTGGCGCTTGTCGTTGCACATGTGGCCGGTGCGGGTCAGGAAGTCGATGCCGAACTCCCACTCCTTCTGGGTCGGACGCACCTCGCGGACGAAGGCGTGAAGATGACGCACCAGCGCTTCGCTGATCTCTTTGATCCGCGGATCGGTCGCGCCCGCGATCCGCTCCAGCACTGCTTCCGTGATCGTGGTCTCGTTGAAGTTACGCATGGGGCCTCCGAGGATCAGAGTTCGGGTTCGCCAAGGCCGGACAGCCGCTCGAGATGTTTGACGGTGGCGATGAAGTCGGTGTCGCCGTCGCCTTGGGCGACCAGCGAGCCATAGGTCTCGCGCACTTGTGCGGCGAGCTGAAGCGGCACGCCGACGGCATGGCCGGCACCGAGAATGAGGTCGAGGTCCTTGGCCATCTGCTTGCAGGAGAAGGTTGACTCGAAGTCGCGCCTGCGCAGTGGCGCGGTCTTGTACTTCACCATGGGGGAGGCGACCGCGCTGTCGTCGAGCACCTTCAGGATGTCCTGCCAGGCAATGCCGCCCTTGCGAGCCAGCGCGAGGCTTTCCGCTATCATCGCGGCCGACACCGCGATCATTAGATTGACCGAGAGCTTTGCGTAGCGCGCTTCTTCGGCGGGCCCGAGATAGGTCTGGGCACGGGTGAAGGCTGCGAACAGCGGCTTGAGTTTCTCGAACGCATCCTTGGGGCCCGAGACGAAGCAGGTCAGCGCGCCCGTGTGGACGATGCTGGCATTGCCGGAAACCGGCGAACGCAGATAGGCAATGCCGCGCGCCTGCGCGGCGGCTGCGACTTCGGTCGAGGCCTCGACGCTGACGGTACTGGTCTCGATGAGGACCGCGTCTGGCGCCATTGCGGCGACCAAGCCGGCGGAGCCGAGCAGCGCCCCGCGCAAGGCTGCATCGTCGGGCAGGGAGGTGACGACAGCGGCCTTGCCGCTGACGGCCTCGGCCGGCGATGCCACAGTCGCAATGCCTTGCGTGCGCGCCTCGTTGATCCGTGCCGCGCTCTGATCGAACGCGGTGACGGCGTAACCGGCCTTGGCCACGAGCGCCGACATCGGCAGGCCCATCTTACCAATTCCGATGAAAGCGATGTTCTTCGAAGCGTTTGTCATTGTTATCGTCCGTTGGCGCCTTCAGGCGGCGCGTCCCTGTCGTTCGATGTCCTGCACCAGCCGCCGGCCCGATTGCGCTAGCAGCTCTTTCTTGGCCTCCAATCCTTCGACCGGCAGTCGGCCATTCCGCTTCTTCCAGGCGCCGCCGATCATGACGGCCTCGATGTTGGCGAGGCTTGTCTGCATCACCACGGTCGCGACGGGATCATGAACCGGGTGGAGATTGAGGTCGGAGGCGTTGATGATGACGAGGTCGGCGAGCTTGCCCGGTGTCAGCGATCCGATCTGGTTTTCGCGGCCGAGCATGCGGGCACCTTCCGTCGTGATCCATCGCAGCGCCTCGCGCACGGGAACCGTGGTCGTCGCCGGAATGCTGCCGCTGGTCTTGCGCGACTCGGCATTGTCGAGCGCCCGCTGCATGGACAGCGCGATGCGGGCGGCGGAGAAGAGATCGCCGGCCAGGATGGATTCGAGGTCGATGCCGATCGTCGGCCGCACGCCGCGCTTGAGCAAACGCCCGGTGATCGGAAAACCATGGCCCTGGATCATCTCGTTCTCCGGCGTCACCGAGAACGACACGCCAAGATCGACCATCCGGTCCAGCAACGTGTCCGGCAGGTCGTTGCCATGGACGATGTTGGTGCCCGAACCGACGAGGCCAGCCTCGATCAGCTTCTCCCAGCCGCCGGCCGTCTTGGCCGGGCCGCCGCCCTGGTGCATGGAGGCGATCAGGTTCAGCTCGCGCGCCAGACGGAAGTCCTGCACCGCAACGTCGAGTGTCGAATAATGCGGACCGAGAATGGCGAGCCCGAGCGTGACGAGGCCGTCGCGGTCGGCAAGGGGGCCCGCCAGCAGCCGCTCGACCTCGCGGCGCGGGTGTGGCACTTCCGAGAAATGCGGCTCGCCCGGCTTCGGCTCCGGCTTGGGCGAACCGTGGAAGAAGGCGGCGCGGATCCCGCTCTCGATCAAGCCGTGTACGGCAGCGTCGGTGTGATCTGGCGTCGGATTGTTGTGGCACCAGTCAACCAGCGTGGTGGTGCCGCAATTGATCTGGTTCAGTGCGCCGACGAGGGTTGCAATGTGGATATCTTCGGGCCGGAACACGGTCGCAAGGCCGGCATGCATGCGGCGGAAATATTCCAGCAGCGTCCAGTTCGCGGCGAAGCCGCGCAAGCCGGTCTGCCAGGTGTGCATATGCGCGTTGATCAGGCCGGGAATGACGATGCGGTCCTTGCCGTCAATGATCTCGACATCTGTCGCGACGTCGATCGATGGCCGCACGTCGATGATGCGGCTGCCCTCGACCAGCACATCGCCGGTTGCGAGATCGCCGATCGCGTCATCCATGGTGATGACAATAGCGGATTTGATCAGCGTGCGCCGCATCGCCTCACACCGCCGCTTTGACGGGGACCGGCGGCTCGCCGGCCCAGGCGCGTGCAATCACATCGCGAATGGCGTTGCGGTCGAGCGGCCGCGGATTCCAGTAAGCATTGGTCACCGCGAGATCGGCCGCCTTGTCGATGCCGGCTTCGGGCATGCCGACGTCGCGCAGCGCCAGCTTCGCGCCGAGCCGCTTGGCGAGATCGTGAAGACCTTGCGGTGCGTCAGCCGCGCCGATCGCGCGCGAGATGCGTGAAATCGCATTGGGCACGGCCGGGGCGTTGTAAGCGAGCGCATGCGGCAGCACGATGGTGTGGGTTTCGGCATGCGGCAGATCAAACGTGCCGCCGAGCGTATGGCAGAGCTTGTGATGCAGCGCCATGCCGACAGTGCCCAGACAAACGCCGCACAGCCAGGCGCCATAGAGCGCTTCGGTGCGGGCCTCGCGATCGTCGCTTTTCGCGGCGATGGCGGGCAGGGCCTTGGCCAGGGCGCGAATGCCTTCTTCGGCCATCAGCAATGTCACGGGGTTGGCGTCGCGTGCGTACAGCGCCTCCACCGCATGCGCAATCGCGTTGATGCCGGATGTTGCCGCGAGGCTCGCCGGCAGCGTCAAGGTGAGATCGACATCGTAGATCACGGTCTCGGGCAGGATCGCCGCGTCGCGCACCGTGGTTTTCAGGCCGTTCTCGGTCTGCCCGACGATCGGCGTCATCTCCGAGCCGGCATAGGTGGTGGGAATGCAGAGCTGGTTGATTCCGGTGCGCAAGGCCAACGCCTTGCCGAGGCCCGTGGTCGAGCCGCCGCCGAGCGAGACGACGCAGTCGGCCTCGCACGCCTGCATCGCGGCGAGCGCGCGCTCCGTGACCTCGACCGGCGTGTGCATGGTCGCGCCGGGAAAGATGCCGGCATAGAGCGGGCCGAGCGCCGCGCCGAGGCTCTTGCCCTGCGCCTCCTGCTGCGGCGTCGTCAGCACCAGCGCGCGCTTGCCCCCGAGTCGCTCGACCTCGGCCTTTGCTTCAGCCAGCGTTCCGCTGCCGAACACGACGCGGCAGGGCAGGTTTTCAAAGGTGAACGAACCGATCATGCGCCGGTCTCTTTGATGGGATAATCGACCTGGAAGCGCCCGATCCGCAAGTCGCCCAATGCCTCGCGCACCCGTAGATGTTCCGGATGGCTGGCATAGGCGCTGAGCGCTGTCTGGTCGGTGAATTCGGAGAACAGAACGACATCGCAGGCGTAATCGACCGCGCTGACATCCATGCCGACTTCGATATGGGTGAGGCCGTCGATCCGGCCCTTGAGGCCCTCGAACAGCGTCTTGACCTTGACCCGGGCGGCGGATCTCTCCTCAGGGGTCTCCCCGCGCAGCCGCCACATCACGATGTGCCTGATCGGGCCCGACATTTCCTGATTTCCTCGCCTGTCCCAGTGCTTTGTTGGGAGCTATTTTGCCTTGCAGAAATCGGAAATAAAGACCAAAATTTGTAAGTCTCTTTTCCGATATGCGCAAAAATGGACCGGCTGCTTCAACTCGAGGTCTTCTCCAAAACGGCCGAGCTCGGCAGCCTTTCCAAAGCTGCCGAAACATTGCGGATGTCGAACGCGGCCGCGAGCCGCCATCTCAGCGCCCTGGAGGAGCGGCTTGCGGTCCGGCTGATCGAGCGCAACACGCGCCGGCAATGGCTGACCGAGGCAGGGCAGGAGCTGTTGCAACGCTGCAGCACGCTCTTGAACGAACTCGCCGAAGCCGAGGACGCCGTCTCCGACCGTGCGCTGTCACCGAAGGGCATGCTGCGCGTCACGTCCTCGCTGTCCTTTGCGATGATCTATCTCGCGCCGATGCTGCCCGCCTTCCGCGCGCTCTACCCCGATCTCAGTGTGCAGATCATCAGCGCCAACCGCTATCTGGATTTCATCGAGGCCGGCATCGACGTCGCGATCCGCACGCGCGAGCATGAGCCGGATTCCAACATCGTCGTCCGCCGCATTGGCCAGATGCACCGTGTGCTCGCGGCGGCTCCCTCCTATCTGGAAAAGCACGGCCGGCCCGAGCATCCCGCCGATCTCGCCCGCCACGACATGCTGATCTACAATCTCGCCAACGATCCCTATTCGCTACGGCTGAGCCAGGGCAGCACGACGCAGACGGTGCGGATCGCGCCGACGCTCGACAGCAATGACGGCCAGATCATTTGTGGTGCAGCGCGTGCGGGGCTCGGCATCCTGATCCAGCCGCTCTACATCGTGCAGGGCGATATCGCGGCCGGTCGGCTGGTGCCTGTCCTGAGCGACTGGCAGCTGCCGCTGCTCACCATGAACATCGCTTACCAGAACCGCGTCAGGCTGCCGGCCAAGATCAGGGTGTTCTCGGACTTCCTGGTCAGCCACATCCGCGAGCATTCAGAGCCAGGGATCTGGATGGACGCGGCGAAGTGAGCGGGAAGCATCCATGTATCTCGGCATCGATCTCGGCACCTCCGCAGTCAAGACGGTTCTCGTCGACGACACTCAGCGTGTGATTGCAAGCGCGAGCCGGCCGCTGACGATCGCCTCGCCGCAGCCGGGACATTCCGAGCAGAACCCCGCGCAATGGATCGATGCCGCCTTCGCCACGCTCGATGCGCTGAAGGCTTCGCATGGACAAGAGCTAGCGGCGGTCAAGGGCATTGGGCTGTCCGGCCAGATGCATGGCGCCACGCTGCTCGACGCGGGCTTGAGACCCTTGCGGCCCTGCATCCTCTGGAACGATGGACGCGCCGCCGCGGAATGTCGTGTCCTGGAGCAACGCTGGCCCGCCTTGCGCGCGGTGACGGGCAACAAGGCGATGCCGGGATTCACCGCGCCAAAACTGCTCTGGATCGCGACGCATGAGCCCGACATTTTCGCTGCGACGAAGCTCGTGCTGCAGCCAAAGGCCTATCTGCGCCTGGCGCTTTCGGGCGAGGCCGTCGAGGATGTCTCGGATGCATCGGGATCCCTGTGGTTCGACGCTGCGCGCCGGGACTGGTCGGACGCCGCATTGGCCGCAACCGGTCTGACGCGCGAGCACATGCCGCGTCTGGTCGAAGGATGCGCGCCCGCAGCAAGACTGCGGAGCGAGCTGGCGCGGCGCTGGGGCATAACCGGGCGGCCGGTGATCGCGGGCGGTGCCGGCGACAATCCGTCGGGCGCCATCGGCATCGGCGCGATCCAGCCGGGAACCGCGTTCATATCCTTGGGAACATCGGGTGCCCTGTTGGCGCCGACCGCCATGATCGCCGCCAATCCGGACCGCGCGGTGCACACGTTCTGCCATGCCATCCCGCGCATGTGGATACAGGCCGGCGCGATCCTGTCGGCCGCCTCCTGCCTGGCCTGGGCCGCGCGCCTGTTCGGTGTCACTGAGACCGAGTTGTTGGCGCCGCTAGGATCGCGCCCGCGGGCGCCGTCGCCGGTGAGCTTCCTGCCTTATCTCGCAGGGGAGCGGACACCGCATGACGATCCCGCCGTGCGCGGCATGCTCGATGGTTTGAGCCATGGCACCGATCGCAATGCGATCGTGCAGGCGGTGCTCGAAGGCGTTGCCTTCGCGCTGGCCGATTGCCGCGACGCGCTCGCGGATGCCGGTATCGCGATCGCGGAAGCCGACGTCATCGGCGGTGGTTCGCGGTCATCGTTCTGGCTTTCGGTTCTCGCAACCGTGCTGAATGTTCCCATCCACCGCTTTGCCGGCGGCGAGACCGGCGCGGCGTTCGGTGCGGCAAGATTGGGGCGGCTTGCTGTCACGGGTGAGGCAATCGCAACCGTGTGCACGCGACCGCAACGCGTCGAGACGTTCGAACCTGACACCGGGCTGACCGATGCTTACGCCGAACGGCTTCCCGCCTGGCGCGAACTGTATCGGCCGCGCCACTAGCATCGCCGCGATATCGTATTTCGCTGTGTTCGGTATTGCCCTGTGTCGCGGCCTTTTGTTTAATGCGTGAGCCGCGCTGACAAGAAGATCGAGACGCGGGTGGGAAACGCATTGTGCGCCGGGAGGCACGATGAATGCTCCGATCCTCGAGATGCGCGGGGTCTCCAAATCCTTCTTCGGCATCAAGGCGCTGCGTGCCGTCGATCTCACCGTCTATGCCGGCGAGATTCATGCCTTGATGGGTGAGAACGGCGCCGGCAAGTCGACGCTGATGAAAATCCTGTCCGGCGCCTACAAGCCTGATCCCGGCGGCGAGATCCGCATCGAAGGGCATCCGGTCCGGATTGAAGGTCCGCTCGGCGGCCGCGCGGCGGGCATCTCCATCATCTATCAGGAGCTGTCGCTCGCTCCCAATCTCAGCGTCGCCGAGAATATCTATCTCGGTCGCGAGATCTCGCGTTCAGGACTGCTGGCGCGCGGGGAGATGCGTGAGGGCGTCGGTCCCATTTTGAAGCGGCTTGGCGCAGACTTCCTGCCCTCGACGCTGGTCGCCCATTTGTCCATGGGCCAGCGGCAACTGGTCGAGATCGCCCGTGCCCTGCATGCGAGGTCAAAGATCCTGATCATGGACGAGCCGACCACCGCACTGTCGGCGGGCGAGAGCGCGCGGCTGTTCGCGCTGATCCGCCAGCTCAGGGCGGAAGGGCTCGCCATCATCTACATCTCGCACCGCATGGACGAGGTCTACGCGCTCGGCGACCGCGTGACCGTGCTGCGGGACGGCCGGCTGGTCGGCTCGCTCGACAAGCCCGAGATCCGTGCCGACACCATCGTGCGGCTGATGGTCGGGCGCGACGTCTCCTCGTTCTACAAGAAGGACCACGATCCCGACGCGGGGCGCGGGCACCCCGTGCTCGCAGCGATCGACATAGCCGATGGCCAGCGCGTCAAGGGCTGCTCGCTCACGGTGCATGCAGGTGAGGTGGTCGGGCTCGCCGGCCTGATCGGCGCCGGCCGCACCGAGCTTGCGCATCTCATCATCGGCGCGCTGCCAAAAACCTCCGGCCGGCTCGAGCTGGAAGGACAGCCGGTCGAGATCCGCACCCCCGGTGAGGCGCTCGAGGCCGGCATCGCCTATCTGACCGAGGACCGCAAAGCGCTCGGCCTGTTCCTGGATATGTCCTGTCTGGACAACATCAACCTCGCGGTGCTCGGCCGCGATGCCAAGCTCGGCTGGTTCCTGGACCGTGACAAGGCGCGCGAGCGCGCCGATCGGGCCTTCGCTGGCCTCAGCATCCGCGCCGCCAATGTCGGCGTCCCCGCCGGTGGCCTGTCCGGCGGCAATCAACAGAAGCTGCTGCTGTCGCGGCTTCTCGCCATCGCGCCGAAGGTGCTGATCCTCGACGAGCCGACGCGTGGCGTCGATGTCGGCGCCAAGTCCGAGATCTATTCGATCATCGACAATCTGGCCAAGGCCGGCACCGCGATCCTCGTCATCTCGTCCGACCTGCCCGAGATCATCGGCATTTGCGACCGCGTCGCCGTCATGCGGGCCGGGCACATCGCCGGCGAGGTGAGCCGCGGACCCAATTCGCCGCTGACACAAGAAGACATCATGGCGCTTGCCACGGGGATGGAGCATCTCGATGCCTGACAACGGTGCTGCGGAGGTCCAGTCCGCCCCGACGACGACCAATGGCGCTGCCGCCGAGACAAAGCGCCAGCGGGTGAGGGTGCTGATCAGCGCGCTCGGCATGCTGCCGGTGCTGTTGATCCTCTGCATCGGCTTTCATTTTCTGTCCGAGGGACGCTTCTTCACCGGACAGAATCTCGGCATCGTGTTGCAGCAGGCCGCAGTGAACACTGTGCTCGCCGCGGGCATGACCTTCGTCATCCTCACCGGCGGCATCGACCTTTCGGTCGGTTCGATCCTGGCGGCCTCCGCGATGGCCGGGTTGACGCTGTCCAAGCTGCCGGAGCTTGGCATGCTGTGGCTGCCGGCCTCGCTGCTCACGGGCCTTGGCTTCGGCATCGTCAACGGCGCGCTGATCGCGCTGCTCCGCCTGCCGCCTTTCATCGTCACGCTCGGCTCTCTTACCGCGGTGCGTGGCCTTGCGCGACTGCTCGGGGCCGACACCACCGTGTTCAATCCCTCGATCCCCTATGCCTTCATCGGCAACGGCTCGCTGACGCTCGTTCCCGGCGTCGCATCGATCCCGTGGCTCTCGGTGATCGCCTTGCTCGTCATTCTGGTCTCGTGGCTGGTGCTGCGCCGGACCGTGCTCGGCGTGCACATCTACGCGGTGGGCGGCAACGAGAGCGCGGCGCGGCTTGCGGGCATCAAGGTCTGGGCCGTGCTGATCTTCGCCTACGGTGTTTCCGGGCTTTTCGCCGGGCTCGGCGGCGCCATGCAGGCGGCAAGGCTCTATGCCGCCAATGGCCTGCAACTCGGCCAGTCCTACGAGCTCGACGCGATCACCGCCGTGATCCTCGGCGGCACCTCGTTCGTCGGCGGCATCGGCTCGATCTGGGGGACGCTGGTCGGCGCGCTGATCATCGCGGTGCTGTCGAACGGCCTCATCCTCGTCGGTGTCTCCGACATCTGGCAATATGTGATCAAGGGCCTCGTCATCATTGGCGCCGTGGCGCTGGATCGGTACCGGCTGCAAGGCTCCGCCAGAACATAAAGGCTCCGCCAGAACATAAAGGCTCCGCCAGAACATAAAGCTTCCGTTGCGGCAACTGGTCTGCCGCGCCGGGGACCAAGACAGACCAGGGAGGAAGTCCATGTTGAAGACGATCATGCTCGCCGGTGCCGCGACGGCGCTTGTTCTTAGCACCGTGCCGTCCTCGGCGAAGGAGCTCAAATCGATCGGCGTCTCGCTGGGGTCGATGGGCAACCCGTTCTTTGTCGCACTGGCGAAGGGCGCCGAGTTCGAGGCCAGGAAGACCAATCCGAACGTGAAGATCACGGCGGTCGGCTTCGAATACGATCTCGGCAAGCAGGTCACCCAGATCGACAATTTCATCGCCGCCGGCGTCGATCTGATCCTGCTCAACCCCGGCGATCCCAAGGCGATTGGACCTGCGATCAAGAAGGCGCAGGCCGCCGGCATCGTCGTCGTCGCGGTCGATACCGCAGCCGAAGGCGCCGATGCCACCGTGACCACGAACAACGTGCAGGCCGGCGAGATCTCCTGCCAGTACATCGTCGACAAGCTGGGCGGCAAGGGCGAGGTCATCATCGAGAACGGACCGCAGGTCTCCGCCGTGATCGACCGCGTCGTCGGCTGCAAGAACGTCTTCTCGAAGAATCCCGGCATCAAGGTGTTGTCCAACGACCAGGACGGCAAAGGCTCGCGCGAAGGCGGTCTCACCGTTGCTCAGGGCTATCTGACCCGCTTCCCCAAGATCGACGCCATCTTCGCCATCAACGATCCCCAGGCGATCGGCACCGACCTAGCGGCGCGCCAGCAGAACCGCACCGGCATCGTCATCACCGCGGTCGACGGTGCGCCCGATATCGAGGCCGCGCTGAAGGATCCGCAGTCGCCGCAGATTCAGGCTTCGGCTTCGCAGGATCCGTTCTTCATGGCGCGCCGCGCCGTGCAGGTCGGTGTCGGTATCCTCAATGGCCAGAAGCCGGCCTCGACCGTCGAGCTGCTGCCGTCCAAGCTCGTGACCAGGGACAACGTCGCCGAGTACAAGGGCTGGACCTCCGATCGTTCGCAGTAAGCCTCCCTTGCTGAGGCGGCAAACCACGAATTGCGGGCGGTGTGTTTGATTCACGCCGCCCGTGGCGTCATGGCCGCAGGCTCGCGCCAGGGCGTGTACTCATAAATCCGGCCGGCCCGCGCGTGGGCCGTGTCCGCTAGTTTTTCACACCGGGCATGGCTAATGCGCCCTAGTTAGGCCGCTGAGGGCCACTTCCAGACGTCGCCGATGGGTATATGGAATCATCGTCCACCCCGGAGAACAGCAAGTGGCCCGAATAGAAACCTTCGTATGGATCGCAGCGAGTTTCATAATCCTTTTGGCCGCCACTTCCCTACGGGCTTTAGCAACACCAGAAGCGTCTGCATGCGGGTACCTCGCTGGTCTAATCGATAAGGCACAGCCAGGGCCGTTGTTTTTGCGCAGCTATCCGACCGTGGAATCGGGGCCTCTCCATGGCGCCGCATACCTTTATGACAATGCGGTGGCCGCCATCGCGTTGGTCGGTTGCGGTGAGCGAGACAAAGCGTCTCGAATCGGCTCGGCAATTCTCTGGGCCCTCGACAACGACCGCACCTGGCATGATGGTCGCCTCAGGAACGCTTACGCGGCGGGCGTGGTGGTGAACGGCCCCGCCAAACTTCCGGGGTGGTGGGACAATACTCAAGACAAATGGTTGGAGGATCGATATCAGGTGGGCAGCGATGTTGGTAACGTGGCATTGGCCATGTTGGCGTTGCTG
The DNA here is from genome assembly GCF_015291745.1 of Bradyrhizobium sp. CCBAU 53351. Lineage (NCBI taxonomy): Bacteria > Pseudomonadati > Pseudomonadota > Alphaproteobacteria > Hyphomicrobiales > Nitrobacteraceae > Bradyrhizobium > Bradyrhizobium sp. CCBAU 53351. The sequence goes on from NZ_CP030059.1 coordinate 2,774,774, forward strand.
TCGATCGATGGCGCAAACACCGGCTCTCGGTTCCGCGATGGCGCAGCGCGGCTTGGCGCCTGGGTCGCGCAATGGGCCGATACGCGCGGTACTGGCGGCTTCACGGGTGGTACGTTTGGGCACGAACCGACGCCGGAAGTGCGGACGTGGAAATCGACTGAACATAATACTGACCTCGCCGCCGCGTTTGGCCTTCTTGCGATCCGTACAGGCGACTCGCGCTGGCGCGAAAAGGCAACGGTTGCCGAGTACTTCGTAAATACGATGTGGGATCCGGGGTGCGCCTGTTTTGCCGCGGGGACCGCTGAAGACGGAGTCACGCATAATCCGATTTTGGCCCTGGATGCCCAAATCTGGCCTTTAACGGCGCTTCACGGAGCGGCCGGGAAATTTGCAACGGCAATGACGACCGCTGAACAGCGGATGAGTGTCGACGGAGGCTTTTCTTACGGTGAAGACCGGGATGGTGTGTGGACCGAAGGGACGGGCCAAATGGCTCTCTTGATGAGATTGCTCGGCAAGACTGAGAGGGCGGAATCGTTGATCTCTGTCATCGAATCCCATAGGTCGCCCGATGGTGGGTTCTATGCCACGAGTGTCCGCGCGTTACCGACGGGGTTCGTGTTGGACACCGACCCGACCAAGCCGCGAAACTATTTCCGATTGTCACATCTTGGCGCAGCTTCGTGGGCAGCCCTCGCGGAACGTGGGTTCAATCCCTTTACGATGACAAAAGGACTCCCCTAGCCGAGCCGCAGTGCTTCTCGTCTCAGCCGTTTCGGTCTGGCTTGATTTCGATATGTACGCAACGGCTCACAAGCCGCCGATCCCCCTCGAGTGGCGGACTTCCGCTTTGCGTTGGAAGCGAACGTTCATGAGTACACGCCGTAAATCTAATCCGCGTCAGCGCGCGGCGGAAGGATTGGTTCGCGCGGGCAACACACTCGACGGAGACTTGCTGGCAAAAGCGTTCGTCTTGGGCTGGACGTGCGATCCGTCGATCACCTCGAGCCGGCCGCAACGGTTCAGGGTGTGGAGCTTCCTGCCGGGCCATGCCGGTCCGGGCTTCAGCGAATGGCGCACGACCTGCCTGAAGGCGGTCGGCGACAACTCGACCACTTCCGCCAGCGCGAGTGCCGCGCCGTAGCCGTCGGTGCAGTTCTGCACCGGGCGCCACAATGTGCCGTTGATCGTGACGAAATTCCCCGCCGGCCGCGTGCTCGCGCGGTCGATCAGCACCGGATTGCTGGCGTGCGGCAGCCAGGGCCCCAGGAGGTGATCGGCATGATAGATCGCCAGCGAATCCGAGTAGCCGCCGGCTCCGTCGCGCCAGGCGCCGAACAGGTAATGCAGGCCGTTATGCCGCGTGATCGTGACGTCGGCCAGCTCGAGGCCTGACAGCAGCGTCGCGTGCCGCTCCCATTTGTCCGGGAACCGGACGCATTTGTAGAGGGCGACGTCCCCGTTGGTCGAGCTCTCCGGGATCATCCACAATGCGCCACCGTCTTCGATCAGAAACGGATAGGAGAGATGCCAGGGCTCCTCCAGCACCGGCACGGCTTCTCCCACCGGGCCGGCGTCGTTGAACTCGATCGCCGAGATGATGCCTTTTCCGACGCGGTGGTCGAGATCTTCGAAGAAGACGAATGTTCGCCCCTGCCAATTGATCGGAAACGGGTCCGCGTAGAAGCGATGCCCTGGATCGGGAAGGACGTTCCAGCCCGGTCCGGACAGATCGCCGGTCTGCCAGACCCCTGCGCCGTCGTTGAAGCGCCAGCCGACATGCCAATGCGGGGCATAGCAGCAGAGGCGATAGATCTCCTTGGCAATTGAGACGGCAAGGCCACGTATGACGTAGCCAGCGGGGCCACGGCCCGAACCATGTCCGGCGCGGCGCGCCAGCTCCGGCACAATCCGCGGCCTTCCCGACAGGATCGCCGCCACCATGGTCAGGGTTCGCGCCATGACGGTTTCGAGAGCGCCGCTGAGCCCTGCGGCAATTTCACCGGATGGATGGCCGCGATCGAGGACTGAGCCGTCGATCTCGTTGACGATGTCGATCACCGGCAGGTCGCCGGCCAGAATGGCGGCGAGCGCGGCGTTTTCGCCGGCAACGCCATTGAACAGCGGACGGAGATACAGCCGGGCGGAGCAGTTCGGATTGCGCGCGCCGCCTGTGAAATCGACGACCACGTCGGCGCTCCCGGCATGAGCCTGCGTCCGCGCCGGAATGGCGTCGAGCCTGTTGGCGCCGCTGGGCTTGCCCTTGTGCAACACCACACGTTCGAGCTCGAACAGGGCGTCGAGACCTGCGGGCCGCGGCTCGGCCGTCGCCGCCCAGGCGATTTGAACCGGAACATCCCGGCCGTCGACCGACAGCGTCGCGCGGCCCATCCATCGCCGCGCGTATTCACGTTCACAGCGAAACTCGATGATCATGTCGAGCCCATCACTTCCAATCGTCCGGTCAAATGACCTGGTCGAGAATTCGAACGTATTCCTCCACCATGGCATCTACCGAATAGCGCAACCTCAGGCCTTTGGCGTTTTGTCGCAGCTCGTCGCTCAAATGCTGGTCCGTCAGCAGCGTCGAGACGGCTGCCGAGAGCTTCGCATGATCGGAGGCATCGACGAAGAGCGCGGTCGGTCTGCCTTCGTAGGATAGCACTTCGCGCAGGACGGGAAGATCGGTCACGACGGAGGGAACACCGGCATTCGCGGCCTCGACCGCAGCCAGGCCGAAAGTCTCGGCCTGCGTCGGGAACACGAACACGTCCAGGCAGGCGAGAAACTCCGCCATCCGGCTCGGGGGAATTTCTCCGAGCAGATGCAGCCTGTCCGACACCTTCAATTCGTCAGCCAGCCGCCTCAGCCGCGTCTGGTCGGCGCCCTGGCCGGCGAGCGCGAGATGCCAGGACGGTTGATCCGGCAGCAGACGTATCGCCATGTCGAGCCGCTTGTGCGGATGCAGCCGCGCTGCGCAGCCGAGCAGGACGCGATCGGTCGGCAGATCGAATTTCTGCCGGGCCGCGTCCTTCGACAGCGTGAGCGCCTTGTCGTCGAAGCCGTGCGGCACATGCACCATGCGCGAACGGTAGGCCGCGGGGTAGCGCGAATATTCGCGCTCCATGTCCTTCGAATTGAGCGTGATGCGGTCGAAGAAGCCGAGGCTGCCCATGACGATGTCGGCGGTGCGGACCGGTCGGCTCATCGCCAGCGCGGATGAAACCTGATTGGCGACGACAGGTGCTCGGCTGACGAGGCGCGCGATGCCGGCGCCGATGACGTTGCCGAAATGCTGGAACGTCAGAACGGCGTCGGGCCTGACCGTCCTGATATGACGGGCGAGCGTCCACAGCATCCGCAGCAGCGCCAATGGATTGCCCGGCCGGCTCGGCGCGCAATAGAGCGTATCGGGCGGCTCATCGAAGGACTCCGATTTGCGGAAGAAGAAGAGATTGGTGACGCGGTAGCCGCGCGCGGTCAGCCCGGCGCCGAGCAGCCTGGAGATCTCCTGCGCGCCGGCGTTCTCGGCCTGGGTTTGCGCGAGAAGCACGTGCAGCTTTCGTCCGCTGCCGTTCGACTGCGCGGGTGCTGCCGCGGTCGTCTCGCCCAATTCCTTGTTTGGCTGATAGTGCAGCACGGATCCCGACCCGCTAGAGAAACGAAATCTTCACCTTCTTAACTCCGTACCTATCATGCGGGCACCGCGTGGACACCGACTAGAAACAAACGGAGTTAATGCAAGGCCCTGCCATCGCCATCGTTGGCGCAGCCATTTCACGGGTTCCCGAACACTGCGCAGCAAGCCTATTAACCAATCGATCTTGCACGCCGCCGGCGCGTGAACCCGACCTACTCACCGGAGTCGGCGCCGCGGACCGCATAACTGCCGCGCTTGAATGCGCTGAAGCGCAGAAGCACGAGAATTGAAGGATCCACTCCCGTCCGGCGGCGACAGAGCACGTTCAGGGCAATGGTCGCGAGCGCCAGCGAAACCGTGGCGGAAATCGCAGCACCAAGCACGCCGAGCCAGGGGATGAGAACGAGAAATCCCGCAAGGCGTAGCGCGACGTTGGCCGCAACGACGGGAACGTAGATTCGTTCATGGCCGGTCAGCTGCAGGATCGCAGCCGACGGGCCGCCTGCAGCCTGGATGGCCGTTCCGATGGCAAGGACGATCAGGACCGAATGCTGTTCGGTGAAATGAGGTCCGAACAGGTTGAGGAGATAGGGGCCGCCGATCCAGATCGCGGCGAGCCCGGCGGCCACGCAAAGCGCGGTCACTTCCGCCATCAACCGCAAGGTTCGCTCGAACTCCCGATGATTCTTGCTGAAATACAGCGAGGGAAGCCGACGCGCGCCGAATGTGTACAGCGCCGCGGACACCATGGCGAAGATGTTGGCGAGGCGCGAGGCGGCGAAGTAGATACCGGCCGTCGCCGGATCCAGCATCCAGTAGACCAGGATGACGTCGAAATACTGGTTTGCGACCTCGAGGATGGACGCGAGCCAGAAGTGCAGGGCGCTCGATCGCCAGCGGGATGTCTCGGAGCCCGCCGCCGTGCCGCGCAAATTCGGCAGAACGTGCGCAATCGAAATGATCTGCGCAGCCAGCCCGACCGACATGGCAATCGTCATCACCGCGATCAGCTCGGCGGGATCGAGCTGCCGATGACCGACCAGCATGACGAGCAGGAACAGGACGACGATGACCCGCCAGAAGAACTCGCGATTACCTTCGCCCATGAGAATGCTGACCAGCGAGCGTGCGATCTGACTGCCAAGCATCACGCCGGCGTTCACGGCCGTGTACGCGGACACTGCGAGGATCAGCACCCACCAGTCGCCTCTCATGTTGGCCGCGATGGCAATCCCCGCGATCACGATCAGCATGGCGATCGAGGTGATCTTGAAGCTGGACAGCAGGACGCCTTTGGTGAGATCCGGCCTGTCGCCGACCTGATACTCGTTCAGGAAGCGCACCAGCAAGGATTCCTGGCCGACCAGTCCCACGACGGCGGCGATCTGGGCAACCGAAAGCCAGGTCGCAAAGATGCCGAAGCCATCTGGCGACATCGTTCGTGCCGCCAGCGAGAACAACGCAAACGCGAGCGCGCCGCTGCCAACCTTGAGGAGGATGGTCCCGACGACACCGCGCGTGACGTCACGCCGCAGAAGCTGGAGGATGGATTCGATCATGGAAGTTTAGGGAGCTGCTTTCTCCTGAAGACGGCGCCGGCGGCAAGCTAGCATGCCGAAAAAACACGAGTGTTAATGGGCGACATGCAGGATCCTGCCGTCGGCGACGATATCGCGGTGACGTCGGTTGCTTCACTGTGGAACATCGTCGTTCCCGTTGTCCCAAATCAAGCAAGGCCGGCTCGGACCGTCTGACGGCGTATCGCCGCAACGATGGCCGAGAAGGCCGAGATCAGCGGTCGGATGGCGAATGGCTCGCGGGATCGGCCGCCAGGTTCGCAGAAACCGCAATTGACGGGGAATTCCCAGCAAGAGGTGTGCCGGATTGTTGTCAGGATAAGCGGCCCTCCCGCCCGTTAACCTCGATATAGAGAAATGATCGCGTTTGGCCGCGTGATGCGACATCAGGCCGGAGAATTGCACGTGCGACTTTGGTTGACCGTGGGAGCCCAGATCATGACGGCGGACAAAACCGTGAACGAGCCGATCGCTGCGGACATCGCGATCGTCGGCGGCGGCCTTGCGGGATCACTCGCGGCGGCCGTGCTGGCGCGGGCAGGGCACCGCATCGTCCTGATCGACAAGCGGGCGGTGTATCCGGACGAATTCCGGGTCGAAAAGATCGGCGGCCATCAATTGGCGATGCTGCGCAAGCTGGGCTTTCTCGATGCGCTCGAGAGTGTCGCCAGTCGATATGATCAGGTGCTCAATATCCGGGAAGGCAAGGTGGTCGACGTCAATGTCGGTCGGGCCTACGGGTTTCCCTATGCCGATCTCGTGGCGATGGCGCGCAGCCAGATGCCTGATCCGTCCAGCCTGATCGTCGACGAGGTCGCCGCGATCAACTGCGGCGACGACGTCCAGCATCTCGAACTGGCCTCCGGACGGCGCGTGACCGCGCGCCTCGTCGTTCTCGCCACGGGCATGGCGGGAGCGCTCGGCTACAAGCTCGGCATCAAGCGGCGCGTGCTGGCCGAGCGCCACTCGGTCTCGTTCGGCTTCACGATTGCCCGCCAGGACGGCCGCCCGTTCGATTTCGAGGCGCTGACCTGCTATGGCGAGCGCACGGCGGATGGCATCGACTATCTCAGCCTGTTTCCCGTCCGCGCCGGGATGCGGGCCAATCTCTTCATGTTCCGCGACCCGACCGACCCGATCATGCGCGAGCTGCGTCGCGAGCCGGAGGCGACCGTTTTGCGCCTGCTGCCGGGCTTGCGGCCCTATCTCGGCGATTTCCGCGTCATCGACCGGGTCCAGAACTGGGTGATGGACCTGACCGTCGTCGAAGGACATCTGCAGCCCGGAATCGTGCTCATCGGCGATGCGTTCCAGACCAATTGCCCCGCCGCCGGCACCGGTGTCGCGCGCCTCTTGGTGGACGTCGATCGTCTCTGCACCGACTATGCGCCGCGATGGCTCGCGACATCAGGCATGGGCCAGGAGAAGATCGCGCAATTCTATTCCGATCGCGACAAGATCGCGGCGGATCAGCAGTCCCTGAAAATGGCGCGCTTCCGCCAGGCGCTGACGTCCCGCGACGATATCGGCTGGGACGTCCGGCGCCGCTTGCACTTCCTGCGGCGCAGCCTGGCGCACCGTGTCGATCAGATGCATCCGGGCTGGATTGGACGCGTTCGCGGCGCGCTGCGCGCTTGAGGCTTGGGTTCTTTCGCCTGCCGCCGGTCAGCGCGTCGGCGTCGGCGTGCGGGCGGGCAGGAGCCGCAAATCCGATAGCCGCTTGGCTGCGAGCTTGAGCCAGGGCGCCTGGTTCAGCGCGAACAGGGCGACGGCGCCCATTGCGCTGCCGGCCTGCGTGACCGCCCACATCGGCGACGGCTGTCCGCCGAACAATTTCTTGTAGGGCTCGTCTCCAATGGTGAAATCGAGCATCTGATCGCCGCGCTCGATACAATCGCGTGCCACCTGCTCGAACATCAGCGCGCCCAGGGACTGGCTCTTGTATCCGGCGATGTCGAAGGCGCTCATGATGATGAGGAAGCTGTCGCGATGGCATAGTCCGAGCACGGCCGCAATCACTTCGCCGTCCATCTTCATGGCGTAGAGGCGCACGAAGCCGCCGAGACCACGCAGGGCCACGTCGGAGTAGAAGCCGAAATATTCGGGACGCTGCAGCAGGTCGCCGTCGCCCTGCGCCTGAAAGCGCGGGCCGCGAAACTTCTTCATCACCTCCAGTGCCTCGAGCACGGAAGCGTTGTCGTCGCAGCAAGCAAAGCTCAGCGCGCCCTTCTTCTGGAGCTGGCGAGATTTCTTTGCGAGCTCCTTCTGATAGGAGCGGTCGATCGCGCTGGCACGCCATTGCTCGAACGGCGCGACGAGAACCGTCGCGTAGGCATTGGTCTCCATCGAGACGCGGCGGGAGGCCCCGAGGAGATTTTCGATCGGAAGCCGCCCGTCGGGCAGCTTGGTCATGCGAAGCAGATCGAACGGACGAACGAGGCGCCTGATCTCCGCGCATGCATCGGCGTCGTCGAGCAGCCGCGCAAACACGTCCGGGCTGCAGACCGGGGCCAGATAGTCGGAGACACGCAGGTCGGCGAACTCGACGGTTCGGATCGGACCGCGTCGTAGCCGGAGCAGGGGCAGCACCATCGCAAGCGTTCCCGTCGTGCGGTCACGGACGACGACGACCAGAGGTGTTGCTCCGGCATTCGCAGCAAGCCGGGCATAAAGGCTGTGCAGCCAGATTGGATGCTGGAACGCGGTCGCCGCCGAGCGATCGAACAGCTCGGCGTAGTCCTCGGACAAAAAGTCGAACGACTGCTCGATGACAATGTCGAAATCGTTGCTGGGCTTGTTCATGTGCAATCAGGGAAACCGGACAATTCGCGACGATCGATCGAGCCGTAGCTGGGCTTTATAGCAGGCTCGTTACGGGCTAGACACCAGCGGCCTGGGATTTGCATTAATGTGTTCAACCGCGTTCGTATCGTTACCAAACCCTTAATCCACCGATCGCGATCTCCTCGATCATGCAAGATGGTCCCGTACGGTCCAGAACACGTCGACGATGTCCCTCTCACGACGAGAATTGCTCAATACGGCGACACAGATCGCGACGCTGGCCGCCTGGCCCGGCGCCGCAGCCGCTGACGATTACCCCTCGCGGCCCATCAGGCTGGTCATTCCCTATACGGCCGGCGCCGCGGGCGATCAGATCGGCCGTCCCTGGGCCGACAGGATTGCTCCGCTGCTGGGGCCGGTCTATGTCGAGAATATCGGCGGCGCCGGCGGCGCGATCGGATCAGCCGCGGTGGCGCAGAGCGCGCCGGACGGCTATTCGCTGCTGCTCGGCAACGGCAGCACGCAAGTGATGATTCCGTTGTCCTCGGCGCAGCCGGCCTATGACGGGATTCGTGATTTCCGTGCCATCTACCGCCTGATCACCAGCACGCTCGCATTCTCGGTTCATCCTGCCTTGCCGGTCAAGGATCTGCGGGAGCTGATCATCTTTGCCAGGGCCAATCCGGGCAAGCTGTCCTATGGCACTCCGGGCGTCGGCACCGGCAATCACCTCGTCGGGGAGATGTTGAGGATGCAGTCCGGCCTCGCAGCGGATTTCATCCACGTCCCCTATCGCGGCATGGGGCCTGCGACCAACGACCTGGTGAGCGGCCAGATATCTTCGGTGATCGCGGTGGTCTCCAGCCAGATCCTGCAATTGCACTTTGCTGGCAAGCTGCGGCTGATCGCCGTGACGAGCGATCGGCGGTTGAACGGCGCGCCTGATATTCCGACGGTGATCGAGCAGGGCATGCCGGACCTCAGATATGCCGGCTGGTTTGGCTTGTTCGCTCCAAAAGCAACGCCGGATACGATCGTGGAGCGGATCGCTGCGGCGACGCGCACGGCGATGGCCGATCCAAAATTGCAGGAAAGCTATCGCTCACAGGGGCTGGAGCCGGACGTCGATTCAGGTCCCGACAGGTTTCAGCGCCTGGTCGAAGACGAGCTGGCTCGCCTTGCTCCCATCGTCAAGGCGATCGGGCTGAAGCGCGACTGAGATCACGCTCCAAAACTTAGCGCGGCATTTGCAAGTGACGTGCTGTCGCAGATCCAAGCGCGCTGCGTCATTCTGCGCGACTGAGAAGCGTCCTTTGGAATCGTTCCAGATGCGCTGTCCACTGCAGTCATTGATGATCGAGACATTCTAAGTCGTCGCGCACGCATTTTCGTTGCCGTCATCACGGCGCCTTTCTAGAGAGGGCTATCGATGAGGGGCTTTCTGGAATGCGGCGTGCGGGTGGAGTTGAGACGGTAGCGCGCTTCGGCGTGGCGCTGCTGGGTGGAGTAGCGTTGCTCACGTGGTTTGAATTGCCTGCTCGATCCCAGACATCGCAAGGCGGCAGCTCCTCCCTTCCACCGGTAACTGTCGAAGCCCCGGTCAAACAATCGGCCCGCCGCGCGCCGACCAGGCGAAACAACGCTCCGGTCCGATCGACGTCGCGGCGCGCTCCGCAAGCCCCAACGGTCGCAGTGCCATCGCAGCCCGGTGTCGTTCCCGCCTTCGCCGGCGGTCAGGTCGCGCAAGGCGCGCGGCTGGGACTGCTCGGAAACACCGGCACCATGAAGTCGCCATTCAGCGTGACGAGCTACACCGACAAGTTCATTCGGGATCAGCAGGCGGCGACGGGTGCGGATGCCCTCATCCTCGATCCGTCCGTGCGAAGCTCTCATCCCACGGGCGGCGTGGTGGACTCCTTCAACATTCGCGGGTTTCCGGTCAACGAAGGCAACAACGGTGAGTTCGCCTTCGAGGGTCTTTACGGAATTGCGCCGACCTATCGCATCTTCACGGACTACGTCGAGCGCATCGAGGTGCTGAAAGGTCCTTCCGCTGCGCTCTCCGGCATGGCGCCCAATGGCGGGGTTGGCGGCGTCATCAATGTCGTGCCCAAGCGCGCGGACGAGGACTTGACCCGCTTGACCGCAAGCTACGGCTCGACGGCCCGCTTCGGCGGGCACTGGGATGTTGCGCGTCGTTATGGCGACGGCAAGGAGTGGGGCATACGCGCCAGCGGGAGCCTCCGCGACGGTGATACGCCCATCAACCGCCAATCCGAGACGACAGGTGTCGGATCACTCGCCCTCGACTATCGAGGGGAACGGTTCAGGTCCTGGCTCTATCTGATCGCGCAGACCGACCGGTTCGATGCGCCGTCGCGGCCCTTTCTGATTCCTTCCGGCCTGCAGGTGCCGAAGGCGCCGGATGGCCGGTTGAACGTGACCCAGCCCTGGGAATGGTCGCGCATCAACGATCAATCGGCCCTGCTGCGGACCGAGTACGACGTCAGCGACCAGGTCACGCTGTTTGCGGATGTCGGCGGCTCCAGGACGAATGTCGAGCGGTTCTTCGGTCTTCCAACCATTGTCAGCGGGAGCGGCAATACGACCTCGACGCCTCAGTACTTCGGCCTGAGTATCGATCGAACCACCTATGATGGCGGCCTTCGCGCCCGCTTTGATACCGGCTTCGTCCATCATGCTCTCGCATTCCAGGCCTCGGTCTATCATGATGCGCTGTACCGGCGGCTGACCAATGGCACTCTGGTCTCGTCGAACATCTACAATCCCACCGTCGCGCCAACCCAGTTCGCCAATGAGATCAGCGACCGGCCCCGGCTCTCTGACAGCCAGCTCACGGGGCTTTCGATTGCCGACACCATGTCCGTGCTCGACGAGCGCATCCTGTTGACCCTGGGTGTCCGGCGCCAGGGCATCGAGACGAACAACTATGCCTCCAATGTCGGCACGCTGGCGTCGTCCTATGACAGGAGCGCCGTTACGCCGGTGGTCGGCCTCGTCGTCAAGCCCGTGGAGAATGTCTCCCTGTACGCGAACTATGTCGAAGGCCTCGCGCGTGGCGACGTGGCGCCGCAGACCGCGTCCAATTTCGGCGAGGTGCTGCAGCCCTACGTCGCCAAGCAGTACGAAGCCGGCATCAAGGTGGATTTCGGCCGGATCGCAGCAACCTTCAGCGCCTTCGAGATTTCGAAGGCGAGCGGCGAGCTGTCCGCCGGTCGCTTCGCGGCGACCGCCGAACAGCGAGTCCGTGGGCTCGAGTTCAACGTCTACGGCGAGCTCATGCAGGGCGTCCGCGTCCTCGGAGGCATCTCGTTGCTGGACGGTACCCTGACGAAGACCGCGGTCGCGACGAATGTCGGCAACACGCCGATCGGTGTTCCGAACGTCCAGGCCAATATCGGCGCGGAATGGGATCTGCCGTGGATGCGAGACCTCACGTTGAACGGAGCCGTCATCTACACGGGCAGGCAGTTCGTCGACTCCGCGAACAAGCAGCCGATTCCGGAGTGGACGCGGCTCGATCTCGGCGCCCGCTACACAACGGCGATCAACGGCAGGAAGACGGTGTTCCGCGCCAACATCCAGAACGTGACCGGTGAGAGCTACTGGTCGAGCGTGGCCTCGTTCGGTACGTTCTTTCTGGGAGCGCCGCGCACCTATCTGCTGTCGATGACCGTGGACATGTGATCGTCGCGCACGCGCTTGCGTCAAACGCAGGCCAGCATTCCGTTCCGGCGCCGTGACGCGCCGGACTGAAAAAGCCTCCATGGAATCAACGGGGTGACTTCCGCCGCTGCCTGCTTTTCGGCCCGCCTGCCGAAAAATGGCGCGGCCCTTGCTCTTGCCAGTATGAGGGGTCTTGATAAACCTCATACTGCGGGATCGGGTGGATGGAGCAGGCTTTGAGGCGGACTTTGCGGGCGATCGAACCGGGCACGCTGGTGCTGTTCGGAGGGCTGATCGCCGTCAACATCGCCGCCTGGGCCTGGGCCTTCGCGCTGTTCGGCGACCGGCCGACGGTGCTGGCGACGGCGCTGCTGGCCTGGGTGTTCGGCCTGCGCCACGCCGTCGACGCCGACCACATCGCCGCCATCGACAACGTCGTGCGCAAGTTGATGCAGACGGGCGGCGCGCCGCAGAGCGTCGGCCTGTATTTTGCGCTCGGTCATTCCACCGTGGTGGTGGTTGCGACCATATTGCTCGCGCTCGGCGTGGTGAGCCTTGGTGGCGACAGCCTGCTCAAGGAGATCGGCGGTCTCATCGGCACGTCGGTGTCGGCGCTGTTCCTGCTGGTGATCGCAGCCATCAATCTCGTCATCTTCATCGGCCTGTGGCGGACGTTTCGCGCGGCGCGGGGGCAGGGCGTTCACGACGCCGAAGGGCTCGAGACGCTGCTCGCCAATCGCGGTTTCCTCGCGCGGCTGCTCGGGCCGCTGTTCCGGCTGGTCACAAAACCCTGGCACATGTATCCGCTCGGCTTCCTGTTCGGGCTCGGCTTCGACACGGCAACCGAGATCGGCCTGCTCAGCATCTCCGCCACCGAAGCCGCGCGCGGGGCGTCGATGGCGGATGTCCTGGTCTTCCCGGCGCTGTTCGCCGCGGGCATGGCGCTGGTCGACACCGCCGATTCCGCGCTGATGGTGAGCGCCTATCGATGGGCGTTCGTCGATCCCTTGCGCAAGCTCTGGTACAACCTCACGATCACCGGCGCCTCCGTGGCGGTGGCGCTGTTCATCGGCGGCATCGAGGCGCTCGGCTTGGCCGCGGACCGGCTCGGCCTGTCCGGGGGCCTGTGGACGTTGGTCGACGGCCTCAACGAGTCGCTCGCCAATGTCGGCTTCGCCGTGATCGCGCTGTTTGCGATCGCCTGGCTGGTCTCGGTCCTACTCTATCGTCGCATCTTCGAGGGCGGTCGGCAGCAGGCCGCAACGAAAGCTCTGGACTGCGCCGATGCGACCGAAGCGGCGTGAGCCCTGTCGTGGCGGCGCGCTGACGGTACTCTCGGCCGTGGTGCTGCTCGCGGATGACGGCCGCGCCTTCGCGCAGAGCAGCAACGCCTCACGAGAGCTGCCGCCGATCGAGGTCGGTGGCGGCCAAGATTTGGCGCGCAGGAAGCCGGTCGCACCCCGCCGCACCGCCAAGCCGCCTTCGGCGGGCCACCGCATCTTCGTCGATCCAGCGGCGGCGCAGACCCCCGATGGGCGCAGCGTTGCCTCCGGTGCAAAGAGCCAGCCTGGCATGGCCAGCGAGATCACAATCGCTGGTGAAGAGCTCAACGCCCGCCCTTTCACGCGGCCGGGCGAAGCGCTCGAAGCCGTGCCGGGCCTGATGGTGACGCAGCATTCCGGCGAGGGCAAAGCCAACCAGTATTTCTTGCGCGGCTATAATCTCGACCATGGCACCGACCTTGCGATCACCGTCGACGGCGTCCCCGTCAACATGCGGACCCACGCGCACGGCCAAGGCTATGCCGATCTCAACTGGCTGATTCCGGAAACCATCGCCGCCGTGGATGTGCGCAAGGGGCCGTACTTCGCCGATGAAGGCGATTTCGCCTCGGTCGGCAGTGTCCATGTCGGCCTGATCGACCGCACCAAGGGATTGGCACAGGTGAGTGTGGGCAGCTTCGGTTATCGCCGCCTGCTCGGCATGGATTCCGCGAATCTCGGGGACGGCGCGCTTCTCGTGGCCGGCGAGATCGGCGGCTATAACGGGCCGTGGGACAATCCGGACAATGTGCGCAAGCTCAGCGGCCTCGTTCGCTACAGCCAAGGCACCGCGACCGACGGCGTCGCCGTCACCGGCATGGCTTACACCAATGCATGGAATTCGACCGATCAGGTGCCGCAGCGCGCGATCTCGGCCGGCTTCCTCAACCGCTTCGGCTCGGAAGATCCGAGCGACGGCGGCAACACCAACCGTTTTGCGCTTTCGGGCCGCATCGCGCAGAGCGACGATCTCGGCTCCTGGAAAGCCAACGCCTATGTGGTGAAGAGCCAACTCGATCTCTTCAACAACTTCACCTATTTCCTCAGCGATCCCGTGCTCGGCGATCAGTTTCGTCAGCATGACGATCGCCTGATGCTGGGTGCCAACGTCTCGCGCACGCTGAACGGCTCGCTTGCCGGTCTGCCGATGCAAACGACCTTCGGCCTGCAATCGCGCTATGATGCGATCGACCTCGCGCTCAGCAACACCTTCCGGCGCGGCTTCCTTGCCGACATCCGCAGTGACAAGGCCGGTGAGGGCAGCGTCGGCGTCTACGCCGAGAATACCGTGCGCTGGACCGATTGGCTGCGGACCAGCGTCGGCTGGCGCGGCGACTATTATGCCGCCGACGTCACCTCGCGGTTCAATGCCAACAATTCCGGCCGCGAGGACGCGGCGCTCGGCAGCCCGAAATTCAGGATGGTGGTCGGCCCGTTCCATCAGACCGAATTCTTCCTCGGTGCCGGCAACGGCATGCACTCCAACGACGCCCGCGGCGCGACCACGACGGAAGACCCCAGCGATCCCGCAACGAGGCTGACACCGTCCCCACTCCTGGTGCGGACCAAGGGAGCAGAGGTTGGTGTGCGCAGCAGGATCGTTCCCGGCCTCGACACCTCGCTCAGCCTCTTCATCCTCGATCAGGATTCCGAGATCCTGTTCTCCGGCGATGCCGGCGACACCTCGGCGACCCGCGCCAGCCGCCGCTACGGCTTTGAGTGGACCAACCACTACCGGCCCCGGTCATGGATCGATGTCGACGCCGATCTCGCCATGACCCATGCGCGCTTCCGTGGCTATGACAGCGAGCAGGCGGAGGTCTACGCCTCGCTCGCCGGTTATCCCGAGGCGCAGATCGGCAATGCACCCGGCAACTCCGTTCCGAACGCGCCTGCGATGGTGGCGTCGGCCGGCGTCACGCTGGGCGAGAAAACCGGCTGGTTCGGCGCCTTGCGCTGGCGCTATCTGGCGTCGAGTCCTCTGACGGAGGACAACGCACTCCGCTCCGCCGCGACCAGCATCTTCAACGGCCGCCTCGGCTATCGCATCGACAATGGCTGGCGCCTTCAGCTCGATGTGCTCAACCTGTTCAACACGAAGGCCAGCCAGATCACCTATGCCTACGGGTCGCTGCTCAAGACCGACACGCTCTATAACCTCTGCACATCGGGCGCCGCGCCAATGTCGGTCTGCCAGAATGGCGTGATGGATTACGTGCTGCATCCCGTGGAGCCGTTGACGTTCCGCCTCACCATCGCCGGGGCGTTCTAGGTTTTTTGGGGAGCGCGGGTCGATTGACTTGCCGATTGACAGCGTCCGTCATCCCGGGATTGCCGGCGATGGCCTCCTAGGTTTGCAGGAGGCAGATCTTGCGCGCGACTGCTACCTGAACGGTCGGCTAAACGCCAGGCAGGAGACAGGCATGCAGAGCGTCGTCCCGACATTGTCGCTGATCCTCACGGTCGTCACGTTCGGCAGCGGAACGACGAAGTCCGTGGTGCCGAAGGAAATTGCCGCCGACGGAACGGTGGTCGCGAGCCTGCTGGCCGAGGGCGCGCAGACCTACGACTGCAAGGCCGGCAGCGACGGCAAGCTGGTCTGGACATTCCGCGAGCCGATCGCGACGTTGATTTCGGACGGCGCCACGGTCGGTCGTCACTATGCGGGCCCGGTCTGGGAGAACGTGGACGGCAGCGCGATCACCGGCAAGGTCGTAGCCAGCGTTCCGGGCGCGACGCCGAATGACATCTCCTGGCTCAAGCTCAGCGTCGTCAGCACGCGCGGCGAGGGCGTGTTTTCGAAAGTGACGACCGTGCAGCGGATCGACACCCATGGTGGTGCCGTGCAAGGCCCCTGCGAAGCAACGGGCACCTCGCTCGTTGCTCCGTACTCCGCCACTTACGTCTTCGTGCGCGAGAGGAATTGAAGCGATCGCGATGCGACCAGCCGACGTGGCGAAAATATCTCACCACGCGAGAATGGAGGGATCGCGGGCAGCAGTCTCCTAGGTTTGCAGGACGCGGACGTCGTGCGCGACCGGTACGTGAATGGGCAACACGGAATCGAGTCACTCTGGAGCTGGAAATGCCACGTTTGGTCCAACGTCATGATCTGCTGCGCCGCCGCCTTGTCCGCCTGCTGCCCCTGATCGCGATAGCCGCATCTACGGACCGCGCCGCCGCGGCCTGCGACCCGGTCTCGCCGGTCGACCATGCGATCGTCACCTGTACCGGCGTGACGAATAACCAGAACGGGACTGTCGGTTATGGCTCCGCCACCGATACCGGCAACACCATCAACATCGTGTCAGGCGCTTCCGTGACGGGAGTTCTCGCTGGTCTGCAATTCCAGGACATTGTCAGGTTGGATAACTCCGGCACCATCTCGGTGCTGGACCCGAGCGGTGCCGCAATCGAAGCCAATGCGTTCGTCGACGTGACCAACGGGGCCGATGGGGTCATCACCGGCGGCTTCTTTGGAATCAAGGCAGGCAACACTGGCACCGCGATCATACACAACTTCGGTCGCATATCGAGTTTGGTCGGAATTCAGGCCGGAAACGTCAGCGTCGATAATGCGGGCGCCATCGCTGGAGGTAGCATCGGTGCCGGCATTGCCGCCGTCGCCGCCACGGTCAACAACACGGCGGATGGAACCATCTCTGGCGGGACCGGCGTTCTCGCCGAGACCGTCACCCTCTTCAACGCAGGGAGGATCTCAGGTCAACAGGATGGGATTTCTGGCGGCGTCGTCGACGTCGCGAACACGGGTAGCATCACTGGCGTGCTTATCGCTATTCGCGCTTCGACAAGTGCAACCGTCCACAACAGCGGCCTCATCTCTGGCGGCGTCTTCGGACTTGCCGTCTTCGACGGCGCTGGCGTCCTAACCGGGAGGCTCGACGTCACGAATTCCGGGACCATCGAGTCCGGTGACATCACACTCTCGGCAAACGATGTCAGCGTGAGCACGTCAGGAACCATATCGGGGAGAAACCGGGCGATCAGCGCAATCAATGTCGACCTATTCAATTCGGGCACGATGTCGAGCGGCGAAGCGGTCATTTCAGGCGCCAATGCAAGGATCGTGAATACCGGGTCGATCCTGGGAGGCCAGTGGGGCATAGCGGCGGGAACGCTGAACCTCGCCAATTCCGGCACGATCTCGGGCAATATCGGCGTCGAGGCGGGCAATCCGGCCAACGGCACGAGCATCGACAATTCCGGCACCGTCATCGGCACCGGCGGCACAGCCATCAAGTTGAGCTCGGCCGCCGACACGCTGACGCTGCGGCCGGGCTCGCACATCGTCGGCGTGGTCGACATGGGGCTTGGCGATGACGTCGTCAACGTCCTCGTCGCCGCGCCCAAGACACGGGTCTCGTCGCTGACAGCGGTGGAGCTGCCGTCCTTCGTCAACTTCACCGGTGTGCTCAACACCAGCTTTTCCAACGCCAACAGTAATCCAGCGGTCGCGACCGGAACAACGCTCGCCACGCTCGATCCGACCGCGCTGGCGCTCGCTGATCGCGCGTTGATGGATTTCACCGGCGGCGTGTCGTCGCTGGTGCAGGGCCGTCTCGGCGGCGTGCAGCCATCTGCGAACGGCGCGATGATGGCGATGGCCTATGCGCCTGACAGCAGCCATGCCGGCGGCTTCGTCAAGGCGCCCGGCGCCGGCGGCTGGAGCGATGCGGCGCCGATCACGGTGTGGGCCAACAGTTTCGGCGGCCGGCGCACCCAGGACGAGACGGCGGCCACGCTGCGCGCCACCAACACGGCCTGGAGCGCCGCGGTCGGCCTTGACCGAAGGATACGGCCGGACTGGCTGGTCGGCGCCTTCCTGGGCGGCGGCTCGGGAGCGCTGTCGGTCGATCTCGGCTCGCAGCGCGTCGACACGGATTATGTATTCGCGGGCGTCTACAGCCGCTTCGAATGGGCCGCGCAGTTCTTCGATTTCACCGTGCAGGGCGGCGGCTCCTCCAACAGGTCCAGCCGGCTGGTGCTGAACAACGGCGCCGTGGAGACGGCGCGGGCGACGTATGACGGCTGGTACATCAGTCCGGAACTCGCCTATGGCCGGCGCTATCAGATCGGCGACGGCTACCTGCTGACGCCGACGGCGCGCGTGCGCTACGTCGCGGGCTTCTTCGACGGCTATGCTGAAGCGGGCTCGGCCCAGGGCCTGGCGGTCGGCAGCCGCACGCTGCAGAACTTCGAGGAGCGCGGCGAGCTCGAACTGTCGCGTACCATGAGCTTCTTTGGCGGCGGCCACACCCTGAAGACCAGCGTGCACGGCGGCGTCATCGCGCAGCAGCGTGTCGGCGGCACGACGCTCAACACGGTGCTGATCGGGCAGGGCCTGTCGTTCGCAACACTCGGCCAGGCCAACACGGTGGGCGCGGTGTTCGGCGCCGGCTTCGATTATCGCACGGCCAAGGGCGTCACGCTGTTCGGCGCCGTGGAAGGCGCCGCCATGTCGGACCAGAGCCGGATCGGCACGGCAAGGGGTGGCCTTCGCGTGTCGTTCTGAAACGGTTCCGTCATCGCCCAGAGGGGCGGCGGTGACGCCCTCCAGGCGTTCGACGAAGCGCCGCGCGATGAGCCCTCACATCTGCTTGAGCGCGAGGTGCACGGCTGCGACCTCCTAGGTTTGCAGGAGGCGGAGTGGCTCCGGCGGTGATAGTTGCGGGGACCGTCGCTCGTTGGCGGCCTGCTCGCGGCCTCCTCGCGACGGTCATCCTCCGAACGGAGGATGACTGAGCGCCTGCGCCAAGTGAGTGTGAGCGGGCGGTTTGACATGAAAGAAGCGGACGATGATCGGGTCGGAAGGCTCCAAAGATGCGCCGGCTCTCCTGAAACGTGCGCGAAACCTGCGATCGGTCCAGACATTGTCCGTGCCAGTCAATTCCGGTGATCCGCGAGAGTTCGGCGATCTGATCGGCATCGTCTACGACGCCGCGATCGATCCTTCCCGATGGGAGGAGGCCATCGCAAGAACCGCCCGGTTTGTCGGCGGCACCGGCGGCGGGCTGTTCTGCAAGGATGTCGGCGTCCAGCACGCGACCATCCCCCATAGCTTCGGATTTCAAAGGCCGCTGCCGGTGGAGCTGTTTCGCGAGATCTATCCGGCTGCCGCTGCGCATTTTCAAGGTGACCTCGAGGAGCCGGTTGCGACCGCAGATATGATCCCGCTCGATGAGCTCACCCGGACCGGCTTTTATCGTCAGTGGGCCGAACCTCAGGGCCTGGTCGACTTTCTCAGCGCAGTCGTCGACAGAACCACGATCAGCGCGGCGATATTCGGCGTCTTTCGTCATCAGGCACACGGCATCGCCGACGAGCATGCGCGGCGGCAGATGAAGCTGATCGCCCCGCATATCCGGCGTTCGGTATTGATCGGCAGGATGTTCGAGTTCAGGGCGGCGGAAGTCGCGACGTTCGTCGATACGCTCGACGGGCTCGATGCGGGCATGTTTCTGGTCGATATGGCGGGGCGCCTCATTCACGCGAATGCTGCCGGCAACGCGATTCTCGCCACATGCGCAGTTCTGAACTCCGTCGGCGGGCGGCTCGTTGCGCGTGACACGCAGGTCGACCGGGCCTTGCGAGAGGTCTTCGCGGGCGCAGGACAGGGCGACGCCGCGCTCGGGACCAGGGGTATCGCCATGCCGCTGACCGGCAGCGACGGCGAACGCTATGTTGCCCATGCGCTGCCCCTGACATCGGGTGCGCGTCGGCGCGCCGGCATCGTCCATACCGCCGTTGCCGCACTGTTCGTTCGAAAGGCGTTGCTGGCGATGCCCTTCGCGTCGCAGACGATCGGCAACGCCTTCAAGCTGACGCCGACCGAGCTCCGCGTTTTGCTTGCGGTCGTCGAGATCGGTGGGGTCCCGGAGATCGCCAACGCGTTCGGCGTTGCCGACACGACGATCAGGACGCATGTCAGCAGCCTGTTCGAAAAGACCGGCGCGGCGCGGCAGGCCGATCTCGTCAGGCTCGTGGCGGAGTATGCCACGCCGCTGGCGGGTTGAAGGCCTCTCCAGCCAAATTCTCGTGCATTCCTAGGACGACAGGCCCCCGAGCAACGGCTCAGAATTGCCCGCGTCCGGTCGGCGCTGCTGACGGTCAGGCCGGCAATCCTGCATGCTATACAGCGAGGGCACAGCAATGAGCAGCGACGTCGTCACGGGCAAGGCTGCTGCCGAAAAGCCCGAGCAACGGACTGGGATCGCTGCAAGAGCAGTGATCTGCGCCTTTGCGGCGATGGGGCTCCTGTCGACCAATATCTTCCTCCCCTCCCTGCCGGCGATCGCGGTCGATCTCGGCGTGTCCAGCGCGGCCGTGACGTCGAGCATAACAGTGTTTCTGATCGTCTTCGCCGGAGGGCAGCTCATCGTCGGTCCGTTGTCGGACAGGCTCGGGCGAAAGGGTCCGATCGTTGTCGGGCTCTGCATCTTCGTGCTCGGGACGGCATGGTGCGCGTTGGCGGGGGATTTCCTGAACCTGCTGGTCGGCCGATCGGTTCAGGCGGCCGGAGTCTGCGCTGTTGCCGTCTTGTCGCGTGCGATCGCCCGGGACCTGTTCGACGGCCAGGCGCTGACCAGGGTGATGGCGTCGATCACGATCGCCACCGCGGCGGCCCCGGGTTTTTCACCGCTCCTCGGCGGCGCGATCGATCTTCTCCTCGGCTGGCGCTTTGCGTTCGTCCTTGTCGCGGCCATCGCCGTCGGCGCAGGAGCGGCGTATGTGACCTTCGTCGGGGAAACCCTGGAGGTGGTCGGCGGCCCGCGCCACCCGCTCGAGATCATCCGCTGCTATCTCGGCTTGCTTCGAGACATGCGCTTCAGCGCACCCGCAAGGACCGCCGGTCTTCTCATGGCCGGCTTGTACGCGGTCCTGGCGAGCGCGCCGCGGGTGCTTCTCGAGGGATTCGGTCTGTCGCCCATTGCTCTCGGCTGGTTGTTTGCAGGCGTCGTCTTCATCGTGTTCGGCGCCGGCCTGCTGGCACCAAGACTGTCGGCCCGGTTCAGCCGCCAAGCTGCGACGTCGGCCGGTCTTGCTCTGGCCGCCGTTGCAGCGGTTGCGCTGCTGGGGCTGATGCTGGTCGACGAGGTCGCGCTGGGTTCATTTCTGATGATCGTTCCGGTTTTCCTATTCGGGGTCGGCATTGCGAGCCCGCTTTCGAGCGCAGCGGCCCTGTCGTCATTCGGCGGCAGGGCCGGCCAGGCGGCGGCGTTATTCGGCTGTTCGCAAATGGCGGGCGCAGCTTGTGGTGCCTCGCTTGCGGCAGTCCTCTCCAGCGATCCGGTTCAAGGACTTACGGTCGTTCTTGCGGCGACATCTGTTGTCGCACTGCTGCTGCATGTCTTTTCGAGGACGTCGCGGCGGCTCATCGGCGATCATGCATAGCGTGCCGGACCTCGTTTCTCCTGTGTGGGACTTCAGGACCCGACGCTGCGAACGCGCCGGAGTTTGCGCTTCCACAAAGAGCTTTGGAGGAAAATAGGTCGATTGTCGCATCGCGGCTGTTCCGACGCGCCGACCGTTCGCTTGATGGAGCGCCGGGCGAGACGACCCTTCGGTGAATTGATCCAGCTCAAAATACGACGCGATGGATGATCAATAGTCAGGCAGCAAGATCAAGCATCAGGGATGAGACGATGATGGCGCCCACTCCGGTTGATCTTGAGATCGCCGCGGAAATACCCGTCTTCAGCGGGCTCGAACCGCAAGAGCTCGCGGTCTTGCTGGGGCCCGCCAACATCTTCAACCTCCGTCCGGGTCATACGCTGTTTCGCCAGGGCGAGCCGGCCCAGGCCTTCTTTGTCGTCATGGATGGCTGGATCAAGCTGTATCGGGTCACCCCCGCCGGCGACGAGGCCGTCCTCAACGTGCTCACCAGGGGTGAGAGCTTGGCCGAGGCGGTCACATTCACGGCCGGCCGCTATCCAGCTACCGCCAGCGCCGTCACTGCGGCCCGTGTGATGGTCATTCCGGCCGACCACGTCATCGCCTGCATTCGCCAGATGCCTGACGTCGCGATCGCGATGATCGCGTCGACGTCGCAACATCTGCATCGAATGGTTCAGCAGATCGAGCAATTGATGGCGCAGAGCGCCACGCAGAGGGTGGCCGAGTTTCTCGCCTCGCTCGCGCCGCGCACCAGGGGGCCATGCACCATCACGCTGCCATACGACAAATCGCTGATCGCCGGCAGGCTCGGCCTGAAGCCGGAGTCGCTCTCGCGGGTGTTTGCCAAGCTGCGCATGGTGGGTGTCGATGTGCGCGCCTCGAACGTGGTGGTGCGCGACATGGCGCAGCTCTGCAAGCTCGTGGCCTGCGACCGGATCAGCGCGCGCTGCCCCGTGAAGCCGAGGATGATGTGCCCCGAGCTGTCCGCCCCACGCGCGATGCGGCCCGAGGCGAAATCCGTGCCGGCGTGAACCACTCAAACAGGAGACGACGAAATGAGGCGTGTTTTAATCGCAGTTGCAGTCGCTGCGGCTTCGGGCAGTGCTGCTTACGCGCAGGATCTGACGGCGGGCGCCACCGCGTTCAAGAAATGCGCCAGTTGTCACGACGTCGGCGCGACCGCGAAGAACAAGGTCGGCCCTGTGCTCAATGGTCTCGACGGCCGCAAATCGGGATCGATTGCCGGCTACAATTATTCCGACGCGAACAAGAATTCCGGCATCACCTGGGATGAGGCGAGCTTCCTCGATTATATCAAGGATCCCAAGGCCAAGGTGCCCAACACCAAGATGGCGTTCGCCGGCATCAAGAACGAGGCCGAGGCCAAGAATCTCTGGGCCTATCTCAAGCAATACGACGCCGACGGCAAGACGAAGTAGTCCAAGACCAACTGGAGACCGGCGCGCATCGTCGCTCAGCCGACGATGCCGTCGTGTTGGCCGACGGCCCAGGTTGAGTGATGCCCGGCCGGATCGGTGGCCCAGATCGCGGTGCCGCTCAACCGTGGCAGCAAGGCCTCGATCTCCTCCGCGGACGCGATGGAAAGCGCCGTCGACAACGCGTCGGCCATTGCGGCCGAGCGATGGTGCACGGTCATGGTGCGCCAATGCGCGGCGCTGCGGCCGCTGCGCGGATCGAACAGATGATGCGCCGTGCCTTCGGCACCGAGCACGCAGCCCGAGGCTTCGGAGGTGGCGAGGGCGCCTTCCGCCAGATGCAGCGGATCGGCGCCGCCGCGCGCGATCAGCCATGGCGATCCGTCGCGCTGAGGGGCAAGCGCCCGCATCTCGCCGAGATCGACCAGGATGTTGCTGAACCCCTTGGCCGCCAGCAGCTCCGCCACGCGGTCGGTGACGTAACCCTGGCCGAGACCATTGAGCGTCAGGCGCTGGTTTTCGCCCAAACGAATTGAATCCGTTTCGAGCCGGACGCGCCGCCAGTCCACCGCCCGCCGCGCGTCGGCAAGGACGGCTTCCGGCGGCAGGCCGGTGCGGGTCTTGTCCGCGAACCAATCGACATGGGCTTCCCATAGCGCCTGCACGGTCGGATCGAACAGGCCGCCCGTGACATCCGCGATCTCCAGCGCCAGCGCCACGGCGCGACGCAGATCGCCGCCCGGCTCGGCGAGCGCGCCGGCACGATTGAGCCTGCACAGCTCCGATCCGGATTGGAACAGGCTCAGCGCTTTTTCCAGGCGATCGATCTCTGCCTCGACCAGCGCGGCGATGCCCTTTGCACTCTCCGGCTCGATGTCGCTGAACAGGATCCGCGCATCCGCGCCCATGGCGGTGCCCCGCCATTCGAAATCGGCTCGGGCAGGGCTTGCAGGACCCGCGATGGCGACTGCGGCGGCCGATGCGAGGATCGTGATGGCGCGGCGTCGTGTCGGATGATCAGGGAGCATCGTGTCTCCTCATGACGGCGGGGAGGGGGATTGCGGCAATGGCTGACGCCGCTGTGCGCGCTTCTTCAGATGCAGGCAGACGTCCTGGTCGAAATAATTGGCCTGGCACTTCAGGCAGTAGATGCATTCGTTGGGGTTGATCTGGCCGAGCGGATGAATTGCCTGCACAGTGCATCGCCGTGCGCAGACGTGACATTCTGAACCGCATTCCCGGTAGCGCTTGAGCCATTCGAACATCCGCATCCGCGCCGGGATCGCCAGCGCCGCGCCGAGCGGGCAAAGATAGCGGCAGTAGAAGCGCTCGACGAACAAGCCAGCCAGCAGCAGCAATCCGGCGTAAACACCGAACGGCCACTCCCGCAGGAACTTCATGGTGATCGCCGTCTTGAACGGCTCGACCTCGGCGAGCTGGAAGGCCGTCAGGATCGAGCGCAGCGAGATCGCGAGGATGGCGACGAACAGAACATATTTGATCATCCACAGCCGCTCGTGCAGCCCGAACGGGATCTCGATCTGCTTGATGCCGAGCCGGCGCGCGAGCTGATTGGTGAGCTCCTGCAATGTGCCGAACGGGCAAAGCCAGCCGCAGAATACGCCGCGGCCCCAGAACAGCATGCTGAATGCGACGAAGCTCCAGAGCAGGAACACCAGGGGATCGAGCAGGAACAGCTCCCAGCGGAAGCCGGAGAGCAGGGCGTGGATGAAGGTCAGGACGTTGACGACCGAGAGCTGCGCGTTGGCGATGAAGCCGAGGAACACCAGTGTCGTGAGCAGATAGAAGGTCCGGAGCCGGTAGTAAAACACGCCGTGTGCCGTCACCGCGTCCTGGAAGATCAGGATGCCGGCGAGCACCGTCAGCATCGCGCCGAGCACGCCGATCTCGTAGCGTCGCGCCCACCAGATCTCCTGCCACACCGTCTGGACCGGAGCGGGCGCGGCCGTCGTCGATGCCGCGGGCGGCTCGCTAGGTGCGGCGATCAAATAGCGATCGGGAATGCGATAATCGAGCGAGACCAGGGTGGCGCCGCTCGCTGCGGCGCCGGCGCCGAGATCGACGTCGAGCCGGAACGGCTTGGTCGAATCGAAGCCGCTCGCCTGCGGAATGCGGAACACCGCGATCTCACGCAGCTCCGGCGCGCCGGCGGCGTGCAGCGACTCCACCGCCGTGTGATCGGCCGGCTTGAGACGCAGGGTCCGCGAACCCTGGACGATCTCGATCCGGGTGAAGGTCCCGGATTGGCGCCATTTCGTGCCCTTGAACGAATAGAGCCCGGATGCGCCGATCAGGAGCAGGTCGTCATCGGGGCCGATCTTCGCCGTCTCGCTTTCGTAAGTCCGCTGGCCGAGCAGGCTCTCGCCGATCGGCGGCGGCGTGGCGAGCGCCATCCAGAGATCGATGAAGGCCTTGTCGGGTTCATTGTCCCGCGTCCCGAGCAGCTTTGCCGCTTCGCCGCGGCTCACGAGCCGTCGCTGCACCGCGCCTTCGGCGAGCAGTGAGGACCAGGATAGCCGGCGCAGGGTCTCTCGGTCGAGCCGCGCAGCCCGCTCCGGCGCATTGGTGCGGCTGCGCAGCACGGCGCGTGCCGAGCGCACGATCGCATCGCGGATCACGGTGCTCGTGATGGTCGCGCCGGCGACGGCGTGCGGGCCGCGCGCGGACTCGCCGGCGGGCTTGAGCGTGGTGCCGCCGCGCACGTCGAAGCCGCGGAAATTGGCGACATAGGCAGCGAGCGCATCGCGGGGAATCCCGATCACCAGGATCGGTTCTTCATGCGCGACGATCTCGGCGCCGGCGACGATGCCGTCGGGCGTCACGGCCGCGACGATGTCGAGCGGCCGGCCTGCGTAGCCGACGGAGCCGGAGACATCGAGGCTTGAAAAGGCGTAGCCGAGCAAGCGCCCGTCCGCGGCACGTACGATCGCCGCCGGCGGCTTGCCGTCGGCACGATCGATCACGACGGGCTCGGAGAAGAACTTCGCGGCGACGCTGAGATCGGCTGCGTTTGCAGCGCACACCATCGACGCGAGCGCCGCCAGCGCGGACAGGGCGTGCCGTGCGGCGGCGGAGATGATTCCAGGCGATCGCATGCTGGGGATCAGGCAGCGTTGTTGGCCGCGCGCATTGAGGTGGATCAATGTTGCGATTAACCGCGGTCAAGGAGAGTTCGTCGAATTCCCTGCATAAGGCTCCCATCGGATTCTCATGCTGGAGGAATGTAATGCGAGGCCGAGCTTCCCTGTTTCCCAAGCTTGCGGGCGGCGTAGCCGCAGCGGGCCTTTTGCTTCTGAGTGCGACGACGGCCGGCTACGCGCAGCAGCAGGCCCCGGCGCCGAAACCTGCCGACGTCGAGCAGCACAAGACGACGCCGGGCGGCCAGTACCAGCCGAGCCTGGACGTTCTCGGCAAGGGCGCGACCGAGCAGCCCGGCACCAAGCCGGGCGATCCCAACCTCACCAAGGCCGAGTTCGACAAGGCCAACCAGATCTATTTCGAACGTTGTGCCGGATGCCATGGCGTGCTGCGCAAGGGCGCGACCGGCAAGCCGCTGACGCCGGATCTCACCAAGAAGCTCGGCTTCGACTATCTGCGTGACTTCATCACCTATGGTTCGCCCGGCGGCATGCCGAACTGGGGCACCTCGGGCCAGCTCGAGGCGGCCGATATCGACCTGATGGCGCGCTACCTCCTGAACACCCCGGCGCAGCCGCCGGAGTTCGGCATGAAGGAGATGAAAGACAGCTGGAAGGTCCTGGTTCCGGTCGCGCAGCGTCCGACCAAGAAGATGAACAAGCTCGACATCGACAATCTGTTCTCGGTGACGCTGCGTGATGCCGGTGAAATCGCCTTGATCGACGGCACCACCAAGAAGATCGAGCACATCATCAAGTCCGGCTATGCCGTGCACATCTCGCGCATGTCGGCGTCGGGCCGCTATCTCTACATCATCGGCCGCGACTCCAAGCTCAACCTGATCGACCTCTGGATGGACCCGCCGCAGACGGTGGCCGAGCTCAAGATCGGCACAGAGGCGCGCTCGGTCGAAACCTCGAAGTTCAAGGGCTATGAGGACAAGCTTGCGATCGCCGGAGCCTACTGGCCGCCGCAATACGTGCTGATGGACGGCGCGACGCTCGAGCCGATCAAGGTGGTCTCGACCCGCGGCATGACGGAAGATACGCAGGAGTATCACCCGGAGCCGCGCGTGGCCTCCATCGTGGCCTCGCACTTCAAGCCGGAATTCGTCGTCAACGTGAAGGAAACCGGCCAGGTCCTGCTCGTCAACTATCAGGACCTCAAGAACCTGAAGGTGACATCGATCGAGGCCGAGCGCTTCCTGCATGACGGCGGCTTCGACAAGACCGGTCGCTACTTCCTGGTCGCGGCGAACGCTCGCCACAAGGTCGCGATCGTCGACACCAAGGAAGACAAGCTGGTCGGCGTCGTCGAAACCGGCGGCCAGACCCCGCATCCCGGACGCGGCGCCAACCTCGAGCATCCCAAGTTCGGGCCGGTGTGGGCGACGAGCCATCTCGGCAGCGAGCATATCTCCTTCATCGGCACGGATCCCGATAAGCACAAGCAGTTCGCCTGGAAGGTCGTGCAGACGGTCGACGGGCAGGGCGGCGGATCGCTCTTCATCAAGACGCATCCGAAGTCGGAGAACCTCTATGTCGACACGCCCTTGAACACGGACGCCGAGATCTCCTCATCGGTCGCGGTGTTCAAGATCAAGGACCTCGCCAAGGAGAAGCCGACCTACAAGGTGCTGCCGATCGGCCAGTGGTCCGGCATCTCGGAAGGCGCGCGCCGCGTGGTACAGGGCGAGTACAACAAGGACGGCACGGAGATCTGGTTCTCCGTCTGGAACAACAAGGCGCAGGACTCCGCCATCGTGGTCGTCGACGACAAGACGCTGACCCTGAAGACGGTCATTCGTGACCGGCGACTGGTCACCCCGACCGGCAAGTTCAACGTCTTCAACACCCGTAACGACGTCTACTGACAAGCCTGGGTTGGTGCGGCGAGCGATCGCTGCACCAGCCCGCCTTTTCGCAGGTGGTTTTCGGCGGAGCGCATCATGGCTGTTGGAAAGGTCTATCTCGTCGGCGCCGGTCCCGGTGACCCGGAGCTGCTCACGCTGAAGGCGGTCCGCGCGATTCGTGAGGCCGACGTCGTCGTCTATGACCGCCTGGTGCCGCCGGAGATCCTGTCGACCATTGCGGACGGCGTGCTCCAGATCAATGTCGGCAAGCGGGCGGCCCATCACCCGGTGCCGCAGGAGGAAATCAACGAGATGCTGGTCCGGCTGGCGCGCGCCGGCCGCACCGTCGTCCGCCTCAAAGGCGGCGATCCCTTCATTTTCGGGCGCGGTTCGGAGGAGGCGGCCGAGCTCGACAAGGCCGGCATTCCCTATGAGGTGGTGCCGGGCATCACCGCGGCACAGGGCTGCGCGGCGGCCGCACGGATGCCGTTGACGCATCGCGGGATGGCCTCCGGCGTGCGCTATGTGACCGGCCATCGCAAGGCGAACGCGCCGCTCGATCTCAACTGGAAGAGCCTCGCCGATCCCGACACGACGCTCGTCGTCTATATGGGCCTGGCCAATATTCCCGAGATCGTCCGCAATCTGATCGCGCAGGGATTGCCGGGAACCACTCCGGTGCTTGCGGTGTGTCAAGGTACGACGCCGCAGGAAAGCAGAATATGTGCTCCCTTGGAGGCGCTTCCGGTCGCTCTGAAAGACGTCTCCTTCAGCGGTCCCGTCCTTTTCATCATCGGAAAGGTCGCAGGGCTCGCGTCAGAACGGAGCGCGCGGAGCGATGCGGCAACTTGCGAGGCGATCTCAGTTGTGGCCTAGCGTCGCCCTGGCGTCAGTCGTTGCGATCGGGCCGGCCGCTGCGGGCGAAGCAAATGCCAATGCCGCAAGGCTCGCCAGCCTGGTGCGGCAGGACTGCGGCTCCTGCCACGGGCTGACGCTGAAGGGTGGGCTCGGCAAGCCGCTGACGCCGGATCATTTGCGCGCCTGGAATCGCGACCAGCTCGTCAGCATCGTCCTCGACGGCGTGCCGGGCACGCCGATGCCGCCCTGGCGCCCGCTGCTGAGCGAAGCGGACGTGCGCTGGATCGTAGAGCGCCTGCAGCAGGGAGATCTGCCATGAGAGTTATGGCGCGATGGTGTCTGGCGTTGTTGCTGCTGATGCCGATGCTCGCGAGTGCAGCCGAGCTGCGCGGCACGGGTAATCTCGGCCTCGTGGTGGAGCGGGCGGCGGGTTCGGTGCTGATCGTCGACGCCACCGAGCGCAAATCGATCGGCCGTGTCGAGGGGCTCGGCGATCTCTCGCATGCCTCCGCGGTGTTTTCGCCGGATCAGCGCTACGCCTATGTCTTCGGACGTGACGGCGGCCTCACCAAGGTCGATATGCTCACGAGCACGATCGCCAAGCGCATCGTGCAGGCCGGCAATTCGATCGGCGGCGCCATCTCCGACGATGGCGCGCTGATCGCGGTCTCGAACTACGAGCCGGGCGGAGTGAAGGTGTTCGACGCCAGGACGCTCGATCCCGTCGCCAACATTCCGGCAATCGGTGAGGGCGGCAAAGCCTCGAAGACGGTCGGGCTGGTCGACCTGCCCGGACGGCGTTTTGCCTGGGCGCTCTACGACGCCGGCGAGATCTGGATCGCCGATCTCACCAATGTCGAAACGCCTGCAATCACCAGGCTGACCAATGTCGGCAAGCTGCCTTATGACGGCAACGTCACGCCAGACGGCCGCCATTATCTCGCGGGTCTGTTCGGCGAGGACGGCGTCGTGCACGTCGATACCTGGCGCGCGCCCCTGAAGGCCGAGCGCATCCTCAACGGCTATGGCCGCGGTCAGGAGGCGCTGCCGGTCTACAAGATGCCACATCTGGAAGGCTGGGGCGCGGTGGGCGACAAGCTGCTGCTTCCCGCCGTCGGTCATCACGAATTGATCGCGGTCGATCTACGCAGCTTTGCGGAGGTCGGACGCACCGCCACCCACGGACAGCCGGTGTTTGCCGTGGCGCGGCCGGACGGGCGCCATGTCTGGGTGAACTACGCGCACCCCTTCAACGACACGGTCGAGATCGTCGACACTGAGACGCTGAAGGTGATCCATCGCCTGACGCCCGGGCCTGCGGTGCTCCACATGGAGTTCACCCCGCGCGGCAACGAGGTCTGGGTCTCGGTGCGCGATGCCGATCGCATCGATGTCTATGACGCCACTTCTTTCGTGAAAAAGACCGAGATCCCGGCACAGAAGCCGTCGGGAATCTTCTTCACCGCACGCGCGACGAGGATCGGACAATGACGCCAAGCTCCGTCGAACTCGCCCTGATCGATCGCTGGCAGCACGATTTTCCGCTTGTCGCGAAACCGTTCGAGATCGTCGGCCGTTCCGCCGCGCTCGACGAGCAGGCGACGATCGGCGTGTTCCGTCGCATGCGGGCGCACGATCTGATCTCCCGCGTCGGGGCCGTGGTCCGCCCCAACACGGTGGGCGCGAGCACGCTCGCCGCGCTGCATGTCCCGCCGGATCGTCTCGATCAGGTCGCCGAGATCGTCAGCCGCGAGCCGCTGGTCACGCACAATTACGAGCGCGAGCACGATCTGAACCTGTGGTTCGTGGTCGCCGGCGGCGATGCCGAGGCGCTCACAGAGACCATCGACAGGATCGAGGCGCAGACGGGGCTCCCCGTCGTGGATCTGCCGATGGTGCAGGCCTATCATCTCGGCCTCGGCTTTTCGTTGTGCGAGCCGCGCGCGCAGAAGCGCACGGCGCCGGCCGCCGGGGACTATCGCCCCGATCCGCGCGACCAGCGCATCCTCGCCGCGATCGAGAACGGACTGCCGCTGGTCGAGCATCCCTATCGTGCGGTCGCCGATCAGCTCGCGCTCGGCCAGGCCGAGGTCATCGCGCGGCTGGAGCACCTGGTCGCCGCCGGCGTCGTGACGCGCTTCGGCTGCGTGGTCCGCCATGACAAGCTCGGCTTCCGGTCGAATGCGATGGCGGTCTGGAATATTCCGGACGAGACCATCGACGATGTCGCCGCGATTTTCGCCCGACATCCCAGCGTGACGCTGTGCTACCAGCGTCCGCGCCGGCCGACGGTCTGGCCGTACAACCTGTTCTGCATGGTGCATGCGCGATCGCGCGACGAAGCCTATGCCGCGCTCGACGAAGTGAATCTGCTCGCCGATACCGGCCTGATGCAACAGGCCGTGCTGTTCTCGAAGCGCTGCTTCAAGCAGCGCGGCGCGGTCTTCTCGCGGCCTAAGGAGACGAATTGATGCGCGCGCTGGACCCGACCGAAAGGGCGATCATCAATGGCCTGCAGGGCGGCTTCCCCCTGACGCACCGGCCGTACCGCGATGCCGGCGCGCAGCTGGGATTGAGCGAAGGCGAAATGATCGAGGAGATCGGCAACCTGCTCGCCGGCGGACAGCTCAGCCGCTTCGGGCCGCTCTGGAATGCCGAAGCCCTCGGCGGCGCCGTTTGTCTTGCCGCCATCGCCGTCCCGCCCGAGCGGTTCGACGAGGTCGCCGGGCTCGTCAACGCCCATCCCGAGATCGCGCACAATTACCAGCGCGATCACGAGCTCAACATGTGGTTCGTCGTGTCGACGGATGCTCCCGAACGCATCGATCAGGTGATTGCGGAGATCGAGCGGGAGACGGGCCTTGCCGTGCGCGCGATGCCCAAGACGCGCGAGTTCTTCGTCGGTTTCCGCGTGGAGGTCTAGACATGCTCGATGCCATCGATCGCAAGCTGATCGCCGCCACGCAGGCGGGTCTTCCGCTCGTCGCAGAACCGTACCGCGCGCTCGCCGACGAACTCGGCCTCGACGAGGCCGAAATCGTCCGCCGCCTCGCGCGTTTGCTCGACGACGGGGCGATCCGCCGCATCGGGGCGATCCCCAATCACTATGCGCTCGGCACCACCGCCAACGGCATGTCCGTATGGGACATCGCGGACGAGGCCGTCGCCGATGTCGGCGCCAGGGTCGGCGCGCTCGATTTCGTCACGCATTGCTATGAGCGGCCGCGTCATCTGCCGCTCTGGCCCTACAATCTCTTTGCCATGGTCCATGGCCGGACGCGCGACGAGGTGAGGGCGAAGGTCGCCGAGATCGCCGTGCTGGTCGGTCCCGCCGCGCGGGCCCACGAGGTTCTGTTCTCGACCCGGATCTTGAAGAAGACCGGCCTTCGCATTGCTGCCTGACGACGGGAGCCGGTCATGTTTCGCCTCAGCCAATATTTACGCGAGCTGGACGAGCCGGCCCCGAGCGGACCGGTTCGGCAGCCACCGGGACCGGTCGTGATCTGGAACCTGATCCGCCGCTGCAATCTCACCTGCAAGCACTGCTACTCGATCTCGGGCGACGTCGACTTTCCCGGCGAGCTGTCCACCGCGCAAGTGTTCGGCGTGATGGATGACCTCAAGGCGTTCCGCGTGCCGGTGCTGATCCTGTCGGGCGGCGAGCCGTTGATGCGGCGCGACATCTTCGAGATCTCGGCGCGCGCCAAGGCGATGCGGTTCTATGTCGGCCTGTCGTCGAACGGCACCCTGGTCGACGCCGCCATGGCCGACCGCATCCGCGACATCGGCTACGACTATGTCGGCATCTCCCTCGACGGCATCGGCGAGACCCACGACCGCTTCCGCCGCAAGCAGGGCGCCTATCAGGAGGCGCTGAACGGCCTGCGGCTGCTGCGCGACCGCGGCATCAAGGTCGGCGTCCGCTTCACCATGACGGAGGACAACGCGGCCGAGCTGCCGCGCCTGCTCGATCTGGTCGAGCAGGAGAACTTTCCAAAATTCTACCTCTCGCACCTCGTCTATGCCGGCCGCGGCAACAAGAACCGCGGCGACGACGCCATGTGGCAGACGACGCGCGATCGCATGGACATGGTGATCGCACGTGCCTGGCGCTGGGCGCAGTCGGGCAGCGAGATGGAGATCGTGACCGGCAACAACGATGCCGACGCGGTCTACCTGCTGCATTGGGCCGAGCGAACCGTTCCCGATCGCGCGGCGAGCTTGCGCGCAAAACTCGTGCGCTGGGGCGGCAATTCCTCCGGCGTCAACGTCGCCAATATCGACAATCTCGGCAATGTGCACCCGGACACGA
The DNA here is from genome assembly GCF_015291745.1 of Bradyrhizobium sp. CCBAU 53351. Taxonomy (NCBI): domain Bacteria; kingdom Pseudomonadati; phylum Pseudomonadota; class Alphaproteobacteria; order Hyphomicrobiales; family Nitrobacteraceae; genus Bradyrhizobium; species Bradyrhizobium sp. CCBAU 53351. The sequence continues at coordinate 2,807,819 of NZ_CP030059.1, forward strand.
TGTGGTGGCACCATACGCTGGGCAACGTGAAGACGCGGGCCTTCTCCGAGATCTGGCCGGACACCTCCGATCCGATCATGGCGGGCCTGAAGCAGAAGCCGCGTCGCGTCTCCGGACGCTGCGGCGCCTGTTCTCATTTCGACATCTGCAACGGCAACACCCGCGTGCGCGCGCAGCGGATCACCGGCGACGCCTGGGCGGAGGATCCCGGCTGTTATCTCAGCGATGACGAGATCGGCCTTGCGGCACCAAGCGACCGGGTCAAGACCAGCATCTATCGCGGAACACGTCATGAAGCGCCGCTCTCTGTTTGATCGCAGTCTCCTCGCTCTCGCGCTCCTCGTGCTGGCAGATCCTGCGCGCGCCGAGCCGGATGCGGCAAAGCTGTTCGCGGACAATTGCGCCGAATGCCACGGCGCGGACCGGCTTGGCCGTCTCGGACCGGCGCTGCTCCCGGAAAATCTCGGCCGCATGATGGGTGCGCGGGTCGCCGCGGTGATTGCCGACGGACGGACCGCCACCCAGATGCCGGGCTTTTCCAATAAGCTCTCCAAGGACGAGATCGCGGCGCTCGTGGCCTATGTCTCATCGCCATTGCCCGCGGTGCCGGCCTGGGGCGCGGCCGAGATCGACGCCAGCCGCGTCGTGCATGCCAAGGCGCCGCCACTGGAGCGGCCACGCTTCGAAGCCGACCCGATGAACCTTTTCGTCGTGGTCGAGGCCGGCGATCACCACGCGACGATCCTGGACGGCGACCGCATCGAGCCGCTGGCGCGCTTCCAGACGCGTTTCGCGCTGCATGGCGGTCCGAAATTCACCCCCGACGGGCGCTACGTGTTCTTCATGTCGCGCGACGGCTGGGTCAGCAAATACGATCTCTGGACGCTGACCATGCTCACCGAGGTGCGCGCCGGAATCAATTCGCGCAACATCGCGATCTCGCGCGACGGCAAGCACATCGCGGTCGCCAATTATCTGCCCCACACGCTGGTGATGCTCTCGGCGGACGATTTGTCGGTCGAGAAGATCTTTGACGTGAAGGACCGCCTGGGGACGTCCTCGCGGGTCTCGGCGGTGTACCAGGCGCCCTCGCGCAACAGCTTCATCGCGGCACTGAAGGATGTTCCCGAGATCTGGGAGATCGCGACCGATCCGAACGCCGGCCCGGTCTATGCCGGCTTCGTGCACAGCCATGAGAAGGGCATGATCGAGGCGCTGCCGTCCTCGCAAGGGCTCTTCGCGCTGCGCCGGATCGAGACCCCGGAGCCGCTCGACGACTTCTTCTTCGATCCGCCCTATCGCAATCTGATCGGCTCGGCGCGCGAGGGCAGGGCGATCGTGGTCAACCTGACGGTCGGGCGCGATATCAAGCAGCTCGATCTGCCGGGGCTGCCCCATCTCGGCTCGGGGATCTCCTGGACGTGGAACGGCCGGCTGGTGATGGCGACGCCGCTCTTGAAAGCCGGCAAGATCAGCGTGCTGGACATGCAGGACTGGTCGCAGATCAAGGTGATCGAGACGCCTGGCCCCGGCTTCTTCATGCGCAGCCACGAGAACACGCCCTATGCCTGGACCGACAGCATGATGGGCGCCGGCAAGGACACGCTCTCGATCATCGACAAGCGCTCGCTGGAAGTGGTCCGTCGCGTCACGCCGGAACCCGGCAAGACCGCTGCGCATGTCGAATTCGACAGATACGGGCGCTATGCCCTGGTGTCGATCTGGGAGGACCAGGGCGCGCTGGTGGTCTATGATGCGGCAACCTTTACCGAGGTGAAGCGTATTCCGATGTCGCGTCCTTCGGGCAAATACAACGTCTGGAACAAGATCACGTTTTCCGATGGCACCAGTCATTGAGCAGCCGGGCAGCGTCCCGTCGATCGCATTGCTGTTGGCAGCCCATGGCGAGCGGCGGCCGGGTGCCGGCAACACGGGCGCGTTCCAGCTTGCGCACGCGCTGGCCGCGCGCGGCCTGGTGGGCGAGGTCGCCGTCGGCTTCATCTCGGGCAAACCAGGTATCCGGGAAGCCCTGGAGACGCTGACGGCCGGTCGAATCCTGGTCTATCCGCTATTTGCCTCCAGCGGCTATTTCACCCGTGACCGTCTGGTCCAGCTTCTCGACGAAGCCAGGGGCGATGGCCGCAGGATCGACATGCTGCCGCCGCTCGGGCTCGATCCGGGCCTGCCGGATTTGCTGTGCGATCAAGCCGTGGCTTGCGCGCGCGACCATGGTTTCGCGCCGGAGCACTGCACCTTCGTCCTGCTGGCGCACGGCTCGAAGCGCAATCCAGCCTCGCGCCAGGCCACCGAGCAGGTCGCGCGTGAGATCGAGACGCGGGCGGTCTGCCGGAAGGTCGTCGTCGCCTTCCTGGAAGAGCAACCGTCGCTCGAAGAGGCCGCGGCATCGATCAGCGGGCCCGCGATCGTCCTTGGCCTGTTCTCCGGCGAAGGCCTGCATGGCGCCAAGGATGCGCCGAAGCTGGTTGCGCGGCTCGGCCGCCGCGACATCGTGTTCGCGGGCATCATGGGCAGCGGACCTGGGATCGAGGACCTCGTCGCACGGGCGGTGGTCGCGGCCCTGCAAGACGCAGGCGCGGTGCAGGTCGCGGAGCCGTCGTCGCTTGCGCCGGCGCCGAGAGGCTGGGCGGTTTCAGTCGATTGACGGCGCGGCGTTGCAGGAAAGGGACGAGAGATGACGGAGTATCTTGACGTCGATGTTCGTCCGATCCTGCGCGCCGGGGGCGAGCCTTTTTCGACGATCATGGCCGCTGTTGAAAGTGCAAAACCGGGCCAGGGCATCCGGCTGTACGCGCCCTTCAAGCCCGTGCCCTTGTTCGACGTGATGGCCGGCAAGGGCTTTGCCCATTCCGCGACGGAGATCGGCGGAGGCGATTGGCAGGTGCTGTTCACACCGACCGGGGCACCTGCCGAAGCGCCGGCGTCGCAAGCGCGGCCCAGCATCCAATGGCCGGAGTCGAAAATCCGGCTCGACACCAGACAGCTCGATCCGCCGGAGCCGATGACCAAAATCCTCGCTGCGGCCGAGACGCTGGGGCCCGGAGAAACGCTGACCGCGTTCCTCAGCCGCGAGCCGATGTTCCTGTTCCCGCAGCTGGAGAAGAGGGGCTACAACTGGCTCGGCGGCTTTCTGCCCGACGGCGTAACCTACGAGCTGACGGTGCGGGCGCCGTCCGCCTCGTAGGGTAGGCAAAGGCGCACTTGCGCCTCTACCCCGCGCCGGAGAGAGTCGGAGACAACAACCTCTGCCGCGCCGCGCGCGCGGCCTTGTTTGGCCCGAGCTGCGGACCCATCATGCGCAGCGCGTGCTCTGCGCACAGCACATGATGATGCAGATTGGCGATCCATTGCCGGCCCGAGATGGTCAGGTTCAAATACGTCATGCCGTCGCCGACATAGGTCGAGACGGTGTTCCAGAAGAACTCGGGATATTTGTCCACGAGGTCGGCGGGAGAGGAATAGCCGAGTTGCCGGTTGCGGCCGTTCTCCTCGAATTCGTAGAACAGCGCATTCACCTTGCGCGGATACATGGGATCGCCGAGCTGGCCGATGAAGTCCGCCGCCTGGACCAGCCGCGGCACGAAATCGGTCGTCGCGGACCTGTCGGCCGGCGAGGGTGGAAACCGCGTGAATTCGATCGCGTCGGCGATGCGGTTGGCATCGATGCCGGGAATATTGGCCAGCCGTTCGCGCACGTACATCTTCGAGCGGTTGACGTGACAGCCCATCAGCGCGGCGTCGGAGGCGCCGCGGGCAAGCCTGATCCTCCGACCATCCTCGTGTGCGACGAACTCCTCGGCCGTATCGCCGCCGAGGATGCCGCGGACATAGCCGATGTCGTGGAACAGGCACGCCAGGATCAGGTGCATGTAGTCGGAAGGCTCGATCCGCCGCGACATCATCAGGCCGTGCAGGATGTCGCAGCCGGCCATCGTCACGAGCCAGGTGTGCTCGTAATTGTGATAGAGCGCATCGCTCCTTGCGATGCATTCGATGGTCATGCGCGCGAGCGATCCTAGCTGATCCGCCATCGTGCTGCCAGCCGGCCCGAAGATCGAACGAAAGTCGCTGGCGAGAAACTTTCCGAGGCTGTTCGCCGCATCGGCCGTGATGGTCCTCATAGGCCTTCTCCACGCAATGCTTCGTTCGGCAATCCGCTCGATTCCGGCAATCACCGGCGGCCTTCGGGCCGACAGGCGTCAGGGTCGGAAAATCAAAATGGTCTCGTCATGGCCTTGGCTCGGCGCGGGCGACCGCAAACGTGGCGCCTTGGGATGGCCGAGCTCCGCGGCATAGTCCACCGCCATATGCGCGACGTCGCCGATGGTCTCGACCAGGCGGGTCATCGCGTCGCGCAGGCAGGGCGAGATCGCCTCGATCCTGACGGCCGGCGGCGAGCATCCGTTGTCGATGCGACAACAGGCGCGCCGGTAGGGCAGGCATCGCAGGTTGGACTTGAGCAGGCGGACGATCTGCTCCTCCATCACGAGGGGATCGTCGGAGAGTGTGCCAACCGGAGCGCAGACCACGACATGGCGTTCGTCATGGCTCAGTGTCAGCGCGACGGAGATGCCGTCGACGCTGAGCGAGGCGCCGTCGCCGGACCGGAAACGGGGCGGCGACAGGCCGAGCGACTGCCAGAGCGTCTCGATCAGGCGACGAAATTCGTCGTTCATCGCGAGCGGTCTCGATGGCCGTGCCGCAGCCGCCGGGTGGCGGTTCGGCACGGTTGTGCGATCGTGAAGGATGTGGCCATCAAACCTTGCCGGTCCGGAATGACGGGCCTAGACCAGCGCGCGAAGCTGGTTGGCCTTCTCGGCCCGCATCTCCGACAAGGCCTGGAACAGCTGCTGAAATTGCTGGCGCAGCCGCTCGGTCAGGTCGTTGGCGTCGGCCTTGTGAGTGTTGGCCAATTCAGCATTGGACGCAGCCAGGCTGCCGTCGGCTTCGTGAGTCTTGGTGGCCGCACTGGCTGTGGCCTCATATTTTTTTGCAAAGCCGTCAAGTCCCTTCGAAGAGACGTCCAGGATCGTTCTCGTCGAACCGGTGTCCCACTTGATCGTCGCCAAGCTGGCGGCGCAGGATCCAAGCGTCGCATAAAATGCATTCGCTGCGTTGCTCTTGATGTCCTTGGCCGCCGCCCTGTTGCTCGCCGCCTGTGCGAGCTGCTGCGAGCGTGCGACCTCCATGGCCTCCTTGCGCTTCTGGAGGGCGTCGTCCTGCTGGTGTTCGTTCGATTGCAGGGCGGCCTTGAACAGCGCGCGTGCGGCGTCCCGCGGCGACAGTGCCAAGCCAGCGTCACCGTCCGGGACGCTCGCCGGGTTCAACGCATCCGCGGCGGCGGAGAAGCGGCTTGCGGCGGCTCCGACGGCGCCGTCATACTCGGCCGGCGGAACCGCCGAGGCCGGTGCGAACGTCGCCGTCGTGCTTCGGGAAGCCGACGTGATGGAGGGCGGAACGGCGCCCTGCAGGCTCGAGATGCCCGATGCGGTGGCTTTGGTGGACCTGCCGACCGGCTGGGCGCCATCCGGCAACGGCTGGTCCAGTCGAGAGCCGGAATTGCGAATGTTCTCGATCATGATCTGATGTCTCCTTGCGTGAACGGATTGTCAGGCGAAGCGAACGCGCGAGGTCACACTCGCCTTGTTGCGCAGCGTGTCGGCGGTCTCCTCGATGACGCGTGCCCAGCTCTCGCTCGTCGTCGTCAAGCGTTTGATGGCCTGCTGCACATACTCGTCGATCTGCTCGATGGCGGCTTGGGCTATCTGCTCGTCGGCGCGCGCGCGCCGGCCCGCGACCTGGTGGCTCGCGCTGTCGTAATTGATATAGCCGACTGCAACATCGCCCCCGATCTTCACGAGCTTGGTCCCCAGTTGCAGAATGCCGTTGTTGAGCTGCGTTGGGTCGCCGCATGCCAAGGTCATCAGGCCGACGGTAGTTTGTGCGATGGCAAACGAAAGGCGGAAGCTCTCATCGGCCTTGTTGGCGCCTTCCTCGTCGCCCGGATGGGTCAACAAATGAAGATTTCCGGCAATTCCGTGTCCTGTCGTCATGTTCAGAGTGCTGTCGGTCGCGGATATCAACCCGCAGACGCCGTTAGCGATCAGCAGCACCCCGATCGGACCGCCGACGCCACTCGCCATCGCGGTCCATCCCGCAATGATGCTGACGACCGAGACGACCACGTCGCACACCGTCTTGACCGCATCCCACCAATCGCCGTCCGACTGCTTGGCGAGCTCGTCGATCGCCTTCTGTGCGGACGCCAGTCTCCGGGCGACCGCCTCCTCGCGGCGCTGGTTGTCGACCTTGATCTCGTCGTGGCTGGCCTTGCCCAGAATCTCCGCGATCTTGGCGGCGGCGACCGCGCAGACCAGCTCCGGGCTCTCCTGGTTCGGCATGAATCCGGCGAGGCTGGCGAAGGCCGCGCCGAGGTCGTCGGCAACGCCGCCTGGCGGCGGCAGGTTGCCGCTGCCGGCGACGGCACCGGCCACACCGGCGCCGACTTTCGGATCGACCGGCGCGACCTGCGGCGCGATTTGTCCGGTCGAGATCGGCGAAACTGGCTTGACTGCGACGTCCATGGCGAACTGCTCTTGCTGGTGGTGACTATTCGCTATCGCGCGGCCCGGCCTGCGTGCCTCTGCGCGGAGCGGCGCTCGATGGCATGCGCATGCATCCGTACGGCGTGTGCCGCGGCGGCCGCATTGCTGCCGCGGCTGAGCCGTTCGCCCACCGCGAAATGCGCGATCGCGCCATCATATTCGCGGGCGGACAATAGGCACTCGCCGAGCCGCAGATGTCCCTCCGGATTGGCGGCGTCGAGGGCGATGAAATGCACGTAGAGCTTGGCGGCGAGCGCGACGTTGCCTTCGCTCTGATAGGTGAGGGCGATCGCGTAGATGACGCGGGCGTCGAGCGGTTCAAGCTGATGCAGCACGATCATCCACTCGCGCCCCTTTTTGACGTCGCCGGCCTGGATCATCCGGCAGCCGCGGATGAACATGGCGTCGCGCTCCTCGCTGGTAAGGCCGCAGATGTCGGCCAACGCCATGCCTTCCGACATCAGCTTGAGGACGCTCCGCACCTTCGGCGGAAGCGCGAGGCCGTCGATCAGCCCTTGCGCGACCGGAGCGGCGATCTCGATCCGGCGACGCCAATCGGCCTCGGTCTTCGGCAGTCCATCCAGTATCGACATGGCGATGAGGTCCTTGAACCCGGTGCCGGCACGATAGCCCCGGCTCCATCGGCCCCGTGTCGCAGGAGTTACAGCGCCGGTCTGTTTTGCTGCGGACGCCGCTGGGATGCGCAGAGCCTCCGCGTTGCGGAGCGACGCTCGTCTATTCGAGGGGAAGCGGCGGCGGCTTGACGCCCAGGAGGTGATAGACTCTCAATTGGAGCTTATGGGCCTCTCCGGCGTGGCGTTGCGCCTCGTCATAGACGTTTTCGGTCCGCTCCTTTTGTATCCTCGTCCTGTCCACTTCCCCGTAGACGGAGTCGAAATATTGCGCGGCGCCAGGCGTTTCCGAGTGGACGGTGTGCCTGGCGAGCCAAAGCGTCTTTCCTGCGCGCTTCGAGGCCTCACCGGCCTCGCGCTTCGCGTCCCATGCCTGCCGCAGGAATCGCTGCTGCCATTCGACATTCGCGTCGGCCATATTCCGCACTTCGGTGGCGTGACGTTCGAGCGAGGGTCGGAGCTGAGCCAGCTTGTGTTGCTTCGCGGCGGGTGCCAGGTTCGATTGCTCGATCGCTCGCCTGGTCCCGATGTCGGTCTCGTAAACGGTGAGTGCATCGACCGTCGCCTTGTTGAGCGCTTCGACGATCTCGTGGTTGAGATTGAAGGGTTCCGACGCGGCAGGCGGCGGCGTCGTTTGCGAGGCGATTCCGCTGGAGATTGGCTTGCCCGGCGCGGGTGCTTGTGCGACGCGGATTTGCGCCTGGACGTGCAGCGGTTGATCTTGTGGACGTACGATCCCATCGCCCATCCTGTCCCTCCTGTTCGAAATCGCAAGCGGCGCCGACGGCGGTGGCCGCGCTTGAAGACGAAGCGTAGCGTGGCGGATCGTGCGGCGAGAGCGGTCACGTCCGCTGCAGCGGTCGGGGAGCACGCAGTTCGGTCCGGCTCCGCTTCACGTCTACCAATATTTGCTATTCTTCAGATTCAATGCCTCGGTGTGGCGCTGTTGGGCGCCTATATAGGTGTCGTAGGTGTTCGCATATTTGTGTGCTGCCGCGTGGATCGCCTGTTGGTCATTTCCCTTTTTGGCTTGTTCCAGTTCCCCCTTGACCTTCTGCAACGCATCCCAGGCCGGTCGAAGCATCAGATCCTGCAGCTCGAAATTGGATTTGGTGAGCCGATACGCTTCGGCCCAATGATGGTCGAGGCTGGGCCTGAGGGCTTCCAGCTTTTCCTGCTTTGCCTTCCGCGGCAGGTCCGACTGCTCGATAGCTTCCATTTCTTTCTTGTCCTGCCTGTAGCGCGCGACCGCATCCCTGGCCGCTCTGGCGCTGTGCTCCGCCGTTATCTCGAGCTCTGTGCGTGGTTCGGGCGGGGCAGGCGGAGGCGTTGTCTTCTGCGTGGCAATCCCGCCGGAGACCGGCTTGCCGGCCGCAGGCGCTTCAGCAACCTCGATCGGGGACGGCAGGTGCACCGGCTGTTGGGGTGTGGAGCTGCTGACTTCACTGCTCATTGTGTCTTCTCCCATGCTGTCGCGTCAGCCGATGTCGCCTGTCGCGCGTGCCTGCACACATTGCTGACACGGTTGCTTGATCGGAATTGTGCCGGGGATGACAGAGGCTGGAAGCTTTCATCCCGCGGCCGGCGATCGACCCTAGCGATAGGGATTTATCTCCTCAGCCAGCGGATGAGGAATTCGCTCGCGATCGAGCGCGTGGTCGAAGACCCCGAAGATGGTGTCCTGATCCAGCCCGTAATTCACGCCCTTGGCGATCGCCGCACCGGCCCATTGCGGCCCGACCTCAGCGGATCTGTCGCGGCCGTCCTCACCCTGTCCGAGCTCGGACAGCACGCTCTCGGAGAGCTGCCGCAGCTGGCCGGCATTGAGGCCGTTGATCCAGGAGAGAAGCTGATCGGGCGTCATCTGCCGGTATTCCGCATATCGGGCGAGGAAGGCGACTTGGGAGCCGCCGGGAAGCGCGGTCAAATAGTCGCTTTGCTTGCTCAGTTCGCTCGCTGCCAACGGGTTGAAGCCGGCCGCGCGCAGCATGATTCGCATGGGCTCTTCGTATTGATGAGCTGCTTTGTGCCCGTCGTAGACTGCCTTGCCGACCACCGATACTGTCGCGACGGCAATTCCCGCGGGTCCAGCCCAGGATGCCGCGCCGAACGCCGGTGCGACCGCGGCACCGAATCCGATGGCCGAGCCGGCGGAAGCCAGGGCTGCAGCGGTGTCCTGGGGAACGCCGAGTCCAAAACCGGAGCGCACGCTGTTCACGGCTTCGATCAGCGCGAACACACCAATCAAGACCTCGCCGGCGGCCACGCCGCTCACTTTCGCGCCGGCCAACCGTCCAAATCCCTTGGTGGCGTCGGCCCAACCGACACTGACCAACGATTCACTAAGCCTCTGCGCCGCGAGGGCGCCGAGCACCCCGGTCTTGGCCACGCCGTTCAGGTCGAGATGCCCGAGGCTAATGGTATTGTACAAGTTGAGGGCAACCACCCCGAGCGCAAGGCCGCGCATCAACTTGCCGGCCGGGGTTTCCCGCGCGAAGGCGCCGGCGGTGCGTCCGGCTGCTTTCAACTCGGCCTCCAAGCTCGCGAGCGCTGCAGCATCGTCGGTAGCCAGGCGCGAAACCTTCGTCACGGCGGCGACGGCCTTGTCGAGCTCGGGCTTGGAAACTCCCAACAGTCTCGCGAGGCGCGTATCCGCCAATCCCTTGATGGCCTCCACCGCCTTTTCGATCCGTTTCGGGTCCGTCACGCTGAGACCAGCGAGCTTGCTGGACACCATCCGGCGCACGATCACGCCTGCGGCGACGTTGGTGAGCCGCAAGCCGAGAAAGCCGAGTTTGCCTGCGGTTGCCAGCGAGAAGGCAGAGCCGTCGTGGTCCTTGATAGACTTGAGCATGTCGGCGATATCGCTCAGCGATTCGTCCTTCTGCAGATTTGGGTCTGCCTGAATCGCCATCTCGATTGCCAGTCGTGCGGACTTGTCGTTCGCAATGGCCATCCACTGGCCGAGCAATTCGGGGCCGGCGTTCAGTTTGCCCGTCAGCTTGCCCAGCGCGATCATGTGCCGGACCAATTTGCTGCCGTCGTCGATGAGCGCCTGATTCAAGCGGTCGTGTTCGGTTCGCCATTCCGGGCCCTTATGCGCGAAATAGGCATTCATCGCCGCTTGCGACTGCTCCGCGGAGACAGCAGGGCCCAGTGTGGTCGACAGCCAAGCCAGTTCGCCGTCATGCTTGGCGAGCGCCTCGACGTCGGATTTTGTCTTGTGCTGAATCTCGGCCTGCGATCCCGGTGTCCCGGCGGCGAGGGTCTGAAACACTTCAGATGCATCGCCGCCTTGCGCCCGGGCCTGACGGGCATTGGCGACCGCGTAGGCCATGCCGCCTCCGCGCTGCATGGCGCTGAGCACGGGCTCCGCATCCCATGCGGTGAGGGATGCGAAGTCCGCGACCACGCGATCGCCACTGCTCGCGCCGGAGATCCGGTCGCAGAGCGCAACGACGTCGGCATGGCCGTCCGGTCCGAGCGCCGCGAGCGTCGGCAAGCTCTGATGGTTTCCGGCGCCCTGGCGATACTCCACTGCCGCCCATTCCGCGAGCGTGGCGGCGAATTCGCGATCGACGAGAGCGGCCGCCGCCGCGAGATTGTGCACGGCTCGGTCCGCCCGCTGGCGCGGCAGCAGAGCAGTGTCGGCCAACGGCGCGTTGATCTGCTTGACGGCTTCGTTGACGAGGTAGGACGTCATGGCGTCCTGCAACACCAGTCGTCGCACGTCATCGGGCTGCTGCTGACAGCTCGTACTCAGATGCTGCAGCGTCTTCAGGGCGTCGCCGTGGGCGTCCTTGAGCGCCGCCGCAACGATATCCGACGCGGTCTGAATGGCCTGCGGACTGACCACCGACGCTGCCGTCGTTTGCGCCGTTGGGAGCAGGGTGAGGGGCGCAGCAGGTGCCTGCGATGGCCCGAGAAGCCCCGCCGACGGGCGGGATTGCTGAGCCTTCGCATCAGGCCGCTCGTCGCCGCCTGGGATCGTCGGGGGAAGCGCCGGCCGGGGAGCTGCTTCGGTACGTGGCGACATCCGATTTCTCCTGTTTACACCGCGCCGATGCCGCGGTTGCTGTACGAAGACTTCAGGCGTGTTGTTGCACGAGAGGCCGCGGCCTCCTGTCTCAGGCGTGACACGTCGCGCAGGGCGCCTTGGCGAAGTTTGCAAGGAACTGGTGCTGGGCTATCCCGCCTGGTCCGCCGCTTCCGTGCCATGGCGCAGATAGCTCTCCACCACGTCACGGGCGCGGGGGAGGTCGTCGAGCTCATAGAAGCACCGCGCCTTGAGATAGCGGCGCAGCCGCTGCGCATCGGTCATCCTGTAGGCGCCGAAGCGTTCGACCGGATCGATGCGGTCGAGCTCGTCGAGGCAGGCCAGCGCCGCGCGCCAGTCCTGCCCGAAAAAGCCGAGCACGGCACGCGCCAGCGTCACCTCGGCCGAATTGTCGCCCAGCACGTGCAGCGCCTGCGCGAGGGTGGAGGCGCGTTCGGTGAAGCCGTTCTGCGCCAGGACGTAGATGTTGAGCAGCAGGAAGTCGCGCTGCTTGACCGACAGCGGGCTCGTGGCGAGCGGCGGCTGGCTGGTGGTCGCGCGCACCGTGCGCGAGGCGTCCTTGACGGTCGGAAGGTTGGTCGGGCTCATGTCTAGCCGCGCAGCAGTGCGGCAAGCGAGCGGCGCACCTCCTCGTCGAGGCTGTTTTCGTCCTCGAGACAACCCGCCGCCCGCGCGAGCAGCTCCCTGCGAGCGCCGCTTTCCCGGCTCGCACAAGCCGCGATCAATTCCTGCGCCTGCAGCCGGATATCGGCCAATGTCGAGGGTTCGAGCAGGTCGGGATCGAGGAATTCCGGTTGGAGCAGAGCCGGCAGGCGTTCATCGAGCGACGGCCGTTTCAAGACGTCGTCGAGCGGCTGGCTGACCGGCAGAAAGACCGGACGCAGTCCTTTGTCCTTGGGAAGGTGGACGTCGTCTCCCACCTGGTAGCGGGAGATCGTCTCCAGGCCGACTTCGAGGCTCCTGATCCGCATGGGCGACTCCGCTTGGTTGCAGCATGGAGGAGGGGCCGACGGAAGATCCCAGCTCTTCCCCGCGATGCGCTAACTGATGTTTCGGCCGATGCTCGCGATGATGTCGCCGGCCTTCGTCAGCGCGTTGGTGGCCGCCTGGAAATGCGTGGTGCGCTCCTTCTCCAGCGTGTTGATGTCGTTGAACTTGAGCTGGTTCTCCTGGCTGATCTGCTGCACCGTGTTGCTCAATATCGCCGACCATTGGTCCCAGGTCGACTTCTGGAAATAGTTCAACGTCTTGCCCGCGTTGTCATAGAAATCGAGGCCGCTGGGCCGCGTGACGCCGAGCAACTCTTCGATCGGGCTCAGGGTGCTGTTGAGGTCCTTCTCGAACATGCTGACGGCCTTGAGCTGCGCATCGCTCAGGGCAGGTGGAGTGAACTTGCTCTTGTCATCGTCATCGCCGTCAACCTCTATCGGAGACTGCAGCTTGTTGATGCCCGTGTGTGCCTTATCGGTTCCGGGTCCGAAGCCCGAATTATTGCCGGTATCGCCGTGCTCATCGTAGCCGAGCAGCCCGCGCTTCTCGTCGCTCTTCGATGCGTCGAACGTCGCGATGGTCTGGTTGATGAGCTCCTGGATCACGTTGTAGGTTTTCAGGAGCTGGTTGATTTGGTTGATCTCCTCGGTGTCGGCAGCGTTGATGGCCTGGTCCTTGAGGTTGGCGCTGAGCTGAAACGCAGCGAGCAGGTTCGGCGCGTCGAGATGTTTCGTGAGCCCGACCAGCGTGCCGGTGTTGGCGATCTGCATCGCCGCGTTGTCCGCCGCCAGAATCTGCTTCTCCGCGTTCATGAAGCCTTTAAGGCCGTTCAGGATATCGAGGTTGTTGCCGTCATCGTCGAGATTGAGGCCGGTGACGTTCCTGAACTGATTGGGATCGCTGGGATCGGGGACGAGCGGGCCGGCGGCCTTGGCTTTTGCGAACACCGCAACACGATGGAAGCGATCCGATATGGCGCTGACCTCGCTGTTGATGTTGGTGACGGAATAGACCTTGGTGGCATCGACGCGCTTCTGGACGTTGGCGAGCTCGTCGAGGAATACCTGCTTGTCTGCGCTGGACACTGACGTGTCCTTGCCTATCGCCGTTTTCAAATCATCAATCGCACTGCTCGCCTCGTCGACCTTTGCCGTCATTCCCAACCGTACCAGTGTCTTGGCGGCGGCGCCGGTCCCGTCCATATCGGCGGCCGCCTCCGATGAGATTCGCGTCTGGTCGGCCATGGTCATGGTGGCGAAATCCGCCTTCTGCAGGGCTTCCAGGATGTACACCTTGGTCTGGTCGCCTGAGAGCATGACGTGGATCGCGTCGTTTCCGGTGCCGATGGTCAGGATGCCCATCTCATCGCCTTCGCCTTTTTTCCTGCGACTATTGATGTACTCCGCCTGATACGCGCTATGCCAGCTGGCGAAGATGTTTGCGGTGAGCGCGAAGGGTGGATCGTCGAAGTGGGCGGGCTTGCCGGCCTTTGCGATCAGGCTGTCCGGCGAATCCGGATCTGGGCTCAGAACCGGAAACACCGCCTGGGCACCGGCGTTGTTGATCGACGGATCGAGCCCAACGGCGCCGCCCAGCGGATTGTCATAGGGCGTGTTCTGCGGCGGCGGCAGCTGCTCGCCGCGGGTCGGTTGGATCACCGGCGAATTGCCGAACGCACCGCTCCAGAAATCGCTCATGCCATGTTCCCCAGGAATCAAAGGTGGATGCGGGCGCGCGGGACGAAGCCCGCGGTGTTCTGCTCGCCGAAGTCGTGCTGCAGGCTGTTCCTGCGCAGGGCTGTGCGACCGTGCGCGCGCGCCTTGTGGACGAGGCGGGTGAGTTGTGACGGGTCGCCGGTCGCCGCCGACAGCAATTCGCCGACCCGGATCAGGAGGCGGTCCATCAGCGCGTCGACCTCGGTCATGTCCGCGCAATACGGCATCGTCAGGATGATGCGCCTGGCTTCGCCGTCGGATGCGATCAGCGGAACGGCGCAGATGCGCTCGAGCTGCGCGCGAAGCTCACCGAGTACGCGAGCCCATTCCCGCGTCTCGCGGGAGGGCGGCTGGTCTTGCACGAACCGTTCAGTATCCAAGACAGCATCCGTCAGTTTGCGCGCGCCGCCGGCGCGCCTGCCGCTCTTCGTACGAGGTCGCATTGAAGAGTGACACTCAGGGTCGTCAGCCCGGATCTAGCGCGTATCATCCCGCTCTGCGGCCGGGTGTCATGTAGGTGACAACCCGGATTGAATGATGATGGCTTGTCTGTACGCCGAATGATCGTGGAGCTGTCGTTGGAAAGCCGGGATATCGATATCGTGCTGGATCTTCTCGCGCCACGCGCAGCCGGGGTCGGCTTTGCGATGCCGGCGATCGCCGGGGCGATCGACCTGACGCGGCCGGATCTCGTTCTGCGTGGGGCGCGCAGCGCGTTCGAGGCCCGCCGGTGGAGCGGCGATCCGGTTGCCTCGGCGGTGCTGGCGCTCGTCCGGGACGACTGGAGCGATGACGCCATCGAAGGCTTGCACGAGACGATCGCCGCGCGTCGGGCGGATATGGAATGCGGCGAGCCGTCGCTGCTGCTGCGCGACTGCGTGGCCGAGGCATTTGCGGCTGAATCGATCGGCCGTGCCGCAGTCCTGCTCGCGACGCTGCTTCATCTTGAGGTCGACGAGGCGGAGACGCTCTCGGCGCTCGCGCTGTGCGCCGCTCGCCTCGGTCGCTTCGAAGAGGCACTGCTGCTTGCCAACGAATGCCTGAAGCTGCCGCAGAAGCACCCACGCGCCTATTGCATCGCGGGCTTTTGCGAGCTCGATCGGGGCAACCGCAAGGCCGCGCAGTCGCTGCTGGCGGTCGGCGCCCGGATCGCGCGCGGCCGTCCGGACTTTGCCGAAATGCTGCGTGCCGCCCAGCGTGTGCTCCTGATTTTGCACTTTGCCTGAGGTTGATAGCGTCGACCTCTGCTCAGTGCTCTATTTGACGATCAACGGGGCAGGGCGAGGATGCATCGAAGCGTGCGGCGCCCGCGAACGGACGCGGAAGTCGTTGTAGGTCACCGGCTCGAGCGGCAACGGGCATCCGAGCTGCCGCATCTGGTCGATGATCCGCAGGCGGATGCCGTCGGCGCCGCCGAGATGGGAACGCGGGCCACCCACGTAGAAATGCGCAACCTGATGCGCGCGGCGGTCGAAATTCGCGAGATCGTTGTGCAGCGTGTAGCAGATCAGCACGAGCTGCGCCTTGGCCGGCGCCGCCGCGAAGACCAATCCAGCGGCCACAAGGGCCAAGGCGAAGAGGCGTTGCGAGGACATGATTGATCCCGGTCGCGGAAGGGGCGGGCGATCCGCAACCGTCGTTGCGAGTGCATTCCGCCAGCAGCGAATGCACTCGCCGGAACGTCCGGATCGGTGCCCCGCCGGTTACTCGATGTTGCGGGCGCAGGACCGCAGCACGTCGGACACCGCCTTGAGCGTATTGGTGCGCAAGTTCGCGATGGTCGACCACGTGTTCATGGCCATCTGCATCGAGAATGCCTTCTCGGTATCGGAGAGGTTGGCGTTCTGCTGGATGTTGCGAATGTCGTCTTCGATCTTGCTCATCTGGGTCTGCAGATGCTGCTGGTTCCAGACCAGGTCGAAGCCGTCCCGGTTGAGATAGCTATACTTGAAGCCGCCTTGGGTGATGGTTCCGTTGTGATCCGAGCCCGAGTCGAGCGTCGGTGCAAAGTCCGATGATCCAGCGTTGGTTGAGCCGGCCATAGTCAGTTCTCCTGTGTTGCTCGCCGGGAGGTTCCCGGCGAGGTTGCCTGCAGCATTGCTCGCGAGCGAGGCTCATCGAGCCGGGTGAGCTCCCGTGATGACGCCGCGCGCGGCGGCGACGGCATTGCCGATCGTCGTTGCGCGCGCGTAATCGCCGGGAGAAGGGCCTGAACGTTGAAATGCCGCGATCCCGGCGGCGATATGGTCGAGCCGCGCCAGCGTCGCCGCGATGACGGCGAGGCGGTCCCTACCGTACAGCCGCTCCTCGAGCTCGGTCATCGCGAAGCCGGAGAGTCCGATCGGTCCGAGGTCAGCCATCGCAGTCCTGCTCCATGGCGACGGTCTCCAGTGCCTTGCGATCGACGATCAAGATCGCGCGATCCTTCGAGACGACCCATCCCGCGCGTTCCCATGCCTTCAAGGTCCGGTTGACGCTCCCGCGCGCGCCCCGCGCCATCAGGCCGATGTCGGCCTGCGTGACCATCGGCCCGATCCGCGGCACCGCTTGCCCGTCATGATCCTCCTTGGAGCCGAGGCCGTCGGCCAGCCTGAGCAGCGCCTGGGCAACGCGCCCGTGCAGCGTCTTCAGGCTCATGAGCCGGGTGAGATCGACGTAGGACCGATAGCGCCGCGCGATCAGGTGCGCGATGCAGTCCTGGAGCGGAGGAAAGCGTCTGCGCAGCTCGTTGAACTTTGCGGTGGAGAGGCTGCCCACGATGGTCGCCCCGATGCCGGTCGCCATGTCGCAATGCACGCCGCCGTCGAACACGCCGAGCTCGCCGAAGCTCGCGCCGACCGGCAGGATCGCGTAGAGAATCGCGGAGCCGTCGTCGAGCACGTAGGACAGGCGAACGTGCCCCGATATCACGAAATAGAGCTGCTGCGCCGACTCTTCCTGAAGATAGATCACCTCGTTGTTGCCGTAGAGCCGGCGCGACGATGCCGAGATCAGGGCGTCCCAGGCATCGTTGCCGACGGATGCGAAATCGGAGCAGGATTTGAGCGCGCGAAACCCCACGGCGCCGGTTGCACTGGTGGTGCGCGCCACCGCGGCACCGACATCGGTGTCGAATGCCGAAACGGCGCGATGATGTGCGCTCGTCGATTCCGAATTCAGGACGGTTCGATCATGTAAGGACACGCCAGTTTCCCGCACGATAAATATCCGAAATCGTTCTGATGCTGAAAGACCCGATGTCCAGCAGCGTCGCAATCATGGAACCCGTCGCATCGTCGCGCGGTCGCGAGCGTTCGTCGGTGAACGGTGTCACGTATCGACGCGATCGACGGTCAAATACGACTTGCGGCAGAGGCCGACCTCACGAAGTTGATGGCGAGTGCGCTCCTGTCGAAGCGACGGTCGCAATTGTCCAAGCAAACATGGAGCGCGTTTCATACTAGAAGACATATCGGCAAACGCGTGCCGATCAATCCTTCGATCGGAGGATGTGGCGGAATCGTCTGGGAGTAGAAGGACGATCCGGAATCGTAGCGGCTGACATGCGGATCGGATTGCGGGGCTGGCGATGGATGAATCGAAACTGTTCGACCGTGTCATCCTGAAGATCCTCAACGGGGTCCAGGTCGGCGCCGAGGTCTCACTCGTTCCGGGTGAATATTCGATCGGTTCCGGAAACGATGATGACATTCAATTGATCGACGTCAGCCTGCAGAGTGGCCAGGCGAGGTTGCGCATTGCGCCGGGCAAGATCGAGATTGCAGGCGGCTCGGGCGGCGTGACGGTCGGCGGATCGACCGATATCGCCGCGGGGTCGGAATGGCACGACGTCGAGCCGCTGGACATCATCACCGTTGGCATGATGCGCCTGGTTCTGGCACCGCCCAATGCCAACTGGACCACGCTGATCGAGCAGAACGAGCCGAAGAGCGAGGTTCGGAAGAGCGGGCTGTCGGCCTTCGTGGCGGCGCTGCCATCAGCGCTGAAGCTGAACGGCCGGACCGTACGATTGGCGATGCCGGTTGCAGCCCTGCTCGGCGTTATCGGGATCGGCGTTGCCTATCTCGCTTTCGGCAGCCGGGAGCGCTCGGTGCCCCGGGTCGAGCAAGCCGATACCGAACGGGTGGCGCGCGCAGCGCTGGATCAGTTTCCGTTCGGCAGGGCGGTCGCCTTGAAGCGAGAGGTCGACGGCACGGTGTTCGCGAGCGGCTTCGTCAAGGACGGCTTCGAACGCCGCGCTCTGGTGGCCGCGGTCGATAAGACCGGTGCGCAGGTCTATTTCCGCCTGGGCGTGTTGGAGGCGCTCAGGAGCGAGATCGAAGGGCTGATCAAGTCCGAAAAGATGCCCGTGAGCTACACGCTCTCGCCCAACGGAGAGCTCACGCTGGACGGCGTCGTTCTCAACGAGGAAGCCGCTCGGCAGTTCGTCGAGAAGTTGAGGGGGTCGATAGCGGGCTTGAACGCCGTCGAGTCCAGGATCCGAACCGGTCGAACGCTGCTCGATGACGTTCAGAAGATCGCGCGCACGGCGCAGATCGATCAGTTCGTATTGCTCCGGCTCGATGGCGAGCTGATCGAGGCGAGCGGCATTCTCCCGATCGAGAAGATCGACTCCTGGGTCGGATTCCTGACATCCTATTCGCGTCGGGTGAGCAAGGATATTCCGTTGCGATCCTTCGTCCAGCTGCAGAAGCCGGACGGAACGTTGGTGGGAGCGGCGACCCTGCCGGTCACGCTCGGAGCGCAAGGGGGTGATCGTACGCTCGATCGGGACAAGCTGCTGCAAGGGCAATACCGGATCGACGATCTGTTCGCCGGGGCCTCGCCGCAGGTGGCCGATGCCAAGCCGACGGGATCGGTGAGAGCGGCCGCGAGCAGCCTCATGGCCCCGCGCGTCAGCGCTGATCCGTTGCGGCTCGCCGAGCGTGCCAACGAGCTGCTGGCGGGATGGCGGAGGGGGGCGGACGACGCGACGGCGAGGGACTTCGAGTTCCTGTTGCAGCAGCGGCTCGCAATCGCGCGGCGCGGCAATGCTGACGAGCAGACCGACCGCGACAAGGCCGTTGAGAAGTACATGCCGCTGCTCGCGACCGGGAATCTTCAGGGGATCGCCAACGCTTGCCGCGTCGGATCGCGTCTCACGACCGAGAACCTGCCAACTGCGATCTTCTGGCTCGACCTGCTCAGCATCTCGAACTCCTACTCCTTGACGGAGTTTGCGCAGGAGGACCAGGCGTTCATCCTGGAAGCCGCACTGGACCCGAGGCTGGCGACCGAATGCCTTGCGCGCATTCCGGGGGACATTGCGCCGATCTCGCTGTATCTGAGCGAGGCGCCGCGCAATCCGGATTTCATTCGCTTCTTGCTGCGGGATTTTCGGCCATATGCCCTGGATGTATCCGGCGCGAGCGTGGTTGGAAGCCGCTACGTGCAGACCCGCAGCGGCGAGCGGATGCGCGAGGGTGGAGCACCCGACGGCGCCAGCCGTCTCGCGCTGGTGGGCGAGCTCGGCTCCGTGATCCAGCAGAAGAACGGTTACGCGACCGTCATCTACGCGCAGCAGCTGAACTGGTTGAACCAGAGATAGGCTGTCATCTACCGCACTCCACCCGGCGCCGCGATGCGTTAGCCAGGTCTGACCGGAGGTGCCGCCATGGTAACCTCGATCGCGGCGTCCGCATGGTTGCCGCGGAGATCTGGAGAGCGTCCCATGACCGTGTCGGCAAGCGCAGGCCAGTCCATCGCGTCAGTCCCCCAATCGCCGGCGGAGGCTGGCCGGGTGGATGAGGCGGTACGCAAGGAGAGCGTCACGCCTGGAAATCTGAGCCAGGACGTCGCGCAGACCGTCCTTGTCGGACAGCACGGGAGCTACGCAGCACCTGCGCAGGATGGTGCGCCGGTTCATCCCGGCGCGACCATTCCGGCTTGGCGTCTCGGAGAGGACGATGTGCCGGCGACGATGCGTGATCCCCCGCCGGGAACGGCGGACATACCCTTTGCCTGGAACGCGCGAGCGCCTCACGCAGAAAGCCAGACCGGTCACGTGGTGACAGAGGAATTGCCGCTACTGGGAAAGATCGGGGTGATCGACGCGCATGACGCGCCCGAGTTCGTTTATGAGCAGATCGTGGGCTATGGCGGAATGCAGATCGCTGACCGATCCGCGGACCGGCGGCTGGATTATGAGCATGTCAATGACATGTTCACCGGGATGACGAAGAAGCTGATACCCGTTCTGGTGAAGGCAGAGGTGAAAGTGGTGTGGACCGATACCCTGTCTTCGGACCAGCCCTTGGTAACCCGGATCCTGGCACGAGAGGGCGGCCCCAGTGAGCAAGACTGGAACATGATGCTCAAGAAGGTCGCGAGCGACCACAAGAACGTGCCCGACTTGTCGACGAGGCTGAAATCCGCCGTTGGATTTCTGAAGGCCGCTCACGAGCAAGGGATCGAGATCCGCGTGCTGAAGAAGGGCGAGCAACCGGTCCGCGCGCCGGGTGACGATGGTGCGTTCGTGGTTCTCGGCGGCGCCAGGGATAACGACAAACCGTTCCTCGACATCGACGTCACCCGCAGGGAGCATTTGGCGCCGGGCCAGATCAGGGCATTCGACGACAAGAGGAGTGTCATCGACGTCTGGCCGAACCGGCCGTCCCAGTCGCCGTCGCCTAGGCCCTCGTCCGCGTCCGCTACACGGAAGCCCTGGGATGATATCTGACGCGAGCCTGCGCAGGTCAGCGCCGCGTCCTGCGGGACCAGGGGCGGAAACCCTGCCATGACGTTCGACACATCATTTGGCGGCCGCGCGCGCTACCGGTTGGCAAGACGGACGCAAGGAACGGGACTGGAGCAGATCAGATGATCGAAACGACCCAACCTCGGCAGGTCGATGCCGACAATTCGATCCAGGGCGTGCAGAACCGGGTCGCGCCATCCAAACCGGAAAGCCGTGTCTCATCGGGCATCTCGACGCAGCAGTCCTCGGCGCCTGTGACCGTCGTTGCGGATCTGCATGTCGGGGTGAAAGGGACACCTGCCGCTCACGCGAAAGGACCGCTGGTGCCTGCATCGGCTTTCGTCGGTCCGGATGGCGTCACGAGCGGAGGAGGCGCCCCGGCTACGAAGCGGCCATCCACGCTGCTGGAAGCGCTCGAAGACTTCGATCGATCGTTCAAAGGGCCCGGCGATGCCAAGGACCGCGCGGCAAAGCTCACCAACCTGCTGTACTTCGCCACCCATCGAAAAACCGAGGTCGACAAGGTTGCGACCGGCCAAATCGTTCGAAACGTGATGTCGAGCATCGTTCAGCACGGCGGCACCGTTCCGCTGCTCGAGGCGATCGAAGCGCTCGACGTCGGGCAGGCCAACGTTGCGGCCTTGCCGCTCGTGCAGGCGATCGGCATCCTGCCTGGCGAAGACGAGAGAAAGTTGTATGCAGGAGCGCTGGTGATTACGCTCAATAGATTGCTTGCCGATCCGAGCAGTGACCAGGCGACTGTCGGCCGAGCCGTTTCGCAGGCCGCGGGATATACCGGCCAAGAGACGGTGGTGAACAGGGAGATTGCGAGCCTGAGCAGCGAGAAGCTCGACGCCTATAGCCGAGCGACTGTGCTGAAATACGTTGTGCGCGAGGGAACACCGCGCACGATGCAATCCCTGGTGAACAAGCTGCAACACCACCGCGAACTCGTTCCGGGAATCATCGCCCAGCTGGACGACCCCAAAGAAGCGCTCATAGTCCTTAGACGTCTCGCCACCGCGGTCGATCAGAATCACGGACCGCATCGGGTGGAACTCGCGAAGGCCATTCGTGTGAGCTGCATCAAATATGCGGCCACGCTGGTCGACCCCAGCCTGCAGGGTCCCTTCAAGAGGCTCGGCGAAAAGCTGGAGAGTGATCTGAAGTGACGCTTTGCGCTGCACGAGCGCCCTGATCGCGCCCTGCAACGGAATGGAGCGGGTCCGCGTGCGCTGCGCCGATCGGCTATTTCCTCGGCCGGTGGTCGCCGGCGTCCATGTCGATCACGCCGCGCTCGAGCGGGCCCTTGTAGAGCAGGTGCCGGTTCGCCTGGACCCAGACCAGCACCTCGGCGACGGCATCGAACAGCTCATCGGGCACGATATCCTCCAGCTCGGTTCTGGCGTAGAGCGAGCGTGCCAGCGTGACATTGCGGAAGATCGGCACGCCTGCAAATTCGGCCTTGGTGCGGATGACATGAGCCTGGCTGCCGAGCCCTTTTGCCGTCACGATCGGCAGTTTCACCTTGTCGCTGTCGTAGTGCAGGGCGATCGCGACGTGCGTGGGATTGACGACGATCGCGGTCGCGCGGCGGGCCTTCTGGCCGGCATCGCCCATCACCAGCTCCTGCGCCAGCCGGCGGCGATGGCTCTTGATGTGAGGGTCGCCCTCGCTTTCCTTGTATTCGCGCTTGCGTTCCTCCTTCGACATCATGAGGCCCTTGGTGTAGCTGTATTTCTGATACATGAAGTCGAAACCGGCCACGACGACGAAGGCCAGGGCCGAATACAGCAGCAAATCGCGCAGCATCGCTACGGTGATCGACGTCTGGCAGATCAACCCGCACGACAGCGAGGCGATGTAGGGGCCGATCGCGTCCTTGATGACGAGGTAGAGCAGGGTGGACAGGAAGCTGATCTTCACCAGCGATTTCAGCACCTCGACCAGCTGCTTCATGGAGAAGATGCGCTTCAGGCCCGAGGCGGGACTGACCTTCTCGAGCTTCGGCATCAGGCTTTCCAGCGCGAAGATCGTGCCGATCTGCAAATAGTTGGCGAAGATGCCGGCGATCAGCGCGGCGGCGAGGATCGGGAGCAGGATCGCGACCGTCTCATGCGAGGCGATCTCGATCGCCACGGCCGCGGTGTCGCTGAAGCTTCCGGTTTGCAAATACGCGATCTGGTCGAGCAACCCGACCAGACGTGCCATCATGTTCGGCCAGTTGAACCAGATGGTGGCGCACACGGCGGCGAGCGATGCCGTGGTCACGACCTCCTGGCTCTTCGCCACCTGGCCCTTGGCGCGGGCGTCGCGAATCTTCTTTGGGGAAGGCGGCTCGGTCTTTTCACCCGTCGACTGGCTCATTTGCGGCCTCCCGCGGCCGGTTCGGTGGCGGTTGCGGGTGGGCCGATCCGGTCGCCGAGCTTCAGAAGCCCATACATCTGACCGACGTTCCGCTCGAAGGAGGCGAACTGGCGCTCGACGAAGGGCATCAAGGTTGGCGCGTAGAAGACCAGCACCAGGATTGCGAGCACGCTCTTGATCGGCATCGCCAGCACGAAGACCTGCACCTGAGGCGAAAAGCGGCTGACGATGGCGAGGGCGAACTCGGCAAGAAACATCACGGCGAGCACGGGCGCCGCGGTCACGAAGGCCATTCGCATGGCGACGTCGACCAGGCCGAGCGCCATCCCGGGAAACAGATCCGATGCAATCGGGATGGCCTTGGTCGCCGGCCATATCGCGTAGGATTTGAAGACGACGCCCAGCACCAGGAGGAATGCCCCGGTCGACAGAACATAGGTCAGAAAGGCCTGAGACAGCAGCGTGCCCAAGAGGGAGGTTTCCTCGCCCTGCAGCGGGTCGATCGCGGACGCCACGGCCGCACCGCGTTGACTGTCGATCAGCCCGCCGGCGGCCTGTATCGCCCAGAACATCCATCCGACGACGTAGCCGGCCAGGAAGCCAACCGCATATTCCTTTGCGAAGTAGAGCGCGAGCGCGGCGGCGGAATGGTCGAAGCTCATCGCGTAGTCGAGATTGATGGGGGCGGCGATCAGGGCCAGCGACAGGATCGTCGCGGTGCGGGGCATCATGGGAACTGCGGCGGAGTTCAACAGCTGCGAGGCGCTGAGAAACGCGTAGAGCCGTGGCAAGGACAGCAGCAGCGCCAGGAAATAGTCGGTGTAGAGCCGAAACACCTCGACCAGGGCCTGCATCGGAAGCCTCAGGTCATCGCCGGGAAGTTGTTGAAGAGATTCATGGTGTAGGTGAAGATCTCGCCGCCGAGGAAGCCGGCCATGGCGGCGATGGTAACGGCGACGGCAATCAGCTTGGCGGCGAACGAGATCGTCTGTTCCTGCACCTGGGTCAGCGCCTGCAGCAGGCCGACGAGGATACCGACCCCGGAGGCAACCAGGATCGGCGGCAATGACAGCAGCAGGACCAGCATCATCGCCTCGTTCAATTGGTGCACGGCTTCATTGGGAGACATGGTGATCTTTCCTGGGCGATCGTTCCTGGGAATGGTCCGCGTCGTGAGTCGCGGGGGACGCGGTGAGGCGATCAATGGGAGTAGGTTTTCACCAATCCAAGGATCAGCCGAGACCATCCATCCACCGTGATGAACAGGAACAGCTTGAACGGCAGCGAAATGGTCAACGGGCTGACCATCATCATGCCGAGTGCCAGCAGGATGTTGGTGACTATCAGATCGATGGCGAGAAAGGGAAGGTAGAGCAGGAAGCCGACTTCGAAGGCTTCACGGAGCTGGCTGACGGTGAAGGCCGGCAGGACGATCACGATGTTGTCCGCCGTCAATCCGTCGGAGAGGGTCTTGGGCCACAGCTCCCGTGCCGATTCCAGGAAAAAGGCCTTCTCGCGGCCCGAGGCATGTTTGCCGAGGAAGCGCTCCAAGGGGCCGCGGCCGGTCTCGAAGGCGAGCTTCAGGCCGTCGGCGGTTCCGTAGTTCGGCTTGGCCGTGCTGACGAGATCGTACGTCTCCATGACCACCGGCGCCATGATATAGGCCGAGAGGATCATGGCGAGTGCGTTGAGCGCGATGTTCGGCGGCACTTGCTGGACGCCGAGCGCGTTGCGGACCAGCGACAGCACCACCGAAAGCTTGATGAAGCTCGTGGTCACCACGGCGATGAACGGCAGGAGCGCCGCGACCGCGAGGATGAGGATGAGGTTGAAAGGATCGGTCATTGGCGCGTGATGCCGGGGGTGCGTTAGGCCGGAGACGACATGACGCGGGTGATGCGTACACCGATGCGTCCGTCGATGCGGATCAAATCGCCTGTCCCGATCAGTTGGCCGTTGGCGCGGATCGCGACCTCTACGCCGTTGTCGAGCGCGGGCGGATCGAGCGAGACGATGGTGCCGGGCTGCCACGCCTGCACCTGGGCGAGCGGGATGCTCATGCGGCCGATGTCGAAATCGATGATGACGCCGAGTTCGGCCATGGCCGCGACTTGCGTCTCGGCCGTGGCGGATTCCTGGTGCGGATCTTCGCCGATCCGGGGCAGGGGATCGTGGTCGTCGGACATGCTGTTCACCCTCTCGAGCAAGGATCGTCGGTAGCGCTCGGTGACTTCGTGGCCGAGGCAGACCCAGGTTTCATCGGTGCGGCGGAACGCATGCGCGCGGCCTTGCGCTCGCAGCACGATGAGGTCGGGCGGCAACTGCGGGAGCGCAATGACGTCGCCCGGTCGGAGCCCCGCCAGATCGCGGTACGTCAACCGAAGGCTTCCGAGGGTGTGGCAGGCCTCGGCCGCGAGGCTCTCCGCCAGCCCCCTGTTGACAGCCGCGGGCGCAAACGCTCTTGCCGCGACCAGTGAGCCAAACGAGGACATCGTCGCGCCGAGGGACAGCCTGACCGGCTCGGCCGCGACGCGGTCGATGCTGACCGACAACCATTGCACGCCTTCGCCGATCTGCCGGGACACGGTCTCCAGCGCGCCGCTCGCGACGATTTGCGGCCTGCCCATGTGGTTTTCGGGAATTGCATCCCAGATGGTTCGCACGACGCCTTCCTCGATGCAGCTGCGCAGTGCAGGCGGCAGGTCACGAACGTCATGCATATCGAGATCGGCGCCAAACAGCGCCGTGAACGGGAAGGCGTCGATGATGGCCGCGAAGCGCGGACCGCCATCCGGTTGCAGCAAGAGTGCCGGCATTGCCGGATCGGGCGGATCGATCGCCGAAAACCGAAACGCCGCGGTGGAGCCGCCGTGCGACAGCGGCACGTCACGATACGACAGGATCGCGTTCCACAGCTCGTGGTCCTTGAACGCGCCTGACAATGCGGGCGGGTGCCAGTGAGCGATGGTCATGGGCGTAAGGCAGCGATCATTGCGGTGGGTGAGCCGTCAGAGAAACAGGCTGAGCGGCGGCGACGAAGCCTCGGGCTCCCGATCAGCCGATTCAGGACGCTTTTCGATATCGAGAATGCGGACGATCTTCTTGGACTGGCGCGTCAACAACCGGGCCGCGAGGGCCTCCGCGGCACGGACCAGCGCTTCCGAGAGTTCCGGGCCGACGCGCTCGAAGGTGACGTCCAGGGTGGTTGGCGTGACCGTGATGTAGAGCCCGGTCAGACCCAGGCCTTCGTGGGGAAAAGCTATGGCGAGCTGCAGCGGAGTGCCGTCGCGAGGCGCCATCTCGGCACGTATCGAGCGGTCGATCGCTTCCGTCACGGCGTTCACGATCGCGTCGGTCGACGATGTGCCGGCGGACGCGGGAGCCGCGTCGGCCGGCGTCGGCAATCCGGTCCAGCGCGGCTGCTCGGCGACGGCCACCACGCGCGGCTCCGGCATCTGCTGCTCCTGGCCATCCTGGCCCTGGGAATCGCGTTTCGACTCGCGGAGAGCGGCACGGAAGCTGCGGAGAAAGCCGGCCTCGCGGTCCGTCATCGCGTAGGACGATCCGGTGGCGTCCTCGTCGAAGTCGAGGCATCCGCCGTCCGTCAGGTCGGCCTGAGGGCCGGTGCGTGGATCGACGCCGACATTGTTCGGCGTCATGAGCCCGTTCCCGGGCAACGCGCCGCTGCCGGGTTTGCCGACATTGATCATCATGGCCTCCTGCTTCTCGAGCTGAACATGTCGTCGATCTCGATCTCTTCCCGGTAGATCGCCTCGCCGCGAACCTCGTCGCCGATCGTGTCGGTGAGGATCGAATATTTGTCGCGCTCCTTCATCGACCGGCGATGCGCGGCAACGGCGTCCTTCAATTGCCGCTCGAGGCGGGCGTGGACGTGCACGGCGCGTTCGGAGGCGTCCACCAGCCTGGCGTGCTGGCTCTCCAGCTGCCACAGCAGACCCTTGGTCTCTTCGATCTTGTCGTGGTCGATCACGCGGCCGATGATGGGTTCGTAAATGGCATCCTCGCGCTCCGGCAGCGTCCTCTCGCTGTCGCTGACATGGCTTCGCGCGCGGTCGAGCTCGGCGAGCGCGGCAGACACCTCGATGCGCTTGCTGTTCACCGCGCGCAATGCGCGGTCTTCCTTCAGCTCCTTGAGTCGTAGCAACAGCTTCAGCTGCTCGATCATGAGGTGAGCTCCGCGAGCTTGGCGAGCGTCGTTTCCATGTCGTCGAATTCGTCGGTTGCCTGCTGCAGGTACTGGTTGATCGGATCGTGCTTGTCGATCGCGAGGTCCGACTGCGGGTCCGAGCCCTTCTTGTATTCGCCGACCTTCACCAGCAACTCGATATCCGCGTAAGCTGCGAGCCAAGCGTTCACCTTGCGCGCCATGGCCGTCTGCCGTTTCGGGACGATCGTATCCATCACGCGGCTCTTGGAGTTGAGGATATCGATGGCCGGATAGTGGCTTGCCGCCGCCAGTTTTCGCGACAGGATGATATGGCCGTCGAGGATCGACCGGGTCTCGTCGGCGACGGGCTCGTTCATGTCGTCGCCCTCGACGAGGACGGTGTAGAGCGCCGTGATCGAACCGGTGTCGTTCATGCCGACGCGCTCCATCAGCTTCGGCAGCGTGGCGAAGACCGACGGCGGGAAACCACGCCGGGTCGGCGGCTCGCCGGCGGCAAGGCCGATCTCGCGCTGTGCGCGCGCGAAGCGGGTCACGGAATCCATCAGGAACAGCACCCGCTGGCCCTGGTCGCGGAAATACTCGGCGATCGCGGTGGCGACATAGGCGGCCTTGGCGCGCTCCATCGGGCTCTTGTCGGAGGTGGCGACCACCAGCACCGCCTTGGCCATGCCGTCGGGACCGAGGTCGTGCTCGATGAATTCGCGAACCTCACGCCCGCGCTCGCCGATCAATGCCAGCACCGTGACGTCGACATGGGCGCCCTTGACCATCATGGAGAGCAGGGTGGATTTGCCGCCGCCCGCCGCGGCGAAGATCCCCATCCGCTGGCCCTCGCCGAGCGTCAACAGGGCATCGATGGCTCGCAGCCCAGTGGTGAGCGGCCGGTCGATCACCCGCCGCTTCATCGGATCGGGTGAGCCCTTGTGGACGGGATACCAGGCCTCGGGCTCGAAACGCTCGGGTCGGCCGTCGATGAGGTTGCCGAGCCCGTCGAGCACGCGGCCCTTGAGCCCGGGACCGACTGCGACCGACTGCACGCGGCCGGTGCGGCGCACCTCGGTCCGCGGCGAGACGCCATGAGTTTCGCCGATCGGCGACAGCAGCGCCTCCTCCTGCAGGAATCCGACGCATTCGGCGAGCAGGCTGCTGCCGGTCGACCGCGTGTAGAGCTCGACGATTTCTCCGACCTGAACGTCCGGAACCGCGGCGTGGATGATGGTGCCGACGACTTTCCGCACCCGCCCCGTGAGATGAAACGGCTCGAATGTCGCGATCCGCGATTGCAGGTCGGTGACGAAGCCGGCCAGCCTGGAGGTGATCCGCGCCGACCGCGCGGCACGGATCGAGGCTGCGTCGAAGGCTGCGGTGTCGTTCGAGCCTGCATATTTGTTCACGGCTGGATCTCGTTCGAAGCGTCGCTGTGGTTGCTGAGGGCGTCGAGCACATCGGCGGCGGCCTTCGCATGCGCGCTGCGGATGACCGCTTCGAGCTCGGCGAACCGCTCCGCGATGTTGCCGTCGACGCGGCCGACACCGGTCTCGAGGATGATGCGCGATCCCTGCAGCGTCGCATCCTCGACGAGGTCGACGAGCTGGACTTCCGGGAATTCGTGCAGGATGGCCGCGATGCGTCCGCGAAAATGCGCGTGCAGGGTGGGCGAAACCCGAAGCTCGGCGCTCTTCTCGCGGCGCATCTGCCGCAGCGCGGCCTTGACCAGCGCCTCGGCCCTCGCCACATCGTCGAACCCGTCGACGAGCTTGCGGACGCACTCGACGACCAGGCGGGAAAGATCGCGCTCGATCGCGACCAGTCCCACATCGAGCGTGCGGCTCTCCTCGATGAGCTGACCGACCGATCGAATGCGCGCCTCGACGAGACCGTCCTCGTAGCCGCGCCGCGTCTCGCTCTGATACGACAGCTCGGCGCGATGGCGCAGTTCCGCCGCCGCAGCTTCCGCATCCGCGATCAGCCGATTGGCTTCCTCGATGGCTGCGAATTCCGATCGCGGCAGGACATGGGCACCGGCCGCGAGCGTGTAGTCGAATTCCTTCAATCGATAATAGCCGACCACGATTGCTGTCTCCGGCGCACGATCTTCACGATCTGATCGCAATGGATTGTCTCGAATCGTCCAACGGCGCTGGCGCGCGCGGCATAATCGGTTGCCGGCGGCAGGCGGAGCGCAAACGGCCCGGCGAGCGAGGGCTCGGTGGCGTCGAGAAACCTGCCGAGCGCGGACATCCCGAGCTGCTCGATCTGTCCGATATCACTGTGCTCCTCGGCCGGCCGTACCGGCTCATCGCGGGGCGTCAGGTCGAGCTCGCACAGTGCAGGATAGAGCACCGGGACTTCCTGGATGGCGAATTCGAAGACGCCGTCGCCGAGTGCATCGCGGATCCGCTTGCGATCGACCTTCATGACCGTGCCACGGATTTTCCGGGACAGGATAGCGGCTGCCAGCAGCCTTGCCACGTGCGTCACCTCGACCATCGGAGCCGTCAGGATAGCGACCGGGAGGCGAGAGGATGGCGCCCGGCGCAGGCGGCTGAGCATCGGCTCGTCGATTGAAACCGCATCGAAACCGATCCGGCCGGCGACGACGCGGTTGATCGGCGCCCGAAACGCCCGATGATCGGCCATGGCGCCGATCATGTCGGGATCAAAAGGATGGAGCGCGCGGTGGAACGGATCGATGTAGTCGATCGGACGGCGCAGCAGCGATGCGAGGCGCACGGCCAATTCCAGCATTCTGCCGTCGGCGCGCGGATCCGCTGTCGGGGGAATGTCGGTGAGCGGAGGCCGCGCCGGGTCGGGGAGCTCCGCGGCTCGCGCTGCCAGGACCGATGTCACGACGGCTCCACCATGGCCATTGCCGTTGCTGGTGATCGGGCGCTCCGTTCGTGCCGGCGGCTGCGCCACCACGACAGCAGGGAGATCACGCTATGGGCGAGCAGAACGACGAGCAGGGCAGCAGCTCCCGAGGCGACCTGCCAGAAACGGGCCTGGCTGCCTTCGAGGACGCTCAGACCGGGAAGAACCTCGATGGTCCGGGGCCGATCGGCCGGTCCTGCCGTGCTCAGCTTGGTCGGCGCCGCGTCCATCAGCACGACGGTGACAGCCGAGTAGTCCAGGCCCTCGACGGCGCTCGAAACCAATCGGCGGATTTGCGGCTGGAAGAAATCGAGGTCGACGCCGGGCTGGTGCTTGATGAAGACCGCCGCGGAGGAGGGCTTGACCGGTTGACCGAGGGTCGGAGAATCCGGAAGCACGATATGGACCCGCGCCGAGACGACGCCGTCGATCTGGCTCAACGTCTGCGACACCTCGGCGCCGAGCGCATTGATGTAGCGGACCCGCTCCTCGAACGGTGTCGACATTATGCCGGTCTTCTCGAACGCCTTTGCGAGCGACACGTAGCTGCTCTTCGGATAGCCGGCGTCCTTGAGCAGCGCTATTGCGCGCAACATGTCGCGCTGGTCGACCGAGATGGCGAAGCCGTCCTTGCTTCCCTTGGAGGCCTTGTCCACCGCGATGCCGTTGGCCGTGAGGACGGCGAGCATCTGGTTGGCGTCGGCTTCGGAAAGATTGGAATAGACTTCCTGCTGGCACCCCGCGAGCACGAGCGTAGCTAGAACGATCAAAGCCCTGATACGCAGGCCCATGCGGGCGGCTCCGCTTGCTGTGAGTCCTGGAAGCGACTGTCGTTGGCCGTCATTGCCCCTTGAGCAGGGACTCGAGCGCCTGTGTCGACTTTCCGGTCAGCTTCGAGGTGACGTCGACGAGCACGGAGAACTTTGCGACTTCCATCTGCATGGAGAGCAGCGTGTTGGTGTCGGCCGCCCGCACTGAGGAGAGATTGTTGATGCGGGCCTCCTGCTTGTCGAACACGCCGCGCAGATTCTGCAGGCCATGCAGGATCGTGTCGCCTTGAGGCGCCGTCTTCGGCGGATTGAGGTTCAGTGCGCGGCGCGCGCGCTCCTGCGCGTCCGCGGTGGTGCTGCTATTGGCAGCGACCTTTACCTCGGGGGGACGCGTCGCGGTCGTGCTGTCGAGGGACGATGAGGTGGTGGCGGACCTGTCCGTCGCGGTTCTTTCCATCGCGGCGGAAAACCGCTGGCCAGCTGCTTCGCTTGCTTCGAGCCGTCCGACCTTTGGGGTGCCCGCCTGTCGCGCAAAATCCGTCAAGCCAATGCTAGCCACGAGCCACTCTCCCGAAATAAAAAATCAAAGTACGGGCGATCCAGTGAAAGCCCCTTGTGGGTACGGGCTTATCACCAAAAATTCCGCCCAACATCCGTCGATCGAATGACGCGTCGTTGAATCGTCGATCAGCTTTTCGCGATGACGCGTGTGCTGCACAGTTCCATTCGAGAGATGCATGCCCTGTAACCTGCGGCACACGTCGCTGGCGATCGGGTTGATACCGTCGATAGGAAAACGGTTCGCCGAAGGAGAGGACGTTGGCAGTATCGGTCGAGACGGTTCGGCAGTCGATCGCCGCCGAGAACGCCAACTCGCCGGTTGGAACCGGGCTGATGGCCGAGCGGCAGGGCAGCTATCGCAGTGAAGCCGTACGGCCGACGCTCGAGAACGCGGTGATCACCAAGGCCGCGGCGCAGGGTGCTGGGGTGATGACGGCGGTGCGCACCAACGTCCAGGACCTGGCGCGCCGAGTCCAGCAGGACCCGCCGGTGACGACGGCGTCTCTCTATGAGACGCTGGCCGAATTGCCCGAGATCGACAAGACGGCGTTGCCGCGCATGTTCGAATTTATCGACGGCCTTGCGGAATTGGCCGGCGGCGATACCGCGCACGAGCACCTAGCCGAGGACAGCGAGCCGGTTGAAGGCGCTGATGCGCTTGCGGAGCAGGAGGCGGCGCAGGTCGACAGTGAGCGCGTCCGCACCATCGGTGACCGCGAAGGCAGCCGCGGTGGCGGCGACGGCGAGGGGCAGGCGCGGGACGAAGAGGATCTGGAGAGCAAGCTCACGCAGGCGCTCGGCAAGTTCGGCAGCACCACCGACAAGGCCACGGCCGTGGCGTTGGCGCGCGGCTATTTCGAGTCCAGGGGCGCGAACCCGCTCTTCCTCAACATGCTGAGCCTGCTGTCGGCCAAGCTGGACGGTATCGTCCCGCAGGCCACATTGGCGCAGGTGATTGCGGCGCAGGAAGCCCTGCTTGCAGCGGAATCGCTTGAAACGAGCCCCGCCGCAGTCCGCAGGCGGTACCGCAAGAGACTTCGCGAGAGGAAAAATCTCGGCGAATTGTTCGAGGAGCTCGTCGAGATCGGGTTGGAGAGCAGCCTGTCGGCGCTGCTCACCGAGATCGGGAGCGATCTCGCCGGCGTGACCAGGCAGAGCGATCGAGCTTTTCTGCGCTCGCTGACCTCCGAACTGAAGAAGCTCTGGCAGCTGAGGAGCGCGTGGGAAGACACGCGCGAGATGTTGCGCCTGACCGAGCCGCATCTGCCGCGCGTCGAATGGCGTCCCGAGCCGGTCAAGCTGACGTTGGTGCTGCTGTTGTTCTGTGCGAAGCCCGTGGTCGGTCCGTCCGACTCGCGTGCTCTGCTTGGTCCAGTCGCCAACGCGGCGCTCGCAAGCCAGGTGGTGTTTGCCAACGGCCTGATGGATCTGCACAGCAGATTGCCCGATGGAATCTGGTCCAATGCCAAGGAACGGATGCTGCAGCATCTGTCACTTGGCGCATTGTGCCAACGGCTCACCGAGGAAGAGGAGCGCCTTTATGAAGAGGCCAGCGGCGCGTCGGCGGCATAAAGCGAGATGGCCCAGCTTTCCGTGATGGCGCGGCGGGTCATCGAGACCTTTGCCGGGAATGCCGGAATTGTCGCCCAGGCGGCTCCGGATTTCAGCTACGGATTCGAGTTCGCCGAGCGGGGAACGCTGTCGATCGTGGCGGCGGAGGACGGCCAGCGGATCATCGTCTGCCTATCGCGCAGGCCGCGCCGCGCGGGTTCATCCGTGCTGAAGGATCTGCTCGACATTGCCGGCTACGATCCCTTCAGCGGAGCCATGGTCCATGCGGGATTGGCGCTGGATGGCGCACTCGCGCTCGCGATCGACATGGACGAGCCGCGCTTCGATCTGCAATCGCTCGACGAGGCGCTGTCGCGGCTCGACGAACTCCATCGCTCGATCTCGTGATGGGATAGGTCATCCACGATGACGCGCGATGATGGCTTTGCTGTAACAACGCTCGAAAATCTCGCTTGGCGCCGCTCCAGATTAGCCCGGCATTGCCCCCGCCGGACTGAAACGGCTGCACTTTTGGAGCTGTCCATTGGGGCAATGACTGAGAAAACGTTTTGCATCGTTCGAACGTAGGACGCCTGAATTCCATTGGTCTGGCAAGGAGGAGTTCGGGGGACACCATTCGTGTTTGCGCCCGCGACGATATTGGTCCGCGGGACCTGGAGATTTGAGCTTGAAGTGTGTTTCTCGCGAGAGTTGTTCGACGCCGTCACCGGTTCACCGAGCCGTCGCTATCGGCGAGACCCCCAGGCGCCAAGCCGGACCTGTCCGCAGCCTGAACGATCGCGTGACGCTTCCGAACGCCTCGCCGCCCAGGCCGGACGAAAGAAGGACCGCCCTCTGATGATACGTGCAGGGCGCTCTGCCGTTGCGACAGTCGCGGCGCTGATCCCGGCCGCATTTCTGGTGTCGGGCTGTGCGTTCCTGAACGCCGATAGCTGTGCGGATCGCGCCAACCTTCCGCCGGACCAGCTCGAATTCAGGGGCTGCAACGGCGGTGTGCTGTCGGCCGAGACGACGCGGGAAACTGTCTATCGCGGCGATGACAGCTCGCGGCTTTGGACGGGGCCCGAAGTGCGGCGCGGCGCCAATGTTGACCCAAGCAGGGTCAACCAGCCGCCGGCGTCGCGTTCGCCGATCTCGGCCTGGTCTGGCTCTCTGAAGATAGAGGTTCCCTCGGAAGAGGAGGTGACCAGCAAGGATGCTGCGGAGATCCGGTCGGCGGGAGGCAACAAGTTCGATCCCGACGAGAAGGTCACGGTGAAGTTCGAGAAGGCGTCGCTCGCCTTCTTCCTGAAGCAGATGCTGGGCGGTGCGCTCGGCGTCAACTATGTCGCGCCGGACGATATGACGGGGTCGGTGACGTTCCGCACCGAGCAGCCGATCTCCAAGAACCAGGTGCTGCAAGTCGTGCGCGACGTGCTCGGCCGCAACGGCCTCGAGATGCGTTACATGAACGGCGTGTACCAGATCGCGACCTCGGAGGCGATGACCGGGCTGCAGCAGACCGTGGCGCCCGGACGAGCCACCGATCAGACGACCCGCGTGCTGCGGCTGCGCAAGGGCAGCGCCAATGAGGTCATCGCCTTCGTGCGGCAGCTGGTGCCAGAGGAGATCACGATGGTCCCCGCAAGCGGCGGTGCCTCGATCGTGGTGAAGGCACCGGCGACCGAGCTCGACAAGATCGCGGAGCTCGTGAGCATCTCCGACAGCAGCCTCGGCGACGATCGCGTCGCCATCGTTCCCCTGAGCCAGAGCTCGCCGGAGAAGATAGCTCAGCAGCTCGGGGAATTCTATCGTGCGCAGGCGCAGGCCGCGACCATCGTTCCGCTCGACAACCAGCAGGCGCTGTTGATCGGCGCCAAGGACAGGAGGGCGCTGCAGGGCCTGAAGGAGCTGATCCGGCGTCTCGATCGCGACACCGGCGGTGATCTGGCGATGCGCATCATTCCCTTGATCCATCTCGGTGCCGACGAGATCGTGCCGCAACTGACGGCGATCTACGCCGCGAGCGGCGGCGTTGCGGCTGCGGCCGCCGCGCCAGCGGCGGCGCCCGTGGCCGCGAGCGCGCAACCGGGCCAGGCCGCGGCGTCCGCTCCGTCGGCGGCCCCGGTGCCTCCGGTCCAGGTGCCCCGCGGCGTCGCGCCCGAAGAAGGCGGCTTCAGCAGCCCCGGTTTTGCGCTCGGGGGCGGCGCATCGCCGCCGGCAGGCGGTGCGGCGCCTTCGGGCAATGGCAGCACCGCTGCCGCCATCGCGTCCAGCCTCATCGGCCAGGCGCCGGTCGCCGTCGCGGTGGCTGGAGCGCCGCCCGTGAAGTTCGTCGCCGACACGCGCAGCAACGCCGTGATGGTCTATTCGTCCTATTCCTTCTTCAAGCTGATCAGGGATCGGTTGAAGGTGCTCGACGTGCCGCAGGCGCAGGTGGTGATCGAGGCGACGGTCGCGGAAGTGACGTTGAACGATACCCTGGCTCGTGGCGTCGAGGCGTTTCTCAGC
Organism: Bradyrhizobium sp. CCBAU 53351; assembly: GCF_015291745.1. Classification (NCBI taxonomy): domain Bacteria; kingdom Pseudomonadati; phylum Pseudomonadota; class Alphaproteobacteria; order Hyphomicrobiales; family Nitrobacteraceae; genus Bradyrhizobium; species Bradyrhizobium sp. CCBAU 53351. The sequence goes on from NZ_CP030059.1 coordinate 2,843,392, forward strand.
GGAAAGGGATTGGAGGTCGGCTCGACGCCGCACGGCGCGGTCACCGCGAACCAGGGCGGAGGGTATGTTCGTGCGAAATTCGGGGTACAGGGTGCGACGGTCGATGTGGTCCTGCGGGCCTTGCAATTGGTGACCAATGTGAAGGTCATCTCGACGCCATACCTGACCGTCGTCGACGGCAAGACCGCGCGCCTCGTCATCGGCGACCAGATTCCGTTCTCGTCCTCGACGGCGACCGCACAGCTCAACACCGGCACCACCGTGACCCAGCAGATCACGGTCAAGGACACCGGAATCGTTCTGGAAGTCACGCCAAAGATCCGGGCCGACAGTTCGGCGTTGTTGACGATCGACCAGCAGGTCAGTGACGCGGTGCCGAACGACACGACAGGCGGATTGACGCCGACGATCAAGACCCGGCAGGTGAAGTCGGACATCATGGTGCAGTCGGGCGCCACAGTCATGCTGGCAGGGCTGATGCAGGAAAGCGTCGATCGAACCGAGACTGGCATTCCGGTGGTTCGCAAGGTTCCGGTGCTCGGTGAGCTATTCAAGCAATCGGAGGAACGCGCGGTCCGCCGCGAGCTGATCGTCCTGATCACGCCGCGGGTGATCCGGGCCTCGAACCAGATCGAGAACATCACGCGCCAACTGCGCGGAGCGATGCGCATCCGCGAATGATCCCACGGACTGCGGAACGACCGATGGAACGATCGGCCGTTACGTCAGAATCGGAACGAATAAATGCTCTCCTCGCGCAAATGCGCGAGGGTGCTGAACAGCAGGGAGCGCTCCTCGACCCGCGCTTCGTGGGATCGCCTCGCGTGATTGTCGAGATAGCTCTCGAATTTGTGCGCGGCTTCGACCTGTTTCTTCGTCTCCAGCGGCGAGCCGAGCGGCAGCGGGTCTCGGCCGCCCGCCTCGGTCTGAAAGCGCGGCAGGGGAGCGGCGGTGCGCTGAATGGGATCGCTGTCGAAGGGCATGGCTGTCTCCGTGTCTCGCTACGTCGTGGCGGCCGACAATGCCCGGCGTCGGCAGAATTCCACCCAGATGATGAAGATCAGCCCGCCCAGGATGACGATCGCGTTGAGGGCCGCCCGTGACCAGCGCGCGATTCGATCGCCGGTGCTGCTCGGCTGCATCTGGTCGCCTGCGGCCTTGAACGCCCGTGCGGCTGCCTCGTCGCCGCCCGACTGGAGCAGCCGGGCAAGTCCATGGCGGAACCGCGCGCGATCGGAGGGCCTCGAGACCAATCCCATGAAATCGTCAGACCAGCCGTGGTCGCTTGTCACCGAGCTGCTCTTGAGCGCCTGCGGCACCGACATTTCGCGCCAGCTCGCGCCCGATGCCTCAAGGGCCGCGAGCACAGCCCGGTAGAAGCGTGGACTGAACACATAGAGCCCGATGGAAACCTTACGCGGCGCGATCAGACGAGCGAGGCGCGGCGTGACATCGTCGGCGAGGCCGAGACGTGCGGTCCGGCCCTGCGATGTCACGACGATCCCCTGGTTGAGCAGGTCGATGCGGATCGAGTCCGAGTCCTGACGGCGTTCGTACAGAAGGTCGAAGAGATCCTCGCTGCCAAGCGGTGTGCGGTCGACACTGACGAGATCGTTCTCCACGTCGATGGGCGAAAGGGCCGTCGCGGGGGAACCCGGTGATCCCGGCCGGGCGCCGAGCAGCAGGATGAGAACGAGCAGCAACAATGCGAACAAATTCGCGGCAATGTCGGTCAGGGCGGATAGGCCGGCCGGCGCGGATTTCATCGAACTTGCTCGCTTGGAAGAGGCGGCCGCCGCGCGCAGTGTAGCGCGATGGTTCGTTCGCAACCGGAATCCAGCCGCACCTGGCGTATGCGCCGAATTCCATGCCGGCTCGCGATCACCTCGAGCTGAAACGCTGCTTCGCTGCCGCCCGGCGCGATGAACAACACCAGCGGTTCGCTGGTGCGCTGCATCCCCTGCAATGTCGCGGCCAGGGTCTGGTCGAGGAACATGCGGTCCAGCGGGATCAGAGTTGTCGGGGGAGCGTCGATCGCAAGACCGGCTGCGGTGGCCAGCCAGGGTGTCACGCGGCGCCCATCCAGTTGAAACTCGACCTCCGCCTCCGCCGTCGATGCGTCTCGCTGCGGCAGGCTGGGCAGGATGGCGAGGACCGCTAACACGATGATGGCTGCGACGCTGAGCAGGAGATCCGCCAGCGGGTCGCCCGCCAGCACTGGATCGAATTCCTCGTGATCGGGCATGACGGCCCCGAGGATCCCGGGCGGGTTGGTCATCGGGCCTCCCGTGTCTTGTCCACGATCAGCATGCACATCGCGGCCAGTTCGGTTTCCCGCTTCTCGAGCAGACCGAGGGCGAGCGAGCAGATGATGCTTGCGATCAAGCCGAGCAGCGTGGTCTCGAATTTGACCGCGAGCCCGGCGAGGCTCGCGGAAATGTCGATATTGTGGCCCGACGAAGCGTTCAGATCATGGGGGAGGTCCGATATCGCGCTTGCGAGGCCAATCACCGTACCGAGAAAGCCGAGCAGCGGCAGAAGCGGCAGCAGCGACCGCACGAACTGGCGTGACGCCCACTGGAAACGATCGAAAGACAGCGCCGTCAGGCGCGACGGACCTGCAACCTCCGCTCCCGCGCCATCGATCGCGGCATTCAGCAACCGGACCGCGCGGGTGTGAGCGGCCGGGGCGAGCTGCCGGGTGAGGATGGCGGAGAGATCGACGCGGCGACCATTGCCGCGCTCGGCCTCGATCGTGCGGCTGAAGCCGGCGATCACCCTTCTGTCGGCGATGTGCAAGGACGCGGCGTCGACGATCGAGGCCATCACGACAAGGAACAGGAAGACGATGGCGCTGTGCACGATGGTCCGTCCGAGCACGGCGGACACGACGACGGACTGCACCTGTCCGGAGCCGGGAGCGAAGAGGTGAGGTATCACCAGATAGAACAGGAGGATGAGGAAGCAGGCGAGGGCGACCGGCGCCGCGGCCGACTGCATCTCGACCGGTCCGGTCCGGTCGAGCGGCCGTAGCCAGAAGCGCGCGAAAGCGAGGTGGCTTTCGCTCGCCAATGCACGGCTTGCCATCAGCGTCACGAGAAGCTGAGGCCAGACGGGAAAGCGGGCGACGAGGGCGACGAGCGGTTCGCCGGCCGACACGGCCTCCACCAGGAACGGAAACAGCAGCGCGTGGATCGTTCCAGCCACGAGGCCGCCGCGCAGCCACCGGTGGTGGATCTTCCATGCGCCGAAGCCGGTCGTGACGAGCACCGCAGCAGCAACCACGGGCCAGTGCTCGAAGCCGCCCGAGCCAAGATAAAGCAGGTAGGAAACGATGAAGCCGATGCTGTAGATGCGCACCCGCCAATGTTCGACGCGAAGCCTTGTATCGACCTGGCCGGCCGGCCCTGCGGTGGCGGCGGTCGAGGTCACGCGGCGGAGAGCTGGTTGACGAGCTTGATTCTCTCCAGCGGCTGCACGTTCGAGCTCGGCTCGAGCTCCTGATAGGACAGCACGGTCAGATCGGGAAAGTCGCGCTCGATGACCTTGCGCATGAAACGGCGGATATCCATCGGCGCGAGCAGAACGGGCGACAGGCCGTGCTGGCCGGAACTGCGGATCACGTTCTTCATCGAGGCGATGAGCTGGCGATGGATGTCGGGCGCGAGCGCCAGATAGGAGGCGCCACTGGTCTGCCGGACGGCGCCGCGCACGGCGTCCTCGATCTCCTTCGACAGCAGGTAGGCGGGGATGATGTTCTGGCCGCCCGAGAACTTGTGGGTGATGTAGCGGGACATGGCGCCGCGCATGTGCTCGACGAGGATGATGGGATCCTTTTCGCGCTGCCCCCACTCGACCAGCCCTTCGAGGATGGTGCGCATGTCGCGGATCGAGATCTGCTCCATGACGAGCCGCTGCAGAACGTCGGTGATGGTGATGACCGGCAGGACGCGCGTGGCCTCGCGCACGAGCTCGGCGAAATTGTCCTCCATCTGGTTCATTAGGTACATGGTCTCCTGAATGCCGATGAACTCCGACGCGTGGCTCTTCAGCACGTGAGCCAGGTGATAGGTCAGCATGCTGGAGGGCGTCATGACCTGCATGCCGGCACGCTCGACCAGCGGCAGATGCTTCATCTGAACCCAGTAGCTGGGCGTGTTCGGCAGAAAGTCCTCGCCGCGTTCGAATGGAATCTCGAACATGTTGAGGTTTTCCTCCGTCTCGCGAACGATGAACCAGTTCGGCTGCAGCATGCCCGCGGCCACCGGAATCTCGTTCACCAGGATGCGGTATTGGCCCTCGCGCAGATTGTCGTTGAGGCGGAGGTGAACGCCGGGGAACGGCACGCCGAGATCGAAATAGAGCGCCCGGCGCACGCGCGCCACCTCGCGGTCGAGCTTGTTCGGACGGATCGAGTTGCGCACCGCGGAGGAGAGGTCGACGATCAGGGGAACGACGAGGGTGAATTTCACGTTCTCGATCGGCTCGTTGTCCTCGGCATCCTCCTTCGGAAAGGAGGGGACGTCGCCACCGGAGAGGGCCGCCGCGAGCGCCGGCATTTCCTGCGTGCGCTGGTCGGACAAATTGCGCTTGCGGGCGCGCGCGGTCAGAATGCCGGCGCCGGCGCAGGCCATCGACAAGGCGATGAAGACGATCGGCGGGAAGCCGGGCACGATGGCGAAAATACCGAGGATGCCGGCCGTGATCATCAGGGCCTTGGGCTCGTTCATGAGCTGGGAGGCGATGTCGGTGCCGAGATCCTTGTTCTCCTCGGAGGAGACGCGGGTGACGATGAAGCCGGCTGTGATCGAGATGAACAGCGCCGGAATCTGCGAGACCAGGCCGTCGCCGATGGTGAGGAGCGAGTAGCGCTCCAGCGCCTCGGCGGCCGTCATGCCGTGCTGCAGCGTCCCGATAGCGATGCCGCCGATGAGGTTGATGGCGATGATGATGAGGCCGGCTATGGCGTCGCCCTTGACGAATTTCATGGCGCCGTCCATGGCGCCGTAGAGCTGACTTTCCTTCTCGAGCTTATTGCGCCGGCGCTTCGCCTCGCCGAGCTCGATCTGGCCTCCGCGCATGTCAGAATCGATCGACATCTGCTTGCCGGGCATCGAATCGAGCGAGAACCGTGCGGACACCTCCGCAACCCGTTCGGATCCCTTGGTAATGACCATGAAATTGACGATGGTCAGGATCAGGAACACCACGAGGCCGACGACGAGATTGCCCGCGACGACGAACTGGCCGAACGTTTCGACGATGTGGCCGGCGTCGGCCTGGATCAGGATGAGGCGGGTCGTGGAGATTGCCAGCGCGAGACGAAACAGCGTGGTGAGTAGCAGGATCGAGGGAAACGAGGACAGTTCGACCACGTTCTGAAGATAGACCGAGGCCATCAGCAGGATCGCCGCGAGCGTCAGGTTGATGCCGATCAGGAGATCGATCACCTGCGTCGGCAGCGGCAGGATCATCATGAAGACGATGCAGACCAGCATGAATGCCAGCATCAGGTCGTTTCGCTTGGAGATCGTTCGCAGGAAACCGGTCAGCATGTTCAATTCCTCGTATCGTCTTGCGGCGGTCGCGGCGGCAAGCCCGCCTCTCGGCTCGCGCGGACGGGCTAGATTGGGATCCGCAGCCGTCCCGAGCCGTCCTGCAGGTTCGCGGGCGTGAGGCCGTGTCCTGACGGGCCGATTGAGGCCGCCGGCGGATTGAGGAGATGGTTCAACGTCGCGACAAGCCGGTCGGCATGGTCGACCAACTGGTTGAGGAGCGCGCCCTGGTCGGTCGCATCGCGCCGCTGAAACCGGTCCGCGATCTCGCGGTTAGCCACGGCCCGTTCGGCAGACGCGACGGCATCGGCATTCGCGGTGCGTTCGTGTTGCAGGACGGCGGTCGCGGCGTCGTGCGCGTCGACCTGAGGAGCAGGGGCTTCCGATCTGTCAGGACCCAGCGCGATGCCGCGGTCAGGCCCGCGGTCGTCCCGCGTAGGATCGTCCTTGGGCGCATCTGCGGTAGAGTCCGTTGGGGGGCGTGCAGCCTGCGCGGCGATGATCGCCGCGGCGTCAGTCCGTCCGATATCGTCGGGCCGTGCTGACGGATCGTCGGCCGCTGCCGATGGCCCGGCCAGCTCGTTCGCGCGCGCGGAATCGAGGCCGAGCGTCTGCTGCGATTGCCGGCCGGCTTGCGCGATCGCGTCGTCCCTCGCGCTGCGAGCTGCCGTTTCCAAGGCGGCCGCCCGATTGTCGGCAGCGGTCTCAGCCGTAACTCGCGGCGTTGCCGCCGTGTCGGCGTTCGGCCGCGTCGAGACCTCGGTCTGCTGCGTCGAGATCTCCTTTTCGTCGGCCGTCCTGTCCTGCTGCAGCCGCTGCTCCTTGATGGCCTGGGCCTCGTTCAGGAACTGCTGTACATCGGCGTAGATGCTCTCGATCAGGCTGATCGAGCTGTCGTTGTCGGTGCCAACGGCGCGCTGCTGGCTGGCGAGGTTGCGGCTGATTGCGGCTGCGATCGACGCGAAGCCGTTGAGGAAGCCCGATTGCAGGCCGGTGATCCTGGCAGCGTTTGCGTCCGATTGAGCCTGGAGATTGCCGATCGTCTGCGTCAGCGTGGCGATCGAGGCCTGGATCGCCGCGATGGCATCCATGTCGGCCTTGACGAGATCGGGATCGGGAGGGTCGAGTTGCTGGTCGTGCTGCAGCCTGTCCTGGGCAGTGGCAAGATCGGACGCGGCACTGCTCTTCTGCTGCTGCAGGCCGGCGATCTCGGCCGCATTGGCGGCATTCTGCTCGACCAGCCGTTGTCGCTGGATGGCATTGGCGCCGAACGCACCGATCACGCCGGCGAAGCCGGTCAGGAGCGCGCGGATCCGGTTCGCCGCGGCCTTGTCGCTGTCGCTCCGCAGGATCGAGAGCACGAGCTGCAGGCTGGCGTCGTCGCTCGAAGGCCCGATGGGCGGCAGGCCGGTGGCGAACGCCCCCGATGTTCCGTCCGGGCGTGGGCCCCCGGCCGGCTCGTTCGGCAGTTCGAGCCAGAGGGAGGACGCATAGGGGGAGACGCCTGAGACGGAGGACATTGCATTTTCCCTCGCTTGATGGATGGCGCGAGCCTAGTCGGGCCGCACGGCGGCTGTTGTGCAGAAAATCACTCGATGTAGAGCCGATGCCGTGCGCCGGTCCGGCCATGCGCGTTCGCGGCCGCCCGATCCTGCGCAAGCGCCGTTTCGTCCCCGGCCAGCAGGGCGAGCTCACTGGCGATCGCGTCGACGACCGTCTCAACTGCTGTCAGCATGGCCGCCAGACACAAGAGCAACCGCTTGCCGGCGGGCGGCCGCGACTTCCGGAGCTTCTCGACCAATTCGCCCTGAGCGCCCATGTTCGCCAGATAAGCAAGAAGCTCCTCCTCGCTGATCTTCGGGGCGCCGGCCACGAACTGCGTCTGGTAGGGCCATCCCGGAATCATGGCGGCGTTCAACGCGAACGAAGCGATGATGCCTCGCATCTCGTTCACGGAAGAGCCCGCCGCAATGAAATTGCCGGGACTGAGCGCCTTGTCCGCGGCCCGCGATGGCTGGTCAGGTGCAGCGGTCGAGTCCGCGGTTGGTTGTGAGGTAGAATGCGTCGTCGCGGTATCGGCCGCTTCGCCGTGCCGTGGCTGCGCGTTCGATCCGGATGTCGCGCCGTCCCACAGCTCCGTCCGGAAACCGCTCGCGACGACCTGCTGATGCAAGGGCATCGCGAGACGGGCGGCTGAAGGCGGCGTGGCGAGCAACTGAGCGGCATCTTCCCCGGCGAAGCCCTGCTGCTCCGCGGCGATCTCCGGCTGCGCGGCCAGGGCCTGGCGGATTGCGGCCGTCAGCATGAGTGAGTGCGCCTCGGGTGTACCCGGGTTGCCGCTTCCGGTGAGACTCATCAACACCGCGCGGACGATCTCGGCCTCGAGCCGGTCGGAAAATGCCGTAGGCGACCGCAGGCCGGCAAAGCCGGGCGAGTTCGCCTGCGAGGACGTGGCGCCGGTGCCGTAGCTGCCGGCCGCGGGCATCTCCGACGACGTCGAATCATCCGAGTCCGGCGCGAGCGCCTTGGCGATCTCCACCGCCGTGCTGGTTCGCAAGAGGCCATCGAGCGTGTGAAGCAGGCCTTCGATCGGCGTCATGGCCCGGCTTCTCCCGCGTGGTGCGCGTCCGATTGTCCGGACAGGTGCAGTTCGATGGCGATGCGGTAGCGGTCGGCTTCCGCTTTCAGGGCAGGCGGTGTCTGCGTCGTCGTCTTCTGGTCGAAGGCGGCAAGTTCGGCCGCGGCCTTGGTCCAGTCGCGGCGGCGGGCGCACAGTTCGAGCAGGTGCAAATGCGGGACGTCCCAGTGTGGCCGCAGCGCCGCCGCACGCTCGAACGCGGCCACCGCCTCCGGCCAGAGTGAACGCGCCCTCAGGCAGACTCCGAGGCCGACCCAGTGATCGGCGCAGCCGGCTTCGATGATGCAGAGCGCCCGGAACAGCCGTTCGGCCCTCGCGTGTTCGCCGACCGTCCCCCAGCGATGGGCCCGGGCGTACAGGAGTTCGATGGGCTCGCGCTTGATTCCGAGCGCTTGGCCAAGCATGACGCCGTCTTTCAGTCGCGCGATAATCTTGCGGCCCGGCAGGCCTCTTGCGCCCGCGGCCGCGACGAAGAGCTGCTCCAGCAGTTGAAATTCCGTCGCCGCCGGGTCGGCATCGGCCGGTTCCGGAATGTCGCGATGGACTGCGGGCTCGGCCGACATGGCGGTTACTTCTTGAGCAAGGCAATCCGGTCCAGCAGCTTCCTGGCTTCTTCGCGAATGGCAGGGGCATCACCTTGCCGTCCTCTGGCCAGCCTCGTCGACTCCGTCAGGTCTTCGATCGCTTCGGCGAGCTGGCCCATGGCAAGGCAGGCGCGTCCGGAAAAGAAGTAGCCGCGGGGATCCGACGGAGCGAGCGTAACGATCGCCGACGCGGCATGGAGGGCAAGGCTGTGTTCGCCGAGCAGCAAGGCGCAATTGGCAAGTCCGGCCTGAAGCTCTGGATCGCTGGGATCGCATACGACGAGGGCAGCATAGGTACGGAAGGCCTCGATTGGCGCGCCCTTCTGAAGCTGATTGCGCGCGACGTCGAGGCCGAGGCGAAGATCGACCGGCTCCAGTCCGAGCGCCTTGCGAACCGCTCCCTGGGCGATGAGGCGCTCAGCTTCACCGAGCTCGGCGCGTTCGTCCGCATCGTGCATGAGAGGCCTTCGTGGAATCGCAACGGACATCTTGGCGCTCGCGTTGTTTCAAGGCGTGGGTGCCGCAGGGCGGCTCCGGTTATAGCGGGGCACGATCGGGCAATAATCCTCCGATCGTCGGAGGCGCGGCGCCGGCGAGTTGGTCAATGACGACAAAGCATGTGCCGTAAACGAACTCCCTCTGTCATCCCCTCGGGTGCGAAAACGAAGTGAGCGTCGTGATAGATCATGAAAGCGGCGAGCCGTGTGCCGCATGTGACAAGTGCTGTGCAGTTGTCCGCTTGCAGCTTGATCGCTGCGTTATATCCTCGGCGGTTGATGCCTCGAAGAGCAACCGCTTCTGGATTGGACCCGCATGATCGAGCTCACGGCCGACGACGTACGGACACTCGCCGAATTGGGCTTCATGGCGCTGTCGCGCGGACAGGGGGCCAAGGCCGCGGCGATCTTTGCCGGCGTCCAGGCTGCGCGACCGGCGGAAGAGGCGGGCTTTATCGGCGCCGCCCTGGTGGACCTGGCTGCGGGCAATTACGCCGGCGCAGTCAGGACAATGCGGGCGTTGCCGCCGACCGATACGCAGCAGGCCTTCCTGGCCATGGCGCTCTATCGCAGCGGAGATCGCGCCGCGGCGCGCGAGATTCTGCTCGAAGTCATGCAGACCGCCGGCGACAGGCCGGACGCCGCGCTGGCGCGTGAGTTGCTCGTCGAGCTGGACGGCGTGGCCGAGCCGATGTTCCGATGACCGTCCGGCGAAGCGCAGGAATGCCGGAGTCTCCTGCTTTCGCATGACGCGGCGGCCGGCGGCGGTGTGCATGATGGCGACACCGCTCGATGGGGGCGGATATCTGAAGCGCTGTCATGGAGAATGAGATGAGCGGCTCGACGATAGATCCGGCGGCGGCGCGGACGATACATCAACCGTCTGCGCCGCGAACCGCACAAGCCGAATCCACACCTGCCCGGAAGAGTGCAGGTATTTCCGGTGTGCAGACGCCTCCGCCCGCGGTCAAGCCGCAGCCGGCCTCGCCGCCGATGCCGGCAGGAGCGTCCAAGGCCGAGACGGCGGTCGCTGAATTTCTCGATCATCACTATGGTCTGAACAAGGAATTCGCCGAGATCGACAAGCACAGTGTCCCGAAACCGGGCAAGAGCGATCCCTTCGCACCGCTCAAGGCGGAGAAGAAGAAGGAGGCGCAGGAAAAGGACGCTGCGCTCAAGGTCAAGGCGCTGGCGTTGGCAAAAGAGCAGGTCGCGCTTGCAAAGCAAGAATATCACAGGATTTACCAGGATCCCGGCGCTACCCATAAGCAGCGGTTGGATGCGGGTGATCGCCTCGCGCACGCAGAAGAGCTGGCCAAGACGCTGACGCCGGCGGGCATCGCGGTGGATGCGGATAAGCGGCTCACGAAGGCGTTCGAGGCGGCCAAGCAGGCCGAGCAAGACCATATCAACTGGCTGAAGTCGGACCACGATCCGAAAACGCCGAGAACGAATGCCGCAACCAATCGCATCCGCCAGAAAGCGGTCGACGACGCAAACGACGTCATTCGATACGCGACACAGTATCGTGATCAGCAAAAGGCAGTTGCTGCCGCGGCGGCGGCAGGTGGAGCCAGCAAACCTTGAGCCGCGGTCGGGCGACGTTGCCGCCTCGTCGCCTCGCGTCCTGAAGGCCGCTCGCAGCGGCGCGGACTCATCGATGAGCTGCGATGACAGTCACATCAGGCACAGGCAGGTGCGCATCGGCGTGTTAGCTCAGTTGCCACCCGGCAATCGCGTGCCTGCGACGCCGGTGAAACAGTGAAGGGTCAAAATGGGAATCGTTGCGGATATCGCCGAGAGGCTGAACAGCCAGATCGTGTCGGCGCAGGACCAGAGCAAGGACGCCAAGCCGGAAGCGCAGAAGCCTCCGGTGTCGTCCGGGCTGCTGGCGAGCGGAATTGGTGCGGCGGCAACGAAAAGCGAGCGGGCGGCGGCCATCGCTGTCGAGAACTTCGTGTCTTACGATCGCACCCCCGGCAGGGATTGGCAGATCAATTCCCAATACCAGCAACATGCCGTTGACGTCGCCGAGGCAAATTACGAAACGCAGCTGTTTGCAAAGAAGGTCGGCGAAGCCTTGGGCGACCGTACCGACCAGACGGTCCACGTCGACTATGCCAAATACCTGCTCGAGCAGGCGAAGGACCCGAAGGTGCGGTTGGCTGTATCGGCCGAACGACAGGCTCAGCCGATACAGGAGGCCGAACAGAAATTCACAGTTGCAAAGAACAAGAACGTGAAAGAGGCCTTCACGAAGACGCCGGCGGGTCTCCTGGACCGCGAGGCTACGAAAGCGGAGCGGGACTTGGCAACCGGGTCGCTGTTGGCAGCGAAGAACGAGTTCAATTTGCGTGCCGAGCAGAACAAGGATCTGTGGAAGCATGCGTTGGAGGTTGCCAAGCTCGACTCGCAGCGCCGTCCATACGCCGGTGAGGTGAAGGACGATCTTGCAGCGTGTCAAGACGGCTTCAAGGCGGCATCGCAGAAGCTCGAGGAGGTCGTCAAGGCAACTGCGAACCTACCCTACGGCGATGATGAGCAGCTCCGGCCGTGACCGACCGGTCGTGCCCGATCCCGTCAAGCCGGCGCTGGGGGCGCGCTCGTGAGACCCGAATGATCTGTGTGCCCCGGCTGGTGCTGGGCCAACCCTCTCCTGCAAGCGGGAGAGGGGCACCTCCGCTGGGCCAATCAAATCCGATCTGATCACGCTCTCGTCGGACGCGAACGCTGCCGGCGTCAGCTTGTCGCTGCAAGACGGCATGTCCGCAGGTAGGCGAATGATCACGCCGCAACTGCGTTTGACCTTCATGAACTCCTGGAAAGGTCGAGTGGTTTTTCGCCGAGTTGAATCTGAATCCTCCCTTGCGCGCTCTGGGTCTGAAGATGAACGATGCGCGAGAGGCCCGGCCAAGATCGGCGTTGTGGGCTCTACCCCAGCCCCTTCCGAGGATTCAGGTATCGAAGCGCGAGTTTGATGAAGTTGTGCACCACCATCGACGTCTCGTCCGCCCTGAAGACCAGGAACACGTCGGCCGTGGGCGGCGAGGGTCTGACCGGACGGAATGCGATGTCGGCGGTGGTGAAGCGGGCAATCGACTGCGGTACGAGCGCCACACCGAAACCCGCGGCGATCAGGCTTGGGATCGACTGGGCGTCGACGACCTGCTGGGACACCTTTGGCAGGAAGCCGGCATCGACGCAGCACGTCTGCACGTATCGCGCGAAATCAGAGCTATTGGGATCGAGGATGACGTGATCCTCGGACGCCAGTTCACCGAGGGCGATGCGTTTGCGGCGCGCCAGCTGATGGGTGCGGGGCATTGCGATGACGACCTCTTCCCGCCATGCAAGCTTGCTGGTCAGGTCGCGCTCGGTGGGAATTCCACGGATGAGACAGATGTTGGTCGTGCGGCTGAGGAGCGCCGCGATCTGCAGGGCCGGGGCCTGCTCATGCACGGTCATCCTCACCTGCGGAGCGACCTTCCGGTACGCGGCGAGCAGCTCTGCGAGACGGCCGCGCAGGATCGAGCCGGTCGCTCCGACATCCAGCGTTCCGATCAGGCCGGCGCCGATCGACCGTGCCTCGTCCTCCGCGGCCTTGACCTGTTGCAGGATGGCGCGGCCCCGCACCAGCATCGCTTCTCCCGCCTGCGTCAACTCCACCTTGCGGCTGGTCCTGTAGAGCAGCCGGGTCCCGAGCTCTGCCTCGAGAGCCTGGATATGTTGGCTGAGCGGCGGCTGCGACAGGTTCAGGCGCCGGGCGGCGAGGGTGAAGCTGCGCTCTTCGGCGACGGCGATAAAGTACCGAAGCTGGCGGAGATCCATAGTGAAAACCTATCAATCCTGTCGCTCTATATATTGGACTTAATGTCGCACCTGGTCAACGAATGACCGATGGAGCCTTCCACGCGTGCCGTCGCGGCGGAACGCTCCGTCCGCGGCGACCTCGCGTCGCTGCCAATGACAAGAATGGCGAAGGCTTCGGCCGACCAAGCCAGATCGACGTGCAGCGAGCGAGGAAATCTTCATGCCCAAGATCTTCAAGTCACTCTTCTTCCAGGTCGTCGTCGCGCTCGCCGCCGGCATTGCGCTCGGCGTCGCCTATCCGGACACCGCGGTGCAGCTGAAGCCTCTGGGTGACGGCTTCATCAAGCTGATCAAGATGCTGGTGCCGGTGATCGTGTTCTGCGTCGTCGTGCAGGGTATTTCGGCGGCCGGTGATCTTTCCAAGGTTGGAAGGGTCGGCATTCGTTCGCTCGTCTATTTCGAGGTCGTCACCACGGTCGCCTTGGTGTTCGGCATTGCGCTCGCCTATTATTTCCAGCCGGGCGCCGGCATGAACATCGATCCGAAGGCGTTGGACGCCAAGGCGCTCAGCGGGTTCAGCCAGACCGCCGCCCAGGTCGCCGGCGGAGGTGTCTCCGAATTCCTGATGAAGCTCATTCCTTCGACGCTTGTGGGCGCTTTCAGCTCCGGCGACGTTCTGCAGGTCCTGATCGTCTCGATCATGTTCGGTTGCGCCGTGTCGCTGTGCGGCGAGCGCGCGAAACCCGTGGTCGAGTTCGTCGAGCGGGTGAACGAGATCATCTTCAAGATGATGAACTTCGTGGTCCGGCTCGCGCCGATCGGCGTCTTCGGTGCAATCGCATTCACCGTGGGGAAATACGGCATCGGTTCGCTCAAGCAGCTCGGGGGCCTCGTTGCCCTGTTCTACCTGGCGGTGGTTCTGTTCGTGGTCGTCGTTCTCGGAGCGATCATGCGGCTCTCCGGGTTCAGCCTGTTCAAGTTGCTGGCCTATCTGCGCGAAGAGCTGTTGATCGTGCTCGGGACGGCCGCGGGCGACAGCGTGCTGCCGCAGACCATGCGCAAGCTCGAGCTGCTCGGGATCAAGCGATCGACCGTTGGTCTCGTGATCCCGACCGGCTACTCGTTCAATCTGGATGCGTTCTCGATCTACCTGACCCTGGCGGCAATCTTCATTGCCCAGGCGACGAATACGCCGCTTGCCACGGGCGATCTCCTGGCCATCCTCGGCGTCGCCTTGCTCACCTCCAAGGGCGCTCATGGTGTGCCGGGCTCGGCCATCGTCGTCCTCGCTGCGACGCTCGCCGCCATTCCGGCCATCCCGGCGATTGGACTGGTGCTGATCCTGTCGGTGGATTGGTTCATCGGCATCGCGCGCGCGCTCGGCAACTATGTCGGAAACTGCGTCGCGACCGTCGTCGTCGCCTCGTGGGAGGGCGACCTCGATCACGCCAAGGCGCGTCGCATTCTGAACGGCGAGATTGATCCTTCGGTTGACAATCTGCGGGTCGATCCGGCTAATGCCGATGCTCCCGTCGCGGGCCTGCAGACCCTATGAGCACGGTAGCGCTTGAGGCCCCCAATGGTGACACTCGCGATCGAGCCTTTGACGAAGCAGGCGTTCGCCCTGTTCGGAGACGTCGTTGAGACGGATGGGAAGACGCCCCTCTCGATCAACCAGGGCTACGCTCAGCGCTTCAACGGGCTCGCCAATATCGACGTTGCCGCGGAAGGCGGACAGGTCAACATCAGCTGGTTTGTCGCCTCGGTGCGGCCGGCGCCGATCGCGATCAGCCTGATGGAGCGCCATCCGCTGGGAAGCCAGATGTTCATGCCTTTGAACGGGGCGAACTGGCTGGTCGTTGTCTGCGCGGATCCCCACATCTCGTCGAGCTACCGGGCGTTCGCAGCAAAAGGCCATCAGGGCGTGAATTATGCCCGAAATTGCTGGCACCACCCGCTGTTGGTGCTCAAGGACAGAAGCCCGTTCCTCGTCGTCGACCGCAAGGGTGAGGGCGACAATCTCGAAGAAGTGTGGCTGGGTGAGACGATACAGCTCGATTTCAACCCAGCTGCAAGCTGATATATCCTGTCGATAACCCGAGGCTTGATCATGTCGTCGCGCACTTACCACATACCGCAGGGTGGCCTGCCGCCGCAGACGGATCTCCTGAGCGGTCGCGCGGTCTTCACCAACGCCTATGCTGTCATCCCGAGCGGCGTGCAACGCGACATCGTCGTCAGCTATTTGCCGCACTGGGACGACACGCGCGTCTGGGTGTTGGCGCGACCGCTCTCCGGCTTCGCCGAGACGTTCTCCCACTATCTCATGGAGATCGCAGCTGGCGGCGGCAGCGACATGCCGGAACCGGACGACGATGCGGAGGGAGCGCTGTTCGTCGCGGGCGGCCAGCTGACCCTCAAATTGTCGGAGCGAGAGTTTGAGCTGAGGCCTGGCAGCTTCGCCTATCTGCCGCCACGCTGCGCCTGGAGCGTTCGCAATCGCGGCGAGGGCCCTGCGCAGGTTCACTGGATCCGCAAGCTGTATCAGCGCGTGCCGGGGTTGGCCGCGCCCGAAGCTATCGTGGTCAACGAGGACACGCTCGAACCGGTCGCAATGCCGGGCACGGAGGGCAGGTGGGCGACGACGCGCTTCGTCGACCCCGCCGACATGCGCCACGACATGCACATCACCATCGTGACGTTCGAGCCAGGCGGGACGATCCCGTTCGCGGAGACGCATGTCATGGAGCACGGCTTGTACGTGCTCGAAGGCAAGGCGGTTTACCGTCTCAACCAGGATTGGGTGGAGGTCGAGGCCGGCGACTACATGTGGCTGCGCGCCTTCTGCCCGCAGGCGTGCTACGCAGGAGGCCCCGGCCGGTTTCGCTACCTTCTCTACAAGGACGTCAACCGCCACATGAATCTGCGGCAGGGAGCTCCGCTGATCTAGCCCGGGCCGTGGCGCTGCGTCCCGCTGCGATCTAGTCGATCGCGGTGCGCGAGCGGCGGTGGCTGCTCTGAAGCTCGGGATAGCCGGTCAGCATCAGCTTGTCGGCGCGGACGCCCCAGCTCTCCAGGCGGTCGAGGAAGCTCATGCCGAGCAAATTGGTCTTCATCTGCCCGCGCTGAACGACGAGGGCCGGCACTGATTTTTCGACGAGATGGCCGACGGAGAGACGGTCGAGCGTGAGGCGGGCCGCCTTGGTATGGCCGCCCGCGGTTTCGAGATCGACATCGTATTCGAGCATCTCGAGCGGGAGCCCGATGGCTTTCGCGGTCTCCCAGGTCAGCACCACCGACGTCGCACCGGTATCGATCACCATCGGCGCCGCAACGCCGTTGATCCTGGCCTTGAGTGCAAATTCGCCGCCCTGGCCGCGCGGGATCTGCACCGCAGGGGCAAGCGCCACCGGTTGCGTGCGAAAGATGTGCGAGACCTTGTGGCTGGCGCGCGCGATCTGGTCGGGATCGCCATAAGCGACGACCGCGCCTGCCGTGCAGGCGAGCATGACGAGAACGAGCAGGAAGCGGATCATCGTGCGCCTCCGCGGGCGCGCAGGCCGTTCAGCCGCGTTGCGGCGATGGCGCGATCGGAGTTAGTCCGGCTTCCGTCATGCGTGCCGGCAACAGAGCCATGACCGCGAGCCGTTCGGCACTTTCCATGGCGTGCCAACGCGCGATCTCGGGCAAGGTCCGGCCGCAGCCGAAGCACAGCTTGGTCCTGGGATCGATCATGCAGACGGCGACGCACGGCGTTTCTTTGCTCATTCGGACATAGTGGGGGATGGTCGGGCATCTCTGCAAGCTTCTGGTTAAGAGCCGGTGCCGGCGCTCATGATCGGCTTGTGGCGCGGCCGACGCTTCTCGTCGGGCAGTACGGAACTCTCCGGCTGGAGCGGCGGCGAATCATCCGACAGCGGCGCAAGCGCGCTCATCACCCGCTCCGGCGGGAAGGTGACGATCACCTCGGTGCCGATGCGCAGTTTCGATTTCAGCGTGAACGTGCCGCCATGCAGGTCAATCAGATTCTTGGCGATCGGCAGGCCGAGGCCCGCGCCCTGTTCGGCCGATTTGATCGAGTTGGAGCCCTGGCCGAACGAGGCGAGCACGACCGGGATCTCGTCCTCGGGGATTCCGGAGCCGGTATCCTTCACCGAGAGATATTGCCCGCCCGAGGCGGTCCAGCCGGCCTTGAGCCAGATCTCGCCGCCCTGCGGGGTGAACTTGATCGAGTTGGAAATCAGGTTGAGCACGACCTGGCGGATCGCGCGCTCGTCCGCCCAGAGCCGCGGCATGGCCTGCTCGAACACTTCGTGGATGGTGATGCCGCGGCTCGAGGCACGCAGCTTCATCAGATGATGGCAGTCGGCGACGATGCCGACTAGCGACACTGCTTCCTCGTTCAGCTCGTAGCGGCCGGCCTCGATCCGCGACAGGTCGAGGATCTCGTTGATGAGGTTGAGCAGGTGCACGCCCGAATTATGGATATCTGCCGAGTATTCCTTGTAGACCGGCACCGCATGCGCGCCGAAGATCTCGCTCTTCATCACCTCGGAGAAGCCGAGGATCGCGTTCAGCGGCGTGCGCAGCTCGTGGCTCATCTGGGCGAGGAAGCGCGACTTGGCGACGTTGGCGGATTCGGCGCGGTGGCGGGCTTCGTCCGAGATCGCCTTGGCTTGTTCGAGCTCGCCGATCAGGGCGTCCTTCTCGGCGCGCGCTTCCAGCGCGGCAAAGGTGGAGGAGTGCAGGCGATGCGCCAGCAGCACGAAATAGCCTTCGGCGGCGAGCGCGAGCGCGGCCAGGATGTAATTGTCCAGCGAGCCGGTCATCGCGAAGCTCAGCGCCATGGCAACTGCAACCGGCGCGGTGGCGGCAAGGGCCGCGATCGGCAAGTTCGCGGCGACCATGCTCGATACTGCGATCACCAGCAGCATCAGGAACATCATCAGCGTTTCCGTGACCATGTCGAGCACGGGATGGATCAGGATCGCCATCCAGCACAGGCCGTAGAGCAGATCGAGCACGACGAAGCGCGTCCGCCATGCACGCGTCGCCGCAGGGGAAGAGGGCTCGGTCAGGAAGCGCCGGCAACTGCGGATCATCGCCGCGTGGATGCAGAGCATGCCGGTGGTCCAGGCGGCGGCAGGGATTGGCTGCATCCACAGGCCGAACAGCACGCCGGTCGCGACCACCAGCAGCATCACGACATAGGACGCCGACAGCCGCGTCTGAGCATATTGGCGCAGCATCTCGGCGTCGAACGCCGGTCGGGTTCCACTGGTCGAGGTTAACTTATCGCGCGCCTCGCGGACCCGCTGCGCCGCAGCCCGTCGGCTGCTCGCCGATGGAGCGCTCACCGGCTCGGCCGGAAGCTGCACTACCTCTGGCTTTTCAGCGGGGTTACTCATCAAGCAACAACGATTCCTGCCCACGCCGGACGCGGGCCTTCTGCATTGTCTATCTCTGGCAAGAAATCCTTAAGAGGTGACTTAAGGAGCTAAAGAATTACGTTAACCCGGCGTTAATTTGGATCCCGCCTGCGCGGTTCAGTGCAGCGCCGCGTGCTGCACGATGTAGACCATCGCTCCCGCCAGATAGCCGACGAGGGCGGGGCCCGCGATCCGGCGGGCGTACCAGAAGAACTCGATCTTCTCGAGGCCCATGGCGGCGACGCCCGCGGCCGAACCGATGATCAGGATCGAGCCGCCAGTTCCCGCGCAATAGGCGATGAACTCCCAGAGGAAGCTGTCCGGCGGATATTGCACCAGATTGTACATGCCCATCGTCGCCGCGACGAGCGGCACGTTGTCGATGATCGCGCTCAACAGACCGAGCAGGATGACGATGATGTCTAGACGGCCGACCGTGGCGTCGAGCCATTTCGCCAACAATTCGAGGACACGGGCGTGCTCCAGGCACGCGACGGCCATGAGGATGCCGACGAAGAACACGATCGAGCCCATGTCGATTCGAGTCAGCGCATGGACGAGGGTGAGGGGACGGCGCGCATCCTCGTCCTTGTGACGATGCACGACCTCGCCGACCAGCCAGAGGATGCCCAGCCCGAAAAGGATACCCATGAACGGCGCAAGGTGCGTTACGGCCTTGAAAACCGGTACGGCCACCAGGGTGCCGAGGCCCAGATAGAACATCAGATTGCGCTCGAACACCTCGACCCTGAGGGCCTGATCGCGCCCTTGCAGCGGAGGGACGATCTCCTTTCCCCTGAGCGAATAGCCGATGATGAGCAGCGGGACCAGCAGGTTGAGCAGTGACGGCAGGAACACCGCTCTCATGATGTTGACGGGCGAAATCTGGCCGCCGATCCAGAGCATCGTCGTGGTGACGTCGCCGATCACGGTCCAGGCGCCGCCGGCGTTCGCCGCGATCACGATGATGGAGGCGAACAGCAGGCGATCGCCCTTGTGGCCAATCAGCTTCTGGATCAGCGAGATCATCACGATGGTGGTCGTCAGATTGTCGAGGATCGCGCTAAGGAAGAACGTCACGAAGCCGATGATCCACATCAGCGTGGTCTGCTTCGTGGTGCGGATGACGGAGGTGATGACTTCGAAGCCGTTGTGGGCGTCGATCACCTCGACGATCGTCATGGCGCCGATCAGGAAGAAGACGATTTGCGCGGTCGAGGCCACGGATTCGTCGAGCTGGTGGTTGACGAGCGAGGCATCGCCGACGGACACCGCGTAGATGGTCCAGAGCAGGCCCGCTCCCAAGAGAGCCGACGCGCTCTTGTTGACGCCAAGCGGATGTTCGAGCGCGATGGCAGCGTACGCAACGATGAAAACGGCGGCTATCACGCTCAGCAAGTCAGTCCCCCCGGTATTCGTTCTTCAGCTCAATGCGGGCCGCGTCGCGGCGCAGGTGCCGCCTCGAGACCCGTGACGGTCGCGGCTGCCCGGCCGCGACCGCCGGGGCGTTCCTCAGCGCTGCAGGCGCGCGAGCAGGCTGGAGGTGTCCCAGCGCTTGCCGCCCATCTTCTCGACCTCGGAATAGAACTGATCGACCAGTGCGGTGACCGGCAGGTTGGCGCCGTTGCGACGGGCTTCAGCCAGCGAGATCGAGAGGTCCTTGCGCATCCATTCGACCGCGAAGCCGAAATCGTACTTGTCCTCGTTCATGGTCTTGTAGCGATTCTCCATCTGCCAGGACTGCGCGGCCCCCTTCGAGATGGTCTCGATCACGGCGGCGACGTCGAGGCCGCTCTTCTTGGCGAAGTGGATGCCCTCGGAGAGACCCTGCACCAGACCGGCGATGCAGATCTGGTTGACCATCTTGGTCAGCTGGCCGCTTCCGGCGGGCCCGAGCAGCTTGCACATCCGCGCATAGGAGGCCGTGATGATCGGCTCGGCGCCGGCATAGGCATCGGGCGCACCGCCGCACATCACCGTCAGCACGCCGTTCTCGGCGCCGGCCTGGCCGCCGGAGACCGGGGCATCGACGAATTTGAAGCCTGCCTTGGTCGCGGCTGCGTCCAGCTCACGCGCGACCTCGGCCGAGGCGGTGGTATGATCGACGAAGGTCGCACCCTTCTTCATGCCGGCGAAGGCGCCGTCGGCGCCGATCGTGACTGCGCGCAGGTCGTTGTCGTTGCCGACGCAGCACATCACGAAATCCTGACCTTCGGCGGCCGCCTTCGGGGTCGCCGCGGTCTTGCCGCCGAACTTGTCCGCCCATTCCTTCGCCTTGGCCGCGGTGCGGTTGTAGACGGTGACCTCATGGCCCCCTTTTTTCACGAGGTGTCCGGCCATGGGGAAGCCCATCACGCCGAGACCGAGGAAAGCGACTTTAGCCATGTGTGGTACCTTGTCCGTAGTTTTGAGATTTACGGTTGTAGCCGGGTGAGGGCGCCGGGCGGCACCCTCGAAGTTCCGCCGCGAGGGCGGATCGGAGGCGCACCATAAACCGTTAAGGGCGGAGGGCAACGGCTTCGTTTGGCGGCCTCCTGTGCTAGGATGGCGGACCTAAGGACTTCGAAAAAGGGAGCGAAACATGGCATCGGGCTTGGGCGGCGTGAGCGTTGGCGTCCTCGATCATTTCAACATCCGGACCCGGAATCTGGCCGAGACTGTCGGTTTCTACGAGGACGTGCTGGGCCTGGAAAAAGGCCCCCGGCCGAATTTCGCCTTCCCAGGCGCCTGGATGTACAGCGAAGGCAAGCCGGTGGTGCACCTCGTCGATATCTCGGCGACGGCGGAGCCGCAGAAGCCGGATTCCGGTGTCGTGCATCATGTCGCCTTCGCCAGCCGCGGCTTCGACGGCATGAAGCAGCGCCTGACCACCAAGGGCATGAAATTCGACTCCCGCCAGGTGCCCGGCGGCGAGCTCTGGCAGATCTTCGTCAACGACCCCAACGGGGTCATGATCGAGCTGAATTACGAGGCCGCCAGGGAGCAGGGAGCGGCGCCCGCCGAGATGGCTGACGATATCGGCAGGCAGTAGCCTTTTGGGCGTTTCCGCTCTAATGGGGCATCCCAGAGTTTCGAGCATGACCTTGCCGGAAAGCCGCTCCACGCTTTGCGCTGCTGCGGCCCTCCGGGTCCGGATCAGGCTCCGTCCAGGAGATGTACTTTGAGCGTGACGCAGCAACAGGTTCTCGACAGCCTCGCCAGGATCAAGTCGCCCCGCGGGGTCGCGCTCACCAATGCCAATGTGCTGAGCGCGATCAGCGCGTCCGACGGCAAGGTGTTCTTCTCGATCAATGTCGACGCCCCCGAGGCCAGGGCCTGGGAATCCATCCGGGCCGAGGCCGAGGCCGCCGTACGCGCCATCCCCGGCGTCACCACCGTGATGGTGGCGCTGACCGCCGAGCGCAAGCCGGGCTCCTCACCACCGCCGCCTCCGCAACCCAGCCGCGGCGCGCCGGGCGTGCAGCCGGTGCATGCCCACAAGCCGCCGCCGCAGGGCGGCGCCCAATCGCCCATGGCGCGGCAGTCGGAGATCCCCGGCGTCGCCGCCGTGATCGCAGTCGCCTCCGGCAAGGGCGGCGTCGGCAAGTCGACCACCGCGCTGAACCTGGCGCTCGGCCTGCGCGACCTCGGCCTCAAGGTCGGGCTGCTCGATGCCGACATCTACGGTCCCTCGGTGCCGCGGCTGACGGGCCTGCACGACAAGCCGGAGCTGAACGACGAGCGCAAGATGATTCCGCTCCGGCGTTTCGGCCTCGCCATCATGTCGATCGGTTTCCTGGTCGAGGAAGAGACCGCGATGATCTGGCGCGGTCCCATGGTGATGTCGGCGGTGACGCAGATGCTGCGCGACGTCGAATGGGGCAAGCTCGACGTGCTGGTCGTCGACATGCCGCCGGGCACCGGCGATGCCCAGCTCACCCTGGCGCAGAACGTGCCGCTCAAGGGCGCGGTGATCGTCTCGACCCCGCAGGACCTGTCCCTGATCGATGCGCGGCGGGGGCTTGCCATGTTCAAGAAGGTCAACGTGCCCGTGCTCGGCATCGTCGAGAACATGAGCTATTTCCAGTGCCCGCATTGCGGCACCAAGTCCGACATTTTCGGCCATGGCGGGGCGCGGCACGAGGCCGAGAAGCTCGAGGTCCCGTTCCTCGGCGAGATCCCGCTGCACATGGCGATTCGTGCCACGTCGGACGCCGGCAATCCCGTCGTCGACAGCGAGCCGGACGGTCCCCATGCGGCGATCTACCGCGCCATTGCGGGTCAGGTCCGGGACCAGCTCAAGGGTGTGATCGCAGCGGCCTGAATCGGCCGCCCGCGGCGCGCGCCCTCATGACTTCTGGGGACATGCGACTTTCGTAGAGCCCCGTCATGCCATTGTCGCGTTCCGAAACCGGGCCGTCCGTGTTAAAGGCCCACCGCAGTCAAGCCCCTTCGGTTCGACGCGTCCCTGGCGCGTCGCCGGAATGAGCGGTGGCAAAAGAGAAGTTAAGGGGAAACGCCCCAGCAAGGAGAGACCTGAAGATGAAGCGTCGTGATTTTCTGAAAGTGTCGGCAGCAGGCGCGGCAGCGACCGCGGTGGCCTCGCCGGCGATCGCGCAGTCCTCGCCCGAGGTGAAGTGGCGCTTGACTTCGAGCTTCCCGAAATCGCTCGATACCATCTATGGCGGTGCCGAGCAGGTGGCAAAGTATGTCGCCGAGATGACCGACAACAAATTCCAGATCCAGGTGTTCGCCGCCGGTGAACTCGTTCCCGGCCTGCAGGCGCTCGACGCGACATCCAGCGGCACCGTCGAGATGTGCCACACGGTGTCCTACTATTATGTCGGCAAGGATCCGACCTTCGCAATCTTCGCTTCGGTGCCGTTCGGCCTGAACGCGCGCCAACAGAATTCGTGGCTCTATCAGGGCGGTGGCAACGAGCTCGCCAACGAGTTCTTCAAGAAGTCGAACGTGGTCGGATTCCCGTGCGGTAACACCGGCACCCAGATGGGCGGCTGGTTCCGCAAGGAGATCAAGACCGTTGCCGACCTCTCCGGCCTGAAGATGCGCATCGGCGGCATCGCCGGCCAGGTGCTCCAGAAGGTCGGCGTGGTGCCGCAGCAGCTCGCCGGCGGCGACATCTATCCGGCTCTGGAGAAGGGTACCATCGACGCGGCTGAGTGGGTCGGGCCTTACGACGACGAGAAGCTCGGCTTCGCCAAGGTCGCGAAGTACTACTATTATCCGGGCTTCTGGGAGGGCGGTCCCACCGTCCACGCCTTCGCCAACCTGGAAAAGTTCAATGCGCTGCCCAAGAACTACCAGGCGATCCTCACCAACGCGACGGCCAATGCCAACACCTGGATGGCGGCGCGCTACGACATGCAGAACCCGGCGGCCCTGAAGCGCCTGGTTGCCGGCGGCACCCAGCTTCGTCCCTTCACCAACGAGGTGCTGGAAGCCTGCCTCAAGGCGACCAACGAGCTGTGGGGCGAGGTCTCGGCCAAGAACGCCGACTTCAAGAAGGCGATCGACGCCATGCAGGCCTATCGCTCCGACGAATATCTGTGGTGGCAGGTTGCCGAATATACCTACGACAGCTTCATGATCCGCTCGCGCACGCGCGGCTGATCGCCTAGGTCTAAAGTCGCAAGACTAAAAGCCCGGCCTCCGTGGAGGCCGGGCTTTTTCTTTGCCGCAGTGCGATCGGGATGGCATTCGGTCCCGGCTTGCGTCATGCTGGTTCCAAGCCTCGGCAAGAAGGCCCACAATCACTGATACATCAGGGCAGGAAATCATGAAGAGAAGAGACTTCATCAAGGTCACAGGTCTTGGCGCGGCCGGCGCCGCCACGCTCGCGGCTCCCGCGATCGCGCAGTCGATGCCGGAAATCAAATGGCGTATGCCGACGAGCTGGCCGAAGTCGCTCGACACGCTGTTTGGCGGCGCCGAGATGATGTGCAAGATGGTCGCGGAGGCGACCGACAACAAATTCCAGATCCAGATCTTCGCGGCTGGCGAGATCGTCCCGGGCCTCCAGGTGCTCGATGCCGTGCAGAACGGCACCTGCGAAATCGGCCACACCGCGTCCTACTATTATTTCGGCAAGGATCCGACCTTCACATTCGGCTCGGCCGTGCCGTTCGGTCCCAACATGCGCATCAACCAGGCCTGGTACATGCAGGGCGGCGGACGCGACGTGCTCAACGAATTCTACAAGGGCTACAACGTCGTCTCGCTGCTCGCGGGCAACACCGGTTGCCAGATGGGCGGCTGGTTCAGGAAAGAGGTCAACACACCCGACGATCTCAAGGGCATGAAATTCCGCATCGGCGGCTTCGCCGGTCGCGTGCTCCAGAAGCTCGGCGTGGTGCCGCAGCAGCTCGCCGGCGGCGACATCTATCCGGCGCTGGAGAAGGGCACCATCGACGCCGCCGAATGGGTCGGCCCCTATGACGACGAGAAGCTCGGCTTCTACAAGATCGCGCCGCACTACTACTATCCCGGCTGGTGGGAGGGCGGGCCGATGCTGCTGGCCTTCGTCAACCTCGACAAGTGGAACGCGCTGCCGAAATATTACCAGAGCGTGCTGGAGCAGGCCGGCCACTACGCCAACAACTACATGATGGCGCGCTACGACACCGCCAACCCCCTGGCACTGAAGAAGCTGCTGGCGGGCGGCACCAAGCTGCATCCGTTCTCGCCGTCGATCATGGATGCTTGCCACAAGGCCGCCAAGGAGCTGCACGCCGAGGTCGCCGCGACCAACCCCAACTTCAAGAAGGTGCACGACTCGCTCGCCAAGTTCACGAGCGACGGCTACGCCTGGTTCCAGGTCGCCGAGGTCGGCTACGACATCTTCATGGCGCGGCGCTCGCAGAGCTGATCACGCCACCTGTTGCAGGCAACGCCCCGGCGCGAAAGCTCCGGGGCGTTGTCGTGTCTGGAGGGCCAGACTCAAAAAGATGAAAAACAACCCCATGCACAGTAGCCAAGGGCTTGATAAGTCATCGGAAAAAATTGGCCGTTCGAGCGGCATTCGCGGACTCGGAGCAGTGCTGCACTTGATCTGTCGGGCAAAACAATCGTACAAGACAAATATCGAATAATCCGAAACTTCATTCGTCGATGCCAAGCCGGAGACGACGATGAGCTTCGATCCCGACGACGTTCGCAGAGCGCTGCGCAAGGCATGGTCGCCATCGACAGCGAGCCAATGGACCGCGAGCAATCCGGCGGCGGGACAGTGCAATGTCACCTCGCTGCTCATTCACGACATGTTCGGCGGCGAGCTTTTGAAGACGCCGCTGCCGGCCGGCGATCATTTCTACAACAGGATCGAAGGCAAGAGGTACGACTTCACGGCAAGCCAGTTCGACGCGTCGATCGATTATCTGGACTTGCCCGCGAGTCGGGCCGACGCTGAGCGGGGCGCGACGGCGCCTCAATTAGCCGAATTCAAGAGCGCTTTTCGGCTGCATTGTCCGAAGTCACGCTAGATCGAAACGACGCTGCCGACGACGACGCGAACGGCTTCAGCTCGCATTGGGCTCACCGAACCATCGCGCCGCGGCCCGAGATACGTCCTCGTTGTCGGCAGCCTGTTCGCTGGCCCAGGCCACGACGCCGTCGGGGCGCACGAGCAAAGCGAGCAGGCCCAGTCGATCCTTTGCTTCGCTTGCAACATAGGCGATCCGGCCGTGCCAACGGCTTGCGAGCGCTTGAAGCGATGGCTGCGCGCCGAAATCCAGCAACAGCCCTTTCCCTGTTCTGAGGAGCTCGTTCAGTCTTGTCCCATCGCTGAGCTCGAAGTCGGGCACACTGCGCCCCACCAGCGGATGGTCCTCGCCGAGGTCATAGCGGAGGGATAGGCCCCATACGCGCGCGGCGAAGTAGCTCGCGCCGTCGAGCGTGTCGATGAGATCACGGATAATGGCTTCGAGCGCGCGCGAGCTTCTGCTCGGGCGCATCAGCCCGACCTGGGCGCGCGACCAGTCGAGGATCTGTGATCCCACCGGATGTCGCTCGGTTGAATAGCTGTCCAGCAGCCCGGCGGGCGCATCGCCACGAATCGTTGCCGCGAGCTTCCATCCGAGGTTCATGGCATCGCCGAGGCCGAGGTTCAGGCCTTGGCCGCCCAGCGGCGAATGGATGTGCGCGGCATCACCGGCCAGCAACACGCGGCCGGCGCGATAGTTCGTTGCCTGATAGGCGCGGTCTGTCCAGGTGGTTGCGAGCAGCAGGGCGGAGACCGTCAGGTCGACGCCCGAAACCCTGCGCAGCACCGCCTCGACATGATCGCGCTCCAGTTCGCTGCGGTGCGCGGCGCCGCCGTCGAAATCGACCATCGCGATCGTCCCCGGCGCCGCATAGGTGTACATCCCGAAAGGTGTGTAATGGCGACCCGGCGCGAGCGCGGCCGGATCGGCCAGCTCGATCTGCACGGAATAGCCGGTGAATTCCGGATCGGTCCCGGTGAAGCCGATGCCGGCCGCCTTTCGCACGCTGCTGCGCCCGCCGTCGCAACCAACGAGCCAGCGGCCGTGACGGCTCCGCCGGCCGACTCCACCGTCACGCCATCCGTGGATTGCCTGAGAGCCTCGACGGCGCAGCCGCGCCGGATCTCCGCACCCAGAATCTCGGCGCGGATCGCAAGCACGGCCTCGATGCTAGCCATGTCGGCCGCGATGCTCCCGATCCGGCCGGGCAGGCGGTATGGCCATTGCGTTGCGTCGATCTGATCGTGGAAGAACTGGATGCCGGCGAAATGACCGGCAGGGCGACGCTGCTGCTGCATCCAGTGCGCACCCGTTGGTATTTCCCGGCTCGCCGTGCGATCTGTCAGATGCTCCAGCAGGCCACGACGCTCGAAGCTCTCGATCGTCGGCGCCGAAAGACCGCGCAACCCGAAAGGCAGGCCCTTGAGCGGCGCGTGCGGATCGTCTGTCTTTTCCAGGACCAGCACCGAACAGTCGGCCATCCGCAACTCGCAAGCCAGAAACAGGCCGACGGGACCGGCGCCCGCGATGATGACGTCATATAGGGGAGTGTCGGAAATCTGCATGAACGGCTCCATTGTCGATGTTCGACCGGAGCGTTTCCCAGACCTGAGGACCTCACGGACGAACGCCTGATCGCCCAAACAGCGATCGTGTTCGTCGTGGGGATCTCAGGCACGAGGCCAAAGACCAGAGCTTTCGTTACCGAAAGGACTTGGGCTTACCAGACCAAGTCTGCCTTTTCCGACATGGCCAATCTAGCCGTCTGGTCGCAGCCTCGTCAATGGAACGACTATGGCGACGGTCCTGCGAGCCGGCCAATCCTGTCACGAATGTAGGTCTCCGCCCGCTCCAGCAGATCGTCAAGCGAACCATCGGCGGTGTCGAGCACGAGGCGTTCACGATCCCACGGTTCATACGCTCTGCTCACGACATCACTCCAGGGTGGGAGTCGAAAACCTTCAATGTCGGGGGTGCGGCTTTCCACGCGTTGCCGGTGCAGCGGCGGCTCGCTGCAAAGCGTCTCGATCTCAACCAGGCGTGCCGAGGTCTTCACGGCACATCGCCGCCAGGCAGCGCGGCTTGCCAGTACCGGATTGACGCAGTCAGCGATAACGATGCGCCCGAGCTTGAGATTTTCGGCAGCCAGCGCATTGGCGATCGCATAACCCTCTGCGCCGGCGGCAAAGCCAGCGTCGCGCAACGCCTGCTCGATCGAGTCGATACGAAGATATGTGGCCGAGAGCCGAACGGTCAGCTCGCGAGCAATCGTCGTCTTGCCGGTGCCGGGAAGGCCGCCGAACACAATGAGTACAGGTGAGAGGCTCATGATGTCGATGATGCGGCATCGGGCCGAGGCCCGCAACGGGGCCGGAGCCGGCGCTGCCGAGGGTTGCTGACGCGAACCTGACGACAGGTTGAGCTGCCTTCCGGTCACTTTTTCGCTGGCCGAGGCGGCCGGAATGGTGGAAGAGAGCAGAGATGCCGCGCGCGGGCCGTGCGGTGACTTTGAGTATCTTGCGGACATGCGATGCGTCTTCTGATCGTCGAGGACAATGCCGAACTGTCGCGGCTCGTCGCGGGCGGGCTGGCGGCGGCCGGCTACCAGAGCGACATCGTGGGCAGCGCGGCCGAGGCACGCGAGGCGGTGAGCAGCGTCAGCTATGCCGCGATGATCCTCGACCTCGGGCTGCCCGATGGCGACGGTCTGTCGGTGCTGCGCGAGCTGCGCCTCAAGATGGAACCGCTCCCCGTGCTGGTGCTGACTGCACGAGGCGGCCTGCAGGACCGCGTCAGCGGCCTGCGCAGCGGCGCCGACGATTATCTCGCAAAGCCGTTCGCGATGGAGGAGCTGGTGGCGCGGCTGGAGGCGATCCTGCGCCGACCCGGCCAACTGCTTGGCCGCTCGCTCAGTCTCGCCAACCTTGTCTACGACACCGAGAGCCGCCAGATCTTCGTCGACGACCAGCCGCGGATCATCTCCGCGCGCGAGACCTCGGTGCTCGAGATCCTGCTGCGCCGGCAAGGGCGGGTGGTGCCGAAGAAGAACGTCGAGGACCATATTTTCGGGCTGGACGGCGAGGTCGCCTCCAACGCGGTCGAGGTCTATGTCTCGCGGCTGCGCAAGCAGCTTGCCGAACACGGCGCCAAGGTCGTGATCCACACCATCCGCGGCGTCGGCTATCTCATGGACGTGGAGAAATAGCGTGGCCCGGATCGGGTCCCATCCCGGCTCCCTTGCCGGCTCCTATGGCAGGTCGCCGACGTTCAAATCGCTGATCTGGCGCATCGTCTTCCTGCACATCCTGGCGGTCGCGGTGGTCGCGGTCTTCCTGCCGCTGGTGCTGTTCTGGCTGCTCAATTCGGAGATCGACCAGCTGCATCGCGATGCCATGCGCGCCCAGGCCGAAGTGCTGGCGGAGCGCATCGTTGCCCAGCCGGGCGGCTCGTTGACGTTCAATCTGCCCGACAGTCTCAAGGGCCTCTATTCGGAAGCGTATGGCCGCTATCAGTACGACATTCGCGATGCCGAGGGCCGCTTGCTGTTCTCCTCGCACCGGCGTTCCGCTGCCGCAGTGCGCTCGTCGGAGAGCATTTCCGGCGCCACCGTCACCCGCGATATCGACGGCAAGACGGTGCGCATCCAGGTCGCCGAGGACCTCGCACACCGCGACGTCATCATCGACGACATCGTCTCGAACTTCTTCCGGCGCGTGGGATGGATCACCATTCCGATCCTCCTGATCCTGCTCGCCACCGACATCATCATCTTTCGCCGGGCGATCGCGCCGCTGTGGAGGGCCTCCGAGAAGGCCAGCAATATCGGTCCGGCGCGCACCGACATTCGCCTGCCGACGGAGCAGATCCCGCGCGAGATCCTGCCGCTGGTCACCGCCGTCAACGAGGCGCTCGACCGGCTCGAAGGCGGCTTTCGGGTGCAACGGCAGTTCACGGCGGACGCCGCGCATCAATTGCGCACGCCGCTCGCGATCCTGCGCACGCGGATCGAGACGCTCGACGATCGCGCGGCGCGGCAGGCGCTGCATGCCGATATCGAAACCATGAGCCGCCTCGTTGCCCAGCTCCTGGAGATCGCCGAGCTCGACACCCTGGTGCTCGATCCCGCAGAGACCGCGGATCTGCGCGCGGTCAGCGCCGAGGTGGTGGCCTCGATCGCTCCGTTCGCGATCGCGCAGCACAAGGACATCGCGCTGAAGGGCGCCGACGTGCCGGTGCTGATCCACGGCAATGCGGAGATGTTGCAGCGCGCGATCTTCAACCTCGCCGAAAACGCCATCAAGTTCACGGCAAAGGACACCACCGTCGACGTCGAGGTGGGCGAGGACGGTTCGGTGCGCGTGCGCGATTCCGGCCCGGGGATCGCGGAGGCCGAGCGCGAGCTGATCTTCCAGCGCTTCTGGCGCGCCGACCGCCGGCGCAGCGACGGTGCGGGCCTCGGACTCTCGATCGTGCGCGCGGTGGCGGACGATCACGCGGCCACGGTCGCGGTGGAGAATCTTCCGGGAGGCGGAGCCGAGTTCACGCTGCGGTTTCGGCTGGCGGAGGAGGAAGCTTCTTTTTCCTCTCCCCTTGTGGGAGAGGGCGGCTCGCCGCGACAGCGGCGAGACGGGTGAGGGCTCTCTCTCAGCGTGTGAGCCGTCTCCAATGGAGTTTGCTGAAGCAACCCCTCATCCGGCGCGGACTGTGTTCGCGCCACCTTCTGCCACAGGGGGAGAAGGAAGAAGCGCCGTCGCTATTTCACCTTGCCGCTCGACAGGTCCATGATCATCCGCGTCGCCAGATACAGCCGCGGCACGATGCTGCCGAGCTGCACATATTCGGCATCGTTGGAGTGTGCACCGAAGCCTGACAGGCCCATGCCTTCGACCACGGCTCCGCTGGTCTTCAACGCGGCGAACGCGGCGTCGGTGCCGCCGCCGGTCGCCTTCTCGTCGACCTTGAGGGATAGTCCGATCTCGCCATAGATCGTCTTGCCGTGGGCCGCCACGCGGCGCGAGGCCTCGTTGGCCTCGAGCGGCGGGCGACGCACCTCGAACTTCAGGTCGACCTTGGAATCGGGCAGCAGGCGATTCTTGATCTTGTCCTGCAGCTCCTTCTGCAACGCGTCGAAATCCGACACCTTGAGCGCACGCGCATCGGCCTGCGCCATGGCGTTCGCAGGGATCACGTTGCGGTTGGTGCCGGATTGGGCGACCGTCCAGTTCAGCTTCAGACCCTGCTCGGGCTTGGACAGGTCCTTCATCTGCAGCAGCTGGTGCGAGAGCTCGTACAGCGCATTCACGCCGCCCTCGGGCCGCGCGCCCGCATGTGACGACTTGCCCTGCACGGTGAGATAGGCCGAGCCGATGCCGCTGGTGGCGAGTCGCAGCGTGCCGTCGGCGCCCCCGCCCTCGAACGAGAACACCGCGTCCTGATCCGCAGCGAATTTGGTGATGGTGCTGCGCCAGCCGGGCGAGGAGATCTCCTCGTCGCCGTTCGTGAGAACCGTGAGCGTGCCGTAATCCCTGAAATTCAACTTCTGCAGCAACGCCACGGCATGGAGAATGAGCGCAACGCCCTGCTTGTCGTCGGCGATGCCGAGGCCGTAGGCCTTGTCGCCGTCGATGCGGAACGGCTGGTCCTTCAGCATGCCCTTCAGGTACACGGTGTCCATATGGGCGATCAGCATGATCTTCCTGGTTCCCGTGCCCTTGAACACGGCGTGCACGGCCGGCCCGATCTTCTCAGGGCTGTCGTCGAGGCGATGGATGTCGGTGGGTTGCAGGATCTCCACCGTGCCGCCGAGCTGCTTGAGCTGACCGGCAACGCGCTCGGCGATCTGGTTCAGACCCTCGATGTCCTTGCTGCCGGATTCGATATTGACGAGATCGCGCAGCGTGTCGAGCAGCGGCTGCTGCTCCTTTTGCGCCAGCACGTGGAGGTCGGCGGCCGGCTCGGCGTGCACCGTCGCTGCGGCACATGTCAGCCAGAGCGAGGTGAGCAATGGGCCGAGGGCGGAGGGAGCAGGGTGCGAGCTGGGCATGAGCGGCCATCCCTAGGACTGAGGATGGCCCGATATGCCCGCGTTTCCCGTGCTTGTCACGCGCGCCGTCGCGCGTCATGCGCCACTTGCGTGGAACACGACGGCGGGTGTGGTTCCCACTACTTCGACGGCGGTCCGAGATCCAGCGGCGGCAGCTCGATCTGCGGCACCTCGATCTTGATCGTGGAGGGATCGATATTCGACTGCACGCCCTTGTAATGCATGACCATCGACGGGAACGCGATCACCAGACCGACCATGATCATCTGGATGACGACGAACGGCACCGCACCCCAATAGATCTGCCCCGTGGTGACCGGCTCCATTCGCTTGCCGGTGACGCGATCGGTGTAGCGATCCTTCGGCGCGACCGAGCGGAGATAGAACAAGGCGAAGCCGAACGGCGGATGCATGAACGAGGTCTGCATGTTGACGCCGAGGATGACGCCGAACCAGATCAGGTCGATGCCGAGATGCTCGGCCGCAGGTCCGAGCAACGGAATCACGATGAAGGCCAGCTCGAAGAAGTCGAGGAAGAAGGCCAGCACGAACACGAAGGCGTTGACGAAGATCAGGAAGCCGACCTGGCCGCCGGGCAGCGAGGTCAAGAGGTGTTCGACCCAGACGTGGCCGTTGACGCCGTAGAAGGTGAGCGAGAACACGCGCGCGCCGACCAGGATGAACACCACGAAAGCCGACAGCTTCGCGGTCGATTCCGTGGCCTGCCGGATCAGGTCCCAGCTCAGCCGCCGCTTCGCGGCACCGAGGATGAGGGCGCCGGCGGCCCCCATCGCGCCGCCTTCGGTCGGGGTGGCGACGCCGATGAAGATCGTGCCGAGCACGAGGAAGATCAGGAACAGCGGCGGCACCATGACGAAGGTGGTCTGCTGCGCCATCTTCGAGAGGAATCGGAAGCCGGTGAGCTTGTCGATGACCCAGTTCACCACGGCGACGATGAAGGCGAAGATGATGCCGCAGAACATGCTGAGCACGACGTAATCGGCGCCATGTACGGTCGAATTGCGCATCATGAACCAGCCGAACACGCAGCTCGCCAGGAACAGCACGCCGAGCGAGAGCAGGCCGCGATCGCCATTGTCCTCGCGGAAGCCGATGGCTTCCTTGGGCAGGCCCGGCGTCGCCTTCGGGAAGATCATGCTGACGAGGAAGGCGTAGGAGGCGTAGAGGCCGGCGAGCACGAGGCCGGGAATGAAGGCGCCCTCGTACATGTCGCCGACGGACTTGCCGAGCTGGTCGGCCATCACGATCAGGACGAGCGAGGGCGGAATGATCTGCGCGAGCGTACCGGACGCGGCGATGACGCCGGCTGCCACGCGGCGGTCGTAGCCGTAGCGCAGCATGATCGGGAGCGAGATCAGACCCATCGAGATCACGGACGCTGCGACCACGCCCGTCGTCGCCGCGAGCAGCGCGCCGACGAAGATCACGGCATAGGCAAGGCCGCCGCGGATGGTACCGAACAATTGGCCGATGGTGTCGAGCAGGTCTTCGGCCATGCCCGACCGCTCCAGCACCAGTCCCATGAAGGTGAAGAAGGGAATGGCCAGCAGCGTGTCGTTGTTCATCACGCCGTAGACCCGCTCCGGCAGCGCCTGGAGGAAGTCAGGGTGGAATTGGCCAAGCTCGACGCCGATGATGGCGTAGAACAGGCCAACGGCGCCGAGCGAGAATGCCGCGGGATAGCCGAGCAGCAGCACGACGACCAGCGACGCGAACATGATGGGCGCCATATTGGCGATAATAAAAGCGGTCATGATTTCCCCTACACCGTCGCCAACGGCTACTTCTTCTCGATCGCTTCGACGAGATGCTCGACTTCCGCTTCCAGCGCGGACACCTGGGATTCATGCGGGTCCGGAATCATTCCGCGCATCACCGCAATCCGCTTGATCAGCTCGGAGATGCCTTGAACGAGCAGGAAGGCGAACCCGATCATGATCAGGGCTTTGGCGGGCCATTGCGGCAGGCCGCCGGCATTGCCGGATTGCTCGTTGATGTGGAACGAGCGCTGGAAGAACGGCACGCCGGTGATGATCATCACGATGCAGAGCGGAATGAGGAAGAACAGGTGACCGATCACGTCGATGACGTTGCGGAGCGTCTTCGGCAGCGCGTTGTTCACGATGTCGATGCGGATGTGCTCGTTGTCGAGCAGCGTCCAGGGCGAGCACAACAGGAATACGATGCTGAACAGCACCCATTGCAGCTCGAGCCACGAATTGGAGGATGTGTCGAAGGTCTTGCGGACGATCGCATTGACCGCCGAGATGATGACGGCGGCGACGATCAGCCACGCCAGGCGTTTGCCCGTCCAGCGTGTGAACGCGTCAATCCCCTGGCTCAGCTTTAGGAGCGCTTGCAACGATAGGTCCTCCCCCGATGGTATGCCCCGGCCGTCTTGACTGCGCCGAACTGGCGCGTGGCTTATTTCGCCGCGCAGGCATGAAGCCGCCGCACCAAACCAGCGGGCGTGCCGCCAGTCAATCGGAAGTTTGTTGATAGTTAAGGGGAATAAGGCCGTAGTCCGACGGTGTCAGCCGCCGGTGACGCTCATGTGCCTGGAGACGCTGGGACGGTCGTGGCGGCGGTCGATGATGAAATCATGGCCCTTGGGCTTGAGGCCGATGGCGCGGTCGATTGCATCCGCAAGCAGCACGTCGTCGTCAGATGCACGCAAGGGTTTGCGCAGATCCGAGGCATCCTCGTGACCGAGGCAGGTGTGCAGCGTTCCC
This sequence comes from Bradyrhizobium sp. CCBAU 53351, assembly GCF_015291745.1. NCBI lineage: Bacteria > Pseudomonadati > Pseudomonadota > Alphaproteobacteria > Hyphomicrobiales > Nitrobacteraceae > Bradyrhizobium > Bradyrhizobium sp. CCBAU 53351. Next base: position 2,878,179 of record NZ_CP030059.1, read on the forward strand.
GTGCAGGTAATCCGAACCCGGTTGCAGGATTCGCAGAAATTGTGCGTCATCGGCGTGATGAAGCCGAGCTTGCCGCCGGTCTCGGCGACGCTGACATAGCGGGCCGGCCCTCCAGTGCTCTCGGCGAGGTCCGTCAGCGTGAATTGCTGGGCGAGGCGTGCGCGCACCAGCGAGAGCGGCAGATACTGGTCGATGCGGCCGGAGCCGATCTCGCCCATCGGCATCACCTCGATCAGCGTCAGGCCCATGCCCTTGCCGTGGGCCCAGCGCATCAGCTCGGGAAGCTCGTCCTCGTTGAGGTTCTTCAGCGCCACCGCGTTGATCTTGATGGCAAGGCCTGCGGCCCGCGCGGCCTCAATGCCCTCCAGCACCTTGTCGATCTCGCCCCAGCGGGTGATCTCGCGAAACTTCTTGGGATCGAGCGTGTCGAGCGAGACGTTGATACGGCGGACGCCGCAATCGGCGAGCTCGCTTGCGTGTTTCGCCAGCTGGGTGCCGTTGGTGGTCAGCGTCAGCTCGTTCAGGGCGCCGCTGGAAAGATGCCGCGATAGCGAGCGCACCAGCGTCATCACGTTGCGCCGGACCAGCGGCTCGCCCCCGGTGAGCCGCAGCTTCTTGACGCCCTTGGCAATGAAGGCCGAGCAGAGCCGGTCGAGTTCCTCCAGCGTCAGCAGGTTCGCCTTGGGCAGGAACGTCATGTCTTCGGACATGCAATAGAAGCAGCGCAGGTCGCAGCGGTCGGTGACGGACACGCGCAAATAACTGATGGTCCGCCCGAACGGATCGGTCATCGGGGTCGACAGCGCGGCAGGTCCGTCCATTGAAAAGGCCTTGTCACTTACGGCGACGGGTGCACCTTTGCTTCAGCGGTGCTCAGGATGCAATCTAAGCATCGGACGCGACGAGGACAATCGGGTGGTATACGTAGGTTAGCGCCTGCCGGCGTTCGGATCGGGGAACGGCGAGGCGGCGGCCGGAGCCGCTTCGGCGGGTGCTGCAGTCGGCGCCGCTGCGGCGGGTTTGGGCTTCCTGGGCCGGTGAGGCTTGCGAACCGGTTTGGGCGGGGTGGCCGGCTGGAGTTCCGCAAAGACCGGATTCGGGTCCGTCGTCACCGAGGCAGGCGTGGTGAAATCCCCGGGATTCCTGATCACGTTCACCGGCACGCTTGCCGGTTGGTACTTTGGGAGCGCGAAAGCCACCGTGAAGGGGGCGTCGGGCGCGGGAACCGAGACGGAGCAAGGCGTCTTGCAGCCCGGACCGAGCGAGGTCGTGGCGTCCGCACCCGGGGGGTTGGATTCGAGCCGGACCTGGACGGCCGGCGGCGCCGATTTGAACATGTCCCAGGACATCGAAGAGCAGCCGCCAAGACCCGCCGCTCCCAACAGACCGGCTCCCGCTAACGCAACCGCGATGACACGACGCATGACCCATCCACTTCAACTGCGACAAACCGCCACACAACCCCGCGCGGACCTTAGGAGCGTCGTTTGGGGCAGGCAACCGGCGGGCGGCGCATGGTTGATGAATGGTTAATGCCGAGCCTCGCAGAATAGCAATGTGATTTCAGTAGCTTGACGGCGCTAGGCGGTCATCAGGCTGCTGGCTGCTTCCGGCAGGTCGCGCATGTGATGGATCAGCCGGTCCGGCTTCAGCTCGGCGATCGGCACGTCCGTATAGCCGAAGCTGACCCCGATGACCGGCACTCCGGCCCGGCGGGCTACCCCGACATCGGTTCCGGCATCGCCGACCATGAGGCTGGCTTTGACCGCGCCGCCGGCGCGCGCCACCGTTTCCCGGAAGATGGTCGGGTCGGGCTTCTGGACGCCAAAGGTGTCCGCGCCGCAGATCGCGGCAAAGCGGCGGCTGAGGTCGAGCTGGTCCAGCAGCCGCTTCGACAGCCATTCCAGCTTGTTGGTGCAGACCGCGAGGCGATGGCCCTGGGCCGCAAAATGATCGAGCGCGGCCTCGAGCCCCTCGAAGGGGCGGGATTCGACCGCGATATGGTCGGCGTAATAGGCGATGAAATCCGCGGTCATCCGGTCCATGTCGGCGGGGGTGACGCTGCGGCCCTCCGCTTCCAGCCCCCGCTCGATCAGCTTGCGGGCGCCGGCGCCGATCATGTTGCGCGCCGAGGCCATCGGCACCGGCGGCAGGCCTTCGCGGTCGAGCACGTGGTTCAGCGCGGTGATCAGGTCGGGCGCCGTATCCACAAGCGTGCCGTCGAGATCGAAGACGATGGTGTGAGGGGTCATGACCCCAGCGCTACCGGCCCCCCCGTGTCCGCGCAAGGGGCGGGCCCATAAGATCACCTTATAGGCCTGTTCCCAGACCCTGTTCTCCGGGGGAAAACGAGGCTACATAGGCCGCCGAAAGCGGCCACGATCGGCGGCAGATCTCCCGGATTTCAGAAGGCGGGCCCAGACGTGAACATGGACCAGTTGAAGCGACAGGCTGCTGCCCGCGCGCTCGAAGAGGTGCGGGACGGCATGCAGCTCGGGCTCGGCACCGGCTCGACCGCCAAGCATTTCGTCGAGTTGCTCGGCGAGCGCGTCGCCGCCGGGCTGAAAGTGATCGGCGTGCCGACCTCCGAGGCGACGCGCCTCGACGCGACGCGCTGCGGCGTGCCGCTGACCACGCTCGACGAGATCGACCATCTCGACATCACGGTCGACGGCGCCGACGAGATCGATGCTGAGCTCAACCTGATCAAGGGCGGCGGCGGCGCGCTGCTGCGCGAGAAGATCGTGGCGGCCGCTTCGGATCGTATGATCGTGATTGCCGATGACACCAAATGGGTGCCGACGCTCGGCAAATTTCCGCTGCCGGTCGAAGTCATCCCCTTCGGCCTCGGCGCGACGCGGCGGGCGATCGAGAAGGCATTTGCGCAATGCGGCGTTTCCGGGCAAATGGCGGTCCGCAAGGGCAAGGACGGCCACGTTTTCGTCACCGACGGCGGCCACTGGATCGTCGATGCCCAGCTCGGACGTATTGTGGATCCACCCGGCCTCGCCAGGGCGTTGAGCACGATCCCCGGCGTGGTCGAGCATGGATTGTTCATCGGCTTGGCCAGCTCTGCCGTTCTGGCGGGTGGCGAGGGAATTCGCGTGATTGAACGGCGCAAGCCGAAAGGAGACCAGGAATGAAGAGCGTTTTGAAATTCTTGCCGGCCGCGACGCTCGTCGTGGGATTGGCCCTTACGGCCGCCCCGGCCGTGGCGCAGCAGCCCGCCCAGCCGAAGGCTGGCGCCGCACCTGCCCAGCCGAAGGCCTCGCCCGCGGCGATCGCTGCGGCCAAGGAGATTTTGCAGATCAAGAACGCCAATGCGATGTATGCCGGCGCCGTACCCGGCCTCGTCGAGAAGACCAAGATCGCGCTGACCCAGCAGAATCTGAATTATCAGAAGGACCTCAACGAGGTCGCTCCGATCGTGGCGCAGCAGCTCCAGGGCCGCCAGAACGAGATCGGCGAGGGCATGGCGCAGATCTATGCCAGCGAGTTCACCGAGCAGGAGCTGAAGGACCTCGTCACCTTCTACAAGTCGCCGCTCGGCAAGAAGCTGATCGACGCCGAACCGCGCGCCATCGGGCTCAGCATGGCCTTCATGAACTCCTGGGCCCAGAACTTCTCCGAGACCGTGATGGGCGCCTTCCGCGCCGAGATGCGCAAGCGTGGCAAGGAGATCTGAGCGCACCTATCTGAAGGGTGATTGCTGAAAGAGGTCGGAGTGGACAATGGCTGAATTCGACGTCGACCTCTTCGTCATCGGTGGCGGTTCGGGCGGCGTGCGTGCCGCCCGCATCGCGGCCGGTTACGGCGCGCGCGTGATGATCGCGGAAGAGTACCGCATGGGCGGGACTTGCGTGATCCGCGGCTGCGTGCCGAAGAAGCTGTTCGTGATCGGCTCGCATTTCCGTCACGAGCTCGAGGACGCCGCGGGCTTCGGCTGGACCGTTCCGCCCGCCACCTTCGACTGGGCGACGCTGATCGCCAACAAGGACAAGGAGATCGCGCGGCTGGAGGCGGCCTACACCGCCAATGTCGAGAAGTCGGGCGCGCAGATCGTCAAGAGCCGCGCGGTGATCGAGGACAAGCACACCGTCCGCCTGCTCGAGAACGACCGCAAGATCACCGCAAGATACATCCTGATCGCCACCGGCGGCGCGCCCAACCACGGCGCCGCCATTCCCGGCATCGAGCACGTGATCTCCTCCAACGAGGCGTTTCATCTCAAGAAGCTGCCGAAGCGGATCGTGATCCAGGGCGGCGGCTATATCGCGCTGGAATTCGCCGGCATCTTCGCCGGCTTCGGCTCCGACGTCACCGTGATCTATCGCGGCGACAACATCCTGCGCGGCTTCGACGAGGACGTTCGCGCCCATGTCCGGAGCGAAATGGAGAAGCAGGGCATCACCATCCTCACCGGCTGCACGGTCGCCAAGGTCGATCGCCACGGCGAGGAGTTCACCACGCATCTGTCGAACGGATCGAGCCTTGCTTCCGACCAGGTGATGTTCGCGATCGGCCGCCATCCGGCGGTGGCCAATCTCGGCCTGGAGAAGGCCGGCGTCGCCATCAATCCTGCGAATGGCGGCATCGCGGTCGACCATTTCTCGAAGAGCTCGGTCGACAGCATCTACGCGATCGGCGATGTCACCCATCGCTTCAACCTGACTCCCGTCGCGATCCGCGAGGGCCATGCCTTCGCCGACACCGTGTTCGGCAAGCGCGAGGTGCAGGTGGACCACGCCAACATCCCGACCGCGGTGTTCTCGCAGCCGGAAGTCGGCACTGTCGGCCTGACGGAGACCGAGGCGCGCGCGCAATTCAGTCACGTCGACATCTACAAGACGACGTTCCGCCCGATCAAGGCGACGATGTCCGGCCGCGACACCCGCGTGCTGATGAAGCTCGTGGTCGACGGTGCGACCGATCGCGTGCTCGGCTGCCACATCGTCGGCGATGCCGCAGCCGAGATCACGCAGGCCGTCGCGATCGCGGTGAAGATGAAGGCGACCAAGGCCGATTTCGACGCGACGATCGCACTGCATCCGACCGCGGCCGAGGAGCTCGTTACCATGCGCACGCCGAGCGCGCGCCACGTGCGGCAGGCGGCGGAGTAACTCCGGCGCTCAGCCGTAGAGATATCCGACCGGCTTGCCCTCCGTACGCAGCGGGCGAACGTCCCTTTGCGTGATGATCCGGCCGGCGAGGCCGTCGATCTCGTCGCGCTGCGTCGGCGTCCAGCTGCGCAGCTCGTTCATGCCCTTGAGCAGGCCGAGCCGGAGTACCTGCGTGTTCTCGCCGACGCCGACAAGGCTGATCGAAGCCTTGCCCGCCGTCACGACATCCCCGGCTGAGAGTTCAAAGCTCTCGCCAGACGTCTTCCTGAATTCCGCCGTGCCGCGAATGAGGCGATAGATAACGACCTCGCCCTTGGCGAGCGAGGCGGCGTCCGCGGCGGCCGACGTGCTCTTCGGCAGCAGCGACTGGCCGCGCGGGTCGGTTGCGATGATGTGGCCGGTGACGAGATGACCGCTCGGCACCTCGATGCCGATATCGCGCAAGTAAACCGGCAGCGCCGATTTGATCGCGCCGTCCGCGAGCGGCTTGAACAGCGCATCCAGCGCCAGGGGATCCTGCAGCCAGAAGCCGGCATCGGCCGGTCGGTTGTGCAGCTTGTGGCTCCAAGCCACGCGCGGTGTCTCGGCCTCGTCGATCTGGTCGGGACCGACGATGGTCGGATTCGGAAAGGTGGTGGGATCGGTGATGAAGGCTTCGAGGAATTTGCCGGAATAGCCCATCGAGATCGGGTCGGGCACGACCGTCTGGGGCGTCCTCAAATTCTGTTCGGTTGGCAAGCCCGACCAGGTGTAGAACAGCTGGCGATGCACGATCGCGCTTTGCAGCATCACCGCGCCAGGGCCGACATTGTAGAAGCGCCCGTCATAATCGAAGGTGAAAGCGCCCGAGGTGACCAGCACGAGCTGAAAGCCGCCGGGTGGAAGATGCAGATGAAAGTCGGTGGGGCCGGTGTCGGGACGGTAGATCGGCAGGTTGGTCGCGACTTCGTGCAGCAGGAAGGTCTCGTTGTTGGCGTGAAAGCCTTCATTGGCGCGATTGTAGAGCGCTTGCGGGCGATAAGTCGCCTCGAACGTCGCATTCCGGTCCCGGTCGATCGCGACGAAGTCCTGCATGTTGAGGCGGAGCGGCGCGCCATTCGGACGGGTGAGGCCGGTCGTCTCGAGATCAACCACGGCATGCACGTTCATGACGTTCTCCGCTCCGCGCCGTTGCTTCGCTGACGACGTCATTGCGAATTCCGGGCCAGTTGATTTGCGGAGCAGCGAGCGCGCCTACGCCGTGATGCGCGCGTGCCGTTCGGGATAAAATCCGGTGGTTGCACGGGACGTTAGACGATGACCTGCTCTGATCGTTCGATGCCGTGCGAGCCGCGCCCGCTTTCGGGGCGCGGCGGGACCTGTCTAATTTGTCAGCAAGCCTCATCAGGACGCGTGCAGCGGTGTTGCCGGAGATCGGCGCGATGCCGCCTTGCGATCGGCAATAACATCGCGACCCTCAGGGCGGCGATTGACAGATTGTTCATGTTTTGTTCTTATGCTGAGACCGAGATGGAGGCAGCCATGGACAACCGCATCAGCGAGATTCGAAAGACCATCAGAGCACTCCGCGTCAGCATGCGCGAAGCTGAGGCGATCATGCACGAGCAGATCAACCGCGACGAGGACTGCAGCTTCGTGGCGCATGAGGTCATCAAGATGCGCCAGGTCATGGGCCTGCTCGCGAAGGAACGGATCGCGCTCGGCGATCACGACCCCATCCTCGTGAACAATTTCTTCATCCCGCGGCGCCGGCCGACGCGAAAGCCGGTCGCGGCGTTGTCCCTCACCGCCGAATCCGTATTCCGTCCGCGCGTGGTGGCGCGGGTTTGACGCGGCAGGATGCTCACTCAAAAGCGCGAGGCGCGGCCCGATCCGGCTTGCCGGCCGGGCTGTCCGCCCACTTCGCCATCTCCATGGCCTGGGCGTCGACGCCCTCGCACCAGAAACAGCTTGGCCGCGCGCGGCCGTTCTCTGACAGGATCGGAACCAGGCTGTGGCCGCAACCGGCGCAGCAGGCGATGTCAGTCATGCGTTCCCCCAAGGCGTACAAATTCAGAAATGACGTTCTCGTTCGCGAAGCTTGCGCGAGCGCTATGACGGCGCCGGCGTAGAGCGTCCGATGGGCGCGCTCGTCCCTGAGACCGTCGATGTAGCGATCCATCGTGACACGGCTGCGATGTCCTCGCCGTTCTCGCGATAGGCGCGAAGCTGGAATTCGGCCGAGCTGCCGCGGTTCACAATGACGCGGCAATGCTCTATCTCGGCGGCACAGCCCAATGCGTCCGCGTCCCCGGCGGTGTCGTCGATGATTCGCGACAGCATCTCCGAGATCGTGACCGGTCCGTCTCGGGAGGCGAAGATGCAATCGGTTCCGTAGCGCTGGGCGCGCCATTTGTTCTCCACCGCGATCGCGCGCTCGACCACCGTGACCTCCCTCGACAAATGAGGCCGCAGATAGAGGTGACGCGTCAGGCAGCGATACAGCGAGGCGATGGCAACGGCATCGTCGACGAGGGTGCAGGTGTCGGGCGCACGAAGCTCGAGCGTCGGGTGCCGCATCGAAGGACGCATCGCCCACCAGATGTGGCTCTCGTCGGGTATCACGCCGGAGCGCTGCAGGGCGCCGACATATTCGTCGTAATCCCGCCTGGTCTCGAACAGCTCGGGCAGGCCGGTGCGCGGCAGCTCGGAATAGGCGGCGAGCCGGTAGCCCTTCAGTCCGGTCTTGTGCGAATTCCAGAACGGGGATGAGGCCGACAGCGCGATGAACAGCGGCAGATGCGGCAGCATCGCTCGCATCACCGCCATGCGCTTCTCGGGATCCGGCAACTGGACGTGCACATGCATGCCGCACATCATGTTGCGATGGCCGATGCTGCGCAGATCCTCGATCATCTCCTCATAGCGCGGCTTCGGGCTCGGCTGCGACATGCGCCAGACCGCCGTCGGATGCGTGCCGCAGGCCATGATCACGAAGCCATATTGCGCGGCGACGTTCGCGACTTCGCGCCGCAGGAAGCGGAGCTCTTCGCGGGCGTCGTTGACGTCGACGTGAATGTTGGTGGCGACCTCGAGTTGGGATTGCAGCATCTCGCGCATGGCCTGGCCGCCGGTCGACCAGTTCGCCGATTCGAACAGCGCATTGGGCGTTTCGATCGCGACCTCGAAGCTGCGGCGATCGGCGAGGAAGTATTCTTCCTCGATGCCGAACGAGTATTCGGCCGCCTTGCCGCCGCCACCCGCCGAGCGAATCACCAGATGCTGCTTGTCGTCAGAAGGATCCAGCCGAAGGAGTTTCAGAACGTCTGAAGCAAAAGTCATGTCCCACCCGGCAAAGGTCACCTGCCGGCACTAATCCTTTTAGCTGGGACGGGTTCCCGCCCGCTGCTACTGCAAATTGCCGCGTCAAAGGGAACAATTTTCACGTTTTCTGACTCGCGCGCGATCAACGCGTGATTGGGCGGCACTTCGGTCCAGTTCTCTTCCTTATCGAACGGCTCGGACACGACGATGACCTGGCCGCCGTCCTCGCGGAAATAGAGTGTGTTCGCGGCGTCGTTGACCGCGACGCGGAAGGCGTAGAGATCCTTGCCGTTGGCGATCGCACTGGTGAAGCGTAGCCGTTCGCGCAAGTGGCCTTCGTTGACGAGGCCGACGAGGGCTTGCAACACGCGCCGCGTCGCCTGAAGCGGATCGCTGTCGAGACCGGCGCCCATCATCGCCAGGAAGACGGCTTCCGAATCGGTCGTGCCCAGTCGCGACGGATAATAGGCATCGGGAATCAGCGCCTCGACCTTGCGCCGCAGCCGATTCCAGCTTCCGACGAATCCGTTGTGCATGAACATCCAGTGGCCGCATGCGAAAGGATGGCAGTTCTGCCGCGTCACCGCCGTGCCGGTGGCGGCACGCACATGGGCAAAGAACAGATGCGAGCGCAGATGCCGGCAGAGGTAGCGCAAATTTTCGTCCGACCAGGCCGGCCGCGTCTCGCGATACAGGCCGGGTTCCTGATGCTCGCCGTACCAGCCGAGACCAAAGCCGTCGCCATTCGAGCCCGCGGTGGATTGCAGCGAGCGGATGCTCTGCGCAATCAGCGAATGCTCGGGTTCTGTGACATAGGGCTCGAAAGACGTTGTCTCGCCCCGGTATGCGATCCAGCGGCACATGGAAGTCCCTGTCGGCGGCGGATAGGTCGTGAGTTGCACTAACCGAGTGCCGGCACGGTGGTTCCCGGCGCGAAGCGGTTATCCCGACCGAAAGCCTTCGGTGTTAGGATGCAGGTGTCGAGATCGGAGACCGAGATGGACGATCAAGCCATATTGGCGGCGCTTCAGCGCCATTGGGACGCTTCGGACGCGAATGATTTCGATACCGAGCACGACATCTATCGCGACGATGCTGTGCTCGACTATCCGCAGTCGGGCGAGCGCATCAGCGGTCGCGGGAACATTCAGGAGAGCCGGTTCGTACAGCCGAACCGGAAACGCTTCACCGTTCGACGGATCGTTGGCGGTGGCAATCTTTGGGTGAGCGAATTCGTGCTGAGCTATGACGGGGTGCCGTCGTATGTCGTGAGCATCATGGAATTTCGCGACGGCTTGGTGGCGCACGAGACGCAATATTTCGGCGACCGCTTCGAGCCTGCGCCGTCGCGGGCACATCTAGTCGAGCGTCGCACGAACGTTTGACCAAACCCGCCACACGGAACCCGATGCGGCGGCTGGTCGCAGTCATCTCGCCTTGATTCCGGCAGGCCCACCTTTATCTCTGGCACGAACAAGAATCCGGGCCCCTCTGGCGAGGACGCCGACGATGTCGGCAAACCTCGTGATGTCGGATGACCTGTCCCGCGCGAATGCGATGGATTGGCCGATCGTCGGGCCTTGGACGTTCTTTCCGACCATTCGTCCCCATCGCAGCTCCGTGCGGTCATTTCGCAAGATAAGGGAGCAACGATGACTGACGCCAAGCATTCAAATTCTGTCGAGATCGAGATCGCGGAGCCGTCCAGCCTGAACGAGCAGGCTGCGGCCGCGCTGGTGATTGCCGGCGCGCTCGTCGCCGTGGCCGACCGGCAGGTTTCGCCGGTCGAGCGCGACGAGGTGATCCGGTTCATCAGGGATCGCGGACTGGCGCCGCATATCGACGACGAGCGGCTGTTTGCGATGTTCGACGCACTCGCCGAACGACTGGAGGAGCCGGATTTTGCCAATGTCGTGATCGACACGCTGCGGCCGGTCTCGAACATGCCGTTGTCGTCACATCTGATGGAACTCTCGGAGCGAGTCGCGGCCGCCGACGAAGACGTCCATCCCCACGAAGTGCAGGCGATCAAATTGCTGCGCTTGCTGACGCTGGCGCTGCCGCGCGCCAAGCCGGTCAACTCGAGTGAGGGGCGCATCAAGCAGCAGATGGCCACAAAGGAGTAAGCATGAGCGCAGCATCGAACGAGCGTACCAACGAGGCCGCAGGCCCCGCCAGCGAATTGGCGGGCGGTGACCCGCGCTTTGAGAGGCTCGTCGATCGCCTGCCGCCGCGCATGGGTGACACGGTCACCTATCTGCTCAAACCGTCGAGCCGTTGGGTCAGAATCCCCTCCGGCGCGTTGCTCATTGTCGGCGGCGTGCTGTCCTTCCTGCCGATTCTCGGCGTCTGGATGCTGCCCCTCGGTCTCGCGCTGCTCGCCGAGGACGTGCCTGCGCTGCGCTCCTCACGTTCGAAGGTCCTGGATTGGGTCGAGCGGAAGAAGCCGCATTGGCTCGAGCCGTCTGCACCGAAAAATGACCAGACATGATTGAATTCATCACGCCCGATGCGCTGACCGCGCTCCTTCAAGTCGTCCTGATCGACCTCGTGCTCGCCGGCGACAATGCCGTCGTCATCGGCCTCGCTGCGGCGGGCCTGCCGGCCGAGCAGCGCCGCCGCGCCATCATCGTCGGCATTGCGGCCGCCACGGTGCTGCGCATCGTATTTGCCGGCGTCGCGACCCAGCTTTTGCAAGTCATCGGCCTGCTGCTTGCCGGCGGCGTGCTGCTGCTCTGGGTATGCTGGAAGATGTGGCGCGAGCTGCGCGAGCAGTCGCATACGGGACAACTCGCGTTCAGCCATGGCGGCGGCGCGGATGCCGCTCCGGCGCAGCGCAAGACCTTCGGCCAGGCCGCGGTGCAGATCGTCGCCGCCGACGTCTCGATGTCGCTCGACAACGTGCTCGCGGTGGCGGGCGCCGCGCGCGAGCATCCCTACATCCTCGCCTTCGGCCTGTTGCTGTCGGTCGCGATGATGGGCGTCGCCGCCGACCTGCTCGGTCGCGTGCTCCAGAAGCATCGCTGGGTCGCCTATGTCGGCCTCGCGATCATCATTTACGTCGCCTTCGAGATGATCTATCGGGGCTCGCTCGAGCTCGCCCCCGTCATCGCGAGTCTCTGAGGCGAGGCTTCCTGTCGGCATTCCGGAGTGATCAATGACGTCTGAACCCAAAGCACCTTCGGCGCAGGCCGTGCCGCCGCGCCTCGGCCTGTTCGCCCAGCTCATCTTCGGCTCGCGCTGGCTGCAATTCCCGCTCTATATCGGTCTCATCGTCGCGCAGGCCGTCTATGTGCTGTTGTTCCTGAAAGAGCTCTGGCATCTGGTTGCGCACTCGTTCGACGCCAGCGAGCAGCAGATCATGCTGGTCGTGCTCGGGCTGATCGACGTCGTCATGATCTCGAACCTCCTGATCATGGTGATCGTCGGCGGCTACGAGACTTTCGTCTCCCGGCTGAACCTGACCGGCCATCCCGACGAGCCCGAATGGCTCAGTCACGTCAATGCCAGTGTGCTGAAGATCAAGCTTGCGATGGCGATCATCGGCATTTCCTCGATCTCGTTGCTCAGGACCTTCATCGAAGCCGGCAATCTCGGCACCACGCGCAGCAATTTCACCGAGACCGGCGTGATGTGGCAGGTGCTGATCCACCTGACCTTCATCATCTCGGCGGTCGGCATCGCCTGGGTCGACCGTCTCAGCGAGAGCGCCCATCGCGAGAAGGCCGCCCACGACTGATCAACCTGGCCGTCTCAATTACCTCCCGAGCGGCCAATCCTGAGCCCGCCTGATCCTCAGATCCGGCGGGCTCCTTTTCGAGATAGATAAAATTGTCTGCAATCCGCTCAGCGGCGGCAAACCGTGCGGACAAGAAGCGTGGTGCCTTAAACCAGGTCTTTGGAACCGATCTGCATCCTGCTCGGAAAAGGGCAGGGCTATCGGCATGTCAATTCTCAGGGAGATCGTCGCAGCGGTTGCGGGAGTCTACGCACTCCTGCTCGTCTGCGACGCATTGTTCGGAGTCGGCGAGGTGCGCTTCGACGACAATTATTACCGCGCGAGCTTCTACGCGCCGCGACCGAAGGAATTTCGGTTTGCGACAGACACGCCGCCGGCGGTCCGCGTCAGCGAAGCGTTCGCTCTATTCTCGGCAGGCGAGGCCAAGCCGACCCGGCGCTACTCGTCGCTGACGACCATCATTCGCTGACGCGGCCTCACTCGCCCTGGACCCATTCCGCCAACCCGCGCCACAGCGTGTCGCGGTGATCGGGGCGGAAGAAGCCGAAATGGCCTATTCCCTTGGCGCCGACATCGGACGGCGTCACCGTCAGCACCTCCGGCTTGATCGCAGTGAATCCGCTCGCGAGCAGCTCGACCGCCGGCCGCGTCGCCCAGGGATCGTCGGAGAAGCACAGCGCGCGCAGCTCGCCCTTGAACTTTGCAAAGTTGTCCAGCGCCGGCAGCTTGGAATCGAAGAGATAGCGCGGGCTCGAAACCCACTCGGCCCATTGCAGGAAGACGCCCTTGGGCAGATCCTCGCCGACGCCGGCCCAGCCCGGCGCATAACCGAGCGCGTAGGTGAGGGGCACACCGACAAAATTCATGAAGGCGAAGACGCGGTATTTTTCCGGCGAGGTCATCAGCCGCCAGGTCGCGGCCTGCGAGGCCACGAACGCCGCGCGTGAGATGTCGGTGTTGTTCGCGATCAGCCCGAGCGCCTGGCCGCCGAAGGAATGACCGATATAGGCGAGCGGCAGCGTGTTGTAGCGCTCGCGCATCCAGCGCACCGCGGCGGTGACGTCGAGCGCGGCCCAGTCCGACATCGAGGCCTTGAAGCCGACCAGCGATTTCGGCTGGTTGTAGCCGACCATCGCCGGCAGGCGGGAATCGCCGATGCCGCGGTAGTCGTAAGTCAGCACCGCGCAGCCGCGATGGGCGAGGTAGGACGCAAAGCCGCGATAGATCTTGCGCGGGACGGCGGTCGCTGAGTTGATCAGTACGGCATGGCGCTTGGCGCCCCGCGGCAGGAACAGGGTGCCGGTCAGCCCATACCCGTCGGTCGCCGGGAAGCTGATCTCGTCGATGAAAACGTCGTCCAGTGCCACGTCCATGGGTGCAAGGTTATCCTGCCAGTTTCCTCGCCCACCCAGCAAATGCGAATTTGGCTTTCCCTGCAAGGGTTTGCCATGCGAAACGGATTTACAACTGGCGGGGCGGAGCCAGCCTGTGTATAAGGCGGCCCTCGCAACCCCTAGATCAGGTTGCACTTTTTTGCTTCACGGAGAGATTGTGATGTCCGAGCGGTGGACGCCCGAGTCCTGGCGCAGCAAGCCGGTGCTACAGGTGCCCGACTATCCCGACGCCAAGGCCCTGGCCGACGTCGAGGCGCAGCTTGCGACCTTTCCGCCGCTGGTGTTCGCGGGCGAGGCGCGCAATCTGAAGAAGGCCTTGGGCCGGGTCGCGGCCGGTGAGGCCTTCCTGCTGCAGGGCGGCGACTGCGCCGAGAGCTTTGCCGAGCACGGAGCCAACAACATCCGCGATTTCTTCCGCGTGCTGCTCCAGATGGCGGTCGTGCTGACCTATGCCGGCGCGGTGCCTGTGGTAAAGGTCGGCCGCGTCGCCGGCCAGTTCGCCAAGCCGCGGTCATCGCCGACCGAGAAGATTGATGGCGTCGAGCTGCCGAGCTATCGCGGCGACATCGTCAACGACATCGCCTTCACCAAGGAAGCGCGCGTTCCCGATCCGCAGCGCCAGCTGATGGCCTATCGCCAGTCGGCCGCGACGCTGAACCTGCTCCGCGCGTTCGCGACCGGCGGCTATGCCAATCTCGGCAGCGTGCATCAATGGATGCTCGGCTTCCTCAAGGATAGCCCGCAGTCGCGCCGCTACAAGGAACTGGCCGACCGCATCTCGGACGCGCTGAATTTCATGCGCGCCTGCGGCCTCGATCTCGAGGCTCATCCCGAGCTGCGCGCCACCGATTTCTACACCAGCCACGAGGCCCTGCTGCTCGGCTACGAGCAGGCCATGACCCGCGTCGATTCCACCACCGGCGACTGGTACGCGACCTCGGGCCACATGATCTGGATCGGCGATCGCACCCGCCAGCTCGATCACGGCCATATCGAATATTTCCGCGGTATCAAGAATCCGATCGGGCTGAAATGCGGCCCGTCGCTGAAGCCTGACGAGCTCCTGAAGCTGATCGACGTGCTCAACCCCGACAACGAGCCGGGCCGGCTGACGCTGATCGGCCGCTTCGGCTCGGACAAGGTCGGCGAGCACCTGCCGAACATGATCCGCGCCGTGAAGCGCGAGGGCAAGGTAGTGGTCTGGTCCTGCGATCCCATGCACGGCAACACGATCACCTCGACGTCGGGCTACAAGACGCGCCCGTTCGACCGCATCCTGTCCGAGGTGAAGTCGTTCTTCGCGATCCATGCCGCCGAAGGCACCCATGCCGGCGGCGTGCATCTGGAGATGACGGGCCAGGACGTCACCGAGTGCCTCGGCGGCGCCCGCGCGATCACGGACGAGGACCTCAACGACCGCTATCACACGGTCTGCGATCCCCGCCTCAACGCCGAGCAATCCATCGACATGGCCTTCCTGGTCGCAGAGCTCCTCAAGCAGGAGCGCGCCGGCAAGGCTCAGCCGATGCCGGTCGCAGCGGGGCTCTAAAACCTTGTTGCGGATCTGGAAGGCCACGATCAATTCCCGTAACGGTCTGGCCTTTGCGATTGGATCGGAGCAGGCCGTTCGCGAGGAGATCTTTGCGCTCCTGCTGTCGGTGCCGCTCGCCTGGTTGATCGGCGCGACCGCGATGCGGGCCGTCGAGCTGGTCTGTGCCGTTGCCTTCGTGCTGGTCGTCGAGCTGCTCAACACCGCGATCGAAAAGCTCGCCGACCGCCTGACCATGGACCACGACAAGCAGATCGGCCGGGTCAAGGACATGGGCTCGGCCGCGGTTGGCGTCGCGCTGCTGATGGCCGGCGCGTTCTGGATCTTCGCCGTCGTCGAGCGGTTGGGTTTCGTCTAACGCGGATCGAATAAGGGCGCCCGATGACCGAACGTCTCAACGCATTCGCGGTCACGCTCGCCCAGCTCAATCCGACCATGGGCGACATCGAGGGCAATGCCGCCAAGGCACGTTCGGCGCGCGCGCGCGCGATCGCCGACGGCGCCGATCTCGTGCTGTTTCCGGAATTGTTCATCGCCGGCTATCCGCCGGAAGACCTCGTGCAGAAGCCGTCTTTCCAGGCGGCCTGCCGCGCCGCGGTCGAAGCTCTCGCCCGCGAGACCGCCGATGGCGGGCCCGCCATGCTGGTCGGCACGCCCTGGGTCGAGGAGGGCAAGCTGTACAATGCCTGTGCGCTGCTCGACGGCGGCCGCATCGCGAGCCTGCGCTTCAAATGCAATCTGCCGAATTACGGCGTGTTCGACGAGAAGCGGCTGTTTTCGCGCGGGCCCGCCGCGGGCCCGGTGACGGTGCGCGGCGTACGCATCGGCGTGCCGATCTGCGAGGACATCTGGCTGGAAGAGTCCGAGGACTACGAGAACGTAGTCGAGACGTTGGCCGAGACCGGCGCCGAGATCATCCTGGTGCCGAACGGCTCTCCTTACGCCCGCGACAAGAACGACGTGCGCCTGTCGGTCGCGGTGGCGCGCGTCACCGAGAGCGGGCTGCCGCTGGTCTATCTCAACCAGGTCGGCGGCCAGGACGAGCTGGTGTTCGACGGCGCGTCCTTTGCGCTCAACGGTGATCTGTCGCTGGCGGCGCAACTGCCGGCATTCGAAGAAGGCATCGTCACGCTGCGCTTCACTCGCAACGGCGACGACTGGCGCTGCGCAGGGCCGATCGCTACGCTGCTCGAGGGCGACGAGGCCGATTACGCCGCGTGCGTGCTCGGTCTGCGAGACTATGTCGGCAAGAACGGTTTTCCCGGCGTGCTGCTCGGCATCTCCGGCGGCATCGATTCAGCGCTGTGCGCCGCGATCGCGGTCGACGCGCTCGGTGCCGATCAGGTGCACGGCGTGATGCTGCCGTATCGCTACACGGCGGTACACTCGATTGCGGATGCCGGCGAACTCGCCGGCCATCTCGGCATCCGCTACGAGGTCTTGCCGATCGCGGAAGCCGTCGGCGGGTTCGAGATGATCCTCTCGGGCCTCTTCAAGAATCTCCCGCCTGACATCACCGAGGAGAATCTCCAGGCCCGCACCCGCGGCACGCTCTTGATGGCGATCTCCAACAAGACCGGCCTGATGGTGGTGACGACAGGCAACAAGTCCGAGATGTCGGTCGGCTACGCCACGCTCTATGGCGACATGAATGGCGGCTTCAATCCGATCAAGGACATCTACAAGACGCAGGTGTTGCGGCTGGCAAGCTTGCGCAATAGCTGGAAGCCGGACGGCGCGCTCGGGCCTTCAGGCGAGGTGATCCCGCCCGACATCATCACGCGCCCGCCGAGCGCCGAGCTGCGCGAGAACCAGACCGATCAGGATTCTCTGCCGCCTTACGAGGTGCTCGATGCCATCCTGGAGCGTCTTGTCGAGCGCGAAGAGCCGCTGGATCAGATCATCGCCGCCGGCTTCGATCGCGAGATCGTCACCCGGATCGACCATCTGCTCAACGTCGCCGAATACAAGCGCCGCCAGGCCGCGCCCGGCGTGAAGGTCACACCCAGGAATTTCGGCCGCGACCGCCGCTATCCCATCACCAACCGCTTTCGCGACAAAGGCGAGAAGCTGCCGGCGGCGGACGAGACGCTGGTGTCACGCGGCAGCAAGGCCTCGATCGACGCATTCGAGGGGTGAGTTGATCGGCGTAGGGTGGGAGGTGGCGGCTCGCCGCTGCACCTATTTCTGCTGCTGCGGCAGGAAGGTCGGCCCGACCGAGCGGATCGGCTTGTTCTCGGAGCCTGCGGCGGTGCCCGTATCCGCGGGCGGCGTTGCGGCCGGTGCAGTTGCCGTCGTCGGCGCGGGAGCTGCGCCTTTCCTGGCATTCGCAGGCGTGCCCTTGTTGAGCCGCTGCTGCTGCATTTTCTTGGCGCTTTCCTCGGTCACGATGATGTCGCCCTGCTGCTCGGCTGTCGCCTTATCGTCGGCCGATTTCAGCGCGTCCGCCCAGGTCTGGCCCGCGGCCTTGCAGGAGCAGGACGGGTTGAACTCGCTGCGGAATTTGAAGGCGGTCGGCAGTGCCGTGTAGGGCTGGCCGCTGATCGAGACCGCCGAGTTCATGTCTTCGCCGGGATTGCGATGGGTGTAGAGCACGGCTTCGGCGGCCGGGCAGAGCGCCTTGCAGGTCTTCTCGTCGTCGGGGAAGCGCGCAGGCACGGTCGCGAACGAGACCGGGAAATAGGCGCCGTCGCAGGTGCGCACGCACACGGTGCGGTAGGTGCCGGATTGCGATTGCGGTCCGAGATCGGAGGGCGGCAGGCCTTGCGGATTGCCGGCGTTGTTACCGCCGAACAGATTGCTGAGGAAGTTGCCGCCGCCTTGCTGCTGCGCCGCCGCCGCGTATTGCGGGCCGCAATTGTTCTGCGCCAGCGCTGCCAGCACCGAGCGGCGCTGGTTGTCGCGCTCCGGGCTGAAGCCGCCTTGGCCGCCGCCGCGCAGGCGCTCGAGATTGCCGGTGATCTGGTCCAGATTGGCGCGCATCTGCTGGATCTGGGTGTTCACCGGGCCGCATTGCGCCGACTGGCCGTTGAACAGTGAGAAGAAGCCGGAGGAATCGCAGCCCATGCGCTTGGCCTGCATGGTGACGCGGTCGAGCTCGGCCTGCTGGCGGCTCTGGGACTCCTGGTAGCGGCGGATCTGCTCCTCACGCGCGGCATCACCGCCGCCGCCGCGGTCCAGTGCCGCGAGCTGACCCTCCAGTCGCACGCACATCGGATTGGGGCCGAGACCGTTCTGGCCCGCTTGAGGCGGCGGTCCCGGGGGACCCGCCTGCGCAAAAGCGCCGGTGGCGAGCACGACCGTGCTCAGAAGCACGGTACAGGCAAGGAGGAAGCGGGTACGGGACAGGAGCAAAAATTCAGGCATATCCGCCATTCTAGCGAGGTCACGGCCCGGCATGACTCTGAAGGGCCGAAGCGCGCCCTCCCATAGCCGCTTCCTGCGGCATCGTCACGTCGTTTCGGGGCCGAAGCACCGGGCCTAAGCTACGCCAGCTCCGAGCGAATTCAGCGCTGGCAGGTGATTGCGACATATTCGTCGCAATGGCCATGGGAGCAATTTGTGCCGGATTTGGGGACGGAGCCGGTAATTTCGTCGGGATCGACCCGCCGATAGGCCGAAGCCTGGGCAAAATCTCGTGACTGGCAGTAGCTGCGGGCGGCGGAGGCGCCGCATTTGTCGCCTTTGGCCAGGCACTGGTCATAGCCGTTGGCCTGGTTGGCGATGATGAAGACGCGGCTCTCGGCAAGGGCGCTGGAGGCCGCAAAGACGAAGGCGCTGGAAATGAGCGCGGGCAAAAATCGCATGAAAAAGCACCGGGGGCAAAAAGGGGAACCGCCGGTTCCAAAATGGGCTCAAATGGTTAGGGGATTATGAACCATCGTGGCGGGCAGCGCGCCTTGCGGAGATAAAACGGCGGTTTCGCGCCTCTCTTGACGCCGGGGCGCCTGATAGCCCATATGTTCCGCATGAACGGTCTCCTCGCCATTTGCGCCATTTGCCGCGAGATTACGAGCTAGCGATTCGCTGGCTGGAGCCGTCTTTTCTCAAAACATTGAGAGCCTCGGACGCCCGGCCGCAAGGGATGGGTTGTCATGGAATTGCGTCTTCACGATACGCTGACCCGGGAAAAGCGCCCCTTCGTGCCGCTCGATCCCAACAATGTCCGCATGTATGTCTGCGGACCGACCGTCTATGACTTCGCCCATATCGGCAATGCGCGGCCGGTGATCGTGTTCGACGTGCTGTTTAGGCTGCTGCGCCATCTCTATGGCGAGGCGCATGTCAAATATGTCCGCAACATCACCGACGTCGACGACAAGATCAACGACCGCGCCGCGCGCGATTTCCCGGGCCTGCCGCTCAACGAAGCCATTCGCAAGGTGACCGAGCAGACCGGCAAGCAGTTTCATGCCGACGTCGATGCACTCGGCGCGCTGCGGCCGAGCGTCGAGCCGCGGGCGACCGAGCACATCACCGAGATGCGCGAGATCATCGAGCGGCTGGTCAAGGGCGGCTTTGCCTATGTCGCCGAGGACCACGTGCTGTTCTCGCCGCAGGCGATGAACGCGGCCAATGACGGGCTGCCGCGCTACGGCGCGCTGTCCAATCGCTCGCTCGACGAGATGGTTGCCGGTGCCCGCGTCGACGTCGCACCCTACAAGAAGGGCAATACCGACTTCGTGCTGTGGAAGCCGTCGAAGCCCGGCGAGCCGTCATGGCCGTCGCCTTCAGGCATCAAGGCCGAGGGGCGGCCGGGCTGGCACATCGAGTGCTCGGCCATGGCCTGGAAGCATCTTGGCGAGCATTTCGACATCCATGGCGGCGGCATCGATCTCGTGTTTCCGCATCACGAGAACGAGGTCGCACAGACCTGCTGCGCCTTCCATCAGGAGCGCATGGCGAACTATTGGATGCACAACGGCTTCCTGCAGGTCGAGAGCGAGAAGATGTCGAAGAGCCTCGGCAACTTCATCACGATCCATGAGCTGCTCAAGGATTGGCCGGGCGAGGTGCTGCGTCTGAACATGCTCAAGACGCATTACCGTTCGCCCATTGACTGGACCATGAAGTCGCTGGAGGAGAGCGCCAGGACGCTCGACGACTGGTATCGTGTCGCGGCGGACGTCGAACCCGGCAAGCCGGCCGCGTCCGTCGTCGAGCCGCTGCTCGACGATCTCAACACGTCGCTGGCGATCGCGGCGCTGCACAGCCTGCGCGGCAGCGATGTGCCCGCCCTGGCGGGGTCGTTGCGGCTGCTCGGCTTCCTGTCCGAGAGCGCTGCGCAGTGGGAAGGTCGCAAGCAACAGGCGAGCGGCGTCGATGCCGGGGAGGTCGAGCGCCTGATCGCGGAGCGGACGGCCGCGCGCGCTCGCAAGGACTTCAAAGAGTCCGACCGCATCCGTGATCTGCTCGCCGCGATGGGTGTCGCGATCAAGGATTCCAAGCAAGGAACGACGTGGGAGGTCGCGCGATGAAGCGGCCCGACACGCCTTTCCCGCGGCACTGGCTCTATTACATCGCGCTGAAGATCGCGCTGCTCGTGGGCGCCGTCGCGATCGTGCTCAAGCTGTATGGGATGTGGTGAGGACGATGGGACAGACTTTGCCAAAGCCCGGATTGCGGCCGTTCCTGCCGGATGACGTTCCCGTGCTCGCCGCGATCTTCACCGCGAGCATCCAAGAGCTGACCGGTGACGATTACAGCGAGGCGCAGCAGCAGGCCTGGATGGAGGCGGCGGAAACCGAAGAGTTCGGCAAGCGGCTTGCGGCTGACCTGACGCTGATCGCGACGCTGGAGGGCTCGCCGGTTGGTTTTGCCTCGCTGCGCGGTGCCGACCACATCCGCATGCTCTATGTGCATCCGGCCGTCAGCGGGCAGGGCATCGCCGCCATGCTGGTCGATGCGCTGGAGAAGCTTGCCGGCGGCCGCGGCGCGCAAAGCCTCACCGTCGATGCCAGCGACACCGCGCAGGGCTTCTTCGCCAAGCGCGGCTACGTCGCCCAGCAGCGCAACAGCGTCACCGTCAACGACGAATGGCTCGCCAACACCACGATGAAGAAGATGCTCGGAGCCGCGGCATGAGCAAGGAGCGGCTTTATCTGTTCGACACCACGCTGCGCGATGGCGCGCAGACCAATGGCGTCGATTTCACGCTTCAAGACAAGCAGGTCATCGCCGCGATGCTCGACGACCTCGGCATCGACTATGTGGAAGGCGGCTATCCCGGCGCCAATCCGACCGACACCGAATTTTTCGGCACAAAGCCGGAGTTCAGGCACGCGCGCTTCACCGCCTTCGGCATGACGCGCCGGGCAGGGCGCTCGGTCTCGAACGACCCAGGCGTTGCCGGGCTGTTGGAAGCGAAGGCGGATGCGATCTGCTTCGTGGCGAAAGCGTCGGCCTATCAGGTGCGTGTGGCGCTGGAAACGACGAAGGAAGAAAACCTTGCGTCCATCCGCGACAGCGTCGCGGCCGCGAAGGCCGCCGGTCGCGAGGTCATGCTCGACTGCGAGCATTTCTTCGATGGCTACAAGGAAGATTCGGGCTTCGCGCTCGCCTGCGCCAAGGCTGCCTATGATGCCGGCGCGCGCTGGGTGGTGCTGTGCGACACCAATGGCGGCACCATGCCTGACGAGGTTGAGGCCATCGTCACCGAGGTGACAAAGCACATCCCCGGTGATCACGTCGGCATCCACGCCCATAACGACACCGAGCAGGCGGTGGCCAATTCGCTCGCCGCCGTGGGGGCCGGCGCGCGGCAGATCCAGGGCACGTTGAACGGCCTTGGGGAGCGCTGCGGCAACGCCAATCTCTGTTCGCTGATCCCGACGCTAAAGTTGAAGCAGGGGTTCGCCGATGCCTTCGAGATTGGCGTCACGACGGAGAAGCTGGCGACCCTTGTCAAGGTCTCGCGTACGCTCGACGACATGCTCAACCGCGTGCCGAACCGGCACGCGGCTTATGTCGGCGAGAGCGCTTTCGTCACCAAGACCGGCATCCATGCGTCCGCGGTGCTCAAGGATCCGCAGACCTATGAGCATGTGCTGCCTGAGCTGGTCGGCAATCACCGCAAGGTGCTGGTGTCCGATCAGGCCGGCCGGTCCAACGTCATTGCCGAGCTCGACCGTGCCGGCATTCCTTACGAGAAGAGCGATCCGAAGCTGACGCGCCTCGTCGAGGTGCTGAAGGAGCGCGAGGCGCAAGGCTACGCCTACGAATCCGCCAATGCCTCGTTCGAGCTGCTGGCGCGCCGCACGCTCGGCAAGGTGCCGCATTATTTCGAGGTCGAGCAGTTCGACGTCAATGTCGAGCAGCGCTACAACGCGCTCGGCGAGCGCGTCACCGTGGCGCTCGCGGTGGTGAAGGTCGACGTTGCCGGCGAGCACCTGATCTCGGCCGCCGAAGGCAACGGCCCCGTCAACGCGCTCGACGTCGCCATGCGCAAGGACCTCGGCAAGTACCAGAAATACATCGAGGGCTTGAAGCTGATCGACTACCGGGTGCGTATCCTCAACGGCGGCACCGGCGCGGTCACGCGCGTCCTGATCGAGAGCGAGGACGAGAACGGCGACAGCTGGACCACGGTCGGCGTGTCCCCGAACATCATCGACGCCTCGTTCCAGGCGCTGATGGATTCGGTGATCTACAAGCTCGTGAAGTCGGGCGCGCCGGCGTAGGACTTGCTCCGCCCCGGAATGACAGCGGAGGGGAGAGTAACCAATGATCGACCACATTTCCGTCGGCGTCAGCGATCTCGACCGCGCCGCAAGATTCTACGAGGCGACGCTCGCAGCGCTCGGCCTCACGCGCCTCGTCACGCGGCCGCGGACGGTGGGCTTCGGCAAGGCCTATCCCGAGTTCTGGGTCAACTTACGCGAGACCATGCCGCGCGTACCGGCGGAAAGCGGCGTGCACATCTGCCTGCGGGCGAAGACGACGGGCGAGGTCGATGCGTTTCATGCCGCAGCTCTCGCGGCGGGCGGGGCCTCCGACGGCGCGCCCGGCATCCGCCCGCACGATCGCGTGCGCTATTACGCAGCCTTCGTCACCGATCCCGACGGCAACCGGATCGAGGCGGTGACGTTTCCGAGCGCGTAGCGAAGCTCACCGTCGCGCGCGCTTTGCCTGCTTCACCAAATGCCGGCGCAGGAAATCAATCGTTCGACGCACCTTGACTGGCAGGAATGCCCGGTTTGGGTAGAGCACGTAGGCCGCAGTATCGAACGTCGTCGCCGTCACCTGCCAATCGGGAAACAGATCGACGAGCCGCTTGCCGACGAGATCCTCGTCGATCAGCCAGTCCGGCAGGAGCGCCGGACCGAGCCCCGCCCGTGCGCAATCGCGCAGCGCGAGCGCGTTCGAAAGCAGAAGGTCTCCCTGGACGGCGACCTCGGTGATTTCGCCGCGTCGGTCGCGGAACATCCAGCGGGATCGGAAATCGGGAAACGTGAACAGAAGGCAGGACATCGCGGACAGATCGGCGGGCCGTCTTGGCCGGGGCTTCCCACGCAGAAAAGCCGAGCTTGCACAGACCCGGTAACGGGTATCGAACAGCTTGGCGCCGACGAGGTCGCCGCTGAATCCGGGACCGAGACGGATCGCGAGGTCGATTCCCTCGCTGACCAGATCGAGATTGCTGTCCGTCAGGATGAGTTCGAGCTGGAGCTGGGGAAATTCCGCCCTGAATTCGGGCAGCAGCGGCACCAGGCAGCGATTGCCGAATGCGACTGAAGCGGTCGCGCGAAGCCGGCCGCGGGGAATGGTGCCAAGGGCGGTCGCCTCCTCGGCGGCGGCATCGAGCTCCTGTAGAACGAGCTCGGCCCTGCCCACGTAGCGTTCGCCAGCCTCCGTCAGCGACATGCTGCGTGTGGTGCGCTGGAAGATGCGAAAGCCAAGCTCCGCTTCGACCTGGGCGATCATCCGTGAGACCGAGGAGGGGTCGACGTCGCGTTGCCGCGCGGCGCCGGCAAAGCTCGCCTGGCGAGCGACCTCGATCACCAATCGAATTGAATCGATGTCCATTCGTGCAAATTAAGCATGAGCGTGGTGCGACGCCAGCCGTTTTTGCCGGGCGGCACCGCGAATAGCGTCCGGGTGTCAATTCGACATTCCGGAGAGCCCAATGCCTGTCTTGCTTCGTATCGATTCCAGCGCCCGCCTTCAGGGCTCCGTTTCCCGCGACCTCGGCGACGGATTCGAGGCGGCGTGGCGTGCGCGCGGGTCGGACTTTCGCGTGACGCGGCGCGATCTCGCCGCCGATCCGGTCCCGCAGATCACGCAGACCACGATCGCCGGCTTCTACACCGCCGCACAGGAGATGACCGCCGAGCTGCGCGCCGCGACGGCGCTATCGGACAGGTTGATCGCCGAACTCAAATCGGCCGATGAGATCCTGATCACCGCGCCGATGTACAATTTCACGATTCCGGCAGCGCTGAAGGCCTGGATCGACCAGATCGTCCGCATCAACCTGACGTTCTCCTATGACGGCACGAACTTCAAGGGACTGCTGACCGCGCGCCGTGCGACCGTGGCCAGCGCTTACGGCGCCGGCGGCTATCTCGCGGGCGGGCCGCTGGGCGGCGCGGACTTCTGCTTCAACTATCTGAAGTTCGTGCTGGGCTTCCTGGGCGTCGCCGAGATCCAGCAGATCGGCGTCGAGGCCACGACGGGCGATCCTGCCGACCTTGCCCGGCAGGTCGAGCACGCGAAAGCCGGTATTGCCGCCAAGGCGGCATGACACGCCGAAGCCCGGACCGCGCGTGATGGACCGCGACGTCGGCGTGAGCCACGTCGCGGGCATCATCCAGGCCGGTCCGGATCGATAGGGGCGCAGCTCTCTAGAGCTTGCGCGCCACTTCCGGCGCGAGATCGCGCTGGCTGTCGGGAATCTGCGCGGCCGCGGCGCGCAGCCGTGGGACGATTTCCTCGACCTTGTCCGCCTTCAGGATATCGACCGAAAGACCGGCGCGGATGAACTCGGTTTGGCGCATGTGGGACACCAGGGAGAACAGCGGCTCCCAGAAATTGTCGATATTGGCGAGCAGCACCGGCTTGGCATGACGGCCGAGCTGCTGCCAGGTCAGCTGCTCGACCAGCTCCTCCAGCGTGCCGAGCCCACCGGGCAGGGCAACGAAGGCATCAGAGCGCTCGAACATCAGCCGCTTGCGTTCGTGCATGTCTGGTGTGACGACCATCTCCTGCACGCGAGTCAGCGCGTTCTCGCGCATCCGCAGGAAGTCAGGGATGATGCCGGTGACCATGCCGCCGTGATCGAGCACTGAGGTCGCGACCGCCCCCATCAGTCCGAGCGAGCCGCCGCCATAAACGAGGCGGATCTTGTTGTCCGCCAACGATTTGCCGAGCGCCTTCGCCGCCTCGATGAAGTTGGGATTGGTTCCAGGGCCGGAGCCGCAATAGACACAGACGGTTTTGATCGTGCTCATTGATGCCATGATGCATTGCAGCGAAGAGACGTCAAGCCCTTCAGGTGATTCGGATCGCCCGGAAATCTACCGGTAAATGGCGACAAACAATCGAAGATTCGCCATCTGGCGGGGTGCGCTGACACGGGGAAGGCTCTATATGACAGGCGAAAATCGTAAATCGTGGTGACGCCCGCATCCGGCGGGCTTTCAGGCTTCTTGATGGACCAACCTCAATCGTTCGACGGCGCCGACGTTCCCAATCCTGTCGGCGGCCCGCCTGAGCGGGCCACGCTGATGGGCACGTTGGCCCATCTGTGGCCCTATATCTGGCCGGGCGACCGCTTCGACCTGAAAATGCGCGTGGTGTGGTCGCTGGTGCTGCTGCTCGCCGCCAAGCTGATCACGCTCTCGGTGCCGTTCAGCTTCAAATGGGCGACGGACGCGCTGACCGGGGCCAATTCGGCGCCGGTGCAGGCCGACAATTGGCAGCTCTGGGTGCTCGCCTCGCCGTTGTTGCTGACGGCGAGCTACGGGGTGATGCGCATCCTGATGGCGCTGCTGACGCAATGGCGCGACGGCATCTTCGCCCGCGTCGCCATGCACGCGGTGCGCAAGCTCGCCACCATCACTTTTGTTCACATGCACGAGCTGTCGTTGCGCTTTCATCTCGAACGCAAGACCGGCGGCCTGACGCGCGTGCTCGAGCGCGGCCGCGAGGGCATCGAGGTCATCGTCCGCATGGTGATCCTGCAGCTGATCCCGACCATCGTCGAGGTCTCGCTGCTGATGGCCGTGCTGCTCTGGCAGTTCGACTGGCGCTACGTGGCCGCAACGCTGATCACGGTCACGCTCTACATGTACTACACCTACATTGCGACCGAGTGGCGGATCGGCATCCGCCGCAAGATGAATGATTCCGACACCGAGGCGAACACCAAGGCGATCGACTCGCTGCTCAACTACGAGACCGTGAAATATTTCGGCGCCGAGGCCCGCGAGGCGCAACGCTACGACAAATCGGTCGCGCGCTACGAGGAAGCGAGCATCCAGACGTACACCTCGCTCGCGGTGCTCAACACGGGACAAGCCGTGATCTTCACGCTGGGCCTGACCGCGACCATGCTGATGTGCGCGATCGGCGTGCGCAACGGCACCAACACGGTCGGCGATTTCGTGCTGGTCAACGCCATGATGATCCAGCTCTACCAACCGCTGAACTTCATGGGCATGGTCTATCGCGAGATCAAGCAGGCGATCATCGACATCGAGAAGATGTTCGGCGTGCTCGGCCGCGAGGCCGAGATCAAGGACGCGCCCGATGCCAGGCCGCTGGTCATCTCCGCCGGCACCGTGCGCTTCGAGGACGTGCGCTTTGCCTATGAGCCGACGCGTCCGATCCTGAAGGGTCTCAGCTTCGAGGTGCCGGCCGGCAAGACGGTCGCCATCGTCGGCCCGTCGGGTGCAGGCAAGTCGACCATCTCGCGCCTGCTGTTCCGCCTCTATGACGTCTCCGGCGGCAAGATCCTGATCGACGGGCAGGACATCCGCAGCGTGACGCAGGATTCGCTACGCGCCTCGATCGGCATGGTGCCGCAGGACACCGTGCTGTTCAACGACACCATCCGCTACAACATCCGCTACGGCCGTTGGGACGCCAGCGATGCCGAAGTCGAGGAGGCCGCGAGCCTCGCGCAGATCGATCATTTCATCCGCATGTCGCCCAAGGGCTACGAGACCCAGGTGGGCGAGCGCGGGCTCAAGCTGTCCGGTGGCGAGAAGCAGCGGGTCGCGATCGCGCGCACCGTCTTGAAGGCACCGCCGATCCTGGTGCTCGACGAGGCGACCTCGGCGCTCGACACCCATACCGAGCACGAGATCCAGGGCGCGCTCGAGCGCGTGGCGAAGAACCGCACCTCGCTGGTGATCGCGCACCGGCTCTCGACCATCGTCGGGGCCGACGAGATCATCGTGTTGGATCAGGGCCGCATCGCCGAGCGGGGCACCCACGCCAAGCTGCTCGCGCATGGCGGCCTCTATGCCAGCATGTGGAACAGGCAGCGCGAGGCCGAGGAGGCACGCGAGAAACTGGCCAAGATGGCGGATACCGGCGAGGCGCCCAACCGGGAGCCGCCGCCGGTCAACGATGCCCTGACGGCCCCCGCGGCGGCGGAGTGAGCTTGTCTCCGGTCCCAACTCTGGCCTAAACAGGCCCGCGCGACGATCCGCGCCATTAACCCCGAGCGGCAGATAACGATGTCCATTCTCGATTCGATCCAGCGTCAGATCCCGCCGATCCACAAGGAGGGCTATCCCTTCATCGGCGGCTTTGCGCTGGCAAGCCTGATCCTGTTCTGGCTGTGGTCGCCGCTGGGCTGGATCGGCACGATCCTGACCGTGTGGTGCGCGCTGTTCTTCCGCGATCCCGTGCGCGTGACGCCGGTGCGCGAGGGGCTGGTGGTGTCGCCGGCCGACGGCCGCGTCTCGATGATCACCATGGCGCTGCCGCCGGCCGAGCTCGGCCTCGGCGACCGGCCGCTGCCGCGCATCTCGGTGTTCATGAGCGTGTTCAATTGCCACGTGAACCGCGCGCCCGTCGCAGGCAGGGTGGACCGCATCGCCTACCGGCCCGGCCTCTTCATCAATGCCGAGCTCGACAAGGCCAGCGAGGACAACGAGCGCAACTCGCTGGTCATCTCGACGCCGAATGCGCGGATCGGCGTGGTGCAGATCGCAGGTCTCGTCGCCAAGCGCATCGTCTGCTTCGTCAGGGAAGGCCAGGCGATCGGCGCCGGCGAGCGCTTCGGTCTGATCCGCTTCGGCTCGCGGCTCGACGTTTATCTGCCCGTGGGGACCAGGGCGCTGGTCTCGGAAGGACAGACCGCCATCGCGGGCGAGACGATCTTGGCCGATCTCGCGGGCGAGGACCCCAACCGCGCCTTCCGCGCCAATTAACCAATAGTCGGTCCACGAGGGCCTTCCGCCGCAATGGCGGAGGGGGACGCGGCTTGCTATATCTCGCCTCAAGGTGAGGACGAGCCATGACGCCCTATGACTTCAAATATCCCGATACGCGCCGGCGGCGGTTCCGTCCGATTCCGGTGCGGATGCTGGTGCCCAACGTCATCACGCTGCTGGCGATCTGCGCCGGCCTGACCTCGATCCGCCTGTCGATCGAAGGGCGGATGTCGCTCGCCGTCTACGCCATCGTGTTCGCCGCCGCGCTCGACGGTATCGACGGGCGCATCGCGCGCATGATCAAGGGGCAGTCCAAGTTCGGCGCAGAGCTCGACAGCCTCGCCGATTTCGTCAATTTCGGCGTCGCGCCCGGCCTGATGCTGTATTTCTGGCAGCTGCACGAGCTCGGCAATGCCGGCTGGATCGCCGCCATGGTGTTCGCGATTTCCGGCGGCCTGCGTCTCGCGCGCTTCAACGCCACGATGGACGATCCGAACAAGCCGGCTTTCGCCGCCAATTTCTTCACCGGCGTGCCGGCGCCCGCTGGTGCGATCACCGTGCTGCTGCCGATCTATGTCGCGTTCCTCGATCTCGGCCGCTGGCCGGCCGGGTTGACCGCCGCCTACACGCTGCTGATCGCGTTCCTGATGGTGTCGCGCCTGCCGGTGTTCTCCGGCAAGACCAAGCGCATGCGCGTGCCGCCGGAGCTGGTGCTGCCGGCGTTCGTCGCGGTGATCGTTTTCATCGCGCTATTGATCGCCTATCCCTGGCACGTGCTGTCGATCGGCACGGTGCTGTATCTTCTCGCCTTGCCGCTCGGCTACAAATCCTATCGCGACCAGGCGCGTGCGTTGGAAACGGCCGGGCCGGCGGACGGCGAGGTCTCGTCGCCGCCCTCGGCGCCGACGCTGGCGAATTTGTCGGAGCCGCCCCACGAGGACGACGACCGGCCCGGACGGCTGCACTGAGCGGTTCTCGGGGATATCTGCCATGAAGGCGTGCTGAGTTGGGTTGAGGCCCGATCTCGGCTATATCGCCCTGTGCCGGCGGCACCGCGCCAACAGCGGCCGCCAATCTGGGAGAGAACGCCGTGACTGATAAAGCGACCGGGCCGCTGCCCGCTTCCGTGCTCGAAGCGCTGGGCCGCTACGACACGCCGACGATCTGCAATGCCATGGAGATCGTGGCGCCCGAGCGCCGGCTGATCGGCTACACCACCAAGCAACTGGTCTGCCCGTTCCCCGATCTGCCGCCGATCGTCGGCTATGCCCGCACGGTCGCGATCCGCTCCGTGCTGAAGTCATCGCTCCCGCCCGAAGAGCAGTCCAAGCGCCGCATCGAATATTACGAATATGTCGGCACCGGCCATGGCCCGCGCATCTCGGTGATCCAGGACATCGACGGCCCCGATGTCGGCTATGGTGCGTTCTGGGGCGAGGTGCAGAGCAACGTGCACAAGGCGCTCGGCTGCCTCGGCGTCATCACCGACGGCTCGATCCGCGACATTCCGCAATGGGCGCCGGGCTTCCAGGCCCTGGCCGGCTCGATCGGCCCGTCCCATGCCTGGGTGCATGCGGAAAGCTTTGGCGGCGAGGTGCGCGTTGCCGGCATGACCGTGAGGTCGGACGACCTGATCCATGCCGACCAGCACGGCGCCATCGTGATCCCGCTCGACATCGCTGCCAAGCTGCCCGAGGCCGCCGAGCTCTGCGGCCGCCGCGAGACGCCGATCCTGGAGATCGCCCGCAGCCCAGACTTCTCGCTGGAGAAGCTGAAGGCGGCGCTGAAGCGCTCGGCGGAAATTCACTGACGCGACTGAACGGCTTACGGCCGCGACGCCGGCCGTAGGCCGCCTTGTTCCGTCAGAAACAGCGCGGCCTGATCCGGCTCGCCAAACACCGCGGCGGCGCATCCGATCAGGGTGAAGCCGCCGGCGAGGTCCCACAGCGTGAGACCCTCCGCATTGTCGGGGAGATGAATGAGGCGCGCTGCGATCACCGCGAAGGCGGCCTCGGCAAACAGCGCAAGGCTGAAGGCGGGCAGCACGAGCTCCGGCTCGAGCAGGTGGAGCGCCAACACCGCAGGCAGCGCGGTGAGAAGACTGAACAGCGTCAACATGGCGATTGCTCCCGCGATCGGTATGCGGTGCTGCTACATGACACCAAAGGCTCCATGGCCTCGATGTGGCGCAGGGCCGCAGCGGCGGGGCGTCCGGTTGCCGCCGGTATGGTTAGCGAAGTGTTGAAATTCCTATCGCGGGACGGCAATCGACACGCCTCCAGCGGCGCCTACTGCGCTGTCCAGACTTAACCTTTACGCGGCTTTAAGGGCAGCGCTCTAGGGTTTCCGATGCGGTTCGGGGTTGGGCCGCGCCAGCGGCCAGGACGGCCGTTGTTGCGTACGCGTTGGAGTATCCCATGGATATCATGACGAGCGTCGGGCTCACGGCGGGCATCATCGTCATCACCGCGATGATCTTCATGGGCGGCGACCTGCACATGTTCATCTCCGAACATGCGATGATCATCATCTTCGGCGGCTCGATCTCCGCTACCATGATCCGCTTTCCGCTCTCGGCACTCCTGCACGGCCTTCCGCTCGGCGCCAAGTTCGCCTTCACCATGAGCCGCCTGTCCGCGCACGACCTCGTCGACGAACTCGCCCGCATCGCCGAGATCGCCCGCAAGCAGGGCCCGGTGGGTCTCGAAAAGGTCGAGACCGACGAGCCGTTCCTCGCCAAGGGCATCCGCTACGTCGCCGACGGCTACGACCTCGACTTCATCCGCGACAATCTCGAGCGCGACCGCGACAACTTCCTCATGCACCTCGACGAAGGCAGCAAGATCTACCGCGCCATCGGCGACTGCGCCCCGGCGTTCGGCATGATCGGCACCCTGATCGGCATGGTGCAGATGTTCGCCAACATGACCGACCCTTCCAAGCTCGGCCCGTTCATGGCGACCGCGCTGCTCGCCACGCTTTACGGTGCGCTGGTCGCGAACCTGTTCTGTCTGCCGATCGCCGACAAGCTGCACGGCAAGCTGCTCGACGAGGAGACCAATCGCACGCTGATCATCGACGGCATCCTGATGATCCGCGACTCCAAGAGCCCGACGCTCGTGCGCGAAATGCTGCTGGCCTATCTGCCGGAGAAGCATCGTCACGCCGAGGGCGAGCCGGTGCCGGCGTAAGCCCGGCCGCCGGGATTTTCAGCCATGGCCAAGAAGAAACGCGGCGATGCGCATGGAGGCGGTCACGGCTGGTTCGTGACCTTCGCCGACCTCATGGGCCTGATGATGAGCTTCTTCGTGATGCTCGTCGCGTTCTCGACGCAGGACGCCAACAAGCTGAAGATCGTCGCCGGCTCGATGCGCGACGCCTTCGGCGTGCAGAGCGAAGCGCGCTATGCCGGCATTGTCGAATCCGACGGTCTGCCGACCCGCCCGCGGCTGAAGAACGTCGACCACATCCAGCCCGAGGATGCCTCCAATACGCCGACGCCGGACCAGGAAGACCGCGACAAGACGTCCGGCGCGAAGATCAAGGTCGACCGCAATTTCGCGCTTGCCGCGGCCTCGTTGCGCCAGGCGCTGCAGGACATGCCGGAGCTGACCGAGATGTCCAAGCACATCATGTTCGAGGAGACCAAGCAGGGGCTCAACCTGGAGATCGTCGACCAGGACGGCCGCTCGATGTTCGCCGACGGCTCCAAGGTGCCCTATGACCGCACCCGCCGCCTGGTCGAGAAGCTCGCGATCCCGCTCAAGGCCACGCCGCTCCGCGTCTCCATCGCCGGTCATACCGCGGCCGGCTTCGTGCCGACCCGCAGCGAATACGGTGCCTTCGACCTGTCGGCGGACCGCGCCAATGCCGTGCGCCAGATCCTCGAGCGCGAGGGCCTGCCGCCCTCGCACATCTTCGCCGTCTCCGGCAAGGCGGACACCCAGCCGCTGTTTCCGGACGATCCTTCGCTCGCGGCCAACCGGCGGGTGACCATCACCCTGATGCGCGAGGATCCGCCGCTGCCGCCGAATCTGAAGCCGTGAGCACGATCCGGAGACGGTGAGCACCGGTCTTCCAACAGGCTCCCTTGCGCTACCATCTTACCTGAGGCATGTCGTCGCGCTGACGATAAGCGTGGCTGTGGTGTCACAGCTTCCGGCTCGGCGCCTGCTATGGTGGTGCGCCGATTGACACGCGCGCCGGAAGCGTCAAAAGGCGCCGGATCAATTCCAGGGAAGAAGCGTTTTCCACCTTCATGACGGCGAGCATCACACAGGCCGAGACCCAGGAAGGGCCGGTCACATCAGGTTTTTGGGCCCTTACGCTCGGGAGCATCGGCGTCGTCTTCGGCGATATCGGCACCTCGCCGCTCTACGCATTCCACGAGGCGGTCAAGGGCGCGGCCCATGGCGAGCCGGTCTCGCGGGTCATCGTGCTCGGCGTGCTCTCGCTGATCCTGTGGGCGCTTTTGATCGTCGTCACGGCCAAATACGTCCTGCTGCTGCTCCGCGCAGACAATAACGGGGAGGGCGGCACGCTCTCGCTGATGGCGCTCGGCCAGCGGGCGCTCGGGCGGCGAAGCTGGGTTCTGCTCGCCCTCGGCGTGGTCGGCGCTTCGATGTTCATCGGCGATTCCATGATCACGCCGGCGATCTCGGTGCTATCGGCAGTGGAAGGCCTCAAGCTCGCAACTCCTGCGTTCGAGCACTATGTCGTGCCGCTCACGGTCCTCATTCTGGCGTTGCTGTTCGCGGTCCAGAGCAAGGGGACCGCGCTAGTCGCCTCGGCCTTCGGACCGGTGATGGTGATCTGGTTCACCGTCATCGCCGTGATGGGGGCTGTCCACATCGTCGATGATCCCTCCGTGCTGGCGGCGATCAATCCCTATTACGCGGTGCAGTTCGTGCTGTCGCACGGCACGATCGGGCTCGTGACGCTCGGTGCCGTGTTCCTGGCGGTCACCGGAGGTGAGGCGCTTTACGCCGATCTCGGCCATTTCGGCCGCAAGCCGATCCAGCTCGCCTGGATGTTCTTCGTGTTGCCCGCGCTCTTGATCAACTATTTCGGGCAAGGTGCGCTGGTGCTGTCCGACCCCAGCGCGATCGAGCACTCGTTCTATCGCATGGTGCCCGAGAGTCTGGTGCTGCCGCTCGTCGGGCTTGCGACCGCGGCGACCGTCATCGCGAGCCAGGCCGTGATCACCGGGGCCTATTCGCTGGTCTATCAGGCGGTGCAGCTTGGTCTCCTGCCGCGCTTCGAGGTCCGCTATACCTCCGAGACCCATGCCGGCCAGATCTATCTGCCGCGCGTGAACCGGCTGCTCCTGATCGGCGTGATGCTGCTGGTGCTGCTGTTTCACACCCCGAGCAACCTGGCCTCGGCCTACGGCATCGCGGTCTCCACCACCATGGTTGCCGACGGCATCATGGGCTTCGTCGTGATCTGGAAACTGTGGAACTGGCGCGCCGCCACCGCGGCGGCCGTGATCGTGCCCTTCGTCGTGGTCGACATCAGCTTTTTTAGCGCCAATCTCCTGAAGCTGCTGGAGGGCGCCTGGGTGCCGCTGCTGTTCGGCGTCGCCATGGCGGGAACGATCTGGACCTGGCGGAAGGGATCCGGGATTCTGATCCAGAAGACGCGCCGGATCGAGGTGCCGCTCGACGACCTGATCCGGAGCCTCGAGAAGCGGCCGCCGCACATCGTCAAGGGGACCGCGGTGTTCCTGACCAGCGATCCCTCGTTCGTCCCCACCGCGCTGCTGCACAATCTCAAGCACAACAAGGTGCTGCACGAGCACAACGTGATCCTGACCATCGAGACCGCCCACACGCCGCGGGTCGATTTGGCGGAGCGCTTCCGCATGGAGAAGGTCAGCGACAAGTTCTCCAAGGTCCGCCTGCGCTTCGGCTTCATGGAGCAGCCGAACGTGCCCAAGGCGCTCGCGATCGCGCGCAAGCAGGGCTGGCAGTTCGACATCATGTCCACGTCATTCTTCGTGTCACGACGGTCGCTGAAGGCCTCGGCGCAGTCGGGCATGCCGCTGTGGCAGGATCATTTGTTCATTGCCCTCAGCCGGTCGGCGAACGATGCCACGGACTATTTCCAGATTCCCACCGGGCGCGTGGTTGAAGTCGGAACCCAAGTCACCATCTAGAACGCAACTGCTGCATCTATGCAAATTTGCATGGCTAAGGCCCGGAATCGGGCTAGGCTATGCCGGCAGCGCAGGACTATAAGCCGCGCGCTCTTCCGCCATTGTGCAGTGAAGCATTTTAGAGGCCATTGGGCTCTCCCATGACAAGTGACGTAGCGATTTCCGCCCCGGAAACGGCGGCGGCCAATGGGCATGGCGATGCCCACACGACCGCTGGTTTCGGTGCGCTGACCCTCGGCAGCATCGGGGTCGTCTATGGCGATATCGGCACCAGCCCGCTCTACGCCTTCCGCGAGGCGGTGATGGCTGCCTCGGGCGCCGAGGGGCTGCCGACGCCGGCCGCGGTGCTCGGCGTGCTCTCGCTGATCCTGTGGGCGCTGATCGTCGTGGTGACGCTCAAATACGTCGTGATCCTGCTCCGGGCCGACAACAATGGCGAGGGCGGCACGCTGGCGCTGATGGCGCTGGCCCAGCGTGCGGTCGGCACTGGGGGCGCCACCATCGTCCTGCTCGGCATCATCTCCGGCGCGCTGTTCTACGGCGATGCCGTGATCACGCCGGCGCTCTCGGTGCTATCGGCGATCGAGGGCATGAAGGACGTCACGCTGCGGTTCGAGCCCTATATCGTGCCGCTGACGGTGGTGATCCTGGTCTGCCTGTTTGCCGTGCAGTCGCGCGGCACCGCCCGCGTCGCCGCCTTCTTCGGTCCGATCATGTGCGTCTGGTTCGCAGTCATCGCGGCGGCGGCCATCCATCCGATCATCCAGCAGCCCCAGGTGCTGCTGGCCCTGAACCCGCTCTACGCCGTGTCCTTCATGCTCCACCACGGCATCATCGGCTTCGTGACGCTGGGCGCCGTGTTCCTGGCGGTCACGGGTGCGGAGGCGCTCTATGCCGATCTCGGCCATTTCGGCAAACGGCCGATCCAGATCGCCTGGCTGTCGATCGTGCTGCCCTCGCTGGCGCTGAACTATCTGGGGCAGGGCGCGCTGGTGCTCAGCGATCCCGGCGCGATCGTGAGCCCGTTCTTCCAGCTCTTCCCGCAAGGCTTCTTCCGCGGCTGCATGGTCGTGCTCGCCACCATGGCGACCGTCATTGCCAGCCAGGCCGTGATCACCGGCGCCTATTCTCTAACGCGCCAGGCGATCCAGCTCGGCCTGCTGCCGCGCTTCGAAATTCGCCATACGTCCGAAGCCCATTCCGGCCAGATCTTCATCCCCCGCATCAACCAGCTGCTGCTGGTCGCGGTGGTGCTGCTGGTGCTGTTGTTTCGCTCATCCAGCGCGCTGGCCTCAGCCTACGGCATCTCCGTCACCGGGACCATGGTGGTCACGGCGATGATGGGTTTTGTCGTGATCTGGAAGGGCTGGCAATGGAAGCCGCTTGCGGCCGCGGCACTGATCGCCCCGTTCCTGTGCCTCGACCTGACCTTCCTCACGGCGAACCTGCTCAAGGTGTTCGAGGGCGGCTGGGTGCCGCTGGCGCTCGGCGCGCTCATGATCATCCTGATGTACACGTGGCGGCGCGGCAGCCGGCTGCTGTTCGAGAAGTCGCGCAAGCTCGAGTTCCCGCTCGCCGACCTTGTGGCGATGCTGGAGAAGCGGCCCCCGCAGCGCGTGCCGGGCACCGCCGTGTTCCTGACCTCGGACCCGCTCAGCGCGCCGACCGCGCTGATGCATAGTCTGAAACACTACAAGGTCCTGCACGAGAAGAACGTCATCCTCACCATCGAGACGGCGCAGACCCCGCGGATCGATCCCGCCGAGCGCGTCAGGCTGGAGCAGATCTCGCCGACCTTCTCCAAGGTGACGCTCAAGTTCGGCTTCATGGAATCGCCCAACGTGCCGAAGGCCCTCGCGATCGCGCGCAAGCTCGGCTGGCAGTTCGACATCATGTCGACTTCGTTCTTCCTGTCGCGGCGGGCGCTGAAGCCTGCCGCGCATTCGGGCATGCCGCGCTGGCAGGACCGGCTGTTCATCTCGCTCAGCCGCTCCGCCAACGACGCCACGGACTATTTCCAGATCCCGAGCGGTCGCGTGGTCGAGGTCGGTACCCAGGTGGCGATCTAATTTAGCTCCGCTGTCATCGCCCGGCTTGACCGGGCGATCCAGTACGCCGAGACGGGTGTGGTTGAGCCGCGAAGCCGCGGCGTACTGGATTCCCCGCCTTCGCGGGGAATGACACCGAGCGCGGAGTGAGAGAGCTGGGATACTCAGACATTCCGAAAGCCGCACTTCAAGTCGCTGCGATTTAGCTTTAACTTGCGCCGCGCGGCTCAAGCCTTTGTAGCGCTTGATTTTCGTCTCCCGAGAGGCGAGGTTGCCGCCGGCCGGGGACGCCCCGGCATGCGGCCCCGCGACGTTGGAGGATGATGTGGCAAACCAGGTACAGGATCTGACCCCGGACGAGGTCTCCAAAGGTGTCGCGGAAGGGCGCTATCTGCTGGTCGACGTGCGCGAGCCGAACGAGGTCCAAGCCGAGGCCTATCCTTACGGCGTCGTCGTGCCGCTCTCGACCTTCGATCCCAAGGCGATCCCCGATCCCCAAGGCAAAGAGGTCGTGTTCGCCTGCCGCTCGGGCAAGCGCTCGGTGACAGCTTCCCTTGCCGCCCAGGAGGCGGGCCTGCCTTACGACAAGCATTTGGCCGGCGGCATGCTCGGCTGGAAGGCGGCGGGTCTCCCCAGCAAGGTCGGCGGCTGATCGGGCCCAATGTCCAATTCGATGTCAAAGAGCTCCTCGCTGAACAAGGTCTTTGCCGACCTTCCCGTCACCATCTTCGAGGCGATGTCGCAGGCCGCGCGCGACAACAATGCGATTAATCTCGGCCAGGGTTTTCCTGACGATCCCGGCCCCGAGGACATCCGCCGCGCCGCGGCCGACGCCTCGCTGAACGGCTACAACCAGTACCCCTCGATGATGGGCCTGCCGGAACTGCGCCAGGCGATCGCGACCCATTACGGCCATTGGCACGGCCTCAACCTCGATCCGATGAGCGAGGTGATGGTGACATCGGGCGGCACCGAGGCGCTGACCTCGGCCATCCTCGCGGTGGTCCAGCCCGGCGACGAGGTGGTCTGCTTCCAGCCGGTCTATGATTCCTATTTGCCGATCATCCGCCAGGCCGGCGGCATCCCGCGTCTGGTCCGGCTCGAGCCGCCGCATTGGCGGCTGAATGAGGACATGCTGAAAAGCGTCTTCAATTCAAAGACCAAGGCGGTGCTGTTCAACAATCCCTTGAATCCGTCCGCGGTGGTCTATCCGCGCGAAGACCTCGAGCTGCTGGCGCGCTATTGCCAGGAGTTCGACGTCATCGCGATCTGCGACGAGGTCTGGGAGCACGTCACCTTCGACGAGCACAAGCACATCCCGCTGATCACCCTCCCGGGCATGCGCGAGCGCACCATCAAGGTCGGCTCGGCGGGCAAGATCTTCTCGCTGACGGGGTGGAAGATCGGCTTCGTCTGTGCCGCGCCGCCGCTGCTGCGCGTCGCCGCCAAGGTGCACCAGTTCCTGACCTTCACCACCGCGCCGAACCTGCAGGCCGCCGTCGCCTATGGCCTCGGCAAGTCCGACGACTACTTCCTGACCATGCGCAAGGATCTGACGCGGAGCAGGGACCGCCTGACCAAGGGGCTGGAGAGCCTCGGCTTCCCCGTGCTGAAGTCGCAAGGCACCTACTTCCTCACCGTCGACCTGTCGCCGCTCGGGCTCAACGAGAGCGACACCGAGTTCTGCTGGCGGATCGTGAAAGACTACAAGGTTGCGGCGATCCCGGTCTCGGCGTTCTACGAGCAGGACCCGGTGACTTCAGTGGTGCGCTTCTGCTTCGCCAAGAAGGACCAGACGCTGGACACCGCGCTGGAGCGGCTGTCGGACGCGGTGCGCGGACGAAAGAGGTAAGATAGCGATGACGAATGCCAGCCGCCCGGGGGGTCGCCTTGGTCTCGCGTTCGCCGCCGCGCTGACGTTGCTCTCTGCGCCCGTTCGCGCCGAGGAGCGGGTCGTCAACTTCTACAACTGGTCCAACTACATGGCCCCGGATGTCCTGGAGGCCTTCACCAAGGAGACCGGCATCAAGGTGGTCTACGACACCTTCGATGCCAATGAGACGCTGGAGACGCGCCTGATGGCCGGCAAGTCCGGCTACGACGTCGTGGTGCCCACCGCCTATTTCCTGCAGCGCCAGATCAAGGCCAACATCTTCCAGAAGCTCGACAAGGCCAAGCTGCCGAACCTTGCCAACGCCTGGCCCATGGTGACCAAGAACCTTGCGACCTACGACCCCGGCAACATCTACGCCGCCAACTACATGTGGGGCACCACGGGCATCGGCTACAACGTCGCCAAGGTGAAGCAGATCCTTGGGGCCGATGCCAAGATCGACAGCTGGGACATCGTCTTCAAGCCGGAGAACCTCGCCAAGTTCAAGGATTGCGGCGTCCACATGCTCGACTCCGCCGATGACATCTTCCCGGCGGCGCTGAACTATCTCGGGCTCGATCCGAACTCGACCAAACAGGCGGACCTCGAGAAGGCTGCCGATGTCGTCGCCAAGGTCCGCCCGTCGGTGCGCAAGTTTCACTCGTCCGAATACCTAAGCGCGCTTGCCACCGGCGAGATCTGCTTCGTGGTCGGCTG
Organism: Bradyrhizobium sp. CCBAU 53351; assembly: GCF_015291745.1. Taxonomy (NCBI): domain Bacteria; kingdom Pseudomonadati; phylum Pseudomonadota; class Alphaproteobacteria; order Hyphomicrobiales; family Nitrobacteraceae; genus Bradyrhizobium; species Bradyrhizobium sp. CCBAU 53351. The sequence continues at coordinate 2,917,464 of NZ_CP030059.1, forward strand.
GTCCGGCGACATCATGCAGGCCCGCGCGCGTGCGGCCGAGGCCAAGAAACACGACAGCAGCGGGATCGAGATCGGCTATGCCATTCCGAAGGAGGGGGCGCAGATGTTCTTCGACAATCTCGCGATCCCCGCGGACGCCAAGAACGTCAGCGAAGCCTATGAGCTGATCAACTATCTCTACCGCCCGGATGTTGCCGCCAAGAACTCGGACTTTTTGTCATATGCCAACGGCAACCTCGCCAGCCAGAAGCTGGTCGATCCGAAGATCCTGAACGACAAGAATATCTATCCGGACGAGGCGACGCTTTCAAAACTGTTCGTCATCACCGCGCGCGAGCCGGCAACCCAGCGCATCATCAACCGGCTCTGGACCAAGGTGAAGACGGGGCGGTAGAGGGCTGCCACGGGCTCCTGCCGTGACGGCAGCTACCGCCACCTTCTGTGCAGCCACAACCACTGCTCGGGATGCTCGCGCACCCAGCCCTCGACCACGTTGGTGACGGCCTGCGTCGTGCCCTGGATGTCGATCTTGCCTTCGGCATCGCGCACGGGCTGCACCTCTTCGGTCAGCTCCGCGGCGAAGCGGCCGCCGGGCTTGCGGATGATGCGCACGCCGTGGATCGGGCATTCGACCTGGCGCAGCAGGCGCGCCAGCATCGGATTGGCTCGGGTCTTGCGGCCGAAGAAGGTGACCTCGACGCCGCCGGTCAGATACTGGTCGATCAGCATCGCGACGTGCTTGCCGTCCCTCAGCGCCTGCGCGAGCCGCAATGGCGCGTCGCGGCCCGCGGGGATCAGGGTGCCCATGTTGACCTGGCGCATCTCCTGGATGATGCGGTCGGCGGACGCGATGTTGGGGCGGCGGTAGAGGATTGCAGTATCCAGCCCATGCGCGACCGCGGCGAGCGCCGGCAGTTCCCAATTGGCGAGGTGCGCGGCGAAGATCAGCGCCGGCTTGCCGTCGTCGCGGATGCGGTCGAACCGTTCGATGCTGGGCTGGGGCAGCTCGATCCGGCTGTTTTCCGGATGGGCGCGGTCGTAATCCCAGACGTGGTCCATGTGAGCGAATTCGGCGCCGACGCGGCCGAGATTGTCCCACACGCCCATCAGGATCTGTTCGATCTCCTCCGGCGATTTCTCGGGAAAGGCGGCAGTGAGGTTGGCACGGCCGATGCGGTGCTCGCGCAGGCGCGGGCCGATCGTTTTCACGACGCGTGCGAAAAAGTCCGAAGTCTTGACCGGATCGAAATAGCGCGTGGTGCGCAGCATGCCGACCGTGGCAGCTCCGATCAGGCTGCCGCTGAGCGATTTGGCTGCATTCCGCGCGCGAATCTTCGTGCTGATAGGAATCAGCGCCATGCTGCGTCCGGTCAGGCCGGTTCGCGGGTCAGGATCAGCGAGGCGTTCTGGCCGCCGAAGCCGAACGAGTTCGACATCACGGCGGTGACGCGGGCGTCGCGGGCCTTGTTGCCGACCACGTTGAACAGGATCGTGGGATCCGGGGTCTCGTAATTGATCGTCGGCGGGATGCGCTGATGCTCGAGCGTGAGCAGCGAGAAGATCGCCTCGACCGCGCCGGCCGCCGAGATGGTGTGGCCGACCATCGACTTGTTGGAGGTGACCGGAATCTTCTGCGCGAGCTCGCCGAATACGGCCGACGTCGTGTTGAACTCCATCTTGTCGTTCTCGGGCGTCGCGGTGCCGTGCGCGTTGATGTGGTCGATCTGGTCCGGCGTCATGCCGGCATCGGCCAGCGTCTTGTTCATGCAGCCGATGATCGGCTTGCCGTCGGGCGAGGAGCGGGTGCGATGGAAGGAATCGGTGAGCTCGCCGCAGCCGGCGATCACGCCGAGGATCTTTGCGCCGCGCGCGGTGGCCGCTTCATAGCTTTCCAGCACGAGCGCGCCGGCGCCTTCGGCCATGACGAAGCCGTCGCGGTTCTTGGAGAAGGGGCGGGAGGCCGCCTGCGGCGGATCGTTCTGGGTCGACAGCGCCGAGAGCAGCGAGAAGCGCACCAGCGCCTCCGGATTCACGGTGCCGTCGGTCGCGACGCACAGAGCCGCATCGGTCTCGCCGCGGCGGATCGCCTCGACGCCGAGCTGGATCGAGGTGGCTCCGGACGCGCAGGCCGTCGACAGCGAGATCGGCGAGCCCTTGGTGCCGAAGGTCTCGGCGAGGTGGGCGGCGACCGAGCCGAACATGAAACGGTGATGATATGCGCTGTACTTGCCGCCGCCGGAGATGCGCAAGAGATCGTCATAGGTGAAGTCGGGCGCACCGACCGCGCGGCCGAGCTCGCGGCGCTGCGGCCATTCCACCTCGACCGGTGCGACCGCCAGGAACAGGGGACCCGGGAAATCGGCCTTGGCGCCGATGCCGGCCTGCTCGAGCGCTTCCTCCGTCACCAATTCAGCCATCCGCTCGGACAGGCCGGTGGAGGAGAACGGATCGACGCTGACGAAATCGACAGTGCCGGCCATCGTGGTCTTCAGGCCGTCGACCGGGAAGCGGGTGATGGTGCGGATGCCGGATTCGCCGGCGACGAGCTTGGCCCAATTGTCGGCCTTGCCGGCACCGAGCGAGGTCATGATGCCCATGCCGGTGACGACGACGACGGGACGCCCGAGTTTGTCGCGTGGTGCAGTCATGTCGATCCCCCGGGTGAGCTAGCCAACTGCCTCGACCAGCGCCATGCCTTCGCCGCGCCAGTGTCCGGCTCCCACCACCACAATCTGGGTGGGCGCTCCCTGCATTTCAATCTCGGTGCCCGTGGAATCGTTCGGCGGGAACAGCGCACCACGCGAGATCGACAGCGCAGCGAGCGCGATGCCGAGCGGGAATTGCGTCTCCATGGTGTGGCCGAACATGGTACCGGTCGAACGCACCGGGAAGTCGGCGTGAGCCTTCAGGAAGCCGCGCTCTTCGCTCGTCGCCGGCTCCGCGCCGGTCGCGCCTGATATGATCGCGCCCTTGCCTTCGCGCCTGGGCAGCTTGGCCCACAACTGCTCCAGCGTCGCGGCCATGTCGCCGGGCTGCTTGCGCCGGGCGAGATCGGCAACGACGCTCGACAGCCTTGCGAACGGCTTGGCGCCGCGCGCCTCTGCATGCGCTTTCGATTCCAGCACCAGGAACGCGCCGGCCGAGCCGAGCGCGAAGCCGGGATGGTCCTTGCGCGCCCACACCGGCGCAAACTTGTCCTTCAGGTTGAAGTCGCCGAATTCGTAGAGGACCATGAGGTCCTTGCGCTCGCCGTTGTGCGAGCCGCCGACGAGGGCAATGTCGCTCTCGCCCGAGGCGATGCGCGCGAGCGCAATGCGGGCGGCATCGGCGCCCGCAACCTCTTCGCCCATGAAGGTGCGCGAGGTGCCGCCGAGGCCGTGCACGATGGCGATGTTGCCGGCGAGCAGGTTGGAAAGCTGCGCCAGGAACAAGGTAGGGCGCAAATCGCTCATCAGCCGTTCGTTGAGGAAGCCGGGCGCGTTCGCGCCCTTGGCCTCGGCCGTCAGGACGCCGGTGTCGACATTGAGGTCGCGCTCGCCGCCGCCCGCGGCCACCACCATGTCGATCTTCGACAGGATATCCTTGTTGCCCTTGATCCCGGCGGAATCGAGCGCAAGGCCGGCGGCATAGGTGCCGATGCGCTGCCAGGCTTCCATCTGGCGCTGGTCGCCCTTCTTGGGGATCTGGCTGTCGAAGGTCACGGGCATCAAGGGATGCACGATGTAGGGCGCAAAGCCCTTCTCGTCGACGTTGATGCGCTTCTCGGAAAGCGCAGCCCAGTTGGCGTCGAGGCCCTCGCCGAGCGAGGTTGCGAGTCCAATGCCGGTGATCCAGACTTCCGTCTGGCCGGGCTTCGAAGCAGTGTCAGTCATGGCGATACGGCCTGTTGCGGAAAGCCGACACGCTCGGCGACTTTCGCCATGTATCCGCGCATATCCGCATTGGGGAAGGGGATCAGCGTGAAGGTCAGCGCCGAATTCGCGCGCAGCTTGCCGCCGACCTTGATCTTGGCCTCGGTCATGGCATAGCCGGAGCCTTCATAGGTGAGGCTCGCCTCGATGCTCATGAGATCGCCGGGGAAGACCGAGCCGCGGACCTTGGCCTCCTTCACGGCGGCAAGGATCGGCATGCGCTCGAACTTGAACACGCCGAGCTGAAGCCAGCCCGAAGCCTGCGCCATCGATTCGATCAGGAGCACGCCGGGCATCAAGGGGTAACCCGGGAAGTGCCCCTCGAAGATGGTGCTCTCCTTCGGGACCTGGGCTTCGACGACGATCGTCTTCTCGTCGACCTTGAGGTCGACGATGCGATCGATCATGTGGAAGTATTCGAGTTGCATGGCCGCGCGCTTACGCGCTCGCGCCCTTGGCCGCAACCAGTTCGTCGATGCGGGCGCACAGGTTCTTCAGCACGAAATACTGCTCGGTGGTCGCCTTGCCGTCGTTGACCTCCTGGGTCCACTTTTCCAGCGGCAGCTTGATGCCGAACTGCTTGTCGATCGCGAACGCGATGTCGAGGAAATCGAGGCTGTCGATGCCGAGATCGTCGATGGCATGGCTATCCGGCGTGATCGTGTCGCGCGGGATGTCGCAGGTTTCAGCGATGATCGTGGCGACCTGATCGAATGTGGAAGACATCACTAAGCCTTTGATATATTGCGGATATTTGTCAGATTGTCCAGAGTGGCACGGTGGGTGGGCATCGCGCCCCTGATGACGCCCTCAAACCCCCCTCTGGCCGGGTCGAAAGCCCGTATATCGGAGCGCCGCCCTGAGTTCAATGGAGCCGGGCAGGCGAGGAGACGGGGGTTGGGGATGCCCGCCGGAGCCCCTTCGGCCGGGCCGGCCGGCGGATCGGGCCTAGATATGCGGTGTCGTGATCTTGACGCAGTCGCGACGGCCCATCAGCACGCAATCCTGGGTCCGGCGCAGGTCCGCAATGCTGACCGCGAGCCAGATTCCGATGGCGGTCAGCGCGATGGTGAAGGCCAGCGCCGCGATATTGGCGAGCATGCGATGACGGAAATCGTCCGGCTCGGCGCGGGGCTGCTCGTAGCGTGACAGGTCGAGCGGTTCGGGCGCGACGCGCAACGGCTGTACGGTACCGCTACCGTGGCGGACCGACGGGGAAGGCGAGGTGCGCGGCCTGAACTGGAGCACCCGGTGCTCGTCGTCAGAGCTTATGGGCCGCTGGGTCGTCATGGGGCGGGGATCACTCCGAAGCAGCGGTTTTTGATAGCACACGGGATGAACGCGTTGCAGAAAATCTTCTCAATGCCCGCGTGTAATCGAGCGCCCGCGCTATTTGTGAATGGATCGGCGCGGAGCGTTCGCGGTCACGTCCCCCGCGCGACGCGAGGGTTGCGTTGCAACAACGGGCACAGCGACAGTCAGGGACTTCGTGCCTTCTTGTCCGTCTACAGCGGCTTGTGATCCCGTCGTCCTTCCGAGCACGTTTTGCCGCTGCAGGGCCCATGGCATAGTTGGGAACCTGAATGTCAGTTGCATCCATGCGAGGGGCTTCGACCATGACCACGACCAACGCGCGCGAGCCAAGAGTGCATCCGGTTCCGATCCTGTCGCTCCGGCCGACGCAGATGACGGTCGGCATGCGGGAGGTCAAGGAGAAGCGCAAGCGCTGGCGCGAGCATGACAAGAATAAACAGGCCGATCTGCTCGGCAAGCACATGATCCCCGTCGTCCACGGCCCCGACGCACGCTACTACGTGATCGACCACCATCATCTCGGCCGCGCGCTGCACGACGAAGGCGTCAAGGAGGTGCTGGTGACCATCGTCGGCGACCTCCGCATGGTCGAGCGCGAGGCGTTCTGGGGCGTGATGGACAACAAGCGCTGGGTCTATCCTTACGACGCCAAGGGGGAGCGGCAGCGCTTCCGCGACCTGCCGAAATCGATCGCCGATCTCAAGGACGATCCGTTCCGCAGCCTTGCCGGCGAATTGCGCCGCATGGGCGGCTTCGCCAAGGACACGACGCCGTTCTCAGAATTCCTGTGGGCCGACTTCCTGCGCCGAAAAGTCTCGCGCAAGGTGGTGGAGGGCGATTTCGACAAGGCCCTCGAGAAGGCGATGTCCGCAGCCAAGAGTAAGGATGCGATCTATCTGCCCGGCTGGTGCGGTCCGGAGGACGATGATTAGAGGCATCGGGAATTGGACGTTGTGATGCTTCAGCAGGGCATTTTCATCCTCGCGATAATGGCGTCCATTCCGCCACTCATTGCCATCCTCCGCCGGGATGGCCGGGCGCTGAGCTGGAGCCTGCCGGCCGTCGTTCTGGTGTGCTGGCTCGCCAGCTATTCATATCTGGTGCCGGTTGCGATCCTCCTGATCATTGCGTCGTTTGGATTGGCGTGTGGTGGATTGGGCCAGCGTCTGCTGGCCGTCTCGGCAGGGGCGTCTCTTCGGATACGCACCATAGCGTTCTATTGCTGTTCTTCGCCATCACGGGATACGCGCTGAAGCTGTCGCTCACATACAATTGGTCACTGCCAAGAATCCTGGCGGAGCCGCTCGCCTCGCCTTTGAATGACCGAGATGGTCCGATGACCGCGGCCTTGAATGCGCAGTTCCCAGAGGGGACAGAAGAGGCGGTGTTGAGAGCATCCCTGCTGAAGGACGGCTTTTCGGACGTCGCGCAGCCGCGCCCGTTATGCAGGTTGCCCCAGATATCGCCGGGATCGATGCGCCGCTACGGGTCATGCCCCGTTGGTTCACGGGAGATGACGTACGAGTACCGCGGGCCAGTCAATTTCATCTGCGGGTCCACACGCATCTCGATGAAGTGGTCGGTCAGTCCGAACGGCAAGGTCGTGGGGCTGCAGGCGACTGGATTCACCCCGCGCCTCTAGTGAGTGGACCATCATGCGCAATCGCCCGTCAGTCGCGCTGGAAGATCCTGGCGCCTGGGTAGGCGCGGCGGGCGTAGGTGATCACCAGGGCGCGGTCCTGGGTGTCCAGGAAGGGCGTTCGGATCTGGCACGACCCGACGATGAGGTGCCACAGGCCATTGAGCTTCTGGATCACGATCTTCATTTGGATAGTCCTCGATAACTCCCATTCCAGCGTATGCTGCTTGTCGCTGCAGTGCTTGGGATCGTGGCCGCGGGTGTGGAATTCCCGACAATGCTCGCGCTCCGCTGCAAAAACACGTCGACCATTATTAGGTAGTTGCGGCACGCGCCCAGATAAGCCGAATCTCATCACAGCCGCTTGAGCGAAATCAATTTCCTCGCCCACGAAACCGTCCTGAAACATAGCCGCCCCATGCTTTGGAGGAGTCGAGCTCACACGGGAGGCGAACATGCGCCGTCTGGTTTTCGTAGTTGCCTTGCTCGCGGTTGCTTCGGCAGGAATCTCGGCATCCTTTGCCGCGGTTCATCACGCCAAGACATTGACGTTCGCCGAGCGCTTTGCTCCGGCGCTCGAGTTGATGGCGAAGCAATAGCGGCATCGCGACTTGCGCGGGCAAGCGTATGGCTTTAACCGGCCAGTGCGCGATCGATGTTGCGCAGCCGCACGAAGGCTGCCCAGGCCTGTGGATAGTCCTTGTCCGCGGGATCGATCGCAAGCAGCGCACAGCGTGCTGTTCCGATCTCCTCCGACGACACACGTTTCGTCGGAGGCTGCAATGTTCTCGGCTGATCCCAGCGCGCCTCGATCTCCTTCGCAAGAGCCAGGGCTTCAGCGGCCGTCCGCGGTTGCATCGATTTCGCCGGGCATTGGCCTGTAGGGAGCGCCGGCCATGCGACCGGCGGCCGATCGGCCTCCCAGGTGAGTTCGGTGTCCGGGACAGCCTTCGGCGAAGCTGAAGGCTGTCCTGCCGGCGCCAGTCCCGTCCCAGCCATTCCCGTCCCGGTCAGTCCCATCCTCGTCAGTCCCGTTGCGGCGGGTCTTGTCCCCACCGGACCCGACGAGCCTCCCGCAGCCGGTGCGACGGCTGTTGTCTGCGCGGCCAGTTGGCCAAGCTGTTGCTCCATCGTCCCGCCGCTGGATTGGGGAATGACCTTTCCGATGACCTTGGCCGCCGCCAGCGCGCCGGGGGATATCGGCATTTGCTGTTCGGCAGTCCTGACGTCGGTTGCCGTTGGGCACGATTTGTATGGAAAGTGTTGGGAGGTGATCCGGCCATCGTCGTCGACCCGGGCGAAGTCGCTGGCCACGGTGTAGACGAACGCGGCATCGATCGCATGGCCCGCCTTGTTCTTCGCGTTCACGGCGCCGCATACGTATCTCGCCGTGTCTGCCTCGACCGTTCGCAAACCGCTGAAGTGAGCTGAATGCGGCTCGATGAGCATGCGAGAGACCGCCGCTCGGGCCATGCGATGCTCGGATTGAAACATGCTCCATATTTCGTCGGGATTGACGATGTCGGGCTGGTAGTTCCAGACGTAGCCAACCCCGAGGAATGCCGCGCCGACGCATGTCGCGATGATCGATGCTCGCAGGTTCATGAGAGGGCGCCCCCTTTTCGTTTTGCAGGCACGACTCGTCGGCGTCTCCGTCCGCGGTGGGAACGGAACTGCGCAGGTTGTGCCGAAGTGTTTGCGCTAGTAACGGGCGAGACCTCTTAATAAAACGTGTTCGATTGTGAAATCGTTGCGGTTCCCGTCGAGCGCGAATTTTAGTTCCCGCTGGCGGCGTCATTTCGCATGCGAGTCACACGCCGATCATCCGGCCGTGCTGGTCGTGGACATGTCATAAAGCAAGCGGTTCACCGGACCAGCGGCATCGCGTCCCAGGTGCGGCTTGACATGCCGCAAATGTTCCTCGGTGCTGACCGGTACTGTCCGCCTGCATGAATGCCGACGAGCATTGCGCCCCGATGTCGAGGGCGAGGTAGGCTCCAGGTCATGCTGATCGGAGACATGGCCATGAGCATCATCTTTCGCATCCTCTTTGTCATCGCCGGCGCGATCACCGCGCTGTTCGTCGCGCGCGACGCCCTGAACTTCACCATCTTCCAGACCTTCGTCGCCGTGTTGCTTGCGACGGCCATCGTCGGAGCCGGAAGTCTCTGGAGCGTGCGGCGCAAGACGTGAGCAAGGAAGAACGCGCAGATTCAGCGGGGCTGAGCGAAGCCGAGGCCCGGCTGCGACTGCAACAGGACGGTTACAACGAACTGCCTCGGCCGGAACGGCGCACGCCGCTGCGCATCGTGCTCGAGGTCGTGCGCGAGCCGATGCTCGCACTCCTTCTTTGCGGCGGGCTGGTCTACCTCCTGCTCGGCGACCTCCGCGAGGCGCTGCTGCTGCTGGCCTTCGGCGGCATCTCCGTCGTCATCACCATCGTGCAGGAGACCCGCACCGAACGCGTGCTGGAGGCGTTGCGCGAGCTGACCAGTCCGCGGGCGCTCGTGGTCAGGGATGGGGAGCGGCGACGGATCGCGGGCCGGGACGTCGTTCGTGGCGATCTTCTCGTTCTGGCCGAAGGCGACCGTGTTCCGGCGGACGCTATGTTGGTCAGCGCGCGCGATCTGGCGGTCGACGAGTCGCTGCTGACTGGAGAGTCGGTCCCGGTGCGCAAGCAGGCCTTCAAGACGCCGGCCCCTGACGGCGCCTTGGCCGAGCATCGTCCGGGCGGCGATGATCAGCCCTTCGTGTATTCGGCCTCGCTGGTCGTGCGAGGCGAGGGCCTAGCCGAGGTCGAGGCCACCGGCCCCCGCAGCGAGATCGGGAAGATCGGATTGTCGCTGCATGGCTTGCAGACAGAGCCGCCGCGGCTGCAGCAACAGACCGCCCGGCTCGTGCGGCTTTGCTTTCTCGGCGGCGCGGTGATCAGCCTGGCCGCAGTCCTGCTTTACGGAACATTGCGCGGGGATTGGCTGCAGGCGCTGCTCGGGGGCATCGCCATCGGCATGTCCATGTTGCCCGAGGAGTTTGCCGTCGTCCTCACGGTGTTCATGGCCATGGGCGCCTGGCGCATCTCGAAGGCGCGCGTGCTGACGCGGCGCGCTGCTGCGATCGAGGTGCTTGGCTCGGCCACGGTGCTGTGTACCGACAAGACCGGCACGCTGACGCAGAACAGGATGTCGGTCGCGGAGCTGAGGCTGCCTGGCGGGACGAGCCTGCGCCTTGCCGCGTCGCAGGCTGCAGCTGTAGGCGCGGAGTTCTTCGAGCTGGCGCGTTGCAGCGTTCTGGCGAGCTCGCCGGAGCCGTTCGACCCGATGGAGAAAGCCCTGCATACGTTCGTGCAGGCGAGCCTGCCGAAGGATGAGGACACCGAGGGCGCCCGGACCTTGATACGGACCTACGGCCTGCGGCCCGAACTGCTGGCGATGACCCAAGTCTGGCGCTTGCCGCATCACGAGGAGCTCTTCGTCTCGGCGAAAGGCGCCCCCGAAGCGATTGCGCGTCTCTGCAAGCTGGATGCCGCGGAGCAGGCCGCGATGCGCGAGTCGGTCGCGGACATGGCGAAGAATGGTCTTCGCGTGCTGGGCGTTGCCGCTGCGACCTGCCACAGTGAGTCGCTGCCGGCTTCGCAGGACGGCTTTTCATTTCGCTTCCTCGGTCTCGTCGGACTGGCCGATCCGCTTCGTCCGCACGTCTCCGAAGCGGTGGCCGAATGTCGCTCGGCTGGCATCCGCGTCGTCATGATCACGGGCGACTATCCGGCGACCGCCATGGCGATCGCCGGGCAGGCCGGGCTCGACGTCAACGAGGTCGTGACCGGCGAGCAGATCAAGCTTGCGGACGACAGTGAGCTGGAGGCTCTCGTTGGGAACGTGAACGTCTTCGCGCGGGTCCTGCCGGAGCAGAAGCTGCGGATCGTTCAGGCGATGAAGCGCAACGGCGAGATCGTCGCGATGACTGGCGACGGCGTCAACGACGCGCCGTCCCTGAAGGCTGCCCATATCGGGATCGCGATGGGCGGCCGCGGCACGGATGTCGCTCGCGAGGCCTCCTCGATCGTCCTGCTCGACGACGATTTCGCATCCATCGTTGCATCCATCCGCCTCGGGCGCCGGATCTACGACAATCTCCGCAAGGCGATGGCCTTCATCTTCGCCGTCCACGTTCCGATCGCAGGGCTGGCCCTGCTTCCCCTGGTGTTCGGGCTGCCCCTGATTCTCGGTCCCGTGCACATTGCGTTTCTGGAACTGATCATCGACCCCGTCTGCTCGCTCGTATTCGAAGCCGAGCGGGAGGAGCGCGATGTCATGACGCGACCGCCGCGGCGCGCCGATGCGGAGTTGTTTTCGTGGGCCTTGGTCGGCTGGAGCATTCTGCAGGGCGTGATGGCATTTGCGTTGATTGCCGCGATCTTCGTCGTCGCGCTTCGTTCCGGCATGCCGCCCGACGAGGCGCGCGCACTGGCTTTCGTTGCGCTGGTCGTCTGTATCGTCGCGCTGGTGCTGGTCAACCGGTCCTTCAGCGCGTCGTTCCTGTCCGCCTTCTTCCGTCCGAACCTGGCATTGCTCTGGATCTTCCTGTCGATCGCGGTCGTTCTCGCCGCGGCCTTGTTCTGGCCGCCGGCGTCCAGCCTGTTTCGGTTCGGTCCGCTGCACCCGGACGATCTGATGTTCACGCTCGGCGCAGGACTATTGGTGCTCACGGTGCTCGAATTGCTGAAGCCGATCTGGGCGCGGCGGTTGCGGTTCTAGCGACCCTCGACATGATCGCGAGATGCCGCGGTTTCAGCGTGGTGTGGATCGTCTTTACCGCCCAGTGCGCGATGCAGCCAGCGCTCGCCGCGGCGGCCGATCGTGAGCAGCACGAACGCAAAGGCCAGCGCGACCAGGACGATTCTCCACTGCCCGGCGCCGCAGGCAATGCCGAGACAGGCGGCGAGGAAGGTGCAGGCCGCGCTGGTCAGGCCGCGCACGCGAAACCGTTCGCTCTCGTGGACGATGACGCCGGCTCCGAGGAAGCCGATGCCGGTCAGGATGCCCTGGATCACCCGGCTCGCCGCGTCGGTAATCTTGCCGGGCTCGCCGATCTGGACCGCGAGCAGCACGACGGTTGCGGTGGAGAGCCCGACAATGCCGAGCGTCTTCAGCCCGATCGGCTTGCCGTGCAGGTCGCGGTTCAGGCCGATCGCGCTGCCGGCGAGCGTCGCAGCTCCGAGGCGCAGCAGAATTTCGGGCCAGTCCAGTTCGGTCATGTCTTTTCCGTCACGTCGTCGGCATGCGCGCGCAGGCTTGCCACGGTCAGGAAAGCCGGCTGCGAGGGGACAAACCATAGTCCACGCGGGCGCGACGCTCCAGAGGCGTCGGAACGTCTCGTGCCCCGGACGCAGCGCAGCGCTCCCCCGGGCGATGCGCAGCATCGTCCGGTTCAGCGCTTCGCTGCAGAGCCGGGGCCCATCTCACTGACATGTGCGGTGTTGCGGTTTGGATCCCGGCTCTGCGCAGCAGCGTCTCACGCTGCAGCGCGTCCGGGACACGAGAGTCTCTACCGCAGCGGCTTCTTCAGGAGCGAGAAGCGGTCGGGATCGAGCCCCATCGAGGGCTGCAGCATCGGGGCCTCGACGTTGGAGAGCGTCTTGGCGGGCGGGGCCGAGAACACCGGATCGTTCGGCACGTCGCGTTGCGAGGTGGCACCGCGCCAGCGCTCGAGCACGGCGCCGACGAAATGCATGTCGTGGCCGGAGGTGACGGACGGGACGCTCGAGATGGTGGCTTCGCCGCGCGGCAATTGATGCGGCGGTACCTCCTTGAAGCGCAAGCGCGTGGGCAGCGCAACGCCCTCGCCGAAGGCCAGCACTTCACGCGTGCCGAGGGAGGGCACGAAGGACAACAGGTTCGCGGCGGCGTCCGACACCGCGGCACGCAGCAACGCCTGGTCGCGCTCGTTGGCAAGACGCATCGTGAACAGCGTGTTGCACTGGGAGATGATGGTGGCGTCGAGCTCGGCCGGACGCTGGGTGATGAGGCCGAGATAGACGCCGTATTTGCGGCCTTCCTTGGCAATGCGCGACACCGCCTTGCGGGTCGGCCCGAAACCGATGTTGCGGTCGGCGGAGGCGTATCGATGCGCTTCCTCGCACACGAATAGCAGCGGCGAGACGCCGTCGCTCCACAGGCCGAAATCGAAGGCCATGCGGCACAGCACCGAGACGACGGAATCGATGACTTCGGCCGGGAAGCCGGCGAGCTGCATCACCGTCATAGGCTTGCCGTTCGCCGGCAGGCGAAACAGATGACTGATGACCTCGGCCATGGTGTCGCCGCCGACATTGGCGTTGTCGAACATGAAGGCGTAGCGCGGGTCATTGCGCACCGCCTCGATGCGCGAGATCAGCTTGTGATAGATGATGCGCGAGGAGCGGTTCTCGAGCTTGCCCATGCGCTCGTCGATCAGCGACATCAAATCGACCAGGCGATAGGGCACAGGCGTGTCGACGGTGTAGCCGATCTGCTTGGGATCGATGCGCTTGAGACCGATGCGGTCGGCATTCTGGTACTGGGTGTAGACGCCCTTGGCGAGCGGGATCACCTCGGCGAGGATGTCGAGCTCCTCGGGCACGCCGGCGCGGCCGCCGAACAGCACGTCGACGATTTCCTCGAAATTGAATAGCCAGAACGGCAGCTTCAAGTTTCGCGGGTTGAGCACCAGCGCGCGGTCGCCGAAGCAGCGGCCATATTCGTTGTGCACGTCGAGCAGGAAGATGCGCAGGTTCGGACGTGCCTTCAGGATCTCGTTGAGCAGCAAGGACACGCCGGTCGATTTGCCGACGCCGGTCGATCCCAGCACGGCAAAATGCTTGGACAGCATTTCCTCGACGTCGACATAGGCGACGACCGAGCGGTCCTGCTGGAGGAAACCGACATTGATCTGGTCCGAGCCGGTCGGCGCGTAGATCGTGCGCAGCTCCTGGCTGGTGATCAGATCGACGGAATCACCGATGGTCGGATAGTTGGTGACGCCACGCTGGAATTTCGGCTTGTCGCTGGCGTTGAGGATCTCGCCAAGCAGGTCGACCGAGGCGACCGCGATGTAATTGTCGCTGCTCGACAAATTCTCGCAGGACACCTCGGTGATCATCGCGACGATGACCGAGCTGGCGCTGCGAATGCTGACGAAGCGGCCGACGGTTGCCCGAACTTCCGAGATGGGCATCTGGCTTTCCGCCAGCAGCCCGACCCGGGCGAGCGATCCGCGAACCGAAATCACGCGTCCAAAGGATGTCACGATCGATGAACCTGGCAAGAGCAAGCGATTTGCACCGGACTATGCGCGGCCGTCGCTGCACAAACGGTTAAGCGGCAGGCGCGGCCGCTTCGTTAAATCCGCGACAATTCGGCCGCGAGGTTTATTCCGATTGCCCTTTTACAGGCGGAAACGGCGGGAAAATGCTGCAATTCCAGGCTGTTGAAGGCCGGACGCAATTAAGGAATATTTTACCATCCGGCCAGTCGGGTCCGCCGTTTGGAGGGTGCCTTCGAGCAGCGAACTTCGTCAGAGCCAGGGGATGTCGTTTGATTTGTTGACGAGACCTAATCATTTGTACATTAGTACAAATGAACCGGCGGCTTAGATGCCGCCTTCGGGCGGGTGAGCTTGTTGCAGCCCTGCGCCCGATCGCGCGATCCGGTCCGGCGGATCGCTAGCTGTGCTGGAGAACAACATGCAGCCCGAACCGATCCTCGATCTCGCGCATCTCGGCCATATGGAGCTGCTGACGCCGAAGCCCGATGAGAGCCTGAAATTCTTCGTCGACATCATGGGCATGACGATCAGCGGCCGGAAGGGCGAGTCCGTGTACTTGCGCGGCTGGGACGATTACGAGCGGTATTCGCTCAAGCTCACCGCGTCGAAGACCTCGGGCATGGAGCACATGGCGCTGCGCGCGCGCAGCCAGCAAGCGCTGGAGCGGCGCGTCGCCGCGCTGAAAGGATCAGGCTTCGACATCGGATGGATCGACGGCGACATGGGCCAGGGCCCGACCTTCCGTTGCCGAGATCCCGATGGTCACATCGTCGAGCTGTATTACGAGACCGAATGGTACGAGGCGCCGCCGGAGCTGAAGCCCGCGCTGAAGAACCAGGCGCAGCGCTTTCCGGCGCGCGGCGTCAATGTCCGCCGGCTCGATCACCTCAACTGCCTCGCCGTCGACATCAAAGCCAATCGCGAGTTCTTCGAAAACTATCTCGGCTTGCGCCTCACGGAGCAGATCGTGCTCAACGACGGCCGGGAAGCTGCGATGTGGCTGACGATGTCGAACAAGAGCTACGACTTCGCCTATTCGCTCGACCATTCCGGAGTGCCGGGCCGCTTCCATCACGTCACCTACGCGCTCGACAGCCGCGAGGAGATCCTTCGCGCGGCCGATATTTTTCTCGAGAACGGCGTGCACATCGAGACCGGACCGCACAAGCACGCGATCCAGCAGACCTTCTTCCTCTACGTTTACGAGCCCGGCGGCAACCGCGTCGAAGTCGCCAATGCCGGCGCCCGCCTCATTCTCGCGCCCGACTGGAAGCCTATCGTGTGGACGGAAGAGGAGCGCAAGAAGGGGCAGGCGTGGGGATTGAAGACGATCGAGTCCTTCCACACCCACGGCACGCCGCCGGTGGAGGCGAAGAAGCACGGGTGAGTGCAGGATTGTCTAGCGCACTGACGATCGCGTCCGTGCGATCGTTTCTCGGATACCGGTCCACGCTGGCTTGTCTGGCGCAAACTGCTTGCGCAGGAAGGTGGCGAGCTCCTCGATCTGCGTGTCGCTCATGCTGTTCCTGAAGGCCGGCATGTAGCCGAGATCGCTGGAGACTGGCTCGGTGATGCCGTGCAGGATCACCTGCACGAGATTGTCCGCCTTCGTGCTGTGAATGTTGCTATTGAGTGCGAGCGAGGGGCGGCTGCCGAACAACGGGAGGCCGCCGACTTCGTGGCACACCGCGCAGGCGCCCTGATAGATGCGCGCGCCGGCGGTCGAGGCGACGGTGACCTGCGTTGCGCTCTCGAGCTTCCCTGCAAGAGCAGGCGCATCGGCCACGGCGTCGTTAAAGGAATTGAGATAGACCGCCATTGCACGGATGTCCTGATCTGGCAGGGCCTTGAGGTCCCTGACTACAGGCGCCATCGGGCCGGCGGCGACGCCGTGATAGCGCGAATGGCCGGTCCGCAGATAGGCGAAGAGGTCGTCCTCGCTCCATGGGATCGGCGCGTGGGACAGCGCGGTCAGCGGCGGCGCCTCCCAGCCTTCGGCAAAGCCGCCGGCGAGATAGGCATTGCGCTGCTCGGCGCCGAGCGCGTTGCGCGGCGAATGGCAGCCGCTGCAATGGCCGAGGCTCTCGATCAGGTACGCGCCGCGGTTCCAAGCTTCCGATTTGGTAGGGTCGGGTTCAAAAACTTTGCTCTGATGGAAGAGCGCATTCCACCCCGCGAGTAGCGGGCGGAGATTGAACGGGAAGGCGAGCTCATTCGCCGGCGGGGTCGCGCGCACCGCAGGCTGTGCCATCAGATAGGCGTAGAGCGCCTGCATGTCGGCATCGGCAGTCTTGGCGAAATGCGTGTAGGGAAAGGCGGGATAGAGCTGTCGTCCGTCGCGATGCAAGCCATCGCGCATCGCGCGCTCGAAGGCGGGATAGGACCATGCGCCGATGCCGGTCTCGACGTCGGGCGTGATGTTGGTGCTGTAGATCGTGCCGAATGGCGTCTCCAGGGCGCGGCCGCCGGCGTTGAGCACGCCCTTGAGGCTGGTGTGGCACTCCGCGCAATTGCCGAGCGCGGCAAGCTGCTCGCCGCGGGCGATCGTCGCTGTGGAATAGACTGAGGCATCCGGCCGTGTGATCGGCGCGATGGCGCGGCCGGGCAGCAGGGCTGCGCCGATGCCGATCGCGGCGGTGCAGACGGCTGCGATCGTCGCGAAGACGCCGGCGCGTCTGGCGACGGGATTCTCCCAGATCCGCGACGGTTTTGCCGCGGCGGGTGCGGGCAGGGCCTGCGCCACCGGCGCTGCCTCACCGTACAACCCCTTCAAGATGCGTTCCGGCGTGAACGGCGGCTCGCGAAAGCGCACGCCGGTGGCATCGAAGATCGCATTCGCAATCGCCGCCGCACTCGGCACCGAGGCGGACTCGCCGACGCCGAGCGGCGGCTGGTCCTGACGCGGCAGCATCAAGACGTCGATCTTGGGCACGTCGGGGAAGGGGATGATCGGATAGGCGCCCCATTCCCGCGCTGCCACGGCGCCGCGCTCGAACGAAACCTCCTCCATCAGCGCGCGGCTGGTGGACTGGATGACGTTGCCGTGGATCTGGTGGCGCACGCCTTCCGGGTTGATCATCAGGCCGGAATCCTGTCCCGCGACAACGCGGGTGACGCTCACGTCGCCCGTCGTCTTGTTCACGGCAACGTCGGTGACCCAGGCCGACCACGCCGCGCCATAGCCGGGAAATTTGCTGTGGACATAGAGCGCATAGGCAAAGCCGCGCCCATGCACGATTTCGCCGTCCTTTTCCTCGCGCACCGGTCGCGGTTTCCAACCGGCGCGCTCGGCGACCGCGTTGACCAGATCGACAGCGCGCGAGTCCTTCAGATAGCGCAGGCGATATTCGATGGGGTCAACGCCGGCCTCGGTGGCGGCCTCGTCGATGTAGGATTCGTGCGCAAAAGTGTTCGGCAGCGCGGAGACGCCGCGAAACCAGGACGCGCGCACGATCGGCGCCATGTCGTGGGCGACGACGCGCATGTGGTCGTAATCGTAAGGCGGGATCGCGGTGCGGTCGCCCATCTGCAGCACCGCGGGATCCGGAGAGATCCGTCCCGTCAGCAGCAGCGCCAGCGTCGGCGCGGCGTTCGAAGGATAGCGCGTGGCGAGGTCGTAGCCGGCAATGCTGCCGTCCGCATTCAGCCCGCCATTGACGTCGATGAGCTGGGCGGTGCCCTTTGGCTCCCAAGCGTGTTCTTGCTCGCGCGTCAGCTGCACGCGCACGGGGCGTCCCACCGCACGAGACAGCAGCAGCGCGTCGGCCGTGACGTCGTCGGCACAGTTGCGGCCGTAGCAGCCGGCGGCCTCCAGGCGGATGACGTCGATCTCGCTCTCGGGCCGCTCGATCAGCAGCGCAAGGTCGCTGCGCAGCATGTGCGGATTCTGCGTGCCCGACCAGACCCGGATATTGCCATCCCTGAAATCGGCGACCGCGCAGGACGGGCCGATCGAGGCGTGCATCTGGTACGGCCAGACGTAGGTGCGCTGCATCGGCTTGGCCGCACCCGAGATCGCGGCATCGACATCGCCCTTGTCGATCAGCGTGCGCGGCGTCGATGGATTGGCGCGCAGCGCGGTCTCGACGTCGGACAGATCGGTGAGGGCGGGCGTCCGCTTCCAGCTCACCTTGAGCTGCTCCGCCGCGCGGATCGCATTCTCCTCGCGCTCGGCGACGACGCCGACGAAATCGCCGATGCTCACCACGGCGACGATGCCGGGGATGTCGCGGACCGATGCTTCGTCGACCGCGATCAGGCTGGTGCCGACGAACGGCCCGGCATCGACCCCGGAATAGGGCGGTCGCACCACGCGGCCGTGCAGCATGCCCGGCACGCGGATGTCGTGCACGAAGGTCAACCCGCCTGTGGCCTTGGCCGGCAGATCGACGCGCGGCGTCGACTGACCGACGATCGTGTAGTTGCCGACGGGTTTGACCGTGACGTCGTCGGCAAGCTCGAGCCTGATCTCGTCGCCACCGATCAGTTCGCCATAGCTGACGCTGCGGTTGTCGTGCCCGCGCACGAGGCCGTCTTCGATCCTGAGGTCAGTCGCGGGAAGTTCGAGCCGCTCGGCCGCGCGCGCGATCAAAAACCGACGCGCCTGCGCTGCGGCCTTGCGCAGGGGCACGGCGGTGATCTGGATGGTCTCGCTCGCGATCGTCGCGCCCTGGTTCGGCACCAAAGCGGTGTCGCCGAGCACCACGACGACGCGCGCAAAGGAGACGTCGAGCTCTTCGGCGACGATCTGGCCGAGCGCGGTGCGTATGCCGGTGCCGAGATCGACATGACCGTTATAGGCCGTGACCGATCCGTCCGGGGTGATGCGGACGAAGGTCTCGGAGGTGACCTCGTCCACGGTGCGGACGACGACGAGCGAACCGGGGGACTGCTCAGTCCCGTTCGAAACAGGGGAGGCCATCAATCCGCGGCCTCGGTGAGCTCGCCCGATGCGCGCATCACGGCGCGCAGGATTTCGACATGGGTGCCGCAGCGGCAGAGATTGTAGCGCAACGCCGCCAGTGCCTCCTGTTCGGTCGGCCGCGGGTTGATCGCGAGCAACGCCTTGGTGGTCATGATCATGCCGTTGAGACAGTAGCCGCATTGCGCGGCCTGCTCGTCGATAAAGGCCTGCTGCACGACATCGGGCTTGTCGCGCGTGCCTAGCCCTTCGAGCGTCACGATGTCGCGGCCCGCGCAGCCGCTGACGGGAATCACGCAGGAGCGTGCCGCCGCGCCGTCGATCAGGACGGTGCAGGTGCCGCATTCGCCGAGGCCGCATCCGTATTTCGGGCCATTGAGTGCGAGATCGTTGCGCAGCACGTAGAGCAGCGGCGTCTCCGGCGCCGCGGCGATCTCGTGGATCCCACCGTTCACGGTGAGGCGGATCGGTGTCTGCGTCATCCTCATTCTCAGGCTCGCGGCAAATTGCTGCCAAATCTCGACCGCGACGATACCGTTTGTACACAAACGTGCAAGCCGTGCATGCCGCACTGCAGCGCGCTGCCTTCTTTGTGGACAGGTCGGATAGGCAAATGAGGTTTTATGCGGCAGCCGTATCTTTTGCACTGCACCGCCGCTTGACAGCTCCCGGGGACCGCGCGCAACATTGTTCGTATACGAATGATAACCGCCTCGATCCGCAGGCTCGCACATGCTGACTGAACCGACGAGCGTTGTTGCCGACAAGATCCGCTGCGATGCGTGTCCGGTGATGTGCTACATCAAGCCGGGCGCGGCGGGTGCCTGCGACCGCTATGCCAATCACGAGGGCAAGCTCGTCCGGGTGGATCCGCACGTGATCCTGGAGCGCACCGTCTCGCATGGCGGCAAGCTGGTCCCGTTCAGCCGCACGGAAGATTGGGACGGCAAGATCGTCCACGAACCTTCAACCTTCGTGACGGCGATCGGGGCAGGCACGACCTATCCCGATTACAAGCCGGCGCCGTTCATCGTCTCTGCGGAGGTCGACGGCGTCGATATGGTGACCGTCGTCACCGAGGGCATCTTCTCCTATTGCGGCATCAAGGTGAAGATCGACACCGACCGCTATCTCGGCCCGGAAACCGCGACGGTGCGCGCGCAGGGCGAAGCGGTCGGTCACGTCACCACCAGTGAATACGGCTCGCAGATGCTGTCGCTGGGCGGCGTGCATCACCTCACCGGCGGCTCCAAGAAGGAGGGCCGCGTCACCTGCGACACGCTGATGGACCTCGCCAATTGCAAGGCGGTGGAGCTTACCATCGACGGCGGCGCGAGCGTGGTGGTGCAGGCCGGCCAGGCGCCGATCGTCAACGGCGTGAAGGAAGAGCGCATGCGCGTCGGATGCGGCTCGGCGACGATCGGCATGTTCGCAAAACAATGGCACGGCAAGGTCGACGAGGTCGTCGTGGTCGACGACCACATCACCGGCGTGCTGAGCGAGCACCAGGCCGGCAAGCTGCTCGATATCGCCGATACCGGCATCAAGATGAAGGGCCGCCGCTCGACGCCCGGCCGCTATTTCCAGGTCGCCGATCCCGGCACGGGCTGGGGCGGCACCAACATTTCCGATCCGCTGGCGATCCTCGGGCCGTTCGATGCCAAGGAGGCAAGACCCGGCCTCTCCATGCTGATGGTCTCCACCACCGGCGAGCACTCGTCCTATTACGTGCTCGACGAGACCTTGAAGCCGGTCGAAACCGAAATGCCTGATGATCTGAAGTTCTCGGTCGAGCGCATCCAGGAGAATTGCGAACCGGCGTTGTGCACGGTGCTGTTCATGGCGGGCGCCGGTGGATCCTTGCGCGCCGGCGTCACCGACAATCCGGTGCGGCTGACGCGCTCGGTGAAGGACGCGCTGACCCGCGTCACCAGCGGCGGCGCGCCTGTTTATGTCTGGCCCGGCGGCGGCATCACCTACATGGTCGACGTGACGCAGATGCCCGCCGGCGCGTTCGGCTACGTGCCGACGCCGGCGCTGGTCGCGCCGATCGAGTTCACGATGAAGCTGTCCGACTATGCCGCGCTCGGCGGTCACATGGATTACGTGAAGCCGCTGTCCGAGGTGCAGAACGGCGACGACGTCCGCCAGCTGCCTTGGCAGAACCCGATCCCGGGACCTCGGGCATGACAAGGCTCCCGCAAATCGCATTGCTGTCTGATGGCCGGCGGCTGCATTTGCAGGATGGACCGATCGACCTGATCATTGAGGGGAGGGGGCCTGCGGATGCGGTGCGCGCGGCTTACGAGGCGGCGGCGCAGCGGTCCACGGGCCTGCTCGACGAGCTCTGCGCGGAGCTGCCGCAGCTGCGTGCTGCGGCCGCGGCGCGGACCTCGCTGAGGGGCGTGGTGGCGCGCCGGATGCACGCCGCGGTCGCGCCCTTTGCCGTTGATGGCTTCATCACGCCGATGGCTGCCGTTGCCGGCAGTGTGGCGGAGGAGATCTTGGGTGCCATGCTGGGCGCGGCAACGCTCGATCAGGCCTATGTCAACAATGGCGGCGACATCGCACTTCATCTCGGCAAAGGCGAGCATTTTTCGATTGGGCTGATGGATCGTCCCGATCGTGATGGCGTGATGCGGGCCATGAGGGTGGATGCGGACGACCCGGTTCGGGGCGTTGCGACCAGCGGGCGTCACGGCCGCAGTTTTTCGCTCGGGATTGCCGACGCGGTGACGGTGCTGGCGGCGACGGCATCGCAAGCCGATGCGGCGGCGACCGTCATCGCCAATGCCGTGGATCTGCCGGGACATCCTGCCATTGTCAGGCAACCGGCCTGCGAGCTTCAGCCCGATAGCGATCTCGGTGCGCGCCTCGTCACCCGACATGTCGGTGAGTTGTCACAGAATGAGATCGCCGCTGCCCTCGACTCTGGCGCGGAATGTGCACGGCAATTGTTCGATCGCGGATTGATCGAGGGTGCCGTGTTGCAGCTTTGTGGTGATATGCTTGTCATCGGACCTAAGGATATAGAACAGCGACGATCGCGCCCGCTGGTGCTGGAGAACGCGGTCTGTGCCTGAGCAGGGAAGCGAAACATGAGCGCGATCATCCGCAAGATCGTCACCGTCGTCGAAGAGACGCAGATGGAGATGGGCCGCCAGGTCTCGCCGCCGACCCGGCGGGCCGCGGCGATCGCTGTGATCGAAAATCCCTTCGCCGGACGATATGTCGAGGATCTCTCGCCGCTGATCGCGATCGGCGAGGAGCTGGGGGAACTTCTATCGAAGCGCGCGGTGGCTGCGCTCGGCATCGATGGCGCGAAAGCGCAGAGCTATGGCAAGGCGGCCGCCGTCGGCGAGAACGGCGAGCTTGAGCACGCCGCCGCGATCCTTCATCCGAAAATGGGTGCGCCAGTACGCAAGGTTCTGAGCAAGGGCGCAGCGCTGATCCCGTCGTCGAAGAAGCGCAGCGGGCCCGGTACGACGCTCGACATTCCGCTCGGGCACAAGGATGCTGCCTTCGTGCGCAGTCATTTCGATGGCATGGAAGTTCAGATCAATGATGCGCCGCGCGCCAACGAGATCATGGTCGCTGTTGCCGTCACCGACAGCGGGCGTCCATTGCCGCGCGTCGGTGGGCTCACGGTTGCGGAAGTGAAGGGCGAGGACGGTCTGAGATAGGATTTGAACCGGGGAGGTGGCACAGCTTTCCCGACAAGACACGCTGAAGACGTAGAGTTCAAAACTGGAGGTTGGGATGCGAGCGAGAAACACTTTTGTAGGCGCGGCCTTCGCGCTTCTGGCGGGCGGTATGGCTCATTCGGCCCTGGCGCAGGACATCAAGATCGGCGAGATCAACAGCTATTCGCTGCTGCCGGCGTTCACCGAGCCCTATCGCAAGGGCTGG
This sequence comes from Bradyrhizobium sp. CCBAU 53351, assembly GCF_015291745.1. Classification (NCBI taxonomy): domain Bacteria; kingdom Pseudomonadati; phylum Pseudomonadota; class Alphaproteobacteria; order Hyphomicrobiales; family Nitrobacteraceae; genus Bradyrhizobium; species Bradyrhizobium sp. CCBAU 53351. The sequence continues at coordinate 2,940,460 of NZ_CP030059.1, forward strand.
CAGCTCGCGGTCGAGGAGGTCAACGCGGCCGGCGGCATCAACGGCAAGAAGCTCGTCGTCATCTCCAAGGACGACGGCGGCAAGCCCGCGGATGCGCAGACTGCGGCGAACGAGCTGGTGTCGAGCGAGGGTGTCGCGATGCTCGCCGGCACGTTCCTGTCGAACATTGGTCTTGCCGTCAGCGACTTCGCGAACCAGAAGAAGGTGTTCTTCCTCGCGGCCGAGCCGCTGACCGACGCCATCACATGGTCGAAGGGCAACAAATACACCTTCCGCCTGCGCCCATCCAACTACATGCAAGCGGCGATGCTGGTCGAGGCCGCCGCCAAGCTGCCCGCCAAGCGCTGGGCGACGATCGCGCCGAACTATGAATATGGCCAGTCGGCGGTCGCGGTGTTCAAGAAGCTGATGTCGGAGAAGCGCCCCGATATCCAGTGGGTCGACGAGCAGTGGCCGCCGCAGGGCAAGATCGATGCGGGCCCGGTGGTGCAGGCCGTTGCCGCCGCCAATCCCGAGGCGATCCTCAACGTCACCTTCGGTGCCGACCTCGTCAAGCTCGTGCGTGAAGGCAACACCCGTGGTCTGTTCAAGGGGCGCGAGGTCGTCTCGTTCCTGACCGGCGAGCCCGAATATCTCGACCCGCTCAAGGACGAGACGCCGGAGGGCTGGATCGTTACCGGCTATCCCTGGTACTCGATCAAGACCCCCGAGCATGATGCGTTCCTGAAGGCCTACCAGGCCAAGTACAACGACTATCCGCGCCTCGGCTCGATCGTCGGCTACCAGACCATCAAGTCGGCGGCTGCGATCCTCGCAAAGGCCGGCTCGAGCGATCCGGAGAAGCTGATTGCCGCGGCGGAAGGCCTCTCCGTGCCGTCGCCGTTCGGCGAGATCACCTTCCGCAAGATCGACCATCAGTCGACGCTCGGTGCCTATGTCGGCAAGACCGCGCTGAAGGACGGCAAGGGGGTGATGGTGGAATCTGCCTACAAGAAGGGCGCGGACTACCTGCCTGGCGATGCCGAAGTCGCGAAGCTTCGCCCGAAGGACTGAGGAGTTGTTTCGACCTCCGCTGCCGTAGGGTGGGTTAGCCAAAGGCTAACCCACCGCCTTCGGCGCCACACGAGAAAAGAGGGGCGGGTTACGCGTCGCTAACCCGCCCTACAAGGTCCGCGCTTGCCGCGGCATCGCACGAACCAACCCGGACCGCCGATGGCCTTTTACGTCGTACAGTTTCTGACCGGTCTCGCCAGCGCGGCGTCGCTGTTCCTGGTGGCCTCGGGTCTGTCGATCATCTTCGGCGTGACGCGGATCGTGAATTTTGCGCATGGCGCCTTTTACATGATCGGCGCCTACATCGCCTTCACGCTGACCGAGCGCCTGTCGGGCGCGTTCGGCTTCTGGGGCAGCATCGTGCTGGCCGCGCTGGCCGTGGCGCTGATCGGCGTGCTGGTCGAGATGGTGCTGCTGCGCCGCATCTATCACGCACCAGAACTGTTCCAGCTGCTCGCGACCTTCGGCCTGACCTTGATGGTCGAGGACCTCGTGGTGCTGATCTGGGGTCCGGACGATCTCGTCGGCCGCCGCGCACCGGGCTTCAAGGGCGCGGTGGATTTCTTCGGCCAGAACATCCCGAGCTACGACCTGTTCCTGATCGTGCTCGGGCCCGTCGTGCTCGGCATTCTCTGGCTGCTGTTCCAGCGCACGCGATGGGGCGTGCTGGTGCGCGCGGCGACGCAGGACCGCGACATGGTCGCGGCGCTCGGCGTCAATCAGAAATGGCTGTTCACGTCGGTGTTTGCGGTCGGCGTCTTCCTCGCCGCGCTCGGCGGTGCGTTGCAGATCCCGCGCGATGCCGTCCATCACGCCATGGATCTGCGCATCATCGTCGAGGTCTTCGTCGTCGTCGTGATCGGCGGCCTCGGCAGCATCATCGGGGCTTTCGTCGCAGCGGTGCTGGTCTCCGAACTCAATGCTTTCGGCATCCTGATCTTTCCGAAGATCTCCATCATCCTGGTCTTCCTGGTGATGGCGGTGGTGTTGATCGTGCGGCCCTGGGGACTGTTCGGCAAGCCGGAGGCTGCCGCGCGCAAGACGCCGGGCCTTACCGTCAATCCGTGGCGGCCGTTGACGTCGAACGAGCGGCTCGCGGCGCTGGCAGCTCTCGTCGTCGCGGCGATGTTGCCGCTGTTCGCCGGCAATTATGCGCTGACCGTCGGCTCGGAGATCGCGATCTTCGTCATCTTTGCCGTCAGCCTGCACTTCCTGATGTCGGTCGGCGGGCTCGCGTCGTTTGGCCATGCCGCTTATTTCGGCCTTGGCGCCTATGGCATCGCCTTCCTCGCCAAGATGGCGGGGCTGCCGATGATCGTCTGCCTGCTGCTCGGGCCGCTGCTCGGCTGCATGGGCGCGGCCGTGTTCGGCTTCTTCGCCGTGCAGCTCTCCGGCGTCTATTTCGCGATGCTGACGCTGGCCTTCGCACAGATCGTCTGGTCGATCGCGTTCCAGTGGGTCAGCGTCACCGGCGGTGACAACGGCATATTGGGCGTCTGGCCCTCGAGCTGGGCCGCGAGCCCGTCGCATTTCTATTGGCTTTCGCTCGGCGTCGCCGCGCTCGTCACCATCGCGCTCCGGGCCATGGTGTTCTCGCCATTCGGCTACGCGCTTCGCGCCACGCGCGACTCGCTTCTGCGCAGCGAAGCGGTCGGCATCAACGCCAAACGCATTCAGTGGACGGCCTTCGTGATCGCGGGCACCACCGCCGGTATCGGCGGCGCGCTGTTCGCGTATCTCAAGGGCAGCGTCTTCCCCGACAATCTCGGCATCTCGCTCTCGGTCGATGCGCTCGTCATGGTGCTGCTCGGCGGCGTCGAGACGGTGTCGGGCGCGGTGATCGGCGCCATCGTCTACAAGGCGCTCAACATCTGGCTGGTCAGCCAGACCGATCTGTCAAAACTCGTGCTCGGCGGCTTCATCGTATTGATCGTTGTCGTCTTCCCCAAGGGCATCGTCGGCATGCTGGAGATGCTGGCGCAGCGCCGCCGGAAGTCCTCGCCGCCGGGATCGTCCCTGCTCGCCAAGCCGATCGAGTCCGCCGAATGAGCGTTGCACCCACACTTCTCGCGGTCGAAGGCCTGACCAAATCCTATGGCGGCATCCACGCCGTGCGCGGCGTCTCGTTCTCGCTGCGCGCCGGCGAGATCCTGGCGCTAATCGGGCCGAACGGTGCGGGAAAAAGCACCTGCTTCGACATGCTCAACGGCCAGAACAAGCCTGATACCGGCCACGTCCGCCTGCTTGGCGAGGAGATCACGGGCAGGAAGCCGCGTGAGGTCTGGCGGCTCGGCGTCGGGCGCACCTTCCAGATCACCGCGACCTTCGCCACCATGACCGTGCGCGAGAACGTGCAGGTCGCGCTGATCTCGCACGGCAAGCAGCTGTTCAATCCGTTCGGCTCGGCACCGAAGTTCGATCGCGCCGAGGCCGGCCGTCTGCTCGAACTGGTCGGCATGGGCGGTTACGCAGATCGCCCCTGCGGCGAGCTTGCCTATGGCGATCTCAAGCGGCTCGAGCTTGCGGTGGCGCTCGCCAACCAGCCGAAGCTCCTGTTGATGGACGAGCCGACCGCCGGCATGGCGCCGCGCGAGCGCGTCGATTTGATGCGGCTCACGGCGCAGATCGCGCGCGAAAAATCCATCGGCGTGCTCTTCACCGAGCACGATATGGACGTGGTGTTCGAGCATGCCGACCGCATTCTCGTGCTTAATCGCGGCACCCTGATCGCCGAGGGCTCGCCGGCCGAGGTGCGCGGCAATCCGCAGGTGCAGGCGGTCTATCTCGGCGAGGGCCTCGTCTACGATGCCCGCCATCGCGAAGGGGCCTCGGCATGAAGCTCACGGTGCAGGACCTCAACAGCCATTACGGCCCGGCGCATATCCTGTTCGACATCGGCTTCGAGGTCGGGGAGGGTGAGGTGGTGGCGCTGCTGGGACGGAACGGCGCCGGCAAGTCGACGACGTTCCGCTCGATCGTCGGCCTCGTCGCGCAGCGCTCCGGTCGCATCACGTTCGAGGGCAAGGACGTCTCGTCAAAGCCGACCCACGAGATCGTGCGCGAGGGGCTCGGCTATGTGCCGGAGGAGCGGCGTATCTTCACCGATCTGACGGTAGAGGAAAATCTTGAAGTCGGCCGCCAGCCGAAGCGTCCGAACGCTCCGCACTGGACCCGCGAAAAGCTGTTTGCGCTGTTTCCCAATCTCGGCGAGATGAAGAACCGTCCGGGCGGCCGCATGAGCGGCGGCGAGCAGCAGATGCTCACCATTGCGCGCACGCTGATGGGCAATCCGTCGCTGGTGCTGCTCGACGAGCCCTCGGAAGGCCTGTCGCCGAAGATCGTGGAGCAGATGGTCGATGCCATCCTGACCATGAAGAAGGAGGGCGTCAGCATCGTCGTCTCCGAGCAGAACCTGCATTTCGCGCGGCTGATCTCCGATCGCGCCTATATCATCGAGCGCGGCCGCATCTGCTTCGGCGGCACCATGGCCGAGCTCGATGCGCGTCCGGACATCCGCGACGCGCATCTGTCGTTGTGAAGGCAAAGGGAAGAGGCAGCGGACGGATGGCCAGAAGCGTTGCGGCGAAGAAGAGCATCAAACCGGCAAAACCGCCTTACGTGCTCGACGAGCAGGTCGGCTTCATCCTGCGCCAGGTCTGGCAGCGTCACAGTGCGATCTTCTCCCGCGACATCGGCACCAATCTGACCCCGACGCAATGGGCGGCATTGTCGAAGCTCGCCGAGACCGGTGCGTGCTCGCAGAACCAGCTCGGCCGTCTCACGGCCATGGATGTCGCCACTATCAAGGGCGTGATCGACCGCCTGACGGCGCGCGGCCTCACCGAGACCAGCCAGGATCCCGAGGATGGCCGGCGGCTGCTGGTGAGCCTGACGCGGGCCGGTCAGCAGCTTGCGGAGAAGGTTGCGCCGAATGCGCTTGCCATCACCCGCGAAACGCTGGCGCCGCTGGACGCCAAAGAGCGCGAGACGCTGATGGCGCTGTTGAACAAGTTGCGGTAGCGACGGTGATTTGAACGTTCATGTCTTGCCCGGCCACTTTGCGCGGTACCTGATTTCGCTGCCATCCGCGAGCCGCCGCCAGGTTCCAAACTCCGGCGTATGCGGCGCGCGGGCGCTCAAGTCGATCGGATAGATTCGGCTCGGTTGGCCCTGGATGTCGACCGCGAGTTGCCGATGCGAGGTTCGAAACGCGAGCTCGACCTCGCCCGCGATGACAGCCTGGTCGCCATCGCGATAAGACGCGGCCTGGTTCACTTTTCCCGGCATGGTGTTGAGGTCGGTCTGCAGTTCGATGGCTATGCCCTGCTCTGATGTCGGGACCCTTACCCCTGCAGGGAAACGGACTTCGAACACGAGCAGGGGATTGGCGCCGTTCCGGTTGAGCCAGGGCGTCGCCGTCGCATACGCATAGGCAATGTAGATGCCGATCCCGGCGATGCAGAGCAGGGCGAGGACGCCGAGCGACTTCAAGCTATTGCTGGCGATGCTGCCACTGCTGGTTTGCTTGCCCGCACTCCCCATCAGCCAGTTGGCGAGCACGGCGCCGGCGATCGCTCCCATGGGGGAGTAAACGAGCAGTCCCAGCAGCCCCGATGTGATCGGGTCTGCCCGGTTGCCGAAATCGACCAGGGAGAGCAGCACGAAAGTCGCAACATAGCCCGCCATTGCGGCGACAACGCCGATAGCTACGCGAGATGAGCTCTTCATGTCTCCTCGATGGGTCCAGCAATGAACTGCCGCCGCCGAGGGCTGCCTGCGTTAGACGCAGCAGGCCGCAGACTTGTTCAACGCCTCCGAGAGAGGATGCTGAGCGGTGCGCCGCTCCGGCTGCGTCACTTCGCCACCACCTCCGGCACTTTCCCCGCCGGCGGCGTGTTGCGGCTGCGCTGGGTGCGCACGATACCGTCGATGATGGTCATGCCGATGCCGGGGAGGTCGCCGAGCTGGACGCTCTCCAGGATGTTCTTGCCGGGCGAGTGCTGCGCCTTGTCCATGATGACGAGGTCGGCGGAGCGGCCGACCTCGATCAGGCCGCAATCGAGTTCGCGCATCCGGGCGGTGTTGCCTGTGGCGAGGCAGAAGGCGAGTTCGGCCGGCAGCTCCCCGAGCGAGGACAGCATCGAGACCATGCGCAGGATGCCGAGCGGCTGCACGCCGGAGCCGGCGGGCGCGTCGGTGCCGAGGATGACGCGGTGCAGATCGCCCATCTCGCGCGCGGTGCGCAGCGTGAACAGCGCCGAGCGTTCATTGCCGTTGTGCACGAGCTCGAGCCCGCGCTTGCAGCCCTCGCAGATGCAGCGGATCTGGTCGTCGGGCAACGCGGTGTGGCCGCCATTGATGTGGCCGACCACGTCGGTGTCGGCCTCCAGCACCACATCCTTGTCGATCAGGCCGGAGCCGGGGATCGAGGGGCCGCCGGTGTGGATCGTGCTCTGGATGCCGTATTTGCGCGCCCAGCCCACCATCTTTCGTGCGGTCGGGCCGTCCTTGACGCCGCCGAGGCCGACCTCGCCGAGCAGCTTGACGCCGTTGGCGGCCATCTCCTTGAAGTCTTCTTCCACCATCTCGCATTCGATGACAGGTGCGCCGGCGTGAACCTTCACGCCGCCGGGACGCAAGGTCCAGAACGCGCGCTGGGCGAACACGGCCATGGCCTTCAAGCCGACGACATCGCGCGGGCGGCCGGGCATGTGCACCTCGCCGGCGGAGATCATCGTGGTGACGCCGCCGTGCAGGTAGCTGTCGATCCAGTTGATCTGGTTCTGCCGCGGCGTCCAGTCGCCGGCGACGGGGTGGACGTGGCTGTCGATCAGGCCCGGCGCCACCGTGGTGCCCTGGGCGTCGACGATGGTGGTCGCGCCTTCGATGTCGACGTCCTTGAAGCGGCCGATCGCGGTGATCTTGCCGTTCTCTGCGACGATGGTGTCGCCGTCCAGGATCGGCTTTTCCAGGGCGCCGGACAGGATCAGGCCGATATTGCGGATCACGAGCTTCGAGGGTCCGGTGGCCTGGGGTGCGTCATGCGCCATGGAAGGGGCTCCTTATTCCTAACTGCAACGCTTTCGATCTTGGGCAGCCTTGACCGCGGGATCAAGCGGGATTATTCATTAGTATACGAATGATCGTGTACAAACGACGCATAGCTGGACCGCCTCGACACCCGCAATTGACGCGACAGGGAAGGTGAGATGAGCAATTTCAATCAGGAAAGCGTTTTGAGCGTCCACCATTGGACCGACACGCTGTTCTCCTTCAAGACCACCCGCAGCCCGACCTTCCGCTTCCGTAACGGCGAGTTCACCATGATCGGGCTCAAGGTCGGCGAGAAGCCCTTGCTGCGGGCCTACAGCGTCGCCAGCGCCAATTACGAGGACACGCTGGAGTTCTTCTCGATCAAGGTACCGGATGGACCGCTGACCTCGCGCCTCCAGCACCTGAAGGAAGGCGACGAGATCATCGTCAGCCGCAAGGCCACCGGCACGCTCGTCATCGACAATCTGGAGGAGGGGCGGAACCTCTACCTCATCGGCACCGGCACCGGCCTCGCGCCGTTCCTGAGCGTGATCAAGGACCCCGAGACCTACGAGCGGTTCGAGAAGGTGGTGCTGCTGCACGGCTGCCGGCACGTGAAGGAGCTCGCCTATGGCGAGATGATCACGCAGACGCTGCCGAAGGACGAGCTGATCGGCGAGTACATTCGCGAGCAGCTGATCTACTACCCGACTGTGACCCGCGATCCCTTCCGCAACCGCGGCCGCATCACCGATCTCATCACGTCGGGCAAGCTGTTCGCCGATATCGGCCTGCCGGCTCTGGAAGCCGCCCACGATCGCGTCATGATCTGCGGCAGCCCGGCGCTCGTGACCGATACCCGCGTGCTCCTGGGCGAGCGCGGCTTCGCCGAGGGCAATCATGGCGAACCGGCCCAATTCGTGGTCGAAAAGGCCTTCGCCGAGCGCTAAGCCCGCAATAAGACCGTATTTTCGCCGTCGGGCAGGCGTTGCGGCGTCGATTCGGCGCTTGATACACTGCGGGAGCGAATCAGCGGAGTTCCCACATGGTTGCGGACAGCGACAGCAACATCGCCTGGCACCGGGTCCAGTTGAAGAAGAACCGCGCCGAGTTGAAGGCGGTGGAGACGGCGCGCTTCACGATGGGCGAGATTGCCTCATCGAAGCGCAACGGTCAGACCCAGAAGACCATCGCGGAACTCAAGCGGAAGATCGCGCAGTCGGAACGCGTGATCGCCGACCATGACAAGCGCACGCGCCGTCCGCTCGGCACCGACATGCAGAGCCTCAGCAATGGCAGCTGGAGCCACTGGGACTCCTATACCAACCAGCAGCAGCGCAAGACCGGCCAGCGCTCGCCGGGGCGCGGATAGTCGCACCTCGTTCGCAGCCTCCTTGCACCGGCCGCGCCGCGCACCATCTGGGTGACACGCCAGCAATCAGTCCGGTGATCCCATGACAGTGCGCCTCGATTTCACCAGCGAGGCCTTCTTTCGCGATCCGCCCAAGGTCATTGCGAGCTTGCGCATGTCCGGGCCCGTGGTCGCGACGCGATTCCCTCTCATCGGCGACGTCTGGATCACCACGACCCATGACGCGACCGCGCAGGTCCTGAAGGGCGGCGCGACCTTCACGCTACGCAAGGAAGACGGCGACGTCGCCGGTCTGCGCTGGTGGATGCCGCGATACGTCAGGACCATCGCCAACAACATGCTGACGATGGACGAGCCTGACCATACCAGGCTGCGCAGCATCGTGGATGAAGCCTTTCGCCGCCGCGCGATCGTCGCCATGGAGCCGCGCATCCGTGCCATCGCCGACGGTCTCGCCGACGAGCTGTTCTCGGCGGGACGTCCGGCCGATCTCGTCCAGCGCTACGCCCGCATCCTGCCGCTCGCGGTGATCTCCGAACTCCTGGGCTTGCCGCCGGCGGACCGGCCGAGATTCATCGCCTGGGCCAACGAGATGTCCTCGCTGACCAATGTCGTCAGCTTTTTCCGCCTGTTGTGGGCGTTCCGCAAGATGCGCGCCTATCTCGAACGGCAATTGCAGATCGCCCGTGTGCAGGGCGGCGAAGGCCTGATTGCCGAACTGATCCAGGTCGAGCGCGAAGGCGGCGAGATCTCGCCGGACGAGATGGTCTCGATGGTGTTCCTGCTGCTCGCGGCGGGTTCCGAAACGACCACGCACCTCATCAGCGGTTCCGCCTATGAGCTCCTCAGAAGTCCGGGCTTGCGCGATTGGCTGGAGCAGGATTGGAGCCGTATCGGGCTTGCGGTGGAGGAGTTCCTGCGCTTCGTCTCGCCAGTGCAGTTCTCCAAGCCGCGCTATGTGCGGCGGCATGTCGAGGTCGAAGGTGTCCGTCTGAAGAAGGGCGATCGCGTCATGGTGATGCTCGCCGCCGCGAACATGGATCCGGCGATGCACGACCGCCCCGAAAGCCTCGATCTCGAACGCAAGCCGAACCGTCACTTGTCGTTCGGGACTGGAATCCATTTCTGCCTCGGCCACCAGCTCGCGCGCATCGAGGCGGCTTGCGCGCTGGAAGCGCTGTTCGTGCGATGGCCCAAGCTTGGCTTGGCCGTCGACCCCGTCGATGTCCACTGGCGCAAGCGGCCAGGGCTTCGTGCCATCGCAAAGCTTCCTGTCACGCCAGAGGGGCGCGGAACACATGCCGCGGCGTCTGAGGGCGCGATCGTTGATCGCTCCCTCGCGCGCGCGGACTGAGACGTCTGGATTCGGCAAATCGTCGCTGGTTGTGATCTGCCAGGAACGGTCCCCAGCGCTTGCTGTTGTCATCGGGACTGCGGGCACGCCATGGAACAGGCTCCGCATCCGAGGTTTCCACATCTCCCGGAGGTCAAATCATGACCAGCAAGATGCCACCTATTCCGCCGGAAAATCAGAGCCGCAAGGGAACCGGCGACAGCAAACAAATGTCCGCTGATCAGACGCCGCGCGGCCAACAGCGCGCGGAAAATCCGGACCAGCAGGGACAGCAGGGCAACATCAAGCAGAACACGACCAATCAGGGATATCAGCAAGATCGCTGAGGAAGGCGACATTCCATGTCGACATCCACCAAGACACCAAGCAGCATTCGCCAGGGTGGCCCCGGTGCTTCGCACGAGAACGCGAAGGCGCCGCTGGAGGTCAAGAAGCCGCCGGCTGACAATGCGCAGCGCAGCCATAGCCGCGTCTCGGGTGGCGGAGGCGAGCAGGACTCGCATCACGCGCACGACGAGGCGGGCAAGGGCGGCGGCAGATAAAGAGTGAATCCGATGCGAGGCCCGCAACGGAAGCCTTAACGAGGATCACGGCAAGAGGAGAGACCGATGCCATCTGGGCACGGCAGCAAGACGCATTTCAGATCCGGCATGCATGGCAAGGGCGACGGCACCGGCGGCATGACCGAAATCCCCAAGGAGATGATCGGCGACAACATGGTCCTGTCCAACCGCGACAAGAAGCAGCATTCGGACATCCGCGGCATGGACGGCAAGACGATCCAGACCGAACAATATCAGGATCATTCAGCCAACCGGCTCGACGGGAAGCCGGAGGCTGACGAGACCTGAGAGCGTTCCTCCCCGACCAACTCGCGGACCGATGTTCAGCCGGTCCGCTTTTTTGTCGGCGCGAGATCGCGCTCCCAGCCGAACACGGAGCGGCCGTCGAGATCGGGCGAAGCCGCGCGCTCGCCGGCGATGTAGGCCTCAACGGATGGTCCGTGCGCGGACCGCTCCAGGCGCCGTGCCTGATCGTCGAGCCGTTTCATCGCCTGCATTTCCTCGTCGCGTCCGAGCTTGGCGTTCTGGATCGCGTCCTTCAACACGCGAATGGTCTCGTCATAGACCTTGATCGGGACGGGATAGGGATGCCGGTCCTTGCCGCCATGGGCGAGCGAGAAGCGCGCGGGGTCCTTGAAGCGATAGGGCGCGCCGTGCACGACCTCCGCGACCATCGCGAGTGAGCGAACGGTGCGCGCGCCGACGCCGGGCGTCAGCAGCAATTCCGGGAAGTCGACCGGGCCGCGCTCGGCTGCTGCGGCGAGCGTGCCGTGCAGGCGGCGCGCGAACACGTCCTTGGGCCTGACATCGTGATGCGCGGGCATGATCAGATGCGGCAGCATGGCCTGCGCCGGCTCGGGCGCGGTCCCGGCCAGCCGTTCGAATTCGGAGACGATGCGATCGGGGCCGAGATCCCCCAAGAGATCGAGCTGCGCGCTACGCGAGACGTCGGCGCGATGGTCGGTGAGATTGACGATCTCGCCCTGTTGCGGCCCGTCGATCGCGCTATGCGGCGTATCGACGAAGCTCTTGAGCGCCTCGGAATGCCAGTGATAGCGGCGAGCCTGGCGCTTGTCGCCGTTCATGCCCTGCTGCACCACGGTCCATTTGCCGTCGGCGGTGACGAAGAAGCCGTGGAGATAGAGGTCGAAGCCGTCCTGCACGGCCGCGCTGTCGACCTTCGCCACCAGGCGGCTGGCGCGGGTCAGCTTCGCGCCATCGAATCCGACGCGCTCGCCGAGCTGCATCAGCTCGTCCGGTGTCTTGCGCGAATGCTGGCCGCGGCCGCCGCAGACATAAATCCCGAGCTCGTCCTGAAGCGGCCCCAGCCCGCGCTTCAACGCGCCGATCACCGAGGTCGTGATCCCCGAGGAGTGCCAGTCCATTCCCATCACGGCGCCGAACGACTGGAACCAGAACGGATGGGACAACCGCTGCAGAAATGCATCACGACCGTAATGATGCACGATGGCCTGCGTGACGATCGACCCGAGCGAAGCCATGCGGCTCGCCAGCCAGGGTGGAACCCGTCCGGTGTGCAAGGGAAGATCGGCGCTGCCGCTACGTCGAGTCATGGGTGCCGCAAATTAGCCCAGTTCGGCAACGCTTGCACCTGGGGAATGCTGCGTTGCACAGGGCGGGGGAGCGAAGCCGGCCGCGATGCGTTGAGCCGGCTACGCGAATACAAGGACGGGGACAGCAATGAATTGGCAGGCTCTCATGGCCGACATCGACAGGATGTTCGGCTGGATACCGTCGTGGTTCATCGGCCTCGGTCTCGTTGTGGGAGCGATGCTCCTTGCGCTGTCGTTGTACCGGATCGCCACATGGCTGCTGAACCGCGCCTTTGGCACCCGCCTTCCGCTTCTCGGCGTGTTCATCGAACGCACGTCCGGTCCGGCCCAGCTGGCGCTATGCCTGGCCGCCGTTGCATTGGTTCTGCCGCTTGCGCCGCTCGACGACAACATCCGTACGCCCTTGATGCGGCTGTTCGTCGTCGCCGTCATCGCCCTGATCGGCTGGATCTCGATCAGGGTCGTCGATATGAGCGCGGCGCGCTACCTGCAGAATTTTCGCGATGTCACTGAGAATTTCGTCGCGCGCAAGCACGTCACGCAGGTCCGCGTGTTCAAGCGCGTCACCGACACCATCATCGTCGTCATCACTGTGTCCACCGCGCTGATGACGTTTGACTCCGTAAGGCAATACGGCGTCAGCCTGTTCGCATCGGCCGGTGCCGCCGGTATCATCGTCGGTCTTGCCGCGCGGCCGCTCTTGAGCAATCTGATCGCCGGCTTGCAGATCGCGATCACCCAGCCGATCCGCATCGAGGATGCGGTGATCATCGAGAACGAGTGGGGCTGGGTCGAGGACATCGCCTCGACCTATGTCGTGATCCGGCTGTGGGACTGGCGCCGCATGGTGGTGCCGCTGTCTCATTTCATCGAAAAACCGTTCCAGAACTGGACCCGCGACACCGCGTCCCTGATCGGCGTGATCGCGCTCCATGTCGATTATCGCGCCGACGTTCCGCGCATCCGGCGCTGGCTGGAGGATGCGGTGAAGCAGTCCAAGCTCTGGGACGGGGCGGTGGTCAATCTCCAGGTGATCGACGCGGACTCGCGCACCATCGAGCTGCGGGCGCTGGTCAGCGCGCGGAACGCGCCGCAATCCTGGGACCTGCGCTGCGAGATGCGGGAGAAGTTGATCGCATTCATCCGCGACGAGATGCCGGAGGCGCTGCCGCGCGATCGCGCGATCCTGATCCCGTCGGCCAACGACGATGGCGATCTCCTCCAGCGCGTCGCACCGCAGAGAATGCGGGCGAGCGCGCGCAATTGACCCTCCGCCCGATCAGCCGGCGCCGACCACGGCCGCGTCGGCCGGCCCCTGCGCGCGCGGTCGCCGCTTGCGCAATGTCCGTCGCGCCCAGATCAGGAGGCCGGTCGACAGCAGCGTCAACAGCGCGATTGACGTCACGACATTGAGCGGCGAGGCGATCAGGGCCGACCAGTTTCCTTCATGGATCAGGCGCGGCCAGTTGCGCGGCAGCGGTGTGACCTCAGACGATGTGACGGCGTAGGCGCGCAGCTCTCCGCCATCATACAGTCTCGCCATCATGCTGCCCCCGCGGATGCGGATCGAGATCACGTGCGACAGCTCGTGCGAGCCTGCGACCATGCGTATCGCATCTGGCAGGGCGAGCGGGCGGCCAGCCGCGGCGGGCGCAGGTGAAGTCTGAAAAGTCAGACCGAACGCCATGCAAAGGCCGGTCAGCGGGCTGAGCAGGATCAGCGGCAGCGTGAACCAGGCGGTTGCCTTGTGCCATCCCGAGAGCGTGTTGCGCAGCCGCGGCAGTCCCATGACGATACCGAGCAGCAGGATGATCACCATCGCCAGCGTGGATGCCGTCACCAGCCAGGCCTGCCCCATGAGACGTTCATGCGTGAACCGCGCCCAGAGGAAGACATTCGACAGGGTTGAACCCGCCGCGGCGGCTTCGCCGGTTGCAAGATCGATTGCGGGCACGCTCGTGCCCTGCAGGGTCATCCGCCGGCTGGCTGCATTGATCGAGAGTCCGCGCGCCTTGCCGTCGGGGTCATACCGCTTCACCAGCTCGACGACACGGCCGGCGTCGATCGCGGGACCGCCAATGCCACTCGTTTGCACGAGCGGCTCGATGGACAGGATGAGGCCGGTGACGATGATCGCGAACAGGGGAAGAGCAAAGACCAGATGATCCAGCGATGCAGTCGCAACAATAATGGTTTGCTCATTCGTCGTCCTCGGTGTTCTCAGGACCGTGCTCGCGCAGAGCCGTGCAAAACACAAATGACGCTTTGTCCATGTTGTTGCGTTGATTTGCAGCAACGGAATTAAAGTTCGCTGATGCATATTTCAGTCGCGCGCAGCCTCACTGCGCGCGGATGTTGGCAGCCTTCAGCACCGGCTCCCATTTGGTCGCCTCGGCGTGCATATAGGCGTCGAACTCCTTGGCGGAGGAGCCGACCGGAGTCGCGCCGATCTTGCCGAGCGTCGACAGGACGTTTGCATCCTGCAGCGCAGCCTTGAGATCGGTCTCGAGCTTCGCGACGATCTCGGGCGGCATCTTGGCCGGACCGAGAACGCCCCACCAGACCGAGACGTCATAGCCGGGGATGCCGGATTCCGCGACGGTCGGCACGTTGGGCAGCGCCTTGGAGTGTTCGGCCGAGGTCACGGCGAGCGCCCGCACCGGGCCGCCTTCGAGCTGGCCGATCGCTTCGGCGAGCGGGTTGATGCTGAGCGGGATCTCGCCGGCGATCACGGCCGTGAGCGCCGGCGCGCCGCCCTTGTAGGGAATCGCGACGATCTTGGTGCCGGACATGTGCTTGAGCAGCTCGCCGGCGAGATGAGCCGAAGTGCCGTTGCCGGACATGCCGTAGGAGAGCTTGTCCGGCTCTTTCTTCGCCGCAGCGAGCAGATCGCCGAGCGTCTTGTAGGGACTGTCCTTGGCCACGACGATCGCGAGCGGCGAGGAGGCGACTTCCGTGATGGCCGTAAAGTCCTTGAAGGTGTCGTAAGGCACGCTCGGATAGATGAACTGGTTGAGCGGATGGCCGCTCGCCACCAGGATCAGCGTGTAGCCGTCGGGCGCGGCCTGCGTCAGCGCCTGCGAGGCGACGATGCCGCCGGCGCCGGGCCGATTGTCGACCACCGGCTGCTGGCCCCAGGTCTTGGCCAGCGCCTGGGCGAGCGTGCGCGCGAGCACGTCGACCGCGCCGCCGGCCGCGTAAGGCACCAGGATGTGGACCGGCTTGCTCGGATAATTGTCTGCCTGCGCGGCGCTGCTCGCGAGCAGCAAACCGGCACCGAGCATCAGACGGCCGATCTTCTTGTTCAAACCCAGCATTTCCCAGCACTCCTAAGGGCATTCGCGCACGATCGCACGCTGCCCGTGGTTTTTGTTGACGAGACCTGATCTTTTGTACGATAGTACAAATCACATGGTACGCAAGCCCACCAGCAAGGAAACGGCCCGGAAGCCGAATATGCGCGAGGCAATCCTCGCCGCGGCCGAGGAGCTCTTCGCCACCAACGGCTTCAATGCCGTCTCGGTGCGCGACATCGCCCAGGCCGCCGGAGCCAATCCCGGCAGCGTGACCTATCATTTCAAGACCAAGGACGGCCTGCTGCTGGAGATCTATCGGCGCCATTGCGGGCCGATGAACCTGCGCCGTTCCGAGTTGCTCGCGGCGGCGAGGCGTGTGCGCGATCTCCAGGACCGGCTGGAAGCGATCGTGCGCGCCTATGTGGTGCCGGCCTTCACCTCGGGCAGCGATCTCGCCGGCGGCGGGGCGCGCTTCACGCGGCTGCGCGCTGTGATGTCTGCGGAAGGCAACGAGGTCGCGCGAAAGATCATCGCGCAGACATTCGACGACACCAGCCACGCCTTCATCGATGCGATCCACGAGAGCCTGCCGCACATCCCGCGCACCGACATCGTCTGGCGCAGCCACTTCCTGCTCGGCGCGCTCTATTATTCACTGGTGACGCCGGACCGCGTTTCGCGCCTGTCGCGCGGCGAGGCCGATGGCGGCGATCCCGCAGGGGCCATCGAGCAACTGGTGCAGGCGACGGTTGCCTCGTTCCAGGCGCCGCCGCTCGATCAGGCCGCGCCGGCACGGCGCCGGCCGGTCGTCAGCAGCAAGACCTGAAAGAAGCCACCGAGGGGAGGCGCGTAGCGCTTCCGCTCGCAAGCGGACGATGTGACGGGGTGTTGGAGACATGAACAGGCGGGAGTGCTTGCATCTTTTGACCGGCTTGGCAGGCGCCGCGCTCGCGAACGAAGCGCGCGCGCAAGGCGTGGAGCCGAAAGTCATGCCGACGATCACGCCACCGGATCCGCATCCCAAGATTCCGTCATTCAAGCTGCCGGCGAAATCCTGCGATAGCCACACCCACATCTTCGGCCCGGCGTCCCGTTATCCCTTCGCGGAGAAGCGCCCCTACAACACGGCCGATGCGCCGCTGGAAGCGTTCCGCAGCGTGCATGAGACAATCGGCGTCGAGCGCTGCGTCATCGTGAATGCGACCGTGCACGGCACCGACAATCGCGTCGTCACCGATGCCATCGCCCAGAGCGAGGGCGCCTATAAGGGCATCGCCAACGTCAATGACGAGATGAGCGAGAAGGAGCTGGCGGCGCTCGACAAGGCCGGCATCTGCGGTTGCCGCTTCGCTTTCCTCAAGCGCCTCGGCGGCGTCGGCGACATGAACAAGTTCCAGCGCATCGTGCACCGTGTCGCCGAGCTCGGCTGGCATATCGACGTCTATTTCGAGCCGGGCACGATCGCGGAATTTGCGCCGATCCTGACCGCGCTGCCGACGCCCTACGTGATCGACCACATGGGCACGGTGCAGGCCGCGAAGGGGCTCGACGATCCCGGCTTCACGGCGCTGCTCGACCTTCAGAAGAAGGACGAGAAGTGCTGGGTGAAGATCACCGGCCTTGAACGGGCCTCGAGCGCCGGCAAGCCGTTCCACGACGCCGTGCCGTTCGCGAAGGCGCTGATCGACAATGCGCCCGACCGTGTGCTCTGGGGCACGGATTGGCCGCATCCCAACGTCAAGGTCATGCCGAATGACGGCGAGCTCGTCGACCTGATCCCGCTCTACGCGCCCGACGCAAAGATCCAGCACAAGCTGCTGGTCGACAATCCCGCGCGCCTGTTCAAATTCTGCTGATGAACATGATGTACACGCCGACCATTCCGCCGCCCGATCCGAACACGCGCACGCCGAAGTTCAAGCTGCCGAAGCTGTCTTGCGACGCGCATTGTCACATCTTCGGACCCGGCGCGAAATACCCCTACGCGCCCGACCGTTCCTACACACCGCCGGATGCGCCGCTCGAGGATTTCAGGGCATTGCACGCCAAGCTTGGTGTCGAGCGCGCGGTCATCGTCAACGCCAGCGTGCACGGCACCGACAACACGGTCGCGCTCGATGCCATCGCGCAGAGCAACGGCGCCTACCGCGCGGTCGCCAATATCGACGACACCATCACCGAAAGCGGGCTTCGCGTGCTGCACGAGGGCGGCTTCCGCGGCTGCCGGTTCAATTTCGTCCGGCATCTCGGCGGTGTTCCCGACAAGCGCGCGTTCGACCGCATCGTCGCGATGGTCACCCCGCTCGGCTGGCACATCGACCTGCATTTCGATGCGATCGACCTGCCTGACTATGCCGACATGCTGACAAAGCTGCCGCTGAGTTACACCATCGACCACATGGGCCGGGTGAAGGCCTCCGAAGGGCTCGACCAGCTTCCGTTCAAGATCCTGATCGAGCTGATGCGGCGCGACGAGAAATGCTGGGTCAAGATCTGCGGCTCGGAACGGGTGTCGTCGGCCGGTCCGCCATTCACCGACGCGGTGCCTTTTGCGCGAAAAATCGTCGAGACCGCGCCGGACCGCATTATCTGGGGCACGGACTGGCCGCACCCCAACGTCAAGGCGATGCCGAATGACGGCGACCTCGTCGATCTCATTCCGCTGTTCGCACCGGAGCCGGAGCTTCAGCAGAAGATTCTCGTCGACAATCCTGCGCGCCTGTTCGAGTTCGACCGATGACGGCGCTCTCGATCGACAAGCCGCGCGGCCGCGCCTGGTGGAAGGAGCTCTGGATCCAGGTGCTCATCGCCATGGCGGCCGGCATCGCGCTTGGGATCGTCAGCCCCGAGGCTGGCGCCAAGATGCAGCCGCTGGGCGATGCCTTCATCAAGGCGATCCGGATGCTGATCGCGCCGATCATCTTCTGCACCGTCGTGCACGGCATCGCCCATATGGCCGACATGGCGCGCGTCGGGCGCGTCGCGGTCAAGGCGATCGTCTATTTCGAGATCATGACCACGATTGCGCTGATCATCGGCCTCATTGCGGTCAATCTGCTCAAGCCCGGTGCCGGCATGAACATCGATCCTGCCAGCATCAATGCCAGCGCGATCGAGCCTTACGTCAAGCAGACCGGTGCGATCGGCTTCGTGCCGTTCCTGATGAACATCGTGCCTGCAACCTTCATCGGCGCCTTCGCCGAGGGCAACATTCTGCAGGTTCTGTTCATTTCGGTGCTGTGCGGCTTTGCTCTGGTGCAGCTCGGCGAGCGCGGCGCGCCGCTGGTTCATCTGATCGACGTCGCCGCCAAGATGGTGTTCGCGGTGGTCGGCTTCGTGATGTGGGCCGCGCCGATCGGTGCGTTCGGCGCCATTGCCTTCACGGTCGGCAAGTTCGGCGTCGGCTCGCTCGCCTCGCTCGGAAAGCTCCTGGGCGGCTTCTATCTGACGTGCCTGGTGTTCATCGTCGTGGCGCTCGGCCCCGTCGCGCGGCTCTGTGGCTTTTCGCTGCTCAAGCTGATCCGCTATATCTGGGAGGAACTGCTGATCTGCGTCGCCACGACCTCGTCCGAGACGGTGTTGCCGCGGATGCTGATCAAGCTGGAGAAAGCCGGCTGCGAGAAGAGCGTGGTCGGGCTGGTGATCCCGACCGGCTATTCCTTCAATCTCGACGGCACGTGTCTTTACCTCGCCGCGGCCTCGGTGTTCCTGGCGCAGGCGACCAACACGCCATTCGGGCTCGCCGAGCAGATCGAGTTGCTGCTGATCCTGCTGGTGACCTCCAAGGGTGCGGCGGGAATCGCCGGGGCGGCCTTCGTCGTGCTGGCGGCGACCCTGTCGGCCACCGGCACGATTCCCGTCACCAGCGTCGCGCTGGTGCTCGGCATCCATCGCCTGATGTCGCAAGGGCTGACCCCGACCAATCTGATCGGGAACGCGGTTGCGACCATCGCGATTGCCAAATGGGAGGGCGCGCTCGATGTCGAGCGCCTGAGGCGCGTGCTCGACGGTGAGGAACAGGCGGCCGTCGCAGCTTGAGGAACTTGCTCCCCGCATGAAGCAGGGAGCCTATGATGCTTACGAATGAAATAGGGGAGTTCGTCCCATGAAGACAGGTCTCGTGGTCACCGCCCATCCCGGCGATTTCGTCTGGCGCGCCGGCGGCGCCATCGCGCTGCATGCGAAGAAGGGCTATCGCATGAAGATCGTCTGCATGTCCTTCGGCGAACGCGGCGAGAGCCAGTTCGCCTGGAAGGAGAAGGGCGCGACGCTGGAATCGGTCAAGGCCGGCCGCAAGGACGAGGCGGAGCGGGCGGCCAGGCTTTTGGGCGCCGAGATCGAGTTCTTCGACTGCGGCGACTATCCGCTGAAGCTCACGGAAGCGCATTTCGACCGCATGGTCGACATCTACCGCGAGCTCAACCCCAGCTTCGTGCTGACGCACGCGCTGGAAGATCCCTATAATTTCGATCATCCCAATGCGGCGCATTTCGCGCAGGAGACGCGTGTAGTCGCGCAGGCGATGGGCCACAAGCCCGGCGCGCAATACAAATACTCCGCGCCGCCGGTGTTTCTGTTCGAGCCGCACCAGCCGGAGCAATGCAACTACAAGCCGGACACGATCCTCAAGATCGACGAGGTCTGGAAGGAGAAATACGAAGCGTTCCAGATCCTCGCCGCGCAAAAGCACCTCTGGGGCTATTACGAGCGCGTCGCGCTCAACCGCGGCATCCAGGGCAGCCGCAACACCGGCGTGCCCATGACTTATGGTGAGGCCTATCAGCGCCTGTTCCCGACGGTTGCGGAGGAGCTTGCATGAAGCCGATCGTCGTTCGCAACATCAAGCGTGCCGATCCCGCCGGCATGGCCGAATACGGCGTCTCGACCGTGCACGAGGCCTATGGCCGCATCGGTCTGATGAAGCCCTATTTGCGGCCCGTCTGGCCGGGCGCTGCGATTGCCGGTCCCGCCGTCACCGTGCTGGCGCAGCCTGGCGACAATTGGATGATCCATGTCGCGGTCGAGCAGTGCAGGAAGGGCGACATCCTCGTCGTCGGCTGCACCACCGACAATACCGACGGCATGTTCGGCGAGCTGCTGGCGACCTCGCTGCAGGCGCGCGGCGTGCAAGGCTTGATCATCGATGCCGGCTGCCGTGACGTCAAAGCGCTGCAAGAGATGAAGTTTCCGGTGTGGTCGCGCGCGATCTCGGCCAAGGGCACGGTCAAGGCCACGCTCGGCTCGGTCAACGTCCCCGTTGTCTGCGCCGGCGTCAACGTCGATCCCGGCGACATCGTCGTCGCCGATGACGATGGCGTCGTCGTGGTGCCGAATCGCTATGCCGCCGAGGTCGCCGAGAAGGCGAAGAAGCGTAACGCGGACGAGGGCGGCAAGCGCAAGCGGCTCGGCTCCGGCGAGCTCGGCCTCGACATGTACAACATGCGCGAGGCGCTGGCGAAGGCGGGTCTCGTCTATGTCGACAATCCCGAGGATGTCTGAAGGTTAGCGGAGCGGGCGGATGGATCGTCTCAAGCTGAAGGCCGTGCTCGGCAGTCACCCCCATGTCCAGGCGGTCAAGAGCGGCGAGCTCCGCTCCGGCCTCTTCGATCTCGACTTCATCGACTACGCGCCGACCAACACGGCATTCAAGCCGATGGTGCGCGAGCAGGCGTTTGATGTCTGCGAGATGGCGATCGTCACCTATCTGATGGCGAAGGCGCATGGCAAGCCGCTGGTGCTGCTGCCGGCGACCATGCTCGGCCGCTTCCAGCACTCCTATGCGCTCTACAATCCCGCACGGGGACCGTTCGGCCCATCCGACCTCGAAGGCAAGCGCGTCGGCATCCGCTCGTTCACGACCACGACCGGCGCCTGGATCAGGGGCATCCTCGCCAACGACTATGGCGTCAACCTCGACAGGATCAATTGGGTAACCTTCGAGGATCCGCATGTCGCCGAATATGTCGACACCACCGAGCGCGCCCCGAAGGACAAGAAGATCCTGCAGATGCTGCTCGATGGCGAGCTCGATGCCGTGCTCGGCGAAACCTCTGATAACCCCAAGCTCAAGTCTCTCTTCCCTGATCCGGCCGCGGAAGCCGCCAGATGGTACGCCCGGCGCGGCGTCGTGCCGGTCAATCATCTCGTCGTCGTGACCGAGCAGCTCGCGAAATCGCGCCCCGATGTGGTCGCTAATGTCTATGATCTGCTCAAGCGCAACAAGGAGCAGATGAGGCCTGCGGCAGCACCCGATCTCCTTCCATTCGGGATCGCGGCCAACAGGAAGCCGCTCGAGCTGATCGTCGACTACGCCTTCCAGCAGGCGCTGATCCCGCGCCGTTATGCGGTCGAGGAGCTGTTCGACGCGACGACAGGAGGATTGAACTGATGGCGGATCCGAAGCGCTGGCAGATCGGGCTGGTCGGATATGGCGAGGTCGGCCGGATCCTGGCCGAGGATCTGCGCCAGCAGGACATCAAGGTCTCCGCCTACGACATCAAGCTCGGAGGCGAGCAGGGTGCACCGCTGAAAGAGCATGCGACGAAATTCGGCGTGACGCTCGCGACTTCGCACGCCGAACTGACGGCGAAATGCGACTTCATCATCTCCGCCGTCACCGCCAGTCAGGCTGTGCCGGTGGCAAAGGCCTGCGCCGCCGCGCTCAACCAGGGCACCTGGTTCCTCGATTTCAATTCAGCCTCTCCCGGTGCCAAGCAGCGCGCGGCGGACCTGATCGATGGCGGGGGTGGTCGCTATGTCGAGGGCGCGGTGATGACCTCGGTGCCGCCTTATCGCATCAAGGTGCCGCTGCTGCTCGGCGGGCCCGGCGCGAAGGAGCTGGAGCCGCTGCTGAATGCGATCGGTTTTGCGGCGAAGGTCGCCAGCGACAAGCTCGGCGTGTCCTCAGCCGTGAAGATGTGCCGCAGCATCATGATCAAGGGCCTCGAGGCCATGGTCATTGAAAGCTTCACCACCGCGCGCGCCTATGGCGTCGAGGATGCCGTGCTGGCCTCGCTCGCGGAGACGTTTCCCGCCATCAATTGGGAGAAGCAGGGCGCCTATTTCTTTCAGCGCGTGATCGAGCACGGCCGCCGCCGTGCCGAGGAGGTGCGGGAGGTCGCCGAGACCGTGCGCGAGGCGGGCCTGACACCATGGTCCGCGCAGGGCACGGCTGAGCGGCAGGCGTGGGTGGCCGATCTCGCCGATGAAGGGCTGTTCGGGGCCAGGGGAACCGAGGAGTTCGCCCGCAGCGCGGATTGGCGGACCGAGGCAGACCGGATACTTGCAAGAATCAAGCGCTGACGCCGAACCCGTGCGTTCGGCTCAAGACCCTGCCGTCGTCGCGATAGTTCGAGATTTCGTCGCGAGCGAGCTCGATCAGATCGACCAGGCTCTTGGCCTTGCGCGCGACCTGCTCCTTGGCGGGCGCCGTGCGGAACTCGGCGAGGATCATGCGGATGCACTTGTCGGCGGTATCGAGCGTCCAGAGTGCGCGGGTCATGTCGTCCTGCGTGTGGATCGCCGAGATATCGAGGTCAGATAGAACTTCGCCGATTCCATTCAGTCGCTTGACGGCCGTTTCGGCAGGCGTGTTGGCCCGAATGGAGCGATAATCGATGCTACTGAATGCGCTGAACATGTACAGACTTCCCCACTGAACCGACGTGGTTCAGAGCGCCCTTTCGTATGATCCGGGCAGCTCTTGTGCAATGCGCAGGGCTACGGTCCGGGATTCTACCGGACTCACATTTTGGACAAGATCGGTCGTGAAATCAGAGCGCAGGATTGGACAATCGGCTGCGTTCCCGACCATTTTACCGCTACGAGTTCGACCGGAAACGGGTTCAGCGCCCGGGGCGGAACAGGGCAGGCCGCTGCCGCTCAAATGTCTGTCGGCCGCGCTTGAAGCCCATCAGGACATCAGGCAGTTCGGCCACGGCAAAGCGGCTATCCCTGGTATCGAGCACGATGAGATCGGCGGGATTTCCGGTCCTGATGCCGTAGTCGTCGAGGTTCATCAGCCGTGCCGGCTGTTCGGTCACGAGATCGAGGCAAGTGTCGAAATCGTTCACCGAGGCGTGCGCGACATTGGCGTAGAAGTTCGCCATCCGCAGCAGCGAGGCGTCGCCGAACGGCGTGAAGGGATTGAGCACATTGTTGGTCGCGACCGAGCACACGACGCCATCGCCCGCGAGCTTGTGGGCGAGGGTCAGCCCGCGCGGCGCGTTGTGGGTGGCCTCGCGCCCCATCAGATAGAGATCGGTCGCGGGCAGCACGGTGACGGCGACGCCGGCTCTTGCCAGTTGCGCGGTCGCAGCCTTCATCCGCTCCGGCGGTAGGGCCGAGAGTTTTGTCGCGTGGCCGATCGTGACCCGCCCGAGATAATTGCGCCGCTCGGTCTGCCGGCAGACTTCGTCGAGGTGGCACCAGGAGGGATCGAGGTCGAAATCCAGGTGAAGGTCGACGTCGACGTCGAATTCCTGCGCGAGATCGAAGATGCGCTCCAGATGCGCGTTCGGATCGGTGTCGGTATAAGGACAGCCGCCGATCACCTCGCTGCCGTCGCGCAACGCCTGGATCAGCAGGTCCTCAGCGCCGGGGTCGTTGGTCAGGCCTTCCTGCGGGAAGACGCAGAGCGACAGGTCGATCGCCCAGGCGTAATCGCGCTTCAGCGCCTTCACAGCCTCGAAGCTGCGCAGGCCGATCCGTGGATCGATCTCCACATGCGTGCGCATGCGCGTCGTGCCGTGCACGATCGCGCGCTCCAGCACCTTGGCACCGCGGGCGTAGACGTCCTCGACGGTGAAGTCGCGTTTCATCGCCGACACTGCCCGGATGGCATCACCGAGGCTGCCGTGATCATGCCCGCAGCGGTCGAGCAGGCAGGCCTTGTCGAGGTGGATATGGGTATCGACGAAGCCGGGCAGGGCGAGATGCCCGCCGAGATCGACCTCGACTGCTTCGCAGGCCAGCCGTGGCTCGATCGCGGCGATCCGGCCGTCCTTCACGCCGATGTCGACGGGCGCGGCGGATGATCGCAGCAGTGCGTTACGGAAGATCAGGTCGAAGGCAGGCTTGATGATCATGGGCTCTTGCGGACGGAGTTTAGAGCAATCAGCCGGGATCGGCGGCTCCAGATTGTCGGCAGTGTAGCGAGGCAAATGTTCAAAATATATGCATGGATCTTGCGCAGGTGGCGGTAGTATTCCATCAATCCCGGGAGAACCAGCCATGTCCGTTGCCGTCAGAACCGAAGCTGCTCATTTGTCCGACGCCGCGATCGTGGAGGCCTATCTCACGGCATCGATGATCCCTGATCCGGACGCTGCCGCAGCCTATATGGCACCGGGCACGGTGATCACCTTCACCGGCGGAAACACGTTCGATCATCCACGCGGCCCGACCGCCTTCAACGCCAAGCGCTACCGCTGGGTCAAGAAGAAGATGGACCGGTTCGACGTCTGCCCCGGGGACGGCGAGACCGTGGTCTACAGCATCGGCACGCTTTACGGCGAGTGGAAGGACGGGACCCCGTTCGAGGGCAACCGTTATGTCGACCGCTTCGTGGTCCGTAATGGCAAGATCACCAAGATGGATGTCTGGAACGACAGCGCCGAGCGCATCCTGGTCCAGCGCGGCATCGACGCGTAAGCGCGTCTCGTCGTATCGAAAGCTGCGATAGCTGCTAGGCACGGGCACGTCTGGCGACTTGAGCGATGCTGCGCTATCAAGTCCCCGCTTGCGCCCGGCATGGAGGCGCGAGACCCCTTGAGGAGCAGCCGATGCGTCTACCTATCGTTATCCTGGCCCTGACATGTCTTGCCGGTGCGGCCTCGGCCGAAGATCTGTCGGGCACGCTCCAGAAGATCAAGGAGACCAAGAAGATCACCCTCGGCTATCAGGAGGCCTCGGTCCCGTTCAGCTATCTGGACGGCAACCAGAAGCCGGTCGGTTTTGCCATCGATATCTGCCTTAAGATCGTCGACGCCGTGAAGAAGCAACTGGGCATGCCCGACATCGCCGTCGACACGCTCGCCGTGACCTCGTCGAACCGGATCCCGTTGATGGTCAACGGCACGCTCGATCTGCACTGCTCGGCGACCACCAACAACGCCGATCGCCAGAAGCAGGTCGCCTTCACCAACACGCATTTCCTCAGTGCGACGCGGTTCGCGGCCAAGAAGGCGGCGAAGATCAACACCATCGACGACCTCAAGGGTAAGGCGGTCACGGCCGTCGCCGGCTCGGTCAACCTGACGCAGCTCGCCAAGGTCAATACCGAACGCAATCTCGGCATCAATCTGATGCCCGCGAAGGACCAGGCCGAGGCTTTCCTGTTGCTGGAAACCGACCGGGCCCAGGCCTACGCACTCGATGACGTGCAGCTCGCGGTCGCGATCGCGCGCTCCAAGGAGCCGCAAGCCTTCATGATCAGCGAGGAAGCGTTCTCGAAGCCGGAGCCTTACGGCATCATGCTGCGGCGGGAGGATGCGCCGTTCAAGGCGCTCGCCGATCGCGCCACGGCGGAGCTCTATGCAAGCCCCGAGATCGAGGTGCTCTACAAGAAATGGCTGCAATCGCCGACGCCGCCGAACGGCCTCAACTACAACGTCCCGATGTCGTCCGCCTTGCGCAACGCCTTCAAGAAGCCGAGCTCCAGCGCCGATCCGGATGCGTATACGGCGAACTGAGGCGAGGGCGGGGAGTTACTGCGCCCTCTCCCCTTGTGGGAGGGGGCATCTCCGCCTTATCGCGGCAAGATACGCGCCTTTGCTTCACCCGTTCGAATACTTCTTCAGCTCGAACCGCGCGATTTGGTTCCGGTGAACTTCATCCGGACCGTCGGCGAGCCGCAGCAGCCGCGCGGTGGCGTAGGCCTGGGTCAGGCCGAAATCGTTCGAGGTGCCGCCGCCGCCATGAGCCTGGATCGCCCAGTCGATGATCTGGCAAGCCATGTTGGGCACGGCGACCTTGATCATCGCGATCTCGCTCTTTGCGACCTTGTTGCCGACCGTATCCATGGCAGAGGCGGCGTTGAGCGTCAGCAGCCGGGCCTGCTCGATCATGATGCGGGCTTCCGCAATACGCTCCTGCGTCACCGTCTGCTCGGAGACCGGCTTGCCGAAGGCGACGCGGCTGCGCACCCGCCGGCACATCTTCTCCAGCGTGCGCTCGGCAAGGCCGATCAGCCGCATGCAGTGGTGGATGCGGCCGGGCCCGAGACGGCCCTGCGCGATTTCGAAACCGCGGCCTTCGCCGAGCAGCATGTTTTCCTTCGGGACGCGGACATTGGTGAAGACGACCTCGGAGGCCCGGTCGGGCACGCCGTAGAAGCCGAACACCGGCAGCGGGCGTTTCACCTCGATGCCAGGCGTCTCCATCGGCACCAGAATCATGGATTGCTGCTTGTAGCGGTCGGGATTATCTGGGTCGGTCTTGCCCATGAAGATGCAGATCTTGCAGCGGGGATCGGTTGCGTTGGTCGTGTACCATTTGCGCCCGTTGATGATGTAATAGTCGCCGTCCCGTACGATCGAGCTCTCGATGTTGGTCGCATCGGATGATGCGACCGCGGGCTCGGTCATGGCGAAGCAGGAGCGGATCTCGCCGGCGAGCAATGGCTTCAGCCAGCGCTGCTTGTCCTTTTCCGTGCCGTAGCGCTCCAGCACCTCCATGTTGCCGGTGTCGGGCGCCGAGCAGTTGAACACCTCGGGCGCGAGATGCGAACGGCCCATCACCTCGCAGAGCGGGGCATATTCGAGATTGGTGAGACCCGCGCCATGGCTGCTCTCGGGCAGGAACAGATTCCAGAGGCCTTCCGCGCGTGCCAGCGGCTTCAGCTCCTCGACGACAGGATAGACCTTCCAGGGTCCGAGCTCCTCCGCCTCGCGATGGAAGCGCTCCTCGTTCGGGTAGATGTGCCGGTCCATGAAGCTCTCGAGCTTGCGCTTGAGCTCGACGACCCTCGGCGACATCGGGTAAAGCATCTTTCGTTCCTTAATCGATGGACGGAATCTTCTTGGGCGCACCGGCTTAAGCGACGCGATACTCTCTAAATTTCTCGCGCAGCGCCGACTTCAGCACCTTGCCGGTCCCCGTCATCGGAAACTCGTCGAGGAATTCGACGGCGTCCGGCATCCACCAGTTCGCGATTTTCGGGCGCATATGGTCGAGCAGCGTCTTGCCATCAACCGTCGCGCCCTTCTTGCGGACGACGAGGAGGAGGGGGCGTTCCTGCCATTTCTCATGGTGGATCGCGACGACGGCAGCCTGCAGCACATCGGGATGCGACAGTGCGACGTCCTCGAGCTGGATCGAGGAGATCCACTCGCCGCCGGACTTGATCACGTCCTTGGAGCGGTCGGTCAGTGTGACGTGGCCTTGAGGATCGATCACCGCCATGTCGCCGGTGATCAGCCAGCCGTCGCGGTCGAGACCTTCGTCCAGCTTCATATAGCCGGAGGCGACCCAGGGGCCGCGGGCTCGGAGATGGCCGACGGTCTTGCCGTCGCGCGGCAGCTCGTTGCCGGCATCGTCGACGATGCGCAAGGCGGTGCCGAAACAGGCGCGGCCCGACACCTGGCGCCGATCGAATTTCTCCTTCTCGCCGAGGTGCTCGGAGCCGGGCCGCAGGCCCGGCATGGAGCAGCCCAGGGCCTCGGTCATGCCCCAGGCCTGGATGTAGTCGATGCCATAGTCGCGCTTGAGCTTCTCGACCATCGCGCGCGGCGGGGCCGAGCCCGACGACAGCGTTGCGCGCAGGCTGGAGAACTTGTTGCCGGTGCGACCGAGCCAGTCGAGCAGGATCAGCCAGAAGCTCGGCACGCCGGCCGAGAGCGTCACCTTCTCGCCTTCGAGCAGTTCATAGAGTTTATCAGGCTCGTAGTTGCGGCCGGGCAGCACCAGCTTCGAACCGGTGTAGGGCGCGGTGAACGGCATGTTCCAGCCATTGCCGTGGAACAGCGGCGCCATCGGCATCATCACTTCGCGGACGCCTTCGACATGGCCCGGCAGGAAGTCGAAATTGCAGCAGGTCATGGTCTGCAGGATCGCAGCGCGATGCGAATAGATGACGCCCTTCGGATTGCCCGTCGTGCCCGATGTGTAGCAGATCGTGGATGCCGATTTCTCGTCGAACTCCGGCCAGGCGAAGCCGGCCTCGTTCTCCTTGTCGAGCAGGTCCTCATAACCATGCACGTTGGCAAGCTTGGTCTCGGGCATCCTCTCGCGCGAGGACATCACGACGAAAGCCTCGATCGTCGTCAGCTGCGGCGCAATCGCCTCGACTAGCGGCAGCGTGGCGCGGTCGATGAACAGCAGGCGGTCTTCGGCGTGGTTGATGATGTAGACGAGTTGCTCGGGAAACAGCCGCGGGTTGATGGTGTGCAGCACATAGCCCATGCCCGGCGCGGCATAGAACATCTCGAAATGACGGTGCGTGTTCCAGGCCAGCGTCCCGACGCGGTCGCCTTGCTTCATGCCGAGCCGCTTCAATGCCAACGCCATCCGCTTGATGCGCGGGTGGGCGTCCGCATAGGTATAGCGATGAATGTCGCCCTCGATCTCGCGCGCGACAATCTCGGCTTCGCCGTGATAGTCCGCGGCATACTGGATCAGGCCACTGATCAGAAGCGGCATGTCCATCATCAATCCCTGCATGGTCTCCTCCGGAAGCCACGTCGTTGCGTGGCGCACGCGTGTGATTTGCGCGCGAGGTTAGCGGAACGTCCGGCGGCGTTCACGCAAAAAACAGCGGACGCGATTGCATGCGTCACTTTTTCAGGGCTAACGTGAGATGAGCTGCCGGCGAAGCAGCGCTCGTCGTGGAGGAAATGCATGTCAGCGGAAAGACACAAGACCGGTGCAGCCGGCGAACCTACCGTCGATATCGCAGGTCTCCGTGCGCGCTATCGCGACGAGCGTGACCGCCGCTTG
The DNA here is from genome assembly GCF_015291745.1 of Bradyrhizobium sp. CCBAU 53351. Lineage (NCBI taxonomy): Bacteria > Pseudomonadati > Pseudomonadota > Alphaproteobacteria > Hyphomicrobiales > Nitrobacteraceae > Bradyrhizobium > Bradyrhizobium sp. CCBAU 53351. The sequence continues at coordinate 2,969,640 of NZ_CP030059.1, forward strand.
CGTGCCGAGGGCAAGGCCCAGTATGTCGAGGCAGCGGGCGATTTTGGTCGCTACCTCGACGACCCCTGGGCCGATCCCGGATTTGCGCGCGCACCTGTCAGTGAAGAGACCGAGGTGCTGGTCGTCGGCGGCGGCTTCGGCGGGCTGCTTTGCGGCGCGCGGTTGCGCGAGGCCGGCATCGATGATTTCCGCATCGTGGAAAAGGCTGCCGATTTCGGCGGCACCTGGTACTGGAATCGTTATCCGGGCGCTGCCTGCGATACCGAGAGCTACATCTATCTGCCGCTGCTGGAAGAGACCGGCTACATGCCGGTGCGCAAATACGCGAGGGCGCCGGAGATCTACGAGCACTCGCGCCGCATCGGCCGTCATTTCAGGCTCTACGAGCGCGCGCTGTTTCAGACCGTCATCTCGCGGATGGTGTGGCAGGAGCGGAAGGCGCGCTGGCTGGTCGAGACCGATCGGGGCGACCGGATCCTTGCCCGCTTCGTCATTCTCGCGGGAGGTCCGCTCAGCCGGCCGAAGCTGCCGGGCATTCCCGGCATCGAGACCTTCAAAGGCCACAGCTTTCATACCAGCCGTTGGGACTACGGCTACACCGGCGGCAACGCCGATGGCGGCCTGACCGGACTTGCCGACAAGCGCGTTGGCATCATCGGCACCGGTGCCACCGCCGTGCAATGCGTGCCGCATCTCGGCCGTTCGGCAAAGGAGCTTTATGTCTTCCAGCGCACGCCGTCGGCGATTGGCGTGCGCGATGATCGCGCGACCGATCAAGGCTGGGCGGACAGCCTGAAGAGGGGCTGGCAGCGCGAGCGCATGGACAATTTCACCGCCGTGATCTCGGGCGAGCCGTTCGAGCGGGACCTGGTGCAGGACGGCTGGACCGGCCTGCTCGGCGAGATCCTGCTGGCGCCGCGTCGTCAGCCGCAGCCGGTGACCTCGATGGAGGAGGCGCTGAAGGTGATCGAGCAGGCCGACTACCGCAAGATGGAGGAGATCCGCGCCCGCGTCGACGCCGTCGTCAAGGACAAGGCGACGGCGGACGCGCTCAAGCCCTGGTACAAGGCGTTCTGCAAGCGGCCATGCTTCCACGACGAATATCTCGACACCTTCAATCGGCCGAACGTGCATCTCGTCGACACCCAGGGCCAGGGCGTCGAACGCATCACCGAGAATGCGGTGATCGTCGACGGCAAGGCCTACGAGCTCGACTGCCTGATCTATGCCAGCGGTTTCGAGGTCGGCACCGACTACGCCCGCCGCATGGGCTTCGAGGTCTATGGCCGCGATGGCATGAGCCTGTCCGAGCGCTGGCGGGACGGAGTCAAGACCATGCATGGCTTCTACAGCCGCGGCTTCCCGAACTGCTTCCTGATCGTCACGGTGCAGGCCGGCCAGAGCGCCAACTTCCCGCACATCATCGACGAGCAGTCGCGACACATTGCCTATGTCATCGATCAGGCGCGCAAGCGCGGCGCCAAAACGCTGGAGCCGACGCTCGCCGCCGAGAACGCCTGGGTCGAGGAGGTCGTCAAGGCCGCGATCGGCCGGCAGACCTATCTCGCGGAGTGCACGCCCGGCTACTACAACAACGAAGGCGTGTTCGATCCGATCGCGGCCAGAAACAGCCAGTATTGGCGCGGGCCGGTGGCGTTCCTGCGCTTGCTCGACAAATGGCGCAAGGACGGCAATCTGGAGGGACTCGAACTGACCTCGGAGGACGGCTTCGCGGTTCCGGCCCGAACGGCATGATCCCGGCCCCGACAGGCGCGACCCGGCTCCACGTCATCGTCGGCGATCCCATCGCCCAAGTGCGCTCTCCGGCAGGCGTGACTGCCGCCTTCGCCGCGCGGGGGCACGACGGCATTCTCATGCCCGTTCAGGTCGCGCCGGCGGATTTGCCCGATTTCCTTGCGGTCGCGGCGCGGCTGAAGAACCTCGACGGCATCGTCGTGACCATCCCTCACAAATTCGCCTGCTACCTGGCTTGCGCAAGTGCGACCGACCGTGCGCATTTCCTGGGCGCCGTCAATCTAATGCGCCGGCGCGCCGATGGCGCGTGGCATGGCGACATGGTGGATGGTCTTGGCTTCGTCGGTGCGGCGCGGGCGAAGGGGATCGATCCGAAGGGAATGCGGGCGCTGCTTGTCGGCGCCGGCGGTGCCGGTTCGGCGATTGCACGCGAACTGGTCGAGGCCGGCGTCAGCGAGCTTGCCGTTCATGACAGCTCAACTGAGCGCCGCGACGCCTTGATCGGCCGGCTCAACGCCCTCGGCAAAGCGCCGGTGCGGGCCGGCACCAGGGATCCCCAAGGCTTGGATTTTGTCGCCAATGCGACGCCCGCTGGGATGAAACAAGGCGACCCGCTGCCGGTCGATGTCGCGCGGCTCGCGCCGTCTGCCTATTGCGGCTGCGTTATCACCAGGCCCGAGGTCTCGCCGTTCATCGCAGCGGCCCGAGAGCTCGGCTGTGTCACGGCCACCGGCACGGACATGTACCAACAGCACCAGGGCATCATGGTGGATTTCCTGCTGGGAACGGATGAGGCGTGACTGCTGGTGTCAAGGGCTTTCACTGGATCGATTGGTGCCGTCGGGACTTGAGCGATTGCGACTGACGTAGGATCATGCGCTCGCGCGAGCCGGTCGCGCAGCAGCAAAAGGAACGCGCAATGATCAAGGGCAGGTTAGTCGCAACGGCGGTGATCGGCGCGACCGCGCTGCTGCTCGCTCTGCCCATGGCCGAGGCCGCCACTTGCGGCAACGGGCCCGGCGGCTTCGAGGCCTGGAAGCGCGAGTTCGGCGCGGAGGCGCAAGGCAAGGGCATCGGCCAGACTGCGCTCTCGGCCCTGATGCAGACCAACTATGCCAGTGCCACCATCGCGGCCGACCGCGGCCAGCGCAGCTTCCAGCTCACGCTCGACCAGTTCCTCGCCAAGCGCGGCGCCACCACCATCGTCGCCAAGGGGCGTCAGCTCAAGCAGTCGCAGGCGGCCTTGTTCGCCTCCATCCAGCAGCGCTACGGCGTCCCGCCCGGTCCCCTGATCGCGATCTGGGGCATGGAAACCGGTTTCGGCAGCCAGCGCGGCAACCAGAACATGCTGTCGTCGATCGCAACTCTTGCCTATGACTGCCGCCGCCCCGAATTCTTCACCGACCAGCTCTACGCCGCCTTGAAGCTGATCGACCGCGGCACGCTGTCGGGGGCGACCCGCGGCTCCATGCACGGGGAGGTCGGCCAGACCCAGTTCATGCCCAAGAACATCCTGGCCTATGGCACCGGCAATCTCGAGGTGGCCGCCAACGCGCTGAACTCGACGGCAAATTTCCTGAAAGCGCATGGCTGGCGCGCCGGCGCCGGCTATCAGCCTGGCGAGCCGAATTTCGCCGCCATCGAGGCCTGGAATGCCGCCGGCGTCTATCAGAAGGCGATCGCCTTGATGGGCCGTCAAATCGACGAAGGTGGAGGGGCGGCGGCCTCCCGCTGACGACTTCGCTCGATAACGGTCATGTTCAGCAAGGCGTGATGCGCGGGCACGAGAAAGTTGTTGCTATCGGGAACCGACGGCACGAGGTTTGCTTTGATCAGATTCAGGGGTGGGCATGAGGAGACTCAACATGGCAACCCAGATCGTGATGGACCAGACTGGCGACACGCGCCACGAGTTTGATCCTGGCAATGCCGAAGCGCTGGCGCGAGCCGAACGACGCTTTCGGGAGCTGACCGGCGCCGGCTTCACCGCCGCCCTTCGCAACGGACCCGGCGAAGTCACCCGCATCAGATCGTTCGACCCGACCGCGCAGGAAACGTTGTTCTATCCCCGCTTGGTCGGCGGTTGATCTGAGCTGCACATGATTGCGGCAGTTTGGCTCCGCGCGCCGGCGCGTGCGCGTCTGCATGCGCTGCGGGAACTCTATCGACGGTTCTTCGGCGAGAACACGCCGGACGCGCGTGGCCGCCGGCTTCTGGCCGAATGGCTGTCGCCGGCGCAGCGCGCCCAGTTCGAGCAGTACCGGTATTTCGACGTCGTAGGTTGCGATACCGGCAAGACCTATCGCATTCACTACGGCACGGCTGCCAATGTCCACGAGATCGACGAGGCCGGGCATCCGACGATGGGATGGTGCTTCGTCCCGTCAGGCTTTCTGGTGCCGGGCGACGTGATGCTGGCGCAGAAGATCGCGCTCGAAACGGACGAGAAGGGCGCGTTGGCGCTTGCCAATCGGTTTCCGCCGGCAACGCATTCGGAGCATTTCTACCGGCGGCCGTTCTAGCGCCGGAGCAGCGAAGCGGTCAGTAGTGCGTGGTGCGGTAGGCATCCACCGCATGCGCCGCAAAAACGCCGACGCTGCAAAGGGCGAGAAGGGCGGAGATCAGCTCGATCATAACTCGTCCTCCTGTGGCGGCTGGGCGACGAGGTTTTGACAGCAGGCATAGTCGTAGATCAGGTCGAGAAGGAATTGCATGGTGGCCGTCCCTGTATTTATTTTGACAACCACTTAGACGGCCTTCTGTTTCAGGCGTGTTTCGTCGCATCGGGAAAGGGGTTTCGCGGGGGAACCCGCAGGTGGGTTTGTGCGCTGCGGCCGCGCGAATGTCGGGGGCCGGACAGGGGATTCAGGCACGTCTTGCGGCTGGCGCGGCCCTTATGGCTCTCCCCTTGCGGCTCTCCCGCGGAGGTGGTCATCTCGGCCTGGGGAACGCGCTGGAGGCTGACATGAAACGATTTCTTCTCGCCGCTTTGCTGACCGCGGGCGTCTTGGACAGCGCGCCGGCGCTTGCGCAACAATCCAAGGTCGGCGACTGGACCATCGAAAAGCGGACGCAGGACACGCATTGCAACGCGAGCCGTGGTTACAAGGACAAGGATGACGAGAACCGCGACTATGTCATCGTGATCACCTATTCCGAAAAGGCGATCGTGATCGTGATGATCTACGATGGCTGGGAATGGGAGACGGTCGGCGAGATCCTGCGGGCCGATGTCGGCACGGACGATGCGGACATCATGAAGAGGGCGAAGTGGGAGGTCATGGACAAGACCACCGTGCGCGGCATCTTCGAATACGATCAGTCGATGATGGACCGCCTGTCGAAGGCGAGGCGCCTCACGCTCGACTTCGAGGACGATGACGACGACAGTATCGAGATGCAGATACCGCGCGCCGGCGAAGCGCTGGCCGCGTTGAAGTTCTGTGAGGAGAACCGGAAATAGATTGCCGATGCGGGCTGTGAAAACCGGCAGGACGGCAGCCGAGAAGTCGATGGCAGCGAGCAGGCGCGTGACTCATCGCACACAGTCCGCGTGGTGTTCGCATTTATCCTAGTCTTTGGCGAAACAGTCCAAGCCGCACCCTGCGGTTGACGTTACGCAAGGACGATGTTCGATATTCCAGCTTCCGGCTGCAACGTATTTCCCTCGTCGAAGGCGGCAATTGACCGGCCCGTCTTCTCCGTCAGTTTCCCGATCGCGAACTCTCCGACTCGCGCGGGCCGCGCGCCGATTGCGTTGTCCGCCCGATGACGACCCACCAGGCAAATCGGTTCTCGTCCCTCATCGGCGAGATCTACGATGCGGCGGTCGATCCAGCGCTACGTAGCCGCGCACTGGAGCAGGTTTCGCATTTCGTCGGCGGTTGTGCCGCGATGATCGTGTCCAGGGACTCAGCGCGGCTTTCGATCGAGATTCACCAGCATTTTGGCACCGACGCCCGTTTCCGTCAGCTCTATCGGGACCGTTACGTGGAGCTCGATCCTCTGCTCGATCGTCATCTCGCCCTCGGGTCCGAACAGGCGATCGGCGTGACCGACATCATGCCCCATGCGGAGTTTCGTGAGACGAGCTTCTATCGCGAGTGGGTGGAACCGCAAGGGGCGATCGACCTTGCGACGGTCGAACTCGAGAAGACCGTCGCCCGCACCACGATTCTGCAGGTGTTGCGCCATCGCTCCCGCGGAACCGTCGACGATGCGATGCGCGATCGCATGCGGTTGCTCGCTCCGCACATCCAGCGATCGCAGACCATGGGCCGGCAGATCCGCGCTCGCTCTCACACGGTGGACGACCTTGCCGACGTGCTCGACGGATTGAACATTGCGATCTGCCTGCTCGATGCGGATGGCCGGGTCGTCCACGCCAACGCGGCATGCCGGCAATTGTTCGTCGATGCCAATCTGCTTGCGCTGGTTGGCGACCGGATCGTGGCCCGCAACACCCAGACCGACAAAATATTCCGCGGCTTGTGCGAAATCGATTCAGGCGTACACCCTGCAGCTCCTCGTCAGATTGAGCTTGCGACGTCGGCCGATGGGCAGCATTATCTGCTTCATGCCTTTCCGTTGAAGCGGGAACGCAACCTGCCGCGCGATATTGCGGCCACGATGCTCTTCGTTCAAAGAGCTTCCATGCTGCCCTTGCTCGCCGCCGACGCGATCGCGGCGGCCTTCAGGCTGACGCCATCCGAATTGCGCGTGCTGATGGCGATCATCGAGATCGGCGGTGTTCCCGACATCGCTGCAAAACTCGGCGTCGCGGAGACGACCGTGAAAACGCACCTTGGGCGTCTGTTTGAAAAGACGGGCGCGGGCAGGCAGGCCGATCTGGTGAAGATCGCTGCCGGCTTTGCCGTGCCGTTCGCGCGGCGAGCGAGCGGCGACGACAAGGCGACCTAATACGTTTCCGCGCGCCTCGATGTTACGCGCCGCGCTCTCAATCCATTGTGATGGGTCGATCTCGCGGGTCCTCCGAACGCAGGACGCGAGTCATTCGAGACTTTCGTATATCGCGCTTCCGAGAAGAAGAGCAGCGTGCGCCGCACGGACATGCCGCGACGGCATCGAATGCGCGTGTGGGGAACGACAGCAAATGGCCGGCCTGCTCGTCGGTTGGAGAGATTGCAGTGAGCAGCATGATTGATTTTTCGGTTCTCAATGTTTCAACGAACGAAGTTCCAGAAGGTGAGCGCATTTCGATGCTTCGCGATTTCTATTGTCGTGGAGTGTTGAAGGCGGAGGTCGAGGCAAGAGAAGGAAAGCCGGCCGCGGCGAGTTTCACGTCGCACGTCCTGCCGGAAGCCCAGTTGTTGTTCGGCGGACTGTACGGAGCGCGGGTCATTCGCACCAAGCAGCTCGTGTCCGACGGCGACGACAGCCTCGCCCTGATCGTGAACAGGTCGGGCGTTCTCGGGATATCCGAGCGAGGACACGATTTGAGGCTCCATGCCGGGGAGGCGGTCCTGACGAGTGCGGAGGACGTCACGACGTTCGAGCGTCTGTCGCTGGGGAGCTGCTTCTCGTTGCGCGTCCCGAGGCGCGTTCTGGCGCCGATGATCGTGGACGTCGATGATGCCGTGATGCGCGTCATGCCGGGAAGTTCCGCCGGGCTCAGATTGCTGGTCGACTACGCGGTGACGCTGGTGCGGGAGAAAGCGTTCGCGACGCCCGAGCTCCGGCAGCTCGGGGTCGGGCATCTGCACGATCTCCTGGCGCTCGTCCTCGGCGCGACCGGGGAGACGCGTGAGCTGGCCGGACGGCGCGGCGTCAAGGCGGCCCGGCTTCAGAAGGCGAAAGTCTCCATTGCCAACAATTGCTGGCGGCAGGATCTGTCGGTCGCTTCGGTTGCCCAGGAGCTCGGCGTGACGCCGCGCTATCTCCAGCGTCTGTTCGAGGCGGACGGCAAGACGTTTTCCTCGTTCCTGATCGAACAGCGCGTCAAGCGTGCGCATCGCATGCTGCGAGAACCCGGATTCGCCGAGCGAACGGTGAGCTCGATCGCCTACGACGTCGGATTCGGCGATCTCTCTTATTTCAACCGCTGCTTCCGGCGGACCTATAACGCGACGCCGAGCGACGTCAGGAGCGGCGAGATGCCCTGACCGGGCGCGACTGAATTCAGTCATCTGCAATTTCGATCGGCGGACGGAGATTGCCCCGTTCCGTGATCGCCAAGACGTGACCACGGCATTGCGTGCGGCATCGGCAGCCGGAGTATCGAATGCGCCGTTTCTTTTTCGACCTTCTGGTCGGCAACATCGTCAAGATCGATCCCGGCGGCATGGTCTTCGAGCAGGCCGACGCGACGTTCGTCGTTGCCGACGAGATGGCGAGGCATCTGTTCGTCTGGCGCGACGATTTGCGCGATCGCGACGCCTTCATCCGCGTCAGGGATGCCGGCGGGACCGAGATCTATCGCGCCGCGGTCTGGTCGGAATGTGCTGAGAAGCACGGCTGGGACCAAGCGTGAGCGGCGCAGCGGTGTAGCAACTCTGCACCAGTGCGGCGCGAAGCGCATTCGGTTCGTTTTGAGCCGAGCGGCGGTCGTGTTCGTCCAAGTCGCACCTTGCTGAAGTTTCTACCTTAGGGGTCGCGAATCCAGTTCGCGGCGATCGGCCTCATCCGAGCGGAGGAGGTCGATGGTGAACGCCTGCACGCCCCCGGCGGTGAAGGCATCGACCGGGGAATTGCTATGCAACGTAAGCGTCTTACGACCGTCAATGATCGGCTTTTGCGAATTTCAGCAGCGGCGCTGCTGCTGGCGCCCTGCTTCGTGATCAAGCGGGTGGAAGCCGCCTGTTCGCCGGCTTCCCCCGTCAACAACGCGACGGTGAGCTGCACTGGGACGACGACGGATTCAAATGGCACCAACGGCTATGGCACGCTTATCGACGTCGGCAACACCTACGTGATCGGTCCCGGCGCGACGCTGACCGGAACGGACGTCGGTCTGGTATTCGAGACCGGTACAGTCAACAATTCCGGCACCGTCACGGGTGGCGACTTTGCGGTCGATTCCAATCGCACGGCCATCATCAATAACATCGGGACGTCATCGATCATCTCTGCCACCGGAAACAATGCCAGTGCCGTCGTGGGATCTGAGCTGCATGTGCGGAATGAGGGCTCCATTACGGCATCAGGGATCAACGGAACTGCGGTCAATGCGGGAAACACCGAGCGGAGCGAGGTCTTCAACTCGGGCGCCATAGAAGGAACCGCAGCTGGCATCCGCAGCGTCGGAACGATCGCCGTGACGAATTCCGGAAGGATAGAAGCCGCTTCAGGCGGAACGGCGATCTTCAGCAGCACCAACGTGAACCTCCTGGGCAACACGGGCACAATTACCGGCGGTCGCTTTGCGATCGCGGCTGACACGATGAATCTGGTGAACGACCGAACGGGGCGGATCAATCAAATTGATCCGAACGGCAGCGTGATATCCGTCAGGGCGCTCACCGGTTCGAATGCCGGGCAGATCGTCGGACTTGCCAGCAACAGCCTTGCGATCGATTCCGACATCGTCAACCTGACCAATACCGGACTGATCCAGGCGGACCTGGGAGGCGTCAAGGGCCGGACCGTGACGGTTACAAACGACGGAAAGATCGCGTCCTTCGCCGTAAACAGCGTTGCAATTCAGGGTCTCCAGACAACGGTCGTCAACACCGGCTCCATCTCGGGAGCGTGGGGTGTCTCAGGTACCAATGTCTCGGTTTCGAACTCGGGCACGATCTCCGGAGACGTTCTCGGAATATTCGCGAGCAAGGCCACGGTCAGGAATTCCGGCTTGATTTCGGGAGCGGGGACCGCATTCGCGATAGGAACGGTCGGCACGCTCGAGCTGGAGAATTCCGGAACGATCCGAGGCAGCGGCGCATCAGAGGCCCTTCATATCGGAGGTGGCGGAACGATCGTCAACACGGGAAGCGTAGTCGCAGACCGGGCGGCGATCCTCCATTTTGCCAACCCGGATGTGCCTTTGACGATAACGAACGCGGCTTCTGGCACTATCATCGGCGCGGACGGAATATTGTCGGCGGGCACGGTGAACCTCGTGAACGCCGGGACGATTCGCGGGACAAGTTCGATCGACGGAACTGCGCTGCTCGCCAACGTCGTCAACGTGAATAACAGCGGCTCCATTGCTGGCATCGTGGGTATCCTCTCGCTTGGCGCTGCCAACATCACGAACTCCGGCGCTGTCACCGGCACCGGGGGCACCGCGATCAAGCTGTCGAACGCTGCGGATACGCTGACCCTGCTACCGGGCTCCAAGATCAACGGCGTGGTCGATTTCGGCTTCGGGGCCGACGTCGTCAATGTCAACCTCACTGCGCCGACGACGCGGGTGTCGTCGTTGACCACGATTCAGCTCCCGACCTTCGTCAACTTCGAGGGCACCATCAAGACGAACATCTCGAACGGCAACTTCAACGGCCCCTCGGTTGTCTCCGGTACTTCCGTCGGAACCCTCGACCCGACCGCGCTGGCGCAGACCGATCGCACGCTGATGGACTTTACCGGCGGCGTGTCGTCACTGGTGCAGGGCCGCCTCAGCGGCGGCGCCGGGCCGGCCGGCAGCAACATCATGGCGATGGCCTATGCGCCGGAGACCGCGCAGGCCGGGCCCTTCACCAAGGCACCGCGCAGCCTGTGGACCGATCCGGCGCCGATCACGGTGTGGGCTAACAGCTTTGGCGGCCAGCGCATCCAGGACGAGACGGCATCGACGCTGCGTGCGACCTCGACGGCGTGGGGCGGAGCGATCGGTCTCGACCGCAAGGTGCGGCCGGACTGGCTGGTCGGCGCCTTCCTCGGCGGCGGGCAGGGCGGCTTCTCGGTCGATCTCAACTCGCAGTCGGTCGACACCAATTACGTGTTCGCCGGCGCCTATAGCCGGTTCGAATGGGCCTCGCAGTTCTTCGACTTCTCGCTGCAGGGCGGCAACGCTGACAACAAATCGCGCCGCCTCGTGCTGAACAATGCTGCGGTCGGCGGCTTGGAGACGGCGAGAGCGAATTACAGCGGCTGGTACATCAGCCCGGAGGTCGCCTACGGTTACAGGCTCAACATCGGCAACGGCTATGTGCTGACGCCGACGGCGCGGCTGCGCTATGTCGCGGGCCGGTTCGACGGCTACAGCGAAACGGGTTCGGCGCAAGGACTATCCGTCGGCGGGCGCACGCTGCAGGATTTCGAGGAGCGCGGCGAGGTCGATCTCTCGCGCGTCACCGCCTTTGCCGGCGGCGAACTGAAGGCCAACATCCATGGCGGCGTGATCGCGCTCCAGCGTGCCGGCGACACCGGCATCAACGCGGTGCTGCTCGGGCAGAACCTGTCGTTCGTGACGCCGGGCAGCCGTAGCACGGTCGGTGCGGTGGCCGGCTTCGGCTTCGATTATCGCACCGGGGCGAACGTGTCCGTGTTCGGCGCGGTCGAGGGCGTGATGATGTCCGATCAGAGCCGCACCGGCACGGCGAAAGGCGGCGTTCGCGTCGCGTTCTGAAAGCGGGTGCATGCTGATCTATGGCGCTCATGCAACACGCCCGCGGATTATGCGCCGGTTCGTTTCCGGCAAAGCCGCTGACGTTTCCCTCCAAGCTGGAAGGAAACCGCGTGCCTACGCTGCCAATCGAAGAATCATGCGTTTCGATCTCCGTCCCGCGTTTGCCGCGGACAGCGAGGGATGGCGCTTTCGGCCTGTGAAATCGTCTGGGGATATAAAGATGCCGGGAATGAATTGGTCCGTCGCGCAACGCAGCCGTCTCCTGAGTTGGGGATCGACCACCGCGCTTACGTTGGCACTGATGCCCTGGATCCTTGGCGGTCGTGCCGAGGCGGCGTGCACGCCTCCGTCGCCGACCAGCGGCGCAATCGTGACCTGCACGGGAACGACGACCGACGCGAACGGAACGACGGGCTACGGCACCGCCACGGATAGCGGCAATACCATCAACGTGGTTGCGGGGGCCAGCGTCATCGGTACCAACATCGGCATCGCGCAGAGTCGCGTGACCGTCAACAATGCCGGCTCGATCCGCACCGATGTAACGAACGGACAAACCGGGATATCCGCGCTTCAGGGCGTGGATTTGATCAACACGAGCACCGGCCGCATCGATGCGCGTGGCGCGAACAGCATTGCAGTCGACGCTCTGTCAGGCACAGTGAGCCTCGAGAACGCCGGCACGATCGTGGCATTTGGCACCGACGCGGCCGCGATCAGGGGGGATGCGGTCAACGTCACAGCCAACTCCGGCACTGTTTTGGGTGATCGGTTCGGAATCGTCGCCACCAATGCCACAGTCACGAACAACAGCGAGGGGCAGATCTTCATCGCCGGATCGAACGGCTTGGCGATAGTCGCGAGCAACGATGTCGTCGTCAACAACGCCGGCGTCATTGCCGCAGCCGGAGCCGGCGGGACCGGCATCTCCGGCGGGACCGTGACCATTGCAAGCAACACGGGTCGCATCGCAGGTCACCACACCGCGATCACTGCCATCACGTCGTCTACCATCAACAATAGCGCAGGCGGGCTGATCGAGGCCACCGGCCCAAGCGGCATTGCCGTCTTTGTTGTCAGCGGTACCGCGACGGTGACCAATGCCGGTGAAATCTCCGCAAAGGTTACCAACGGTGCGGCTATCGAAGCGGATGCAGTGGTGGTGTCAGCAAATACTGGCCTCATCTCCGGCGGCACACGTGGTATTTTGGCAAACACGGCAACAATTTCCAACGGTGTGGGCGGCACGATCTCGGCGCTCGACGCCAACGGCAAGGCCATCCGGGCGACCACCGCGACGGTTGCCAACGCCGGACAAATATCAGCGTTGGCAACCGGGGGCGTCGGCATCGACGTCGACACCGTGAATGTGACGGCCAACACCGGCCTGATTTCGGGCGAAAGCTTCGGGATCCGCTCGTCGGCAGGCGTTGTGGCCGTGAACAACAATGCAGGCGGCACGATCCTGGGCACGAGCCTCGGTGCTGTCGCGATTTCCGCGGGCCCAAACGCCAGCGTGTTCAATGCAGGCACGATCAAGGGCGGAATCGGCGGCGGAATTGGAATCCGTGCCACCGGTAAGGCGACCGTCGAGAACGCGGCCGGCGGGCTGATTTCCGCTGGCCAGTTTGCGGTCAGTGGGGACGAGGTCAAGGTCAGCAATGCCGGCATCATGGAGTCGACGCTCGGTGGGGCCGCCATCGACGCGCAGTCCGCTGACATCAGCAACTCCGGTATCCTTAGGTCGGTGGCTGGCAGCGCGGTTCAAGTCTTCGGTGATCTCACCTTGAACAACTCGGGCACCATCCAGGGTGCGCCGACGGCGCCTGCGGTCTTCGCCCAAGGGCAGGCAACAATCATCAACGCCGGTGCGATCTCGGGGCGCTACGGCATACAGACCCTCGGCGGCCTCGATTTGACGAACGCTGCGGGCGGTGTCATCTCGGGCAGTGTCCATGGCGTCCTTTCGCAGGGGCATTTTGTCCTCAACAATGCGGGTTCGATCTCGGGAGCGGCGGGCGGGGCGGTCGGAGCGGCGACCACCGCGACCCTGTTCAATTCCGGCGTCATCTCCGGTGGCACCGGTATCAGCTCGGGCGGGGCAGCAAACATCACGAACTCCGGCACGATCATCGGCACCGGCGGCACAGCGATCCTGCTCTCGAATGCGGCTGATACGCTGACCCTGCTGCCGGGCTCCAAGATCAACGGCGTGGTTGATTTCGGCTTCGGGGCCGACGTCGTCAACGTCAATCTCGTTGCGCCGACGACGCGGGTGTCGTCACTGACCACGATTCAGCTCCCGACCTTCGTCAACTTCGAGGGTACGATCAACACCACCGTCTCTAATGGCAACTTCAAAGGCCCGTCTGTTGCCTCCGGCCTGACGCTCGCAACGCTCGATCCGACCGCTTTGGCGCAGACCGATCGCACGCTGATGGATTTCACCGGCGGGGTGTCCTCGCTGGTGCAGGGCCGCCTCAGCGGCGGTGCCGGGCCGGCCGGGAGCAACATGATGGCGATGGCCTATGCGCCGGAGACCGCGCAGGCCGGGCCCTTCACCAAGGCGCCGCGCAGCCTGTGGACCGATCCGGCGCCGATCACGGTCTGGGCCAACAGCTTTGGCGGCCAGCGCATCCAGGACGAGACGGCATCGACGTTGCGATCAGCCTCGACCGCGTGGGGCGGGGCGATCGGCCTCGACCGCAAGGTGCGGCCGGACTGGCTGGTCGGCGCCTTCCTCGGCGGCGGGCAGGGCGGCCTCTCGGTCGATCTCAACTCGCAGTCGGTCGACACCAATTACGTGTTCGCCGGCGCCTATAGCCGGTTCGAATGGGCCTCGCAGTTCTTCGACTTCTCGCTGCAGGGCGGCAATGCCGACAACAAATCGCGCCGGCTGGTGCTGAACAATGCTGCGGTCGGCGTCTTGGAGACGGCGAGAGCGAATTACAGCGGCTGGTACGTCAGTCCGGAAGTCGCCTATGGCTACAGGCTCAACATCGGCAACGGTTACGCGCTGACGCCGACGGCGCGGCTGCGCTATGTCGCGGGCCGGTTCGACGGCTACAGCGAGAGCGGTTCGGCACAAGGACTATCCATCGGGAGCCGCACGCTGCAGGATTTCGAGGAGCGCGGCGAGGTCGATCTCTCACGTGTCACCGCCTTTGCTAGCGGCGAGCTCAAGGCCAACATCCACGGCGGCGTGATCGCGCTCCAGCGTGCCGGAGACACCGGCATCAACGCAGTGCTCCTCGGGCAGAACCTGTCGTTCGTGACGCCGGGCAGCCGTAGCACGGTCGGTGCGGTGGCCGGCTTCGGCTTCGATTATCGCACCGGGGCGAACGTGTCCGTGTTCGGCGCGGTCGAGGGCGTGATGATGTCCGACCAGAGCCGCACCGGCACGGCGAAAGGCGGCGTTCGCGTCGCGTTCTGAGCCGGCATCAGCCCTGGCGGCTCGAACACGATGCCGCCGGCCGGGTGCCATCCGCCCGGCCGGCGCCTCCTCCGATCGGAGGATGTCGCATGCGTCCGCTGTGTTAATCTCGCCGGCATTGATCATTCCAGTGCCATTTCGAGCCATGCCCGGACCGCAGAAACTGCCAGACCTCGTCGAATCCATCTACGATGCCGGGCTCGATCCCTCGCTCTGGAACAACGTCGTCGCCGGCGTCCGCGATTTCGTCGGCGGCCAGGCCTGCGGATTGTTTTCGAAGGATTCGATCAGCAAATCCGGCGTCACTCACTATTATTGCGGGGCGGACCCGCATTTCATCCAGCTCTATGCCGACACGCATGCGAAGTTCGATCCGCTCACGGTTCTGCCGCCACACGGCAAGGTTGTGAGTGTTCCGGACCTCGTCGAATTCGAAGAATATCGCAAGGGGCGTTTTTACCAGGAATGGATGCAGCCGCAGGGCTGCAGCGATGCGGCCAACGTCGTGCTCGAGATGTCGAATGCGAGCTGCCCCGTGATGATGACCGTGCTGTCGGACCGCCGCATGGTCGATCCCGGCATGAAGCACCGCCTCTCGCTCCTCGTGCCGCACGCCAGCCGCGCGCTCCTGATCAACCGCACCATGACCGCGGAACTCACGCTGGCGACGGCACTGGCTGATGTCCTCGACAATCTGACGGCCGGGATCTTCCTGCTCGACGCCTTCTGCCGCGTGGTGCACGCGAATTCGGCCGGTCACGCCTTGCTTGCAGCCGACGACGTGGTTCGCACCATCGCCGGACAGCTCGTGACCAGCAGCACCGAAGCCAATCAGAAGTTCCGCGAGACATTTTCGGGCCGCAATGCCACGCTGCTTGCCGCTCGCGGCCATGCCATGCCGCTGCTGTCGTCTACGGGCGAGCGCTATGTCGCTCATATGCTGCCGTTGTCCTCCGTGCTGCGGAACGGCAGCGAGCGCGTCGTCGATGCCGCCGGCGCGCTGCTGCTGCGCAAGGTGTCGCTCGACGGACAATCCTGGGGCGAATTGATCGGGCGGACCTTCGACCTGACGCCGACAGAGCTCCGCGTGCTGCTGTCGATCGTCGACATCGGCGGCGTTCCGGAGACGGCGACCGCGCTGGGCATCGCGGAAAGTACGGTGAAGACGCATCTGCACCGCGTCTTCGCCAAGACCGGCGTCAACAGGCAGGCCGATCTCGTCAAGCTCGCGGCAGGGTTTGCCAATCCGCTCGTCAATTGACCGGCACGACCGCAGTGGGCGTTGAACCTTTTGTCGCCGGGACAGACTCACCATAGCCTCCGGGCGTGTAGAACATTTCCGCAATCGCGTTTGACCATGGCTGTTCGGATGTCCCGAGTTCCCAATCACGCCGAGCTGATCGAGAGCATCTATGATGCAGGGCTCCACCCTGAGTTGTGGGGCGACGTCGTCGTCATGCTCAATGCGTTCATCGGCAGCCAGGCCTGCGGCCTGATCTCGAAGGATACGGTCAGCAAATCAGGTGCGACCCATTATTATTGCGGGGTCGATCCGCACTACATCCAGCTCTATTCCGAAACCTATTCGCAATACGATCCGCTCGCCCGGCTGCCCCAGTACGGCGAGGTGCGCAACATTCCGGACCTCGTGAATTTCGACGAGTACCGCCGCGGGCGCTTCTATCAGGAATGGCTGCGCCCCCAGGGCTGCGTCGACGTTGCCAACGTGGTGCTCGAGCAATCGAAGTCGCCGTGTCCGATGTTGATGACCGTCATCCCGGGCCGGGAGATGCTCGACGCCGGGCAACGCGCGCGCATGCAGTCGCTGGTCCCGCATGCGAGCCGGGCGCTGCTGATCAACCGCGCGATCGAGCGGAAACAGCAACGCGCGACCGCGCTGGCCGACGTCGTGGATCGCCTGAATGCCGGCGTCGTCCTGCTCGATGCGGCCTGCCGGATCGTCCACAGCAATCCGGCCGCGGAGACGATCCTGGCGACCGACGATGTCCTGCGCTCGATATCGGGCCGGCTGGTGACGAGATCGCCCGACGCCAACCGGGCCCTGCGCAATATCTTCCGCGATCCAGGAGAGGTTGCGGTGGCGGCGGCCGAGGGCCGAAAGATCCCCCTGACGTCGCATGACGGGTCGTACTACGTCGCTCATGTGATCGCGCTGCCGTCGCTGTTGCGCGATGGCGCGACGGAGCGGACGTCGGCTGTCGGAGCCTTGCTCGTCTGGAAAGCGGAACTCGACAGCCGCTCATGTGCCGGCCTGATCGACCGCACGTTCGAATTGACGCCTGCGGAACTGAGAGTTCTGCAGTCGATCGTCGAGGTCGGCGGTGTGCCGGAGACCGCGGCGGCGCTGGGAATTGCCGAGACGACGGTGAAGACGCACCTGCATCGGGTCTTCGCCAAGACCGGCGTGTCCCGCCAGGCCGATCTCGTCAAGCTTGCGGCCGGATTTTCCAATCCGCTTCTGCACTGACGCGCAGCCGCGCCGCTGACTGATCGCTGCAGCTCGCGCTGGGTTCAAACAGTAACATCATTAGAAAGTTATCGCGCGTCATACGATCGAATGACGCGATTTTTTTTGTCCTCTTCTAGAGAGGCATCACACGAGTTCTTGTTCGACCCATCAGATGCTTCTGTGAAGCAACTCACAGCAGGCTGGAGTGAATCCCGTCATTCTCTCGCGCAGGTTGAGAGGAGATCGTCATGCGAAGGACGTCACTTGTTATGGCCGACAAGTTCCGAGACATCTTAGCTCGCGTCGGTGCTGTATTTCACGAGCAGCGCAAGATCGACGCGCGGCGCGCGTTGCAGCGCTATCACCATTTGCTGGCTCAGCCGGGCCAACCATTGCTCTTGAACGACGTCATTTCGGTCAGCAGGAAAGAGGATATTTCAGGAAATGCCCACGGATCTGATGCGCGCGGGCGCCCCGCCGGCCAGCCGGCCCTCGAGCGCGCGTAATTTCAACATCGTCGCGGTCGTTCTGACCGCGGCGCTCGTCGCTCTTCAACTGATCGGTCTCGCAATCCTGGAGCGGTCCCACGCCCACGCGATGCAAACGCCGTTTCCGCACGAGACGGCCGTCTGCTCCGAGGGCCTGGATGCCGAGGCTTCGCAGATTCCAACCGACTGACCGGAGGACGGTCCGTGCCTGATATCACGACTCTGATTCTGCTGAGCGTTGCCGTATTCGCGGGGGCCTTCGTTTCGGGACTCTCCGGCTTCGCGTTTTCGGCGGTCGCCGGCGCGATCCTGCTGCGGGTGTTTCAGCCGCTCGAAGCCGTGCCGCTGATGATGGCGTGCAGCATCGGAGTGCAGGCGACCAATCTGTGGGCGCTCCGGCGCAACATCCGCTGGGAGGGCAGCCTGATGCTGATCGTCGGCGGATTGATTGGCGTTCCCATCGCAGTGTCGCTGCTGCAGTCTACGGACACGCATCTGCTCAGGCGCGGATTCGGCATCATCGTTTCGCTCTATGCCGCCTACATGCTGCTGCGGCCGACGCTGGTGACGGCCGGTGAGGCCGTCGGTCGGCACTGGGTCGCGCTGATCGGCTTCGGGGGAGGGCTGGTCGGTGGCCTCACGGCGATGCCCGGTGCGATCCCGACGATATGGTGCGACATGCGCGGCATGCCCAAGAGCGAGCAACGCGGCCTGGTGCAGCCGTTCATTGCGGCGATGCAGGTCTTTGCCATCGCGCTGCTGGTCGGGCACCAGGACCTGTCGTCAAAGGTCTTCGTCGATCTCGCCATCAGTCTGCCGGCGCTGTTTGCCGGCTCGGCGCTCGGCGTGATCGCCTTCCATCGCGTCAACGAGACGGTCTTTCGCAAGACTGTGCTCGTTCTGTTGCTGATATCGGGAGTTTCCCTGGTTTAGTGACCCGCCGTCTGAACCGGCGCGGCGCTGATGTCGCTGCCGTGATGCACCAGCGGCTTGTTGCCGGTGATGGTCCGCAGCAGCACATAGAACACCGGGGTCAGGAACAGGCCGAACACGGTGACGCCGATCATGCCGGAGAACACGGCAACGCCCATGGCCCGCCGCATCTCCGAGCCGGCGCCGGTCGAGAGCACCAAGGGCAGCACGCCCATGATGAAGGCCATCGACGTCATCAGGATCGGGCGAAGCCGCAAGCGGCTCGCCTCGATCGCGGCCCGGATCGGCGTCCGCCCGGCGAATTCGAGCTCGCGCGCGAATTCGACGATCAGGATCGCGTTCTTGGCCGAGAGGCCCACGAGCACGATCAAGCCGATCTGGGTGAAGACGTTGTTGTCGCCCTTGGAGATCCACACGCCGAACATGGCAGCCAGAAGCCCCATCGGCACGATCATGATGATCGAGAGCGGCAGCGTCAGGCTCTCATAGAGCGCGGCCAGCACCAGGAACACCAGGAGGATCGCCAGCGGAAACACCCAGAGGCCGGAATTGCCGGCGATGAACTCCTGATAGGTCAGGTCGGTCCATTCGAAGGCAAAGCCCTGCGGAAGCACTTCCGCCGCGATCCGCGTCGCGGCTTCCTGCGCCTGCCCCGAGGAGAAGCCGGGCGCAGCCGCCGCGTTGATGTCGGACGACAGGAATCCGTTGTAGCGGATCGCGCGCTCCGGCCCCGCGCTCTGGCGGATCTTGAGCAGGGCCGACAACGGCACCATGTCGCCCGAGGACGAGCGCACCTTCAACTGCCTGATGTCGTCGGCACGCGCGCGGAACGGCGCGTCAGCCTGCACGCGGACGGAATAGGTGCGGCCGAATTTGTTGAAGTCGTTGACGTAATAGGAGCCGAGGTAGATCTGCAGCGTGTTGAAGACCTCCGTCACGGGCACGCCGAGCTGTAGTGCCTTGGTGCGGTCGATGTCGGCGAACAGCTGGGGCACGTTGACCTGGAAGCTCGAGAACACGCCGGCGATCTCCGGCGCCTTCTGCATCGCCGTCATGAACGCCTTGGTCGCTTCGTTCAGCGCGTCGTAGCCGAGGCCGGCGCGGTCCTCGATCTGCAGCTTGAAGCCGCCGATGGTGCCGAGGCCGTTGACCGGCGGCGGCGGGAACATGGCGATGAAGGCTTCCTGGATGCCGGCATATTTCTTGTTCAGCTCGGCCGCGATGGCATTGCCGCTCAGGGCCGCATCCTTGCGCTCGTCGAACGGTTTGAGCGTCGAGAACACGATGCCGGCGTTAGACGAGTTGGTGAAGCCGGAGATCGACAGGCCGGGGAAGGCCACCGAGCTCTCGACACCGGGCTGGGTCAGCGCGATGTCGCTCATTTTGCGGATCACCTCTTCGCTGCGGTCGAGAGTCGCGCCGTCGGGCAGGCGGGCGAAGCCGACGAGATATTGCTTGTCCTGGCCGGGCACGAAGCCGCTCGGCACCTGCTGGAACAACAGAGCTGTCAGTCCGACCAGCAGGACATAGAGGCCCATCACGGCGGCTTTGCCGGAGATCACCTTGGTGACGGTGCCGCTGTAATTCTCCGAGGAGCGTGTGAAGGCCTTGTTGAAGCCGCGGAAGAACCAGCCGAGGCCCTTCTCCATGATCAACGTCAGCCGGTCCTTCGGCTCGTTGTGGCCCTTGAGTAGCAGCGCCGACAGCGCTGGCGATAGCGTCAGCGAATTAACGGCGGAGATCACGGTCGAGATCGCGATCGTCAGCGCGAACTGCTTGTAGAACTGCCCGGTGAGGCCGGAGATGAAGGCGAGCGGCACGAACACCGCGATCAGCACCATGGCGATGGCGATGATCGGCCCCGAGACCTCGCGCATCGCCTGATAGGTGGCATCGCGCGGCGAAAGCCCGGCCTCGATGTTGCGCTCGACATTCTCGACCACGACGATGGCGTCGTCGACGACGATGCCGATCGCGAGCACGAGGCCGAACAGGCTGAGCGCGTTGATGGAGAAGCCGAACACATGCATCACGGCAAATGTGCCAACGATCGACACCGGCACAGCCAGCAGCGGGATGATCGAGGCGCGCCAGGTCTGCAGGAACAGGATCACGACCAGCACCACCAGCGCGATCGCTTCCAGCAGCGTGTGGATCACCGCTTCGATCGACGAGCGCACGAACTGCGTGGGGTCGTAGACGATCTGGTAGGACACGCCCTCGGGCATGTTCTTCTTGATCTCGGCCATGGTGGCGCGGACGTTGTCGGAGATCTGCAGCGCGTTGGAGCCGGGCGCCTGGAAGATCGGGATCGCCACTGCCTGCTTGTTGTCGAGCAGCGAGCGCAGCCCGTATTCGGAGGCCCCGAGCTCGATGCGCGCGACATCTCGCAGCCGTACGACTTCGCCGCGTGTGCCGGTCTTGACCACGATGTCCCCGAACTGGTCCTCGTTGGCGAGCCGGCCTTCCGCGTTGACGGAGAGCTGGAGATCGATGCCCTTCACGTTCGGGGAGGAGCCGACCACGCCGGCGGCGGCCTCGACGTTCTGCGCCTGGATCGCCCTCACGATATCGCTCGCGGTCAGCCCGTGCTCGGCGGCCTTTTGCGGATCGACCCAGACCCGCATCGAATAGTCGCCGGCGCCATAGAGCTGGACGTCGCCGACGCCGTCGATCCGGGCGAGCCGGTCCTTGACATTGAGCACGGCGTAGTTGCGCAAATACGTCATGTCGTAGCGGCCGTTGGGCGACAAGAGATGCACGACCATGGTGAGGTCGGGCGACGACTTCTTGGTGATGATGCCGAGCTGGCGCACCACTGCCGGCAGGCGCGGTTCGGCCTGCTGCACGCGGTTCTGCACCAGCTGCGTCGCCTTGTCGGGGTCGGTACCGAGGCGGAACGTCACCGTCAGCGTCATCGCGCCGTCGGTGGTCGCCTGGCTCGACATGTACAGCATGTTCTCGACGCCGTTGATCTGCTCCTCGATCGGCGTCGCCACCGTTTCCGCGATCACCTTGGGGTTGGCGCCGGGATAGGTCGCGCGCACCACGACGGAGGGCGGCACGACATCGGGATATTCCGAGATCGGCATCGCGAACAGCGAAATCAGGCCGGCAAGGAAGATCACGACCGACAGAACCCCGGCGAAGATCGGACGATCGATGAAGAATTTTGAGAGATTCATGGCCTTGCCCCTGGGCAATATCGTGCGGTTCTCCGGCAACTCCCCCGCCATTCCGGGGCGCGTAGCACGCGCGACCCGGAATCCAGAGGTGAGGCGATCGGAGCTTTGTAATTTCTAGATTCTCGGGTGCGCAATTGCGCACCGTAGTTCGCGTTTGCGTGCGCCCCGGAATGACGTCAGCGTTGCACCACGTCCTGGTTGCTGTGATTGGAAGCTTGCTGCCCCCGCGCACCCATCGCCGCCACCTCGGTCTTGAGCAGCGCACCAGGCCGCACGCGCTGCAGGCCGTTGACGACGATGCGATCACCGGGCTTCAGGCCCTCGGTGACGACGCGCAATCCGTTGACGGCGCCACCGAGCGTGATCGGCCGGTACACCGCGCGGCTGTCGTCGCCGACCGCCATCACGAACTTCTTGTCCTGGTCGGTGCCGATCGCGCGCTCGTCGATCATCACCAGCGTCTGCTGCTTCGGCTGGCCCATGCGCACGCGGGCGAACTGGCCGGGGATGAGACGCCCGTCGTCGTTCTGGAACACCGCGCGGACACGGATCGTGCCGCTCTGGCCGTTGACCTGGTTGTCGATGAGCTGGATATGGCCTTTCGCCGCCAGACCGCCGGAGGTCGTCATCTCCACCGGGATCTGGTCGAGCTTGCCGCGCTGGCCGGAGCTGTCCGCAATCGAATTCAGCGCGCGCAACACGATCTCTTCATCCGCATCGAACGAGGCGTAGATCGGATTGACCGAGACCAGCGAGGTCAGCACCGGGGAGGCGGTGCCCGCAGCGACGAGGTTGCCGACGGTGACCTCGATCTTGCCGACGCGGCCGTCCACGGGCGCGCGCACCTCGGTGTAGTCGAGATTGAGCTTTGCGGTCTGCAGCGTTGCCTCGGCCGCCTTCACGTTGGCGATCGCTTCGCGGTTGGCGTTCTCGCGCTGATCGAAATCGCGCCGCGTCACGACGGCGTTGCCGACGAGCTGCGCGCCGCGCTCGACCTCGCTGGTGGTGAACACCACGCGCGCCTTCGCCGCCTCGAGCTGGGCGTTGGCCTTGTCGACCTCGGCCGCGTAGGGCGCCGGATCGATCTTGAACAGGACATCGCCGGCCTTCACCAGCGCGCCCTCGGTGAAATTCGCCGACAAAATCGCACCGGCGACCCGCGGGCGCAGCTCGACCCGCTGGATTGCCTCGAGCCGACCGGAAAAATCGTCCCACAGCGCGGTCTGCTTGGGTTCGATCAGTGCGACCGTAACGGGGACGGCTTGCTCGGCCGCGGCTGCCGTTGCCGTCGCTTGGGCGGCGTGGAAGTAGTGGCCGGTCGCAATCGAGCCGGCGGCGGCGAGGGCGCCGACGATAGCGACACCGCCGAGAAGACGGCGAAAACGGCCGGCAGAAGATGTTTCTTGGGAGGGGGGCATTTGCGCGCTCCAGATATGTAGTGTTCACTACAGATGTGGAGCTGGATACCGCAGCGCAAGATACTTATGTATCAGTCGCTAAGAAAATTGTACGCCGATACCGCGACGATTGGAAGACATAAGAAAAAGAAAGTCAGAACAAATAGATAGGGACTGGCGTTAGACTCATAAGGCCCGCTGATTCCGAGGAGACTGGCACATGCGCATGGGACGCCCCCGCGAATTCGACGCCGAAACGGCGTTGGACCAGGCGATGGAAGTGTTTTGGCGCCATGGCTATGAGGGCGCCACGATCGCCCAGCTCACCGAGGCCATGGGCATCAACCCCCCGAGTCTCTATGCCTGCTTCGGCAACAAGGAAGGCCTGCTCAAGGCCGCCCTCGATCGCTACAGCAAATTGCGGGGCGCGTGGATGGACGAGGTGGTCGCGGCCCCCACCGCGCGCGCCGTCGCCGAGCGGATGCTGATGGGCATCGCCGACAAGCAGACCGATCCCGCCAATCCGCCCGGCTGCCTGCTCGTGCAAGGTGGCATCGCCTGCGGCACCGGGTCCGAGAACGTCCCCTTCGAGCTCGCCGCCCGGAGAGCCCAGAACGAAGACCAGCTGCGCGCTCGCTTCGTCCGCGCCAAGGCCGAAGGTGATCTCAAGGACAGCGCCGATCCCGCGGCGCTCGCGCGCTATGTTTCGGCGGTGTCGGTCGGCATGGGCGTAATGGCGTCCTCTGGCGCCGATCGTGAAGCGCTGCGACAGGTCGCTGATGTCGCGGTGCAGGCGGTCGAGGCGCAGTCGGGGAACAGATAGGTCCTGGTCGTGTCTCGACGAGAATACTCGCGGCAAGCGGCGCGTTTGGGCGAGCCTTCCTCTTAATCCTTGGCCCGCTTTGCGATTGCCGCAGCCGGCCTCGGCAAACCGATCAGTCCGTCGGCCATGGAGGCCCTGATCAATCAACCGGGATCGATCGCGGTCAGGACTGTCGCGAGTTCGGATTGGAAACGTTCCGAAAGACGTTCCGTTCTACACAGGCCCTGGTGTGGCTGAGGAGAAGAAGTTCGAAAACGTCGTCGTTCAGGGGATGGAGGATGGCTTCTTTGAAGGTAGACCCGCAATCCAGGAGTTTCAGTTCACGAAGGACCCCGATGGGAAACTGGAAGGCGTGATCGATGTCTTTGGCGATGGTTCACTGTTTGCGATCCTGACCCCCGGACATACGGCCGGCCACCTCTCCTATCTCGCCCGCACCCCAACGGGGCCGGTGCTGTTTACCGGCGATGCTTGCCATACCCGCTGGGGGTGGGAGCATGGTGTCGAGCCCGGAAGCTTCACCTTCGAACGGGAAAGCGAACGAAAGAGTCTGCTCCAACTGAAAGCCTTGAGTGAACGTCACCCCAACATGATCGTGAGGTTAGGTCATCAGCCTTGGGTCCGGCGGAGCTGAATGTCCATGGCGCGTCGTGACATGTCGCGACCGCACGACTTGGTCGCGGCTGTCAACGCTGCCGGCCTCGATCATCGCGCAGATTACTTTGCAGCCAGCCCCGGCGGCGCCACGAACCCGCCGAATTCGCGTTCGATCAGACCGGCGAGCGCGATCGTCGTGCGGTCCTCCAGATACGGCCCGATGATCTGGACGCCGATCGGCAGGCCCGACGGCGCGCGCTCGATCGGGATGGCGGTTGCAGGCAGTCCGCAGGTCGAAGCCGGGTCGGCCCAGATGAAGCAGGCATCGGCGTAGTTGTAGAACTTGCCGTCGATGTCGAGCTGCCGCGCGTCGAACGGCTCGGACTGGTCTTGCGGAAAGGCCGGCACGGCCGCGGCCGGATAGATTACCGCGTCGAACTCGCGGAAGAACTGATGCCACTTCTGTTGCAGCTGTAACCGCGCCGCGTCGGCCGCGAGCCAGTCGCGGTGGCTCATGCCCCAGCCGCGGGCGCGCTCGGCCTGCAGGCTGCGGTCGTCTGGCGAAAGTGTCGCGGCAGCTGCTTGCGCTTCGGCGAGCGCGGCCGCCGTCAGGCGCGGACTTCTCGCTCCGTTCAACAGCCTCATGTAGAGCCGCGCGGACTCGGCGAGATCGGGCAGGGCCGCGCTTGAACGAGCAACGCGCGCGCCGGTTCGTTCGAGCCGCTCAGCCAATCGCCCGATGGCAGAACGCACCGCATTGCCCGTCGGCATCAGTGGATGGGTATCGACCACGAGAATCCTGAAATCCTCGAGCTGATCGTGGCGCGCGGGAGGCAGTGCAAGCCGATAGCCAACCCCGTCACGCGTCTCATCGGGACCGGCAATCACGTCGAGCGACAGCGCGAGGTCGGAGGCGGTGCGCGCCATCGGCCCGACGACGGCGAGATCGCCTTGACCGGGAACGGGCGGCGCCGGCGGCAGACTATATCCGCGCAATGGGACGAGGCCGAGGCTCGGCTTGTGTCCGAACACGCCGCAAAAATGCGAAGGCACCCGGATCGAGCCGCCGATATCCGAGCCGATCGAGAGCGGACCGAAGCCCGCCGCGAGCGCCGCGCCCGATCCGCCCGAGGAGCCGCCGGGCGAGCGGCCGAGGTCCCACGGATTGTTGGTCGTCCCGTAGATCTCGTTGTAGCTCTGGAAATCCCTGAGGCCGATCGGGATGTTGGTCTTGCCGATGATGATCGCGCCCGCCGCCTTCAGCCGCGAGACGATGAGAGCATCTTCCGCCGGCTTGTAATCCCTGAAATGCGGGAAGCCCCATGTCGTCGGCAGGCCGGCGACGTTGAACGGCTCCTTCAAGGTCACGGGGATGCCGAGCAGCGGCAGCCGCTCGCCGCAAGCGCGGCATCGGCGGCGCGCGCAGCCGCTCTCGCGCGATCGAAATCGCGAACGATGATCGCGTTGATCTGTCCGTCCAGCGCCTCGATGCGCGCGATCGTGTGTTCGAGCAGTTCCGACGCAGATATCTTGCGCGTGTGCAGGGCGCTCAGCAATGTCCTGATCGAGCCGTAGCTCAAGTCGCCGGCATCTGCGTTCAATCCCTTTTGCACCACGCACTCCGTTGTATCGCAGCCATGGCACCGTCATCCGAATCGAGCGCCTTCCGATGCGGATAGGGCGCGGGGTGGTCGCCGTTGCTCATGCCTTCCGACAGGTTAATGGGGCGTCTCAACGGCGAATTGATCCTAGGCTGATGATGTAACCGTGCGCCTGTTTTGCCCGACGTGTCAAATCTGCGCGCTCGCCGACATCGAACTGTCCGCTCGCAAAATTCTTCAATGATTTGTACTGTGCATGGGGTTGTTTTCGCACTTTTTGTTTTGGAGGCCGACGGCCGGGGCTCAGCCGGCAGCTCCTAAGAGTTTCTACACACAGTTCTGGCACGTTCCGCGCGTCAATGTCCGCAACCCGCATCGTCGCCTCTCATTGCGCGCACGAAAAGACGGGCCCGCGGGAATCGAGGGGGCGTAATTCATGACTGCACTCGCTTCGGACGCCGGTCGCGCCGGGAGCGGGATCGTGCCGATCCTGCTGTGCGTCGTGCCGTTCAGCCAGATCCCGCTCGATGCCTATACGCCCGGCCTGCCGCAGATGGTGGTGGATCTCGCCACCGACGCGGCCTCGATGCAGAACACCGTCACCGCCTACATGCTCGGCATGTCTCTCGCGCTGGTGCCGGTCGGCATCGCCTCCGACACGCTCGGTCGCCGCAAAGTTCTGCTCGCGGGCCTGTCGGTACTCGTTGCGATGAGCATCGCCTGCGCGCTCGCCACCAGTGCCTCGCTGCTGCTTGGCTTGCGCTTCCTGCAAGGCATCGGCGGCTGCACCTGCCTCGTCGTCGCCTATGCCGTCGCGGCCGACTGCTTTCGCGGCCGTGAGCTCACGGCGATCTCCGGTCTGCTCGGCGCGGCCTGGGGTCTTGCGCCTGTGCTGGCGCCCGCGGCCGGCGGCTTCATCGTCGAGCTGACCTCATGGCGCGGCGTCTTCGTCATCATCGCCATCGCCGCGGCGATCGTAGCCGGGATCGTCGCATTCTTTCTCCCAGAGACGCTGCCCGCTGACCGGCGGGCACCGTTCGATCCGCGCCGCACGGCCGGCATCCTGCGCGATGCGCTGCTGCGTCCGGGCTTCCTGGCTTTCGTCCTTGTCTTTGCCGCAGCGGCCAGCGCGCAGCTGGCCTTAGGCGTCGTCGCGCCTTTCTTCTACCAGACCGGGCTCGGCTACTCGGCGGCGATCTACGGCCTCGTCGCGCTCGGCCTCGGCGGCGTCAATCTCGCCGGCGAGCTCGGCTGCGCGCATTTCGCGCGCTTCATGCCGGCGCGCGTCCTCGGCTTCGGCGCCTTCGCGCTGTTTCTTGCCGGCTCGGCCGTGCTGACCGCGACAGGCATGACGGTCGGTCTCGACTTCGTGTCGATCACGATCGGCGGCGCGCTGGTGCTCGGCGGCTGCGGCGTGTTGTGCCCGATGATGTACGGCATGGCGCTCGGCCTGTTCGAACGCGACCACGGCCTGATCGGCGGCCTGATCAGCGCGCTCTGCTATCTCGCCGTCAGCGGCGCCATGGCGATCGCGGCGGTGCTGCCTGAAGCCACGCAGGCGCCGATCGGATGGCTCTATCTCGGCCTCTGCGCAATTGCGGGCGCGCTGCTTGCGATCTCGCTGCCGTCAGTGCGCCACGCCACACAGACCTAAGGGAGGAACCCATTCATGACCAGCGTCGGTATTCGCGGCACGTTCTTCGATTTCGTCGATGATCCCTGGAAGCACGTCGGCAACGAGCAGGCCGCCGCGCGCTTTCACCAGGACGGCCTGATGATCGTCACGGACGGCGTCATCAAGGCGTTCGGTCCTTATGGCAAAATCTCTGCTGCGCATCCGGGCGTGCAGGTCACTCATATCAAGGACCGCATCATCGTCCCTGGCTTCATCGACGGTCACATCCATCTGCCGCAGACCCGCGTGCTCGGGGCCTATGGCGAGCAGCTGCTGCCATGGCTGCAGAAATGGGTCTATCCGGAAGAGCTCAAATACCGCGATCGCAACTATGCGCGCGAGGGCGTGAAGCGTTTCCTCGACGCGCTGCTGGCGTCCGGCACCACCACCTGCCAGGCCTTCACGAGCTCCTCGCCGGTTTCGACCGAGGAATTGTTCGAGGAAGCGGCGCGCCGCAACATGCGCGTCATTGCAGGCCTCACCGGCATCGATCGCAACGCGCCGGCCGACTTCATCGATACGCCTGAGAATTTCTATCGCGACAGCAAGCGGCTGATTGCGGAATATCACAACAAGGGCCGCAACCTCTACGCCATCACGCCGCGCTTCGCCTTCGGCGCCTCGCCCGAATTGCTCAAGGCGTGCCAGCGCCTCAAGCACGAGCATCCCGATTGCTGGGTCAACACCCACATCTCCGAGAATCCGGCCGAGTGCAGCGGCGTGCTGGTCGAGCACCCGGACTGCCAGGACTATCTCGGCGTCTACGAGAAGTTCGACCTGGTCGGGCCGAAATTCTCCGGCGGCCACGGCGTCTATCTCTCCAACAACGAATTTCGCCGCATGTCGAAGAAGGGCGCCGCGGTGGTGTTTTGCCCTTGCTCGAACCTGTTCCTCGGCAGCGGCCTGTTCCGCCTCGGCCGCGCCACGGATCCGGAGCACCGCGTGAAGATGTCGTTCGGCACCGACGTCGGCGGCGGCAACCGCTTCTCGATGATTTCCGTGCTCGACGACGCCTACAAGGTCGGTATGTGCAACAACACGCTGCTCGACGGCAGCATCGATCCAACGCGCAAGGATCTTGCCGAGGCCGAGCGCAACAAGCTCTCGCCTTATCGCGGCTTCTGGTCGATCACGCTCGGCGGCGCCGAAGGCCTCTACATCGACGACAAGCTCGGTAATTTCGAGGCCGGCAAGGAGGCCGATTTCGTCGCGCTCGATCCGAACGGAGGGCAGGTCGCGCAAGCCTGGCACCAGTCGCTGATTGCCGACGGCGCCGGCCCGCGCACGATGGACGAGGCCGCGAGCATGCTGTTCGCCGTCATGATGGTCGGCGACGACCGCTGCGTCGACGAAACCTGGGTGATGGGCAAGCGCCTCTACAAGAAGAGCTGAGCGGCGGCAAGCTCATGAGCGCATCGTCAGACACCGCCGGTCAGCCGGTTGCCCTCGTCATCCAGCGCCGTATCGCCGATGACGGCTTCGCCGCGTTTGCGCGGTGGAACGGCGAGGTCGGCGAGGCGCTCAAGGCCTGGCCCGGATTCCTGGGGCAGGAGGTGGTGCCGCCGCGGCCGCCGGCCCACGTCGATTGGGTGACGATCCTGCGCTTTGCGAGTCCTGCCGCGGCGCGCGCCTGGCTTCAGAGCGAGGTGCGGGCGAAGCTGATTGCGGAGGTGCAGCGCTATTTCGTCGGCTCGGAGGACGTTCACATCCTGCCCGATACCGGCGTTCAGCGCGACAACGCGGTGTCCGCGGTGATCTCCTTCAGGGTCCCGGCCGAGCTGGAAGATTCGTTCCTCAAATGGCAGCAGCGCATCCAGGCCACGGAGGCCGAGTTCAAGGGATTTTTGCGCCACAAGATCGAGCGGCCGATTCCGGGACTGCACGAGGAATGGATCGTCATCCTGTCGTTCGACTCTGATGCCAACCTCGATGCATGGCTCGGCTCGCCCGTGCGGCAGACGCTGCTGAAGGAAGGCGAGCGCTTCAACGCCGGCTTGAACGTCAAGCGTGCGAGCTACGGCTTCAATTTCTGGTTCCCGGCCGGCAAGGAGCGGGCGCCGGAGCAAGGGCCGGGCTTCATCTGGAAGAGCAACCTCATCGTCCTTCTCGTGCTCTACCCCGTGGTCTACCTCTGGGGCACGTTCATCAGCGCACCGCTGATCGACAGCCACGGCGTGCCGGTCTGGCTGTCGCTGTTCGTCGGGAATCTTGTCAGCACCCAGTTGCTCGGCTGGTGGCTGGTGCCCGCCGCCTTCAGGGCGCTCGACTGGTGGGTGGCGCCGAAGGCGGCTATCAGTCGCCAGATCGCAGGTTACACACTGCTTGCCGCGCTCTATGCGGCGTCGATGGGTCTGTACGCGCTGCTGCTCGCGTGGCATTGGGGGCGGTGAGACCGTCCACAGCTGGCACGCGACGACCATGTTTGCCCTGACATTCCTTGGCACTTCGGCAAGCGTTCCCTCGGCGGAACGCAACCATCCGGCCTTGCTGGTCGAGGCGGCCGGTCAGCGCATGCTGGTCGATTGCGGCGAGGGCACGCAGCGCCAGCTGCTGCGCAGTGGCGCCGGCTTCCGGCGGCTCGACCGCATCCTGCTCACGCATGCGCATCTGGATCATGTGCTCGGCATCCCCGGCCTGTTCTCGACGCTCCGCTTGCGGCAGAGCGCCGAGGTGATGACGGTTCATGGTGGACCAGCCACGCTCGAGATCGTCATCCAGATGTTGGCCGGGATCTGGGGCGCGGGCAGGGCGCCGCTTCCAGTGGAGTTCGCAGGCTTGGCCGCGGGCCAATTTCTCGACGCCGGTGATTTCACCATCGACTGCTTTCCAGTCCGTCACCGCGACACCGACAGTTTTGGTTTCGTGTTCCAAAGTCCATCGCGTCGCCACCTTCGGCCCGATCGCCTCGCGGCGCTCGGCGTCCCGGATGGTCCCATGCGCGGCGAACTGGCTGCAGGACGGCCGGTTGTGATCGACGGTCGAACGATCGATCCGGAAGAGGTTCTGGGCCCGCCGAGCGGCGGCAGGAAGCTCGTGGTGATCGGCGACACCGAGACCACCGACGGGCTGTCCGGCTACGTCGCTGACGCCGATCTGCTGGTGATCGAGGCGACCTTCCTCGATCGTGACGCCGCGACTGCGCGGGATTACGGCCATCTGACCGCGGCGGAAGCGGCCGCCTTTGCGGCCGCCAGCAACGTCGGCCGACTCGTGCTGACCCACATGTCGGGACGGTACGAGGACGATGAGATCTTGGCCGAGGCGGCGAGGATCTTTCCGAATACCGGGATCGCCGCCGATTTCGATCATATCGAGATCTAGTTACCCCGCCCCGTGATCAGCTCGTCAGTCCCGACTTGATCGCGAGATCCTGCACCTGGGCCGTCAGCTGCATCAACTTCGGCAGCGCCTGATCGCGGAAGGCTGCCATGTCCATGCGCATCGCATCGACCGTGACGCTCAATCCTCCGATCACCTGGTCCTGCGCGTCGAAGATCGGCGTTGCCAGCGTGCGCAAGCCGTAGGCGTTCTCGCCGTCGGAGACGGCGTGGCCCTTTTTCTTCACCTGGTCGAGCCGGGCGAGCAGGGCATCGAGATCGGTCAGCGTCCGCTCTGACAGCTTGACGCGTGGGCGCGCTTCCAGCCGCGCAATCTGTTCCTCACGCGCCAGATGCGCCAGCATGACATGGCCGAGCGCGGCGCTGTAGGCGGGAATGCGCGTGCCGGGCCGGCGGTCCATCTTGTGGCGGTCGAGGCCGGCGCCGACGCGCGCGAGATAGACGACGTCGCCGCCGTCGAGGATGCCGAGGGAAGCCGCGTCGCCAACATCAGGCACGAGGCCGCGCAGCAGCGGCTCGACCATCGGCCGCAACGATCCATGCGAGAGCACGTTGTAGCCGAGGTCGAGACACGCAATCCCGAGGCGGAACCGCCGGCTCGGTGGAACAGCCTGGAGATAGCCGAGCTCGACCAGGGTCTGGATCAGGCGAAACGCCGTTCCGCGATCGAGATCGGCCCGTGCGGCAATCTCACTCAGGGTCAGCTCGAAAGCCTCACTGCTGAAGCTCTGGAGCACGGCAAAGGCCTTGCCGACGGAAGCAACGTAGTTCTTTGGATTTTTCGGGAGCGATTCCGCTTTGCGCTTCGTGGCCTTTTTCTCGACCTTGGTCATGCCCGAATGCCTCGCCATGACGCACCGCCCTTGACGTGGCGGCCGGCTGATTTTACGACAGGTCAACACAATAACAAATGTTCGCATTCCGAACAATATCGATTTGGCGATCGGAGGAAGTTTGTCGACATCATCGCTGCACCCTCATGGCGTGTTCTCCGCCGCGCTGACGCCGCTCGACGCCGAACTTGCCCCCGATCATGCGCGCTTCGTCGCGCATTGCCGCTATTTGCTGGAGGAGGGCTGCGACGGCATTGCGCTGCTCGGCACCACCGGCGAGGCGAACTCCTTCTCGGCGGCCGAGCGCATGGCACTGCTCGACGCGGCGATGGCCGCGGGCATCGCGCCGCAGCGGCTTCTTCCGGGAACGGGCGTCGCCGCGCTCACCGAGACCATCGCGCTGACGCGTCATGCGCTCTCGGTCGGCGTCGAGACCGTGGTGATGCTGCCGCCGTTCTATTACAAGGGCGTCAGCGACGACGGCATCTTTGCCTCCTACAGCGAGGTCGTGCAGCGCATCGGCGATGCCGGGTTGAAGATCGTGCTCTATCACATTCCGCAGATGTCGGCGCAGCCGATCTCGCATGCTCTGATCGAGCGGCTGCGCAACGCCTATCCGACGACCTTCACCGGCATCAAGGATTCCTCGGGCGACTTCGCCAACATGAGTGCCATGGTCGAGTGCTTCCCGGGCTTCTCGGTTCTGGTCGGGGCTGATCCCTTGCTCCTGCCGCTGCTGCGCAAGGGCGGCGCCGGCTGCATCACCGCGACCTCCAACCTCGTCGCGCGCGACCTGGCCTATGTCTACAAGCACTTTCGCGACAGCGACGACGACGCACCCCTCAAGGCGGCGCAGGCGCGCATCGTGAAGGCGCGCGAGCTGGTCTCGCGCTTTCCGCAGATGGCCTCGCTGAAGGCGCTGGTGGCCGATCGCACCCGGCATGCCGGTTGGCAGCGCCTGCGGCCGCCGCTGGAATCCTTGCCGCCAGCTCAGGTGAAAGAGCTGCTCGCGAATGCGGCGGCGTTCGCCGCGGACGTCTAGCGCCATGTCCTGCGCATTCCAGGATGCGTTGACCGGGCTCGCCGCGATCGTCGGCGACAAGCACGTCATCGCGGCAGGGACCGACCAGGAGCCTTATGTGGTGGACTGGCGCGGGCGCTATCACGGTCGGGCCGTCGCCGTGGTGAAGCCCGGCTCGACGGCCGAGGTCGCCGCAATCGTGAAGTTCTGCGCAGCAAGGCGGCTCGCGATCGTGCCGCAGGGTGGCAACACCGGCATGTGCGGGGCGGCGACGCCCGACGATCACGCGGGCAATGTCGTGATCCGGCTCGACCGGATGCGGGCCGTGCGCGACGTCAGCCCGCTTGCCAACACCATCACGGTCGAGGCCGGTTGCATTCTCGCGGAGGTGCAGAACGCGGCGCGGGACGTCGATCGCTATTTCCCCTTGAGCCTCGGCGCCGAGGGCTCCTGCCAGATCGGCGGCAACATCTCGACCAATGCGGGCGGCACCGCCGTGCTGCGCTACGGTCCAACGCGCGATCTCGTGCTCGGCCTGGAGGTCGTGCTGCCTGACGGGCGCGTCTTCAATGGGCTGCGCGCCTTGCGCAAGGACAACACCGGTTATGCGCTGAAGCAGCTCTTCATCGGTGCGGAGGGCACGCTCGGCATAGTCACCGCGGCGGTGTTGAAACTGTTCGCGCCGCCGCGCAGCACGGCGCTGGCGCTGTTGAAATTGCAGGGCGTCGAGCAGGCGCTCGAGATCATGCAGCGCCTGCGCGGCACGGTCGGGGACCGGCTCGGCAGCCTCGAGATCATGTCGCGGTCGCAGATCGAGGCGATTGCCGCGACCGTGCCGCATGTCACCATTCCCTTCGAGCTGACGACGCCATGGTATCTGATCGTCGAGCTGACCGACACGCTTCCCGGCGTCGATCTCGACGAGCCGCTGGCCACGGTGCTGGCGGACGCGATGGAGGTCGGTCTGGCTGAAGACGTGATCCTCGCGTCCAATCTCGCGCAGGCCAAGGCGATCTGGGCCGTCAGGCACAGTGTGTCCGAAGGCAACAAGCGTAGCGGCTATGTCGTGTCGCATGACAGCGTGGTTCCGCTGGAGCGTCAGGCGGCCTTCGTGACCAATGTCGAAGCCCGGATCAAGGCGGCCGTCTCGCATGCGAACGTGGTGATGCACGGCCATATCGGCGACGGCAACATCCACGTCGTGGCCCTGATCGACCGGATGCATTGCCAGAACCCGGATGCTACGGCCAAGCTGGTCGCCGAGATCAACGAGATCGTCGATGACGAGACCGCGGCGCAGGGCGGGGCGATCAGCGCCGAGCATGGCATCGGCATCACCAATCGTGGCCGTCTCGCCCGCGTCGCCGATCCCAACGACATCGACCTGATGCGCGACATCAAGCGGCTGCTCGACCCGAACGGCCTGATGAATCCGGGCAAGATTTTCGCCGCAGGAGGCGTGCAGCGATGACCAGCGTCCGCCTGCTCGCCGACGATCTCACCGGCGCGCTCGACACCGCGGCGGAGTTCGTCGGCCTGTGCGGGCCGTTCGACGTTATCTGGTCGGAAACATTTGCGCCGCGGGGCTCCGGCAGCCTGGCAATCGACAGCGGCACCCGTGAGCGGTCGAAGGCGGAGAGCGTCGGAATCGTCGGCCGACTGGCGCCGTACCTCCAGGGCGGGACGATCGCCTACAAGAAGGTCGACAGCCTTCTTCGGGGCGCGTGGGCGGCCGAGCTTGGCGCCTGCCTGCGCACTGGCCATTGGGCCTCCTGCGTGGTCGCGCCCGCCTTCGACTATCAGGGGCGCCGCACCGTCGGCGG
The DNA here is from genome assembly GCF_015291745.1 of Bradyrhizobium sp. CCBAU 53351. NCBI lineage: Bacteria > Pseudomonadati > Pseudomonadota > Alphaproteobacteria > Hyphomicrobiales > Nitrobacteraceae > Bradyrhizobium > Bradyrhizobium sp. CCBAU 53351. The sequence continues at coordinate 3,004,541 of NZ_CP030059.1, forward strand.
CCAGCACTTCGCGCGCACCGTGCATGGCGATTGGCATCGGGTCGGCGACAATCTGCTGGATCAATTGAGGCAAGACGGCATCGATGCACGGCCGGGCACACCCGACACGCTCTCGCAAGGCGGCGTTCAGGTGTTCGATGCCGAGAGCGACCTCGACCTCGATCGCGTCGTCGACATGGCGCGCCGCATGCCGGGGCCCGTGCTGTGGTGCGGCAGCGGCGGCCTGGCGGGTGCGCTGGCCCGCAGCCATCGTGCCGATGCGCCGAGCCAATTGAAGTCGCCGGTGCTGGGGCTGTTCGGCTCCGACCAGGCTGCCACCGCAGCCCAACTCGCGGCATGTGGCGAAGCCACCATCGCGGTGACGGAGGGCGAGGGTGGCGCGGGCGTGCGACGCAAGCTGGCCGACGAGGGCGTGGCGCTGGTCAAGTTCTCGCTTGCCGACGGTCTGTCGCGCGTCGAGGCGGCGCAGCGGATCGCGCGCGAAATGGCAGCACTGACTGCGGCACTCGAACCGCCGGGCACGCTGATCGTTGCCGGTGGAGAAACCCTGAGAGCCGCATGCGTCGCCCTCGGCGCGCATGCGCTCGAGGTGACAGGGCGAGTTGTTCCGGGACTGCCGCGCTCGATCCTGCAGGGCGGCCGCTGGGCCGGCGTCGAAATCATCTCGAAATCCGGTGCATTCGGTCCCAGCGAGCTGTGGCGAGATCTGCTGCGGGACAATCATCTACTCAGAATGGAGAGTCCGACATGACCTCTCGTCATCTTGCCATCACCATGGGCGACCCGGCCGGGATCGGCCCGGAGATCATCGTCAAGGCCTGCGTCGGGCTGAAGGACCGGATCGCGACCGGCGATCTGCGCCTGCTGATCATCGGCAGCGGCGCGGCGCTCGATGGTGCGAAGGCGGCTCTCGGGGCCAATGTTGCGATCCCCCAAGTCTCCGCGGAGGATCGTGAGTGGCCGAACCTCTGCTACCTGCAGGCGGATGCTGAGGGAGACCCGATCAAGCCCGGCGTGCTCAGCGCCGATGGCGGCCGCTTTGCCTACAAGGCGATCGAGCAAGGCGTGCGTTTGACGCAGGCGGGACGGACCGGGGCCATCGTCACCGCGCCGCTCAACAAGGAAGCGCTCAACAAGGCCGGCTATCATTTTCCCGGTCATACCGAGATGCTGGCGCATCTCACCGGCGTGCGCGGCTCGGTGATGCTGCTCGCCCACGGCAACATGCGTGTCAGCCACGTCTCGACCCATGTGGCGCTGGAGGACGTGCCGAAGCGTCTGACGCCGGAGCGCCTGCGCATGGTGATCGACCTCACCAATGATGCCTTGCTGCGGCTCGGCATCGCCAAGCCGAAGATCGCGATCGCCGCGCTCAATCCACATGCCGGCGAGGGCGGCCTGTTCGGCCGGCAGGATATCGACGTCTCCGCGCCGACGATCGCGAAAGCGGTTGCGGATGGTCTCGACGTCGTCGGCCCCGTGCCCGGCGACACCATCTTCGTCAAGCTGCGCGCCGGCCAGTACGATGCGGCGGTCGCGATGTATCACGACCAGGGCCATATCCCGGTCAAGCTGCTCGGCTTCCAGGTCGATCCCGCGACCGGCCGCTGGCAGGAGCTCTCGGGCGTCAACATCACGCTGGGGCTGCCGATCATCCGCACATCCGTCGATCACGGCACCGCCTTCGACATCGCCGGCAAGGGCATCGCCAATGAGCACAGCCTGATCGAGGCCATCGACTATGCCGAACGGCTGTCCGCCGGCGCCTCCGCATCCAAATCATGAGATCGAACGCAAGATGACCAACGCCTTCACGCCCATCGAAATCCAGCGCCCCACCATCCTGGAGTTCGGCAACGGCACCATCACCGCCGCGGCGCGCTTCGCCGCGCGGATCGGCGCCAAGCGGCCGCTGGTGATCTCCGATCCGTTCAACGCACGCCGCGTCGACACGTTGGCGCTGCCGGGCGCCGTCAAGGTGTTCGGCGACGTCAAGCCCGAGCCGGACCTGCCCAATCTCGAGAAGGCGGTGGCAATGGCGAAGGACGTCAAGCCCGATCTCGTCGTCGGTTTCGGTGGCGGCAGCGCGATGGATCTCGCCAAGCTGGTTGCGGTGATGTGCACGAGTGACGTGCCTTTCGCCGACATCGTCGGGCCGGAAAAGGTGGCCGGCCGCAGCGTGGCCCTGATGCAGATCCCGACGACGTCGGGCACCGGCAGCGAGGCTGGCACGCGCGCGCTCGTCACCGATCCCGTCAGCCAGAACAAGCAGGCGGTGCAGAGCCGCTTCATGCTGGCCGACATCGCCATCGTCGATCCGGACCTGACGATGACCGTGCCGAAGGACGTCACCGCGGCGACCGGCGTCGATGCGCTGGCGCATTGCGTCGAGGCCTATACCAGCCGCAAGGCGCATCCGACGATCGATCTCTACGCGCTCGAGGGCGCGCGGCTGGTCGGACGCTATCTCAAGCGCGCGGTGGCCGATGGCGGTGATCGCGAGGCGCGCGCGGGTCTGTCGCTGGCCTCGCTCTATGGCGGCTATTGCCTCGGGCCGGTGAACACGACCGCCGGTCATGCGGTGGCCTATCCGCTCGGCACGCGTCACCACGTGGCGCATGGGCTGGCCTGTGCGGTGATCTTCCCGCACACGCTCGCCTTCAACATGCCGGCGGTGGAGGCGAAGACGGTCGCGGTGCTGGGCGCACTGGGCTTGCAGGAACGCAACGATCCGAAGCTCGCATTCGACGCGACCTATGGGTTCTGCAAGGAGCTCGGCATCGAGATGCGGCTCGCCGCGCTCGGCGTGCCCAGAAACGATCTCGGCGTGATGGCCGACGAGGCGCACGCCATTCGCCGCCTGCTCGACAACAATCCGCGCGACCTCGGCCGGGACTCGATCCTGAGCATGTACGAGGCCGCGTTCTAGCTCTTTCCGCCGCTCCGCGCGGCGGCCAATCAACGACACGGACAACGGAGGAAACTTTGATGAGATCGATGTGGGCTGCTCTTGCCTCAGTCATGCTGCTGGCGACGTCACCGGCGAAGGCGCAGGATGCCTATCCGTCCAAGCAGGTGACGGTGATCGTTCCCTTTGCCGCCGGCGGCACAGCGGACATTTTCGCGCGCATGGTCTCCAACCATTTGCAGGTGAAGTTCGGCAAGCCCTTCGTGGTCGAGAATGTCGGCGGTGCCGGCTCGATCCTCGGCGTGACGCGGCTCGCGAAATCCGCGCCTGACGGCATCACGCTCGGCGTTGCCAGCACGTCCGCGCTTGCGATCAACCCGTCGCTCTACGGGCCGAAGCTCAGCTACCAGCCGGACAAGGACCTGATGCCGGTCGCTCAGATTAGCGTCGTGCCCAACGTGCTCGTCGTTAACCCCAACAAGATCAAGGCGCGCACCGTGCCCGAGCTGATCTCCTATCTGAAGGCGAATCCGGACAAGGTCTCGTTCGGCTCGGCCGGTGTCGGCACCTCGCAGCATCTTGCCGGCGAGCTGTTCCAGCAGATGACCGGCACTAAGATGGTGCACGTGCCCTACAAGGGCTCGAGCCAGATGCTGACGGATCTGCTGAGCGGACAGATCGATCTCGCGTTCGACAACGTGCCGCTGCTGCTGCCGCAGGTGAAGACCGGCCAGCTCGCGCTGCTCGCGACCGCAACGCCCAAGCGCGCAGACTTTGATCCGCAGGCGCCGGCCGTCGCCGAGTTCCTGCCCGGCTTCGAGGCCGTGGCCTGGCACGGCTTCTTCGTTCCTGCCGGGACGCCGAAGCCGATCGTCGAAAAGCTCTCAGCCGAGATCCGTGCCTTCATGCAGCAGCCGGAGACGGTGCAGAAATTGGCCGAGCTCGGCGCCACCGCGGTCGCCGTGGATTCCGAACCGTTCGCGGCCTACATCGCCGCCGAGACGGCGCGCTGGAAGAAGGTGATCGAGGCCGCGAACATCAAGCTGGACTAAAGCGCGATGCGATGAGGATGGAATCGCCATCGCGCTCGAGGTTAATGGTTAAAGCGTGATCTTTTCGGAAAACCGCTGCGCACTTTTCCGGGTCATGCTTTAGGCGGCGATCCATCCACCGCGGCGCTTGCCAGCCCGGAAACGAGCGGGTAGAACCCTGCCACGCCCGAGCCGTGATTTGCGCCAAACGCGCTTCCGGTGACAGTCGAACAAATCAGCAAGTGTTTGAATTTGTTCGACTATTCCGTTGGGGAATGGTGTAACGGTAGCACAACAGACTCTGACTCTGTTTGTCTTGGTTCGAATCCAGGTTCCCCAGCCAGTCCCGGGCATTCTCCACGATCCAGGCTTCGTTCGGATAGCCGCGCCGCTCGCGACGGTTTGCCTCAGCTGAAAATCGCATCTCGCCGTCGGATCGCCGCGCTCTGCATCGTCCTTGGGCCATACAACCCTTGGGAGATCCGTGATGCCCTATGTCGATGGTTTCGTTCTGGCCGTGCCGAAGGACAAGATCGAGGCTTACAAGACGCTGACGGCGACCACCTGCGCGCTCTGGATGGAGCACGGTGCACTCGATTACGTCGAATGCATCGGTGACGACGTCCCCTATGGCGAGCTGACCTCGTTCCCGCGTGCGGTGATGGCGAAAGAAGACGAAGTCGTGGTGTTCTCCTGGATCGTCTACCGCGACCGGGAGACCCGCGACGCCGTCAACAAGAAGGTAATGGCGGACCCGCGGCTGAAGATGGAGGGCATGCCGTTCGACGGCAAGCGCATGATCTATGGCGGCTTCACGACGCTCATGCAGGCGAGCGACGTCGTCGGCTGACAGAAGTCCTATCTCGGGGCCGCGCGGCCGCATTCGGCCTGGAGCAGCAGCAACAGGCAGTCGGCGAGCCGCGTCTCCATCTCCTTCGACGAGAGCGACAGCGGTCCGGGATCGTTGAGGATCGCGTTCACCAGCGTGCCCAGCACGATCTGGAAGCCGAAGGCGATGGCGCGGGTCTTTGCCGCCTTGCGGCCCTTGCCCATGGCCGGCAGCAGGAGCGGGGTCGCGCGCGTGGTGGTCGCCCGGGCGAGGGCTTTGAACGGCGTCCATTGGTCCGGACGAGTGTCGTCGTGCTGAAGTGCGGCGCGCAGCACGCCCTTGTGGCTGCGCATCCAGACGATGACGCCGCTGACGACGACATGGCAGAGCTCGTCGAGGCCCATGCCGGGGAAGGGCGGACGGATGTCGCCGAGCCGCTGCTCCGCGTCGCGTGTGGCCAGTGCCATCAGCGCGTTGAAATAGCTCTCCTTGCTTTCGAAACGGCTGTAAAAGGCGCCGACGGTGGCTCCGACTTCGGTGCACAGCGCCTCGATCGAGAGCTCTCCAAGGCTGCGCGTCCTCAGCATCGCGGCGCCGGCGTGCAGCAGAGCCAGCGTCGTTTCCCGGCTGCGCTTCTGCCGCGACGGAGCCACCCCCGGCAGGTCAAAATCGGGAAGCTCATGCTGGTCTGACCGTGGGCGCATCCGGGCTTGCATCCGCCAAAAATCATAATCATAATTCGGATTATAATTTAGGCCGATACGAACCGCGGGTCAACCGCGGGCGCGCCACAGACAACGGGGCTCAAGACAACGAAATACGGCCCAGCAGGGAGGATCAGATGAGCGCAGGCAGCGGTACGCCGTTCCGCGGCAGCGTCGGCAAGACGGTTGCGGAGTCAAAACCCTGGTGGCCGGACGCCGTGAAGCCGCCCGCGGGCGCGCCGAACATCCTCGTCGTGCTGTTCGACGACGTCGGCTTCTCCGATTTCGGCTGCTACGGTTCGGTGATCAAAACGCCGACCATCGACAGGCTCGCCGCGGAAGGCCTGCGCTACAGCGGTTTCCACACCACCGCAATGTGCTCGACGACGCGCGCCGCGCTGCTCACCGGGCGCAACCATCATTCGGTCGGGGTCGGGTGCCTCGCCAATTTCGATTCCGGCTATCCCGGCTATCGCGGTAAGATCGCGCGCGAGGCGGGGACACTGGCCGAGATGCTGCGCGGGCACGGCTATCGCAACTACATGGTCGGCAAATGGCACGTCACGCCGCTGACCGAGAGCGGGGCCACCGGCCCGTTCGACGGCTGGCCGCTCGGGCGCGGCTTCGATCGCTTCTACGGCTTCCTCGATGCCGAGACTGACCAGTACGCGCCGGAGCTCGTCTCCGACAACACGCATGTCGATCCGCCGGGCAGCTACGCCGACGGCTATCATCTGACCGAAGACCTGATCGACCAGTCGATCCGCTTCATCGGCGATCACCTCGCCGATCGGCCTGATGTGCCCTGGCTGACCTGGGTCGCGCTCGGGGCCTGCCACGCGCCGCATCAGGCGCCGGCCGAGATCATCAGGAGCTATGACGCCGCCTTCGCCCATGGCTGGGACGTCGAGCGCGAGCAGCGTCTCGCGCGCCAGAAGGCGATGGGCCTGGTGCCCGCGGCTACGAAGATGCCCGCGCGCAATGACGGCGTGAAGGCCTGGGAGGAGCATTCGGCCGACGAGCGGCGCGTCTTCACCAGGCTGCAGGCGGCCTTCGCCGGCATGCTCGACCATTCCGACCGCCATCTGGCGCGGCTGGTCGCATTCCTCGACACGGCCGGCATCCGCGACAACACCGTGATCATCGTGATGTCCGACAATGGCGCGAGCCAGGAGGGCGGGCCGCTCGGCTTCGTCAATGCGATGGGGCCGTTCAACTTCAAGCCGGAGCCGATCGCCGAAAAGCTCGCCCGCATCGACGATATCGGCGGGCCCGACACCCATAGCAACTTCCCGCATGGCTGGGCGATGGCGTCCAACACGCCGTTGCGCCGTTACAAGCAGAACACCCATGGCGGCGGCATCCGCGATCCCTTCGTCATCAACTGGCCGAAGAGGATTGTGGCCAAAGGCGAGCTGCGTCACCAGTTCGTCCACGCCTGCGACCTCACGCCGACGCTGCTGGATCTGATCGGCATCGACGCTCCCGCGGATATCGCGGGCTGCCGGCAGATGCCGCTCGAAGGCGAGAGCTTTGCGCGGTCGATCGCGGATGCATCCGCGCCGTCGAAGAGCTCGCCGCAATATTTCGAGATGTTCGGCCATCGCGGTCTCTGGCACGCCGGGTGGAAGGCGGTCGCCTTTCATCCGTCGGGCACGCCGTTCGAGAACGACAAATGGGAGCTGTTCCATCTGGATGCGGATTTCTCCGAGACCAACGACCTTGCGACAACCGAGCCGGAGCGTCTCGGCCGGATGATCGCGATGTGGTGGGACGAGGCCGAGAAGCACAACGTGCTGCCGCTCGACGATCGCTTCGGGCCGCGCTTTGCGGAGAATGCCAAGCGTTTCCACGGTGCGCGCCACCACTTCGTCTTTCACGCCGGCATGGGCCACGTGCCGACCGACGTCGCGCCCGATGTGCGCAGCCGCAGCTACACGATCGAGGCGCATGTCGAGACCGACGAGCAGGGCGCTGACGGCGTGCTGATCTCGCACGGCGATGCGACGTCGGGCTACAGCCTCTATGTCAGCGACGGCCATCTCGTGCACGATCTCAACATCGGCGGCAGCCACCAGATCGTGCGGTCGGACCGCAAGGTACCGTCAGGCGCGCGGCGGCTCGGCGTGCATGTCGAGCGTCTGGTGCGCAAGGAGCCGCCGGCGAAGGGCGCGCGCACCGGCGTCAGCGCGTACACGCTGCTGATCGACGGCGAGCCGGCGGGGTCGCTGCAGACCCAGCTCGGCTTCCACACGCTGATCTCGTGGTCAGGCCTCGACATCGGCCGCGACCGCGGCAGCCCGGTCTCGCATTACGCGGCGCCGTTCGCGTACGGGGGAAAGCTGCTGCGCGTCACTGTCACCATGCATGACGACCAGAAGCTCGACGGCGAAGCCGTCGGCAACGCGCAGATGGCGCGGCAGTGACGGAGAAGCCCCTTACTTGATCTTGTCGTAGGCGGCCGCAAAATCGCCCAGCGGCATCGGGATCGCGATCGTCTCCTTGGCCATGTTCTGGAACGAGACCTTCAACTGCTTGCCCGACCGCAAGGCGGCGAGGAGGTCCGCCGCGACCGGCGTCGAGGCGTAGCAGCCGCGATTCTCGCAGGTTTGGATCTGCAGGTCGAACGTCTTGCCTTCATCGACCTGAAGCTTGGCGCCGACGGGAAGGTTGAGGCCGAGCGGCAATTGCAGCAGCGCAACCGGCGTGCGGGTGTCGGGCGCGATGCGGATGTTGATCAGGACGACGGTCTGGCCGGTCTTGGTCAGCACCGCGTTCTGCTCCATCGCGCATTCGAGCGGCGCATCGCGGCTGGCGCTGGTGCAGCGGACGATCCAGCCGGGCTGCCCGGGCGCACCGTCAGCCTGTGCTTGTGTCGACGCGGGCGAGGGGTGTACGGCCGGGGCAGGTGCTGCGTTCTTCTTCGCGCCCTGCTGGGCATGCGCGGCGCCCAAGGACAACAGGATAAATGCGGCGAGGGCGACAAGTCTGGATTGCATGAGCATGACGAAACCGCGTTGGCGTGAACCGGGGGCCCCGCTGTAGCGTCGCGGGAGGCGCGGCGCAAGCTTACTCGGCCGCTTGCTTGACGGTGCCGTGCGCGGTCGCCTCGTCGCCTTCGTCGTCGTCCGAACGGCCCCAGGTGGAGAACCAATTGTTGAGCTTGTCGAGATAGAGATAGACGACGGGCGTCGTGAACAGCGTCAGCGCCTGGCTGACGATGAGGCCGCCGACCATGGCGTAGCCGAGCGGCTGGCGGATCTCGGCGCCGGTGCCGTGACCGAGCATCAAAGGCACGCCGCCAAGCAGGGCGGCCATCGTCGTCATCATGATCGGGCGAAAGCGCAGCAGCGCGGCCTGGCGTATCGATTCCTCCGGCGTCTTGTGCTCGTCGCGTTCGGCGGCGATCGCAAAATCGACCATCATGATGCCGTTCTTCTTCACGATGCCGATCAGAAGGATAATGCCGATCAGCGCAATCAGGCTGAAGTCGAAGCCGGCCGCCATCAGGATCGCGAGCGCGCCGACGCCGGCCGAGGGCAGCGTCGACAGAATCGTGATCGGATGGATGTAGCTCTCGTAGAGAATGCCGAGGATCAGGTAGACGACGACGAGCGCGGCGAGGATCAGCAGCGGCACGGTGCCGAGCGATTGCTGGAACGCCTGCGCGGTGCCTTGGAAGCTCGAGTTGAGCGTCGGCGGCGCGCCGAGATCGGCCATCGCCTTCTGGACGGCTTCGGTTGCCTGGCCGAGCGCGACGCCTTGCGCGAGGTTGAAGCTGATCGTGATCGCCGGGAACTGGCCCTGATGGCTGATCGAGAGCGGGCGGACCGGATCGGTGGTCCAGGTCGCGAATGTCGACAGCGGGACCTGATCGCCCGTCAGCGGCGATTTGAGATAGAGCTTGTTGAGGCTGTCGAGATTGCCCTGCATCTCCGGCAGGATCTCCAGGATCACCTTGTAGGTGTTGAGCTGGGTGAAATACTGCGTGACCTGCCGCTGTCCGAAGGCGTCATACAGCGTGTCGTCGATCAGCTGCGGCTGGATGCCGTAGCGTGAGGCGGTGTCGCGGTTGATCTTGAGCTGGACGGTGGTGCCCTGCGTCTGCTGGTCGGTCGCGACGTCGCGCAGCTCCGGCAGCGTCTGCATCTTGGCGAGGATCTTGGGCGCCCATTCGTTGAGCTCCTCCAGATTGGCGTCCTGCAGCGTGAATTCGAACTGCGTACGCGTCGGCCGGCCGCCGAGCCGGACGTCCTGCGACGCCTGCATGTAGAGGCGGGCGCCGGGCACCTTGTCGAGCTGGGGACGGAGGCGTGCGATGATCTCCTGCGCCGAAGCGTCGCGCTGATTGCGCGGTTTCAACGTGATGAACAGGCCGCCGTTGTTGCCGGCCCTGCCGCTGCCGCCGATCGCCATGGCGACGCTGGCGACGCCTGGATCCGCCTGCACGACCTTGGCGAGCGCCTCTTGCCGCTCCTTCATGGCCGCGAAGGAAATGTCCTGCGAGGCTTCGGAGGTCGAGGTGATCAGGCCGTTGTCCTGCTGCGGGAAGAAGCCCTTGGGGATCAGCACGAAGAGATAGACCGACAGGGCGAGGGTCGCAAAGAAGATGGCGAGCGTGGTGCGCCTCCAGCTCAGGGCGATGTCGAGAACATGCTCATAGCCGCGCAGCATCGCGTCAAAGGCGCCTTCGCTCCACTGATAGAAGCGGCCGTGCTTGACTTCGCCATGGGCGCGCAGGAAGCGCGAGGCCATCATCGGGGTCAGCGTCAGGGAGACGACCATCGAGACGAAGATGGTCATCGCCAGCACGACGGCGAACTCGCGGAACAGGCGGCCGATGATGCCGCCCATCAGCAGCAGCGGGATCAGCACCGCGACCAGCGAAATGCTGATGGAAACGATCGTGAAGCCGATTTCCTTCGCGCCCCTGTAGGCGGCGGCCATCGGCGCTTCGCCTTCCTCGACGTAGCGGGAGATGTTTTCGAGCATGACGATGGCGTCATCGACCACGAAGCCGACCGCGATCGTCAGTGCCATCAGGGAGAGGTTGTCCAGGGTATAGCCGGCCACCCACATCAGCGAGCAGGCGCCAAGCAGCGCCAGAGGGACGGTAATCGTGGGAATGACCGTCGCCCAGAAGCTGCGCAGGAAGATGAAGATGACCATGACCACAAGGACGATGGTCAGGAGCAGGGTGAACTGGACGTCTTCGACCGCGGCCCGGATCGTCTGGGTTCGGTCGCTCATCAGCTCGATCTTGATCGCCGGCGGGATCGCCGCAACGAGGCGTGGCAGGGCCGCCTTGATCTTGTCTACGGTCTCGATGACGTTGGCACCGGGCTGCTTGAACACGACGAGGAACACGCCGCGTTTGCCGTTCGCCCAGGCCGCCTGCTTGGCATCTTCCGGGCCGGTGACGGCCTGCCCGATGTCGCGGATGCGCAGCGGCCCGCCGTTGCGGTAGGCGATGATGACGTCGTTCCAGTCCTTGGAATGGGTGAGCTGGTCGTTGGCGTAGATCGTGTAGGCGCGGTTGGGCCCGTCAATGTTGCCCTTGGGGCTATCGACCGTCGTGATCGCGATCTGGCTGCGCACGTCCTCCAGCGACAGGCCCTTGGCGACGAGCTTGGCGGGATCGATCTGGATACGGATCGCCGGTTTCTGCTGGCCGCCGATGATGACTTGCGCGACGCCGGATATCTGGCTGATCTGCTGCGCCAGCTGCGCATCGACGGAGTCGCTCACGGTGGTCAGCGGCAGGGTGTCCGACGTGGCGGACATGATGAGGATCGGCGAGTCCGCCGGATTGACCTTGCGGTAGGTCGGTGGCGACGGCAGGTTCTTCGGCAACTGGCCGGAGGCCGCGTTGATGGCTGCCTGAACGTCGTTGGCGGCACCGTCGATGCTGCGATTGAGGTCGAACTGAATGGTGACCGACGCGGTGCCCAGATAGCTCGTCGAGGTCATCTGCGCGATGCCGGGGATCTGGGCGAACTGGCGCTCCAGCGGCTGGGCCACGGACGAGGCCATCGTCTCGGGGCTGCCGCCCGGCAGATTGGCAGTGATCTGGATGGTCGGGAAGTCGACCTGCGGCAGCGGTGCGACCGGAAGCAGGGGATAGGCGACGAGACCGATGAAGAGAATACCGGCCATCAGCAGCGAGGTGCCGATGGGATAACGGATGAAAGGTGCCGAAATCCCGCCCTCGGTCATTCCCGTCGTACCTTGCTCTGGGCCGGATCCGAGCTCGCCACCGCCGTCGAGACGAGGCTCCCGGGCTGGACCTTGAACTGACCGCCGACAATCACCTGCTGACCGGGGCTCAAGCCTTCTTCGATGACCGAATGGCCGTCGATGGCATAGCTGACCTTGACCTTGTGCACCTCGGCCTTGTTGTCCTGATTGACCGTATAGGCATAGAGGCCGTTGGTGGAATGCTGGACCGCGTCATCCGGAACCACGGTCGCGTCCTTCAGCGTCCGCACGAGAAGCCGCGTCGAGACCGATTGGCCCGGCCACAGCGCGTGGTCCTTGTTGTCGAACACCGCCTTGAGCCGGATCGTCCCGCTGGTCGTGTCGACCTGGTTGTTGATGACCGCAAGCTTGCCCTCGGCCAGTGTCTTCTTGCCGTCGGTGCTGAAAGCGATGACCTTGAGCGCGCCGCTCTTCTGGCCCTCGCTGATATAGGGAAGCTGGTCTTCCGGCGCGGTGAAGATCACGGAAATCGGCTCGACCTGCGAGATCGTGACGATGCCCGTCTGCGTCGAGGCGTTGACGATGTTGCCGATGTCGACCTGGCGCAGGCCTGCGACGCCGGTGATCGGCGCCTTGACCTGGGTGTAGTCGAGCTGGGTCTGGGCGTTGGCGATCGCGGCTTCGTCGGCGGCGATCTGGGCGGTGAGCTGGGCGACGGTCGAGCGCTGGGTGTCGACCCGCTGCGCGGTCGCGAATTCGCCGAGCTTCATGGCGCGCTGAAGTTCGAGATTGGCGTTGGCGAGGCTGGCCTCATCCTGCGCCTTCTTGGCCTTGGCCTGGTCGAGCGTGGCCTGATAGGGACGGGGGTCGATCGAGACCAGAAGCTCGCCCTCCTGGACGATCTGGCCTTCCCTGAAGGTGAGTTTGTCGATCTGGCCATCCACCCGGCTGCGGACCTGGACGGTGTTGAAGCCCTGAACCGTGCCGAGACCGGTCAAGTAGACCGGGAAGTCGACCTTTTGGACCGGCGCAACGCTTACAGGGACGGCGGGCGGGCGGGGTGGACCCTTCTGGGCGGTCTGGGTTTTTCCGGCCCCAGATCCGAATTTCTGCCAACCATAGTAACCCGCGGAGGCCACGGCCGCGATGATCAGAAGCCAGAGGATCGGCCGGGACTTTTTCATGTCGTCTCGTGTCGGCTCGTATGCCCTCAGCTAACGAATGACAGGGCAATCGCAGGGTTCCAGCGAGTTTGTATAATACACGCCAAGTTCCAGTGTAAACAGCACTATCGGTTGAGAATCCTAAACAATTGGAAAGCTTTGCACCGTCTGGGCAGTGCTCTGGCGCGGCGGTGTGCAGGGCTGCATTTGCTTGGCCGGCTCGAACGGCGGGCAAGTCTTGTGCGGCACCCGCAGACAGTGTGCTCGATCCGAATGGCGCCGCGCCGGGTCGCCGCTCGGCACTGCTCGCAAGAATGGTTCTAAATCGTATGGCAGCCGTTTTGGTTGTCAGCAATTCGTGCATCGGCCATATCCGGCGCCGCCACCTATGGAGCGCAGAATGGATGAATTGAACGGCAAGCTGATCGCGTGTCAGATTCTGATCACGGGATTGATCGCGCGGGTGGCCAACGAGCAGCGCGATCCCTTGCGCTTCCTCACCGACTTCCGGGACGAGATCAAAGCCGTCGTGAACGGTGTCAACATCGCCGGCATGGACTCAACCGATCGCGTGCGCGCCGTCGCGCAGAAGACCGTCGATGAATTGTTTTCGCTGATGAAGCCGCCGAGCAGCGATTGATGTCGTGCGGGAGATCGATGATGTGAAGGAGGCTGCGCTTATGCCGGCAAATGGCGCAGCTTTTTAGAATGAGTCCAGTCATAGTTTAGAACGGTTTCAAACTGCAGTTTAGAATTGTTTTGATCTGGATCGATTCAAGGGTTCTTGCGAGCTGCTCGCATTGACCCGCTATTTTGCCGCCGATACCAACAACTCATCGTTCGTCGAAGTGAATGAGCGAACAGGAAGATGGGGCGTTTGGTAATGGGGCAGGTGGTCGCACCGAAATCGTTGCGTTCGGTCGCAGCATTCGATCTGGTGGATGAAAAATTCGCGGGCGTTTCTGGCAAGAAGGCTTCAGCGGTTGCGAGCTTGATCGCGGTGGCGTCGGTATCGAGCGGCGCGCAGGCGCAGCAGTCGAACCTGCCGCCGGTGACGGTCGACGCTCCCGTCGAGCGGCCGCGTCCGACGGCATCGAAGCCCTCGCCGGAGCAGGTCCGCGCCCGCAACGCGATTCGTCGTGCCGCGCAACGCGAACAGGCGGCGCAGCAGGCCGCGCCGACCACGCCGTCAGGCGCTGTCGACGGCAATCCCTATGCCGATCCTGCCGCTCCCTACAAGGTCGACCACGTCCAGGCCTCGGGCAAGTTTCCCGAGAAGATGCTGAACACGCCCAAGAGCATCACGGTGCTCAGCAAGGAAGTTCTCGAGGACAAGAACGCGACGACCCTGAAGGAGATCGGGCGCTCGACCGCGGGCGTGACGCTTGGCTCGGGTGAGGGCGGCAACGCGTTTGGCGACCGCTTCTTCATTCGCGGCTTCGATGCGCGCAACGACGTGTTCATCGACGGCATCCGCGATCCCGCCGTTTCCATCCGCGAGAACTTCTTCACCGAGCAGATCGAAATCCTGCGCGGCCCTGCATCGTCCTACGCCGGCCGCGGCACCGCCGGCGGTGCCATCAACATCGTCACCAAGCAGGCCGGTGACCGCAACTTCCAGCGCATGGACACCGAGTTCGGCACCGACCGGACCAAGCGCGTCACGCTCGACGTCAACCAGGTCATCGACCCGACCTTCTCGGTGCGTACCGGTGGCCTGTTCCAGGACGCCAATGTTGCCGGCCGCGACTACGTGACCGACAATCGCTGGGGCACCTTCATCTCGACCAAGTACACCCCGACCAGCGACCTCAAGATCACGACCAACTACGTCCACACCGACCTCAGCGGCTACCCCGATTTCGGCGTGCCCTATTACAAGCAGGGCAACGTGCCGGTGACCTCGGCCGGCATTCCGCGCGGCAACTGGTACGGCTTCCTCAACCGCGACTTCCAGACGGCGCGGCAGGATTTCGGCACCGGCACGGTCGAGTACAAGGTCAACGACGCCATCACGCTGACCAGCAAGGTGCGTGGCGAGCACTCGCTGCTCAACTACATCGGCACGCTGCCGCAGAACCCGATTACGACCAGCCCCAATCCGCTGCTCTGGACCACGACGGCGAGCGCGCAGAGCCGCTATCAGACCGTGGACGTGTGGGCCAACCAGAACGAGGCTACGTTCAAGCTCGACACGGGCGGGGTCAAGCACACTGCGGTGTTCGGCGTCGAATATGCGAACGAGAACATCTCGATCGACCGTTACTCCGGCCTCGCGGCGGAGCTGTCCGGCTCGCCGTTCACGAGCACCGGCGCCATCTCGGGTGTCAATCTCTATGCGCCCCAGTACACCTATCTCTCCGGCTTCGGCATTCCGTCACTCATCGGAAATCCGACGCGCTACGGCGTCAACACCAGCAGCGTGTATGTGATGGACACCGCGAACTGGCAGGACACGATCATCGTGAACGGTGGCGTTCGCTACGACGGTTATAGCCAGAGCGCGTCGAACAATACCAATTATGTGAAGCAGAACTCCGATCTGGTGAACTACAACGTCGGTTTGGTCTACAAGCCGATGTCGATCGGCAGCGTCTATGCAGCCTACGCCACCTCGGCCAATCCGTTCGGTTCGGAGCTCGACGCGACCGGCACCGACTACGGCGGCGTTCCCGCCAACTCGACCATCTTGCTTGGGCCCGAGCGCAACAAGGCGATTGAGGTCGGCACCAAATGGGAGCTTGCGGATCGCCACCTGCTGGTGACCGGTGCGCTGTTCCAAACCACTAAGGACAACGCGCGCGAGACCGTCAACGGCCTGCTGACGTCGGGTGCTGCCTACAGGATCCAGGGCATCGACATCGAAGCCGAGGGCAAGATCACCGATCGCTGGAGCATCTTCGGCGGCCTGGTGCTGATGCAGTCCAAGGTCACGCAGAGCGGCGTCGCCTCCAATCTCGGCCTGCAGCTTGCCAACGTGGCTCACCAGTCGTTCAGCATGCTGACCAAGTACAAGTTCGACGACGGCTGGGAGCTCGGCGGGCAGGCGGTGTACCGCTCGAAGGTCTATGGCGGCACGTTTGCGGCCAACACCAACGAGCTGCCGAGCTATTGGCGCTTCGACGCGTTCGTCGAGAAGAAGATCGACAAGAACTGGACCATGAAGTTCTACGCGCAGAACCTGACCAACAAGCTCTACTACGACTCGTTCTATCGCAGCAACGTGCCGTTCGTTGCGGTCGCGCCGGGGCGGGCGTTCTACCTCGTGACGACGGCGAAGTTCTGATCATGTTGACATGCCTGCCTGGCGTTCTCAGCAAGGATGATGTGGCGGATTTCCGCCGCATCATGGACGCCAGCGCATGGGAAGACGGCCGTTCGACCGCCGGCGCGCAATCGGCGATGGTCAAACGCAACGAGCAACTGCCGCCTGATAGCGAGGTCGCGCGAAAACTCGGCAACCGCATCATCTCGGCGTTGACGTCGAATCCGCGCTTCATCGCGGCCGCGATCCCGCTGCAGATCTTCCCTCCGCTGTTCAACCGCTATGCGGCCGATAGCGGCCACCATTTCGGCCTGCATGTCGACAACGCGATCCGCGGCGACCGCCTGACCGGCCTTCGCATCCGCACAGACCTGTCGGTCACGCTGTTCCTCGCCGAACCGGAAGAGTACGATGGTGGCGAACTTGTGATCGAGGACACCTACGGCTCGCACGAGGTCAAATTGCCGGCCGGCGACTGCGTGCTCTATCCTTCGACCAGCCTGCATCTGGTCACGTCGGTGACGAAGGGAACGCGGGTTGCGTCTTTCTTCTGGCTTCAGAGCATGATACGGGACGATCAAGCCCGGAGCATGATCTTTGACCTCGACACCGCGATTCAGGCGCTGGTGGAACGGCTCGGGCGTGACGATCCCGAAACGGTCAAATTGACGGGTATCTATCACAACCTCATTCGCTACTGGGCCGAAGTATGAAGATCATGTCCCTCCAAGCAAGCCTTGCCGCAGCCGTCATGCTGACGGCCGCCTGGCTCGCATCTCCCGTTTCCGCCCAGACACAAACCCCTCCCACGGCGGCCGCGCAGCAGGCGGCTCCGCCGCCCGTAGCCAGCCCGGCTCCGGCGGCTGCGCCCTCGGCAACGGCACCTGCGGCTTCGACGGCTCCGGCAACCCCGTCCGTGGTCGCAGCTCCAGCGCCTGCCAAGTCCGAGCCGGCATCCGGTATCGCGCCGGCGATGAAGGAATTGTCGCCCTGGGTCATGTTCATGTCGGCCGACGTCATCGTGAAGGCGGTGATGATCGGGCTTGCCTTCGCATCGCTGATGACCTGGACCGTCTTCATCGCCAAGTCGATCGAGCTGTCGGTCGCCTCCACCAAGCTTCGCTCGGCCTTGAAGAAGGTTGCCGAGACGCGCTCGCTTGCCGAGGCGCAGATGGCGCTCGGCGCCAAGGAGGGCATCCTGCCGTCCTTCCTGGCGGCGGCACTGCGCGAGGCGCGGATGTCGGCCGGCCTGTCCAGCGATGCCGGCATCAAGGAGCGCGCGGCCTCCAGCTTCCAGGAGATCGTGCGCGCAGAGGCGCGGCGCATCCGCATCGGCATGGGCGTGCTCGCGACCATCGGCTCGACGTCGCCCTTCGTCGGCCTGTTCGGCACGGTCTGGGGCATCATGAACAGCTTCATCGGCATCTCGAAGTCGCAGACCACGAACCTCGCCGTCGTCGCGCCCGGTATCGCCGAGGCGCTGCTCGCCACCGCGATCGGCCTCGTCGCCGCGATCCCCGCGGTCATCATCTACAACCACTTCTCGCGCGTGACGAAGGGCTATCTCGAGCTCGTCAGCCGCGCCTCGGGCGCGGCAGGACGGCTGCTCTCGCGCGATCTCGATCGCAGCCACGGCAGCGTGCATTCGCGCGCAGCGGAGTGAACCATGGCCGTTTCGCTCGCAGACAATGATGACGACGACGATTTCTCGGAAACGCATGACATCAACGTCACGCCGTTCATCGACGTCATCCTGGTTCTGCTGATCATCTTCATGGTCGCAGCACCGCTCTCCACGGTCGATCTGCCGATCGACCTGCCGACGTCCAGCGCGACGCCGCAGAAGAAGCCGGACAAGCCGACCTATCTCAGCATCAAGCCCGACCTGACGCTCGCGATCGGAGAAAATCCGGTCCAGCGGGCCGAGTTGATCGGGACCCTCGACGGCCTGTCCGACATGAGCAAGGACAAATACGTGTTCCTGCGTGCCGACAAGTCGGTACCGTATGGGGAGTTGATGGGCGTCATGGAGCTCCTGCGCTCAGGCGGCTATACCAGGGTGAAGCTGGTGGCGCTGGAAGGCGCTCCGGGGGCGCCTGCGGCCGGCGCCGCTCAGCCTTAAGAAGACCCGTTATGTCAGACGAACTCAGACCATCCCGAAAACTCTGGATCCTGGCGGCGGTAGCGGCGCTGGTGCTCCATCTGGGTGGTGCTGCACTCGCGCTGGCGCATTTGCGCGCCGATGATGACGGCGATGGTCTCGGGGCCGCCGGCGCGGAGTTCGCGGTCGAGATGGCCTCGCCCAAGGCGCCCGAAGCCGACCTGCCGCCCGGGCCCGACAGCGAAGCGATGCAGGAGCAGCAGGCGCTTCCCGAGCAAAAGGCCGAGACCAAGGAGACGGAGCTGCCAAAGGATCAGCCGCAGCAGGTCGAGGATCCCGATCGCGTCGTGACCGAGAACAACGCGAAGAAGCCGACGGAAGAGGATCCGAAGATTCAGGCAGTCGAAACGCCGGCCGCCGAAGCGTCGCCGAAATCGGTGGCGACGGCACGGCAGACGCTCGACGAGGATGCGCGCGAGGCCGAGAAGGCGCTGGCGCCCGTCATCGGGCTCGGCAAGGACATCCTGAAGATCACGGCCGACTGGAACCGCAAGATCAGCGCGCACCTTGCGACTCACAAGGTCAATCCGGAGGGCAAGCAACCGAGCAACCAGAAGGTCAAGGTGAGCTTCGCGATCAATCGCAAGGGCAACGTGCTGTCGGTGGATGTCGTGGAATCGTCCGGGGATGCAGCCTATGACGCGGCCGCGGTCTCGATCGTCCGCAAGTCTGATCCCATCCCGCAGCCGCCTGCCGGCCTGACCGAGGACCGGTTCGAGCGCACCGTCGATATCATCTTCACGCCGCCGGACGCGAAAAAGAAGAAGACCGCTCAGCGCCAGTAGAGCCGGATTCCGACATAGACCACGACCAGGCACGCGAAGATCAGCGCCACCGGGAGCGGTCGCTTCTGAGGGCCGGCGAACGCCGCCGCCCCGAAGGACGCCGACTTCTTCGGCGCCGGAGCCGGGCGGCGGAAGGCGGTAACATTGTCCGCAGCCGGCTCGGCCGCGCGTGGGCGGACGTCGGGCGGGGTTCCCGCCCCGCCCATCTCCGCATAATAGGCCTTGTAGATCGCGCCGATGGTGGCCTCGGTGGCTTCGCCCTCGCTCATCTGCGCCAGCAGGTTCTGGTAGCTTGCGAGGAACTCCTGGGCTTCCGGCGGCAGCGCGGACGATCCGTTGAGCTTGGCCATCATCTTCCAGGTGGCGAAATCGGCGCGGGCGCGGGTATCGGCGCGTCGCGCGATGAGCATATCGGCAGCTTTGACCAAGTCGGCCTCTGGCCCTTCGGCTTGTGTTCGAATGTCGCTGTTCAACTACGCATTGCCGGTCAGGAAGAGAACAGCCTGAATCACATAACCGGTCAACGTCCGCAGTATTGCTGAAATAACATCAAGATTTAGACCGAACTGCGAGCCCGCGAGCGGTAGCAGGATCAGGAGGCCGATCAGGATCAGCATCCCGAACGGCTCGAGCCGGGCCAGCGGCAAGGCGAGCGGCCGCGGCAATAGCCCGACCGCCACGCGCCCGCCGTCGAGCGGCGGGATCGGCATCATGTTGAAGACGGCCAGGATCGCGTTGATGATGAGGGCATTCTTGAGGTTGTCGGCCACCCATTTCGCCGAGCTCGCCGGCACCAGGGGCAGGGCATGGAAGGCGAGGGCGGCGGCCAGCGCCAGCAGGATGTTGGTGACGGGCCCGGCCAGCGCCACCCAGACCATGTCGAGCCTGGGGTTGTTCAGCTTGCGGAAGTTGACCGGCACCGGCTTGGCATAGCCGAACAGGAACGGCGAATGCGCGAACAGCAGCATCGCCGGCAGGATCAGCGTGCCGAAGGGGTCGATGTGCCTGATCGGATTGAAGCTGACACGGCCGAGCTGCGCGGCCGTGTTGTCCCCGAGCCGGTCCGCGACGAAGGCATGCGCCGCCTCATGGAAGGTAATGGCGAGCACCAGCGGCAGCACCCAGACCGAGAAGTCATAAATGGAAATGTTCACGGCTCGTTGATCCCGGTTTGCTTGCGGCCTTGCAGCCGTCCCAGCCAACCGGCGGTGCAGCAACGCTTAGGCTCAAGATAGGGGCGCCGGTTCCGAAATGCCACGCTGCAGATGACCCGCGAATAATGCCGCGCAACGGCCGACCGTTGCCTGACGTCACGCCGGGATCGTCGTCTGATATTGGGTCAGGCCGTCGTCGAGCTTCAGCCATGCGAGCTTTTCCGACACCCAGATGTGCTCCGTCGGCGCAAAGGCATTGCGGTCGTCGAATGTCGCAAGCGCGGCGCCCGCGAGCGTGCCGTTGCGCCGCCAGGCGAACAGCCGCGTGCCGCAGCGCTTGCAGAACACGCGATCGATGTTCTCCGAGGACGCGTAGCGCTCGGTCTCGCCCTCGACGGTCAGCGCGCGCTGGTCGAACTGTGCGCGGGCGAAGAAGGGCGAGCCCATCGCCTTCTGGCAGGTGCGGCAATGGCAGACGCGAACGTTGAGCGGCTCGCCCTCGGCCTTGAACCGCACCGCGCCGCACAGGCATCCGCCCTCGTGGATCATGCTGTCCTCAATAGGTTGCGCGCCCGCCCGAGATATCGAACACGGCGCCGGTCGAGAATGCGCAATCCTCGGATGCCAGCCAGCTCACCATCGCGGCCAGCTCCTCGACCAGCACGAAACGCGCCTTCGGGATCTTCGACAACATGAAGTCGATATGCTGCTGCGTCATCTGGTCGAAGATCGCGGTCTTGGCGGCCGCCGGGGTCACCGCGTTGACGAGAATGTCGTGCGCCGCGAGCTCCTTGCCGAGCGACTTCGTCAGCGCGATCAGGCCGGCCTTGGACGCCGAATAGTGCGAGGCGTTCGGATTGCCTTCCTTTCCGGCGATGGAGGCGATGTTGACGATGCGTCCGTACTTCTGCTTGAGCATCGCGGGCACGATCGCCTTGCAGACGATGAAGGGACCGTCGAGGTTGATGCGCAGCACCTTGCGCCATTCCTCGAGATCGGTCTCCCAGACCGGCTTGTTGACACCGGCGATGCCGGCATTGTTGACGAGGATGTCGATCTTGCCGAAGGCGGCAAGCGTCGCGTCGCGCGCCTGCTCGACACCGACGGTGTCGGTGACGTCGACCTTGAACACGCGGACGCTATCGCCGATCTGTTTCGCGGTTTTCTCGGCCAGCGCCGCATCGAAATCCCAGATCGCGACCTTGGCACCGGAGGCGACGAAGCGCTCGGTGATGGCGCGGCCAAAGCCCTGCGCGCCGCCGGTGACGACAGCGATGCGGCCGTTGAGATCGATCTTGTTCATGAGGCTGATCCCTGCGCCGTCAGAGCATGTAGCCGCCGTCGACGACGAGGTCGACGCCGGTGGTGAAGGCGCTTTCGTCGCTGCCGAGATAGACCGCCATGGAGGCGATCTCGTCGGCGGTGCCGAGCCGGCCCATCTTCTGGCGGGAGATGAACATCTCCTTGCCCTGCGGTCCCTGCGCGGCGGCGCGGTCCAGCATCGAGGGCGTCTCGACGGTGCCGGGGCAGATCGAGTTGCAGCGGATGCCCTTGGTGATGAAGTCGAGCGCGACGGCACGCGACAGCAGCGACACCGCTGCCTTCGACGAGGAGTAGACGTAGCGGTTCGCCGGCGGCCGCAGAGCCGCGCAGGACGAGATGTTGACGATGCTGCCGCCTCCGCCCGCGATCATGTCGGGCAGGAATGCCCTGATGGTCCGGTGCATCGACTTGACGTTGAGGTCGAACGAGAAATCGAAGTCTTCCTCCGAGCATTCCAGGATGGTGCCGTGATGCACGAAGCCGGCCGCGTTGAGCAGGATGTCGATCTTGCCGACGCGCGTGGCAAAGGCGTTGACGTCGGCGGTGTTGCGAACGTCGAGCTTTGCGACCTCGGCGATGCCTTCCTTGGTGAGGCCAGCGATGCCGGCCTCGTTGATGTCGGTGGCGATGACGGTTGCGCCTTCACGCGCGAATGCGATGGCGCAGGCGCGGCCGATGCCGGCCGCTGCAGCCGTGACGACGGCGCGTTTGCCCTTGAGGCGGTTTGCCATGTTGTTCTTCTCCTTGTGGGTTCGTCATTCCGGGGCGCGCCTCTTGGCGCGAGCCCGGAATGCATTGTGCAGCGTGTTGTGAGGTTCGATCGATTCCGGGCTCGCGACTGCGTCGCGCCCCGGAATGACAGACGTCTTCAGTGATTATCCCGCGCCACGCCGAACGTGCCGGCGACGTTCTGGTAGCGCGTGGCGAGCTCCATGCAGGCGCCGGTCGATTGCTGGCCGACGGTGTTGCGATAGATCTCCTGCCACGGCGTCTGGTTCGCCGGATGCTTGAAGCCGCCATCGGCCATCAGTTCGGCGTGGCGCTTCTTCACTTCGTCGTCCGAGATCAGGATGTTGGCGCTGCCCTTGTTGAGGTCGATGCGCACCTTGTCGCCGGTCCTGAGGATCGCAAGGCCGCCATTGGCCGCGGCTTCCGGCGAGGCGTTCAGGATCGAGGGCGAGCCCGAGGTGCCGGACTGGCGGCCGTCGCCGATGCAGGGCAGGGACAGGATGCCGCGTTTGATCAGGGCCGCCGGCGGCTGCATGTTCACGACCTCGGCGCCGCCGGGGTAGCCGATCGGGCCGGTGCCGCGGATGAACAGCACGCAGCGCTCGTCGATCTCGAGCGCGGGATCGTCGATCCGCTCGTGATAATCCTCAGGCCCCTCGAACACGACGGCGCGGCCTTCGAAGGCGTTGAGGTCCTTGGGGTTGCTGAGATAGCGGTCGCGGAACTCCTTGGAGATCACGGAGGTCTTCATGATCGCGGAATCGAACAGATTGCCCTTCAGCACCAGGAAGCCGGCGTCCTTCACCAGCGGCTTGTCATAGGTCCAGATCACGTCGTTGTCGGGTTTTGGCGCATCCTTGCAGTTCTCGCCGATGCCGCGGCCGTTGACGGTGACGGCGTCCTCGTGGATGCGCTTGTGCTTCATCAATTCGCGCACCACGGCGGGCACGCCGCCGGCGCGGTGGAATTCCTCGCCGAGATAGAAGCCCGCCGGCTGCATGTTGACCAGCAGCGGCACGTCGTGGCCGACTTTCTGCCAGTCCTCGATCGTGAGCTCGACGCCGATGTGGCGGGCCAGCGCGTTGATGTGGATCGGCGCGTTGGTCGAGCCGCCGATCGCCGAATTGATCACGATGCAGTTCTCGAACGCCTTGCGTGTCAGGATGTCCGAAGGCTTGAGGTCTTCCCAGACCATCTCGACGATGCGTTTTCCCGTCTCGTAGGCGATCTGGCCGCGCTCGCGATAGGGGGCGGGGATCGCCGCGCAGCCCGGCAGCGAGAAGCCGAGCGCTTCGGCGAGGCCGTTCATGGTCGACGCCGTGCCCATGGTGTTGCAATGGCCGACCGAGGGCGCGGAGGAGGCCACGATCTCCATGAACTCTTCATAGTCGATCTCGCCCGCGGCGAGCCGCTCGCGCGACTTCCAGACGATGGTGCCGGAGCCGGTGCGCTCGCCATTGTGCCAGCCGTTCAGCATCGGCCCGCCCGACAGCACGATCGCGGGCAGGTTCACGGTTGCCGCCGCCATCATGCAGGCGGGCGTGGTCTTGTCGCAGCCGGTGGTGAGCACGACGCCGTCCAGCGGATAGCCGTAGAGGATCTCGACCAGGCCGAGATAGGCGAGGTTGCGGTCGAGCGCCGCGGTCGGGCGTTTGCCGGTCTCCTGGATCGGATGGGTCGGGAATTCCATCGCAATGCCGCCGGCCTCGCGGATGCCTTCGCGGACGCGGTGGGCCAGCTCGAGATGGTGACGGTTGCAGGGAGAGAGGTCGTTGCCGGTCTGGGCAATGCCGATGATCGGCTTGCCGGACTGCAGCTCGGCGCGGGTGAGGCCGTAGTTGAGGTAGCGCTCCATATAAAGCGCGGTCATGCCCGGATTATGCGGGTTGTTGAACCATTCCTGCGAGCGAAGGTGGCGGCGAGAGCCGTTGCCGGCGGGGGTATGCCCATTGGTTGGCTTTTTTGTCATTGGTTTCTCCTGCAATGCAAACGCACTGGCTTCCGTCCTTGGGCTGTCGGCTTGTGCGATGCCCAACGGCGCGAATGATGGATCGCTGGCCCGCTGGCGGGTCGTTTCCTCACAATTCCGATACTAGTCATGGCTACTTGGTAACGCTACCATTTTGTTCGCCGCACCCGC
Organism: Bradyrhizobium sp. CCBAU 53351; assembly: GCF_015291745.1. Lineage (NCBI taxonomy): Bacteria > Pseudomonadati > Pseudomonadota > Alphaproteobacteria > Hyphomicrobiales > Nitrobacteraceae > Bradyrhizobium > Bradyrhizobium sp. CCBAU 53351. Next base: position 3,028,931 of record NZ_CP030059.1, read on the forward strand.
GCCCGAGCCGGCTGGCCTGCTGTCCGAATGGCGCGACGCCGAGCTTTGCCGCTCGATCACCTTGAAGCCGAGATCGAGCACCGGCTGCTCCGGACGCCGTCCGTCGATCGCCTCGATCAGCATGGTGGCGGCCGTGTTGCCCATCTCGTAGCGGTTGGTGCGCACGCTGGTGAGGGTGGGCACCGCGGAGGCCATGAATTCGAGATCGTTGAAGCCGACGATCGCGATCTGGTCGGGGACCGTGATCTCGCGGCGGCGGCATTCGAACAGCACGCCGAGCGCGAGGTCGTCATTGGCGCAGAACACCGCGTCGAGGTCGGGCTCCCGCGCCAGCAGATCGGTGAACAGGGCGCCGCCGAGCGTCACCGAGGTCGGCGTCGCGGTGGTGACGACGAGTCGCTGCTCGAACAAGGCCGCGTCCTTCATGGCCGAGACGTATCCGTCCAGTCGTCGCTGCACCCGCGGATCCATGCGCGCACCGACGAAGCCGATCTTGCGGCGGCCCTGTTCGAACAGGTGCGCAACCGCTGCGCGGGCTGCATCATAGTGTGAAAAGCCGATCATCATGTCGACCGGATCGGGGCCGATCTCCATGATCTGCACGATCGGGCAATCGGCGGCATCCAGCATCGCACGCGATTCCGCGGTCTGGTCGATGCCGGTGACGATCAGCCCGGCCGGCTTCTGCGCGAGAAACAGGCGCAGCAGCTTCTCCTCCTGGAGGATACTGTAGCGCGTGTTGGACAATTGGATCGAGTAACGGCTGCCTTCGGACGCGTCGTAGATGCCGCGCAGCACGTCCGAGAACACGTTGTTGGTGAGTGAGGGAATCAAGACACCGATGACCTCGGTGCGTTGCGAGGCCAGCGCGCGCGCCGCAAGGTTCGGCACATAGCCAAGCTCCTTGGCCGCGCTCTCGACCCGCGTCCGCTTGGCGACCGACAGGGCTTCCGGATTACGAAAGAAACGGGACGCCGTAATCGGGCTGACGCCGGCAAGCTCGGCGACTTCCGCCAGCCGGATTTTGCCTGACTTGGTGCGTTTTCGAACCATTTGCTGCTCTTAACACAGTCAGTCCCGCAAACAAAGGAACGTTGACAGCGCTACCAGCAACGACTAACCAAAGACAAATTGCCAAAACCGCACAAACTGCCGACAATGTTGCCCGCTACGGTCGGGCTTCGTTTGGCGAAGTCTGAAAAAACAAGACGGTCGCGGCGCGAGAGGCGCCGTGGACTTTCGAGGAGGGAGCTAGATGTCGTCTGTGCAAATCCGCGACGTGCGGAAATCGTTCGGCAATTTTGAAGTCCTGCACGGCGTGACTGTACCGATCGAGGATGGCCAATTCGTCGTTCTGGTCGGCCCCTCCGGCTGCGGCAAGTCGACGCTCCTGCGCATGCTCGCGGGTCTCGAGAACATCACCTCCGGCACGATCTCGATCGGCGACCGCGTCGTCAACAATGTCCAGCCCAAGGAGCGGGACATTGCCATGGTCTTCCAGAACTACGCGCTCTATCCGCACATGACCGTTGCCGACAACATGGGCTTCTCGCTGAAGCTGCGGAATGCCGGCTCCGACGAGATCAACAAGCGCGTCAAGCGGGCTGCCGAAATTCTCGCACTGACGCCGCTGCTCGATCGCTATCCGCGCCAGCTCTCGGGCGGTCAGCGCCAGCGTGTCGCGATGGGCCGCGCCATCGTGCGCGACCCCCAGGTCTTCCTGTTCGACGAACCCTTGTCCAACCTCGACGCCAAGCTGCGCGTCGCCATGCGCACCGAGATCAAGGAGCTGCACCAGCGGCTGAAGACGACGACCGTCTACGTCACCCACGATCAGATCGAAGCCATGACCATGGCCGACAAGATCGTCGTGATGCATGACGGCATCGTCGAGCAGATGGGCACGCCGCTCGAGCTGTACGACAGGCCCGACAACCAATTCGTCGCCGGCTTCATCGGCTCGCCCGCGATGAACTTCCTGAAGGGACATGTGCGCACCAACGGCGTTGCGACCTTCGAGGGGCCGAACGGCGTCAAGCTGCCGCTCAAGACCGCGCCCGCGGCGTCCGACGGCCGTCCCGCGGTCTACGGCGTGCGGCCCGAGCATTTCACCATCGCCGACGACGGCGCCGAAGCCGAGATCATCGTGGTCGAGCCGACCGGCTCGGAAACGCAGGTGTTCGCCAAGATCGGCGGCGAGCAGGTCGTCGCGGTGTTCCGCGAGCGTCACCAGTTCAATCCGGGTGACAAGATCCGGCTGAAGCCCGACCCGTCACTGGTGCACTTGTTCGACGAGGCGACGGGAAAACGCCTGAACGCGTAGCGTGAGTTTTACTTAAGACAATAAAAAAGCATCACAGGGAGGACGACATGCAAGACTTTACCCGCCGGACTCTGCTTCAGGGCGGAACGGCACTGGCTGCAACCGGCATGCTCACCGGGCCGGCACTCTTCGAGTTCGCAAAGGCCTGGGCGCAGAGCTCGCCCTGGAAGGCGGAGCCCGGTGCAAAGCTGACCGTGATGCGCTGGAAGCGCTTCGTGCCGGCTGAGGACGATGCGTTCAACGCGATGGTGGCGGCCTTCAAGGCCGCGACCGGCACCGAGATGAACGTGTTCAGCGAGTCGTTCGAGGACGTGCAGCCGAAGGCCTCGGTTGCGGCCAATACCGGCTCGGGGCTCGATCTTGCCTGGGGCTTGCACACGCTGCCGCAGCTGTTCCCGACCAAAGTGCTGAAGATGAACGACGTCGCCGACTACCTCGGCAAGAAGTACGGCGGCTGGACCGATGCGGCGGCCAAGACCTGCAAGCAGGGCAACGACTGGCTCGGCATTCCCGTCGCAACCAACGGCGGTTACATGACGTACCGCAAGTCGGCGCTCGAGAAGGCGGGCTTCAAAGAATTCCCGAAGGACTTCCCCGGCTTCCTCGAGATGTGCAAGGCACTGAAGAAGAACAACACGCCGGCCGGCTTCGCTCTCGGCCATGCCTCGGGCGACGGCAATTCGTGGCTGCATTGGGTGCTGTGGGGGCACGGCGCCTACACGGTCGACCAGAACGACAAGATCATCATCAATTCGCCGGAGACGGCGAAGGCGCTGGAATATTGCAAGGCGCTGTACGACAGCTTCATTCCCGGCACGGCGTCCTGGAACGATTCCTCCAACAACAAGGCGTTCCTCGCCGGCGAGCTCTATTGCACGGCGAACGGCATCTCGATCTACGTCGCCGCCAAGACCGATGCGAGCAAGAAGGAGCTCGCCGAGGACACCTATCACGCGCTCTGGCCGGTCGGACCGGTCGGCAAGCCGACCGAGCTGCAGCTTGCGCTGCCGATCCTCGCGTTCAACTTCACCAAATATCCGAACGCGGCGAAGGCCTTCGTCGCCTTCATGCTGGAGAAGGAGAACTACGAGAAGTGGCTGGATGGCGCGCAGGGCTATCTGACGCAGACCCTGAACGGCTATGAATCGGCACCGATCTGGAAGGCCGATCCCAAGAACGAGGTGTTCTCGCAGGCGTCCAAGCGCACGCTGCCGGCGTCCGGTATCGGCACGGTCGGCGAAAAGGCGGCAACGGCAATCGCCGACTTCATCGTCGTCGATATGTTCGCCAATTACTGCACCGGCACCAAGGATGCGAAGGGCGCGATGGCGGAAGCCGAGCGCCAGCTGAAGCGCATCTATCGCTGAAGATCACGGAGCGGGCGGCAGTCGTGCCGCCCGCTCGTCAACATTTCGATCAGGGATATCGGGCATGACTGATGTCGCAATTCCCCGGGCCAAGCCTCAGATGAGCGAGGACAGCGCCTGGACCCAGCTCAAACACAACCGCAACTGGCTCGGCTTCTGGTTCATGGTGCCGGCCATGGCCTTCCTGATCTTCTTCCTGGCCTATCCGCTGGGGCTTGGCATCTGGCTGTCCTTCACCGACACCCGCATCGGCAGGGTCGGTCACTTCGTCGCCACCGAAAACTATGAATGGCTGTGGGACGATTCCATCTTCTGGCTGTCGGTGTTCAACACGCTGCTCTACACCTTCGTCGCCAGCGCCCTGAAATTCGCGATCGGGCTCTATCTCGCGCTGCTGCTGAACGAGAACATGCCGTTCAAGGCGATGCTGCGCGCGATGGTGCTGATTCCCTTCATCGTGCCGACGGTGCTTTCGGCATTGGCATTCTGGTGGATCTTCGACTCGCAATTCTCGATCATCTCCTGGTCGCTGAGGCATCTTGGTCTGATCGATCAAAACATCAATTTCCTCGGCGACACGACCTGGGCGCGCATTTGCGTGATCTTCGCCAATATCTGGCGCGGCGTTCCGTTCGTGGCGATCACGCTGCTCGCAGGCCTGCAGACGGTATCGCCGTCGCTCTACGAGGCCGCAACGCTCGACGGCGCCACGCGCTGGCAGAATTTCCGATTCATCACCTATCCGCTGCTGACGCCGATCATCGCCGTCGTGATGACCTTCTCGGTGCTGTTCACCTTCACCGACTTCCAGCTGATCTGGGCGATGACCCGCGGCGGCCCCGTCAACGCCACCCATCTGATGGCGACGTTGTCCTACCAGCGCGCGATCATCGCCGGACAGCTCGGCGAGGGCGCGGCGATCTCCAGCGCCATGATTCCGTTCCTGCTCGCTGCGATCATGGTGTCATGGTTCGGCCTGCAGCGTCGCAAGTGGCAGCAGGGGGAGAACAATGACTGATCTCCGCATTGTGCCCGTATTTTTTGCGCGAACGCGGCAAGCCCCTCGCGCGCTGCCGCAACTGGCAACAGGGAGAGAACAATGACTGATCTTCCTGCCTCGAAAGTGGATCTCAAGACCGTCCTGGCGACGTCGGCGCGCGTCGATAACAGCGAGGGCATGAGCTATCTGCAGTCGGTGCCGCGCCGCATGGTGACGCTGTACCTGCCGCTCACGATCATCGTCGTGGTGCTGTTGTTTCCGTTCTACTGGATGGCGCTGACCTCGGTGAAGCCCGACGATCAGCTGCTCGATCTCGACAGGTTCAACCCGTTCTGGACCTGGAATCCGACCTTCAAGCATTTCCACAAGCTGTTGTTCGAGAGCTACTATCCGCACTGGCTCTGGAACACGATGTACGTGGCGATCTGCGCCACGATTCTCTCGATCATCGCATCGGTGCTCGCGGCCTACGCCATCGTCCGCCTGCGCTACAAGGGTGCCAATCTCGTCGGCGGGCTGATCTTCCTCGCCTATCTGGTGCCGCCGTCGATCCTGTTCATCCCGCTGGCCACCGTCGTATTCCAGTACGGCCTGTTCGACTCGCCGCTGGCGCTGATCCTGACCTATCCGACCATCCTGATCCCGTTCTCGACCTGGCTCTTGATGGGCTATTTCAAGACCATCCCGTTCGAGCTCGAGGAATGCGCGCTGATCGACGGGGCGAGCCGCTGGCAGATCCTGATCAAGATCGTCCTGCCGCTCGCCATCCCCGGCCTGATATCGGCCTTCATCTTCTGCTTCACGCTGTGCTGGAACGAGTTCATCTACGCGTTGACGTTCCTGCAGTCGACCAGCAACAAGACGGTGCCGGTCGCGATCGTCAACGAGTTCGTGGACGGTGACATCTACCGCTGGGGTTCGCTGATGGCGGGAGCCCTGGCCGGCTCGCTGCCGCTCGTCATCCTTTACGCCTTCTTCGTGGAGCATTATGTGTCCGCGATGACCGGCGCCGTGAAGGAATGATCGCGGGGCTGCCTTAAGAGCGCGCCAGGAGCGGTGCGCTCCGGGCCAATAAGAAGGAGTTGAGCTCTTGCACATTCTGGTTCTCGGCGCCGCCGGCATGGTCGGCCGCAAGCTCTGTGAACGGCTGCTGCGCGACGGCCGGCTCGGCAAGAGCGACATCACGAAACTGACCATGCATGACGTGGTCGAGCCGAAGAAGCCGGAGAAGGCTGGTTTCCCGGTCGAGACGGTGTCGGGCGATTTCGCAGTCCCCGACGCGGCCGAAAAGCTGATCGCCGGCCGCCCGGATGTGATCTTCCATCTCGCCGCCATCGTCTCCGGCGAAGCCGAGCTCGATTTTGACAAGGGCTACCGCATCAATCTCGACGGCACGCGGATGCTGCTCGATGCCATCAGGCTCGTCGGCGGCGGCTACAAGCCGCGCGTGGTCTTCACGTCTTCGATCGCGGTGTTCGGCGCGCCGTTCCCGGATGCGATCGGCGACGAGTTCTTCCACACCCCGCTGCTGAGCTACGGCACGCAGAAAGCGATCGGCGAGCTGCTGCTGGCCGACTATTCGCGCCGCGGCTTCCTCGATGGCATCGGCATCCGCCTGCCGACCATCTGCATCCGGCCCGGCCTGCCCAACAAGGCGGCGTCGGGCTTCTTCTCCAACATCCTGCGCGAGCCGCTGGCCGGCAAGGAAGCGGTGCTTCCGGTGTCCGAGGACGTTCGTCACTGGCACGCCACGCCGCGCTCGGCCGTCGGCTTCCTGCTCCACGCCGGCACCATGGATCTCGCTGCCGTCGGCCCGCGCCGCAATTTGACCATGCCGGGCCTGTCGGCCACGGTCGGCGAGCAGATCGCGGCGTTGAAGCGGGTTGCGGGCGACAAGGTCGCCGCGCGCATCAAGCGCGAGCCCGATCCCTTCATCGTCGGCATCGTCGGCGGCTGGCCGCGCAATTTCAACGCCAAGCGGTCGCTCGAGCTCGGCTTCACCACGGCCGAGAAGACTTTCGACGACATCATCCGCATTCACATCGAAGACGAGCTCGGCGGCAATTTCGTCGCCTGATCTCCGACAGAGCGGGCCCTGGTGATGGCGAGCGTTGCTTGCATCGGCGAATGCATGGTGGAGCTCAGGCAGGCGCAAGGCGGCGCGTCTGCCGGGCAGGGGGGCGGCCTTTACTCACGCGGCTTCGGCGGCGATACCCTCAACACCGCCGTCTATCTGGCGCGGCTCGAGGTCAAGGTCGACTATCTCACCGCGCTCGGCGACGATGCTCTCAGCGATGAGATGATCGCCGCCTGGAACGCGGAGAATGTCGGCACCAGACGCGTCGTGCGGATCCCGGGCAAGCTGCCCGGCCTCTACATGATCCAGACGGATGCGAAGGGCGAGCGCCAGTTCTTTCACTGGCGCGACAGCGCGGCGGCGCGGCAGCTGATGTGCCTGCCGGAGACCGACGAGCTGCTCAATTCGCTGATGAGCTACGACATCGTCTATCTCTCCGCGATCACGCTCTCGATCTACGACGCTTCGGGGCGCGATCGCCTGTTCGCGGCGATCAAGCGCGCGCGCCTGCTCGGCACCCGCTTCGTGTTCGACACCAATTTTCGCGCGCGGGGCTGGCCGGACCGCGACGTCGCGCGCGAGGTGTTTGCCGCAGCCTTCGCGGCCGCCGACATCGTGCTGACCTCGACCGAGGATCTGCTTGCGCTCTATCCCGCCGAGAGCAATGACCAACTGATGGCGCGCATCCCGACGCCCGAGCTGGTGTTCCGCCTCGCCGAGCCGGTCAGCCTGCTGCGCGTTCCCGGGGCTACGCACGAGGTCCGCGCCGAGCCCATGACCAAGCCCGTGGTCGACACCACGGCGGCCGGCGATAGCTTTGCCGCCGCCTACATTGCCGCCAGGCTCGCCGGTTCCGATCCGGTCGAGGCCGCCCAGGCCGGGCATCGCCTCGCCAGCCTCGTGATCTGCTATCCCGGCGCCATTATTCCAGGCTATGCCATGCCGCCGAAGAAGCGGCACCGGCCGGCGGCCACGCGCCAAGCGACCAAGTAAAGCGAAAAGATCCACGAGATGCCCACTGCTGCCCAACAGAACCACCTCGTCGCGCTGTTCAAGGCGGCGACCGTCATTCCCGTTCTCACCATCGAGCGCATCCAGGACGCAGTGCCGCTGGCGCGTGCGCTGGTCGCCGGTGGCGTCCGCACGCTGGAGGTGACGCTGCGCACCCCCGTTGCGATCGAGGCGGCGCGGGCGATGATGGCCGAAGTGCCCGAGGCTGTCGTCGGCATCGGCACGGTCCTCAATCCGGCCGACTTCACCCGTGTGGAGAAGCTCGGCGTCGCGTTCGCCATCAGCCCGGGCCTGACCCCCGACCTCCTCAAGGCGGCCGCCCATAGCTCCTTGCCGTTCGCGCCGGGCATAGCCACGGCGTCCGAGCTGATGATGGCGCTGTCCCATGGCTTCGACGTCGCAAAATTCTTCCCGGCCGAGCAGGCCGGCGGCATCAAGGGCCTGCGCTCCCTCGGCGGTCCGTTCCCGAACGTGCGGTTCTGCCCGACCGGCGGGGTCGGTGAGGCCAATGCGGCGAGCTGGCTGGCCGAGCCGAACGTGGTCTGCGTCGGCGGTTCCTGGCTGTGCCCGGCGGCCGAGGTCAGGGCCGGGAACTGGGCCGGCATAACTGCCATCTGCCAGCGCACCCTCGGGGCGCTTAAACCTGCGTGAAGTCTTGCCATCCCTGCGCTAAGACTTAGGTCAGCAAGAGACCGCCAGGGAGAAAAGACCATGACCGCCAGCATCGTCGGATGGGCGCATACGCCGTTCGGCAAGTTCGACACCGAGACCGTCGAAAGCCTCGTCACCCGCGTCGCCAACGAGGCGATGGCCGATGCCGGCATTTCGGCCGGCGATGTCGACGAGATCGTGCTCGGCCATTTCAACGCCGGCTTCTCGGCGCAGGATTTTACCGCCTCGCTGGTGCTCCAGGCCGACCCGAAGCTGCGCTTCAAGCCGGCCACCCGGGTCGAGAACGCCTGCGCCACGGGCTCGGCCGCCGTCCATCAGGGCCTGCGCGCGATTGCCGCGGGCGCCGCCAAGATCGTCCTCGTCGTCGGCGTCGAGCAGATGACGCGCACGCCGGGTCCGGAGATCGGCAAGAACCTGCTCAAAGCCTCCTATCTGCCCGAGGACGGCGACACCGTCGGCGGCTTTGCCGGCGTGTTCGGCAAGATCGCCAGCTCCTATTTCCAGAAATACGGCGACCAGTCCGACGCCCTGGCGCTAATCGCGGCCAAGAACCACAAGAACGGCGTCGCCAATCCCTTCGCCCAGATGCGCAAGGATTTCGGCTTCGACTTCTGCCGCGCCGAGAGCGAGAAGAACCCTTACGTCGCCGGTCCCCTCAAGCGCACCGATTGCTCACTGGTCTCCGACGGCGCCGCGGCGCTGGTGCTGGCGGATGCCGAGACCGCCAAGACCATGGGCAAGTCGATCGGCTTCCGCGCCACCGCGCATGCCCAGGACTTCCTGCCGATGAGCAAGCGCGACATCCTGCAGTTCGAAGGCTGCACCGTCGCCTGGCAGCGCGCGCTGGAGCAGGCCGGCGTGACGCTTGGCGATCTCTCCTTCGTCGAGACCCATGACTGCTTCACGGTGGCCGAGCTGATCGAGTACGAAGCGATGGGCCTGACGCCGCGGGGGCAGGGCGCCCGCGCCATCAAGGAGGGCTGGACGCTCAAGGACGGCAAGCTGCCGGTCAATCCGTCCGGCGGCCTGAAGGCCAAGGGCCATCCGATCGGCGCCACCGGCGTCTCCATGCACGTGATGACCGCGATGCAGCTCGCAGGCCAGGCGCCCGAAGGCATGCAGCTCAACAACGCCAAGCTCGGCGGCATCTTCAACATGGGCGGGGCCGCGGTCGCCAACTACGTCTCCATCCTGGAGCCGCTGAAATAGGCTCTTGTAGGGTGGGTTAGCCTGCGGCTGCGCGAAGCGCAGGTGCCGGCGTAACCCACCTCTGGATCACGCATGCGGCTAAGTCCACCCTACGACCTTTGCGCTAGATCATGGTGGGCCGGCCAGCGGCCCTTAAAGCTCCTGATTGATTTGCAGGGAATGCATCATGAGCAATGACTACGAAGACTCTCTCTCCCTCGACGCACTCAACGATCGCATCGCGATCCTCGAGGACAATATCCGCCAGCTCATCGAGCAGGCCGCGGCCGCCTCGGGCGAGCAGAACGAGTCGCGTATCGCCGACCGGATCAGCCAGCAGAACGACGAGCTTGACCGGCTGCTCAAGATCCGCGAATCCCGCCAGAAGAAATAGCGTCCGGTAACGCCGCGCGGCGCATGCGGCCATACGCCGGCCGCCCTTGTGCGCGCGGCCTCGCTGCCTTTAGCTGGACCCAATCGCGGGGCCGCGCCTTGGCTCCCGCGCAATCGGGAGCGAACGATGGGGCCGCTGAAGGGCGTCAAGGTCGTCGACATGACCACCGTGCTGATGGGGCCCTATGCGACCCAGATGCTCGGCGACTATGGCGCCGAAATCATCAAGGTGGAATCGCTCGACGGCGACGTCACCCGGCTGATCGGCCCGATGCGCCACGCCGGCATGGGCCCGGTGTTTCTCAACACCAATCGCAGCAAGCGCTCGATCTGTCTCGACCTGAAGAAGCCCACGGGACGCGAGGTCGTGCTGAGGCTGCTGAAGGACGCCGACGTCCTCGTCTACAACGTCCGCCCGCAGGCGATGGCGCGGTTGCAGCTGGGCTACGACGTCGTCTCCGCCATCAATCCGCGCCTGGTCTATGCCGGCGTGTTCGGCTTCGGCCAGGACGGGCCGTACGCGGCAAAACCCGCCTATGACGATCTGATCCAGGGTGCCACGGCTCTGCCGGCGCTGATGGCGCAGACCGGCGACGGCGTGCCGCGCTACGTGCCGAATGCGCTGGTCGACCGCATCGTCGGCCTCACCGCCGTCGGCGCGATCTGCGCCAGCCTCGTCCATCGTGACCGCACCGGGCGCGGCCAGCGTCTGGACATTCCGATGTTCGAGACCATGGCCGGCTTCGTCATGGGCGACCATATGGCCGGCCTCACTTACGAGCCGCCGCTCGACAAGGGCGGCTATGCCCGCCACCTCTCGCGCGACCGCCGCCCTTACAAGACCTCGGACGGCTATCTCAGCGTCATCGTCTACAACGACAAGCAGTGGGAGAATTTCTTCAAGGCGACGGGACGCGACGACCTGCGCGCCGATGCGAAATTCGCGACCTTCGCCGGCCGCGCCGCCAACATCGACGTCGTCTATGCCGAGCTTGCCCGCATCTTCGAGACGCGCCCCACGGCCGAATGGATCGACCTGCTGACCAAGGCCGACGTCCCCGTCATGCCGATGCACGACCTCGGCTCGATCCTGCACGATCCGCATCTGGAGGCGACGAATTTCTTCCCGGTCGTGACCCACCCGACGGAGGGGCCAATCCGCAGCATGAAGGTGACGGCAAGCTGGTCGGAGACCGAAGCCGAGCCGGTGCGGCTGGCACCGCGACTGAATGAGCACGGCGCGGAGATCCTTCGCGAGATCGGCTACTCGGCCGATGAGATCGCCGCCATGGTGCGCGACGGCGTCACGCGCGCGGCGCCGGAGTAGGGAATGACGATAAATCTCTCATCCGTCATTCCAGGGCGCGCCCACCTCGGCGCGAGCCCGGAATCCATCTGTCCTCCGCACACGCGGCGCGATGGATTCCGGGTTCGGCCCTTCGGGCCGCCCTGGAATGACAGCGGAGAGAGAGCATGAGCTTCATCACCGGCGTAGGCCTCACGCCCTTCGGCAGACACGAAGGCGCATCCTCGCTCGACCTGATGAGCAAGGCCGCGCAAGCCGCGCTCGACGATGCCGGGCTGAAGCGCAGCGAGATCGACGGCATCCTCTGCGGCTATTCCACGGTCTCACCGCACATCATGCTCGCGACCGTCTTCGCCGAACATTTCGGTATCCGCCCGTCTTACGCCCACGCCGTGCAGGTCGGCGGCGCCACCGGGCTCGCGATGACGATGCTGGCGCATCATCTCGTGGAAGCCGGCGTTGCGCGCCACGTACTCGTCGTCGCCGGCGAGAACCGTCTCACCGGGCAGAGCCGCGACGCCTCGATCCAGGCGCTGGCGCAGGTCGGCCATCCCGATTACGAGGTGCCGCTCGGGCCGACCATTCCCGCCTATTACGGCCTCGTCGCAAACCGCTACATGCACGAATACGGCGTGACCGAAGAAGATCTCGCTGAATTCGCCGTGCTGATGCGCGCGCACGCCTGCACCCATCCCGGCGCGCAATTCCACGATCCCATCACGATTGCCGACGTCATGGCCTCCAAGCCGGTGGCGATGCCGCTCAAGCTGCTCGATTGCTGCCCGGTGTCCGACGGCGGCGCGGCCTTCGTCATCAGCCGCGAGCGGACCGGGGACGCGGGCGTGCGCATCCGCGGTTGCGCCCAGGCGCATACGCATCAGCATGTCACGGCCGCGCCGGCGCTGAGTGAACTCGGTGCCGAGATTTCGATCGCGCGCGCCAAGCAGGCCACGGGCCTAGCGATCTCCGATGTCCGCTACGCCGCGATCTACGACAGTTTCACCATCACGCTCGCGATGCTGCTGGAAGACCTCGGCCTTGCCGTTCGGGGCGAGGCGGCGGCGCAGGTGCGTGCGGGTCATTTCGGCCGCGATGGTGCGATGCCGTTGAACACCCATGGCGGGCTGCTCAGCTATGGCCATTGCGGTGTCGGCGGCGCGATGGCGCATCTGGTCGAGGCGCATTTGCAGATGACGGGGCGGGCGGCGAATCGCCAGGTGCGCGACGCCTCGATCGCCCTGTTGCATGGCGACGGCGGTGTGCTGTCGTCGCACGTCAGCATGTTCCTGGAGCGCGTGCGATGAGTGAGCCTGTGGCAGACTGGACCGAGGGCGAGGAGGCCATCACCTACCAGGCCTGCACCTCATGCGGGCATGTGCAATATTTTCACCGCGCCTTCTGCGCGGCGTGCGGCGAATCGAATCCGCGCGAGCTGCGCGCCAGCGGCAAGGGTAGAGTTTACGCCACCTCGCTGGTCTGCCGCGCCGCTACGCCCGAGACGCGGGCGCACGTGCCCTACAACATCCTGCTGGTCGATTGCGCCGAGGGATTTCGCATGATGGCGCACGGCGAGAATGACCTCGCCATCGGCGATTCGGTCGTTGCGAGCTTCAAGCTGTTCGCCGGAAAGCTCGTGCCGTTCTTCGCCAAACAGAAATAGTGAGATTGGGATTGCCGTAGCCCGGATGGAGCGAAGCGTAATGGGTCCTCACCTCGCTGTTGGACTTTCCCGGATTGCGCTTCGCTTCATCCGGGCTACGGAGCAACGATGGGATTCGTCATTCGGGGGCGGTCCTGAGAGACCGAGCCTGGAACGGGAATTCTGGGCCTGGCCTGTGCGAGAGCCACCCCGGAATGACGAAAACTCTCACACAACGCTGACTAACGCCCGTAGAACAAGATGCTGGCGATGACCAGCATCGCCGTCACCGCCAGCATATGCGCGAGCGCTCCCGAGGCCGCCCCCTTGGTGGCTTCCTTCATGCCGTTTTCTCCCTAGACTTGGGCGTGACTCATCGTTGTGCGGCAAGCGCACCCGACGGCCAATTGTTTTACTCGGAACACCCCACTTCTCGAGTACTCACCGCGATGTGTCCCCACACGGCGAATATCGACTGTCTCAAGGTCGATCAGCAATGCGGCGGCATTTTGACTCGATGATGTTGCTCCGGCGTCGGTGCAAGAATAGAGTTTCAGGGAAATCTCGCCGGTACCTACAAAAAGCATCAAAAACTCAGGGAAAACTTCAGGAAAATCATGGCCCGCATTCCGTACAGCGACCCGTCCAAGGCATCAGACCGCACCCGCGAGATCCTCGAAAAGAACCGCAATGCCAATATCTTCCGCATGATGTCGCACTCGCCGAGCTATTTCGAGCAGTACTGCCGGCTCGGGGGCGCGATCCGCCACAAGGGCGAGCTCGATCCTGTCGTCCGCGAGCTCGCGATCACCCGCACCGGCATCTTGTGCGAGGCGCCGTACGAGATCGTCGCGCACAAGCGCATCGGCAAGAATGTCGGCGTCACTGACGAGCAGAACGAGGCGCTCGAGAATTGGCAGGCCGCGACCTGCTTCAACGAGGTGCAGCGCGCCGCGCTCGCCTTCACCGACGAGATCGTGAAGCTGAAGAAGCCGACCGATGTGACCTTCAAGGCGATCGCGTCGAAGCTGACGCCGGCCGCGCTGGTCGAGCTGCAGCTCTCGGTCGGCTTCTACATCATGACCTCGAAATTCCTGGAGACTTTCGAGATCGACCTTCAGCCTGTTACCGAAGTGGTGGGCTGAGCCGACAGAAACGGCGAGGGATGCCGATGACGATCGACGAATATGCGGCCTGGGCTGCGACCATCGCGAAGGTCGATGAGCATCCGTCCAACGAGCGGTTGTCCTATCTCGGTCTCGGCCTCGCCGGTGAATCCGGCGAGGTCGCCGACCACATCAAGAAGCTGCTGCGCGACGACTGGCTCGACAAGGCGGGTCTGGTCGATGAGCTCGGCGATGTCATCTATTACTGGGCCTGCCTGTGCGCGGCCACCGGCCAGCAGCCGTCCGAGCTGCTGGAAGCCAGCGCAAGGAAGATCAAGCGGCGGCTGAGCGAGGCGGCGAGCCGCTGAGCAAACGTGTACGTTCGCGGGCGACAGTCCCTCCGCAGGGTCATGCCCGGGACAGGCCCGGGCATGACGACCTCTGGTGAATGAGGCCGCTCACGTCGACGTCAGAATATCCACCTTCGCATTGGCGACGATCAGGCGGTCGGCAAGCAGCTGCGCGAGATTTCGCATGACGCGCTCGCTGGCGTGCGGGTGCTGCTTGCGGAAACGCTCAAAATCCTTCAGCGGGACCTCGAACGCGGTCGCCGCCATGTCGGCGAACACGTCGGCCGAGCGCGTCGTCTCCAGCAGCGCCATCTCGCCGAAGGCCATGCCGGCGGTCAGCGTCGCCAGCCGCACGCCGTCGGGCAGCGTGACATGCACCGCGCCGCTGCGCAGGAAGAACAGGGAGGAGGCGGGATCGCCCGTGGTGATGATCTTCGCGCCGGCCTGAAAGGTCCGGATCGTGCAGATCGAGGCGAGATCCGTCAGCTCTTCTTCGTTGAGGCCTTCGAGCAGCGGCTGCTCGGCAAGCTCGGTGGTCTCGTGGAAATCGATCGAGCCGCCATAGCGGTAGACAATCTGGTCTTCCGCCCATTCGATCGCGGTATCTAGCAGGTAGAAGTCGCGGACGTTCTTCAGTTCGGCGGTCCATTCGCGCAAAGAGTCCCATTCCCTGGACGCACGCCTGACGCCGGACAGCACGACCGTGACATTCAGTGCGGCAAGCTCCTCGAACGCTTCGGCAACGAGCCGCGCCCCGGCGCGGGTGGTCGAGGTGACGCGATGCAGGTCGAACACGACGATCTGCGGCCGCGGTTGCCCCGCCAGCCTGCGCGTCACGTAGTCGACCGCGGACAAGGACAGCACGCCGACCAGCTCGATCACGCGTACTGCCTGGTCGTGCGCGGCCAGGATCTCGCGCTCCTGCGCCCGGCGCACGCGGCGCGACGGGCTCTTGCCGATATCGTAATCGGCGATGACGGCGTTGCGGGCATCGTCGCTGCGGTTGAGCATGTGCAGGTCGTAATGCGCCGACAGCGCCTCGCAGACCTTGATGCCGCGCACGCTGTTGCCGTGCTTGTCGAGCTTTGGCGAGTAACTGCCGAGACCGAGTCGAGCGGGCAGCGCCGCCAGGATGCCGCCGCCGACGCCGCTCTTGGCGGGAATGCCGATCCGGTAGATCCATTCGCCGGCATAGTCGTACATGCCCGACGAGGTCATCACCGAGAGCGCGCGCGAGATCGCGTATGGCGTCAGCACCTGCTCGCCCGTGACCGGATTGACGCCGCGATTGGCCAGCGTTGCCGCCATCACCGCGATGTCGCGTGCGGTCACCAGCACGGCGCATTGCCGGAAATAGACGTCGAGCACCGCGGCGACGTTGTCTGAGATCACCGCGTTGGTCTTGAGCAGATACGCGATCGCGCGGTTGCGGTCGCCGGTCTGGCTTTCGGAGGCGTAGACGGCTTCGTCCACATCCAGATCGCGTCCGGCAAAGCGGCCGAGGGCGAGCCGGATTCGCTCGAAGGCCTCCGCGCCCTTGCTGTCGTAGATCAGCCCGGTGCAGGCGATCGCGCCGGCATTGACCATCGGGTTGAACGGATGGTTCTCCGCATTGAGCCGGATCGAGTTGAAGGGATCGCCGGAGGGCTCGACACCGATCGCGCTCTCAACCTTGCCGGCGCCGAGCAGGTCCAGCGCCAGCGCGAACACGAACGGTTTTGACATCGATTGGATGGTGAAGGGCACCCTGGAATCGCCGACCTCATAGACATGGCCGTCCAGCGTAGCCAGGCTGATGCCAAAATAGGCAGGGTCGGCCTTGCTCAGCTCGGGAATGTAATCGGCGACACTGCCCGAGGTTTCGGCAGAGAATTCGTTGAGGCAATTGTCCAGAAACCGCAGCAAAGGCGGCTTCGAGCGGGTCCAGGCGGTGGCAAGAGGCGAGAGAGGTGTCATCGCCTCACTTGTGCAACGCAATCAGGGAGCGCGCAACCCGTGCGGCACCATGGTCTGCCGCCGGACCAGCAGCAGGGCGAGCAGAGCCGTCGGCGCCAGGATCGCAAGTCCCAGCAGCGTCACCTGCAGCTGCGACAGCGGCATGATCCCGCCGCCAGGCGTCGCCACCACGAAGCCGCCGATCACCAGCAGAACGCGGATCGGCCATTCCAGGCTGCCCGTCCCGCGCAAGTCACCGACGAAGGGCTGGTAGCCCTGAATGCCACCGCAGATGAACAGCGTCCCGAATGCCGCGAGCCCCATCAGGCCGAACCCGGCCAGATACGGGCTCGGCCCCTGCAGCACCAGCGCCGGATTGAGCACGAAGAAGAACGGCAGGAAATAGATGATGCTGCCGACCCACATCGATTCCCAGCCCGTCTTCATCGCCGGGGAGCCGGCGATGCCTGCGGCGGCGAAGGACGCGATCGCGACCGGCGGGGTGATCGACGACAGCATGCCCCAATAGAAGATGAACATGTGCACCGCCATCCTGTTCAGCCCGAGCTTCTCCAGCGCGGGCGCGACCAGGATGGCGAGGAAGATGTAGCAGGCCGTCGTCGTCAGCCCGAGGCCGAGGATCAGGCTGGTGAGGGCGCACATCGCCAGCAGCAGGAAGGGATTGTCGCCTGCAATATGCAGCAAGTCGTTGGCGAGGCTCGACACCACGCCCGTCATCGAGAACGCGCCGATCAGGAGGCCACAGCCGGCGAGGATACCGACGAGCTCGACGAAGGTGCGGCCGTTGACCTCGAGGAATTTGCCGATGGTCGCGAACGTCCAGCGCGTATCCTTCGAGAAGAACTGGTTGAGCACCAGCAGCAGCGCGGTGGCATAGAACGGCGCGTGGCTCTCGCGCTTGAAGTAGAGCAGCATCACGATCAAGAGCGCGATGACGAAGACGTAGTACCAGCCGTCCTTGATCGTATCCATGATGCGCGGCAGCTCGGCGCGCGGAATGCCCTTCAGCTTGTGGCGGGCGGCGTAGGCGTCGACCTGCATGAAGAGGCCGACGTAGTAAAGCACCGCCGGAATGATCGCGGCGAGCGCGACGTCGGCGTAGCTGACGTTGAGGAACTGCGCGATCACGAAGGCGGTTGCGCCCATCACCGGGGGCGCCAGCACCGCGCCGGTCGAGGCGCAGGCCTCGATCGCGCCGGCATAGGAGGCGCGAAAACCGCTCTTCTTCATCACGGGGATGGTCATGGTGCCGGCGGTCAGCACGTTGGAGATGATCGAGCCGGACATCATGCCGAGCAGGCCGCTGGCGAAGATGCAGACTTTTGCCGCGCCGCCGCGGAAGGTGCCGCACAGCGCGAAGGCGAGGTTGATGAAGAACTTTCCGGCGCCGGTCATCATCAGCGCGGTGCCGAACACGAGGAAGCCGATCACGGTGTCGGCAAAGGCCTGGATGGGAATCCCAAGCAGGCTCTCGCCCGACAGCACGTGATAGGCGGTCGCCTGTTCGATCGTCGATTGCGTGCCGCGGAACGGTCCGAGCCAGCCGGACTCCGCAAACAACGGGTAGACGGTGAAGGGGAGAACGCTCAAGAGCAGGCTCCAGCCGCCGGTGCGGCGCAGCGCTTCCATCAGCATCACCCACATCACGAGCCCGGCGGCGATCACATTGTTCGGTGCACCGCCGAATTCCCAGCCGGCTTCCGCCGCCTTGCGCACGTTCGACATCAACAGCAGCGCCGCGGCGAAGGTCACGACGAACAGGACGAGATCATACCAGGGAATGCGGTCGAGCGGCGCGCGCTCGGTACCGGGGAAGATCAGGAACGTGAACGGCAGCATCAGCGCGATCAGGAGATAGAAATACTCCGTGTTGAGCTGGGTATAGCCGACGAAGAATCGCAGCGAGAATTGCTGGTTGATGCAGAGCAGGATGGTCGCCGCGGTCGCGGCCACCAGCATCCAGCGCCAGGCGCCGCGAAGCGCGCGCACGCGCGTGACCTCCGCTTCCTGCATGTTAGCGGCGGCACCGTGCGGATCGTCGAACACAATCCGCTTGGGCGCGTCTTGCGGGGCGGTGGAGGTGGAAGCAGAAGGCATCATCGATCCCGCGCGTGGGCAGTTGAATGCAGATTAAGCGAACGGCCGTTGTTTGAATCGGTCGGGCCGCGGGCTCCTTAACCTCTCCCGCTTGCGGGAGAGGTCGGCGCGCAGCGCCGTGTGAGGGCTCTTGCCCCTTGAGGAATCGCAATGCGGAGAAACCCTCTCCCGCAAGCGGGAGAGGGAGCGCACTTCTCGCGGAGCCGCGATCGGGCGCAATAACATCGCGTTCTATTCCTCGAACCCGTTCGTCATGTCAGCCTTCGCAAGCGCAGCCGCGCGCGCCTTCATCCAGCCCGCGAGAAACGCCTTGTCGTCCGACGGCGGACTGGACTTGCCGTAATCAGCCCACGCCGCGCCGAGTACCTCCTGCCGCTTGATCAGCTTGTTGTTGTGTGCCTCCTGCGCATCGCTCCATTGCCCGGCTTCCTTCAGTGCCTTCACCGAGCCAGGATGCACCGGCACCACCCAGTTCTTGGTCTGGCGGTCGGCGGCGAGGCCGCCGGCGCCCGGTGCGGAATCCTTGTAGGCGTCGTAGTTCACGATCATGGCCTTGGTCATCGCATAGACCTGATCGGCCGGCTGCGACGCGTAGGTTACGAAGATCGGGTAGGGGTAGTTGCCGAGTTCGACGGGTTTCTCCGGCGAGATGCCGGCGCCACAGGTCGCGACCTGCGGGAAGAAGAACGAGCCGACCTTCTGCATCCGCGCCCAGCCCTCCTTGTCCTTCGCGGGCAGCGGCGGCCAGATCAGGCCGCGCGGCGAGGTCTCAGCCTCCTTGGCGGGGCCGGTGATGGTGGTGCCGAAGGCGGCATCGACGTCGTTGTTGATCAGGCCTTTCCACATCGCGCCGTAGCTTGCGAACTCGACAGCCTTGACGTCCTTCTGCGTCAGGCCGGCGAAGGCGAGCACGGCAAGCGAGTTCTGGTTCAACGCCGGCGAGCCGACCACGAAGCCGACACGCTTGCCTTTGAGGTCTTTCAGCTCCTTCACGCCGGTGTCGGCGGCGACACCGAGCGAGCCGCAATTGCAGTCGACGGTCGAGAGCAGGATCTGCAGCGGCTGCGGGCCCCATTCCTTCGCGCCGAACTCGAACACGCCCTCTTGCGCGAAATAGGTGCCCGATCCCATCGCCGCGGATGCCGCGCGCTTGGCACGCAGCGGCGCAAGGCGCGCGACGTCGTTGCCTGCGGGGAGCACGCGCACGTCGGTGCCGTATTTGTCCTTCATCATCTTGCCGACGCCGACGGCGATGTTGAAGCCCGCTGTTCCGGTGTCGTAGGCGGTGAAAGTCAATGTCGCCGGCAACTTGACGTCTTCGGCGAACGCGTAGCGTGTAGACGCAAAAGAAATGCCTGCCACCAAGGCAGGCGCGAGTATGAGCAGCCCACGAAGCATGTTTTCCTCCAATGATCCTCGCTTTGCCGCGAAGATTTTCTTTCTTTGTTTGAAACAACGTTTTGTTTGCAGCAGATCATGTCACCGCCATCAAACGATGGCAACGCCGTACCGCGCATGCGGGGATGAAGCTGACAGATTGTCGCGCAATTGACGGAGAGAATGCTCAGCTCGCGACGATCGCGATCGCCTGTCCCTCGGCAACGATGTCGTCGAGTTTCACCAGAAGTGACGTGATCGTGCCATTCGCGGGCGAGGGCACCGGTATCTCCATCTTCATCGCTTCGACCACCACAATTTCATCGCCATCCGCAACGGTTCCTCCAACTTGCACGGGAGTTGCGCAGACACGTCCCGCGACTTCGGTGACGATCTTAATTTCTGGCATGCCATCGCCTTTTTGTTGTCGTCGCAAAATGCCTGAGGTAGCGTCGTCTGCAAGTGGAATTTAATTCCGCAGAGCGGAACAGACGGTAGGGAACATGGGACGACGATCCGAGCGGTTGAGTAGGCAAGGCGTGCTCGCTGGCGATGCCGGTGAGGGAGATGTCATCCAGGTGGTCTCGCGCGCGTTCGACGTGTTGCGATGCTTCGAGGGCCACGAGGCGAGACTCGGCAATCTCGAGATTTCAAATCGCTGCGGCCTGCCGCGCTCGACGGTGTCGCGGCTCACGCACACGCTGACGCGAATGGGGCAACTGGTTTACCTGCCGCGCGATCAGAAATATCGCATCGGCCCGAGCGCGGTCGCGATGAGCGCGACGATGATGAAGGGCGCGCAGCTGCGCAGCATGATCCGGCAGCGACTGCAGGACGTCGCCGAGCAATTGCCGGGAACGGTCGGCTTCGTCGTTCCGGATCGCTTCCATCTCGTCTATCTCCTGTTCGCGCGCTCGGCGACCGCACTCGGTCTGCACGAGGGCACCGGCAGTCGCATCTCGATGGCCTCGACGGCCGCGGGCGCGGCCTACACCGCGGCCTTGTCGCCGGAAGTCGGCGATGCCTTCATCGCGGAGATGGAGCGCGAAGCGCCCGAGGCTGCGAAGATCCTCAAGCCCCGCATCGAGGCGAACAGGCAGTCGCTGCGTGAGCGCGGCTATGTCACGGCCTGCGGCCTGTGGAGCCCGCACATCAACGGACTCGCGGTGCCGATCTGGTCGCCGCAGTACCAGACCTTCGTGGTCATCACGATCGGTCTTCTCTCGTCGATGTACGACGAGGAGCGGCTGCACGCCGAAGTCGCACCATTGATGCTCGAACTCGGTCGCTCGCTCGGCAGTCTGGTGGAAGGCGCGGAAGGCGACGTCTTCAACAACCGCATCCCGCGTAAACCGGTCGCAATGGCCGTGCACAACAATAACAAGCCGATCCATTCGGAGGGAGTGAATGAACTGGAAGCCGGAACTCGACGAGCTCGCCCGGCGCGAAGCCTTCGCGCGGGAGATGGGCGGCGTTGACAAGGTCAAGCGACAGCATGACCAGGGCCGGCTGACTGTTCGGGAGCGTATCGACAAGCTGATCGACAAAGGCAGCTTTCACGAGATCGGTGCCGTCTCCGGCATCGGTGAATACGATAGCAGCGGCGAGTTGCAAAAATTGACGCCGGCGAACTGCGTGTTCGGCCGGGCGCGCGTCGACGGGCGCACCGTGGTGGTCGTCGGCGACGATTTCACCGTCCGCGGTGGTTCGGCTGATGCGTCGATCTCGGCAAAGCCGTTGATGGCGGAGGAGATGGCGCACGACTTCCGCCTGCCCATCGTCCGCATCATCGAAGGCTCCGGCGGCGGCGGCTCGGTCAAGACCATCGAGACCAAGGGAGCAGCCAATTTGCCGGGAGGCATCGGCGGCACGCGCTGGTACCGCTTCACGACGGAGAACCTGTCGCGTGTGCCGGTGGTCGCACTTGGCCTCGGCTCGGTGGCGGGCCTGGGGGCGGCGCGCCTTGCCGCCAGCCACTATTCGATCATGACCCGGAAGTCCGCGATGTTCGTCGCGGGGCCGCCTGTCGTGAAGGCGCTGGGGCAGGATCTCTCGAAGGAGGAACTCGGCGGCGCCGACATCCAGACCCGCGCCGGCGCGGTCGATCATGCCGTCGATACCGAAGAAGAAGCGTTCGCCTGCGCGCGGCGTTTCCTGTCTTATCTGCCGTCTTCGGTCTATGAGCTGCCGCCGACCTTGCCCTGCGCCGACGATCCCGAGCGCAGCGAAGACGCGCTGATAAAGGCGGTGCCGCGCAACCGCAAGCAGGTCTACAAGATACGGCCGATCGTCGAGTCTGTCGTGGACAAGGGCTCGTTCTTCGAGGTCGCGAAGAATTTCGGCAAGCCCATCATCGTCGGCCTGGCGCGGCTCGAGGGCAGGGCGGTGATGGTGCTGGCCAGCGACAGTTTTCACTATGGCGGCTCCTGGACGGCGGATGCCTGCCAGAAGGTGGTGCGCTGGGTCGATTTCGCCGAGACCTTCCACCTGCCGATTGTCTATCTCATGGACTGCCCCGGCTTCATGATCGGCCTCGATGCCGAGAAGGCGGCGACCATCCGCCACGGCGTGCGCGCCATGGCCGCGGTAAACCAGACCACCGTGCCTTGGTGCACCGTGATCCTGCGCAACGCGTTCGGTGTTGCCGGCGTCGTGCACCAGCCGGCCGACCGCTTCTCGATCCGCTACGCCTGGCCCTCGGCCTATTGGGGCTCGCTGCCGCTCGAGGGCGGCATCGAGGCCGCCTATCGCGCCGACATCGATGCGGCCGAGGACAAGGCGGGCAAGCTGGAGGAAATCCAAGAGCGCCTCAACAAGCTGCGCTCGCCGTTCCGCTCGGCCGAGAAATTCTGGGTCGAGGAGATCATCGATCCCCGCAAGACCCGCTCGCTGCTGTGCGAGTTCGCGCGGCTTGCCGAGCCGCTGCGCAAAGCGGGGCCGCCGGAGAACATGACGATCAGGCCGTGAGGTTCGGCTGCTGGTGCGGCTGCGCGGCATCTTGCCGGGCAGCTTGCATCGTGACCTCCAAATAAGAACGCGCTACGTTCCCCGGGCAAGAACAAGAGGAAGCGCCAATCGTGTATGACTTCATTATCGTGGGCGGCGGCTCGGCGGGGTCCGTGCTGGCCCACCGGCTCTCCGCCAGGAGCGCCAACAAGGTCCTGCTGTGCGAAGCCGGACAGGATACGCCGCCCGGCAACGAGCCGGCTGAAATTCGAGACAGCTATCCCGGCACAGCCTATTTCGATCCGCGCTTCCACTGGACCGAGCTGAAGGTCACGACCCAGGTCGTCAGCCACAACAATCCGAACGAGGCTCGTCCGCCGCTGCGCAAATACGAGCAGGCCCGCGTGCTTGGTGGCGGCTCTTCGATCAACGGCCAGATGGCCAACCGCGGCGCGCCGACCGACTACGACGAATGGGACGCGCGCGGCGCGGAGGGTTGGACGTGGAATGACGTGCTGCCCTTTTTCAAGAAGGTCGAGCGCGACCTCGATTTCGACGGTCCCTATCACGGCAAGGACGGCAAGATTCCGGTCCGCCGGATTCCGAGGGAGCACTGGACGAAGCACTCGCAGGCCTTTGCCGAGGCGTTCCAGCAGGCCGGCCACCGATTCCTGCCCGACCAGAATGGCGAGTTCGTCGACGGCTTCTTCCCGGTGACGCACTCCAACCAGGCCGAGCAGCGCGTCTCGGCCGCCATGGGTTATCTCGACCGCGACACCCGCAAGCGCGCCAATCTCACCATCTCCACCAACACGCAGGTGAAGGAGCTGCTGTTCGAAGGCACGCGATGCGTGGGCGTGAAGGCCGTTGTCGGCGGACGCGAACAGGAATTCCGGGGACGCGAGATCATCCTCTCCAGCGGCGCGATCCATTCGCCCGCGCATCTGCTCCGCGCCGGCATCGGGCCGGTCGGCCACCTCAAGGATCTCGGCATTCCCGTGCTGATGGGTCTGCCGGGCGTCGGCCAGCGCCTGATGGATCATCCCTCGATCTCGCTGTCGTCCTTTGTCCGCCGCGGCGCGCGCATGAACGAGCACACCAGGCGCCACATGCAGCTGGGGCTGCGCTACTCGTCGGGGCTGCCTGATGTGCCGAAGGGCGACATGTTCGTCGTGCTGCTCTCCAAGTCGGCCTGGCATGCGGTCGGCGAGCAGATCGGCTCGCTGCTGACCTTCGTCAACAAGACCTATTCCGAAACCGGGCAGGTCAAGCTTGCCTCGCGCGATCCGTCCGCGGAGCCGCTCGTCGAGTTCAATTTGTTGTCCGACCGGCGCGATCTCGATCGGCTGATGAGCGGATTCCGCAAGATGGCTGCGGTCCAGATGAGCGACATCGTCAGGACAGTGACGGACAAGCCGTTCCCGGCCGCCTATACCGACAAGGTCCGCAAGATCGGCGTGGTCAATACAAGGAACAGGATCCTGACCAGGATCGCCGCGGCCTTGATGGACGGGCCGGCCGCGCTGCGCCATTACATGATCGACAATTTCGTGGTCGAAGGTTTTACCTTCGATCAGGTCATGAACGACGACGATGCGCTGGAGGCCTTCGTGCGCAAGGCCACCATCGGCGTGTGGCACGCCTCCTGTTCATGCCGGATGGGCCGCGCTGACGATCCGATGGCGGTGGTCGACAACCAGGGCCGCGTCAAGGGCATCCAGGGCCTGCGCGTCGTCGACGCCTCGATCTTCCCGGTGGTGCCGTGCGCCAACACTAATTTCCCGGTGTTGATGTCTGCGGAGAAGATCGCGGCCGCGATCATGCAATAGGGCCCCTACACCCGAAGCACCTTGCCGGGATTCATGATGTTCTGTGGATCGAGCGCGCGCTTGATGGTGCGCATGATGTCGAGCTCGGTCTTGGAACGGTAATGGCTGAGCTCGTCGAGCTTGTCGATGCCGATGCCGTGCTCCGCCGAGATCGAGCCGTCCATGGAGGTGACGAGATCGTTCACGGCCCGCGTGATGGCGGCCTTGTATTGCGTCAGCGTCTGCTGATCCATGCCGGCGGGCGCCATGAACGAAAAGTGCAGATTGCCGTCGCCGATATGCCCCAGCGGATAGGGCCGGATGGTCGGGAGAATCTCGAGCGCCGCCTTGAGCCCGAGGTCGATGAAATCGGGAATCCTGGAGATGGCCACGGAGATGTCGTAGCTGAGCCCCGGCCCCTCGGCGCGCGAGGCCTCCGCGACGCTTTCCCGGATCCGCCACATGTTGCGCGACTGGTTTCCGGTCTGGGCGATCACCGCGTCGAGCACGCGTCCGGCCTCGAGCTGCTGGCTAAGAAATTGCTCCAGCTTCTCGGACATGCCCTCGGCGCCATCCCGGCGTGCGCGCGCCGACGACCATTCCATCAGGAGATACCATGGCGTCTCCGCCCTCAGCGGATCCTGCACGCCGGGTATGTGACGGAGCACCATGTCGATCGCGCTGCGGCTCATCAGCTCGCAGGAGCCGACATTGTCCTCGGACGCGCTATGGGCTTCCGACAGGATCTCCAGCGCCGCGCGCGGATCGCGGATCGCCAGCCACGCCGTGCAGACGTCCTTCGGCGCCGGCCAGAGCTTGAGCACGGCCTTGGTGATGATGCCGAGCGTTCCCTCCGCGCCCATGAAGAGGTGCTTGAGGTCGTAGCCGGTATTGTCCTTCTTCAGCGCACGCAATCCCTTCCAGACCTCGCCATTGGCCAAGACGACCTCGAGTCCCAGGACGAGATTGCGGGCGTTGCCGTAGCGGAGCACCTGCACGCCGCCGGCGTTGGTCGACAGATTGCCGCCGATCATGCATGAGCCCTGGGCGCCGAGGCTGAGGGGCAGGAACCTGTCGTGCCGGCTCGCCGTCTCCTGCAGGGTCTGCAGCACGCAGCCGGCCTCGACCGTCATGGTGTAGCCGGTGGCATCGACCTCCAGCACGCGGTTCATGCGGCCGAGCGACAACACGATGCCGGTGTGCGCGGGCCAGGGCGTTGCGCCGCCCATCAGGCCGGTGTTGCCACCCTGCGGCACGATCGCGATCCCATGCTCATGGCAGAGCTTGACCACCTGCGCGACTTCCTCGGTGCTGCCGGGGCGGACGACGGCGCCGGCACCTCCCACCAGCAATCCGCGCCAATCCGTCACGAAGGGCTGCTTGCCGTGTTCGTCCTCGATCAGGCCCTTCTCGCCCACGATCGCGCGCAGTGAATCGCGGATCTGGGCGGTGAGCGGAATGGTTGGAATGGTGGGTTCGGACGACGGGCCGGCAGCCGGCATTTGTTTCCCTTCTTGTTTCCCCTGGCGCATCTTGATGTGCACTGCGCACGCTGGCGTGCGTCAGGGCATTGTCCACGTTTGCGCCGTGGAGTCTAACGGCAATATGCCTCTTCCCCGGAGCGCCAGGCGGGCAGGCGCGGCTCGCGCCGACGACCGTGTGTGGGGATGTTTCGGATTTGCCGTTTGAGCGGCCGGACCGCCTGAGGCGCGTTCTGTCGGCAAGCGCATCGGGGCAGTCCGGAGTTTTACGGGTGTTTCTTAGGGTTTAGCGTCAATCACTGCGATCGCATTTAAGCGACATTAATGATGCCTTCTCGATATGAGACATCTGCCTCATGTGAGGTTCCGGTTTGCGGAATGCCCGTAAGTGTTGATTAAGAGACCAATCGCCATATTCCGCCCGTGATGGGCGAGTGCCGGGATCGAACCGGGCAGCCTCTTCCGTCGATGTCACAGGGAAAGGACCGTTGCCGCCACGACGGCAGCCAGGATGAACCTCATGCTCCGCCGCGCAATGCTCTGTTTCGCGACAGACCGGAAGGCCAACGTCGCCATCATTTTCGCGCTGACGATGGTTCCCATCATCTTTCTCCTGGGCATGACGCTCGACTACACGCTGGCCTTGCGCAAGCGCGAGCAATTGAACGCAGCCGCCGACGCGGCCGCGATCGCGGCCGTGCGGCCCGCGATGCTGACGCAGACCACCAAGTCCGTTATCGAGGACACGGCGGCTGCCGTCTTTGCCGCGAAAGCGAACCTTCCCGGGCTGGCGGCCGCGCCGACGCCGACGATCACGGTCAGCGATTCAGGGCTCACGCGAACCATTACGGTGGCCTACACCGCGGAGTCCGTGAATAACTTCCCCGGCGTTCTCGGCAAGCAGACCTGGCAGGTGTCCGGTTCGGCGACGGCGCGGGCATCCAGCGCCCCCAACATGAATTTCTATCTGCTGATGGATGACTCGCCGTCCATGGGCATCGGTGCGACCGCGACGGACATCAGCAACCTCATCAAGTACACCTCTTCCGCCTACCAGTCGGCAGCGGCCTCGCAGAATTGCGGCTTCGCCTGTCATCAAACCGATATCGCCCACGACGGCGGGAGCAAGGACAACCTCGCGATCGCGCGGCAAAGAAACATCACCCTCCGCATCGATCTCGTGACGAGCGCCGTCAACCAGCTGCTCAATTCATGGTCGAACTGCCCGCAGTCAGGCATTTCGGGGGGCGTCATGCAGTGCATGGCGGCGCTGAACAACACCACCTACAAGGCGGCGCTCTACACGTTCGACTTGGGCTTGAACGAACTGGCGGCGCTGACCACCCCGACCACCGCAGGAGCCCAGGTTTCCAACATCTCGCTGATGCCGGTCGCCTACCAGAACTGCGTCGTTGTGAAGACCAACTGCAAGACCGACAACGGCACGGATATCGCCGGCGCGCTCAAGAGCCTCAACGACAAGATGCCTAACCCCGGGCTTGGCAGCAACACGGCGAACGATACGCCACAGGAAGTGGTGTTCCTCGTCACCGACGGCGTCGAGGACAAGATCTCCGCGACTTGCCCCAACGCGAGCTTCGCCTCCAACAGTCGATGCCAGCAGCCGCTCGATACGACGATGTGCAAGACCATCAAGGACAGGGGGATCAAGATCGCTGTCCTCTACACGGAGTATCTGCAGCTCATCGCCGATCCCAATACCGGTATCCAGAAAACCGATAATTGGTACATGACCTGGATCGACAAGTACGACCAGCCCACGTCCTCGACCGGAAAGATCGCACAAAATCTCCAGGCGTGCGCATCGCCCGGATTCTACAAGAGTGTTCAGAACGGCCAGAACATTTCCGACGCGCTGACCGACCTGTTCATCAAGGTCGCGTCAAGCACGGCCAGCCTGGTGCAATAGAGAAGCGCCATGATGGAGTCGGGTGTAGCTGCAACCAAGAAACGCCGCAATCGCTGCGCTGCCTTCGCGCGGGACAGCAGGGGCGCCACGGCGGTCGAGTTCGCGCTCATCGCTCCGCCGTTCCTCGCCCTCGTCATCGCGCTGATCCAGACCTTTCTCGTCTTCTTTGCCCAGCAGACGCTCGAATCCATCGTGCGCCAGTCGGCGCGTCTCGTTATGACCGGACAGGTTCAGTCCGCGAACATGACGCAGGCCGTCTTCAAGCAGAAGGTCTGCGATCAGATCCTGATCCTGTTCAGCTGCAGCGGCCTCATGGTGGATATGCAGGTCGCGACTTCGTGGACGTCCGCGAACACGGCGATGCCGACCCTGACCTACGACGGCACGGGCAAGGTCTCCAACGTCTGGCAGTACGACCCGGGCGACCCCGGCGATATCGTCGTGCTCCGCGTCATGTACGAGTGGCCGGTCGTCCTCGGTCCGCTCGGTTTCAACCTGTCGAACCTCAGCAACGGCAACCGGCTGATCATGTCGTCCGCCGCGTTCCAGAACGAGCCATGAGCTACCCGATGATCTCCACCCTGTCGTCTCGCGCCCGTCACATGTTGAGCGATGTCCGCGGCGTCGCCGCGACCGAGTTCGCCATCGTGACGCCGTTCATGCTGCTGCTCTATATCGGCGGCGTCGAGCTCGGCAACGGGCTTGCGATGAACGTCAAGGTCAGCGCGACCGCGCACAGCGTCGCCGACATGATCACGCAGAACACGGCCCTTACCACGACCCAGATGGACGGCATTCTCGCGGCCGCGACCGCCACCATGGCCCCATATCCGATCAAGAACGGCAACACGTCCTTGATGACGATCACGGTCTCGGAAGTCTCGACCGACGCCAGCGGCAACGCTACGGTGCGATGGAGCAAATCGACCAGTGCGTCGGGAGCAAGGACTGTCGGTCAGGCGATGACTTTGTCGTCCTTCACCGCGCCGGGCGGCACCAGCAACGCCAACATTTCGCTCATCCTGAGCGAGGTGTCCTACGACTATACGCCGAACCTCGGCTTCACCATCGCGGGCACGGTCAAGCTGTCCGACAGCTACTACCTGTTCCCGCGCTGCTCGACGAACGGCCCGGCCACGTTGAAACCTCCTTATTACGACGTGAAATATCCGGCGACGTCCACCTGCACCTGCGTCCAGCACCTGCAGAAGAAGACCTGTTAGTCCCGCGGGAGCGAGGTTGATCGATCGGGGATGGTGCCGGGCGGCACGTCGGTCTCTTCGAGCAGTTCATCACGCTAGAGCCGGGGCTTGCAGGCGGGGGCGTCTGCGTACAAGCGCGCCTGCGATCGCCCCGGCGCGCTCGGCGCGGGGGGCTGGGCTACGGTAGCCCGCATTGCTTTACGACGTCGAAGCAGGCATTGATGGCGATAGCCGCGCTGGGAGGGGGGCGCTACGGGCGACCGCGGACCACCCCTGACGCGCTCGACGCAACCGCCCGAGGATGTCCTGCAATCACCCGGGCCAAGAACATGAGGAACGCGATGGGTAGAGAATCCCATCGACCAGCCCCGAGGATATCCAAGCCATGACCCAGGCACCTGCCATCAGTCGCTTCCCTGTCCCTGATCTCGCCGACATGCCGGACGACATCCGGGCTCGTATCCTGGCCGTCCAGGAGAAGTCCGGCTTCATTCCGAACGTCTTTCTCGTGCTCGCGCACCGGCCGGACGAATTTCGCGCATTCTTTGCCTACCATGATGCGCTGATGGACAAGCCCGGCAATCTCACCAAGGCCGAGCGGGAAATGATCGTGGTTGCGACCAGCAACCTCAATCAATGCCAATATTGCGTCATCGCGCATGGCGCGATCCTGCGCATCCGCGCAAAGAATCCGCTGATCGCGGATCAGGTCGCGGTCAACTACCGCAAGGCCGACATCACGGACCGGCAAAAGGCGATGCTCGATTTCGCCGTGCGCGTCTCGACCGAGGCCTATGAGGTTTCCGAATCCGATTTCGTCACGCTGAAATCGCACGGCTTCACCGAAGAGGACATCTGGGACATTGCCGCGATCACGGCTTTCTTCGGCCTGTCCAACCGGCTCGCCAACGTCACCAGTATGCGGCCGAACGCAGAGTTCTACAGCATGGGACGCGGCTGACGGAGTTCGCTCAATCACGATCGGGCGGTTCGTGCGACTTAGGCGTTTCGACGAATCCGGAAGTTGATCTTGCTCGATCGGCGTCTTGATTGAAAGAGGTGAAGAGATGACAGACTTCGTAACGCCGCAAGAGATGGCGGAGATGATACCCTCGGGGTGCAAGCTCGGTCTGGCGCCTGACGATTACGCTGCGTCCCCCGGAATGATTCGGCTGCTGATCGATCGCGGCGTTCGCGATCTCCATGTAGTGTGTGCGCCGATCGGGGGCATGCAAGTCGATATGCTGATCGGCGCCGGCGCCGTGACGACGCTGGAGACCAGCGCCGTCAGTCTCGGCGAAGCCGGCGGCGCACCCTGTTTCAGCCGGGCCGTCCGCGACGGGTCCATTCGCCTGCGCGATGCGACCTGTCCCGCGGTGTTCGCAGGCCTGACGGCCGCCGAGAAGGGCGTGCCGTTCATGCCGATCCGCGGCATCATCGGCAGTGACGTCCTCAAGAAGCGGGACGACTGGAAGGTGACGTCGAATCCGTTCGATGACGGCGAGAAGATCGTCGTGGTCTCGGCGATCCAGCCTGACATTGCCTTGTTTCATGCCCCTGAAGCGGACCGGTTCGGCAACGTTCGGCTGGGGCGCCGGCGCGAAACGATGCTGCTGGCGCACGCCTCGAAGAAGGCGTTCGTGACCGTCGAGCGCATCTCCGAGACGTCACTGCTCGAGGACGAGAAAATGGCCGCGGGCGTCCTGCCTGCAATCTATGTGAGTGCGGTGGCGCAGTTGAAGAACGGCGGGTGGCCCACGGGGCTTTACGCCGAGTATCCCAGGGATGGGCAGGAAGTCGAGAAATACGCGCGCGCGGCGCGCTCGCCGGAGGGGTTCCAGGCCTATA
Organism: Bradyrhizobium sp. CCBAU 53351; assembly: GCF_015291745.1. Lineage (NCBI taxonomy): Bacteria > Pseudomonadati > Pseudomonadota > Alphaproteobacteria > Hyphomicrobiales > Nitrobacteraceae > Bradyrhizobium > Bradyrhizobium sp. CCBAU 53351. Next base: position 3,060,008 of record NZ_CP030059.1, read on the forward strand.
TCCGGGGTTCGAGGAGCGCGGCATGACCGAGGCGTGCACCAGCCGCGAGCTGATGATCTATACGATCTCGCGGCTGCTGAAGGGCGTGCGGCATGTTGCGGTCGGTCAATCCTCGCCGATGCCGGCGGCCGGTGCGATGCTGTTGCGTGCGCTCAACGAGCGTGACGGAGCGGGGCGCGTGCAGCTCTCGATCCTCGGATCGGTCAAGCACAATTCCTTCACCGGTGGTGCCGAGGAGTTGTTCGATTGTGCCGCGCAGGGGCGCCTGGATGCCTTCTTTCTCGGCGGTGGCCAGATCGACGGCCAGGGCAATGTCAATCTCGTCGGCACCGGCGACTACCCGAACAATCCGGTCAGGTGGCCCGGCTCGTTCGGCTCCGCCTATCTGTACTTCCTCGTTCCGCGGGTCATCCTGTTCCGCGAGGAGCACAGCCTGCGGTCCCTGGTAGAGCGCGTGGACTTCGTGTCTGCGCCTGGGGTCACCGACGAGACGGTCTATCGGCGCGGCGGCCCGCATGCGCTGCTGACCAACGCGGCGCTATTCTCCTTCGACCGGGAGGCGGGGCGCTTTCGCCTCGAGAGCACGCATCCCGGCTATGGTTGGCGCGACATTCGCGGCACGACGGGCTTTGCCTACGACAACGAGCAATGCGAGGTCACGACGCCGTCGCCGGACGACGCGACGCTGGCCTTGATCCGGGGACGGATCCGCGAGGAGCTGCGCGAATGCTATCCGCAGTTCGCGGGCAACATGCCGGGTCCGGGGTAGGGGATCGCGCCTGCACTCTGCGGTCGGGTTAGGGCGCGTACTCATGAACATTCGTCGATATCTGCCTCGCGTCGATACTGCCGTCCTCATGCAATTGCGGCAGATGTCGTGAAGGGCCACACCTGATTTGGACCGAGAGGCGAAACGCCGCACTTGACGAGTAGGGAAGAGTTGCGTCCTCCGTCTGCCTACGCCGCTTGCGCCATCGCGGCTTGAGGTTTCGATTGCCGCGACAGCGCCAGCACGATCAACGCGGCGAACACGCAGAGTGCGCCGGCGATGAAGAACGCGGGCAGGTAGCTCTGATAGACCGTCCGCGAGAAGCCTGCCCCGAAAGCCGCCGCGCCGGCGCCGAGCTGATGGCCGGCAAAAATCCAGCCAAACACCAGATTGGCGCGCTCGGGCCCGAATTTCTGCGCGGTGAGACGCACTGTCGGCGGCACCGTCGCGATCCAGTCGAGACCGTAGAACATCGCGAAGATCGAGAGGCCATAGAACGAGAAATCGCTGAACGGCAGGAAGTTCAGCGAGAGCCCGCGTAGCCCGTAGTACCAGAACAGCAGATAGCGGTTGTCGTAGCGGTCCGACAGCCAGCCCGACATGATGGTGCCGAAGAAATCGAAGATGCCCATCGCCGCGAGCAGGCTTGCGGCCTGCACCTGCGGGATGCCGAAATCGAGGCACATCGGGATCAGGTGCACCTGGACGAGGCCGTTGGTCGAGGCGCCGCAGACGAAGAAGGTCGCGAACAGGATCCAGAACGCGGTCGACTTCGAGGCGTCGCGCAGCGTGCCGAGCGCCACGCCTGTGATCGAGCCGTGGCTGACGGGCGGTGCGGGCAGGGGTGTCGTGCCTTCGTCGCCGAACGGACGCTGGCCGACATCGCTCGGCCGATCGCGCATCGCGAGCAGCACTGCCAGCGCGGAGACGCCCAGCATGATGCAGACGAAGCCGAGCGCGAGCCGCCAGCCGTAACGTTCGGTCAGGCTTGCCAGCAGCGGCAGGAACACGAGCTGGCCGGTGGCGACGCTCGCAGTCATGATGCCGACGACGAGGCCGCGCCTTGCTGCGAACCAGCGCGTGGCGATGGTCGCACCCAGCACCAGGGCGGTCATGCCGGTGCCGATGCCGATCACCACGCCCCAGAGCGCGATGAGCTGCCATACCTCGGTCATGCCGAGGGAGGCTACCAGCGCCGAGACGACGATCAGCTGCGCGGTCAGCGTGACGTTGCGCAGGCCATAGCGGTTGAGCAGGGCGGCCGCGAACGGGGCCATCAGCCCGAACAGGATGAAGCGGATCGACAGCGCGGAAGAAATCTCCGCCGTGCTCCAGCCGAACTCCTTTTGCAGGGGAACGATGAAGACGCCGGGCGCGCCGACCGTGCCGGCGCTGATCAGCGCGGCGAGGAAGGTCACGCCGACCATCACCCAGCCGTAATGGACGTTGCGGCGGGACAATGCTGCCGCGAGCCAGTTCGAGATCATTGGGCCTCAATCTTTTTGGCGGGCCCCTGGAGACCCGCATCACGGTTGCAATCTGGCACAAGGAATGGAAGTCTAAAATGACAGACTTCCCTCAATTTCGGACATCATTGATCAGCGGGCCGACCGCTCGACGGCGATGGCCGTGGCTTCACCGCCGCCGATGCACAGCGCGGCGATGCCGCGCTTGAGGTTCTGCGCCTCGAGCGCATGCAGCAGCGTCACGATCAGCCGTGCGCCGGTGGCGCCGATCGGGTGGCCGAGCGCACATGCGCCGCCATTGACGTTGAGCTTCTCGCGGGGAATGCCGAGATCGCGTTGCGCCGCCATCGCCACCACGGCGAAGGCCTCGTTGATCTCGAACAGGTCGACGTCGGACGCAGCCCAGCCGACCTTGTCGAGCAGCTTGCGGATCGCCGGGATCGGCGCCGTGGTGAACCATTGCGGCTCCTGGCTGTGCGTGGCGTGGCCCTTGATCTCGGCGAGAACGGGAAGGCCGCTCCGGTCGGCGAGCGAACGCTTCGTCAGCACCAGCGCAGCCGCACCGTCGGCATTGGCGGAAGAGGCCGCCGGCGTGATCGTACCGTTGGCGCGGAACGCCGGCTTCAGGCCCGGGATCTTGGCCGGATCGACCTTCAGTGGATGCTCGTCATTGGCAACGATGCGGGGACCTGCCTTTTCGGCGAGCGTGATCGGCGCAATCTCGGCCTGGAACGCGCCGCCATCGACCGCCTTGCGGGCGCGGCTGAGCGTCTCCATGGCGTAAGCGTCCTGGTCCTTGCGCGTGAACTGATAGGCCTCCGCCGTTGCTTCGCCAAAATCACCCATGGAACGGCCGGACTCGTAGGCGTCCTCCAGCCCGTCCATCATCATGTGGTCGATGATGCGGTCATGGCCGACGCGATAGCCGCCGCGGGCCTTGGCCAGCAGGTACGGCGCGTTGCTCATGCTCTCCATGCCGCCGGAGACGACGATCTGGGCCGAGCCGGCGCGGATGATGTCGTGCGCCAGCATGGTCGCCTTCATGCCGGAGCCGCACACCTTGTTGACGGTGGTCGCGCCGGTGGCATCGGGAAGACCCGCGGTACGTGCAGCCTGGCGTGCCGGCGCCTGGCCTTGGCCGGCCGGCAGCACGCAGCCCATGAAGACTTCGTCGATCTTGTCGGGCGAGAGTTTTGCGCGCTCCAGCGCAGCGCCGATCACGTGTGAGCCAAGCTTGTGCGCGGGGAGTGGGGACAATTCGCCCATGAAGCGGCCGAGTGGGGTGCGGGCGGCGGAGACGATGACGACGGGATCGGCAGCTTCGGCCATGATGGAACTCCCTGGCGATGGCGGGTAAGATTATGATCATCATATTATGCAGTGCAAAAAATGCAACCGCGGCGAGGATGAGAAATTGTCGTGGTGAGATGAGATTTATTGCGGCGGCTGCTGCTGCGTCCGGGGCACGGAAGCCTGCATCCTACCGCTTCCGGTTCACAAACGCGCCCATCAAGCGCGTCGGCTCGTCCGTCAGGAACGACTCGCCGAACACCTTCACGCTCAAATTCACGGACTCGGTGAGCGGCAGCTCCTCCCATTGCCGCAGCAGGGCCTTCTGCGAGCGCAGCGCCTCGGGGCCGCATTCCAGCAAAGCCTTCACCAGGTGCTCGATCTCCGCATCCAGCCCGCCCTCCGGCGCGACCTTGTCGACCAGTCCCCAGGCGAGCGCAGTCGGCGCGTCGATGTTCTCCGCCGTCATCACCAGCCAGCGCGCGCGGGCCCAGCCGATCAGGCGCGGCAGCAGCGCCGCATGGATCACCGACGGAATGCCGACACGCACCTCGGGCATGCCGAAATGGGCATCATGCGCGGCGATGCGGAAATCGCAGGCCGCGGCGACCTCGAGGCCGCCGCCGAGGCACCAGCCGGGCATCCGTGCGATCACGGGCGCCGGGAATTGGCGCACGGCCTCGCAGAGATCGCGCAGGCGGCTGATGAAGGCTTCGGCCGATGCCTGGTCGAGCTTGGCCATCTCCTTGATGTCGGCACCGCCGATCATGCTCTTCTCGCTCTGGCCGCGCAGCACCACGACGCGAATGCTGCGGTCGGGCGCGAGCTGCTGCAAGCCTTCGCGCACGGCATTGGTCACCGCTGAGCCGAGAATGTTGAGCGGGCCGGCGTTGCAGATCGCGACATGGACGACGCCGCGCGCATCGCGCGTCACGCCGCAATGGTGGTTGAGCATTTCCATCGTGGGATCTCGATTGGCTTTCGTAGGCGCGCAAGGCGCGCTGGTCGGAGATTACTTCCGGGCCGAAGCGTCCTGCTTGTCAAGCGGGCAGGCGAGGTGGAGTTGCCAGCGCGAAGTCCGCGACATAGTATGACGCGTGTCATTCAAAGGGGCGGCCATGACCGACATCGAACAACTCGACCTGTTTTCGCCGGCACAGCGGCGTGAGCGCGTGGTGGACTGGCAGATGCCCGCCCCGGTCGCGAGAGCGGCCATGGGGTTGTCCGGCATGGATGCCATGCTGGGGATTCGCGACGGCCGGCTGCCGCCGCCGCCTTTCGCGAAACTGATCGGCTTCACCATGGCGATGGTCGAGCCGGGCCGGATCGTCATGGAACTAGAGCCGCGCGAGGATCTCGAAAATACCATCGGTCTTCTCCACGGCGCGACCGCCGCGGCGCTGCTCGATACCGCGATGGGCTGTGCCATTTCGACCCGGCTCGCGGCCGGGCAGGGTTCGGTGACCTTGGAGTTGAAGCTGGCCTTCCTGCGTCCGCTCTCGGTTCGTTCCGGGCTGATTTCGGCCGAAGGTAAAGTGATCAAGCTCGGGCGGCAGACCAGCTACACCGAAGGCTTCGTCCGGGACGGCAAGGGCGCCCTTGCGGTGCACGCAACTGCAACGTTTTCGATGATCGGCGGCAACTTAACATGAATTAATGCACCTAATTCGTCATTTGCGTGTTATGAGATGACCTTCGACATCCAATGAGACCAGCATGCGCTATTCCCCGGAACACAAGCAGGAAACCCACGACCGCATCGTGAGGAAGGCCTCCACGCGGTTGCGTGAAAAGGGCGCCCACGGCATTGGCGTCGCCGACCTCATGAAGGAGGCCGGCCTGACCCATGGCGGCTTCTACGCGCATTTCGATTCCCGCGAGGCGCTGGTAATCGAGGCGTTCGGTTATGCGATGGACCGCTCGATGGAGCACTGGCGCCAGATCACCGACGAGGTCTCGCCGGACAAGCGGCTGGCGCTGGTCGCAGAGGCCTACCTCTCCACGCTGCATCGCGACAATCCCGGCCATGGCTGCTCGATTCCCGCATTGGGCGCCGAGATTGCCCGCGAGAGCCCCAAGGCGCGCAAGGCGTTCGCCGGCAAGCTCGACGAGATGATCGAGCAACTGACGGACTACATCCCGAACATGCCGCGCAAGGCGGCGCGAAAGCAGGCGATCGCGACGCTGGCGACGATGGCCGGCACCATGCTGCTGGCCCGCATCGCGGGGTCAAGCGAGCTGTCGGACGAGGTGTTGAAGGCGGGCAGGGACAGTACGCTCGAGGGCGCGAAGCGCGAGCCGAAAGTGGCGGCGAAGAAGGCAAAGAACTAGGCGCGTTGCGCATCCTGCGAGACCGGTGCTACCGCCCCGCAAACAGCGCCCGCTCGCGCTCCACGATCTCACTGACGTAATCCGCCACCGCGCGGATGCGCGCCAGATCCTTGCTGTCGGCGTGCATCAGCATCCAGAACGTCCGCGTGATCGCGATCTCATCGGGCAGCACTGGGACGAGTTGCGGGTAGTCGCTCGCCATGAAGTGGGGCAGCACGGCGATACCGAAACCTGAGAGCGTGGCATTGAGCTGGGCGATCAGATTGGCGCTGCGAAAGCGCGCGGAGATCCGCGGCGACACCTGCGGCAGATAATCGAGCTCCGGCGTGAACAGCAGCTCCTCGATGTAACCGACGAAGCGATGCTGCGGCAGCACCTCGCGCGAGGTGATTTTCGGGAAGCGGTCGAGATAGGCGGGGGCCGCATAGAGGCCGAGGCGGTAGTCGAGCAGCTTGCGGCCGACGATGCGGCCTTCCTTCGGCATGGTCAGACTGATGGCGATATCGGCCTCGCGCTTGGAGAGACTGAATAGTCGCGCGGTGGCCACAAGTTGCAGGTCGAGATCGGGATACCGGTCGGCGAAGGGCGCCAGCCGCGGCGCCAGGAACGCGGTGCCGAAGCCATCGGGCGCGCCGATCCGCACCGTGCCGGTCAGCCGCGCCACCGAGCCGCCGACCTGCTCCTGGTTGGCGACGATGGTCGATTCCATCGCTTCCGCGCTGTCGGCGACGCGCTGGCCGGCCTCGGTGAGGAGGTAGCCGGTCTTGCGCCGGTCAAACAATTTCGCCGAGAGGTGCTTTTCCAGCCGGTCGACACGACGGATCACCGTGGCATGGTCGACGCCGAGCTGTTTTGCCGCAGCCGAGACCGAGCCGCCCCGCACGATGGCCAGCACGAAGCGAAAGTCGTCCCAATCGATAGCGCCTTGATCCAGCATTTTCGCACATCTATGGTGCATTATCTCAGACTTGAATCCTATAAAATGCAGGTCAATAGGATTTGTCAAAGCGTTCAAGCTCGGACCTCAGGAGATCATTCCATGCGCTCAATCGGACATTTCATCGGTGGCAAGGAGGTCAAGGGCACCTCAAACCGCACCGCCGACGTCTTCGAGCCGATGACCGGCGACGTCCAGGCCAAGGTGGCGCTGGCGTCCAAGGCCGAGGTCCGCGCCGCCGTCGAGAACGCGCGCGCCGCGCAGCCCGAATGGGCCGCGACCAACCCGCAGCGCCGCGCCCGCGTCATGTCGAAATTCGTCGAGCTGGTGCAGCGCGACTACGACAAGCTCGCCGAGCTGCTGGCGCGCGAGCACGGCAAGACCGTACCCGACGCCAAGGGCGACATCCAGCGTGGCCTCGAAGTCGCCGAGTTCGCCTGCGGCATTCCGCATCTGATGAAGGGCGAGTACACCGAAGGCGCAGGCCCTGGCATCGACATCTATTCGATGCGCCAGCCGCTCGGTGTCGTCGCCGGCATCACGCCGTTCAACTTCCCCGCGATGATCCCGATGTGGAAGTTCGCGCCCGCGATCGCCTGCGGCAACGCCTTCATCCTCAAGCCTTCGGAGCGCGATCCCGGCGTGCCGATGCTGCTCGCTGAACTCATGATCGAGGCGGGCCTGCCCGCCGGCATCCTCAACGTCGTCAACGGCGACAAGGAGGCGGTCGACGCCATCCTGGACGATCCCGATATCAAGGCCGTCGGCTTCGTCGGCTCGACGCCGATCGCGCAGTACATCTATGAGCGCGCGGCGCAAACCGGCAAGCGCTGCCAGTGCTTCGGCGGCGCCAAGAACCACGCCATCATCATGCCCGACGCCGACATGGACCAGGCGGTCGACGCGCTGATCGGTGCCGGCTACGGCTCGGCCGGCGAGCGCTGCATGGCCGTCTCGGTTGCCGTGCCCGTCGGCAAGTCCACTGCCGACCGGCTGATGGAAAAGCTGATCCCGCGCGTCGAAAGCCTCAAGATCGGCACCTCGATCGATCCGTCGGCCGATTACGGCCCGCTGGTCACGCGCGAGGCGGTCGAGAAGGTCAAAGGCTATATCGACATCGGCATCAAGGAAGGCGCGACGCTCGCCGTCGACGGCCGCGGCTTCAAGATGCAGGGCTACGAGAAAGGCTTCTATCTCGGCGGTTCGCTGTTCGACAACGTCACCAAGGACATGCGGATCTACAAGGAAGAGATCTTTGGCCCCGTGCTCTCGGTCGTGCGCGCGCATGACTACAAGGAAGCGCTGGCGCTGCCGTCGGACCATGACTACGGCAACGGCGTTGCCATCTTCACCCGCGACGGCGATGCCGCGCGCGACTTCGCGGCCAAGGTCAATGTCGGCATGGTCGGCATCAACGTGCCGATCCCGGTGCCGATCGCCTATTACACCTTCGGCGGCTGGAAGAAGTCGGGCTTCGGCGATCTCAACCAGCACGGCCCGGACTCCATTCGCTTCTACACCAAGACCAAGACGGTAACGTCGCGCTGGCCGTCCGGCGTCAAGGAAGGCGCGGAGTTCTCGATCCCGCTGATGAAGTAATCCTTTCAGGAGCGAGGCCGGGGATGCAGTTCGCTCTGAACGAGGATCAGATCGCATTTCGCGACATGGCGCTGGCGTTTGCGGCGGAGAAAATCGCGCCGCACGCGCTGCGCTGGGACGAGGAAAAGCATTTCCCCGTCGAGGTCATGCGCGAGGCGGCAACGCTCGGCATGGGCGGCATCTACATTCGCGACGATGTCGGGGGATCCGCGATGACGCGGTTCGATGCGGCGCTGATCTTCGAGGCGCTGGCGACGGGCTGCCCGACCACGTCCGCCTTTATCTCCATCCACAACATGGCGTCCTGGATGATCGATGCCTATGGCAGCGACACCCAGCGCCATCAATGGCTGCCGAAGCTCTGCACCATGGAGCTGATCGCGAGCTACTGCCTGACTGAGCCGGGCGCCGGCTCCGACGCGGCAGCTCTGCGCACCCGCGCCGTGCGCGACGGCGCTCATTACGTCCTCAACGGCCAGAAGCAGTTCATTTCCGGCGCCGGCGGTACCGACCTCTTGGTCGCGATGGTGCGCACCGGCGGCGACGGTCCCGGTGGCATCTCGACGCTCGTGATCGACGGCAAGACGCCGGGCGTCTCCTTCGGCGCCAATGAGCGCAAGATGGGCTGGAATGCGCAGCCGACCCGTGCGGTGATGTTCGAGAACGCCCGCGTGCCCGTCGCCAACCGGCTGAGCGAGGAGGGCATCGGTTTCAAGATCGCGATGGCCGGCCTCGACGGCGGCCGCCTCAACATCACGGCGTGCTCGCTCGGCGGTGCCCAGACCGCGCTCGACAAGGCGCGCGCCTACATGAAGGAGCGCAAGGCGTTCGGAAAGCGCCTCGACGAATTCCAGGCGCTGCAATTCCGCCTAGCCGACATGGCAATCGAGCTCGAGGCCGCGCGTACCTTCCTGTGGCGCGCCGCCGCGGCGCTCGACCGCAAGGACCCCGATGCCACCATGCTGTGCGCGATGGCAAAGCGCTTCGGCACCGACGTCGGCTTCGAGGTCGCCAACCACGCGCTGCAGCTTCACGGCGGCTATGGTTACCTCAGCGAGTACGGCATCGAGAAGATCGTGCGCGATCTTCGCGTGCACCAGATTCTCGAAGGCACCAACGAAATCATGCGGCTGATCGTGGCGCGCAAGCTGATCGAGGGCGCGCGATGAGCGAAGCGGAGGAGGGCGATCTCGTCGCCCGCGTCGAGGGTGCGGCCGGCATCATCAGGCTGAACCGTCCGAAGGCCATCAATGCCGTGACGCTGGAGATGTTTCGCGACGTCGACAAGGCGCTCGACCGTTTCGAGGCCGATCCTGCCGTTGCCGTGATCGTGCTGGAAGGTGCCGGCGAGCGCGGCCTCTGCGCGGGCGGCGACATCCGCACGCTCTGGGAAAGCTCGAAGGTCAACGGCGACCTCGGCAAGATCCTGTGGCGCGAGGAGTACATCCTCAACGCCCGCATCAAGAAGTTTCCGAAGCCGTATGTCGCCTTCATGGACGGCATCGTGATGGGCGGCGGCGTCGGCCTGTCGGCCCATGCCAGCCATCGCGTCGTCACGGATCGCACCAAGCTGGCGATGCCCGAAGTTGGCCTCGGCTTCTTCCCCGATGTCGGCGGCACCTATCTCTTGTCGCGTTCGCCGGGCGAGGTCGGCACCTATTTCGGACTGACCGGCCAGACCATGAACGGGCCGGACGCGATCCATGCGAAGTTCGCCGATTGGGTCGTGCCGGCTTCGAGATTGCCGGAGCTGCGCGAGGCGCTGACGAAAGTCCGCTCCGGTGCGACCGCAGCGGACGTCAGCAAGCTCATCGACGGCTTTGCGACCGGCGAGAGCACGGGGCCGGTGGCCGCAAAGGAGCCTGTTATCGATGCCTTGTTCGGCTTCGACCGCATGGAGGACATCTTTGCGGCGCTGAAGCGCGATGGCTCCGACTTTGCGCTGGCCACGCTGAAGACGCTGAGCGAGAAATCGCCGCGCGGCATGGTGGTGACGCTGAAGCTGTTGCGGCTCGCGCGCGCTTCATCGAGCCTGGAGGAGTGTCTGGTGCGCGAATACCGCGCTGCCCTGGAAGTCTTCCGCAGCGATGATTTTCGCGAGGGCGTGCGTGCGGCGGTGATCGACAAGGATCGCAATCCGACGTGGTCGCCGCGAGCAATCGAGGATGTGACGCCGCAGATGCTGGCGCCGTATCTTGCCGAGATCGGCGCGGATGAGCTGAAGTTTACCTAACAACGCGACAGCGGAGGAAACGACAATGGCCACGATCGCATTCATTGGTCTGGGCAACATGGGCGGCCCGATGGCGGCTAACCTCGTGAAGGCCGGCCACAAGGTGGTGGCGTTCGATCTCGTCGAGGCCTCGCGTGCGCAAGCCAAGGCCGACGGCGCGGGCATCGCCGACAGCGCGCCCGCCGCGGTGAAGGGCGCCGATGTGGTCGTCACCATGCTCCCCGCCGGCAAGCACGTGCTCGGCGTCTGGAACGAGGTCGTGCCCGCCATGGCCAAGGGCGCGCTGATCATCGACAGCTCCACCATCGATGTCGAGAGCGCGAGGGCCGCGCATGCGTTGGCTGCCAAGAGCGGCGTGCTGTCGGTCGATGCGCCGGTCTCCGGCGGCACCGGCGGCGCCAAGGGCGCGACGCTCACCTTCATGTGCGGAGGCGAGGACAAGGCATTCGCCGCGGCCAAGCCGGTGCTGGAAAACATGGGCAAGAAGATCGTGCATTGCGGCGGGGCCGGTGCAGGGCAGGCGGCCAAAATCTGCAACAACATGATCCTCGGCATTTCCATGATCGCGGTCAGCGAGGCCTTTGCGTTGGCTGAGAAGCTCGGGCTCTCGCATCAGGCGCTGTTCGACGTCGCATCGACTTCCTCAGGCCAGTGCTGGTCGCTGACGACCTATTGCCCGGTGCCCGGCCCGGTGCCGACCTCGCCCGCGAACAACGACTACAAGCCGGGCTTTGCCTCGGCGCTGATGGTGAAGGATCTGACGCTGGCGCAGGACGCCGCCAAGGCCGCGGGTGCCGCGACGCCGCTCGGCAAGCACGCGCAGGAGATCTATCAGTCTTTCGACGCAGCCGGCCAGGGTGGGGTGGATTTTTCCGGAATTATCAAGCACGTTCGCAGCCTCGCTGGAAAATAGCGAAGCTTCGTAGCCCGGATGGAGCGAAGCGAAATCCGGGACAATTCCCTCGACTGGCGCGACCGGCCCCGGATTGCGCTTCGCTCCATCCGGGCTACGCTCGAACGCTCATTCGACGGGCCCGGATCATGACGACATTTTTGGACGCACGCGCGTTTCTGCTGGACCACCGCACGGATTACGAGGCCGCGGTCAAAGGTTTCCGCTGGCCGGATCCGGTTCCCTTCAACTGGGCGCTCGACTGGTTCGACGCCGAGCTGGCGGCGAATGCGGAGAGCAGGGACCGCCCCGCGCTCTGGATCGTCGATGCCGCGCAGGACAAGCAGACCAAGCTGTCGTTCGCGGCGCTTTCCAAGCGCTCGAACCAGGTCGCGAACTTCCTTCGTGCGCAGGGCCTGAAACGTGGCGATCATCTTCTGTTGCTGCTCGGCAATGTGGTTCCGCTGTGGGAGACGATGCTGGCGGCGATGAAGCTCGGCGTCGTCGTAATTCCCGCAACGACGCTGCTCACCGCGGACGAGCTGCGCGATCGTCTCGATCGCGGCAAGGCGAGGGCCGTGGTGGCCGCCGAGGATCAGGTTGCGAAATTCGCAGGCCTTGGCGCGGAGAACATCGTTCGCATCATGGTCGGCGGCGCCTCCGACGGATGGCTCGCTTACGACGAAGCCGCGAAGGCCTCCGAAAGTTTTGCGGCGGACGGCCCGACCAACGCCGACGACCCGATGCTGCTCTATTTCACCTCGGGCACGACGGCAAAACCAAAGCTCGTCCGGCACAGCCAGCGCAGCTATCCCGTCGGGCATCTGTCGACCATGTACTGGATCGGGCTGAAGCCCGGTGACGTCCATCTTAACATTTCCTCGCCCGGCTGGGCCAAGCATGCCTGGAGCTGCTTCTTTGCGCCGTGGAACGCGGGCGCCACCGTGTTCGTGGTCAACCAGCCGCGCTTCGACGCGAAAGCCCTGCTCGCCACCATCGGCCGCTGCGGCGTCACCACGCTATGCGCGCCGCCGACGGTGTGGCGCTTGTTCATCCAGGAGAACCTTGCCTCGTTCAAGGTCGCGCTTCGCGAGGTCTGCGGCGCCGGCGAGCCGCTTAACCCGGAAGTGATCGACCAGGTGCGGGCGGCCTGGGGTCTCACCATCCGCGACGGATATGGCCAGACCGAAACCACTGCGCTGGCCGGCAACTCGCCGGGGCAAAAGATCAAGGTCGGCTCGATGGGCCGGCCGCTGCCGGGTTATCGCGTGCAGATCAGCGATGCCGACGGCCAGCCTGCCAGAGAAGGCGAGGTCACGCTGGTGCTCGGCGCTGACCGTCCCGCCGGCCTGATGCAGGGTTACCAGGGTGCCGATGGCCAACTGTCCGGCGCCGAGGGTGAGCTCTACCGCAGCGGCGACGTCGTGTTCGAGGACGACGAGGGCTATCTCACCTTCGTCGGCCGTTCCGACGACGTCTTTAAATCGTCGGACTATCGCATCAGCCCGTTCGAGCTCGAGAGCGTGCTGCTGGAGCACGAGCTCGTTGCGGAAGCCGCTGTCGTGCCGAGCCCGGATCCGATCCGCCTTGCCGTCCCCAAGGCGTTCGTGCTGCTGACCTCCGGCGCAGACCGAACGCCGGAGACGGCGCTCTCGATCTTCCGGCATCTGCACACGCGGCTTGCCCCGTTCAAACGCATTCGCCGCCTCGAAATCGTCACCGAGCTGCCAAAGACGATCTCTGGCAAAATCCGCCGCGTGCAGCTACGACGGCTCGAACGCGACGACGATCGCGAGGATCCCCTGCGTGGCCGGGAATTCCGCGAGGAGGATTTTCCGGAGTTGTCGAAAACACGGAGTGAGAGCTAAGTGAACCAAATCTGGAAGTCGCCGCCGATCACGCTCGAGGCCTATCAGGCCCTGGTCGGCAAGGAGATCGGCGTGTCGTCGTGGCATCTGATCGACCAGCCCCGCATCGACACCTATGCCGACGTGACCGAGGATCACCAGTTCATCCACGTCGATCCCGAGCGCGCCAAGAAGGAAACGGCGTTTGGCACCACCATCGCGCACGGCTTCCTGACGATGTCGATGTTGTCGGTAATGTCCTATGAAGTGATGCCGGCGATTGCGGGCACCACGATGGGTGTCAATTACGGTTTCGACAAGCTGCGCTTCATCTCGCCGGTGCGCTCGGGCAAGCGTATCCGCGGACGCTTCGTGCTGGCGGAAGCCAAGCTGCGCAAGCCGAACGAGCTGCAGTCCCGCACCAATGTCACGGTCGAGATCGAAGGCGAAGACAAGCCGGCGCTGGTCGCGGACTGGCTGGGGTTGATCTATTTCGCGTAGGGCGGCACGGGCTTGACCCGGCCACCTATCGCTGCTCAAAAGCTGACCCGAAGCGCGGTGTAACCCTCTCCCCCTGTGGGAGAGGGTGGCTTCGCGGAGCGAAGCCGGGTGAGGGGTATCTCTCCGCGGACTCGCCTGTAGCGACAACCCCTCATCCGGCGCCGTAGCCGACGCTACGCGTCGGCGTCCATTTTAGGTACGGCGGCCGCTTGCCGCCTATGCCACCTTCTCCCACAAGGGGAGAAGGAAGAAGAAGCAGGAACTGCATCATGGCAATCAGGTTCGACGGACGCGTCGCCATCGTCACCGGCGCGGGCAATGGTCTCGGCAAGGCGCATGCGCTTGGGCTGGCCAGCCGCGGCGCCAAGGTCGTGGTCAACGATTTCGGCGGCGCGCGCGATGGCACTGGCGGCTCGCTGTCACCGGCGGAGGCCGTGGTCGAGGAGATCCGCAAGGCCGGCGGCACCGCGATGGCCGACGGCGCCGACGTCTCGAATTTCGAGCAGGTCACCGCCATGGTCGAGCGCGCCACCAAGGAATGGGGCAGCGTCGACCTCTTGTGCGCCAATGCCGGCATCTTGCGCGACAAGTCGTTCGGCAAGATGGATGCGGCCGATTTCCAGAAAGTGCTGGACGTGCATCTCGTCGGCACCTTCTATTGCTGCAAGGCGGCCTGGGCCGGCATGCGCGACCGCAGCTACGGCCGCATCGTGCTGACGACCTCGTCCTCCGGACTCTACGGCAATTTCGGCCAGGCCAATTACGGCGCGGCGAAATCCGGCATGGTCGGCCTGATGAACGTGCTCGCCGAGGAAGGCCGCAAGAACGACATCCGCGTCAACATCATCTCGCCGACGGCGGCGACCCGCATGACCGAAGAGCTGCTGCCGCCGCAGGCGCTGCAGCTGATGAAGCCGAACGCGATCACGCCGGCGGTCGAGTATATGCTCAGCGAGGACGCGCCGACCCGCACCATCATGGGCGCTGGCGCCGGCTCGTTCGCCGTGATCAAGATCATGGAGAGCGAAGGCATCAACCTGCCGGAATCCGATTGGACCCCGGACGCGGTCGCCGCGCATTTCGGTGAGATCAGCGACATGTCGAAGGCCAAGGCGCTCACGGGCGCATTCGAGCAGACGCAGAAATATGTGGCGCAGGCCGCGGCACGGGCGGGGATCAAGCTCTGAGTTGTCCTTCCGGGTTCGCGCCAAGTGGCGCGCCCCAGAATGACGAGCTAGGCGCGAGAATCTGCCTTAAACTCCAGCCATGACCTCAACCGACTCCCGCATCGCAATCATCGGCGCCGGCCCTGCCGGCTTGATGGCGGCGGAAGTGCTGGCGCAGGGCGGCGCCCGCGTCACCGTGTACGACGCGATGCCGTCGGCGGGCCGGAAATTCCTGATGGCGGGCCGGGGCGGGCTCAATCTCACCCACAGCGAGCCACTGCCGCAGTTCATGGCGCGCTATCGCGAGGCAGCGCCGAAGCTGCAAGCCGCGATCGAGGCATTTTCGCCCGAGGCGTTGCGGGCGTGGAGCGAAGCCTTGGGCGAGCCGACCTTTGTCGGCACCAGCGGCCGGGTGTTTCCAAAAGCGTTCAAGGCCTCCCCCCTGTTGCGCGCCTGGCTGCGGAGACTTGCAGCGAGCGGCGTATCGTTTGCGTTCCGTCATCGCTGGACGGGCTGGGACGGCGAGGGGCGTCTGGTGTTTCGAGCGCCGGATGGCGAGGCGGCTGTCGTTGCCAACGCCACGGTCCTCGCGCTCGGCGGCGCGAGCTGGCCGCGGCTCGGCTCAGATGGCGGCTGGGTCGAGTTCCTCGGTGCCAAGGGCGTCGCCATCTCAAAGCTGCGGCCCGCCAATTCCGGCTTCACGGTGGCCTGGTCAGATGTGTTCCGCGATCGTTTCGAGGGACAGCCGCTCAAGGGCGTGGCGTTGACAGTCGGTGCGCATACGGTGCGCGGAGAAGCCACGATCACGCGCAGCGGTATCGAGGGCGGCGCCATCTATGCGCTGTCGGCGGAGCTGCGCGAGGCGGTGCTTGGGCTGGGGCAGGCAACGCTGATGATCGCGTTGCGGCCCGACCTCGACACGGCTGCGCTGACGACGCGACTCTCAGGCGTGCGCGGCAAGCAATCGCTGGCGAACTTTTTGCGCAAGGCGGCGCAAGTGCCGCCTGTCGGCATCGGCCTGATGCAGGAGGCCGCCATCGCCTCCGGCCGGCCGCTGGCCGCGTTCTCGCCGGCCGAGCTCGCAAAGCTGATCAACGCCATTCCAGTTCAGCTCACCGGCGTCGCCCCGATCGAGCGCGCGATCTCGACCGCGGGCGGGATCACGTTCGAAGAGCTCGACGATCACTTCATGCTGCGCAAGCTGCCAGGCGTGTTCACCGCCGGCGAGATGCTGGACTGGGAGGCGCCAACCGGCGGCTATCTGCTGCAGGCCTCGTTTGCGACCGGGGCCGCGGCGGGCAGGGGTGTATTGGGTTGGCTCAGCCAATTATCGCCGTGACCTTCCCGGTTATGACGTGCCGGTTCGGGTGATGAGGCTGGTGAGGAGTGCCAGCACGCCGAAGCTTGCCGCCACCGCGCAGACCATCGTCCAGCCGCCGTAGCTCCAGCCCAGCGATGCCGCCGCCCCGCCGACACCACCGCCAATAAAAAACAGCGCGACGAACAGGCCGTTCATGCGGCCGCGGGCTTCCGGACGCAAAAGGTTGATGGCGCGGCGGCCCAGCGTCTGGTCTGTGGTGATGCCGACGTCGAGCAGGATGGTGCCGAGGCTCAGCACGAGCAGGCCGGCGATGCGGGATTCCAGCATGCCCGCCCATGCGCAAAGTGCGAGCGAGCCGATGATGAGCAAATGTGCCGCGAAGAACATCGGACGTGCCCGGCCCTTGTCGCCCCATCGGCCGGCCATCGGTGTCGCCGCGGCGCCCGCGACGCCGATCAGCGCGAACGCCGCAATTCCCCGGGCGTCGAGGTTGAACGGTGCCTCCGGCAGCCGCAGCGCGACCGCCGACCAGAAGGCCGTGAAGGAGGCCATGACGAGGGAGGCCGTCCAGGCGCGTACGCGCAGCACGGGCTCTTCGCGCAGCAGCCGTGGAAAGGAAAGGAGCAATTCGGCGTAGCTCGCGCGTGCCGAGGGTTGAAGAGTGGGAAGGTAACGGGCGAGCGCGCCGGCAAGCAGCGCCATCAGAGCGGCCGAGACGACGTAATAAGCCCGCCAGCTCCAGAGATCAGCGATCAGGCTCGCCGCAGGCCGTGACAACAGAATACCGATCATCAATCCGCCCATGACCTCGCCGATGGCCCCGCCACGACGATCCGGCGCCACCATGGATGCGACCAACGGAACCATCATCTGGATTGCAGCGCAGGAGGCGCCGAGGATGAAAGTCGCGAGCAGTAGAAGTATCGGCGTTGGCGCGAACGCCGTCGCAAGCGCTGCAAGGATGGCGCAGCCCAGCGTCCGCAGGATGACAAGCCGGTTCTCGACAAGATCGACCAGTGGCACGAGCAGCAGCAGGCCGAGGGCATAGCCGAACAGGGTCAGCGTGCCGATCAGGCCAGCCTGCCAGGCGGGCATGAACAAAGACTGGCCGATCAGGCCGAGCAGGATCTGCGGTGCGAACAGATTGGTGACGACGACACCGGCGGTGATCGCGCCGAGCCAGATCAGGGGCCGCTCGGCAAGCTGGTTTCGAGACTCAGGCGTTGTCGTTTCGGAAGCGGTCATGGGCCCTCGCAGTCGTGGTGCGGAGACCCTTTAAGCGGCACTATCAATATGCTACAATTCAAATAAGTCTATAAAGATTATGCGAGTTTCTTATGAACACCCATGACCTCGTGGCCTTCGTCGCCGTGGTCGAGACCGGATCGATCGTCGCGGCTTCGGCGCGTCTCAATCTCACGCAGCCCGGTGTGACCCGACGTATCCAGAATCTCGAGGAGATGCTGGGGGCGCAGCTTTTGGACCGGCTCTCGAAGCCTCTGAAGCCAACGGCGGCGGGCCATGAGGCCTATGAGCAGGGCCGGCGCCTGCTCAGGATGCTGGACGATCTCAAGTCGGGTGTGGCTAACGACGGCATCGTGCGCGGCGAGTTCAGGCTCGGTCTGACGCCGTTTCTTTCAGAGGCTGGGCTGACCGGACCGCTCGATGCGGTGCGCGCCGAATTTCCGGGGCTGGCCGTGCGGGTGGTCTCCGGTTGGTCGCCGAACCAGCTCGAGCGTGTTTGCCGCAACGAGCTGGACGTGGCCGCGATTTGTCTGCCTGACGGCGCAGTGCCGCCTGCCGATCTTGTCGCCGACGATCTCGGCGCGCAGCCCGTCGTCTTCGTCGGTCGCGCGCGACATGAAGATCCCGCGCACTGTCGACCTTGAACGGCTGTCGCAGCTATCGTGGGTAATCAATCCGGACGGTTGCGGATTTCGCGACACGCTGAAGCGAAAGTTCGATGCCGAGCATCTGCCGTTCAGTATCGCCGTCGAGGCGCTGGACAGTGAGCTCCGGCTGTCGCTGGTGTCGCGCGGTCTCGGCGTCGGGCTGGTCACCCCGATTGCGCTGAAGCACAGCGCGTTTCGCGAGAAGCTCAAGCCTATTGCCGCGCGCGACTTCAAGCCTGCCGTGCGCGCATGGGTGGTACATCGTGCCCCAGCCGGTCGGCTGGAGCGGCCGATCAGACTCTTCCGTGATGGTCTGGTCCGGGAACTCCGGGCGCTGATTGAGGGCTAGCTACCGCAGCTTGCCGCGTGCTGCGACCGGCAGCGTGCCGATGATCTCATCGCCGCGCACCATCACCACCTCGTCCATCATGTTGACGACGACGCAGACGTGGTTCGGCACGATGCGGACGACGTCGCCGACGTTCGGGCGCGTGTTGCTGCGGGAGAGGTCGAGGAAGCCGTGCTCCTCGGCGAATTTTGCGATCTTGGCTTCGGGGTGCTCCAGGATCAGGCCGTGGCCGTCGAGGCCGCCGGTGTCCGTCGTCAGCGTCTTCGAGCCGGCATCGAGGATGCCGCGCTCGGGCGCGGCGCGGCTCACCACCGTCGAGTAGATGTGCAGCGCGCAGTCGTCCCACGTGGCAGAGCCGGCCGCGACCTGCATGCGGTCGTTGTAGATGTAGGTGCCGAAGCGATGCTCGGTGCCGCCCTTGAGCTTGCCGATGTTGACGAGGTTCGGCGTGCCTCCGGTCGAGACGATCTTCGCGTCCAGCCCGTGCGCGCGCACGCCGGCCAGCGCCTCGTCGTAGAATTTCTGCGCGTCGGCCCAGCCGGTCTCGGTCGGATAGAGCATGAAGCCCGCGAACTCGAGACCCTTCGATCCCGCGATCTCGCGCGCCAGCGCAATCGCCTCCGCTGGCGTCTCGACGCCCGCGCGCTTGCGACCGGTATCGCACTCGACCACGACAGAGAGCGGGCGGCCCGACGCCGCGGCGGCCTTGGGCAGGCCGGCGACGACGGTCGAATTGTCGGCGGCGACCGTCATGTTGGTCTTGGCGTTCAGCGCGCCGAGACGCGCCATCTTTTCCTCGCCGAGAAGATTGTAGCTGATCAGGATATCGTCGATGCCGGCATTGGCCATGATCTCGGCCTCGCCGATCTTCTGGCAGGTGATGCCCTTGGCGCCGGCCGCGACCTGCATCTTCGCAATGGTCGGGTTCTTGTGCGTCTTGATGTGCGGCCGGTTGGCGATTCCGGCCTCGTCGCAGGCCTTTTGAATGCGCGCGATGTTGCGCTCGACCCTGTCCATGTCGATGACGGCACAGGGCGTGCCGTATTCGCGGGCGATCTTGGCGGCGAGGGGAGTTGTCATGGGAGTCTCTTGGTTGGCGTGCATTCTGATCGCAAAACCGGTGCCCGCTTTTGCGGAATGCGCGCTATGCCTGTTCGATCTCTTCGCGGAGCATTTCAAGTTCGAGCCAGCGCTCCTCGGCGGCGGATAATTCTTCATGTGCCTTGGCGATCGCAGCTGATGTGTCGTCGAATTTCTTGCGATCCTTGGCGTAGAGGTTGGGATCGTCAAGCACGCGCTGCAGTTTTGCAATATCGGCTTGCAGCGCCTCCATCTTCTTCGGCAGCGTCTCCAGCGCATGCTTGTCGTTGAAGCTCAGCTTGCGCTTCGGCGCGGAGGCGGGGGCAGCAGAGCGCCCCTCTTTCTTCTCGGCAGCCGGAGTTGCTTTGGCCGTCTCGCGCTTCAGATCCGCGCCGCGCTGGGTCAGCATGTCGCTGTAGCCGCCGGCATATTCGGTCCACTTGCCGTTACCCTCCGGCGCGATCACGGAGGTGACGACGCGGTCGAGGAAGTCGCGGTCGTGGCTGATCAGGATGACCGTGCCGTCGTAGTCGCCGAGCATCTCCTCGAGCACGTCGAGCGTTTCGAGATCGAGATCGTTGGTCGGCTCGTCCAGCACCAGGAGGTTCGAGGGTTTTGCGAGGGCGCGCGCCAGCATCAGCCGGCCGCGCTCACCACCGGAGAGCACCTCCACCGGCGTGCCACGCTGCTCCTGCGCAAACAGGAAGTCCTTCATGTAGCCGACGACGTGCTTCGGCTTGCCGCCGACCATGATCTGGTCACCGCGGCCGCCGGTCAGGGCCTCCGCGAGCGTCGACTTGGGATCGAGGCTTTCGCGGTGCTGGTCGAGCGTGGCCGTCTCCAGATTGGCGCCAAGCCGCACGGTGCCGGAATCAGGCTCCATGCCGCCGGTCAGAAGGTTGACCAGGGTGGTCTTGCCGGCGCCGTTCGGGCCGATGATGCCGAGGCGGTCGCCGCGCTGGATGCGGATCGAAAAATTATCGACGATCTTGCGCTCGCCGTAGGCCTTGGTGACGCCCTTGGCCTCGATCACCAGCTTGCCCGACTGCTCGGCTTCGGAAGCCGCGAGGCTGGCGGTGCCGGCCGTGCCGCGATAGTTGCGGCGCTGGTCGCGCAACGTGTGCAGATTGGCGAGGCGCTTGACGTTGCGCTTGCGCCGGCCGGAGACACCGTGGCGCAGCCAGTGCTCTTCGTCGACGATCTTGCGGTCGAGCTTGTGCTGGTCGCGCTCTTCTTCCGCGAGCACCTCGTCGCGCCAGGCCTCGAAGGAGGCAAAGCCGCGGTCGATCTGCTTGATCCTGCCGCGATCGAGCCAGGCGGTCGAGCGCGACAGATTGGTGAGGAAGCGGCGGTCGTGGCTGATGATGACGAGCGCGCTGCGCCTGGAGTCGAGCTCCTGTTCCAGCCATTCGATGGTGGCGAGATCGAGATGGTTGGTCGGCTCGTCCAGCAGCAAAATGTCGGGCGAGGGCGCCAGCACATAGGCCAGCGCCGCGCGGCGCGCCTCGCCGCCGGAGAGATTGTGCGGATTCTCACCGCCGGTGAGCCCGAGCTGCTCGAGGAGATAGCGCGCCTGATGCTGGTCGTCACCGGGCGCGAGGCCGGACTCGACATAGGCGAGCGTGGTCTTGTGCTCACCGAAATCGGGCTCCTGCGGCAGATAGCGCACGGTGGCGCCGGGCTGCACGAAGCGCGTGCCGCCGTCGGGCTCGACGATGCCGGCCGCGATCTTCAGCAGCGTGGACTTGCCGGAGCCGTTGCGGCCGATCAGGCAGACGCGTTCGGATGGTGCGACATTGAGCTCGACGCCCGACAGCAGCGGCGTGCCGCCAAAGGTCAGCTTGATGTCTTTGAGTTGGATCAGGGGGGGCGCCATGGTCAGCTCTGGCTGGTTGCGGCTGTATCCGCGCGGCGGCGCTGAATGCGGCGCAGCGTCTGGTCGAGCGCCGAGAGGAAGGTGGAGCGGTCGCGCGGGGAGAACGATCGCGGGCCGCCGGTGACTTCGCCGGCCGAGCGCAGATCCGTCATCAGATTGCGCACCGCCAGCGTCATGCCGATCGATTCCTCGGTGAACGGTTTTCCGTTCGGCGCGATCACATCGGCGCCCGCCTTCACGCAGCGGCTGGCCAGTGGGATGTCGGAGGTCACGACGACATCGCCGGGCCGGGCGCGCTCTGCGATCCAGTCGTCGGCCGCGTCCATGCCGCTGCCCGCGGCGATGCGCTCGATCAACGGGTCCTGCGGCACGCGGATGAAATTGCCGGCGACGACGCTGACGGGCACGCCGTGCCGGAGCGCCACGCGGTAGATCTCGTCCTTCACCGGACAGGCGTCGGCGTCGACATAGATGCGGGTGGGGATGTCGGTCATTCGCCGCGTGGTACCGCATTCAGGGCCCAAAGGCGAGGGGATTGACCGCTGTTCCCGGGGGCCTACGATCGGCCCGAAACAACAAGAATATCGGGAACGCCAGCCATGCCGAACCGGCTCGAAACCTACCGCGTCGAGGCCTACAACACCGCCAAACAATCCGAAAACAAGATGCACGATGACAATGTGGCGCGCCGCTTCGGCTTTGAAGGCGGGCTGGTCCCTGGCGTCGACGTCTTCGCCTACATGATGCACGTGCCGATCGCGCGCTGGGGGCGCGACTTCCTGAGCCGTGGCCTGGTCGAGGCCCGCTTCATCAAGCCGGTCTATGACGGTGAGACCGCCGATGTCGATGCGACCGAGCACAACGGCCTCTTGACCATCGAGGTGTTCAGCCGCACCACACTGTGCGCCACGGGCACGGCCTCGTTGCCGGCGGCCGCGCCGGCGGTGTCGCTCAGCGACTATCTCGCGGTGCCCGTGGTGGACGAGCGCAAGCCGGTCAGTCCCGCGACGTTCGAGGCGGGCAAATGGCTGGGCACGGCGCCGCGCCGCTGGGCCGGGCAGGATGCGGCGGACTATCTCACTGATGTCAGGGAGAAGGACCCGATCTTCGCGCGCGAGGGGCTCGGCCATCCCGGCCTGATCCAGCGCGTCATGAACCGCGTGCTGGTGGACAACACGATCCTGGGTCCGTGGATCCATGTCGGCAGCCGCATGCAATTGCTGTCCGCCGCGCGCGCCGGCGACGAGATCACCGCGCGGGCAAAGGTTACCGCGAATTACGAGAAGAAAGGCCACCGCTTCGTCGAGCTCGACGCGCTGGTCGTCGGCAACGGCACGACGCCATTGGCGCATTGCCAGCACACCGCGATCTACCAGCCGCGGGAGCAGGCGGCGGCGTAATATTCTAGACCGTCATTCCGGGGCGGTCGCAGGACCGACCCCGGAATCTCGAGGTTCTGGGTTCGATGCTTCGCATCGCCCCGGAAATGACAAACAGCCCTACGCCGCCTTGCTCTTCGCGTCCTGGATCGCGCGCCAGACACGCTCCGGCGTCAGCGGCATGTCGATGTGCTTGACGCCGTAATCCGAGAGCGCATCGAGCACGGCGTTGACCACCGTCGACAGGCTGCCCGCGCAGCCGGCCTCGCCGCAGCCCTTGCTGCCGAGCGGATTGGTGGTGGCGGGCACCGGGTGATCGCCGACCGTCATGTTGGGGACGTCCTCGGCGCGCGGCAAAGCGTAGTCCATCAGCGAGCCCGTGATCGGCTGACCGCTCTCGTCATAGCGGATGTGCTCCATCAGCGCCTGGCCGATGCCCTGGACCACGCCGCCATGGAGCTGGCCTGCGACCAGCAGCGGGTTGATCACGGTGCCGAAATCGTTGACCGCGCTGTAGCGCACGATCTGCACCACGCCCGTTTCCGGATCGATCTCGACCTCGGCGACGTGACAGCCGTTGGGGAAGGCCGAGGCGATCGGTTCACTGGTGTGATCGACGTCGAGTGAATCAGGCACGCCCTCCGGCATCTTGCCGTCATGCAGGCGCTTGGCGAGCTCCATGATGTCGATGCTGCGATCGGTGCCGGCGATCGTGAAGTTGCCGCCTTCGAATTCGATGTCGGCTTCGGATGCTTCGAGCATGTGTGCGGCTGCGCGCTTGCCTTTCTCGATGACGAGCTTGGCTGCCCCCACGATGGCCTGGCCGCTCGCCGTGATCGAGCGAGAGCCGCCGGTGCCGTTGCCGGTGTGGACGATGTCGCTGTCGCCCTGCACCAGCTTGATGCTCTCGAAGGGCACCCCGAGCTGCGCGCTCAGCACCTGCGCGAACGGCGTGGCATGGCCCTGGCCGTAGTCGAGCGTGCCGGTGATCAGCTGCACGCTGCCGTCAGGCTCGAACACGATCTTGCCGAGCTCGGGGCTCGGCGGCGCGGTGACCTCGAGATAGGAGCCGACGGCGATGCCGCGCAGCTTGCCGGCTTTCTTGCTCTCCTTCTTGCGCTTGGCGAAATTCTCGTGGTCGGAGATTTCCAGCGCCTTGTTGAAGACGGCCTGGAAGTCGCCGCTGTCATAGGTGACGCCGGACGAGGCCGCGAACGGGATCTGGTTCGGCTTGATGAAGTTGCGCTTGCGCAGCGTCAGCCGATTGATGCCCATCTCGTCGGCGGCGCGGTCGATCAGCCGCTCCATGTAATAGTTCGCCTCCGGCCGACCGGCGCCGCGATAGGCGCCCATCAGCGTGGTGTTGGTCAGCACCACCTTGATGTCGACGGCCATCAGCGGCGTGCGGTAGACGCTGGAAAAATTCTTGCCGGTGTTGAGCGAGAGCGGTCCGGGCGCGACACCGGTGATATAGGCGCCGAGATTGCCGTAACCGGACAGCCTGGCTGCGAGGAAATGCCCTTCGGCGTCGAGCGCGAGCTCGGCATGGATCTTTTGCGCGCGGCCGTGGCTGTCCGAGAGGAAGGCGGTCGAGCGTTCGTCGAGCCATTTCACCGGGCGGCCCAGTGCCTTCGCCGCATACAGGATGCACATGTATTCGGGGTAGTTGATGTTCTTCATGCCGAAGGAGCCGCCGACATTGGCGGTGAGGATGCGCACCTTCTCGTTCGGCACTTTCAGGTTCTTGGCGAGATTGGCCCGGTTGCCCGCGACGCCCTGCGTCGGCACCTGCAGCGTGTAGCGCTCGGTCTTCTTGTCGTAGGAGGCTAGTCCAACGCGCGGCTCCATCGAGACCACGGCGACACGGGTGTTCTCGATGTCGATCCTGGTGACATGGGCCGCGCTGGCGAAGGCCGCGTTGACCTTGTCCACGTCGCCATAGTGGTAGTCGAGCGCGACATTGTTCGGGATGTGCTCATAGAGCTGCGGCGCGCCGGGCTTGGCAGCTTCCTCGGGGTCCGTCACGGCCGGGAGCGGCGCGACGTCGAGCTCGACGGCCTCGGCGGCATCGCGGGCCTGCGCCAGCGTCTCCGCCACCACGAAGGCGACGGGATCGCCGACGAAGCGGACCTTTTCGGTCGCCAGCGGCTGGCGGTTGGTCTGGAGCAAGGGCGAGCCGTCGCGGCTCTTCAGCGGCAGGCCGCAGGTGAACGGGCCGTAACCGGCGGCATCGAGGTCCTTGCCGGTCCACACGCCGAGCACGCCCGGCATCGCCTTGGCGGCATCAATGCCGATGCCACGAATGGTGCCATGGGCATGGGTGGAACGGACGACCACGGCATGGGCCTGGCCGGGCAGGTTGAAATCGTCGGTGTAGCGGCCCTTGCCGCGCACCAGCGTGTCGTCCTCCTTGCGGCGGACGGGCTGCCCGACGCCATATTTTTGCAGTGCAATAGCGTTTTCGAGCGTGGACGATTTGGTGTGTTCTTGCATGGAATTGACCTGAAAAGCCGGCAATTGCGCGTTTGGGAGGGCGCCTGGGGGACCGGACCCTTCGAAAATAGCCCACGGCTCAGTTCACGACAACGCACGAATGGGCATGGTCCCATGTGATGCGATGTTGCGCAGGCCTGCCGCGCTGCTAATGTTTCAGGCGAAAAAGCAATTCCTGACCGGCCCGACCGGCCTCGGAAAGACAGTTTGTATGAATGACCACACGCGGCTCCGCGACGGCCATGTCAGCCAACATGGGCCGCACGGTGAGCTGGAGGGGTCGATGGCGGCGGTGGCGTTGGCCACCGATCCGGCCGTCGGCGCGCAGGCGCCGGGAACCGGCGTCTATGCGGCGCTGGACCTCGGCACCAACAATTGCAGGCTGCTGATCGCCTGTCCGACCCAGGACGGCTTTCGTGTCGTCGATTCCTTCTCGCGCATCATCCGGCTCGGGGAGGGCGTCTCGGCGACCGGTTGCATCAGCGATGCCGCGATCGAGCGCGCCATCGCCGCGCTTAGCGTCTGCCGCGACAAGATCAATTTGCGGAAGGCGCGCCGGTTGCGGCTGATCGCAACCGAGGCCTGCCGCGCAGCCTCGAACGCGGAGGGGTTCCGCAGCCGGGTCGCGGCCGAGACCGGCATCGAGCTGGAGGTGATCGACCGCGAGACCGAGGCTTCGCTCGCGGTGCTCGGCTGCTCGCCGCTGGTCGACCCGAGGGGGCGGGGCGCAATCCTGTTCGACATCGGCGGCGGCTCGACTGAGCTGGTGCGGATCGAGCGCGACGCGGACAATCCGGAGCCGCGCATCAAGGCCTGGATGTCGATCCCTTATGGCGTCGTCACGCTCGCCGAGCAGTTCGGCGGACGCGACGTGACGCCGGAGATCTACGCCGCGATGGAGCAGGAGGTCGCGAACCACGTCACCCCGTTCGCAGAAGAACATGGCGGCGATCTCGCCGACATGCACCTGCTCGGCACGTCGGGCACCGTGACGACGCTCGCCGGCATCCATCTCAACCTCGCGCGCTACGATCGCCGCCGCATCGACAGCATCTGGATGAACGATTCCGACATCACCGCGACCATCAACAAGCTGCTCGGCATGAGTTACGAGGAGCGCGCGGCCAACAATTGCATCAGCGTCGAGCGCGCCGATCTCGTTCTCGCCGGCTGCGCCATCCTCGATGCGATCCGCCGCGCCTTTCCGCTGCCGCGCCTGCGCGTCGCCGACCGGGGCCTGCGCGAGGGCATGCTGGTCGAGATGATGCGCGAGGACGGCGCGCTCAGGAGCTGGTGAGATGGCCAAGGACACCACCGGCCGCTTGCACGTCCAAGTCAAGACCAAGGTCAAGACCGGCGGCAAGCGCAAATTGTCGTCGAAGCTGTGGCTGGAGCGGCAGCTCAACGACCCCTATGTCGTCAAGGCCAAGGCGGCGGGCTATCGCTCGCGCGCGGCGTTCAAGCTGCTCGAGATCGACGACAAGTTTCGGTTTCTGAAGCCCGGCATGGCCGTGGTCGACCTCGGTGCCGCGCCCGGCGGCTGGAGCCAGATCGCCGCCAAGCGCGTCGGATCGACGGAGGGCAAGGGCAAGGTCGTCGCGATCGATCTCCTGGAGATGCCGGAGATTCCCGGCGTCGACTTCGCGCAGCTGGATTTCATGGACAACGATGCGCCCGAGAAGCTCACCGCGATGCTGGGCGGTGGCGCCGATGTCGTGATGTCCGACATGGCCGCCAACACCACCGGCCACCGCAAGACCGACCAGCTCCGCATCGTCGGCCTGGTCGAGACCGCGGCCGCCTTTGCCTGCGACGTGCTCAAGCCCGGCGGCACCTTCCTGGCCAAGACGTTCCAGAGCGGCGCCGACGCCGACCTGCTCGCCCAGCTCAAGCGCGACTTCGCCGCCGTGCGCCACGTCAAGCCGGCGGCGAGCCGACAGGATTCTTCGGAACGCTACGTGCTGGCGACAGGGTTTCGCGGCGAGGGAACAGCGTAGCCGCAAACTCCGTCATTCCGGTTTCGATGCTTCGCATCGCCCCGAAATGACCGAGGAGGTCGTCACCCCAGCCGCTGATCCCGCACGTCCTGCGTATCCTCGCTCGCCGCCTTGACCGCCGCCTTTTCTATGCCTTTGCCGGCGCCCTTGCGGCTCGCGATCTCAACGGCCTTGCGGCCTGAGATCTCGTGGCCGGCATCAGCCGGCATCTGCCAGAAGAACCAGCTCGACGCCGCCGAGGTCAGCGCGATCACGACGAAGGCCGGCGCGAACACGGTGGCATCGATCTCGCTGACATGGTTGAACCACATGGTGGTCTCGACGCACGCCGCGCCGACGGCGACGCCAGTCGAGACCGCGAGTTGCTGGTTGACGCTGACGAGCGTGGTGGCGCGGCTCATCTGCGCGGTCTCGACGTCGGCATAGGCGACCGTGTTGATCGCGGTGAACTCCAGCGAGCGGAAGAAGCCGCCGACCACCAGGATCACCATGATGATGAGCAGCGGCGTCGTCACCGTGAACAGCGCGCACACCGCGAGGAAGAACGCGCTGACGATCGCGTTCACCGTCATCAAATTGCGGAAGCCGAAGGTGCGGATCAGGCGTGCCGCCAGGGTCTTCATGCCCATGGCCCCGAGCGAGGAGGCGAAGGTGACGAGACCCGAATGGAACGGTGACAGCCCGAAACCGATCTGCATCAGGAGCGGCAGCAGGAATGGCAGCGCGCCGATGCCGAGCCGGAACAGGAAGCCGCCGAGCACGGCCGCGCGCAGGGTCGGCAGCTTCAGCAGCGAGAAATCGAGCACCGGCGAGCCCGTGCGCCGGGCGTGCAGGACATACAGCGTCATCGAGATCGCACCGCCTACGACCAGCGCGGCCACCGTGCTCCATGGCAAGAGGTTCAGTCCGGCAACCGAGAGCCCGAACGCGATGCCGGCAAGCCCGATGCCGGCGAGTACCATGCCGTAGAGATCGAACGGCTCCCGGGTCTCGCTCTTGATGGGATCGATGAAGCGCAGCGCCATGAAGATGCCGAGCAGCCCGATCGGGATGTTGATCAGGAAGATCCAGTGCCAGGACGCATAGGTCGTGATGAAGCCGCCGAGCGGCGGTCCGATCACGGGGCCGATCAGGGCCGGCACCGTCACCCATGCCATGGCGTTGACCAATGCGCTCTTGTCGACCGAGCGCAGCAGCACGAGGCGCCCGACCGGCGTCATCATCGCCCCGCCCATGCCTTGCAGGATGCGGGCGAACACGAAATCGGTGACCGAGGAGGAGAGCGCGCAGCCGACCGAGCCCACCATGAACACGCCGACCGCAATCGCGAACACCATCCGTGCGCCAAACCGGTCGGCGGTCCAGCCGCTCGCGGGGATGAACACCGCGAGCGACAGCAGATAGGAGGTGATCGCGAGCTTCAGCGTCAGCGGGCTGGTACCGATGTCGGCCGCAATCGCCGGCAGCGAGGTGGCGATCACCGTCGAGTCCATGTTTTCCATGAAGAGCGCGGTGGCCACGATCAGCGGAATGATGCGTTGCTTGTCGACCATGACGGATTGGTAAGGGAAATCGGAAGGAAGGTGTGCTTGCGGCTTATCACCGCCGCCGGCCTGCGACCATTGCGGATCGACGCATGGCACCTAAATCCTGCGTGACGACGGGATGACCCTCCGTGTCCGTCATTCCGGGGCGCGCCACTTGGCGCGAGCCCGGAATCCATTGGGCCGCGGGACCTCTGTGGAATGGATGCCCAGGTGCGCAATTGCGCACCATAGTTCGCGACTTTGTCGCGTCCCGGAATGACAGCGGGTAGGCGGGGACATGGGCTATCCCCACCGAATTTGCGTAAAAAGCCTGTGCATGGCTGGTCGGCGGTCCGATTTGCTTTGATTCGTCACGCGGCCGTGCTATCGACCCGCGTCAACCCCACCGATGGGCTCCGATTCTCCCGGCCAACCGCAAGGTACGCCGAGGGCGGCGCTCATCCATTAGCATTTGCGGCACGGCCGCAGGAAGGAGTTGGCAAATGGCCACGGTGCAACTTCAGGGCATCCGCGAAGCCTTTACGTTCGACGACGTGCTGCTGAAGCCGGGCCTGTCGGACGTCATGCCGGGCGAGGTCGACATCCGCTCCCGCGTCACCCGCGCCATTCCGCTCAACATCCCGATCATGGCCTCGGCCATGGACACCGTCACCGAGGCGCGCATGGCGATCGCGATGGCGCAGGCCGGCGGGCTCGGCGTCATTCACCGCAATTTCGATCCCGAGGGGCAGGCCGCGCAGGTGCGGCAGGTCAAGCGCTTCGAGTCGGGCATGGTGGTGAACCCGCTCACCATCAGCCCCGAGGCCTCGCTCGACGACGCGCTCAAGCTGATGAGCGATCACGGCATCTCCGGCATTCCCGTCGTCACCGGCGCGGGCAAGAACACGCCGGGCAAGCTGGTCGGCATCCTCACCAATCGCGACGTCCGCTTTGCCACCGACCGCCGGCAAAAAGTCTCCGAGCTGATGACGCATGAAGGCCTCGTCACGGTGCGCGAGAATGTCAGCCAGGACGAAGCGCGGCGGATGCTGCACCAGCATCGCATCGAGAAGCTGCTGGTGGTCGACGAGCAATATCGCTGCGTCGGCCTGATCACCGTGAAGGACATGGAGAAGGCGGTCGCCCATCCGCTCGCCTGCAAGGATGCGCAGGGGCGCCTGCGCGTCGCCGCCGCCACCACCGTCGGTGACACCGGCTTCGAGCGCACTGAGCGGTTGATCGATGCCGGCGTCGATCTCGTCGTCGTCGACACCGCGCACGGCCATTCCCGCCACGTGCTGCATGCGGTGAACCGCATCAAGCGTCTGTCCAATTCGGTGCAGGTCGTCGCCGGCAACGTCGCCACCACGGAAGGCACGCAGGCCCTGATC
The DNA here is from genome assembly GCF_015291745.1 of Bradyrhizobium sp. CCBAU 53351. NCBI lineage: Bacteria > Pseudomonadati > Pseudomonadota > Alphaproteobacteria > Hyphomicrobiales > Nitrobacteraceae > Bradyrhizobium > Bradyrhizobium sp. CCBAU 53351. The sequence goes on from NZ_CP030059.1 coordinate 3,090,343, forward strand.
GATGCGGGCGCAGATTGCATCAAGGTCGGCATCGGCCCAGGCTCGATCTGCACCACGCGCATCGTCGCCGGCGTCGGCGTTCCCCAGCTCACCGCGATCATGGATGCGGTGGAAGCCGCGAAGAAGGCCGACATCCCCGTCATCGCCGACGGCGGCATCAAGTTCTCCGGCGACCTCGCCAAAGCGCTCGCCGCCGGCGCCGACATTGCCATGGTCGGCTCGCTGCTCGCCGGCACTGACGAGACCCCCGGCGAAGTGTTCTTGTGGCAGGGCCGGTCCTACAAGGCCTATCGCGGTATGGGCTCTGTTGGCGCGATGGCGCGCGGCTCGGCTGATCGCTACTTCCAGCAGGACATCAAGGACACGCTCAAGCTCGTGCCCGAGGGCATCGAGGGCCAGGTGCCCTACAAGGGTCCGGTCGGCAATGTCATGCACCAGCTCGCCGGCGGCTTGCGCGCCGCGATGGGCTATGTCGGTGCACGCGACATGAAGGAGCTGCACGACAAGGCGCAGTTCGTCCGCATCACCGGCGCGGGCCTGCGCGAGAGCCACGTCCATGACGTCACCATCACGCGCGAGAGCCCGAACTATCCGGGCGCGGGTTAGTTACTTCGCTCTCGTGCCCGGGACGCAGCGCAGCGCTTCTTCAGTGGTGCGCTGCAGAGCCGGGGCCCATGTCTTCTGCATTCTGCCGTGTCGCCTTCTGGGGGCCCGGCTCTGCGCAGCAACGCTGCGGGTTGCAGCGCGTCCGGGACACGAGAGATGTGCGTGCCTCTGCGTCTTATCGCTCCACTCCTTTTGTATTGACGCAGCTAACTCCCTCCGCTTCCGTCCACGTCGAAAGACAATCAGGAGGAAGCCATGTCCCAAGCCAAACGCATCGTTCTTGCCGCGCGCCCCGTCGGCGAGCCCAAGCCGTCTGATTTCCGCTTGGAGGAATTCGCGGTGCCGACGCCGGGCGCAGGCGAAGTTCTGCTGCGCACGATCTGGCTGTCGCTCGATCCCTATATGCGCGGGCGCATGAGCGAGGGGCCGTCCTATGCCGCGCCGGTGCCGGTCGGCGGCGTGATGGAAGGCGAGGCGGTGAGCGAGGTTGCGGCCTCCAACAATCCTGATTTCGCGGTTGGCGACATCGTGCGCATTCGTTCCGGCTGGCAGACCCATGCGATCTCGAACGGCAAGGGCCTGATCAAGGTCGATCCCAAGCTCGGACCGATCTCGACGTCGATCGGCGTGCTCGGCATGCCCGGCATGACCGCGTATACGGGGCTGCTCGACATCGGCAAGCCGCAAGCTGGCGAGACCGTCGTCGTTGCCGGCGCCTCCGGTGCGGTCGGCTCGGCGGTCGGCCAGATCGCCAAGATCAAGGGCGCACGCGCGGTCGGCATCGCCGGCGGCAAGGACAAGTGCGACTACGTCGTGAGGGAGCTCGGCTTCGATGCCTGCATCGATCACCGCGACCCTGATCTCGCCGCGAAGCTGAAGGACGCCTGCCCGAAAGGCATCGACGTCTATTTCGAGAATGTCGGCGGCGCCGTGTTCGAGGCGGTCTTCCCGTTGCTCAACCCGTTTGCCCGCGTGCCGGTCTGCGGCCTGATCGCGCACTACAACGACACCGAGGCAAAGCCTCCGAAATGGGCCGCCAGCATGATGCGCGCGACGCTGACCAAGCGGCTGACCTTCCGCGGCTTCATCGTCTCCGACTTCGCCGCGCGGCACGGCGATTTCCTGCGCGACATGTCTTCCTGGGTTCGTGACGGCAAGGTCAAGTACAAGGAGTTCGTCACCGAGGGCCTGGAAAGCGCACCCGGCGCCTTCATGGGGCTGCTGAAGGGCGCCAATTTCGGCAAGCAACTGGTCCGGGTCGGGCCGGACAAGGCCTGACCTGCCGCTCCCGCCTCCGAAGGCGGGGGCGAACATGGTTAACAAAGAGTGACCGATCGGCCACACCTGTTCCGCAAAAGCCGCAGGTGTGACCGCCGGTTCATTGACCCCACGACGAAGACGTTGAATCATCGCGCATATTTTGGGTGTTGCGATGTTAGAGATCAGTGTTTTCTGCGTTATCCTGCTGGCGGCCGGCTATTGGACGACCATGTTCGTCATGGGCCGCCGCGACGACGTCATCCATGGCAAGTTCGTCCATGTCGACGAGGAGGGCGATTTGGTCCGTCCCGCGATGCCGGCGCCGCCGCCATTCCCGAAGCGCCCGGTCAAGGCCGCGCAGCCTGTCAGGTCGCCATCCGCCAATGATCTCGCGGCCAAGCCGGTGAACAGCGAAGCGCTGCAATCGCTGCTCGCCGCGATCCAGCAGGATCTCAAGAGCGTCGCCTGAGCCGATGGCAGGCCTTAATGCTCGCCGCCCATCTGGGCGAGCAGCTCCTCGATGTCGACATCGACCTGGCCGGCGGCCCTGACGTGGCGGACCTCGAAACTGTCGGGTCGGAAGCGATACTCGACCAGGCCGACCTCCTTGAGCGCGATCCGGTCCTGCCGCGCATCGTTGATGACGAAGCCGGCCGACGGCGCCCAGACATGGCGGGTGTGGTGCCAAGTGAAATCGCGCCGCTGGTGCACGTGGCCGCTGGCGATGAGGCGCAGGTCGACATGCGCGAACATCTCGATCAATCGGGCCCGCGCCGGCTGCGGCACGTAGCGGATCGAGGTCTCCGGCGTCTCCGGATCGTCGGGCCGGTTGAGAAACAGCGGCTTGTGCAGGAACAGTGCGACCGGCTTGCGGTTCGTCTGCGCGATCTCGGATGCCAGCCAGTCAAACTGCTCGGCCTCGAAGGCGAGCCCTGAAGTCATCACCAGCGAATTGAGGCCGATGAAGCGCCAGCCTCCAGCCTCGAATGCCCAATGGTCTTCGCCGATGATGTCGCAGAACTGCAGGCGGTGTGCTTCGCTGACCGGCGGCTTCGGCGCCGGCCCGATCGCGGTCGGATTATCGCCGATGTCGTGATTGCCGGGGAGATAGCGGCACGGGACGGGCAGGGCGTCGTGGAGGCCTTTTGCGAAGACCACATCGTCGCGGCCGGTCGGTCCGTCGAAGGAGACGTCGCCGGTGTTGACGACGAGATCGGGCCGATCAGCGTCGATGTGCTCGCAAACGCGATGGAAGTTGGCGACGAGGCCGGGGAAGCGCCGGCCGAGATGGGTGTCGGAGATCTGGGTCAGGCGAAATTCGGACATGCGATCAACTTACCCGCCCTCGCGCGTCGGAACGATGACGGCGCAGGCCCGGATCGCAACGAACAAAGTTTAAAGCACGCGGTAGCGGATCGTGTAGCCGTCCTGGGGTGCGATGGCTCCTGCCAGCGGCGAGGCGATGTGGTCGGCGAGATGCCAGGGGCCGAACTCGCCGGTGCGATGCGGCTCGGCGGGCAGGCGGAGGCGGAACTCGAACGTGCCCTTGCCCGGCAGGCTGACGACGAGCATGCGGTCCGCGGTGCGGTGGTTGAGCGCAACCGCGCCGCGCAGCAGCGCGCGGCCGTCATCGAGATCGCGCACGCCATCGACCAGCGCCAGCGTCTGGTTGCGGTCGGTGTGCAGCTCGATCTGGCTGTCGGTCGCCGCGGTCAGCATCTCCCGGGGCATGCGGATCTCGAACTCGACGGCGGGCTTGGAGGGATTGAGGCCGAGATAGGCAAGCGCGGCATGGCGCATGTCGTAGGCGGCAAAGGCGAACAAGGCGATCGCCGCGAGCCCGGCCAAGCCATGCCTGACGACGTCGCGCCAGCTCCGGTAGCTCAGGCGGAAGCACACCGTCATTGCAAGCGCGACCGCGAGCGCCATGGCGATACCCGACAGCGCCGACATCAGGATGCCGAGCTGTCCATCGGCGGATTCGGTCCATAGGCTGGACAGGGTGGTCATGGCGCCATCTCGCCTCTATTTCGCTTGGCCCCGACCAGGGCCGAAATCGCTTTAACGATCGGTGGTTGGTCGCAAGAGCGGGAACGCCGGTTCAACTCGCTGATTGTCAGCGTCAGAAGTCGCCGCTAATGACGGGCGGCGACGTTTCGCCTTGCGGGAAAGTTCCGATGTCCGTTCAAATGGTCTTGCTGCCGGTCTTCGTCCAGATCGGGCTCACCTTCGCCTTGCTGATCGGCATGGTTTTCGCGCGCCGCAAGACGCTGGTCTCGGGCGAGACCAAGATCCGCGACGTTGCGCTCGGCGAGCCGAACTGGCCGAAGGGCGCCACCCAGATCGCCAATTGCTACCGCAACCAGTTCGAGCTGCCGGTACTGTTCTACGTTCTGATCGCGCTGGCCTTGCCCTTGCGCCGCGCCGATCTCTTCATCGTGCTGATGTCCTGGGTGTTCGTGGTGACGCGCTTTGCCCATGCCGGGGTCTTCGTCTCCTCGAACGATCTCGGCCGGCGCTCCACGGTCTGGATCGCCGGCGTGCTGGTGCTGCTCGCCATGTGGATCTACTTCGCGCTGAAGCTCTTGTTGCTGATCTAGGCGCTCGCCCGCCAACGAAAGATAAAGAATGACCCCCGCTGCCCGGCTGTCCGCAGCCATCGAACTGATCGACACCATCGAGAGGGATCGCGTGCCCGCGGCCAAGGCGCTGAAGGAGTGGGGCACCGCGCACCGCTTCGCCGGTTCCGGCGACCGCGCCGCCATCGCCGGCCTCGTCTGGGACGTGCTGCGCCGCTACGCCTCGAGCGCGTTCCTGATGGATTCCGATACCGCCCGCGCGCGGCTGATCGGCATGCTCCGCCTCGAGCGCGACATGGACACGGCGACGATGGGCGCCTTGTTCGACGGCAGCCGCTTCGCGCCGGCGCCGCTGACGGAGGCCGAGCAGGCCGCGCTCGCCTCGCGGTCTCTGAAAGATGCGCCGGCCGCGATCGCCGGCGACTATCCGGAATGGCTGGATCCGCACCTTGCAAAAGTGTTCGGCGAGGACCGTGTAGCGGAGGCGGCCGCGATGGCGAGCCGGGCGCCGCTCGACCTGCGCGTCAACACGCTAAAATCCAACCGCGACAAGGTGCTGAAGGCACTTGCTCATCTTCATGCGAAACCGACGCGATGGTCGGTAACGGGCTTGCGCATCGAGCTTTCGGCCGATGCGCGCAACCCCGGCATCCAGGCGGAAGAGGATTTCATCAAGGGCGCCATTGAAGTGCAGGACGAGGGATCGCAGCTTGCGGCCCAGTTCACCGCGGCAAAGCCCGGCGAGCAGGTGATCGACCTCTGCGCCGGTGCAGGCGGCAAGACATTGGCGCTCGCCGCCCTGATGCAGGGCAAGGGCCGGCTGATCGCGACCGACCGCGACAAGCGCCAGCTCGCGCCGATCCACGAGCGGCTGTCGCGCGCCGGCGTCCACAATGCCGATGTCCGCACGCCCAAGGGCGAGGCCGATCCGCTGGCCGACATTCGCGCCTCGGCTGATCTGGTCGTGATCGACGCGCCCTGTACGGGAACCGGGACCTGGCGCCGCAACCCCGACGCCAAATGGCGCATGCGGCCGGGCGCGCTGGAGATCCGCCTGCGCGACCAGGCCGAGGCGCTCGCGCGGGCGGCTCCGCTGGTGAAGCCGGGCGGCCGCATCGCCTACATCACCTGCTCGGTTCTTTCAGAGGAGAACGGCGAGCAGGTGAGGGCGTTCGTCGGGCGCCATGGCGAGTTTTCGGTCGTCCCGCCCGAGCAGACCGCCAGCGTGCTCTGGGACCAAGCGGAGGGTTTTGGCGAGGCCGCGCTGCGCTCGGACGAAGGCTGGCTGATGACGCCGCGGCGAACCGGAACGGACGGGTTTTTCGTCTCGGTGCTGCGGAAATCGTAAGCCTGTGGAGGGTGAGCAAAGCGAAGCGCGCGCCTTCGCCCACCCGAGGTGTTCACCTCTCGAGGAGCTCACCTTGGCAGCTTGGCGATGGCCTCGCTGAGCTCGTGGATCTCATATGGCTTGCGCAGGATCGGGAAATCCCCGCGCACGCCGGCGGCGACCTCGCTGTAGCCGGTGGCGAGCAGGATCGGCAGGTTGGGATGGATCTGGCGCAGATGATGGGCGAGCGAGAGGCCATCCATCTTGCCGGGCATGACGATGTCCGAGAACACGAAGTCGACGCCGTTGGTCTCGATCTCGCGCAAGGCGGCTTCGGCGTCGGCGACGCGGCGCACGTGATAGCCGAGCTGCTCCAAGAGGCCAATGCTGACGATGGCGACGTCCGGATTGTCCTCCACCAGCAACACCGTGCCGCTGCCCTGGAACGCCGGCTCCCTAACCGTGTCCTGCGACGGCGCGTCTTCTCCGCGCGGCAGGACGATGGTGAACGTCGTGCCCTTGCCGAGCTCGCTTGCGACCTTCACGGTGCCGCCGGCCTGATGCGCGAAGCCGTGCACCTGAGAAAGGCCGAGGCCCGTGCCTTTTCCGATCGGCTTGGTGGTGAAGAAAGGCTCGAAGATCTTGTCGAGCACGTCGGAGGGGATGCCGAGCCCGGTATCCGTGACGTCGATTGCGACGAAATCGCCGGCGAGGGGCGCTTCGTCCAGCACGACATTGCGCGCGCGGATCGTCACCGTGCCTCCGTCGGGCATCGCGTCGCGGGCATTGATGACGAGGTTGAGCAGCGCGGTCTCGAGTTCGGAAGCGTCGGTCTTGACCGGCCAGACGTCGCCGCCGATGTCGAAGGCCAGCCGCACGGAGCTGCCGACGCCGGCATCGAGCACCTCGCGGATCGCCGCGATGCGTTCGGCGAAATTGATCGCCTGCGGGTTGACGCTCTGCCGCCGCGCGAAAGTGAGCAGTTGGTTGGTCAGCGCCGCGCCGCGCCTGGTGGCGGTCTCGATCGCGGAGATCGCGCGCTGAAGCTTGGCCGGGTCGTCGGCCCCTCGCTTCAGCATGTGGAGGCTGCCGCTGATGATCATCAGCAGGTTGTTGAAGTCGTGGGCGACCCCGCCGGTGAGCTGTCCCAGCGCGTCGAACTTCTGGGACTCGGCGAGCTGCTTCTGCATCGCCTCGAGCTTGATCTGGGTATTGCGGCGTTCGGTGATGTCGCGCGTGATCTTGGCGAATCCGACCAGTTTGCCGTCCTCGTAGATCGGATCGATCACGACGCTGGCCCAGAAGAACGTGCCGTCCTTGCGGACGCGCCAGCCTTCCTCCTCGTAGCGGCCCTTGTCCCTGGCGATGCCGAGCGCACGGGCCGGCTTGCCGTTGGCGCGGTCGGTTTCGGTGTAGAAGCGGGAGAAATGCTGGCCGAGGATCTCTTCGGGTGAATAGCCCTTGATGCGTTCGCCGCCGATGTTCCAGCTGGTGATGGTCCCCTTGGGATCGAGCATGTAGAGGGCGTAGTCCGCAACTCCCTCAACCAACAGCCGGAAACTGCGTTCGCTCTCGAACAAGTCTCTCTGTTGACTGACTTTTTCAACCATTCCGGGACCCCGCCTCGACTGGAGCAAACGCCACAGGCGCCGGATGGTTCCCTGGGCCTGGAACATTTTTAAGCAGATTCCCAGCCTCGTATGCCGACGGCGTTGCTCTTGACAGCGGATCGGTCTTATCAGATATTTCTGTAATGACAGAAATGACCGGAAAGAAGAAACTCCCCGCCGCCGTCGAGCGCTTCATCCTGCATTGGGGCGACATGGGGGACGAGTGGGGCGTCAATCGCTCGGTTAGCCAGATCCACGGGCTGCTCTACCTTTCCGAAGCACCGATGACTGCCGAGGATATCGCCGACACGCTCGGCATGGCGCGCTCCAACGTCTCCAACTCGATCAAGGAATTGCTCGCCTGGAACCTGATCCGCCGGGTGCCGATCCTGGGCGACCGCCGCGACCATTACGAGGCCGAGACCGACATCTGGGAGGTCGCCGCCAGAATTGCGGCCCGGCGCAAGGAGCGGGAGCTCGATCCGGCGATCGCGGCGCTCAGGGCCTGCGTGTCCGACGCCACCGACGATCCCAACATCAATCCGGTCGCCAGCAAGCGGCTGAAGGAGATGCTCGCCTTCACCGAGCTCGCCGACCACTGGTTCATGCAGATGCTGAAGGTGCCGCGGCCGCGGCTGGTCGCCTTGATGCGGCTTGGCGAGAAGATCGTGAGCCTGCTGCCGCTGGGCAAGGTCAAATAGTGTCGGGAGGGTGCGATGACGTCGGCTCGATTATCAGGCTCCAGCGCACCTTTCTCCGTTTACACCAAACTGTTCGACGATCGCCGTTTCCGTTCGCTGTTGTCGGACGAGGATTGGGGCCGTCTGCCGCTCGCGACCTGGCGGCGCTTTTCCAAACGTGTCGCCGATGGCGACAGCGTGGTCTATGTCGGCGTGGTCGACGAGATCTCTTTCAGCGACATCGGCTGGTGGTTCGCGCAGGCAGCAAGGCTGATCGGCGGGCCGTTGCCGACCGGCCGTGACACCGGCGTGCCGATGATCGTGACCGTCACCGAGGACAGCGCGACCGGCGGCCAGACCTGGACCCGCATCTGCGCGCGCAAGCGCGGCTTTCCGCAAGTGATCCATTCCGCCAAGCGTTTCGCCGGACCGACCGGGCTCGAGGAATATGTCGGCTTCGGCGTCTCGATGGCGCTCCGGATCGCGGTCGAGGACGAGACGCTGACCTTTCGCAGCGCCGGTTATGGCCTCCAACTCGGCTCGCTCTGGATCCCGCTGCCGCAATGGCTCACGCCGGGCGACCTCATGGTGACCCATCGCGATCTCGGCGAGGGCGCCTTCCGTTTCACCCTCGATGTCACCCACCCGCGTTACGGCGCGCTGATCCATCAGTCCGCCACCTTCAGGGAGGCCGTATCATGACGCCGCTGTTGTGGACGCTCATCGCCATCCAGATCGTGATGGGTGTGTTCGACACCTTCTATCATCACGAATTCACCGAGCGCCTGGCCTGGCGGCCGTCACAGCGCTTCGAGCTGAAGCTGCACGGCATCCGCAACATGTTTTATGCGCTGCTGTTCCTCGTGCTCGGCTGGTTGGAGGTCTACGGCGCGCTGGCGCTGCTGGTCGTCGCAGTGCTGGTCACCGAGATCGTCATCACGCTGATGGATTTCGTCGAGGAGGATCTGAGCCGGAAACTGCCGCCGAGCGAGCGAATCAATCACACGCTGCTCGCAATCAATTACGGTGCCATTCTCGTGCTGCTGCTGCCGGTCCTGATCGAATCGGCGATGCAGCCGTTCGGCGCGACGGTCGTGTACCAGGGCCTACTCAGCATCGCCGCCACCGCCTGCGCGGTTGGCGCTGCGCTGTGCGGCGTCAGGGATTTTGCGGCGATGCGCCGGCTCGGCCGGATGCGGAGCGTGCCCGCTGCCGGGCTCGTCGAGAAACTGCCCGGTCGCAAGACCGTGCTCATCACGGGGGCCACCGGCTTCATCGGCAGTAGGCTTGCCGCGAGCCTCGGCGGGGCAGGACATGATGTCATTGCGCTGATCCGCACCCCCGCCAAGGCCGAAATGTTGCCGCCGCCGGTGACGCTGATCACCAGCCTCGATCAGCTCTCCTCGGAAACAAGGATCGATGCCATCGTCAATCTCGCGGGAGAGCCGATCGGCAATGGTCTTTGGACCGAGGCGAAGCGCGCCAAGATCATCGGCTCGCGTGTCGACATGACCGGCGAGGTGGTCAAGCTGATCGCGCGGCTCGACCACAAGCCCGACGTGCTGGTCAGCGGCTCCGCGATCGGCTGGTACGGTCTATGGGCCGACCAGGTGCTGACGGAGTCCGCGAAATCGCACGCCTGCTTCAGCCACGAGCTATGCGCGGCCTGGGAGCAGGCGGCGCGTCCGGCGGAGGAGCTCGGCGTGCGCGTGGTCTATTTGCGCATCGGCCTCGTGCTCGGCACCGAGGGCGGATTCATCACGCGCATGCTGACGCCGTTCGAGTTCGGCCTCGGCGGCCCGCTCGGCACCGGGCGGCAGTGGATGTCGTGGATCGAGCGCGACGATCTGATCCGCCTGATCGCCTATGTGATGGCAACGCCGGATCTCGCCGGGCCCGTCAACGCCACTGCGCCGATTCCGGTCACCAACGCGAAGTTCACCGAAGAGCTCGGCCGCCGTCTGCATCGGCCCGCGGTGTTCCGTATTCCCGGCGGCCTGCTGCGGCGGATCGGCGGCGGTTTTGCCGACGAGCTTTTGCTGGGCGGTCAGCGCGTGCTGCCGAACAAAGCGCTCAGCCGCGGTTTTGTGTTCAAGCACGAAACGCTGCGCAGCGCGTTCGAGGCGATTTTGTGAGACCTCAGTTGGCGGCGACACTTCTAAACGTCGCCGCCACCGCACGCAGCGCCGCAAGCTTCGCGGGATCGCTGACCTTCGAATGCAGCATCACCTTCGAGCTGCCGAGCTTCGGCAGCTTGTGCGCGGGCCCGATGTCGACCAGCCCGGCAGGTGCGATCCGGCGCGCCAGCGGTGCGACGGCAAGTCCGGCGAGCGCCGCTGCGACCACCGCGGTCACCCCGCCGCCGACGAAGCGTTCGCGCCAGGCAAGACCCGCCTTGTCGAGCGCGCGCACGGCAATGGCGCGAACGCCGCAGGGCGGGGCGAGCGTCGCAAGCGGAAGCGGCTCACCTTTCGGCAGGGAGAGGCGCCGTGCGGCGAACCAGCCGAACTCGTCCTCGGTCAGCGTCTCGCCGCCGCGGCGGCTGCCTTCCTGGCGGACGATCACCGCATCGAGCTCGCCTGAATCGTAAGCATCCTGCATCTCGCGCGAGAAGCCGATGGTGACGGCGAGGGTGAGATTTGCTGACATCGCGTGCAGGCGTTCGAGCAGCGGCACCAGTTCGGGGCCGGTCGCATGATCGGAGATGCCGAGCGAGAGCGATTGCGCGGCAGGTGCCTCGCCTGACAGTGCCCGGTCATGCGCCGCCATCAACGCGCGGGCGCGATCGAGGAAGCCGGCGCCGTCAGCAGTGAGCCGGACCGCGCGCGGCGACCGCTCGACGAGGCGCTTTCCCAGCAACGTCTCCAGCCGTTGCAGCTTGAGGCTGACCGCGGCCTGCGTCGTGCCGAGCGCTTCGGCGGTCCGCGTAAAGTTCTGGAGATCGGCGACCAGCAGGAAGGCCTTGATGGTGGAGATGTCGAGTGTGGCTGCCATTATGAAGTCTTATCACTGGTATCAATAGAGATAAGATACCAAAATGAAGGCCGCGGGTCTAGCTTCTCACCGACGCCGCGCAAGCAGCGCTGCATCTCGAGGAGAGCCACAATGCCCCTGATCACCGTGTCCTACACCACCTCCCGCCAGGCGCCGTCGCTGAAGGCCGACATCGCGAGCGCCGTGTCCGAGCTCACCGCAAAAATCCTGCATAAGGATCCGAAAGTCACCGCCATTATCGTCAAGTCGGTGGATGCCGATGACTGGTTTGCCGGCGGCAAGTCGCTGGCCGAGCAGAAGCTCGCGAGCTACTGGCTCGACATCCACGTCAGCGAAGGCACCAACACCAAGGACGAGAAGGCGGCCTATCTCGCTGCGATGTTCAAGCGCATGGCCGAGATTCTCGGGCCGCTGCATCCCGAGACCTATGCGCATGTCGACGAGGTCAAGAGTGACGCCTACGGCTTTGGCGGCCTGACCCAGGAGCGGCGCTACATCGCCGGCAAGCTCGAGGTGCCGCTGCAGACGGCGTGAGGCTGCAGGCCGCGGGTGAGGCGTCTCACCCACGGCCCGATCGTCAGCTCGCGGTGCGGAACTGGACTTCGGAATTGTTCAAAAAGCATGCCTTGTCGAACAGCGTCAGGTCCAGCGGGTTGGGCAGCCTGACGTCGCCGAGATCAGGGCAGGGCTTGACCTGGGGATCATAGGATCGGTCGATCTGTGAGATGAAGACGACGATCAGTCCCCGGTCGCGCGCGAAGGACTTCAGTGCGCGCACCTGAACGGTAAGGTCGGGGTTTTCCCGCCTCTGGTCGAGCAGCTGCAGATAATCGATCACCACGACCGTGCCACGGGGCGCTGCTGCCATCTGCTTGACGACGTAATCGGCGCTGATGGCGTCGGAGCAGTCGACCTCGAAGAGGTCATCGAATTGCGCGGGCTCGACGCCGATCGCACGCAAGCGATCGAAAACATCCTGCTCGGTATATTCGAGCGAGAAGAACGCGGCGCGGTGGCCCGACTTCATGGCCTCCACGGCAAGCTCGAGGCTCATCAAAGTCTTGCCCTGACCGGGCCGCGCGCCGACGAGCACGAGGTCGCCGGGGTGGAATTGAGGGAACAGCCTGTTCGCCGGCGTCATCGCGGCAGCTTTCGCCGCGAGCATGCTCCAGGCGGAAAACCCTTCCGTCGCAGCGACGCGGTCGAGTGCATCGTGCAGCGGAATGTTTTCGTCGCGGGACAGGCGCTTTGCTTTTCGCTTCAGATGATAGATCGGCGCAGAGAGTCTCATCGTCAAAACCTCCCATTGCGAGCAGGTAACGCAATCCCTCCTTATGCCCAGCGCTCGAACAGTCGGTCCGATGATCTCATCGCCCTGCATGAGGTCTGCTTTCCCGGCGGAGGGGGGAGGCGTGGGCGGCACCTGACTTGAGAATGGCCGATTCTGCGGCGGCGGAGAACGCGAGACAGTGCGTCTTCAACAGGACTAGATCAGGCGGCCGCTTCCGCCACCGGCGCACGGGTCGGCCCGAACAGCTGCTCGAACGCCTGGCGCAGCGCGATATCGACGTCCGCCATGGTCACGAGCTGGCCGAGGTCGACCAGCGAGGTGACGCCGTAGCGGGGATCGACGACCCCGCACGGCACGATGCCGGCGAAATGCGACAGCTCCGGCTCGACATTGATGGCGATGCCGTGGAACGAGACCCAGCGCTTCAACCGCACGCCGATCGCCGCGATCTTGTCCTCGTGCTCAGGCCCCTTGTCGGGGCGCTTCACCCAGACGCCGACCCGGTCCTCGCGCCGTTCGCCGCGGACGTTGAAGACGGCCAGCGTCGTCAGGATCAATTCCTCCAGGCTCGCGACATAGGCCCGGACGTCCGGCCGGCGGCGCTTGAGGTCGAGCATGACATAGGCCACGCGCTGGCCGGGCCCGTGATAGGTGAGCTGGCCGCCGCGGCCGGTGGCGAAGGTCGGGAATCGGGCATCGAGCAGGTCGGTTTCCTTGCCCGAGGTCCCCGAGGTGTAGAGCGGGGGATGCTCCAGCAGCCAGACCAGCTCCGGCGCCTCGCCGGCCGCGATCGCGGCGACCCGCGCCTCCATGGCGGCGACCGCCTCCGGATAGGCCACCGGCGCGTCCGAGATTCGCCATTCGACGGGCTCGCCGCCGGCAGCGGAAAACGACGTCAAATCGAGCTTTTCGCGGGGGTTTTGAGGCGAATTAACCATTGGCTAACCATAACGTGGTGATGATCGCAGGTGCAAATGCCAAGTCCCTAGTTGCGGCGGTCCTGACAGTGCCCACTCTCGATAAAGTCACCGTGGATCTCATGGTCGTCCTCGGGACGACCACCATGCCGATCCATCAGGTATTACGTCTTTCCCGCGGCGCCATCATCGAGCTGGACGCAACCGAGGCCGACGAGGTCAAGGTCCTCGCCAACAACCTGCCGGTCGCCTCCGGGGTCGTGCTGGTGGATCGCAACCGAATCGCGGTCGAGGTCAAGCAGATGCTGCCGCGCTCGCCGGGCACGCGGTAGCCGGCCTGGGCACGCGGTAGCGGCCCCCGCATCGGGTCAGGGCCGATTTGGGCAAGGAGCCCGAACTTTCCTGCAAAGCTTGTGGAATTCAGGGCCTTTGCAGGCTTGTACCCCTCTGATGGATTTGTTAGATCGGCGCCGTTGATCCGGCCGGCCTTCAAGCCTCAAGCCGGCATCCCCAAAGCGCTCGTGGCGGAACTGGTAGACGCGCTGCCTTGAGGTGGCAGTGAGTAAAATCGTGGGGGTTCGAGTCCCTCCGAGCGCACCAAATCCTCGTTTGTCACTGAAATAGCTGAGCTTTTTTCAAAGCTTCATCGGGCATGGCACGACCTCGTGCCGCGCTGCTTTCGTCCGCCGCCCATCCCCGGCGTCAGCTCATCCCGGCCTCGATTCGGCGGGGCCGTGGCATATCCGGGCTCGGTCTGCTCGATCATCGGATGCATGAATACGGAACGAGGGCCGTCCGGATCGCATTTGCAGGTAAGCCGCCGCGGACGTGCCGCGGCATGCGTTCGCCGGTGGAGGACAATGAGAAACAGCGCGTCGGACGTTGCCGAGATCAGGGACGCCGTTCACCTCTGCATCGACATGCAGAACATTTTCGCTCCCGGCGGTTTGTGGGCGACGCCGTGGATGGAGCGGGTCCTGCCGACGATCGCTTCGATCGTTGCACGCTATCAGGCCAGAACTGTCTTCACGCGCTTCATTACCCCGGAAGATCCCGCGGATCGTCGCGGGCAGTGGCAGCGATATTTTCATCGATGGCACCAGGCAACGCGCAGGAATCTTCCGCCGTCCGCCCTCGATCTCGTGCCGGCCCTGACCAGGTTCGTTCCGCCGGCCGCGATCATCGACAAGCCGGCTTATTCCGCGTTCAGCAATCCCGCGCTTGCGACCTCGCTGGTCGACAAGAACGTCGGCACGGTCGTGATCTCGGGCGCCGAGACGGATGTTTGCGTGCTCTCGACGGTGCTGAGCGCCGTCGATCTCGGCTTCCGGGTCGTCATCGTCGAGGACGCGCTGTGCTCATCGTCGGACGTCGGGCACGACGCGCTCATGACGATGTATCGCACCCGCTTCCACGGCCAGGTCGACCTCGTGACCGCTGAGGAGCTGGCCGAGTTCTGGCGGGAGTAGGGTGCCATCGGCTCAATTGAAATTGTCGCCGAACATGTTGCGGAAGGCGGTGGCGACGGCCGCAGGGACGCCGGACTGTATTCCGGCGGCTGACCTGCGACCAGACCTTCGCGGCAGTGGCGGCGGCCGGGCGATCGGTCATTCAACGTCGCGATCATTTGGATCACCCTGACCGTCACCGGGGTCGAGCCTCTCCTTGGGAAGGGCTCGTAGCTCTTGCGGCTCTGACCGAGCGTCAGCGCCCTTTGGCACCACGCGCAACCGTTCCGCTTCTGGAACGTTATGGGGATAATCGCCCGGGTGCGATGATCTCAAATCGGTAAGGAGGCAACGAAGCGCTCCGACGCAATGATCAGGGAGAGGGCCCATGTTGACGCGGCGTCGAGTTAGGCAAACGGATCCATTGGAGATACGCCTTGCCGCTGAAGCGGAGCGGCTGCGCGAAGAAGCCAAATCGCTTCCGCCCGGCGCAGCCCGCGATGAGATCCTGCGCAAGGCGCGTCAGGCAGAGACGGGCTCCCAGATGAGCGAATGGCTGAGGTCACCGGGCCTGCAGCCGCCGAGCTAAAGGGTGTCGCGGGCGCAGCCTGCCAAGGCTGCACGCGCCGGGAACGGGTTAGATGTCGGCGCGTACCGATGCGCTGATGTCGTGGGCAGAAACCGGAAAAATGAGCGCCACGTCCATCGTCCCCGTTGTGTCCGGTTGTCACCCGGCGGTGCGCGTCGTCAACGCCGCTTCGCCGCTTTGGTTCGCCGGTTGTAGGGCGAGCGGTTGACGGGCCGCAGCGAAATGCCTTCGCGCTGCGCCTTGCTGCGGATGGCCGCGACCGGCCGCTGCAGCTTGATGCTCATCACGCCGGTCGGCGTGTTGCCCTTCGCGAGCTGCTTCAGTTTGCTCACGTCCGCGGGCGTCCAGGGCTGCCGCGCGCGACGCTTGTAGGCCGGGTTTGCCTTGCGCGGTCCCTTGCGGCCGATCGGTGAGCCCGGCCGCTTCCATGCTGCTTTTGCCATGATGATCCTCCTTCAAGTCGTTCTTGAACATACGAATCAGCATTTCGGTTCCGCCGCAATCGGCGCCGCGTGCCGCCGTTTGCGCAAAATCACGCAGCGTTAACTTATGGAAATGCCGGAACCGCAAATTGGGGCGGAAGCTGCCAGTTCTTTCCATCCGAAACCCGCTGTGAAAGTCACATGACCGCCAAACGCAACCGCAGGAAACAGACCCAATCGCTTCAGGAGCGGCTGGCCGCCTTCGCCGAAAGCGCTCGCGAGCGCGCGCGCAACCTGCCGCCCGGCAGGGAGCGGGAGATGCTGCTGCAACGCGCCAGGCAGAACGAATTGACCTCGAACCTCACGGACTGGCTGAGCGCACCCGTCTACCCTCGACGAGGAGGATGACCATGCGGAGCATCAAGCACTACCGCGCGTTCCAGATCGATCCGGACGGGCACGTGTTCGGATGCATCAACCTCGTCTGCGACGATGACGAGGAGGCCAAGCGCGAAGCCGCCGCGCTCGTGCTGGCCCACCGCATCGAGCTGTGGCGGCTGGACCGGCGGATCGCGAAGTTCGAGGCGCCACAGGAAGTGGCCCGCCAGTAACCGGAAGGAACCGCGTCGTGCGCCCCGGGTTGGTCGGAGACCGACTTCGCCGGAGCCAGTATGACGGACGCCGAAATTCGCCAGGGGATGCCGCCCGTCAAGCTGACGCGCCAGGAGTTCGAGCGGCGCTACAGGGCTCGCTTTGTCGATCCCGCCTTTGCCCCGCTGCAGCGCGAGCTCGATGCCATCGTCGCTGCGGCCTGGGACGCCTACAGCCATTCGCGCAAGGCGCCCTTGACGCGGAAAGCAGGCGAAGGCTTTTCCGATCCCGACTACGACATCGCCGTCGACTGGCTGGATGCGCGCGCAAAAATTCTCGAGGCCCAGCGGCGGCACGATGATGCGAACGAGACGCCGCGCATCCTTCTCATCAACGGCTCGGCCCGCAGCGAGCACACCTGTCCCGGCGAGATGTCCAAGACCTGGCGCTTGGTCAAGCTGGCCGAGCCTGTTTTCGTCGAGATGGGGTTTGCCGTCGACATCCTCGATCTTTCGCGCCTCGCCTCGGAATTCGGCAAGACGATCCATCCTTGCAAATCCTGCGTCAGCACCGCCATGCCGCTCTGTCACTGGCCGTGCAGCTGCTATCCGAATTATTCGCTGTCGCAGACGGGCGACTGGATGAACGAGATCTATCCGTTGTGGGTGGCCGCTCATGGCATCCTGATCGTGACGCCGGTGAACTGGTATCACGTGCCCTCGGGCCTCAAGGCGATGATCGACCGCATGGTCTGCGCCGACGGCGGCAATCCCGATCCGACCTCGACGCACGGCAAGAAGGCGGATGAAGCCAAGGCGCTGGAGCTGAAGGGCTGGCCTTATCCGCGCCATCTCGCCGGCCGTCATTTCGGCATCGTCGTTCACGGCGATGCCGTCGGTGCCGAGGGCGTGCGCCGTGCCTTGTCGGACTGGCTGACCGACATGCAGCTGATCTCGGCGGGGCGCTTCGCCGAGCTCGACGGCTATGTCGGTTACATGGAGCCGTACGCAACCTCGCATCACGCGCTCGATGAAGACGGCGAATTCCAGCAGGAGGTGCGGAACGCGGCGCGCGCGCTGGGCAATGCCGTCCATTTGGCAAGGAGCGGGCGCCTGCAGGAGCCCGGCGCCGGTCTCCAGGACCCGAACCCGAAATGACCGGTGCGCCCTTTGATTGCCTGATCGTGGGCGGCGGCCCTGCCGGACTGATGGCCGCGATCTATCTGGCGCGCTTCCGCCGCAGCGTCTGTGTCGTGGACGCGGGCGCGAGCCGGGCCGCGCTGATCCCGCGCAGCCACAACGTTCCCGGCTTCGTCCACGGCCTCTCAGGCACCGAGCTGATCGAGCGGATGTCGGCGCAACTGGAGGAGCTCGCCGTCGCGCGCGTGCAGGCCGAGGTCACAGCGTTGCGGCGGCACGGGGACGGTTTTGAAGCGAGCTGGAACGGCGACGCGCATGCCGCTTCCACCGTCATCCTGGCCAGCGGCATCGTCGACACCCATCCGCCGTTCGCGGAGTGGCGCGGCGCGGTCGCGGACGGGGTGCTGCGCTATTGTCCCGTCTGCGACGCCTTCGAGGCGAGGGGCCGTCGCATTGGCGTCGTCGGCCCGTTGCACCGCGCCGCCAGCAAGGCGCTGTTCCTGCGCGGCTATTCGCGCGACGTGACGCTGCTGGTGCCCGGGCAGGGTGACCAGAAGGGCGCAATCTCGGAGCTGCGCGATACCGGTGTCGAACTCGTGTTCGCGCCCGATCTGCATTTGCGGCGGAGGGGCGACGGCATCGAGGCCGTGTTCGCCGACGGCCGGACGATGCCATTCGACATGGTCTATCCCGCGATGGGGGCCGAGGTGCGTTCGCAACTCGCGGTGTCGCTGGGGGCCGAGCACGACACCGAGGGCTATCTGAAAGTTGACGCGCACCAGCGCACGTCGGTCCACGGCCTCTACGGCATCGGCGATGTCGTTACCGATCTGCATCAGATCTCTGTCGCCTTCGGCCACGCCGCCGTTGCCGCGTGCAACATCCACCACAGCCTGCCACGGCGTCTGGCATGACGGAACGAAGGGCGCGGCTTGGCCTTGAGTGAGAGGAACGCGCGAAGGACCCAATCCCATGCTGGAAGAGAAACTGAAGGACGCGATCATCGGCGAGTTGCAACGGCAGGCCGCCAACCGGCCGCAAGCGTTGCAGATCGATGGCGCCAAGGATGCGCAAGGCTCGGACGAGCTGACCGTCAACGGCAAGATCGATCTCGGCGCGCTGGTCATGGTGATCGCGGGATCGGTGGCGGGCGGGCCTTAAGCTGGCTCTTCAGCCGTATTCCTCGCCGATGCCGTATTCCCGGTAGATCTCCAGCGGATCGAGGTCGGGAAACAGGCGGCACTTGGCCTGGGCGAGGTGTAGGCTCACCGCCGCCGGCTCCTTGCCGCTCGAGAGCATCTTGCGGATGTCGTCCATATGCGCGTTCGGCCGGTGCTTGGGTTCGAGCTGCTCCAGCGCGACCAGGGCGGTCGCGAGGGCCTCGGTCAGAACCCACTCGTCGTGGCCGGTGATTCCCTTCTTCGGCATCGGCAGACCCCGGATGTGGCGGCAGGGCGATAGTCTATCGCGACTTCCGCCAAACCGCCATTGAGCCGTTGCGGGAGGCCGCGCCCTTGCATTATGGCAGCGCGTGGCTAAAAGGCGGCAAGTTGTGGGGCCGTGGTATCTTTGTTGAAATAATGTTGGCGTAGACGGACGCCTGCAGGGGTCGGCTGGCAGTTCCGGTCTGGGCCCTTGATCCTGCATTGGGCAGCACGATCCCGGTTGCCTCCTTCAAGGCTTGAGCCAGCATGGTTTTTCTCAGCTTCGTCTACCGCTTTCTCACCAATTTCGCGTTCATGGCGATGGTGTACTTCAGCCTGAACTTCATGGAGAAATATCCGAACCGGGCGATCCTGGCGATCCTGGTGCTGGTCTATGCCGCCATGCGCGCCGTCTCGACGCTGCGCGCGTTCTACTTCTACCAGAAGATCGAGAAGCTCGAGGCTGAGACGCGGCGCCTTCAGGGCCCGATCAACGACGGCGCCGGCGGGACGAACGCACGCAAGCAGGTCGTCGCCGACGTCGCGCGGCTGCGGCGCGACGGCGAGCTCAAGTCCTATATGGACCTGTTCTTCCTGGCGCTGATCGTGCTGCTCTGCGTCGCCGCCATCATGCGGCAGTGAACTAGGCGCGCTTCTTCAGACTGGCGACGCGGGTCGGGCGCGGCGTACCGTTCTTGACCTGCGCGGCGTGCTTGGGCGCGACCGGTGCCGCATGCGCGGCGTGCCGGGCCTGGGGCTTGGCTGTCTTGCTGGCCGTCTTGCCCTTTGCGACCTTGCCTCCGGCCGGCCTCTCCGCCGCCATCGCCATCCGCGTCGCGGCACGCCGCGACAAGGTCGTCGACAGCAGCACCTCGACCGAGCCTTCCGGAATCGCAAACAGCGCGCGGCCGGGCACGGGCAGGGTGGATGCGAGATCCATCTGCCCTTTGGTCCGGCGCGGCAGCAGCGATCGATGCGCGGCTTCCGCATTGAGGTCGGCGAGCGAGGGCGCCGGGAGCGTCCGCGTCTCCGTGAACACGAAGTGCGGCACGGCCGGCCAGCGCGCGATCGGCACCGTCTCGGTCGGCGGATGCAGCAGCCATTCCACCGGCGTGGTCGGCGTTGCCGGCCGGTCGGCGGTGGCCGGCACCACATGCACGATGCGATAGCCGCGCGCCTTGAGGTCGCGGATGATTTTCGGCAGCGCCGCCACGGTGCGGGCCTGGATGTCGTGCAGCAGCAGAATGCCCTTGCCCTTGGCCTCCAGCCGCTGGATCGCGAGCTGGTAGACGCGGTCGGACGAGACATGGCGCCAGTCGTCGGCCGGGAAGTCGGCGCTCCAGACCTGGATGCCGCGTGAGATCAAGTAATTCTCGACACCCTCGGCGCGCATCAGGCCGGGAATGCGGAAGAACGGGGCGAGCTTGGACGGGTCCGTCATCGCGGCCGAGGTCCACTCGATGCCGCCGTTGATCTCGGGCTCGAACTTCTCGAGCGGCATCCGGTCGAAGGTCAGCGGATGGTTCATGCTGTGGGTGCCGACGGTGTGCCCCGCCGCCACCAGCTTGCGCACGCCTTCCGGGTTCGCCTTGGCTTGGCTGCCGATGATGAAGAAGGTCGCCTTGATGCACTCGTCGTCGAGCATCTTGAGGACCTGGTTGGAATATTTCGGCAGCGGTCCGTCGTCGAAGGTCAGAACGACTTCGTGGTCCTTCAGCGGCAGCGTCTCGCGGTACTGCATGGTGCCGATGCGCGGGTGCTCGCGCGGATCGACCACGAGGGTGCGGGAGGTTCCGAGCGCGTCGGGATGGCCCGGACAGTCGGCCGCGAGCGCCGCCGGCGATCCGACGGTGAACAACCCGAGGCAAAGGACGATCCACGATCGCGTCCGCAATACAACGCTACTTCCGATCATGAACCCGGTCTGCCCTCATATGCGATTGCCGCCATAGTAGGTCGGAGACATCAGGAAACGGTTCAGGCGCCAGAGGCCCTTTCCGCCACAAGATCCCCGTCCATTTGCAGGGCGTAGCATGAACAGAGTGTTAATAGGCCTCAAATCACCCCATTTTGCGTGGGCGTGACATTCCGGCATCAGCGCGCATCGGCATTCTTCTGCGGCGGGGCTGACGGTACGATGTGGACGATCCGGTAGCCGTTCTCGCGCAGATAGCGCAGGAAGGCCGGCATGATCGCGGCGGTGCGGGCCTTGGGGTCGTGGAAGAGGACGATGCCCTTGCCGCTCGCGGCGAGGCGCTCCGTGACGAGCTTCAATTCCTGCTCCGGCGTCATCTCGTTCCAGTCGCTGGCCCACAGATCGGCCCCGAGCACGACGATGCCGCGCGATTGCAGCAGGTCGAGCTGGGCCGGCGTGCCCTCGAAATAGGGAAAGCGGAAGAACGGCGTCGATGGCGTCGTCGTCGCGGCCCCGTGCAGCGCCGTCTCGACGGCGGCGATGCCGCGGTCGATCTCGCTCCTGGCCTTGTCGAACGGGATCCGCGCCATGAACGGATGCGAGTAGGTGTGATGGCCGATGGTGTGGCCCTCGCGCGCGATGCGCTTGACCATGTCAGGCTGCTGGGAGGCGTGCAGGCCGATCAGGAAGAAGGTCGCGCGCACGCATTCCTGCGCCAGCGCCGCCAGCACCTTCGACGTCGTCGGCGGGTTCGGTCCGTCGTCGAAGGTCAGCACGACCTCGCGATCGGCCAGCGGCAGCGTCTGCGGAAAGCTCTTCAGGCCGACGCGCGGATATGTCTTGGCATCGACGCTCAGCACGCGCGAGGTGCCGAGCGCATCCTTGCGCGGGCACTCGGCGGCCTCCGTCGCGGCGATGCCGGCGAGTGCTGCGAGGGTCGCTGCCACCGCCATCGAGGTCCACCTCAGTCGAAGCATCTTTGTCATTGCGCTCGGAGTTGCCTTGTGGGTATTGCCTGAACCGTCAGCCCAGATCACCCGTTCCAACCTGTCAAACGGCGAGGCGCGCCATGGATGAACATATGGACGTGGCCGCACCCGTTGCGGATTCGGTACTCGACCACGTGCCGATGCGCAATGAAGACGGCGACATCAGGCACGAATTCGTCGAGGAGATCGCGCGTGCGATCGAGGCCGGCGACAGCGCCTCGCTGCGTGCCTGCGTCGCCGAGCTGCACGAGGCCGATCTCGGCGATCTCATCGGCGCGCTGGAGCCCGACGACCGCGTCCGCCTGGTCGAGCTCACCGGGGCCGACTTCGACTTCTCCGCGCTGAACGAGGTCGACGAGGCCGTCCGCGAGGAGATCCTGGAGGAACTGCCGCCGGAGACGGTCGCCGAGGGTGTCCGCGAGCTCGAATCCGACGATGCGGTCGAGCTGCTGGAGACGCTCGACCAGGCCGAGCAGGAGGAGATCCTCGAGAAGCTGCCGCTGAAGGAGCGCGTCGCGCTCGAGCGCAGCCTGCTGTACCCGGAGAATTCCGCGGGCCGCCGCATGCAGACCGAGTTCATCGCGGTGCCCCAGGATTTCACCGTGGGCCAGGCGATCGACTACATGCGCGAGACGCCGGATCTGCCCGACCGCTTCTACGAGATCTATGTCGTCGACAAGGACCAGCACTGGCAGGGCGCAGTCCCCCTCGACGTGCTGCTGCGCGCGCGCCGGCCGATCGCGCTGACCGAGCTGACCGACGAGGACCGCCGCCGCGTCTCCGTCCTGGAGGACCAGGAGGAGGTGGCGCGCATGTTCGGCAAGTACAATCTCGTCGCAGCCCCCGTGCTCGACACCCAGGATCGCCTGGTCGGCGTCATCACCGTCGACGACGTCGTCGACGTCATCGAGGAGGAGGCGGACGAGGACCTCAAGGCGCTCGGCGGCGTCACCAGCGACGAAGAGCTGTCGGACACCTTCCTGACCATCGCGCGCGGCCGCTTCAACTGGCTGCTGGTCAATCTCGCCACCGCCTTCCTCGCATCCTCCGTGCTCGGCCTGTTCGAGGGCCAGCTCGAGAAGATGGTCGCGCTCGCCGTGCTGGCCCCGATCGTGGCGAGCCAGGGCGGCAACGCCGCGACCCAGACCATGACGGTGGCGGTGCGGGCGCTGGCAACGCGCGAGCTCGGCGCCTCCAACGCCTGGCGCGTGGTGATGCGCGAGGGCCTGGTCGGCCTGATCAATGGTCTCGCCTTCGCGGTCATCACGGGCATCGCGGCGGTCGCCTGGTTCAAGATCCCGGGCCTCGGCATCGTCATCGGGCTTGCGATGGTCTGCAACCTCATCGCCGGCGCGCTCGGCGGCATCCTGATCCCGATGGCGCTGGAGCGCGTCAGGGCCGATCCGGCGGTGGCGTCGGGAACGTTCGTCACCACCGTTACCGACGTCGTCGGCTTCTTCTCGTTCCTCGGCATCGCGACGCTCTGGTTCGGGCTGAGGTAGGGCGTGTCCCGGGCGCGCTGCGGCGCGTAGCGCTGCGCAGAACCGGGGCCCAGAAGGCGGCATACTCCGGCGAGATGAGCCCCGGTTCTGCAGTGCATCGCGAAGGCGCGCTGCGCCGCGTCCGGGGCACGAGACCCATGCACGACCTTTTAATCCGAACTTAAGCGACCTGCCGCATCATCGCCCGCGCTTGGGGGAATAAGCATGCGTGTGCGATTGAAGGCGGACGGACGGATCGTCGAAGTGCGGGACGGGCAGGAGTTTCCGGTCCAACCGTCTGCGGTCGAGCCTACGGCCAATGCCGCGCCCGCCGAGGCTTCCTCGCTCGCGGTGCGTGATTTGCGCCGCCGCGCCTGCCTGACCCAGATGGAGTTCGCCGCCAAGCTCGGCGTTCCCGTCGAGACGATCCGCAATTGGGAGCAGGGCAAACGTGCTCCACGGGGACCGGCCCGCGCGCTGCTCGCAGTGATCGCGCACGCCCCGGATACGGTGTTCCAGGCGCTCGCCAAGGCCTGACGGACCAACCGGCTTCGACGCGAACCTCCCGTTAGCATTGCGCCAAATAACCCGCCGAACTGTTGCGGCCTCCGTTGGCAGCGTCATGGGCGGGGTCCATAATGCCGCCTGATGAGGTTTGGGGCTGACGCAACGGAAGAGGAGTCCTCATGCTGTTCGTCGAGGCCAATGGCGCGAGAATTCCGGCGATCGGGCTCGGGACCTGGGAGCTGAGCGGAAGGCCTGCCGCGCGCGTGGTCGAGCAGGCGCTGCGGCTCGGCTATCGCCACATCGACACCGCCCAGGTCTACGACAATGAACGCGAGGTCGGCGATGGCTTGCGCGCCTCTGGCGTGCGGCGTGACGAAATCTTGCTCACCACCAAGGTCTGGACCAACCATTTCGCGCCCCACGATCTCGAGCGCTCGGTCAAGGAGAGCCTGGCGCGAATGCGGCTTCCGAGCGTCGACCTGCTGCTGCTGCACTGGCCCAATTCGCACGTGCCGCTGGCCGAGACGCTTGGCGCGCTGTCGCATGCCAAGACGATGGGCCTGACCCGCCACATCGGCGTCTCCAATTTCACGGTGGCGCTGATCGAGCAGGCGGTGGCGCTATCGCCGGAGCCGCTCGTCTGCAACCAGGTCGAGTACCATCCCTATCTCGACCAGGCGAAGGTGCGTGCGGCCTGCGACAAGCATGGCCTCGCCCTCGTCGCCTACAGCCCGATCGCCAAGGGGCGCATCAAGACCGACCAGACGCTGGCCGAGATCGGGCGCAGCCACCACAAGTCGCCGGCGCAGGTCTGCCTGCGCTGGCTGATGCAACAGAATGTCGCTGCGATCCCGCGCACCTCGCGCATCGAGCGCCTCTCTGAAAACATCGAGATCTTCGATTTCGAGCTGTCGGACGACGAGATGAGCCAGATCGCCGCGCTCGCCAATCCGAAGGGCCGCCTGACCGACTTCGGCTTCGCCCCGAAATGGGATTGAGGGGCGACCGCGGTATGCTAACAGCAGGGCGGCAATCCAAGATCGGGCAATGGAACTGCGGACAATCATACGGACGGACGTTGCAGCGTCGGCGATCGCGCATCTGACGCTGGTGGCGCTGATCATCGTGATCAGCGAAGTCCATCCGTTTCGCAGCCAGCCGCCCGAAACCGTCACGGTAGACATCGTCACGCCGGAGCAGGTGAAAGAGGAGGAGGCCAAAGCGGAGGAGAAGGTCAAGGAAGAGGTCAAGGAGAAGCCCCCGGAGCCGCTCCCCGATCTGAAGCTGCCGAAGCTGGATATCACCGACAAGGAAAAGGCGCCCGCGGCGTCGAAGCCTGCGGCCCAGCAGCCGGCCGCATCGCCATCGCCATCACCGTCGCCTGAACCGCAACGGCCCGCGCAGCAACAGCCCCAGCAGCAACAACCGCAGCAGCAGCCTTCGCCAAAGCCGCGCGAGGCCAACGCGCAGCCGCAACAACAGTCGCCTGCGCAACAGCAGCCGCCGCAGCAACCCCAGCCTCAACCGCCGCCGCAGCCCGAGGCGATGCCGCAGCAGCAAGCCGCACCGCCGCCGGCCTATCAGGCGCCGCAGCCCGACGTCACCGTCAAGTATGGCGTCATGCTGGGACTGCCGCCTGAAATGCCGCCGCCGCTGCCGAAAGACGCCCCCAAGGACGATGGCGGCGACGCCAAGGATTCGATCGCAGCCAAGCTGCCGGCCGAAATCGTCGCCGCGCTTCGCAGCCATTTGCGCAGCTGTGCGAAAATGCCGGCCGGACTTAGCTCGACTGACAACATTCACATCAAGCTGCGCACGGTGTTTGCGACCGACGGCACGCTGGCCCGCGAGCCGATCCTGCTCGAAGCCCCGCCGTCCGCGAAAGGCGTGGCCCTCGTGAAGTCCGCGATGAGCGCTCTGCAGAACTGCCAGCCCTACAAGATGCTGCCTGCCAATCTCTACGAGGAATGGAAGGTGCTGGACCTGCCGTTCAGCCCACGGGATCTCGGAGGGTAGCTCTCGTAGCCCGGATGCAGCCAACGGGTCGGCGCGAAGCGCCGCCCGATGACAGGCTCCGCGTAATCCGCGACGGTGCAAAATGCTGGGTGAGCGGCCCCGGATTTCGCTGCGCTCCATCCGGGCTACGCGACCGTGCCTGTGTTGGCCCTTGTCAATCCGTCTCGCTAAAAACATTCCACTTTACCGAAATTCGGTTTTGGCGTATGTGTCGGCCATCCCGGCTCATCCAGGAGGGGCGATCTCGAGGTCGTCTTGATCGCGAGCCGGGCTTGCGGTGGACGCGGCAGCGTCGGCACGAGAGGTGCGGGCAGGGCGGGTAGTCCCTGTGAGCCCGCGGCCGCGTGCAGACGAACGGCGCTGCTAGGCTTCGTCTCGACTGTAAGTTTCGCAGCTCCGTCGACGGGGTTGGAAATACTGCGGCGACATGGCGGGCCGTGCGTACGGCAAAACCGTGTGGTCCTGGCCGTCGTTGCTACGGTCAAGCCCGTTCGAAGATGCGCGCGAGCCCAACCGGGTGGACGGCATCATCAATTCGAAGGGCGAGGGAGGCCAAAGGAAAGTTCGGCTCCCGGGAGAGCGCGGCATAAGCCGTCCGACCATCGCGCAGGGAAGGCCGAGTGATCGGCACCACCTGTATGCTGCTGTGCGGTTTTCTGCGTGCGCGTGCAATTCGCGCAGCGGACCGCGGGTGCGATGTCAGCACCCGGCCTTCCCTGTGCCCTCTTGGATTTGAGGGTGCGAAGATGAAGCAAAGCTCGGGCGAAATCAGCCGCGAGGACGAGAAGCCATGTCCGCGATTCAAGCTGCCTGCCACAAGCTCGGTCTCGTAGGCGTGCAAAGCGAAGCGTGCCCACGACTTTGCGTATCGTCGTCGGACACGTGGGCAGGGCGCTTTGCGCCTTCGCCCACCTTACGGCACCGCGCCGCGTCGCACAGCCGCTCTCAATGACCGCGCCTGATCCCCTCATCACCGTCCGCCTCCGGCGCCATCGCGGCCCAGGCGCTGGAGGCGAATTGCCGTCGCCAGGTCACGACCACCACGGCGGCGGTGGTGACGAACAGCACCCAGGGGCTGACGAACCAGCCGAGATAGCCGAGCGCGAAGAAGAAAGCGCGCTGGCCGCGGTTGAAATGGCGGCCGGCGGATTCGAACAGGCGCGAGGTGCGGATGACGTGGGCTTCCGCCTCCGGCGTGTCGCGCCGCTCCGCCGGCGGCATGCCGCCGAACAGGATTGCGACATAATTGAACAGGCGATAGGCCCAGGCGAACTTGAAAAAGGCGTAGACGCAGATCAGCACGAGGCCGACGCATTTCAGCTCCCACATGGCCGGCGAGGTGCTGAGGTCGATCGGCAGCTTGCTCAGGATCGTGATGGCGTCGTTGGTGGCATGCAGCAGCGCCAGCGCGCCCCCAAGCGCGAACAGGCTGGTCGAGGCGAAGAAGGCGGTGCCGTTCTGCAACGAGGCCATGATCTGCATGTCGACCATGCGGGTGTCGCGGTCGAGCAGGCGGCGGACCCAGACCTCGCGGTAGCGGTTCATGCGCGCCGACAGGCTGTCCCGGCCGTAAGCCGAATGTTCCAGCGTCAGGGCATAGACCAGCCATTCGACGATGAAGAAGCCGACCGCGGTGACGTCGACCCAATGCCTGCTCATCTGTCTCTCCTCGGAAGCCGCCACGATTGCCACGCATGACAGGAGGCGGCAACGATTGATTGGCGGCAGGCGATGGCGTTAAAAGCGGCTCGCTTCAAAGCGTCTCGGGAAGGACTGATGGCATGGCTGCGCTGAAACTCGCGATCGGCAACAAGAACTACTCGTCATGGTCGATGCGGCCCTGGCTCGCGCTGCGCGCCAACGACATCCCGTTCGTGGAGACGCTGATTCCGCTCTACACCGACAATCCCGCGGACAAGGAGCAGATCCTGTCCTTCAGCCGCGCCGGCAAGGTGCCGGTGCTGGTCGACGGCGACGTCACGGTGTGGGATTCGCTCGCCATCATCGAATACATCGCAGAGCGCTATCCGGAAGTGAAGTTGTGGCCCGACGATGTCGCCGCGCGCGCCCATGCCCGGTCGGTGTGCGCCGAGATGCATTCCGGCTTCGTGGCGCTGCGCAGCGAATGCGGCATGAACCTGCATCGGCCGGTGCGTGCGATCGCATTGTCGGCCGACGCAAAAGCCAACGTCGCGCGCATCGAGGAGATCTGGCGCGAGTGCCGTGCGCGTTACGGCGCGAAAGGTCCGTTCCTGTTCGGCCGTTTCGGCGCGGCGGACGCGATGTACGCGCCGGTCGTGCATCGCCTGCGCACCTACGCGATCGACGTCGCGCCGGACACCAAGGCCTATATGGAGACGATGATGGCGCTGCCGGCGTTCCAGGAATGGACCCGCGAGGGGCTCGCCGAAACGCTTCTCATTGCCAAGTTCGAGGACGCCTGATCGCCGGGTCTGCCCGAGGCCGCTGGCCGCTTGCCGGCCGGCGGTGATCGTGGTCCGGAAATTGACCTGGCCCCTGGATTGCCCGGGCTGCGACACCGGCTGCGACACGCCGCCTGAACGCGCGGCCCGGCGGTATCATCGGCCCATCGGTTCCATCTCTATCACTCTGAAAAGACTGCCAAATATGGGCGTTTGCCATGCTGGCATGGCACTGGCCAAAACCACAACCCGCGTGCTATACAGCGCCTGGGTTTCCGGCCGGCCGTCGTAGTGGGACCATGGGCGAGGCAGGCGTTGTTTGAGTGATGGAGAGGGTGTTGAAGCACAAATTCCCGATTGGAACGCGCGTATTGTTCACGGCCAGCAACGTCGCGCGTCCTGCTGCCAGCGGCTCGTACGAGGTCATCCGTCTGCTGCCGACCGAAGGCGACGACTGTCAGTATCGGATCAAGAGCTCGACCGAAGCTTTCGAACGCGTCGCCAAGGAAAGCCAGCTCGCGCTGTCCTGAAGTCCGATCGCGTTCCCGAAGGCCGACGCGTTTCGCGCATTGGTGCCATCAGGGAATAGTGTTCTGCCGCCGTCAAAAGGCCCGCTTCACCTTCACAAGGTGGCCGGGGGCAATTGCCGACTCGCGGTACTCGCTTGACCATTCGCTCTCTGCTCGCGTGAGGGGACGTCGCGCATGAACTGGGCATGGGCCACTTCGCTCGACCAAATCTGGCGCTCGCCGGCCTTTCCGATGTGGATGACGCTGGCCGCGGCAGGATTCTTCGGATTGATCCTGCTGATCACGCTGCTGCGCGCCGACAGGTCGGTCGCCAATGGCGCGCTGACCGTCATTACGCTGCTCTCCATCGCGATCGCAGGTGCTGCCACCGTGCGCGTCTATGGACCGGCGGGGTCGGACGGGCCGATCGAGGCGCGCACACAAGGTGCGGTCGTCGCCAACCTGCCGGCGCTGTCCTGCCTTGACGATCTCGCCGGCGATGCCGTGGCCATCGGCTGCGAGAAGGCGCTGTTCGGCTCGCCGGACGCGGTGGCTGCGTCGGTGTCCTACACAGCAGTCCGGATCGACCGGCTGATGGCGCTCGGCGATGCCGCGACCGCCGAGAAGAGCCTGACGGCCGACATGAAAACGCTGCGCAAGTCTCTGGAGCGCGATCGCTACGGCCTCGTGGCGCAGGTACTGGTCGTGCGCGACGGCTGCACCCAGTTCGACTGTGCCGCGTTCCGTGCGCTGACCGACCAGCAGCAGGTCGCGGCCAACATGGATTCCCATCTCTACGACGCGCTGGTCGCGCGCCATGCGCCGACCTGGAACGCGCCCGCGACGGCGACGGCGACGGCGGCGCTGCCACCGACTGCGGCGCTCGCGGGTCTGCCGCCTTCGGCGCCGACGGGCAGGCCGACCAATGCGGAGTTCCCGAGCGCCAACTCGACGCCGCCGGTGAGCATCATGAATCCGGAGCCCACGGCGACGACGCGGCAGGCGGCGCCGGCCGCGAACGCAGCAGTAGCGCCGGCCGCTTCGCGCGCACCGGCCCCGACCTCGGCACAGGCCTCGGCTCCTGCTGCGAAGAAGCCGCCGGCCCCGAAGGCTGCGCGTGCCCCCGCAGCACCGGTTCCGCTCGCGCCCCCGCCGGCGACTGCGGCGGCTCCCGCGGCTGCGGATAACGAGTAGATCGGCATTCCAAATGCGGCGTTGCCCGGCTAATGCTTGGGCATGCCGCTACATCTGATCAAGCTCGCCGTCGGCTGCGACTCCGTCAAGGAATTGAAGGAGTGGATCGCCGAACGGATGCAGACCGCCAAGAAGAAGGGTCTGCCGCAACACCACATCCACATCACCCGCATGGTCCCCAAGCGCGACGCCGAGATCCTCGCGGGCGGGTCGCTTTATTGGGTGATCAAGGGCGAGATCGCCGCGCGGGAAAAGATCATCGGCATCGAGCCGTTCCGCGACAAGGACGGTATCGGGCGCTGCCGCATCGTGATGCAGCCGAAGGTGGTCTCGGTCTCGCCGCGGCCGATGCGCCCGTTCCAGGGCTGGCGCTATCTCACCGAAGATTCCGTGCCGCCCGACCTCGGCAAGTCCGCCGCCGGCTCGATCGCGGCGATGCCGGAGCCGATGCGGCGCGAATTGCGCGATCTGGGGCTGCTCTAAACCGCGATGTTGTCGATCAGTCGCGTCGTGCCGAGCTTGGCTGCGACCAGGATCCGCAGCGCGCCGTCCTTGCGCGAGGTGACGGGCGCCAGCGTCTCGGCATGGCGGACCTCGTAATAGTCGAGAGCAAAGCCCGCCGCCTTGATCGTCTCCGCGCCGCGCGCCATCGCCGGCGCGATGGCTTCGCCCGCCTTGATCCGTCCGGCGCTGTCTTTCATGGCGCGGTAGAGCACGGTGGCGGTCTGCCGCTCCTCGGGCGAGAGGTAGACGTTGCGTGAGGACATCGCGAGCCCGTCGCGCTCGCGCACGGTGCGCGAGCCGATCACCTTGACGCCGAGGTCGAGGTCGCGCGCCATCTGCGTCACCACCCGCAACTGCTGAAAGTCCTTTTCGCCGAAGATCGCGAAGTCCGGCCGGACTTGCGTGAACAGCTTGCCGACCACGGTGGCAACGCCGCCGAAGAAATGCGGGCGGAAGCGATCCTCGAGGCCCGCGAGCGCCGGCCCTTCCGGTACGATTCGGGTGGCGAAGCCTTCCGGATACATCGCCTTGACGTCCGGATGCCAGACGATGTCGACGTCCTCGGCCGCGAGCTTGGCGATGTCGGCCTTCCAGGTGCGCGGATAGGCACCAAAATCCTCGGTCGGGGCGAACTGGGTCGGGTTGACGAAGATCGACACCACGACGCGGCTGGCACGCCGCTTGGCGAGGCGGACGAGAGACACATGCCCGTCATGGAGGGCTCCCATGGTCGGGACCAGCGCGATCGTGGCCTTTCGCTTGCGAAGATTGTCGACGGCGCGGCGCAAGGTCGGGACCGTGCGGGCGATCAGGGGGCTTGATGACATCAGGACTCGGCGGCGTTGGGAATCGGCGCGACGTGATCTGCGCCCGGGGCGACTAACCTTAACAAGCAGCGATCATGGACGCCATGCATCCGGATGCGGCACAGCATCCCGCGCAAGACCGCACGCGACATCGCGACATTGTGGGCTGGATCACAGACGAAGATTGGCACTGCTATTCATGATGAAGCACGGCGCAGTACGATTTGTATGACCTGTCACGCATTTCACTTGACCGCAGACGCGGCCAACTCGAAGATATTCATCAGGGGTGTTGAGGATCGCCATGCTTGTGCAGGCTAGCCAAGGCCAATCCGGCTCGGCGCATGTGGTCGTGCTCGGCAACGAGAAGGGCGGCTCCGGCAAGTCGACCACCGCCCTGCACATCGCTGTTGCGCTCCTGAAGGCCGGCCAGCGCGTCGCCACCATCGACCTCGACTGCCGTCAGCAGAGCTTCACCCACTACATCAACAACCGTTCCGCCTGGGCCCGCCGCACCAAGCTCGACCTGGAACTGCCGGTGCATCGCTGCATCAAGCTCGGCGAGACCATGCAGATCGCCGAGAACGAGAATTCCGAGTTCCAGCAGTTCATGGAGGCGGTCTCGGCGGTCGAGAGCAGCTTCGACTTCATCGTCATCGATACGCCGGGCACCGACAGCTATTTGATGCGGCTAGCGCATTCGATGGCCGACACGCTGGTCACGCCGATCAACGACAGCTTCCTCGACTTCGACGTGCTCGGCACCGTCGATCCCGCGAGCTACGCGGTGACCGGCGAGAGCCATTACGCCGAGATGGTGCGCGACGTCCGCCGCAAGCGCCGCCAGCTCGATGGTTCGACCACCGACTGGATCGTGGTGCGCAACCGCCTTTCGATGCTCGGCTCCCGCAACAAGCAGCTGGTCGCCGAGGGGCTGAAGGATCTGTCGCTGCGGCTCGGCTTCCGCTACGTCGACGGCTTCGCCGAACGCGTCGTCTATCGCGAATTTTTCCCGCGCGGCCTGACCGCCCTCGACGAGATCGACGAGGCCACGCTCGGCATGCGGCCCAATCTCGGCCATCTCACCGCACGGGAAGAGGTGACGAGCCTGCTGCGCCAGCTCAAGCTGCCGCTCGACGAGCGCGGCCGCCGCCGTGCGGCAAATCGCGCCGAGTGGTTCAACCAGGTCGACAAGCCGCTCGAAGTCCACGACATCCTGGGCGCCTGAGACGGTATGGCGCTACTTCCGGTCGATCTGACCGGGCGGTTGCTCCGGGAACCCCGGCCGCGTTCGGCCGTTTTCATCCTGCGTTTACCGCGAAATTGAACCCGATCGAGACCGGTTGCGTCGGATGGTGACATGCATCCTGGCGTAGCCGTGGAAGAAGGGGATGCCCAGAAAACGTGTGCGGCGCACAACGAAAGGGCTGCCGGTTCACAATATTTGGCCTTCCTGTCACGCGCCTGTGACATATATTAGCGAATAGGCGACCAGGGGCCGGAGAGCCCCGGAAGAACACGATTTTCAACAGGGATTCAGGCCGCAAGAGCCTGAGGCTGAGGACGAAAATGAAGCGTGGAATTGCCGTTCTGGTTTCGGTCAGTGCCCTCTGCGGCATCGCCTATTTCACGGCGAGCAAGTGGGCGATCAAGCACGAGACCATCACCTTCTACGACGCCTCGCGCGACAATCGTCCCGTGCCCGTCCAGATCGCGGTGCGCCGCGACAAGGAAATGCAGGCCAATGCCGGCATGATCACGCTGCCGGTCGCAGTGATCAATCACGGCAACACCGTCAAGAACACCGAATACGGATTCCTCGCCAACATCTTCGCTGCGCGCGGCTACATGGTCGTGAGCCCGCAGCACGATCTGCCGACAGATCCTCCGATGGTCACCAAGCCCGGCGAGCTCTATGTCGGCCGGCTGCCGCAGATCCTGCGCGGCGTTGCCAACATCCATCTCGCCATGCAGGAGATGAAGAAGATTCAGCCCAATGCCGACTACGCCCAGGTGACGATGGTCGGCCACTCCATGGGCGGCGACATCACGATGTATTTCGCCAAGCAATATCCGGACGAGGTCAAGAAGGTCGTCACGCTGGACAATCTGCGCGTGCCCTTCGTCACCGCCGGCAAGTTCAAGATCCTGTCGTTCCGCTCTCAGGATCCGCAGTTCAAGACCGATGCGGGCGTTCTGCCGACCGACGAGGAATGCGAGAAGGCGGGCATCCAGGTCGTGAAGACCGAATTCCAGCATAACGACATGCGCGACACTGGCCCGGATGTTGCCAAGAGCTCGATCCAGAGCATGCTCGACAAATTCCTGAGCGCGACCGACAGCGAGATCCGGCCCGTCGACACGCAATCGTCGCCGCCCAACATCCTCGAGCCCGGCCCGGTCGCGTTGATGGCGCCTGCCAAGAGCTGAAGCGTTAAGAGCTGAAGCGTTAAGAGCTGAAGCGTTAACGGCTGACGTCAATCATCCGCCACGTTTTCAAAGCCTCCGCTGGCCTCCGCCTGCGGGGGCTTTGCACATTGACCCGACCGCTCGCGCTGACCACATTAGCCGTCCACGCAGGGTCAAGGGATGTCGGGCGAACCCATCAAGCCGCATCGCGGCAATGTCGCGGCGCAATCGGGCGGTGCGGTGCCGCAGGCGGGAACGTCGACCGCGGAGGACATCGCCGCGTTCGTTGCCAAGGCGCGGGCGCTGTCACCCCACGCGCCGGGCGCGAAGGGGCGGCTGATCTTCGCATTGGATGCGACGATGAGCCGGCAGCCCACCTGGGACATGGCCTGCGCGCTTCAGGCCGACATGTTTCGCGAGACCGCGACACTCGGCAGTCTCGATATCCGGCTCGTCTACTATCGCGGCCTGAACGAGTGCCGCGCCACGGGATGGATATCAGACAGCACCAGGCTCGCGGCCTTGATGAGCAAGATCGACTGCCGTGGCGGCGATACCCAGATCGGCAAGGTGCTGACGGAGGCACGACGCGAAGCGGTCGCATCGGGCGTGCGCGCCGTCGTCTTCGTCGGCGATGCCATGGAGGAGAAGGTCGACGAGCTCTGTGTCAAGGCCGGCGAGCTCGGCATGCTCAAGGTGCCCGTGTTCGTGTTTCAGGAAGGTCATGACGCGGTCGCCGAGCAGGCCTTTCGCGAGATCGCCCGCCTGACCGGCGGTGCCTGGTGCCGGTTCGATCCGGGCGCGGCCGCGCAGTTGCGCGAGCTGCTGCAGGCAGCCGCGGCCTATGCTGCCGGCGGTCGCGAGGCCTTGTTGAGATTGGCGAAGACCGCAAGCGGCGCGGCCAAGCTGATCGGCCAGATGAAATAGCGCTCACCCCGTCCTGGCTCGCGGCCGGCGTACGCCATGCATTTTGCCGCGAGGCCGACTATATTCCCGAGATGACTCTGATCGCCGGCGCTGTCGCCGTTATCACGCTCTATCTGCTGCTCCAGACGTTCCGCGCCGCCAACCCGGCGGTGCTGGCGCGTGCCATCAGGTTCGGTGGCGGCGTCCTGGCGCTGGCGATCGCAGCCTTCACGGGCTTGCGCGGCGAGCTGGTGGTGGCGATCCCGCTCGGGTTTTTCGGTGCCGGGCTGCTGGGCTGGACGCCGCTGGCAAACGCCGGATTCGGCAATATCGGTGGGTTGTTCGGCGGCGGTGGCGCTGCGCGCGCGTCAGGGCAGGCCTCACGCGTGCGCTCGCAATTCCTGGATATGCGGCTCGACCACGATACCGGCCAGCTTGGTGGGCAGATCGTCGCCGGGCCTCACGCCGGGCGCGATCTCGGCGAGTTCGACCTCCCGGGCCTGCTGGCCATGGTCCCGACCTTCGACGCCGAGAGCGTCGCCTTACTTGAAAGCTATCTGGACCGCCGGTTTCCCGCTTGGCGTCAGAACGCGCAGGGCGATGCGGCAGGGGGGCAGCGCCGCCCGGCGGCGAGCGGCAAAATGACGGCGGAGGAGGCCTACCAGATCCTTGGCCTGCAGCCGGGAGCGGGGCGTGACGACATCAGCCGGGCGCACAAGTCCCTGATGAAGAAACTCCATCCCGACCAGGGGGGCTCGAACTATCTCGCTGCCCGGGTAAACGAGGCCAAGGATACTCTGCTTCGTACGCATAACGGCTAACTCCGGCACCACGCCACAAACGCCCGTACCGTGTGAGCTCCGCTTGCTCCGTTTGCCGTCGCCCCGATGCCCGCCATTTCGGCGTGGTCGATCCCTTGAGCAAAGTTTTAACCGTAAATTCTTGACGAGAGGTTGTCGCGGAACAGCCTTGTCGAGACTGTGCCCGCATCGACACATCGCCAAAACGAAAATGCCCACGCAAGGCGCGGGCATTTCGTCTGGAACGGGGGGAGGAGATCAGTTGCGGACGGTGATGCAGGAGATCTCGGCGCGCTTCAGGGTGCGGCAGACCGCTTCGGCCTGGTCGCGCTCGAGGCCGGCGAAGCGGGCGCGGTAGAGCTTGCGATTGTCCTTGGCGACGACCTCGGTGAACGGGTCGGCCTTGCTGAGCAGGCCGCGGGCCGAGCTGCGCGCGGCGTCGATGCGCTGCTGGGCTTCGTTCTCGCTCTCGAGCGCGCCGACCTGGACGATCCAGCCGCTGTGGGTGACGGCGGGCTTGGTGGTGGCGCTCATCTGGACCGGCATCGGATCGGCGGAGGCGAGCTTCGGAGCGGCAGGGGCAGGGGTATGGGCGGGCGCGGCGGCCGTTGCGGCCGGCAGCACGCCGAGGATCCCGTTGCCGGTACCGAAGCCGGCCGGCTGCCGCGGCAGCTCGGTGCGGGCCATGTCTGCTTTCGGCGCTTCGGGATGGCTGGCGATCTCGGGCTTGTTGATGAGATCGGCCCGGGCGACCACGGCGCCTGAGGTTTCCGCGACCTCGGAACGGGACGGAATGGCGTTGGTGACCGGCGGGGCGACCTGGACCGGGGCGGGCGCGGCGGAGGCGACCTTCACGGCGCCGGCCTTGACCTGAACCGTCTTGACCCGGACCGGCTTCATCGGCTCGGACGAGCCGGGGATGAGGGAGAGCGGCTGGCTCGAGATCACGCCATTGGTGAGCGGCGCGGGCTCGATCTTGGATTCCGTCGGCCGAACCTCGGGCTTGCTGGCTTCCGGCTTGTGCGGTGCGGGCGGCACCGCGGCCGTCGCGGCGGCAAGCGTCGACAGGCGGGCAGCGAGACGAGACGGGGCAGACTCGGGAGCGGGGGCCGCAGCCTGGACCGGCGCAGCGGGCCGGACCGGTGCAGCATCCGAGGCGTCAGCAACATCGGTCGCGGTGTCGGCAGCGTTGCGCTCGGTGACCGCGACGACGGTGTGAGTGGTCGCGCCCTTCTCGAGATTTTCCGCGAGCAGGTTGCGCATGATGGCATCGCGCGAGCCGCCGCTGCGGCCGCCGAGCACGACGCCGATCAGATGGCGGTTGCCGCGGCGCATCGAGGTGACGAGGTTGAAGCCGGAGGCGCGGGTGTAGCCGGTCTTGATGCCGTCCACGCCCTCGACGCTGCCGAGCAGGTGATTGTGATTGCGGATCGACTGTCCACGCCAGTTGAAGGTGGAGGTCGCGAAATACCGATAATAGCGCGGAAAGCGCTCCTGGATGGCGCGGCCGAGCGTGGCCTGGTCGCGCGCTGTCGTGACCTGCTCGTCGTTGGGAAGGCCGTTCGCGTTGCGGTACACCGTCCTAGACATGCCGAGCGCGCGCGCCTTGCGCGTCATCATCTGGGCAAAGTCGTCCTCGTCGCCGGCGATCGCTTCCGCGATCACCACTGCTGCGTCGTTCGCGGAGCGGGTGACGAGACCCTTGATCGCGTCCTCGACGCGGATGGTCTGGCCGGCCCGCAGGTTCAGCTTGGTCGGATCCTGGTCGGCGGCGTGCTGGGACACCGGCATCTCGGTGTCGAGCTTCATTTTGCCGGACTCGAGGCGCTCGAACAGCAGATAGAGCGTCATGATCTTGGTCAGCGAAGCGGGGTGGCGGATCCCGTCGGGGCTCGTTGCCTGCAGCACCGAGCCGGAATTGCCGTCGACGATGATGGACGCGAATTTCGGGCTCGAGCTCTCGGACACATCGCGCTGCACCCGATGGTGCGCGTAGTGGCGGCGGTGGCGCCGAGCCTCGGCGGCATCGGTGGTGAAGATGACCGCGGTCGTGACCGTAAGAAGCCCAAAAACGCCAACCCGCGCCAAGCGCGAGGAAGACAAGTTTTTACGAAGCATGGAACCCCGTCCCCGTTTCTCAACTGATCACCGGCTCGTGAGGCGAAATTGTGCCCAATGGACCCGGGATCATTACCTGCTCAGGCTGCCCCTCCGCTGGTGTTCGCCGCGGGGGACGTTCGGCCTGAGCCGCTATTCTGGCTAAGGTGATGTTCTCAAACGGCTTTTGACCGCTTGCGGAAGCTGAACACGTCCGGGAATCAAGGTAGGGGGCCGCGGTTTCCAAAAGCTTAAGAAACCCTTGCGGGAAACCCCGGGAATTTCCGCGATTTGCACTGGTTTTTGTGCGTCGCACAAAGATTCTTGACTTATTTGTGCATTGCACTAATAATGGGCACAGTCAGGGAGCCGGGGCTTCCGACCAAAGCCAGGGAAAAGGATTCCGAAATGTTCAAGGTTGAAGACTTTCAGAACTACGGGAAAGAGCACTTCGAGCAGTACGTCGCCTCCGCGACCTCGGTGCAGCACGGCCTTCAGGCGATCGCCAGTGCCTATGGCGACTATACGAAGAAGTCGTTCGAAGACACCAAGTCCTTCGTCGAGAAGCTTTCCGGCGTGAAGTCGCTGGACAAGGCCGTCGAAGCACAGACCGATTTCGCCCGTTCCGCCTACGAGACCTTCGTTGCGGAATCGCAGAAGATCGCCGGCCTCTACAGCGACCTCGCCAAGCAGGCGTTCAAGCCGGTCGAGACCATCGTGTCGAAGTTCACCCCGGCCGCCCAGTAAACGTTTTTCAGGACATCCTGGAATCGAAAAGCCCGGCTGATCCAGCCGGGCTTTTTTGTGCGCGCGCTCAACCGGTCGGGTCAGCGTGCCACGCGCAGCTTGGACAGTGAGGTGCCGATGTCCTTGAACACCGAGACGGTCTGGCTGGCCGAGGTGACCAGATAGAATTTGTCGGTGCTGCTGGCGCAATATTGCAGCACGCTCGAGGTCGGATCGCTGCCGGTGTTCACCTGCACCGTGTAGATCGTGATGTTGTTGGGCTGGGCCTTGGCATTGTCGCACAGCTTCTTCTGCCGTGCGTCGATCTGCGCGGCGTTGTTGTACCAGCGGTTCTGCGTGTTGAGACCGTCGGACAGCAGCACGATCGCGTCCTTGTAGGTGTAGTTGGTGTCCTTGGCCGGCGCGTTCATGGGATCTCCGGTCGACAGCGTCATCCACCCCCAGGCCAGGCCAATGCCCTGGTTGGTGTTGCCCGTGGGCTTCATGGCGTCGATGCGGCTCTTGAGCGCGGACCAGTCGTAGCTCAACGGCATGATCGGCTGCAGGTAGGACCAGCTGCTCGTGTTGCAGTAGGAGTACTGCTCGGCCGGGAAGAGCGTCCCCACATTGCCGTTCGTCGGCGTGGTGTTCTTGGTGTCGTAGTCCTGATCGCGATCGGCCACGCAACCGGTCCAGGTGTTGTGGTTGGCCGGCGTCCACTTCCAATTGTTGCAGTTGTTGGAGTTGCCCGACGCGCAGCTCCAGCCGCCGTTGGCGGCATCCCAATCGCTGAAATCGATCCAGCTCTTGTTGTAGTTGCTGGCGCCGACGTTGACGTCCTTGGCGAAGGGAACGATCGAGATGTAGACGTCGCCGGTATTCTTGGCGAGCGCGCTGAGTTGATCGACCAGATTCTTCGCGGCCGTCTGCATCGCCTCCATCTTGCCGTCGTTGGCCATCGAGCCGGTGTTGTCGAGCACCAGGGCTACGCGCATGCGGACGTTGCCCCAGGCGCTGGTGGACGTGGTGCCGACGTCGAGCGTCGGAAAGCCGGCGATCTTCATGAAGGTGGTCGTGTAGGTGCCGGTTCCGCTGAGCTGGATCGTTGAGCCCATGCTGGTGCTCGCCGTATAGGTGGCGGCCACGCTGACCGAGGGTAGGGCGGACGTCGCGGTAAACAGCGCGTTGAAATAGGCTTGCGCCTTCGTGCTGAGCTGCGAGGTGGTGATGGTGCCGGACGACAGATCCTTGGAAAGCATCAAAGCGGCGGAGTCGAGGGCCGCCTGCATGGACGTGCGGGCCTGGACGGCGCGGCTATAGTCGATTGCGGCACCGATGAAGCTGAGCACCGGGACCAGCGCGATCGCGAAGATCATGGCGATATTGCCTTGCTCGGCCGCTGCGAAGCGGGCGAACTGTCGACCAATCAGGCTGACGAGCGGCGAGCGAAACATGACGAGCCCCGAAATCGGTGGTTTTGCCCGATTTGGCGCCACGCCATTGAAGACCTGGTAAATCGCACCGTAGAAGACCGGGGTATCCCGGGCGAAACGTCGCAATCGTGTTAAATGTCCTGGTTCCTGGTCAACATGTTCTAAGCAGGAGGGGCATAAATTTTTGTCAAATCGGTCCGGATTGATTAACCTTGGCAGGATCGCCCGGACCGGGAATCGGGACTGCCGTGGCCGGACTTCCAGCGCGCTTGCGGCGGGCCGGAGGCAGGCCCATATTGCTGGCGAACGATCCGGCTTGGACCGGATTTGTCGGGAGCGGCGATCCAACACGGCGGCGCGCCTGCGCCAGGCTCCGAAGGGCGGGGTCGCGCGGCGACCGCCATTCGCTTCCGTGGGGAATTTGAACGCCTGAGCCATGCCGCAATTGACTTCCAGACTCGACCCGTCCGCGCCAGCCGCTGCCTACGCTCCTCGCATGAGCAATGACGAGAACCGTTCGGGTAACCCCTCCGGTCCGAACACATCGGTCATCACCAAGGTCAAGCCCAAGACCAAGCGACCGAACCTCTACCGCGTGCTGATCCTGAACGACGACTACACGCCGATGGAGTTCGTCGTCCACGTGCTGGAGAAGTTCTTCAACAAGGACATCGAGGCGGCCACCAAGATCATGCTGCACGTCCATCATCACGGCATCGGGGAGTGCGGCGTGTTCACCTACGAGATCGCCGAGACCAAGGTGACGCAGGTGATGGATTTCGCCCGCAAGCACCAGCATCCGCTGCAATGCGTGATGGAAAAGAAGTAAACGCCGTTCGCGTTCTCGAGCGTGGTTCTGTTCGCGTGGTGTGTGTGCTGGCAGCACGTCTTGCTGCATGATCCGGTGAACATCGGCACCGGCGTCAATCCTGCCCAAATGGGTAGTTCTGCCCAAATCGGAACGGGTTTTGCATCGAAAATACCGTGGGCGTGTCGCCGCCGAGTCGCGGAACCGGTCTTTCGCCGCGGTCTTGTATAACTATATGTGACAAAGGTTGTTGTTGCCTGACCGGGCGATCACGACCATGATGATGGGGGCCATAGAGGACGCGAATGCCGACTTTTTCCCAAAGCCTTGAACAATCCCTGCATCGTGCGCTGGCGATCGCAAACGAGCGTCATCACCAATACGCGACGCTCGAGCATCTCTTGCTCTCCCTGATCGACGACTCCGATGCTGCCGCCGTCATGCGCGCCTGCAGCGTCGATCTCGACAAGCTCCGCACGAGCCTCGTCAATTACCTTGAGACCGAATTCGAGAACCTGGTGACCGATGGCGCCGACGACGCCAAGCCGACCGCCGGTTTCCAGCGCGTGATCCAGCGCGCGGTGATCCACGTGCAATCCTCCGGTCGTGAAGAGGTGACCGGCGCCAACGTGCTGATCGCGATCTTCGCAGAGCGCGAGAGCCACGCCGCGTATTTCCTGCAGGAGCAGGACATGACGCGCTATGACGCCGTCAACTACATCAGCCACGGCATCGCGAAGCGGCCGGGCGTCTCCGAGGCGCGCCCCGTTCGCGGCGTCGACGAGGAGACCGAGGCCAAGGGCAACGAGGACGCCAAGAAGAAGGGCGAGGCGCTCGAGACCTATTGCGTCAACCTCAACAAGAAGGCGCGCGACGGCAAGATCGATCCGGTGATCGGACGCAATTCCGAAATCAACCGTGCGATCCAGGTGCTGTGCCGCCGGCAGAAGAACAACCCGTTGTTCGTCGGTGAAGCCGGCGTCGGCAAGACCGCGATCGCGGAGGGCCTCGCCAAGCGCATCGTCGACAGCGAAGTGCCGGAAGTGCTGGCTGCCGCCACGGTGTTCTCGCTCGACATGGGCACGCTGCTCGCGGGCACGCGCTATCGCGGCGACTTCGAGGAGCGCCTGAAGCAGGTGCTGAAGGAGCTCGAGGCGCACCCCAACGCCATCCTGTTCATCGACGAAATCCACACCGTGATCGGTGCGGGTGCGACGTCGGGCGGGGCGATGGATGCCTCTAACCTGCTGAAGCCCGCGCTCGCCTCCGGCACCATCCGCTGCATGGGCTCGACCACCTACAAGGAATATCGCCAGCACTTCGAGAAGGACCGCGCG
Organism: Bradyrhizobium sp. CCBAU 53351; assembly: GCF_015291745.1. Lineage (NCBI taxonomy): Bacteria > Pseudomonadati > Pseudomonadota > Alphaproteobacteria > Hyphomicrobiales > Nitrobacteraceae > Bradyrhizobium > Bradyrhizobium sp. CCBAU 53351. Next base: position 3,132,080 of record NZ_CP030059.1, read on the forward strand.
CTGGTGCGGCGCTTCCAGAAGATCGACATCAACGAGCCGACGGTCGAGGACGCCATCGCGATCCTCAAGGGTCTCAAGCCCTATTTCGAGGACTATCACCGGCTGAAGTACACCAACGAGGCGATTGAGGCCGCGGTGCAGCTCTCCTCGCGCTACATCCACGACCGCAAGCTGCCGGACAAGGCGATCGACGTGATCGACGAGTCGGGCGCGGCGCAGATGCTGCTGGCCGAGAACAAGCGCAAGAAGACCATCGGCATCAAGGAGATCGAGACCACGATCGCCTCGATGGCGCGGATCCCGCCGAAGAGCGTGTCGAAGGACGATGCCGAGGTGCTCAAGCATCTCGAGACGACGCTGAAGCGCACCGTGTTCGGCCAGGACAAGGCGATCGAGTCGCTCGCCGCCTCGATCAAGCTGGCGCGCGCCGGCCTGCGCGAGCCGGAGAAGCCGATCGGCTGCTATTTGTTCTCAGGTCCGACCGGCGTCGGCAAGACCGAGGTCGCCAAGCAGCTCGCGGCGTCGCTCGGCGTCGAGCTGTTGCGCTTCGACATGTCCGAGTACATGGAGCGGCACACCGTGTCGCGCCTGATCGGCGCGCCTCCCGGCTATGTCGGCTTCGACCAGGGCGGCCTGCTCACCGACGGCGTCGACCAGCATCCGCATTGCGTGGTGCTGCTCGACGAAATCGAGAAGGCGCATCCCGACCTGTACAACGTGCTGCTCCAGATCATGGATCACGGCCGGCTCACCGACCACAACGGCAAGCAGGTCAACTTCCGCAACGTGATCCTGATCATGACCACGAACGCGGGTGCGTCCGATCTGGCCAAGCAGGCGTTCGGCTTCACGCGCTCGAAGCGGGAAGGCGACGACCACGAGGCGATCAACCGGCAGTTCGCGCCGGAATTCCGCAATCGCCTCGATGCCATCGTCTCGTTCGGCCATCTCAGCGTCGAGGTGATCGGCACCGTCGTCGAGAAGTTCGTGCTTCAGCTCGAAGCGCAACTCGGCGACCGCGACGTCACCATCGAGCTGTCGGAGCCGGCCAAGGCCTGGCTGGTCCAGCACGGTTACGACGAGCAGATGGGCGCGCGTCCCATGGCCCGCGTGATCCAGGAGCACATCAAGAAGCCGCTGGCCGACGAGGTGCTGTTCGGCAAGCTGAAGGGCGGCGGTCACGTCCGCGTCGTTCTGGTCAAGGACGAGGCCGACGAGACCAAGGAAAAGATCGGCTTCGAATTCGTCGAGGGCCCGGTCACGCCGAAGCAGGAGAAGCTGCCCGGCACCCGCAAGCGCCCGCCCGGCAAGTCCAAGCCGGGTGGCCCCGGCGGCTCGAAGGGGCCGACCTCCAAGGGCCCGCTGGTCAAGGCTTGATCACGAGCAATATGAATCGAAAGGCCGGCTGCGAAGCCGGCCTTTTTGTTTCTAAGGCGGAGCGTAGGCTCAGGTCCCGGCCTCTGGCGCGGCCGCTGGCGGACGCGGCTTCTTCGGCGCGGCTGGTCGCGCGCTACGGGGAGGGGCCGACGGCTGCATCGTCACGATGACCGGATTGGGCTTGTGATCGGTGGCTGCCCCGGTCGCGGCATCGACGCCCATGCCGATGAAACCACCGGCGAGGAGATTGCCGGCGAAGCCGGCGGCGCCCGTGCCCGACACCTCTTTGGTGAGCTGCACCGTCTGGGATTGATAGCCTTCCTTTTCGAAGGTGATCGTAATGTCGGCGCTACGCTTGGCGACGATGGCGCAAGGTGTTGTGCAGGTTGTCGGCACCTCAAGCCCGGTGACCACGGCTTCCACGCCTGACGGTGTCGATGAAATGCTGATGTTCTCGGTCGTGCCGCGCGTGACGGACGCGCAGCCGCCCAGCATGACGCTGAGCGCCATTATTCCCACTACACGCATGAAATGCCCCTAATTTCCCCGGCGCCTATCAAGCGCAACCGGAGCGCGAGGGCAAGAGGTCATTGGTCCGGATAGTTAAGCCACGCAGGGGTTGTGCACGGGAATGGCGGGTACCGGAAGGTGGACGCCGTCAATCGCCCCGCAAGCGCTGATCGTCCTGCACGCGGACGTGTTCGGCGCCGCGCGCGCCGGCCGGCGACAGCCGCAGCATGCTCAGGACCGCGCCGCAGAGTGCAAAGCCGACGCCGGCAAGCAGCGCCAGCCTGGTGCCCTCGACCGGATACCGTCCGAGCAGCAGCGCCACCAGCGCTGCGCCGGTGGTCTGGCCGAGCAGGCGCGCCGTGCCGAGCATGCCGCTGGCCCCACCGGCGCGCTCGCGCGGGGCGGCGGCGATCATGGTGCGGTTGTTGGGGGTCTGGAACAGGCCGAAGCCGGCGCCCGCCAGCGCCATGCGCCAGATCACGTCGAACGGCGTCGGGGCCGCGGGCAGGAGCGCGAGCGCGGCCAGGCCGCAGGCGAACAGCGTGAGCCCGATGCCGCCGAGCAGGCCGGCCGGATAGCGCTCGACCAGGCGGCCGGCGAGCGGCGCCGCGAACGCCACCGCGATCGGCCATGGCGTGATCAGGAGGCCCATATGCACGGCCGAATAGCCGAAGCGGCTCTGGAGGTAGAAGGGGATCGCGACGAAGGCGAGCATCTGCCCGCAGAACGAGGCGATCGAGGTCGCAATCGACAGCGCGAACACCGGGATGCGCAGCAGATCGATCGGCAGCAGCGGCGAGGTCATGTGGGTTTCCCGCCAGACCAGCAGCGCGCCGGCGAGAAGAGCGATGGCGAACTGGATCAGGCAGGTGATTGCTGCCTCGCCATGACCGACGCTGTCGACCGCGGCGATGCCGACACCAAAGGTGATCGCGGACAGCCCCGCGCTCTGCCAGTCGAAGGAGCGATTGGCCGGCTTGGTGTGCGGCAGGCTGCGCAGGCCCAGCAGCAGCGTCACCGCGCCGAGCGGCACGTTGATGGCGAACAGCCAAGGCCAGCTTCCGACCGCCAGGATGCCCGCGGCGAGCGTCGGGCCGATTGCAGCCGAAAAAGCGACGACAAGCGCGTTGAGCCCGATGCCGCGGCCAAGCTGGCTGCGTGGATAGGTAAAGCGCACCAGCGCCGAATTGACGCTCATGATGCCGGCGGCGCCGAAGCCCTGGATGATGCGCGCGACAGTCAGCAGCGGCAGCGTATGCGCCAGCGCGCACAAGGCGGACGCCAGCGTGAACAGCACCAGCCCGACCAGATAGACGCGGCGATAGCCGACGATCTCGCCGAGCGAGGCCAGCGGCAGCAGCGAGATCGTGATCGCGAGCTGGTAGCCGTTGACGATCCAGATCGAGAAGGCCGGACTGGCGTCGAGGTCGGCCGCGATCGTCGGCAGCGCGACATTGGCGATGGCGCTGTCGACGACGGCCATGATGATGCCGAGCGCGATCGTCAGCACCGCCTGATTGCGCTGCGGCTGCGGCAGGCCGTCGGCGTGCTCGATGGGGGCGGACGACATGATGGAGGCGCGGTTGATTCGAGCCGTGATTCATCTCCGAATAGGAAATTGCCGGATCGACGGCAACCCGTCAGGATACCGCCAGTTCCCGTAACGGCGCGGCAAACATGGCTCTGTACGGCCTCCGCGGGCTTACCAGCGAGCGGTCGATTTTCCGAAGATATAGAGCGCGACGAGGCCGAACGTGACGGCCGTCGAGGCAATGAGCACGGCGCGATCCCAGTCGATCCGCTGCCGCTCGGCGCGGTTGAAATTGAGGACCATGAACAGGGCCTTCATGGCAAATCGGCGCATCGGCGGCCTCGCGAGGGCCGCAGAATGCCACGGCCGACGCAAGCGGGCTTGATGCAGCTCAAGCGTCCTACACGGCCGGCGGATTGCGGTCGGTGAAGGTCGTGCGCTGGTGCCAGTAGGGATAGGGCAGCGTCACCTTGCTCGCCGCATCGAGCTTTGCGATCTGGTCCTTGGTCAGGGACCAGCCGACCGCGCCGAGATTTTCGCGAAGCTGCGTCTCGTTGCGCGCGCCGATGATCAGCGTCGAGACGGTCGGGCGCTGCAGCAGCCAGTTCAGCGCGATCTGTGACACGCTCTTGCCCGTTTCCTTCGTGACCTCGTCGATGGCGTCGACGACACGATAAACATGCTCGTCCGGCACCGGCGGGCCGAACTCGGCGGTCTTGGGCAGGCGGCTCACTTCGGGCTTCGGCTGGCCCCGGCGGATCTTGCCGGTGAGGCGGCCCCACCCGAGCGGCGACCAGACCACGGCGCCGAGCCCCTGGTCGAGGCCGAGCGGCATCAGCTCCCATTCGTAGTCGCGCCCGATCAATGAATAATAGGTCTGGTTGGCGACGTAGCGCGGAAAGCCGTGCTTGTCGGCAAGTGCGAGCGACTTCATCAGGTGCCAGCCCGAGAAATTGGAAACGCCGACATAGCGGATCTTGCCGGCGCGCACGAGCACGTCGAGCGTCGAGAGCACCTCCTCGGGCGGCGTGAAGGCGTCGAAGCCGTGAAGCTGAAAGAGATCGATGTAGTCGGTGCCGAGCCGACGCAGCGAAGCGTCGATGGCGGTGAGCAGATGCTGCCGTGACGAGCCGATGTCGTTGGGACCATCGCCGAAGCGGAAAGTGGCCTTGGTCGAGATCAGCACCTTGTCGCGGCGGCCCTTGATGGCTTCGCCGAGCACGCGCTCGGATTCGCCGAGCGAATAGACATTCGCTGTGTCGAACATCGACACGCCGGCCTCGAGGCAGATGTCGAGCAGGCGCCGCGCTTCGGTCGCGTCCGTCGTTCCCCACGCAGCGAGGCGGCCGACGCCGCCGAAGGTGCCGGTGCCAAGGCTCAAGGCGGGCACCATGAGGCCTGATCGGCCCAAGCGTCGGTATTCCATCGAAATGCTCCTCGGCTGGCTGCTGATTGATCGATGCGGCCTTGCATCGAGGTTAGCGCAAGCGGGCGGCTTGTCCTATCACGGACGCACATGGCGGCCTTGCTCGGGAGCGGCCTAGTCGTGCTGAAGCATGTCGGCGAATGCGGCATCGACGATGCGTGGGCCGGTGATCCCGGCCGGTGGCCGCGCCTCGCTTGCCGCTGCGACAGTCGCATTGCAGGCGAGGGCGTCGTTGCGCGCCTGCCGCGGCAGCAGTGTCAAGCCGAAGGCCACCACGACCAGCACCGCGAGCCGGATCGCGATCACGCTCAGCAGCAGCTCCGATCCGCTTATCGTGGCGTGCATCCTCATACGGACAGCCTGAGCCACACAGACTGACAAGACAATCTGGATTTGGCGAGCGCAGCCTTCGCTCAAGGCGAAGGCTCGCGAAGATGGCAGCTCAATGCCGCAACTGGCTTTGCCGGAAGTCGCGCGGCGACATGCCAAAGTGCTCGCGGAAGACGCGGCCGAAATGCGAGAGGTCGTTGAAGCCCCAGGCGAAGGCGATCTCGCTGATATGGCGATGGACGAGCATGGGCGAGGTGAGGTCGCGCCGGCATTGGGCGAGCCGTTCGGCGAGGACGAAGCGTTGGAACGAGGTGTCTTCGTCGGCGAGAAGGTCGTTCACGTAGCGCGGCGACATGCCGAGCGCGGCCGCGGTCTCCGACAATGAAAGGTCGGGATCTGCGAGATGGGCGCGGATATGCGCCTTGAGCCGGTAGATCAGCGCGGAGCGGTGGGTCGAGGAGGGCAGCGACGTCCTGCCCAGCCGCTCGCTCAGCGCCATCGCGAGCAGATCAACGGCCTGCTCCGACAACGCGGCGGCGTTGTCGGACGCGAGGCGGTCGGCGTTCTGGCAAAGCCGGAAGATGAAATCATAAGCGAGCCGCTCGAGCGGTGCCTCGGTGCCGAACGTCATCGCGGTCAGCGTTTCGGTGCCACTGATCCGGCGCTGCAGCATCTCGCGCGGCACCTTGAAGATGGTCTGCGTGAAGGGATCGTTGAACTTCAGCTCATAGGGACGCGTGGTGTCGTAGAGTGCAAACTCGCCGGGATGAATCACGGTTTCGCGACCGTCCTGCACCACGCCGCCGTCGCCGCGATGGCCGAGCGCCATCAGGACGAAATCCTGATCCGAGCGCGCAATACGGGAGGGCGTGCGGAACACATGCTGGCGATCGGAGCAGACCTCTGAGCACACCGCCTTGCCGAGCGACGCCTGCGTGACCGAGCCGCGAAAGGCGCTGCCGAGATCGGACTTGCAGTCGAGCCCGACGAACACGTCGCAGACGATGTCCTGCCAGAGGGCGAGCCGTCGATAGCCCGGGCTGCCGTCCGTCGTGAACTGGATTGCCATCTGGACAGCCTCCCTTTCGCATCCAGCAAGATCGCGGGGCTCCAGCCTGTTCGGAGGCAAATCCCGTACCGGCCGGCGGTCCCTTCCCAGTCGAGTTTTTGTTCCGCCGTGGTCGAGCGCCCGGTCGCCAAGCTTGGCCCAATAGACTGCATCGGAGACGGTTTCCGATCAACCGGCAAGGGAGGCGGCAATGGGCATCGAACATCCGAAATACAAGGTCGCGGTGGTGCAGGCGGCGCCGGCCTGGCTCGATCTCGACGCCTCGATCGACAAATCGGTCGCCCTGATCAGGGAGGCCGCCGAGAAGGGCGCCAAGCTGATCGCCTTTCCCGAGGCTTTCATCCCCGGTTACCCCTGGCATATCTGGATGGACTCGCCGGCCTGGGCGATCGGCCGCGGCTTCGTGCAGCGCTATTTCGACAATTCACTGGCCTATGACAGCCCGCAGGCCGAACGCTTGCGCGATGCCGTACGCAAGGCAAAGCTCACCGCCGTGATCGGCCTGTCCGAGCGCGACGGCGGCAGCCTCTATCTGGCGCAATGGCTGATCGGGCCCGATGGCGAGACCATCGCCAAGCGGCGCAAGCTGCGGCCGACCCACGCCGAGCGTACCGTCTATGGCGAGGGCGACGGCAGCGATCTCGCGGTCCATGCGCGGCCCGACATCGGCCGTCTCGGTGCGCTGTGCTGCTGGGAGCATCTGCAGCCGCTGTCGAAATACGCGATGTATGCCCAGAACGAGCAGGTGCATGTTGCGGCCTGGCCCAGCTTCTCGCTTTACGATCCCTTTGCGCCGGCGCTGGGGGCCGAGGTCAACAACGCCGCCTCGCGCGTCTACGCGGTGGAGGGCTCCTGCTTCGTCCTGGCTCCCTGCGCGACGGTCTCGCAGGCGATGATCGACGAGCTCTGCGACCGGCCGGACAAGCACGCGCTGCTCCATGCCGGCGGCGGCTTTGCCGCGATCTACGGCCCTGACGGCAGCCAGATCGGCGACAAGCTGGCGCAGGACCAGGAGGGGCTGCTGATCGCCGAGATCGATCTCGGCGCCATCGGCATCGCCAAGAACGCGGCGGATCCGGCCGGGCATTACTCGCGCCCCGACGTGACGCGGCTGCTGCTGAACAGGAAGCGATATCAGCGCGTCGAGCAGTTCGCGTTGCCGGCCGATACCGTCGAGCCCGCGGACATTGCCGCGGCGGCGAGCTGATCACGGCGATCGAGGGGAGGGCATGATTATGGAATCCGCAATTCCCGCACATCTCGAAACCACGCGCACGCGCCACAAGCGCGTGCCTGACGATTACCAGCCGCCTTATCCGTCCTTCGTGGCACGCTACAAGCCGGCCGTGAGCCGCGTCGTGATGGCATATTTCGGCGTGCAGTCTCGCGGCACGGCGCCCGTGGCCGCAATGGAGGCGCTTGCCGACATCGCGGGGCGGTTTGCGGCGGAAGACGGGCCCTCGCATTGGGACCGCGCGCACTATGTCGATCAGGCCGGGTATGAGACCATCGTCTCGGTGGGCTACTGGGACGACCTCGCGCGCTTCGACGCCTGGTTCGAACCGGCGCGCGAGGCCTGGACCGGACAGCAGCGCGAGCGCATCGGCACATTCATCGAGGCGTTGCGCCCCTCGGTCGAGCGGCACGAGACGCTCTTCTCCTCGCCCGACCGGCCCGAGGGTGTCGCGGTGGTTGCCGAGGGCATGAGCGGCGAGGTGCAGGAGCACGCCTATTGGGGTGGCATGCGTGATCGCATTCCGCTCTCGCAGGTCGATCCGATGTCGCCGGGCGGCCTTCCCGAGCTGATCCGCGACGGCGGGCGGCTACGCGTAAAGGCGCACGACAATCTCTGCCTGATCCGTTCGGGACAGGACTGGAGCGATACCGAAGCGTCGGAACGCAAGCTCTACCTTGACGACGTCGAACCGGTGCTGCGCGAGGGCATGGATTTCCTGCGCGACGATGGAATTGCGATCGGCTGCTATGCCAACCGCTACATGCGCGTGCTCTCGGCCGAAGGAAGCATGAGCGAAAAGTCCTACGGCCAGAGCTGGTGGAAGAGTCTGGCGGCGCTCGAACGCTGGGCGGAGTCGCATCCGACTCACGTGAAGATCTTCGGCGCGGCGATGAAATATCTGTCGACGCTCGGGCCGTCAGCAAAATTGCGGCTCTATCACGAGGTCACGGTAGCGGCTGCGGACGAGCAGTTCTTCGAATATCTGAACTGCCACGCGAAGACCGGCATGCTGGCGGCGGTCGAAACCGTCGTCGCCTAGGCGACGCAATGGCCGAGCAGTTCGGGATGCGCGGCGCAGATGTGATGCGCGCCGGCGTCCTTGAGCTCGGCCTCGCTACCATAACCATAGAGCACGCCGATCGCGGTCATGCCGTTGGTGCGGGCGCCAATGACGTCGTGGCTGCGGTCGCCAATCATGGTGGCGTTGGCGGGATCGATCCTGGTCTCGTCCAGCGCATAACGGAGCAGGTCGCGCTTGTCGACGCGCGTGCCGTCGAGCTCGGAGCCGAACACGTACTCGAAGTAGGGCTTCAGGCCGAAATGATCGACGATGCGCCTGGCGTAGACTGCGGGCTTGCTGGTGGCGACAAACATGCGCTGGTTGGTCGCGGCGATCGTCGTCAAGGTATCCACGATGCCGGCATAGGCTTCGTTCTCGAACAGGCCGATATCGGAAAAGCGCTCGCGATAGAGCAGCAGGGCGCGGTCAGCGAGCTCGTCGGTTCCGGTCAGCTTCTTCAGGCTGGCATGCAGCGGCGGCCCGATGCACCAGGTCAGCTCGTCCTCGCTCGGCACCGCGACGTCCAGCCGTTCCAGCGCGTACTGGATCGAGCGGGTAATCCCGGGCTTCGGGTTCGTGAGCGTGCCGTCGAGATCGAAGAAGATTGTCGCCATGCCGCCGGGGTCCATGGTTGATGCTGCCCCGTTGCTAGTGGGATCGGCTTTCAAGTCAAGAGCGGATGCGTCATTGCTGCCGGGCCCATTCGGCGATCGCGGCGGCGTCCGCGCCGGTCTTCGCCTCCCAGTCGGCGACCGTGGCCGTTGCCGCCTTCCGGAGCGCGGCGAGGAGGGATTGCGGCGCCGGCTCGGCGATGGTGACGCCGTTGTCGCGCATGCGCGCATAATTCTCGGAAGTGCGGTGGGCCAATAGCGCGAACTGGCTTTGCTCGGTCTCGGCGGCTGCGGCCAGCACCTCGCGCTGCATCGGCTCGGGCAGTTCGGCAAAGGCGTCGCTGCGGACGAACGCGATCGAGACCGGCATCGCGTAATTGATGGCCGTGAAGTGCGGCAGGAAGTCCCAGAGCTTGCGCCCCGCGCCGCCGTCGCCGGAGGTGAGGAACGCGTTCAGGCGATGCTCCTTCAGCCCCGCGAGAGCGGCGTCCATCGGCAGGAACTGTGCATTGGCGCCGGCCGCGCGCATGACCGCGCTGGAATTGGCGTCATAGGCCCGCAAATTGAGCGTCGGCAGGTCGTCGGCGCCCTGGAGCGCGCGCTCCGACCACAGGCCTGTGGCGGGCCAGATCGTTAGATAGAGCAATTTGAGGCCGCGCGACGCCAGCGCCTTCTCGTAGAGCGGACGTGCCCGCAAATTGGTGGCGCGGGCAAGCTCGACCGACTGCACGAGGAAGGGCAGGGTGGACAGTCCGAGCACCGGGTCGATGCCGGAGAGCGCGCCTGCGAACGCATCGCCGCCGGCGATCCGGCCATCGAGCGCGGCGCGCGGCATCTCGCCCGAATTGATCTTAAGCTTGTTGTCGAAGTTGTTGGCCACGGTCACGAAACCGTGGGTGCGTTCGAAAACGCGGCTGGCAAAGGTCGCAAGCCCGATCCCGGAGATGTTATTCTCAGGGTATTCCGTGGTCATTTGCCAGGTGACTTTGGCGGCCACCTCGGCGAGGGCCGGCGCGACATTCAGGACCAGCGCGATCCAGGCGAAGGCGACAATGCAGCGGATCCGTTTGGCGGGGGAGCGCATTGGAAGAGGCAGGTCAGGCAGCATCAATTGGCGACTCGTCGAACCATGGCACCATGCCACAGCATGGCAGATCATCTTGTCGCATGCCGCGCCCGCGTGCGCCACCGCCATGCCTGCCCGCAATGGGTGCAGATTGCAGGGGGGATCGTCACCATGCTGCTCGTCGCAGCGTCACAGGTTGCGGCGTCGGACAGCTCACCCGAAAAGACTGACGCTGCCGTTCCGGGCGTCGCAGAGCCCGCGAAGCCGCCGGAGAAGTCCGACGCGCGCGAGAGCGATACGCGGGAGTCGATCTGCCTGATCGTGGAGGCGGCCGCGCGCGATGCCAATCTGCCGCTGGAATTCTTCGCCCGGGTGATCTGGCAGGAGAGCCGTTTCCAGGCCGACGCGGTCGGCCCCACAACGCGCAGCGGTGAGCAGGCGCAGGGCATTGCGCAGTTCATGCCGGGCACGGCGAGCGAGCGCGGGCTGCTCAATCCCTTCAATCCGGTGCAGGCGCTGCCGAAGTCGGCGGAGTTCTTGAGCGAGCTGCGCAGTCAGTTCGGCAATCTCGGCCTTGCCGCAGCGGCCTACAATGCCGGCCCGCGCCGGGTGCAGGAATGGCTCGCCGGCACCGGCGCAATGCCCGAGCAGACGCGCAACTACGTCTACGCCATCACGGGCACGAGCGTCGATGCCTGGGCCAAGGCAGGGGCGACCGGCAAGGGGCCGCCCAGCTCACCGCCGACGAGCTGCCGCGATCTGATGGCGCTGCTCAAGCGTGCGCCGAATGCCTTCGTCGCCGAGCTCGAGCAGCATGTCGAGCTTGCGACCGCGAAGGCCTGGGGCGTCCAGCTCGCCGCCGGCTTCGACCGCAACAGGGCGCTGGCGATGTATTCCCGTGCCGTCACGCGTCTCAGTTCGGTGATCGGCGAGCGCGATCCGAGCCTGTTGTCGTCGGTGATGCGCAGCCGCGGCACGCGCGCGTTCTATCAGGTGCGGATCGGTGCGGATACGCGCAGTGAGGCGGATGATCTGTGTAGCCGGATCCGCAAGGCGGGCGGGGCCTGCTTCGTGCTGAAGAACAAGGGTGTCGCGGGGTAACTCCGCTCGTCATTCCGGAGCGCGCCCCGGAACGACGGCGGTGGGTGTCGGAACAGCGCATGCCAGCCCCGCCGTGCCCTTCCTTGACGCGAGCCGTCGTCTTGCCCGTTATGCAGGCTCGATTCCGCAACCCGGCCAGACTTCCGTGGCGCTCCCTCCGCTCGATTCACCGCAATGGAATAGCCCCTGGCTCGCCTTCGGCTGGGGCCTGCGCTCGATCACGCAGACGATCCTCACCCTCGTGCTGTTCGCGACCTATCTGGGCATCGGCGCGCTGGCCCATGACACCCATTTCAGCTTGCTCTGGGCGCTGTGCTCGACGCTGTTCGTCTGGGCGGGGCCGGCGCAGATCATCCTGATCACCACGCTCGGCTCGGGCGCCACCATCATCCAGTCGGCGATCGCGGTGACCGTCAGCGCGATCCGCTTGTTTCCAATGGTCGTCTCGGTGCTGCCGCTGATGCGCACGCCGACCACCAAGCGGCGCGAGCTGGTGTTTGCCGCACATCTCACGGCTGTGACGCTGTGGGTCGAATGCCATCGTTTCCTGCCCCTTGTGCCGCGCGAGCGGCGGATCGCCTTCGTCAACGGACTTGGCTTCGGACTGGTCTCGGTGTGCCTCACCGCCAACACGGTCGGCTATTTTCTTGCTGCAAACCTGACGCAGACGCTTGGCGCGGCGATCCTGTTGCTGACACCTCTGTCGTTCCTGTTCTCGACCGCGCGCAACAGTCGCGAGGCCGCCGACGTCGTCGCGCTGACGCTTGGGGTTCTGCTCTATCCGCTCGCCGCGAAGATGAACTCCGGCCTCGACATTCTCGTCAGCGGGCTCGTCGCCGGCACCATCGCCTACGGCGTGCATTGGTGGCGGGAGGTGCGCGCATGAGCTACGCGCAGCTCATCGGCGACTGGCAGGCGCTCGTCGTGCTGTTCGTCGCCGGCGTCGTTCCCAACCAGATCTGGCGCATGCTGGGCCTGTGGTTTGGCGGCGGCATCGACGAGGGCTCCGAGCTGCTGGTCTGGGTGCGGGCGGTCGCCACCGCGATCCTCGCCGGCGTCATCGCGCAGATTGTGGTCGAACCGCCGGGCGCGCTCGCCGGCGTGCCTGATGTCCTGCGCTATGGCGCGGTGGCCGCCGGCCTCGTCGCCTTCCTGCTGACGCGCCGCTCGATCTTCGCGGGCGTCGTGACCGGTGAAGTCTTCATGCTGGCCGGCACGTGGTGGTTGGGCTAAAACTGCTGGCGAACAGCCAAGGAACAGGAAATATGGTTCGCGAACAGGAGCTCCGCGAGGGCGAGGTCGCCATCGAGCTGCCACCGACGCAGGATGCCGGTCTCGTCTTCATCGGCCGTATCCGCACGCCCTGGACATCGCGGCTGGAGACGCCGCGGCAGGGGCGTCAGGACGGGCCGATCTGCCGCCTCGAGATCTTCGAGCCGTTCGTGCCGGCCATCAAGGGCGTCGATTTCTACAGCAACCTCGAAGTGCTCTACTGGCTCGACCAGTCGCGCCGCGACATCATCCTGCAGAGCCCGAAGAACAACGAGAAGACCCGCGGCACCTTTTCGCTGCGCTCACCGGTGCGGCCGAATCCGATCGGCACGTCGATCGTGAAGCTGGTCGGCATCGAGGGCAACACGATCCTGGTGCGCGGTCTCGATTGCATCGACAACACGCCGCTGATCGACATCAAGCCGGATCGGTGCGAATTCACGCCGCTGGCGGCGCCGCAGAAGGGTGATTTCGAGACGGAGTAGGCTGTCATTCCGGGCTCGCGACTTCGTCGCGCCCAGCAATGACGATCAGCCCTTCAACGCCGCGATCAGCTTGGCGGCGTGCTCTTCCAGCACCTTGTTCTCTTCCTTGCGGCTGGCGGGCGGCAGCATCGCGACGCCGTCATGGCGCGGCATCACGTGCATGTGGAGGTGAAACACCACCTGGCCGCCGGCGGGTTCGTTGAATTGCTGCACGGTGATGCCGTCGGCGTTGAAGGCCTTCATCGCCGCCGCCGCGATCCTATGCGCGCCGCGGGCGACATGGGCGTAATCGTCCGGCTTGATGTCGAGGATGTTGCGGGCAGGGGCCTTCGGGATCACCAGCGTGTGGCCGGGGACGCGCGGCATGATGTCGAGGAAGGCGAAGACGTGCTCGTCCTCGTACACCTTGTAGCAGGGCAGCTCGCCGCGCAGGATCTTTGCGAAGATATTGTTGGTGTCGTAGGTGGTCATGGCGGCGGCTCCTCGAACAATTTGCGCTTACTGTCACCAGCCAAGGTGAACCGTCAAGGCGCCTCGTCGATGCCCTTGCGGAACGGGCCGAGCTCGGCAAGCTCGCGGCCGGCCTCGGCGACATAGGCGCGCTCGCGCTTGAGGTAATCGTCGATCGCGCGGCGCAGGCCGGGATCGGCGATGAAGTGGGCGGAGTGGGTGGTGCGCGGCAGGTAGCCGCGCGCGATCTTGTGCTCGCCTTGCGCGCCGGCCTCGACATGCGTGAGGCCGCGCTGGATGGCGAAGTCGATCGCCTGATAATAGCATACCTCGAAATGCAGGAACGGATGATGCTCGACCGCGCCCCAGTTGCGGCCGAACAGCGTGTCCGAGCCGATGAAGTTGATCGCGCCGGCGATCCAGCGTTCGTTGCGGCGGGCCATCACCAGCAGCACGTCCTCTGCCATGGTCTCGCCGATCAACGAGAAGAATTCCCGCGTGAGATAAGGCCGGCCCCATTTGCGCGAGCCGGTCTCCATGTAGAACATGAAAAACGCGTCCCAGGCATCCTCGGTGATGTCTTTGCCCGTGAGCCAGTGGATCGTGACGCCCGAGGCGAGCGCATCGCGCCGCTCGCGCTTGATCGACTTGCGGTGGCGAGAGTTCAGCGTCGCCAGGAAGGCGTCGAAGTTCGCAAAGCCCTCATTGTGCCAGTGGAACTGCTGGTCGGTCCGCTGCAGGAAGCCGTGCTCGGCGAGCAGCTTCCACTCGGCCTCGCGCGCGAAGGTGACATGGACGGAGGAGGCCTTGCTGACGCCGCACAGCGCTATGAGGCCACTCGCCAGCGCGTCCATGATGCGCTCGCGGTCGACGCCGTCGCGGACCAGCAGCCGCGGGCCCGTCGCCGGGGTGAAGGGAACCGAGACCTGGAGCTTCGGATAATAGCGTCCGCCGGCGCGCTCATAGGCGTCGGCCCAGCCGCGGTCGAAGACGTACTCGCCTTGGGAATGCGATTTCAGATAGCAGGGCACAACACCGGCGACGCGGCCATCGATCTTGGCCACGAGATGCCGCGGGCCCCAGCCGGTTCGGATCGTCGCCGAACCCGATTTCTCGACGGCGGAGAGAAATGCGTGGGAGACGAAGGGGTTATAGGCGGGTTTTAAGAGATCGAGGGAATCGCCTGGGAGAGCGGATGAGGTTCCGTTGCCAGCCCCATGGCACCGTCCGGCGGGATTGGCGCAGGCGTCCCAATCCTCCGGTGACACGTGGTCAATCGACGGTACTGCCTCGAGCGTGATTTCGGATGATGCCATCGACCCCCAAGATCGTGCATTGCAGCAGCGACTTCAAGGGGGTGGGGAGGCACGCTCTCGCTGCAGAGCCGGGGCCCATCTCTCCGCGCTCGCATGCCGCCCCATGGATCCCGGCTCTGCGCAGCAACGCTACGTGTCGCCGCTTGTCCGGGACACGCGCAAGGCCTACGGCACGAACCCCTCGAAAATCATCTGGTCCGCATACTGTCCGACCCGGGTCCGTTGCTCGCCGGTCCGCACCGTCCATCCCAACAGGGCGCAGCCGAAGACGTTGCGGGCGATCCAAGGGGCGGGGGCCGGGAGGTCATCGACCCGGAAGGCCACGAAATGGGGCTGGGTCCGAAATCCGTGGCGTAGATAGAGCATGCTGTCGCGCTGCTCCCGGGTCAGCTTGGCCCAGTAGTCGTCCTCATAGGTCCGCTGCGCGATGATGCCGCGCGGGCGGGAGGGCAGCAGCTCGCGCAGCGCCTGCACCTGATCGGGATCGAAGGACATGCCGACGGCTGGCCCGTCATAGGATTCCAGCACCTCGGCCATCCGTTTCACCAGCTTGCGGTCGCCGCCAAAATGGCTCTTCACCTCGATCACCAGCGGCACGCGGCCGGCGACGAGGGCGCAGAGGTCGGGCAGCGACATCATGCGCTCGTCCGTACCCCTGAACTTGACGGCCTTCAGCTCCGCGGCGGTCTTCGACACGACCTCGCCGGTGGCCTCGGTGAGGCGGCCGAGCGCATGGTCGTGATGCACCATGGCCTCGCCGTCGGCGGAGAGCTGGATGTCGACCTCGATCGAGAAATTGCCCGCGATCGCAGCTTGCACCGCGCCCGGCATATTCTCGACGATGCCGCGGGAGATGTCGTGCAGGCCGCGATGGGCGACCGGCCGGGCCGTCAGCCAATCAGGAGCGCGCATGTTCCGTCAGGCGACCTCGAACACGCCATCGACCTCGACCGCCGCATCGGCGGGCAGCGAGGCGACGCCGACGGTGGTGCGGGCATGGCGGCCCTTGTCACCGAAGGCCGCGACCATCAGGTCGGAGGCGCCGTTGAGCACCTTCGGCCCGTCCAGGAAGTCCGGCGCCGAGTTGATGAAGCCGCCGAGACGCACCACGCGCACCACCTTGTCGAGATCGCCGAGCGCCGCCTTGACCTGGGCCAGCAGGTTCACCGCACAGCCGCGTGCGGCCGCCGCGCCGTCCTCGATGGAGACGCCGGCACCCAGCTTGCCCTTTGCGATCAGCTTGCCGGCGGGATCGAAACAGACCTGGCCGGAGACGAACAGCAGATTGCCGGTGCGCACGAACGGGACGTAATTGGCGACGGGGGTGGGGGCTTCGTGCAGCTTGATGCCCTGTTCCGCCAGCTTCTGCTCGACCGTGCCCGCCATGTCCGACCTCGTTGTCCAAAATCATTCGCCCCGGCGCGTCCGCAAGGTGGCCGGGCGCGCCCTGTTTCGCCCATCGGGCCGCTACATGCAAGCAACCCGCAAGAAGATGCTTTGGCCCGCGGCGAGGCGGCAGGTTCAACGCCAGGGCCGCAACTTTACGTGAAACGGCCTCAGTTGCGACGCAATGGAACGGTCATTAAAATGTCGAATCTGCGCTTCCCAGGACGCGTCCCCAAGGAATAGACATGGTGCACCTTTTCCGGAGTTCGCTCGGTGTGATGGCGCTCGCGGCGGCCAGTTTCGGCCTTGGCGACCGCGCGCAGGCCGCCAACGGTCCGTTTCTGGCGCATCAGGCCCTCTATGATCTGAGCCTGGTGAAATCGCGCTCCAATTCGGTCAACAGCGCCCGTGGCCGCATCCTCTACAATTTCACCGGAAGCTCGTGCGAGGGCTACACCTCCGAATTCCGCCAGGTCTCCGAGCTCGACAGCGGCGAGGGCAAGGTCACGCTCAGCGACCTCCGCTCCAATTCCTGGGAGGACGCCGCGGGCAAGAGCTATCGCTTCAAGATCGAGACGCGGATGAACGAGGCGGACGCCGGCCGCGTCGACGGCTCGGCCGAGCGAGACGGCGACCATATCAACGTGAAGCTGAAGCTGCCGGCGCCGAAGAGCTTTACCCTCGACGGCAAGATCGTGTTTCCGACCGAGCAGATCCAGCGCATCATCGCCGCCGCCAAGGACGGCAAATCGCTGCTCGAGCTGTCCGTCTATGACGGCTCCGACGATGGCCAGAAGGTCTACAACACGCTGACCGTGATCGGCCAGCCGATCCCTGCCGACCGCGCCACCTCCGCCGATCCCTCGACGTCGGACGAGCACATGAAGTCGCTGCAGCGCTGGCCCGTCACCGTCAGCTATTTCGACCGCGACGCCCAGCAGAAAGAGGGCGAGCAGACGCCGGTCTATGCGATGTCGTTCGAGCTCTACGAGAACGGCGTCTCGCGCCAGCTCATGCTCGACTACAACGACTTCGTCATTTCCGGCGCGATGGGCAAGTTCGACGTCAAGGACAGCAAGCCCTGCAATTGACGGGCTCTCCGCGCGAGCGGTGGCCGAAGGGCGGGCAAGGCGTAGGGGGCAGAGGCGCGCGCTTCGCGGGCCGTGCCCACCGCTTTTCAGCAGTGGGCAAAATCGTGGGCACGCTTCGCTCTGCCCGTGCGAGATCAATCTTCGCAGTGGCAGACTAGCTCTCGTCATACTCTCCCGCTACGCTCCCTCCCAAGCACAAACCTCAGGGAGGCAACCTCATGCCCAAGCTCGACCATCTCCGCCCCAGCGGCCTGCATCACAATCCCGCTTACTCCCACGTCGTCACCGCCTCGGGCGCGCGCACCATCTACATCTCGGGGCAGGTCTCGGTGGACGAGGAGGGGCGGATCGTCGGCGAGGGGGATATCGCCGCGCAGACGACGCAGGTGATGCAGAATCTCGGCCATGCGCTGAAGGCAGCCGGCGCGAGCTATTCCAACATCGTCAAGATCACGACCTTCGTCGTGAACTACAAGCCGGAGCTGCGCCCGATCATCGGCAAGGCCCGCTCGGCCTTCTTCGAAGGCATGGAGCCGCCGGCGTCCACGCTTCTCGGCGTCACCGCGCTCGCCGCGCCGGAATGGCTGATCGAGATCGAGGCGATTGCGGTCGCGGATTGATTTCCATCCGGGCTACGAACGCTGCACTTTGGACAAGTCCCGTAGGACAGCCATCGCTTCGTCTGCTCTGTCAATGGGCACAAAGAGATGGTCATGATGAAACGCCGACACGGCATTGACGCTGATGCCGGCTTCGGCGAGGCGCGCCGTGATGGCCGCGAGGAATCCCACCGCATCGAGCGCGGAGTGAACCGCCAGAGTGATCAGGCGCGAGACGAAGGCGTAGCGCAGTGCTGCGCGCTCGGCGTCCTCGCGAGAGATGACCAACGTGGTGCCTTCCTGCTCGCGAAAGGTGAGTAGCGGGTTGACCTCGGCGGGGATGCGCTCGTCGAGCGGAATCGTGCAGAACACGAAGGTGCCCGGCCGCAACTGCGGCCTCATGTCCCGCAGCAGCACCTGGATATCGCGTTCACCGGCCATCACTCCTGCGCCTTCTCCGGGCCCTCATAGGCGATGCCTCGGATCACCGCGGCGCTGCCGAATTTCTTGCGTAGGCTGTCCACCGCGCGCTCGGCGTGGGCGGCGCGGCGGTCGAGCATGTCGGTGTCGTCGGCGGGCGAGCCGTCGCGCAGCGCGCTGACGCCGGCCCCCATCAGGCGGAAGGCGGTGCCGTCGATCTCTTTCGCTAGCATCTCGCGGCAGATCGCAAAGATCTTCGCGGCGAGCTGGGTCGGGGCTGCGATCGACTGCGAGCGCGTGCGCTGGCGGAAATCGGCGGTCTTCAGCTTCAGCGTAACGGTCGAGCCGGCGAGCTCGCTGCTCTTGAGCCGCGACGAGGTCTTCTCGCACAGCCGCCACAGGATCTTTTCCAGCGTCGCGAAATCGCGGATGTCGGTCTCGAAGGTGGTTTCGCTCGAGATGGTCTTGGCGCCGCGGTCAGGCTCGACACGGCGGTCGTCGATGCCGCGTGCGAGCCGCCACAGCCTGCGGCCGTCGCTCGGAAACTGCCGCATCATCTCGATCTCGTCGGCCTTCTGCAAATCGGCGATAATGCGAAATCCGCGCTGGACCAGGCGCTCCTGCGTGGCGGGCCCGACGCCGAAGATGAAGCCGACCGGCTTGTCCGCCAGCATCAGCCGCGCTTCCTCCTGATCGAGCGCGGCAAAGCCGCGCGGCTTGTCGAGGTCGGAGGCGATCTTGGCCAGGAATTTGTTGCAGGACAGGCCGACCGAGACGGAGATGCCGATGTCGCGCTCGACGTCGCGGGCAAAGCGCGCCAGCACCTTTGCCGGGATCATGCCGTGCACGCGCTCGGTACCGGAGAGGTCGAGGAAGGCCTCGTCGATCGAGAGCGGCTCGACCAGCGGCGTCAGGGCCTGCATGGCCTGGCGCACCTCGCGGCCAACGCGGACGTATTTCGTCATGTCGGGCGGGATGACGATCGCATGCGGGCAGGCTTCCAAGGCCTTGAACATCGGCATCGCCGAGCGCACGCCATAGGTGCGCGCGATGTAGCAGGCGGCCGAGACCACGCCGCGCTTGCCACCGCCGATGATGACGGGCTTGTCGGCAATATCGGGGTTATCCCGTTTCTCGACCGTGGCGTAGAAGGCGTCGCAGTCGATATGCGCGATGGTCAGCGTGGACAGCGTCCGGTGGCGGACGAGGCGAGGGGAACCGCAGGCCGCGCAGCGCCGAACGGCCGTATCCAGGTCGGCCAGACAATCCCGGCAGAAGCAGCGGGGCCCGGCCGGGACGGGGGTGCTCACGGCACATCGCGCTCCCAGGAGGGGTCGCCGAGCGCATCGCCCAGGACCTGCCGCGCTGCGGCGACGTTGGTCGGGTGCAGTTCCGCGGAGCTGGCAAAAGCCTTCACTGTGGCATCGTCCCGCATCACGAAATCGAGCACGCTGAGCAGGAAATGGGGGTCGGCGGCGGCATTGCGAAGGGTCTCCGGTCCGACTCCTGTCTCGGCCAGGAACAGGCCCAGCCGCTCGGGCTCGCTGGCAACGAAGGACAGCGCCTGAATCGCAACGATTTCAGCGACTTCGCGGGGGTTGTGAACAGGCTTTTTCAAGGGGACGGTTTGCCTTTCCGTTAACTTTCGGTGTCTACTTTGCATCATGCCCGAGTCTCGCCTCTGAGTCTTCCGACCCCCAGACAAGCAACTGGAAACCACATCGCAGAAAGTCGATCCTCGGGTTTAACGAAACTCAAGCGAATCTGAGGCTAGTTTGAATCCAGTTTTCGAAACGCCGGCGAGCGGCGTCTGAGGCGTCACATGCATCGGTCCTTCGGACCAATCAGGAGGGCGGGATGGCTAAGACCGTCCTGATCGTGGAAGACAACGAGCTCAACATGAAGCTCTTCCGCGACCTGTTGGAGGCGCACGGCTATCAGACCTCCGGCACCAGCAACGGCTACGAGGCGCTCGACCTCGTTCGCAAGATGCGGCCCGACCTCGTGCTGATGGATATCCAGTTGCCGCAGGTCTCCGGCCTCGAGGTGACGCGCTGGATCAAGGACGATCCGGATCTGCGTTCCATTCCCGTCGTCGCGGTCACGGCTTTCGCGATGAAGGGCGACGAAGAACGCATCCGCGAGGGCGGCTGCGAGGCCTATTTGTCCAAGCCGATCTCGGTCGGCAAATTCATCGAGACGGTCCGGCGTTTCATCGGATAGGAAGTGAGTTCACAGTGTCTGCGCGTATCCTGGTCGTCGATGACGTCCCTGCCAACGTCAAGCTGCTCGAGGCCCGCCTTTCCGCCGAATATTTCGACGTGATGACCGCCGCGAACGGCACCGAGGCGCTGGCGATCTGCGCCCGTGCCGAATGCGACATCATCCTGCTCGACGTGATGATGCCTGACATGGACGGCTTCGAGGTCTGTCGCCGCCTCAAGACCGATCCGGCCACGCATCACATTCCCGTCGTCATGGTGACGGCGCTCGACAGTCCGTCCGACCGCAACCGCGGGCTCGAGGCCGGCGCCGATGATTTCCTCACAAAACCCGTCTCCGACGTCGTCCTGATCGCGCGCGTGCGTTCGCTGACGCGGCTGAAGATGATGACCGATGAGCTGCGCATGCGCGCCATCACCTCGCTCGAGATCGGCATGCAGGCGCCCGAGCGCAGTGCCGTGGCCGACACCGGCAAGGGCGGCCGCATCCTGCTGGTCGACGATCGCGAGTCCTCCTACGAGCGGCTGGCGACGATCCTCGCGGCCGAGCACACCATCGATGTCGAGCCGAACCCGACGGAGGCGCTGTTCCACGCGGCCGAGGGCAATTACGATCTCCTGATCGTCTCGCTCGACCTCAACAATTTCGACGGCCTCAGGCTGTGCAGCCAGGCGCGCTCGCTGGAGCGCACGCGGCATGTGCCGATCCTGGCCATCGCGGACCCCGAGAACTCGACGCGGCTGCTCCGCGGCCTCGAGATCGGCGTCAACGACTATCTGCTGCGTCCCATCGACAAGACCGAGCTGCTGGCGCGCGCCCGCACCCAGATCCGCCGCCGCCGCTACACCGATCATCTGCGCGACAACGTGCAGAACTCGATCGAGATGGCGATCACCGACGCGCTCACCGGCCTGCACAATCGCCGCTACATGGAGAGCCATCTGGCAACGCTCGCCGAGCAGGCCGCAACGCGCGGCAAGCCGCTGGCGCTGATGATCCTGGACATCGACTTCTTCAAGTCGATCAACGACAATTACGGCCACGACGCCGGTGACGACGTGCTGCGCGAATTCGCGGTGCGGGTGCGCAAGTCGATCAGGGGCATCGATCTCGCCTGCCGCTACGGCGGCGAGGAATTCGTCATCGTGATGCCGGAGACCGATCTCCACGTCGCCGGCATGGTCGCCGAGCGCCTGCGCCGCTCGATCGCGGGCGAGCCGTTCGCGATCCACAAAGGTGCGAAGCGCATCGAGGTCACGATCTCGATCGGCCTGACCACGCTGGAGCAGAAGGGCGAGGCGGTCGCCGACGTGCTCAAGCGCGCCGACACCGCGCTCTACCGGGCCAAGCACGACGGCCGCAATCGCGTGGTGTCGCAGGCGGCGTGAGGGCCGTCCGCACGAAATTTGCGAAAACAACCCCATGCACAGTAGACGGCGCCAGCTAAATCAATGGCTTGCGCGGACAGCCGACGTCGACTACGGCGACCCGCGCAACTGGGTCGGTGAGGCGCCAAAGCGGCGACGGAAGGCCTGGTTGAAATACGAGATGTCGTTGAAGCCGCAGGCGTAGGCGATCTCGCTCACCTTGAGCCGGCCGTGCTGGCGCGAGGCGAGCGCCGCCCTTGCGCTTTGGAGGCGCAATTCCAGCACGCGCTCAGTGAAGCTCGCACCGGTCTCCTGCAGGAGAACCTGGATGTACCGGGGCGACAATCCGATCTTCTGCGCCAGGCTGCGCGGCGAGAACGCCGGATTGGTGAAGCTCGCCCTGATCTCGGCAAGGATTTCGCGCAGCCGCGCCGCGCGCAAGCCCCGCAGGGTGGCGACCTCGGCAGCATCGCGGCTGGCGCCCAAGGTGAGCGCGAGGATATCGAGCACGGTCGTGCCGATGTGGCGGTCCAGATCCGGATCGCACCCGACCTCGTCGGGATCAAGGACGCTCTCCAGATAGCGCTTGAGATGACGCAGTGCCGGCTGGCCGGGATCGAGCGGCATGGCCATCAGATCGTCAGCACGAGGAACGAGCTGCAGCAGACGGTCTCGGGCGATCGTCACGGTCGCCCATTCGCCCGGCGCCTCGACCATCATCTCGGCGGCCGCGCCGTTGGTCCCGAGGAACGCGCCGCCGGGGCCGGCCGCAGCATCCCGGCCGAACTGTGACAATTGTACTCGTGCCGTCCCGCGATTGAGCAGCAGGCAAAAATCATCGTCAGGGCCACGCGCGATGGCGCTTGCCGACCGGGCAAACCGTTTCAGCGTTCCATCGAACAACGCGACCCGCACATCGGAAAATTGCGCAAACTGAAATTGAGCCCGGAAGGCGCAGTCCTCGAAACGCGAATAGTCGACGCAGCAAGTCAGCGCCTCGAATTGCTCATGCCATTGCGCGAATCGCGCCGCGTCGCCGAGGCGCGCAGGAAGCTGGTCCGAGGTGAAACTGATCCGGTTCATCCTGACCTCGCGCGGTTCGGTCGCCCAGATGGCAGGGCCGCATGCCCAACCAAAGTGACATCGCCTGTTTAGCGCGGCGATTTCGATTTGAGGACAAGAAATTCCGGGCGCGCGGCGATGAATACGCCGTAGCTAAAGTTCGATGCGCCAGGGCGAAACTCCCGGCCACAAAGCTGCGCTGGAGCGCAACCCGACAGCGGCGGCGAACAAGTCGAAGACGCGAAAGAGCGCCTGCGCGTCAGCGACCCTTCGCCGGCTTCGCATCGCCACCCACTTCCACCCCGGCATTCCGCAATAGCACCTTCGCCGCTTCCTTTGCCGCGCGCGCCATCGCCGGATCGTCGCGCACGAGGTCCTGGGCAATGGAGCCGTCGACCAGGAGCACGAGCTGCGTTGCGAGCGCGTCCGCTTCCGTCACGCCGAGCTCGGTCAGGCGGTCGCGAAACCAGAGGCGGCGGCTTTCCTTGAAGGCCACTGCGATCTTCTTCACGGCGCGGTCCGCGGGCCCGAGCTCGGCGACCGCATTCACGAACGGGCAGCCGCGAAAATCCCTGGCCGCAAAACGCCGCTCCAGCGAATCGAAGGTGGCGAGGATCTGCTCGGCCGGCGGCTTGTCGGAAGGCGAAGCGTGCACGAAGCGGCGCTCCAGATAGGCCGTGATCAGCGCGTCCTTGGAGGGGAAGTGGTTGTAGAGCGTGCGCTTGGAGATGCCGATCTCCGCCGCGATGGTGTCGACGCCGACCGCGCGAATGCCTTGCAGATAGAACAGTTTGTCGGCGGTCTGAAGGATCCGCTCTTTCATCGTCTGTGGGGCGGGCGGGGGAGCCATGCAGCAGAAAAGGTCCTGTTCGCTTGACAGCACCTGCCAATCATAGCCTAAGTACACAGGTCTGTGTAACCAAAATCAACGGCAAAAGCAGACGGCGGCGATTGCGCCGTGCCCAAAAGGGAGACGAAAATGCCCCTGCTGCAGGTCCTGCGTCCGACATTGCCCATCCTGATCGGCGCCTCGATCATGCTGACGCTGAGCATGGGGCTGCGGCAGTCGCTCGGCATCTTCATGCAGCCGCTGACGCATGACATCCACATCTCGATCTCGGACTTCACGCTGGCGCTGGCGGTGCAGAACCTCGCCTGGGGCTTTCTTCAGCCGCTCGCCGGCGCGATGACGGTGCGCTACGGCTTCCGCCCGATCATGATCGCGGGCTCGCTGATGTACATCGTCGGACTCATTCTGATGGCGACCGCGAACGGCCTCGTCAGCATCATGATTGGCGCCGGAGTCTTGATCGGGACGTCGCTGGCCTGCACCGCGGCTGCGATCGCGATGTCGGTGGCGGCACGCGCGGTGCCCGCAACGGTGCGCTCCACCGTGCTCGGCATCGTCTCCGGCGCGGGCTCGCTCGGCGCGCTCCTGTCGGCGCCGATCGGGCAGATGCTCAACGAGGGTTTTGGCTGGCGCGCCGGGCTCGCCGGTTTCGTCGTCATGTCGGTGCTGATGATCCCCGCGGCCTGGTATGCCGGCCGCGTCGATCAGGTCCCGCTGCCCAAGCCCGCCGCCGACGACATCGGCGATGCCAGCGCGGCGGCGGTGACAAGGGCGGCGTTCGGCAACGCCTCCTTCGTGGTGATGACCTGCGCCTATCTCGTCTGCGGCATGCAGCTGGTATTCCTCACCACGCATCTGCCGTCATATCTCGCCATCTGCGGCCTCGATCCGATGCTGAGCGCGCAGACGCTCGGCATGATCGGCGGCTTCAACGTGCTGGGCTCGCTGTTCTTCGGGTGGGCCGGCCAGCGCTGGAACAAGCTGGCGCTCTTGGGCGGCATCTACATCCTGCGCTCGCTGGCGCTCGCCTGGTACTTCATGCTGCCGGCGACCCCGTTCTCGACGCTGCTGTTCGGCGCCATCATGGGCTTCCTCTGGATGGGCGTCGGCCCGCTGGTCGCGGGCGCGGTCGCCGAGATGTTCGGCCTGCGCTGGCAGGCGATGATCCAGGGTCTTGCCTTCATGAGCCACCAGATCGGCAGCTTCCTCGGCGCCTACGGAGGCGGCGTGCTCTACGACGCGCTCGGCTCCTACACCATGGCCTGGCGCATCGGCGTCGCGCTCGGCCTTGCCGGCGGCATCGTCCAGGTGGCATTCGCGCTGGTCAGGCCGTCACAGCCGCCGGCGCCGGTGTTGCGGACGGCGTAGATAGCGGCGTGAAAACGCCATTGTCAGCTTGCGAGCTTTGAGCGGACGCCGCGTTGCTTGGCCGTGATGGGCCGCTTGTGACCCGGATCGGACTTAGGTCATGTCCATATCTCGGAAGCGGGACCCCTATTCAATCACTCGGTCCGCCATCAGAAGCACTTGCTCAGGGACAGTCAATCCCAATGCTTTTGCCGTCCGGAGATTGATCACGAACTCAAATTTGGTCGGCTGCTCAACCGGCAAGTCCGCTGGATTCGCGCCCTTTAGAATGCGGTCCACGTAGCCGGCTGCAAGTAGGAAGAGAGCCTTGAGGTCCGGCCCATAAGCCATCAATCCGCCCCGATCCGGGTAAGTGTTGACCTGAAATACCGTGGGCAGCCGATACTTCAGAGCAATTGATGGCAAGGCATCGCGCGGTGGGTCTGCAAGTACATAAACCACATCGCAATCCGCCGCTTTCATGTCTGCGAACGCCTTTTCAAGGTCTTCCGGGTTCGGCACAACGAAGCGCTGCACCGAAATGCCGATGACCACTGCTGCCTTCGTTGCACTTTGTGCCATCGCCGGGTGCACCGGGTTATTTGAGGTGAGTACGCCGATTTTCTGTACCTTGGGAAAGAGCAGGCGAATAATGTCCAGCGTCTTGGTCGTGGGATCTGCGAACATATTCGCTGTGCCGGTTATGTTGCCTCCGGGCCTCGTGAAACTCTTGACGAAGCCTGAACCGACAGGATCGGTGGCTGGCGACATAACAATCGGAATCGTCGAAGTCGCCCTTTGTGCCGCCGCAATCGCAGGTGTCGCTTCAGCGATGATAACGTCTGGCTTCAGTGCGATGAGCTCCGAGACTAGACCGGGCAGCAGAGAGTAGTGACCTTTCGCCTCGCGCAGATCAATGATTAGGTCGCTTCCTTCCCGGTACCCCATCAACTTGAAGGCTTCTCTGAACCATCCGATAATTCGCTCGCCGGAGCCAGAGGTAACCAACCCGATGCGCCGCGGTCGCAATGAATCGGCATCTGCAACAGCAGCGATAGTGATCGAACAGGCCGTCGTAAGCACCGCGCGACGCGTTACTATTCGACTCACGAGCTTCTCCTGATGTCGAGAGTGGAGCGCGATTGCAGTTGTTTCCGTCGCTTTTCAGCCAAATTGTTGTTCGTTTCTTTGTGCCCGGGGCAGGATCTCAGTTTGGAGTCCTGCAATGTTAAAGCAAGTATTTTTTGCGTATCTCCTTGTTGTCATCAGCCCAATCTGCTCGGAAGCGGGACCTTACCGCATCAGCCAAGCGCCCGAATGCAATGTCATCATGCCATGTGACTTGTCGTCCACGCAGACGCGCGGTGAACGAATTTCACCCCACCCACTGCAGGCGTATCGCCCAAAACAACTTTAGCCACGGCCGAGAGCACAAGGGCGTTGCCTGCTGGTGCTCACAACCGGATTGTCGCCGGTCGGCCGACCGGCTGCCCTTCTTCGTTTTGTGGTTGTGGCGCGGCGCTGCGAGTGTTTGGTCGTGTGGTGCCTGAACTAAACCTCGCAGCCAACTGGCTACGCTTTCCGCGTACCTCGCCCGCGCTCGGCATGGTCGCGGCGCGACGCGGGCACGTGTTCATTTTAGAACAGCATCTCGGAGGCGACATTTGGACGGCCTTTGACGCAACTCAGGCGGCCACGTCACGAGGATGCACCCGCCATCATTGCGCGGCTATACGGTTGTCAATCCTCACGCTGCGGGCTGAAACAGGGTGCACAACAGTTGGCCTAAAGGTCAGCTTCTGGCCCATCGACGACCATTCGGTGCGGTCGGCCGACCGCCGCTTTTTGACCCCATGCGACCCGACACACCGTCGAGTATGCTCTTCAATGGTCTGTCACAGAACGGCGCCAACGTGGTAGTCTATGCCTCCCATGAGCGCGGTCCTTGAGGAGGGACTTATGCGACGGCGGGAGTTCATCGGACGTTTCGGCCTTATTGGCTCAGCCGCATCAATACTGTTTGGTCAAGGCTCAAGCGCGCAGTCTGCGCCGAAACGTCCGATCATCGCGTGGGCGGGAGCTCCGCCCGCAGGTGCGCCCGCAGGCGCAAACGTGCCTCAATTCATACTGGACCTAGTATTTGGCAATTTTGTCAAAGGTCTTTTGGAGTTCGGTTACGAGCAAGGTCGAAACGTTGACGTCATAAAGCGATTTGACATGTTTGCTGACCGAGTAGCAACCATGGAAGAGATGGTGGCTCTGGTCAAACCAGATATCATCGTCGCGCCCGCGACGTTGCAAGCCGTCGAGGCCCGAAAGGCGACATCGACGATACCGATTGTCTGTGGCGCTCTCGCGGACGCGGTTCATCTGGGCTTGATTGCCAGCGAAGCTCGCCCTGGAGGAAACGTAACGGGCATTGAGCCCTACATTGCGGGATTGCCGACGAAGCAAATTGAACTCGTGCGAGAAATCGCGCCGATGGCGCGGCGTGTTGGACTGCTTACCAACATGAACGACCCCAAGGGCCCGCCCCAAGTTGGGGACTTGAGGGCAGCTTGCCAAAGTTTGGGCTTCAGCGTGGTCGAAACCGATGCCAGTACGGCGAACGACATTCCGGGTGCGCTCGCTGCGCTGGCGAACGAAAAGGTCGATGTCGTCGTTGTCATTCAGACTAATCTGTTGCTTGTCCGATGCGAGCAGATCGGCGCCATTGCCCTTGAAAAGCGGCTGCCGACCGTCTTCGGATATCGCGAGCACGTTATCCACGGCGGCCTCGTCAGCTATGGAGTTGACTTGCGCTGGTGTTATCGTCGCATCGGTTATTTTGTAGACAAGATTCTCAGGGGTGTTCGACCCGGTGACCTTCCCATCGAATTTCCCACCAAATTTTGGTTGGCAGCCAATCTCAAGACAGCGAAGACGCTCGGCGTGACCGTACCGACCGGCCTTCTCGCCCGCGCCGACGAGGTGATTGAGTAAATGCTGCGTTGCCGAGTCTGGTGTTGGCCCTTAGCTTCGTTGGCGTGGTGCAGTTATGTGTCGCCTCACAGGGGGAGACCGGACGTTTGCATCCGGGCGCAAAACCGACGTGAATGACCCGTAGCGGACTAACGCTGCTTCACTAATATTGGGCACCCTAACGCCGCATTCGCCTGGGAGATGTCAGATTGAGCGATTTGGCGACAGAATTGGATCCCTTCATTGCGAAGGTCTTGCAGCATTGGGCTGTACCGGGAATGTCCGTTGCGGTCGTCCGCCGAGATGGTCCTGTTCTCGTTAGAGCCTACGGCGTGCGCTGTGTCGAGACGTCCATTTCTGCCGATGCCGACACCGCTTTTGGAATTGGGTCCTGTTCAAAAGCCTTCACATCCGCATTGGCTGCTGTGCTGGTGGACGCCGGTGCGATTGACTGGGACGATCCCATCCGGAAATATCTGCCTTCATTTGAGCTCTATGATCCTTGGATAAGTGATCACGTGACGTTGCGTGATTTGCTTGCCAATCGGACCGGACTGTCGCGTGCTAGTGCCGGGGAGTACGGCTCCGACCTCAGCCGAGCGGAGATATTGTTTAATGCCCGCCACATTCAACCGGTAGCCGGATTTCGCGATCAATTTACCTATTCCAATATCGGCTACGCTGCTGCGGCTGAGGCAATGGCCCTTTCTGTGGGGCATCCATTTGACCGCATCTTAAACGACTATCTCTTGACCCCACTCGGACTGCGGCCCGGTAATATGTCACGTGCGGACGACAATGTTGCCGCTCCCCACTATCAAATCGAAGGCAAGGTTCGGGCTGTCCCTGCCATGTTCGTGGACAATCTGCTTGGAGCAATCGGTCAGACAATGAGTGCTCGTGAGGCAGCAACGTGGCTGCGCTTTCATCTCGCGGAAGGAAAATCATCCGCCGTCGGCTCGTCTCGGCAAATAAAAGAGACGCATCTGCTGCAAACTGCGCGCAGGGATCAAACGCTCAATGATGGTTATGGTCTTGGCTGGCACGTTCGCAATCGGCGCATTCAGCACGACGGCAGCATTCGCGGATTTCGAGCCAACATTTGGTGCGATTTGGCAGGCGGCCTGGCAATATTTGTAGCGACCAATCTCGGTTCAGGTTTCGCTCACTTCGCGGTTACCAATCGAATAATACAGCTAATGCGTGGTGAGACCGTAACGGACTGGATTACCCATTTCGATGAGGTCTTGCGGAAGGAATTCATTGACCGGGTTACAAGCTTCAATGAGGAAAAGCGCAAGGAACCGGTCTCTACATCTCGTTGGTCTCAGGAAGAGTTTGTCGGTACTTATAGACACGAAGGGTTTGGCTTGCTCCACATCGAACCAAAAGACAACCATCTGTGGTTTCGCATTGATGGATTGTCCGGCTTTGACGGTCCGTTGATGCGCTTTTCGAGTTTGGGGTTTGAATATCAGGGTGAGCGAGATGCCATGGCTTTGGCTCGCATGGCATTTGCAAGCCCACCACAGGGTGACCGCGCGCGGCTTCGGTTTCAGAGCGACGGCCACACGATCCAAGGCCTGACGTGGGACGATTGGTTTGGCAGCGCGAGATTTGTACGAAGTTAGCTCCCAATCGTCGTATGTCCGGTCCTGGGCCCATCGCTGACATCAAGTGGGACTCCGTTGACGTCGTCTTCCGCGCGTAAAGCGGACGCGACAGTTCCAGGAGATAGTCGCTCTCGTGCTCTGGGCGTAGCGAGGTACCCCTTAGGATGTTGCGGCCTTCACCTTCATGGAGACGGGCAGCGGAAAGCGGAGCCCCCGTGCCCAAGCCGGGCGACGCGATGCGGGCTGCTTCTGCGGCAGCTTGCCGAAACGCGCGAGGGCTTGCATCAGCGCAGCCCGGATGGCCGGCTCGATCTTCGCGCAGATGAACCAGCAGACCAGCCCAAGCAGGCCGAGCGCGATCCAGAGTGCCGAGGTGGCATCGAAGCCTGCGTCGATCAGGGCACGAATGATCGCCGCGCCGATGACGTTGTGGGTGAGATAGAGCGGGTAGGTGATCAGTCCCAGCGTTCGCAAATAGGCCGGTGCTTCGGGTGCTGCGGCGCCCGCAGAGCGCCTGTTTCTCCTCGCGGCAAGGGCAATGAGGAGCACGGCAAGCGCCCAGACCATGATCGGCACGAGAGCCGATTGATCGGCGATGGCGGGGATCGAGGTCAGGAAGAAGGAAGCGAAGACGTAGATCTCCGCGGCGCCCGAGAGACAGGTGACGACAACGGCGAACTGCTCCAGCGCCGTCAATTCCCTGTTCGCGGAGATGAACAGCCAAATCCCCAGCGCAAAGAAGCAGCCATGGCTCAACAGGAAGGCCGCGCACGGCACCCGAAACATCAGGATGACCAGATAGGGCAGGTCGGACGGCGTCGTGCAGGACGCGACCAGCAGCGCGACGGCATTGAAGATCGCGCTGTAGATGGTGAGGCCGAAGGCCAGGTGCCGCAGCGTGATCTTCCTCGTGAGCATCGCGCAGAACACGAGCCCATAGAACGCCGTCTCGGCGGCCAGCGTCCAATAGACCTCGTCGAGCCACTGGCCCGTGACGCCCTTGGGCACCATCAGCATGGCGTGGATGTAGGGCAGGATGAGCTCGGAGGCCGGACCAGTGCCGAACAGCAGCAGGACGAGGAAGGTCGCGGTGGCGCACACCCACACCGCCGGATAGAGCCTGAGCGCGCGGCCGAGCAGAAACGCGCCCGGTGAAGATGTGCTCGCGGAATTCGCAATGACGAAACCGGAGATCACGAAAAAGATCTCGACGCCGACCCAGCCGAACCACGTGAAGGCCGCGGCGGAGGGGTAGATCACGTCGGCGGCGACGGTGCGCTCGAAGCCGGGGACACCGATCGACGTCCAGGCCCAGGACCAGAACATCTGGTGGAAAATGGCAACGCCGAGCGCGGCGGCGAAGCGCAGTGGATCCAGCAGGGGCAAATGGCTCTTCACGGCAATGGACCGGATTCATGCGAACGATGACGCAGGAGATAGTGAATCCGGTCAGGGTGCTCTGCGAGGTGGGTCACACATGCTCCAGCGCGCCGACTGTGCAGATCTCAGTGTGGGAGTAGGTGTCCTCAGCTCTCGAGTCCCGGAGGCAGCGCAGCGTCGCTTCCAACGAAGCGCTGCAGAGCCGGGGCCCATGTCTCCATGGTGCCGTGTTGGCTTCTGGGTCTCGGCTCTGCGCAGCAGCGTTGCACGCTGCAGCGCGTCCGGGACACGAGATGGCACAAAATAAAACGGGGCCCGAAAGGGCCCCGCAAAACTCCTCGACGCTTAAGCCGATCTTACTTGATCTTGGCTTCGCGGAATTCGACGTGCTTGCGCGCGACCGGATCGTACTTCTTCTTGACCAGCTTGTCGGTCATGGTGCGCGAATTCTTCTTGGCGACGTAGTAGAAGCCGGTGTCGGCCGAGGACACGAGCTTGACCTTGATGGTGACCGCTTTGGCCATGTTCAGAACCTCAGGAATGAAGGGAATCTGGAGCCGGCCAAACGGCCCGCGTTGGCCGGCAACCTAGCCAGAAACCGCCTGATGTCAAGGTTTTAGGGGTCGAAAACTGCCCGAAACGGGCCCTTTACCCCTCGAAGAACCGGTTTTTCGGCCTGGGCAGGCCGAAATTCTCCCTCAAAGTGGGCCCTTCATACTCTTTCCGGAAAATCCCGCGCCGCTGCAGCTCCGGGACCACCTTGTCGACGAAATCGTCGAGGCCGGCGGGCAGGAACGGGAACATGATGTTGAAGCCGTCGGAGCCGCGCCCGACCAGCCATTCCTCCATCTGGTCGGCGATGGTTTTGGCGGTGCCGACAAAGGACAGCCCGCCATAGCCGCCGACGCGCTGGGCGAGCTGGCGCACGGTGAGCTTGTCGCGCCTGGCGAGGTCGACCATGCGCTGGCGGCCGCTCTTGCTGGCATTGGTCTCCGGAATCTCCGGCAGCTGTCCGTCCGGATCGAAGCCGGAGGCGTCGGTGCCGAGGATGACGGAGAGCGAGGCGATGGCGCTGTCGTAATGCACGCGGCTGTCGAGCAAGGCGCGCTTTTCCTTGGCCTCATCGACGCTGTCGCCGACCACGACGAAAGCGCCGGGCAGGATCTTGAGATGCTCGGGGTCGCGGCCGATCTTCTCCATGCGGCCCTTGATGTCGGCGTAGAGCTTTTGCCCGTCGGCGAGACTGCCGCCGCCGGTGAAGACAGCTTCCGCCGTTTCGGCCGCGAGCTGCTTGCCGTCTTCGGAGGCGCCGGCCTGAACGATCACGGGCCAGCCCTGCACGGGGCGGGCGATGTTGAGGGGACCGCGCACCTTCAGATATTTGCCGTGGTGGTCGAGCGTGTGCATCTTGGCGGGATCGAAGAACAGGCCGCTCTCGACGTCGCGCACGAAGGCATCGTCGGCGAAGGAATCCCACAGGCCCGTGACGACATCGTAGAACTCGCGGGCGCGCTTGTAGCGCTCGGCGTGCTCCATGTGATCGTCGAGGCCGAAATTCAACGCCGCGTCCGGGTTCGACGTCGTGACGATATTCCAGCCGGCGCGCCCGCCGCTGAGATGGTCGAGCGAGGCAAAGCGGCGCGCGACGTGATAGGGCTCGTCAAAGGTGGTCGAACCCGTCGCGATCAGGCCGATCCGCTCGGTGACCGCGGAGAGCGCCGACAGCAGCGTGAACGGCTCGAACGAGGTCACGGTGTGGCTGCGCTTCAGCGCATTGACCGGCATGTTCAACACGGCGAGGTGATCGGCCATGAAGAAGGCGTCGAACTTGCCGGCCTCGAGCTTCTGGATCAGGGTCTTGATGTGGCCGAAATTGAAATTGGCGTCGGGCCAGGCCCCGGGATAGCGCCAGGCGCCCGTGTGAATGCTGATCGGGCGCATGAACGCGCCAAGCTTGAGTTGCCGTTGTGCCATCGCCCGGTGTCCTTCTTCATTGTCGTTCGGAAAGACATAGGCACGCGCGGGAACTCCGCCATTGGCGGGAGCGGGAAGATTATTTTGTTTTTTGCAGCTCTCTCAGCACGTCATTCCGGGGCGCGCCGGCATGGCGCGAACTGGGGTGCGCGATTGCGCACCCATCGGGTCGCGGAGACGATGGATGAATGGATTCCGGGCTCGCGCTACGCGCGCTCCGGAATGACGAGAGGAGAGAGGGGCGCGTCCCGTAATACAGCCTCAGCCCAAAATATCCTTTTGCATCTTGCCGCCGTAGAAATGGAAGAACGGCACCGGCGCGTCGTGGCGGAGCGGGCCGGTGGCAAGACGGGTGTCGAGCTCGTTGAGCACGTTGCGCGTCATCGGATGCAGATCCGCCAGCGGCTTCGAGCCGAGCTCGACCCAGACCAATTCGACCAGCTCGGCATCGGCGTGGATGACGCCGTCGACGCGATGGGTGATCGCGGAGGCGTCCGCGGTGAAGAAGCGCGTGTCGAAGCGCTTGACGCGGCCGGGCGGGGTGATCGCACGGGCGATCAGGAACAGGCTGGAGGGATCGGGCAGCAGGCCGGCATCGGCGAATGGCTTCCAGGGACCGTCGAGCTTCGTCAGCTTGGCCTCGGTCTTGCGGCCGAGGCAGAGACCGGTCTCCTCGCAAGCTTCGCGGATCGCGGCAATCGCCAGCGACTTCGCGCGCGAGGCCGGCGTCTTCGGGCTGCCCTTGGCGAGATTGGCTTCCAGCTCGGCGGTGATCGGCGCGGCGCAGGGCACGCGATAATCGGCCTTGTCGACGCGTCCACCCGGGAAGACGAATTTCCCGGGCATGAACACTACCTTGTCGTGGCGTTTGCCGACCAGCACCTTCGGAATGGCGCCGCTGCGATCGACCAGGATCAGGGTCGCCGCATCCCGGGGGCGGAAATAGGGATGATGGTCTGCTTCCTTTTCCTCGTGGACCTTTGCCTTGTCCGCGACTTGCGCAATATCCGTCATGTCCTCACCCGAACTCTTCTTGCTTATTTGGCCTATACCGGCGGAATACCATCGGGAGGGCTCTCGTCAAACCCGTGCATACGCAGAGCCCATTGCAAGCCGACCACAGCTCCCTTCACCGGCTGCAGCAGCGCGAGCGAGGCGACGAAAGTGAAGGGCAGATAGGCCGCGAAGCTGATCCAGACCGGCGTGGTGTAATTGGTCTCGATCCACAAAACGGCCGGCACCACGATGTGGCCGACGATGACGATGACGAGATAGGCGGGCAGGTCATCGGCGCGGTGCGGCGTGAAATCGAGGCCGCATTTGGCGCAATTGTCTGCCGTCTTCAGGAAGGCGCGGAACAGCTTGCCTTCGCCGCAGCGCGGGCAGCGGCCGCGAAAGCCGCGCTTCATCGCCGCAAAGACATCGCGCTTCTCGACGAGGCCGCTCTCGCGCGTCCAGATTTTTGGGACCGTGCTCATCGTCACCATGCTTTGCCCTTCTTGCCCTTGGGTTTTCCCTTGGGTTTCCCCTTGTTCTTCTTCCCCTTGGCGGATTTTGGCTTCGACGGCTTGCGTTTTTTATCCGGGCTGCGTCCGGGATGGGCCTTGAACGAGGGGCGGCGTTGTGGACCAGGTCGCCTGCGGTCGCGCGGGTTCGTCTCACTGGAGGATGACAGCAGCTCGAAGCGCAGCGCGCCCGCAATGGGGGCGGCTTCGATCAGGCGGACATCGACGACGTCGCCCAGCTGATACATGGTGCCGCTGCGCGTGCCGATCAGCGCATGGCGGCTCTCGTCATAGTTGAAATATTCCGTGCCGAGGGATCGGATCGGGATCAATCCGTCGGCGCCGGTCTCGGCGAGCTTGACGAACAGGCCGGCGCGGGTGACGCCGGAGACGCGGCCCTGGAAGCTGGCGCCGATGCGGTCGGCGAGGTGATGGGCGATCAGGCGGTCGACGGTCTCGCGCTCCGCCTTCATCGCGCGCCGCTCGGTCACCGAGATGTGGGCCGCGACCTCGCTCAGGGTTTCCGGCGTCTCGCTGTCGGGCAGGGCGCCTTCGCCGAGGCCGAGCGCGCGGACCAGCGCGCGGTGCACCACGAGGTCGGCATAGCGGCGGATCGGCGAGGTGAAATGCGCGTAGCGGCGCAAATTCAGGCCGAAGTGCCCGTAGTTCTCGGAAGAATATTCAGCCTGTGCCTGGGCGCGCAGCACCACCTCGCTGACCAGCGGGTAATAGTCATGGCCTTCGAGCTGGGCCAGCACGCGGTTGAACGTGGTGGGCCGCAGCGCGCCCGCTTTGGCGAAGGGAACGTCCAGGGTCTCCAGGAATTCCGCGAGGGCGTGGACCTTCTCCAGCGTCGGCTCGTCATGCACGCGGTAGATCAGCGGGAGCGACTTCTTCTCCAGCATCTCGGCTGCCGCGACGTTGGCGAGGATCATGAACTCCTCGATCAGCTTGTGCGCATCGAGGCGCTCCGGCACCACGACGCGGTCGACCGTGCCGTCGCTCTTCAGCAGGATCTTGCGCTCGGGCAGATCGAGATTGAGCGGATCGCGCTCGTCGCGCGCGCGCTTGGCGCAGGCATAGGCGGCGTAGAGCGGCCTCAATATCGGATCGAGCAGGGGGCCGGTGGTGTCGTCGGGCCGTCCGTCGATCGCGGCCTGCGCCTGTGCGTAGCTCAGCTTCGCCGCCGAGCGCATCAGGATGCGGTGGAAGCTATGCGAGCGCTTGCGGCCGTCGGGCCCGAGCACCATGCGCACCGCGAGCGCGCCGCGTGGTTCGCCCGGCACCAGCGAGCAGAGATTGTTCGAGATCCGCTCGGGCAGCATCGGTACGACGCGGTCGGGGAAATAGACCGAGTTGCCGCGGTCGAGCGCGTCGCGGTCGAGCGCCGAGCCCGGTCGCACGTAGAAGCTGACATCGGCAATGGCGACGTTGACGATGAAGCCGCCTTTGTTGTTGGGATCGTCGTCTGCTTGCGCGTGCACCGCGTCGTCATGATCCTTCGCATCCGGGGGATCGATGGTGACGAGCGGCACGTCGCGCCAGTCCTCGCGTCCTTTCAGGTTCGCAGGCTCGGCGGCTTCCGCTTCGCGCTCCGCGGCGGAGGAGAATTGCAAGGGAATGTCGTGGGCGTAGATCGCGATCAGGCTGATTGCCTTCTCGGATTTGACCGAGCCGAGCTTTTCTTTGACCCGGCCGGAGCCGAGGCCGAAACTGCGGGTGCGCACGATGTCGACGCTGACGAGGTCGCCATCCTGCGCGCCGTGGGTATCGGCTGCGGCGATGTTCAGCTCGCGGTCGGCGGCCTTCTTGTCGACGGGGACGAGCCGCCCGCCGCCTTCGGGCAGGCTGCGGAAGACGCCGAGGATGCGGGACTTGGTCTTGTCGAAGACCTTGATGATGTGGCCGCGATAGGCCGGGCCTTCGGTCTCGTCCGAGCGCTCGACGCGCAGCAGCACGCGGTCGCGGACGCCGGCTGCGGTGCCGGGCTTGGGCCGGCGTGGCATCTCGATGAGGATCTTTGGCGGCTCGCCGCTCTCGACCTCGTCCCATTCGGTGGGGGAGGCGATCAGCTCGCCATCACTGTCACGGCCGGTGATGTCGGCGACCAGCGTCGGCGGCAGCGTGTCCGGCTCGGACACCTTGTGGCGCTTCTTCTTGATGGTGCCGTCGTCGGCGAGCTCGCGCAGCATGCGCTTGAGCGCGATGCGATCGGCGTTCTTCAGGCCGAACTCGCGTGCAATGTCGCGGGTGCCGACGTTTCCTTGATTTGCCTTGATGAAGGCGACGATGGCTGCCCTGTCGGGAAAGCCATGGTCATTCTTGCGTTTCACTTAACCTCTAATTGGTGCCGGCACTCTTCTTGGCCGGAGCCTTGGCAGCGGCCTTGGTCGGCGACGTCTTTGCGGTCGACGACACGGCGGCGCGCGCCTTGCTGGTGGATTCGGTTTTCGATTTGGCCGCCTTCTTCGCGGCCGGTTTCTTTGGCTTGGGCGGGATGTCCTCGCCATCCGCAGCCTTCGCTGCGGTCTTCTTGGTCTTGGTCGGCTTGGCGGCCTTCTTGGCCTTCGCTTTTCCGCCGCCCTTGGCCGCGCGCTCGTCGATCAGTGCGATCGCCTGGGCGAGCGTGACGGTGTCCTTTTCGAACTCGGCCGGGATCGTCGCGTTGACGCCGCCTGCGGTGACATAGGCGCCGTAACGGCCGCTCTTCACGGTGACGGTGCCGAGGCTCGGATGATCGCCGATCGCCTTGCCGGGGTCGGCGCCGAAGCGCCGGCTCGGGCCCTTGGCGACCTTCTCTGCGATGAGTGTGACCGCGCGGTTGAGGCCGATGTCGAACACCTCGTCGCCGCTCTCGAGGCTGGCATAGGTCTTCTCGTGCTTCACGAACGGCCCGAAGCGGCCGAGGCCCGCCGTGATCGGCTGGCCTGTCTCCGGATGTTTTCCGATTTCGCGCGGCAGCGACAAGAGCTTCAGCGCAAGCTCGAGCTCGACATCGCCGGGCGAGGTGCCCTTCGGGATGCCGGCGCGCTTGGGTTTCTCGCCTTCCTCGTAGTCCTTCTGCTCACCGAGCTGGATGTAGGGGCCGAAGCGGCCGGCCTTCACCCAGACATCGCGCCCCGTATCGGGATCCTGGCCGAGCGAACGGTCGGCGGTCTGCTCGCTGTCGGCGGCGAGCTGACGGGTGTAGCGGCATTCCGGATAGTTCGAGCAGCCGACGAAGGCGCCGAACTTGCCGGCCTTCAGGTTGAGCCGGCCGGTGCCGCAGCTCGGGCACTGCCTGATGTCGCCGCCATCCGCGCGGGGCGGATAGATGTGCTGGCCCAACATGTCGTCGAGCACGTCCAGCACCTGCGCGACGCGCAGCTCCTTGATGTCATCGACGGCGCCGATGAATCCGGTCCAGAAATCCTTCAGCACCTGCTGCCAGGAGATCTCGTTGTTGGAGATGCGGTCGAGCTGCTCTTCGAGCGAGGCCGTGAAATCGTACTCGACGTAGCGGGCAAAGAAGCTTTCGAGGAAGGCGACCACGACGCGGCCCTTGTCCTCGCCGTGCAGACGCTTCTTCTCGAGCTTGACGTAGCCGCGGTCCTTCAGGACCTGGAGGATCGAGGCATAGGTCGAGGGACGGCCGATGCCGAGCTCTTCCATGCGCTTGACCAGCGATGCTTCCGAGAAGCGCGGTGGCGGCTCGGTGAAATGCTGGGTGACGGAGAGCGACTGCCGCTTCAAGGCGTCGTTCGGGCTCATTGCGGGCAGGCGGCGGGAGTCTTCGTCCTCCTCGTCGTCGCGGCCTTCCTGGTAGAGCGCGAGGAAGCCGTCGAACTTGACGACCTGGCCGGTGGCGCGCAGCTCCAGCGTGCGGGAGCCGGCCTTCGCGGTGATGTCGACGGTGGTGCGCTCGAGCTCGGCCGATTCCATCTGGCTCGCGATGGTGCGCTTCCAGATCAGCTCATAGAGCCTCGCCTGGTCGGCATCGAGCTTGCGGCTCATGCTGTCGGGGCGGCGCGACATGTCGGTCGGGCGGATCGCTTCGTGCGCTTCCTGGGCGTTCTTGGCCTTGGCCTGATACTGCCGGGGGGCGTCCGGCACGTAGGCGTTGCCGTAATCCTCGCCGATCACCTTGCGGGCCTGGGTGATCGCCTCGGGGGCGATCTGCACGCCGTCGGTACGCATATAAGTAATGAGTCCGGTGGTCTCGCCGCCGATGTCGATGCCCTCATAGAGGCGCTGGGCGATGCGCATGGTGTGCGCCGGCGCAAAGCCGTATTTTCGGCTGGCCTCCTGCTGCAGCGTCGAGGTGGTGAAGGGCGCCTGCGGATTGCGCCGGGCGGGCTTCGCATCGACCGCGGTGACTGCGTAGCTGGCCGCTTCCAGCGCCTTCTTGAAGTCTTCGGCTTCCGCGCCGGTGCCGATGTCGAGGCGCTGGATCTTCTTGCCGTCGGCGCCGACGAGGCGGGCCTCGAAGGCATCGCCGCGCGGGGTGAGCAGGGTCGCGATCAGCGACCAATATTCACGTGCGACGAACTTCTCGATCTCGAGCTCGCGGTCGCAGACGAGGCGCAGCGCCACCGACTGCACGCGACCGGCGGAGCGGGCGCCCGGCAGCTTGCGCCACAGCACGGGGGAGAGGGTGAAGCCGACCAGATAGTCCAGCGCTCGGCGCGCCATGTAGGCGTCGACCAGCGCGCCGTCGATCTCGCGCGGATGCTTCATCGCGTCCGTGACGGCCTGCTTGGTGATGGCGTTGAACACCACGCGCTCGATCTTCTGATCTTTCAGCGCGCGCTTCTCCTTCATCACCTCCAGCACGTGCCAGGAGATGGCCTCGCCCTCGCGATCAGGGTCGGTCGCCAGAATCAGACGGTCGGCGCCCTTCAGGGACTTTGCGATATCGTTGAGCCGGCTAGCCGCCTTGGGGTCGACCTCCCAGATCATCTTGAAATTGGCGTCGGGATCGACGGAACCGTTCTTCGCCGGCAGGTCGCGGACATGGCCGAACGAGGCCAGAACCTCATAGGACGAGCCCAAATACTTGTTGATCGTCTTGGCTTTCGCCGGCGACTCCACAATGACGATATTCATGTAGTTCCAGTAACTTACGGGAAAATTTGGGGCCGAAAACGAAAGGACTCGGGTCGGCCGTTTCGCCCCGAACATGGGTGGTGAGGCCTCCGCTGTCAAATCGAGGGCTGTTGAAAGCCCGCGGAATGGGAAAAGTTTCATATCGAGAAAGTTGTAAAATACCACCTTGGAGTTGCGGTCGCTATCGGCGTAATGTTTCTGCGGGGCATGGATTCGGGGTGGGCTGGTGACTAGGCCGGGAAAGAAACGGGCGCGCACCGCTATCGGTGCGCCGGGAGGCTCGCGTCACGAGGAACCGGGGGAAGGCGGCGTGGACGAGGCCGTCGCCTTCATCGCCGAGCAGGTCGGCGCGTTGCGCAAGCTCGCCGAGCGTCACAAGCTGGACGTGCTCCATTATCTGTTGGGCATGACCAAGCTCGAAGCCGACGAGCATTTGAGGCTGCGGAGCAAGCGCAAGCTGTCGTGAGAACTCATTGATTGCGTCACTGCGCTCGCAATGACCGGCGTGGTCAGCCGTTGCGGCTCGCCATCTTGGCCAGTCGCCCGCCGAGATATTCGCCGGTGCTGAGGTCGCTTTGCGGCAAGGCGCCGTCGATCATGTGGGCCGCTAGTCCAAGCTGGCTGCCCAGGCGATTGCGACCGGCTGGATCCTCTCCGCCCGGAATATCCAACCCGCACCAGAGCATGCCGTGCTGAGCAGCCAGAATGGAGAAGTAAGTCAACGTGTGGAGTTGATCGCCCCCGGCGAGAGCGCCCGTGGTGAAGCCGGCTGCGAATTTGTTGGCCCATCGCTGCTGGGTCCAGCGGTCGCTTGAAGCGTCTGCGAAGGCTTTGAATTGCGCCGCTGCTCCGCCCATGTAGGTCGGGCTGCCAAAGGCAACCGCGTCGGCCCGGTCGATCGTCTGCAACAAACCATCATTCCGGAAGCGGCCTGACACGATGTCGTCGCCGGCGATCCGACAAAGTGCGATCTCCGCCATCCCGGCCGCACCGCGCGCCACCGCATGTGCGAGTTTCTCGGTGGTGCCGGAGATGGAAAAATAGACGATGGCGAGCAGGGGCATGGTGGCGCCGCTTGGGATGTCTGGCCATCTTTGACGCCGTCGAGATTTTGCACAAGTCCCACCACGGCGTGGCGGTAGTCGTGTGCTATCACGCTGACCGCCGCCGCGGCGCGGATCGCGGCTTCAGGGTGGTCTCCGCCGGACTCAGCAGCCGCCCGTCCTCCGACCGCAGCTCCAGCTTCTTCACCGGGTGCCCTTTCTCGCGATCCACCAAAAGGGTCGCAATCTCCTCGGGGTGGTCGTCGAACTCTTCGCTCCATTGCCGCAGCGCCACCAGGATCGGGAAGGTGCCGCGGCCCTTCGGCGTCAGCACATATTCCTGATACGCGCTGCCGTCGGAGGCGGGGGCGGTGGCCAGAATGCCGTGGTCGACCAGCGAACGCAGCCGCACCGACAAGATGTTCTTGGCCATGCCGAGCTTGTTCTGAAACTCGCCGAAGCGGCGCAGGCCGAACAGCGCCTCGCGGATGATCAGCAGCGACCACCAATCGCCGATCGCCTCCAGCGAGCGCGCGATCGGGCAGGCATCGCCCTCGAAGCTCGTTCGTTTCACCATCGTTCCCGGTCCTGTCGCGTTCGCACGATCCGAACGCCGATCACGCGCTTGTGTGGTTGCATCATAAAACCATAGGCCCTAGATGGCAATCTGGTTTTATGATGCAACCACTGGAGGCGAATGTGAGACTGACGAACAAGACGGCCCTGATCACCGGCGGCAATAGCGGCATCGGCCTTGCGACCGCAAAACTGTTCGTGGCCGAGGGCGCCAAGGTGGTGATCACCGGGCGCAACACGGAGACGCTGGAGGTCGCTGCGAAGGAGCTCGGGCCGAACGCGCTCGCGCTCGCCGCCGATGCCACCGACATCGCCGCGACCGAAGCTGCGATCAAGCAGGGCTCCGAAAAGTTCGGCAAGTTCGACATCGTGTTCGCCAATGCCGGCATCGCCGGCGGCACGCCGCTGGGGTCGGCCACGCTCGACGTCTTCGAGAAGGTCATCAGCACCAACCTGACCGGCGTGTTCTTCACGGTGCAGTCGGCGCTGCCCTATCTCAACGACAACGCCTCGATCATCCTCAACGGCTCGGTGATCTCGGTGCTCGGCATTCCCGGCTATTCGGCCTATGGAGCCGCCAAGGCTGGCGTGCGGGCGATGGCGCGGATCATGGCGTCGGAGCTGTCGCCGCGCGGCATTCGCGTCAACGTGGTCGCGCCTGGTGCGATTCGCACCCCGATCTGGGGACCTGCGACCGCGACGCCGGAAGCCGAGAAGGCGTTCGAGAAGCGGATTGCGCTGACGACGCCGCTCGGGCGCATTGGCGAAACGGATCACGTCGCGAAGACGGTGCTGTTCCTCGCCTCGGACGATTCTGCACATGTGCAGGGCCAGGAGATCTTCGTCGACGGCGGCGCGGTGGCATCGCCGAGCGGCGCGCCGATCTATCGCGGCTGATCAAATGAAGTGAAAATTGAATCGGTCGGCGCGACCGCCGCGGTTGCGCCGACCGGTGCCTGCATCTCCATAGCTGTATTTTCGTGAACCTTGCGTGAGGCGTTGAACCTTCGCGTGGTCTACCAAGACATTTTTACGGGCAGGGGTCACAAGACTCATTTTCAGGGAGCCCGTGATGCCAAAGGCAGCTCGCATTTTTCCGTCGATTTCAACACCGCGTATTTACACCGAAGATTCCACAGTTTCCGCCGGTCGTTCCGGCGCTTCCGAGTTGATCGGAGTGGCTCTTTTCGCCGGCATCGGCCTGTTCATATCGCTCGTCGCCGTCATCCTGGGAATTCAGGGCGCCTGGTTTTAGCTTCGCCGACAAGTCAGCCGCCGCCGGAGTCCGGCAGCGGCTGGTGTCGATGTGAATCTTACGCGGCGCGCAGGCTGGTGGCCGCCTGAAGCGCGCT
Organism: Bradyrhizobium sp. CCBAU 53351; assembly: GCF_015291745.1. Classification (NCBI taxonomy): domain Bacteria; kingdom Pseudomonadati; phylum Pseudomonadota; class Alphaproteobacteria; order Hyphomicrobiales; family Nitrobacteraceae; genus Bradyrhizobium; species Bradyrhizobium sp. CCBAU 53351. The sequence continues at coordinate 3,174,755 of NZ_CP030059.1, forward strand.
GGCGATCGACTTCTCGCGATGCTCCGGTCCGACCTGGATGCCGTCGGCGATAATGAATTCGGGAGTTTGGATGCCCATGAAGCCGAAGACGCCGCGCAAGTAGGTTTCAAGGTGCTCCAGCGCCGCAGCGGGCGAGCCCGCGCCATAATAGCCGCCCCTCGAGATCGCGACGATCACGCGCTTGGCGCCGGCGAGGCCCTGCGGCCCGTTCGCGTCATTTTTGAACGTCTTCCCCGCAACGAGAACGCGGTCGATCCAGGCCTTGAGCTGGCTGGGGATCGTAAAATTGTACATGGGCGCGCCGATCACGACGATGTCGGCCGCCAGGAACTCGTCCAGCGCCGCCGCGCTCGCGGCAAGGTCGGGGCCGAGTTCCGCCGGTGCGGGCGCGCCCTGCGCAGCCGCCAAATGCGAGCCGGAGAGGTGAGCGAGCGGGGTCTGGGTCAGGTCGCGATAGACCACTTCCAGCGAGGGCGTCGCCTGGCGTAGCCGGTCGACGATGGCGGCGGAGACCTGCCGGGAGACCGAGTGGGGGCCGAGGACGCTGGAGTCGAGATGGAGGAGTTTCATTTGGGATCACCCTGGTATAAGTTTGTAACCAGAGCTACATGAGTGACTATCAAAATCCCCGCAAGAACGCACCTTTTTGAGCCATGGGCACATCTTTGGAACCGACACACACGGAATTGCCTGCCCCGCAGGCACCTCATCCGGATCATGCCGACTGCCGCGGCGTGGCCTCGGTGCTCGCGCGCGTCGGGGACAAATGGAGTGTGTTCGTCATCATGAACCTGAGCGACGGGCCGAAGCGCTTCAACGAGCTCAAGCGCATGATCAGCGGCATCTCGCAGCGGATGCTGACCCTGACGCTCCGCGGGCTGGAGCGTGACGGCCTCGTCACGCGCACGATCTTCCCGACCATTCCGCCGCGCGTGGACTACGAGCTGACCGATCTCGGCCGCGGCCTGCAGCAGCCGGTGAAGGCGCTCGGACAGTGGGCCATGGACCATCTGATGCAGATCGAGGCTGCACGGACGCGGTTCGATAAGCGCAACGACAGCTAGAGCAGGGACACCAATCCGCCGCCGTGGCGTTCGAGCTTTCCGGCGAGCTCGAGCTCCAGCAGCACCGTGCGCACGATCGCGGGCGAGGCGCCGGACATCCGCACGAGATCGTCGATCGAGATTGGCGCCGGGCCGAGCAGGCCTGTGATCTGGTCGCGGTCGTGGCCTTGCGGATCGCTCTCGAACGGCTCGCTGTCCGGCTCGCCCGCAGGGATCATCAGCGGCCGCTCCATGATCGGCTGCACTGCATTGATGATGTCGGCAGCTTCGGTGACCAGCGTCGCGCCCTGCTTGATCAGATCGTTGGCGCCGGCAGCGCGCGGATCGAGCGGCGAGCCTGGCACCGCGAACACCTCGCGGCCCTGTTCGGCGGCCATGCGCGCGGTGATCAGCGAGCCCGAGCGGTGCGCCGCCTCCACCACGACCACGCCGAGCGAAGCGCCCGAGATCAGCCGGTTGCGGCGAGGGAAATCACGGGCGCGCGGCTCATGGCCGAGCGGCATCTCGGAGATCGCAGCGCCCGCGTGATCGAGAATTGCCGTGAGCAGATCGCCATGCTCGGGCGGATAGATGCAGTCATGTCCACCTGCGAGCACGGCGATGGTGCCGCTCGCGACGCTGGCGCGGTGTGCGGCCTGGTCGACGCCGCGCGCCAGCCCGGAGATGACGACGAAGCCGGCCTCGCCGAGCTCATGCGCCAGGAGACCTGCGAATTTCAACCCGGCGCCGGAGGCGTTGCGCGAACCGACGATCGCGATCATCGGACGCATCAGGCTCTTGCTGTCGCCGCGCACCGCGAGCAGCGGCGGCGCATCGTCGATCATCGCCAGCCGTGAGGGATAACCGTCCTCGCCAGGCGCAAGCCAGGCGATGCCGAATTTGCGGCTTGCGGCAAGCTCGGCCCTGGCTTCATCTGCGCTGCAGATGCGCCCAGACCGCTGCGCGCCGCCGCGTCGCGCCAGATCAGGCAGCCGCTCCAATGCCGCGCGCGCCGTGCCGAAATGATCGACCAGCGAACCGAAGGTACGCGGGCCCACATTGTCGGAGCGGATCAGCCGCAGGCGGTCGATCCGCTCGGCCTCGGTCAGCTCTACGCTCGGATTGATGGCGTCCACGGCGTCTCCTTGTGGGGGCAGCATGGAACAACCTGAGGGCGTTACGCAACAGCGACGTGCGCTTGCGCGGCCTCATCGCGATGCTAAAAGCGATGCCAATAAGAAGGGTTTTGCCATGATCTCACTCGCCGACCTGCAGCGCCGCATTGAAGCCGGCGAGTTGTCGCCCGATGCCGCGATCGCCCAATCGCATGCGGCGATCGAGGCCAAGGAGAAGGACGTCCGCGCCTTCGTCCGTCACGACAAGGCTGCGAAGGCGCAAGGCTCGGGCCCGCTGCGCGGCATCGCGGTTGGCATCAAGGACATCATCGACACCGCCGACATGCCGACCGAGATGGGCTCGGAGATCTATCGCGGCTGGCAGCCGCGCGCCGATGCGGCCGTCGTGATGATGCTGAAGCGGGCGGGCGCCACCATCATCGGCAAGACCACGACCACGGCATTTGCCTCGCGCGATCCGACCCCAACGCTCAATCCGCACAATCCCGGCCATTCGCCGGGCGGCTCGTCCTCGGGCTCGGCGGCCGCCGTCGGCGCCGGCATGATCCCGCTGGCGCTGGGCACCCAGACCGGCGGCTCGGTGATCCGGCCCGCGGCCTATTGCGGGACCGCCGCGATCAAGCCCTCGTTCCGTATGCTGCCGACGGTGGGCGTGAAGTGTTATTCGTGGGCACTCGACACGGTCGGCCTGTTCGGCGCGCGTGCGGAGGATCTTGCGCGCGGACTCCTGGCGATGACAGGCCGTACCGAATTCTCCGGCATCGTTCCGGCGAAGGCACCGCGCATCGGCGTGGTCAGGCAGGAGTTTGCAGGCAGCGTCGAGCCGGCGGCCGAAGAGGGCTTGCTGGCCGCGGTCAAGGCGGCGGAGCGCGCCGGTGCCAGCGTGCAGGCCATCGACCTGCCCGGGGCGGTGCAGGAGGCCTGGCGCATCCACCCCATCGTCCAGGATTTCGAGGCGCATCGCGCGCTGGCTTGGGAGTTTTCCGAGCGTCACGACGAGATCGCGCCGATGCTGCGGGCGAGCCTCGATGCGACGGCCCATCTGACGCCGAAAGAATATGACGAGGCCCGCCGGATCAGCCGTCGGGGCCGCCGCGAACTCGGCGAATTGTTCGAGGGCATCGATGTGCTCCTGACCTATTCGGCGCCGGGCACCGCGCCGGCCAAAGCGCTCGCGACCACAGGCGATCCCCGCTACAACCGGCTCTGGACCTTGATGGGCAATCCTTGCGTCAACGTGCCGGTGCTGAAGGCGGGTGGCCTGCCGATCGGTGTGCAGGTGATCGCACGCTTTGGCAACGACGCGCGCGCGCTCGCGACGGCGTGGTTCCTGGAGGAAGCGCTGGCGAAGTCAGGTTAGCGCGGGCTCGGGAGCGGCGAGGGTCTGTGCAGACGCGGAAGGCGGCGCGGCGGTCTTGGCATCTTGCCCGAGCCAGCGCTCGGCGGCTGCGCGGCCGCTCCGGTACAGCAGCCGGATGAAGCCGCGGCCGAGATCGGTCGATGAGCGCTGCGCCAGGCCGTCAATGGAGTCTTCGGCCGCGATGCGGGTGAGCCGCAGCGACGATGCCGCGTGCGATTGGGCCCATGTGATCGCCGCAATCTCGGCATTGAGCGCAGCGTTGGCCGCGATCTGGTCGAGCCGGCGGTCGATCGCGGCGAGGGTGATCGGCACATAGCTGTCGCGCGCCGGCGTGACCTGGACGAGCAGGACGTCGGACGTCGTCGTCTCCTGCGCGAGGCGCAGCAGGGGCGGATTGCCGCCGAAGCCGCCGTCCCAATAGGCCTCGCCGTCGATCTCGACGGCGCAGTGAACCAGCGGCGGACAGGTCGAGGCCAGCGCGACGTCGGCGGTCACAGCGTCGTTGCGGAAGATCTGCTGCTGTCCGTCGCGGATCCGCGTCGCTGCGATCAGGAGTCTTGGTGCGTTCGGATCGCTCAGCGCCGCGAAATTGATGTCGCGCGACAGTGCCTGCCTGAGCGGATCGAGATCGACCGGATCGAACTGGCCGGAGCGCAGCGTCGGACCAAACGCGACCGAGCTTCCCGCCGGCGAGAAACCGCCGACCAGCATCAGCGAGCGGAACGAGGCCTCGTGCATCAAGCGGAGCCAGAACCGGCTCAGCCGGCTGCGCGCGGCTTCACGGCCGCTTTCGGCAAGACCGGAGGCGAGGAGGAGTGCATTGATGGCCCCGGCGCTGGCGCCGCTGATCGTGTCGATCTCGATCGGCTCTTCCAGCAGCCGCTCCAGCACGCCCCAGGTGAAGGCGGCAAAGGTGCCGCCGCCCTGCAGGGCCAGCGAGAGTCTTCGCGGCGGCCATTGACCGGGGCGCGTCTGCTCAACTCGCGCAGCGGTCGTTACGACCTCCATCGGCGCAGGCGCCGGCACAACGGGGGCGGGCGCCGAAACGGACGCGGGCTTTGGCGGTGGAGGCGGCGGCGCGGGCGCATCGGACCAGATGGAGGTCGCCGACAGCAGCCGGCTTGCCGCAGTGCCCTGCGAACCACCGTCATCCCGCGTGCCGTCAATCTTCTCGCTCATTCTGAGCAACCGCGTAACGCCATTTGCCCTGTCAGGATGACAGGCGTGGAACCTGTACGCCACTCCCTGCCGCGAGTCAGCGGCGAGTTGCGAACAGGATTTGACATATAATGCAGAGAGGGGCTTCGGTATCCGTAGATGCCCTGGCTGTCGTCGGCGCGACTACGCCTTCTCGCCGATCCGGCTTTCCTTGCCCGCTTGCAGCCGCTTGATGTTCTCGCGATGCGCGTAGAACATCAGCAGCGTCAGCACCGCGAACAATGCTGCGAGTGCGAGGTGCCCGAACCACCACAGGAAGACCGGCGTGATGAACGCCGCCACCAGTGCCGACAGCGACGAGTAGCGGGTAGTGAAGGCGGTCGCGAGCCAGAGCAGGCAGAACACCACCATGCCGGGCCAGAACAGGCCGAGCAGGACGCCGATATAGGTCGCGACGCCCTTGCCGCCCTTGAACTTGAGCCAGACCGGGAAGAGATGGCCGAGGAAGGCACCGAGCCCGGCCACCATGGCGGCATTGGGCCCTGCGAGGTAGCCGGCGATCACCACGGCGGCGGTGCCCTTGAGCGCATCGAGCAACAGGGTGCCGGCGGCAAGGCCCTTGCTCCCGGTGCGCAGCACATTGGTGGCGCCGATGCTGCCGGAGCCGATCGAGCGGATATCCTGCGTGCCCGCGAGCCGGGTCAGGACGAGGCCGAACGGAATCGAGCCGAGCAGATAGCCGATGACGAAGGCCACCGGCAGGAAGGCTTCAAGCCCCATGACGGAAGCTCCAAAGGCTGGATTTCAGGTCAGACATGCTCGTACACCGTGCGGCCGCCGACAATGGTGCGCACCACGCGGCCTGTAAAGCGGGCCTCGTCGAACGGGGTGTTCTTGCAGGGCGATTTGAGGTCGGCGGGATCGACCACCCAGGGTACGTCGGGGTCGATCACGATGACGTCGGCCGGGCTGCCGGCGCGCAGGGTTCCGCCAGGCAGGCCGAGCAGCTCGGCCGGGCGGGTCGACATCGCGCGGATCAGCGTCTTCAGGTCCATCTCGCCATTGTGCACGAGGCGCAGGCCCGCCGGCAGCATGGTCTCGAGGCCGACGGCGCCCGGGGCCGCTTCGGCGAACGGCAGGCGCTTGACCTCGACGTCCTGCGGATTGTGGTCGGACATGATGACGTCGAGCAGGCCGGAGGCCACCGCGGCCACCAGCGCGCTGCGGTGGTCCTCGCTGCGCAGCGGGGGCGACAGCTTCAGGAAGGAACGGTAGGGGCCGATGTCGTTCTCGTTCAGCGCCAGATGGTTGATCGAGACCGAGGCGCTGACGGCGAGCCCGGCATCGCGGGCGCGCTGCAGGATGTCGAGGGAGTCGATGCAGCTCAGCGAGGCAGCGTGATAGCGGCCGCCGGTCAGGGCGACGAGGCGCATGTCGCGTTCGAGGATGACGGCTTCGGCGGCACTCGGGATGCCCATCAGGCCGAGGCGCGATGCGAACTCGCCTTCGTTCATCACGCCTTCGCCGACGAGATCGGGGTCCTCGGTGAAGTGCACGATCAGCGCGTCGAAATCGCGCGCATAGGTCAGCGCGCGACGCATCACCTGCGCATTGGTCACGCTTCTGGTGGTATCGCTGAAGGCGATCGCGCCTGCGGCCTTGAGCAGGCCGAACTCGGTCATCTCCTGGCCGTGCATGCCCTTGGTGAGGGCGGCCATCGGCTGGATGTTGACGATCGCGGTGTCGCGGGCGCGGCGCATCACGAAATCGACCGTCGCCGAATTGTCGATCACCGGCGACGTATCGGGCTGGCAGATGATGGTGGTGATGCCGCCGGTCGCGGCGGCCTGGCTGGCGGTGGCAAAGGTCTCGCGATGGCTGAAGCCGGGTTCGCCGACGAAGGCGCGCATGTCGACGAGGCCGGGCGCGACGATCTTGCCGGAGCAGTTGACGATGTCGGTGCCCTCGGGGACGCCGGCCGCGCCAATGCCGCGGCGGGTCTCGCGGATGGTGCCGTCGGCAATCAGGACGTCGCCGACACCGTCGAAATCCCTGGAGGGATCGACGACGCGGGCGTTGGCGAGCAGGATGGGGCGGCGATCGGTCAACATCGGCATCACGCGTTCGGCAGGTTACGGGCGAGCGCTTCCAGCACCGCCATGCGCACGGCGACGCCCATCTCCACCTGTTCGCGGATCAGGGACTGCGCGCCGTCGGCCACGATCGAGTCGATCTCGACGCCGCGGTTCATGGGGCCGGGATGCATCACGAGGGCGTCCGGCTTGGCGTAGGCGAGCTTCTTCTGGTCGAGCCCGAAATAATGGAAATATTCGGACGACGACGGCACGAAGGAGCCGTTCATGCGCTCGCGCTGCAGCCGCAGCATCATGACGATGTCGGCGCCGTTGAGACCCTCGCGCATGTCGCGCGCGACCTCGACGCCCATCCGCTCGATGCCGGGCGGCAGCAGCGTGGAGGGACCGACCACGCGGACGCGGGCGCCCATGGTGTTGAGCAAGATGATGTTGGAGCGGGCAACGCGCGAATGCAGCACGTCGCCGCAGATCGCGACCACGAGCCCCTCGATGCGGCCCTTGTTGCGGCGGATGGTGAGCGCGTCGAGCAGCGCCTGGGTCGGATGCTCATGCGCGCCGTCGCCGGCATTGATCACGGAACCGTCAACCTTGCGTGCCAGCAGTTCCACCGCGCCGGAGGCGTGATGGCGCATCACCAGGATGTCCGGGTGCATGGCGTTCAGCGTCATCGCGGTGTCGATCAGCGTCTCGCCCTTCTTGATGGACGAGGAGGCGACCGACATGTTCATGACGTCCGCGCCGAGCCGCTTGCCCGCGAGCTCGAACGAGGACTGGGTCCGGGTGGAGGCCTCGAAGAAGAGGTTCACCTGCGTCCGTCCCCGCAGGACGGTGCGCTTCTTGTCAACCTGGCGGTTGAGCTCGACATATTCTTCGGACAGGTCGAGCAGGCCGGTGATGTCGGCCGCGGAGAGGCCCTCGATGCCCAGCAAATGCCGGTGGCCGAGGACGAAGGTCGATTTCGATGTCATTAAAACGAGAGCTATAGGCGTGGACGGCGGGGTGGGCAAGGGCCAATGCCGGGGCGGGGAGTTATCCCCTGATCTGTCGGTTTGTCCTCTCCGTCATGCCCGGGCTTGTCCCGGGCATCCACGTTCTTGCACTGTGGCCGCAGAAAGGTCGTGGATGGCCGGGACAAGCCCGGCCATGACGTGTGGATGGATATTGTGAAATCAGTTCGAATTGCGATCGTCGTTGTCTTTGCTGCCTCATCCGCCCACGCCCAATCGCTCCCCGGCGATTTCGTTTATTTGCGCGACATCGACCCCAGCATCATCCAGGACATCCGCTACGCCACATCCAACAATTTCGTCGGCCGTCCGCTCGCCGGCTACAATGCGGGTGAATGCGTGGTGAAGCGCGAAGTCGGGCTGCGGCTGAAGGCGGTGCAGCAGGAGCTCACCGCGCAAAATCTCTCGCTCAAGATGTTCGACTGCTACCGGCCGGCGCGGGCCTCGCTCGACATGGTCAAGTGGTCTCAGAACGGTCACGAGACCGCCGCCGGGCGGCGCTACAATCCGAAGATCCCGAAGACCGAGCTGTTCCGCCTCGGCTACATCGCCAGCCGCTCGCAGCATTCCACCGGTGCGGCGCTCGATTTGACCTTGGTCGATCTGAAAGCTGACAACTCCGCCAAATACGACCCATCAAGGACCTATGCCGATTGCACCGCGCCGGTCGAAGCGCGCGCCCCCGAAGGCAGTGTCGACATGGGGACCGGCTACGACTGTACCGACACGAAGGGCCATACTGCGGCACCATCGATCACGCCGGAGCAGCGCAGCTGGCGCAAGCGGCTGGTGGCTGCGATGGCCAGGCAAGGCTTTGTGAACTATTCGAAAGAGTGGTGGCATTTTTCCCTGCCGGGGGCCGGTGGAGCGGCCTATGATTTCCCGATCCAGCCGCGGCGGAACTGATTCCGCGCCGAGGAACCTGATGACGCAGCCGAGCTTTGCGACCCACGAGGTCTTCAATCAGTCACCGCCGTTCGAGGAAATCGACCTGTTCACGGTGGACCGGCCGCTGGTCGATGCGGTGAAGGCCAATGGCGGTGCGGCGGCGGAGCGCGAGCTCTCTGCATTCGGCAAGCAATGGGGCTCGGCGGCGATGGCCGATCGCGGTCGCCTCGCAAACGAGAACACGCCGAAGCTGCGCACTTTCGACGCAAAAGGCAATCGCCGCGACCAGGTCGAGTTTCACCCGGCCTATCACGAGCTCATGGCGCACAGCGCGCATGCCGGCGTGCACAATTCGACATGGACGGCGGACGGAAAGCCCGCGGGCGATGCCGCTGAAGTCATTCGTGCGGCCAAATTCTACATGGCCGCGCAGGTCGAGACCGGCCATCTCTGCCCGATCACGATGACGCGCGCCTCGGTCGGTGCGCTGGCGATGCAGCCGGATCTGCTGGCGCGCGTGATGCCGGTGCTGTCGAGCAGGAGTTACGACCCGAGCTTTGCACCGTGGTGGCAGAAGCGCGGCATGACGCTCGGCATGGGCATGACCGAGAAGCAGGGCGGCACCGACGTGCGCTCCAACATGACGCGCGCGGTGCGCGAGGGCGATGCCTATCGCATCACCGGCCATAAATGGTTCATGTCGGCGCCGATGTGCGATGCCTTCCTGGTGCTGGCGCAGGCCGAGCAGGGGCTGACCTGCTTCTTCATGCCGCGCTTTGCACCCGACGGTTCCGTGAATGCGATCCAGTTCCAGCGGCTGAAGGAGAAGCTCGGCAACCGCTCCAATGCGTCGTCCGAAGTCGAATTCGTCGGCGCCTATGCGCAAGCGGTTGGCGAGGAGGGCAAGGGCATCCGGACCATCATCCAGATGGTGCAGCTGACGCGGCAGGATTGCGCGATCGCCTCCGTCGGCCTGATGCGCTCGGGGCTGGCGCACGCGCTACATCACGCCCGTCACCGCAGCGTGTTCCAGAAGCATCTGGCCGATCAGCCCCTGATGCAGGCCGTGCTGTCGGACATGGCGCTGCATGTCGAGGCGAGCACGGCGCTGATCATGCGACTCTGCCGCGCCTTCGACCGCACGCCGCACGATGCGGCGGAGGCGGCCTATATGCGGCTGCTCACGCCGGCGATCAAATACTGGACTTGCAAGAGCGCGCCGCCGTTCCTCTATGAGGCCATGGAGTGCCTCGGCGGCAATGGCTATGTCGAGGACGGCATTCTGGCGCGGCACTACAGGGAGTCGCCGGTCAACGCGATCTGGGAAGGCTCGGGCAACGTGATGTGCCTCGACGTGCTCCGCGCACTCTCGCGCGAGCCGGAGGCGGCGACGGCCGTGCTGCAATCGTTGGCGGCCGAGACGAAGGGTTTGCCGGGGGCGGGGGATGCGGTCGGCTTCATCGGCAAGACCTTCCGCCGCGCCGATGGCGAACGCATGGCGCGGCTTGCCGTCGAGAAGCTCGCTCTGCTGGCCGCGGCTGCGGCGCTGAACGGCGTGTCGCCGCGCCATGCCGAATTGTTCGCGGCGACGCGGCTCGCCACTAACCACGCCAGCATGTACGGCGCGGTCGAGCTGGAGAGCGCCGAGGTCCGCGCGCTGCTGGATCGGGCGCTGCCGTGAGTCTTCCAAACGAAAGCGTCTTGATGGACTCCCTCGATCCCGACCGTCCCCCGCTGACCGTGGCGCCAGCGACGCCACGCGTCTGGAAGTTCTGGGGCACGGCCCTGTGGGGCCTCTTCATCTTCGTCGCGATGTTCGTCGGACAGATCGGCGCCGTCGTCCTGCTGGTGGCGCAGCGTGGTCTGCCCATGGACTTCGCCTCGCTCCAGCTCGTCGGCCACGAGCCCCAGACGCTTGCGCTCTCGGTCGTCATGGGCCTGCCGGCGACGCTTCTGGCAGTGTGGCTCGCCATCGCCATCAAGAAGGCTTCCTTCATCGATTATCTCGCCCTGCACTGGCCGTCCTGGAAGCAGCTCCTGTTCGGCGCTGTCGGCCTCATCCTGATCGTGGTGGTCTGGGAGACGATGTCGCGCGCGCTCGGCCGCGAGGCGACGCCGGGCTTCATGACCGATCTGCTGAAATCCGGCCGCGACAAGGGCGCGGCGCTGTTGCTTCTGTTCGCCTTCAGCGTGGCCGCCCCGATGTCCGAAGAGATCCTGGCGCGCGGCTTCCTCTATCGCGGCTGGTCGGCGAGCTTCCTGCGGGTGCCGGGCGCGATCCTGCTGTCGTCCCTGGCGTGGACCATCGTTCATCTGCAATACGACATGTACTTCCTCGCCGAAGTCTTCACCATCGGTCTGTGGTTCGGCTACATGCGCTATCGCGCGAATTCGCTCTGGCTCACCATCGTGCTGCACGCGCTGAACAATCTGACCGCGGTGGTGCTGACGATGTGGCTGGGGAGTTAGGCCGCCAGCGCGATCGCGATCGGCATCGTGATCGCGGCCAAGATCGTCTGCAGCGTGATGATCTGCGCCAGCAGCGGCGCGTCGCCGCCCATCTGGCGTGCCAGGACATAGGCGCTCGACGAGGTCGGCACCGCCGAGCAGATCGCGACGATCGCCAGGCTTTCGCCCGACAGTCCGAACCAGACGGCGAGAGCGAGGGCGATTGCCGGCATCAGCACCAGCTTGAAGACGACGCCCAGCGCAGCGCCGACGCTCGGCCGCAGCAGGCCTTCGAGATGCAGGCCGGCGCCGGTGACGAGCAGGCCGATCGCGAGCGAGGAGCGGCTGAGCGGGTCGGCCACCTCATGCCAGAGCTTTGGCAGCGGCAAATGGGTAACATTGATGAAGAGCCCGATCGCGCAGGCCCAGATCAGGGGATTGCGAACCACCGTCATGACGATGGTGCGGCCGGATTGCTTTTCGGGCGCTGCGTAATGGGCGAGCACGGCGACGCTGAACACGTTGACGAGCGGGATGATGGCGACCATGGCGACCGAAGCGAGCGCCAGTCCGACATCGCCGAACATGTTGGCGCAGACGGACAGTCCCACGAAGGTCTGCCAGCGGGTCGCGCCCTGGAAGATCGAGGTGAAGGCGGGGCCGTCGATCCCGAGCCGCGCCAGGGCAGGGCGGAGCGCGAGGCAGAGCAGCGACATTGCCAGCGCCGACAGCAGCAGCGCGCCGCCAACGCCGGCGACCGGCACTTTGGAGAGATCGGCTTTCACCAGCGTCTGGATCAGCAGCATCGGAAACAGCACGAAATAGGTCAGCCGCTCCAGCCCGTGCCATTGCGTGTCGAGCCGCATCAGGCTGCGCTTCAGCACGACGCCGAGTACGATGAGGATGAAGACCGGCAGCAGCGCCGCGATGACGACGGCCATCGGTCAGGCGGTCCTTGGACCGAGATTGACGAGACGGTCAAGCGCACCTTGCAGGATGAAGATTGCGGCGTGCTCGTCGATCACCTCGGCACGCTTGGCGCGGCTGACGTCCATGCCGATCAGCTCGCGCTCGACCGCCGCGGTCGAGAGGCGCTCGTCCCACAGGCCGATGGGGAGGGCGGTCAGACCGGCAAGATTGCGGGCGAAGGCGCGGGTGGATTGCGCGCGCGGGCCCTCGCTGCCGTCCATGTTGATGGGAAGGCCGAGCACGAAACCAACCACCCTGCGCTCCGCCGCAATCGACAGCAGCCGGGCGGCGTCCTGCTTGAATTGTTTGCGCTGGATCGTCTCGACGCCGGTCGCAAGCCGCCGATCCGGGTCGGACACGGCAACGCCGATGGTCTTGGTGCCCAAATCGAGCCCGACCAGCGCGCCGCGCGCGGGCCAGTGGGTTGCAGCGTCGACGAGTGGCAGGATAAGAGCCGGCATGTGTAGCGCATATCACGCGTTGCGCCGCGGAGTGAACCCGGAACAATGGATGCGCTGACATTATTCGGCCTGTTCGCCGTCACGGCGATGCTGGTCACTTACGCCATGGAAGACCGCAGCCATTGGTTCGTGCTGCTGTTCGCCGCGTCCTGCGCGCTCGGCTCGGCCTACGGCTTTCTTCAGGGAGCCTGGCCGTTCGGTCTCGTCGAAGCGATCTGGTCCGTCGTGGCGTTGCGGCGATGGCACCTCAGGCCGCGATGACCTCCTCGTCGGTCTTCAGGCAAGCGGCAAAGCCGCTCAGCGCGCTGGCTTGATGTCCGGCGCTTCGTTGGACGAAGAGCGTCTCGACGCGCGCATGCGCGGCGCTGAGCGTGTGGATCGAGACGTTGCCGTTCATGGCGCTGCGTTCGACCACCGCACGCGGCAGCAATGTCACGCCCATGTCGGCGGCGACGCATCCGATCATGCCGTCGAGCGTGCCGAGCTCGAAGCGCGCGGCCGAAGGCCAGCCGTAATCGACGAAGATCTGCTCGAGCCGTTGGCGATAGGTGCAGCCGGTGCGGAACACCAATGCGGTCGGGCCGGATTCCGGCGTGCCGGCGCGCAGCTCGGCGAGCGAAGCCCAGCGCCGCGCGCTGACCAGCACCAGCTCCTCGCGAAAAGCGCTCGTTGCGGTGAGGTCGGCATGCGCGATGGGGCCCGCGACAAAAGCGCCGTCGAGCGCGCCTTCGAGCACGGCTGCGACCAAATCGGCCGTGGGGGCGGTGCGCAAGGAGAGCCGCACGGCGGGAAAGCGGCGATGAAAATCGGCGAGCAGGGGCGGCAGCCGCACCGCTGCAGTCGTTTCCATCGAGCCGATTGCAAGTGGTCCCTTGGGTTCGCCATCGTCGCGCGCGGCAAGCACGGCCTCGTGCGACAGCGCAGCCATCCGCTCTGCATAGGGCAGGAGGCGCTTGCCGGCGCCGGTGAGTGTCATGCCCCGGCTATGGCGTTCGAACAGCGGGGTGCCGATCTCCGCCTCCAGTGCCTTGACGCGCTGGGTGACGTTGGATTGCACGGTATTCAGCTCCTGCGCGGCGCGGGTGATACCGCCGGTGCGGGCCACAATCGCGAAGGTCTGGAGATCGCTTAGTTCCATGGCCCGTTTCTCTTTTGAGATGGCAGCGTTCTGTAGAATTCAATTTTGAAGAATGATATTTGCGCCTAGTCTTCCTGTCCAGAGTGGGAGGACGCATGCCGATTGCCACGCCGCTGACGGAGCTTCTCGGGATCAGGCATCCGATCCTGTCGGCTCCCATGGATACGATCGCGGGCAGTCGGCTGACCCGCGCCGTCAGCGAGGCTGGCGGCTTCGGCATCCTGGGTGGTGGATACGGCGACCCCGTCCGGCTTCGGACGGAAGCCGCAGAGCTGAAGGGCTTTGCGCCGTTCGGGATCGGCTTAATCACCTGGAGCCTGGCCAAGCAGCCCGAGCTGCTCGACATCGCGCTCGACGCTGGTCCTCAGGCCATCATGCTGTCATTCGGCGATCCCGCGCCGTTCGCGCCGCGCATTGCGGCGAGCGGTGCCCGGTTGATCTGCCAGGTGCAGAGCGAGGACATGGCCAGGCAGGCGCTCGATGCCGGCGCGGATATCCTGATCGCACAGGGGACGGAGGCGGGCGGCCATGGCGCATCGCGCACCACGGTCGACATCGTGCCTGCGATCGTCGATCTCGCGGCCGGACGGGTGCCCGTCGTCGCGGCCGGCGGGATCGCCGACGGAAGGGGCCTCGCCGCCATGATGATGCTGGGCGCATCCGCCGTGCTGATCGGCACGCGTTTCTATGCGAGCGTGGAGGCCAATGGCGCGCAGGAGGCCAAGGAACGCATTCGCATGGCGACCGGCAACGACACGGTGCGCGGCGTCGTCGTTGACTGGTCGCGAGGCCTGTTCTGGCCAGCCCCGTTCACGGCACGAACGCTGGTCAACGATCACATCAGGCGCTGGACCGGCCGCGAGGTCGAGCTGATGCAGCGCGTAGATGAGGTCGCTGTGGAATATGCGGCGGCAAAAGCCGCGGGTAATTTCGAGGTTGCCGCAGTCTTTGCCGGCGAGGCAGTCGGGCTGATCCATGATATCCCGCCTGCCGCCGAGATCGTCGAACGGATTGCGACCGAAGCGGAGCAACTGCTGGAAGGAAGACGCAATTCGAGTGCCTTTCCTTCTCCCCTTGTGGGAGAAGGTGGCGCGCAGCGCCGGATGAGGGGTTCTATCCGCGGAGAATAAAGTCCAATCCGAGAAGTTTGCTTCCGCGGATGCAAACCCCTCACCCGTCTCGCCGCTATGCGGCGAGCCACCCTCTCCCACAAGGGGAGAGGGTCAGAACGAGAGAGCAAACCCATGTGGCCTGACCGTCGATTGATCGACCTCTTCAAGACTGAATTTCCCATCGTGCTGGCGCCGATGGCCGGTGTGATGGATGCGGAGCTGGTGATTGCGGCGGCGCAGGGCGGCGCGCTGGGCTCTTTGCCTTGCGCGATGCTGTCGCCGGAGAAGATCCGGGAGCAGGTCGCCACCATCCGCAAGGGCGTGACGGCGCCTGTCAATCTGAACTTCTTCTGCCACACGCCGGTCGAACTCACGCAAGAGGCGGAGGCGCGCTGGAAGCAGCGCCTTGCAGACTACTACCGGCAACACGGCCTCGACCCGGCAGCGCCGGTCAATGCGGCCAACCGGGCACCGTTCGATGAGGCGATGTGCGCGGTTGTGGAAGAGCTGAAGCCGGAAGTCGTCAGCTTCCATTTTGGTCTGCCGGAGAAGGCGCTGCTCGACCGGGTCAGAGCGGCCGGATGTCTCGTGATTGCGTCGGCCACGACGGTGAAGGAGGCCGTCTGGCTCGATCAACGCGGTGTCGATGCCGTGATCGCGCAAGGCGCGGAGGCCGGCGGCCATCGCGGCATGTTCCTGACCGACAAGATCGCGGAGCAACCCGGCAATCTTGCGTTGGTGCCGCAGATCGTCGACGCCGTGAAGGTGCCCGTCATTGCCGCCGGCGGCATCGCGGACGGACGCGGCATCGCCGCGGCCTTCGCGCTCGGTGCCTCCGGCGTGCAGATCGGCAGCGCGTACCTGCGCTGTCCGGAATCCAAGGTGACCGCGGCGGGGCGCGCCGCATTGGCCGAAGGACGCGACGATTCCACCGTCATCACCAATGTCATGACGGGGCGGCCGGCGCGCGGCGTCCAGAATCGGCTGATGCGCGAAGCGGGCCCGATCTCGGCGGATGCGCCGCCGTTCCCCCACGCCGCGACGGCTCTGGCACCGCTCAAGGCGGCAGCCGAGAAGCAGGGCCGCCCGGATTTCACCAATCTCTGGGCTGGACAGGCGATCGCCATGGGCCGGGAGCTTCCCGCGGCCGAATTGACCCGGGATATCGCCAAATCGGCGCTGGCCCGCATGAAAGCGCTGGCCGGCTAAGCCCGCCGGCCGGTTGCGGCGCAAAAGCGGCCTCTGCTATACGGCACATAGGTTTTGCCGTGAGAGGCCTTATATAATGTCCGTCGACGCCGCTACCGTCCGCCGCATCGCGCATCTGGCGCGCATTGCGGTTTCCGAGGACGAGGTTCCGCATCTGCAGGGCGAGCTCAACGCCATGCTCGCCTTCGTCGAGCAGCTCTCGGAAGTCAATGTCGAGGGTGTGGAGCCCATGACCTCGGTCACCCCGATGCAGATGAAGAAGCGGCAGGACGTGGTCGATGACGGCGGGATTGCCGACGAAATCGTTGCCAACGCGCCCGCGACCGAGGGGCACTTCTTCTTGGTGCCGAAGGTGGTTGAATAATTCTCAGGACCAAGTCCGATGTGTCTGCTTTGCGACGATGAGAAGGCCTATCAGGCCTACATGAATTACCTCGACAAGATGGAGCGGCAGGGCAAGGCTGCCGACCCCAATGTCGCCGTCAATGCCGTGCTCGACGAGATCGAGGCGGCCGCGAACGCCGCCGCCAAGAAAGACGACCCGGCCAACGACAAGACCCTGTCTCCGTTCTTCTGCAGCCCGATCAATAAATGACCGATTTGACATCACTGACGCTCGCCGAGGCCCGCAAGGGTCTCGCCGACAAGACTTTCACGTCCCTCGAGCTGACCGACGCGCATCTGAACGCGATCGAAGCCGCGCGCGTGCTCAACGCCTTCGTGATGGAGACGCCGGACCAGGCGCGCAGCATGGCGAAGGCCGCAGACCAGAAGATCGCCAAGGGCGACGTCGGCCCGCTCGCCGGCATCCCGCTCGGCATCAAGGATCTGTTCGCGACCAAGGGCGTGCGCACCACGGCGTGCTCGAAGATTCTCGGCAATTTCGTGCCAACCTATGAGTCCACGGTGACCTCGCAGCTCTGGCGCGACGGCGCCGTGATGCTCGGCAAGCTCAACAATGACGAGTTCGCGATGGGCTCGGCCAACGAGACCTCGTGCTTCGGTCCCGTCGGCAATCCCTGGCGGCGCGAGGGCAGCAACACCACGCTGGTGCCCGGCGGCTCGTCCGGCGGCTCGGCCTCGGCCGTGGCGGCGCTCTTGTGCATGGGCGCGACCGCGACCGACACCGGTGGCTCGATCCGTCAGCCGGCGGCATTCACCGCGACCGTCGGCATCAAGCCGACCTATGGCCGCTGCTCGCGCTGGGGCATCGTCGCCTTTGCCTCCTCGCTCGACCAGGCAGGTCCCATCGCGCGCAGCGTGCGCGATGCTGCGATGCTGCTCCGCTCGATGGCCGGCCACGATCCGAAGGACACGACCTCGGTCGACATTGCCGTGCCGGATTACGAGGCCGCGATCGGCAGGTCCGTGAAGGGCATGAAGATCGGCATTCCCAAGGAATATCGCCTCGACGGCATGCCGGCCGAGATCGAGAAGCTCTGGACCGAGGGCGCGGCGTGGCTGAAGGCCGCCGGCGCGGAACTCGTCGAGGTGTCGCTGCCGCACACCAAATACGCCCTGCCGGCCTATTACATCGTGGCGCCGGCGGAGGCGTCCTCCAACCTCGCGCGCTATGACGGTGTTCGCTACGGCCTGCGCGAGCAGGGCAAGAATATCATCGAGCTCTACGAGAACACCCGCGCGGAAGGGTTTGGCGCGGAAGTGCGCCGCCGCGTCATGATCGGCACCTATGTGCTCTCGGCCGGCTATTACGACGCCTATTATTTGCGCGCCCAGAAGGTACGCACGCTGATCAAGAAGGACTTCGAGGATTGCTTCGCCAAGGGCGTCGACGCGATCCTCACCCCCGCAACGCCGTCGGCCGCCTTCGGCATCGGCGAGAAGGGCGGCGCCGATCCGGTCGAGATGTATCTCAACGACATCTTCACGGTGACTGTGAACATGGCGGGCCTGCCCGGCATCGCCGTTCCCGCCGGCAAGGACGCGCAAGGCCTGCCGCTCGGCCTGCAGCTGATCGGCCGTCCCTTCGACGAGGAGACGCTGTTCTCGCTCGGCGAGGTGATCGAGCAGGCCGCCGGCCGCTTCACACCGACGAGGTGGTGGTGAATGTCGCTGGCTTCATCGCGAGCCTCGACGGCGCGGCGCCTGCGCCGGATCTGAACGCGCCGCTCAGAGGTCTCTGGTGGGCCGCCAAGGGCGACTGGGACCAGGCCCACAAGATCGTTCAGGACGACCAGGGGCGCGACGCCGCCTGGGTGCACGCTTACTTGCACCGCGTCGAAGGCGATCTCGGCAATGCCGGCTATTGGTACCGCCAGGCCGGACGGCCGACGGCAAAGGATTCATTGGAGGCGGAGTGGGAGCGGATCGCCACCACGCTGCTCGCTTGATCCGCGCCTTTGTCGCGCGGCCGCGCTATCTCAGCGTCCCCTTCGGCAACAGATATTCGTGAACATGCGGACAGACATTGCCGAGGTTGCACCGCTCGGCCTTGATGAGCGGCTCCAACTGGGCAATCAGCGCCTTGGCATTGAACACTTTCGGCGGCGCCGCCTCGACAGGCGCCGGCAGGAAATGCACGTCCGCCTCGATGCCGGGCTTGGGCGCTACCGCCCCACCGCCCGTGTAGATGAAGACGGCACCGCGCGCGAGCCGGATCGGCTCATCCGACCGGCTCGCGAGATCGCCGCGATCCCAGACCCTGAAATCAGCCGTCTCCTGCGGCGATACCGGAATGTAGGTGCGCAACGATGGCACGGCGCTGGCAAGACGCGGGCCTGTCCGATCCTCCGCCGGCGGCCGGCGCATCACAAAATGAATGTCGGAGAGGACCTCAAAACCGGCGAAGCCCTTTTCGAGCGCCAATTGGGCAGCTCGGTAGAGCCAATAGACTTGAACGCTCTCCCGGGTGGTATAGCCATTGCCCTGGAAGCTCACGCGGTAGACGTCAGCCCTCAATTCCTTGACGTCCGATCCACCGGTGATGCTCTGTTGCTGGTAAGGTGTCGAACACGACACGAGAACGGCGGCCGCAGCCGCCAGCATCGAAACGCGAAAAAACATGCATTGCCCCCTGCGCACAACTTGTACGGCGTGCCGGGACCTCGCGTCAATGTCTGCGTGGGCGGTCGCAAGCCCGGACGGGGAGCAGGTGCCGCGCTGGCCATTCCATCATCGACGCGCCACGTTCTCCAGCTTGACTGGCACCATCCGTTGCGCGAAGCCCAGCTATCCCAGATATGACCTTATCCGGACATCGAAGCTCATGAACGCACCTGCCGCACCCCACAAACTTCTCAAAGGCGCAACCGGCGACTGGGAGATGGTCATCGGCATCGAGATCCACGCCCAGGTGACCTCGAACGCAAAATTGTTCTCGGGCGCGTCGACCGCGTTCGGCGGCGAGCCGAATAGCCAGGTGTCGCTGGTGGATGTCGCGATGCCGGGCATGCTGCCCGTCATCAACGAGGAATGTGTCAGACAGGCTGTCCGGAGCGGGCTCGGCCTCAACGCGAAGATCAATCTGCGTTCGGTGTTCGACCGGAAGAACTATTTCTATCCCGACCTGCCGCAGGGCTACCAGATCAGCCAGTATGCCTCGCCGATCGTGGGTGAGGGCGAGGTGATCGTCGATCTCGACGGCGGCAAGACCACCACCATCGGTATCGAGCGGCTGCATCTGGAGCAGGATCCCGGCAAGATGCTGCACGACCGGTCGCCGTCGCTCTCCTACATCGATTTCAACCGCTGCGGCGTGGCGCTGATGGAGATTGTCTCGAAACCGGACATCCGCGACGCCGAGCAGGCCAAGGCCTATGTGACCAAGCTGCGCTCGATCATGCGCTACCTTGGCACCTGCGACGGCGACATGGAGAAGGGATCCTTGCGTGCCGACGTCAATGTGTCCGTGCGCAAGCCCGGCGCGCCGCTCGGCACCCGCTGCGAGATCAAGAACATGAACTCGATCACCTTCATCGGCCAGGCGATCGAGTATGAAGCGCGCCGCCAGATCGAGATCCTGGAGGATGGTGGGCAGATCGAGCAGGAGACGCGCCGGTTCGACCCCAACAAGGGCGAGACGCGCTCGATGCGGTCGAAGGAAGAGGCGCATGACTACCGCTACTTCCCCGATCCCGATCTGTTGCCGCTGGAGTTCTCGCAAAGCTACGTCGATGAGCTGAAGGCCGAGCTGCCCGAGCTGCCGGACCAGAAGAAGACGCGCTTCGTCGCCGATCTCGGGCTGTCGGCCTATGATGCGAGCGTGCTGGTCGCCGAGCGTGAGAGCGCGGTGTTCTACGAGACCGTGCTGGACAGGCTCGGCAACCGCGCGCGCGACGGCAAGATGGCGGCGAACTGGGTGATCAACGAGCTGTTCGGCCGTCTCAACAAGGAAGGCCGGGATATTACGGGCTCTCCGGTGAGCGCCGAGCAACTGGCTGCGATCGTCGACCTGATCGGCGAGGGCACGATCTCCGGAAAGATCGCCAAGGATCTGTTCGAGATCGTCTGGCAGGAAGGCGGCGATCCCCGCGCGCTGGTCGAAAGTCGCGGCATGAAGCAGGTCACGGACCTTTCGGCGATCGAAAAGGTTGTCGACGACATCATCGCGGCCAATCCCGACAAGGCCGCGCAGGTCAAGGACAAGCCGCAGTCGCTCGGCTGGTTCGTCGGCCAGGTGATGAAAGCTTCGGGCGGCAAAGCCAACCCGCAAAGCGTCAACGACCTGCTCAAGTCCAAGCTCGGCGTCTGATCTCACGCGCGCGAGCGAGGTGACGGACGCGCTTCGTCACCTCGCTTCCGCTCTCGATGCGATGCTCGCGCGCATCCTCGGCGGCAAACTTCATCCCGATCAGCTGCGATGTGACGACCGAATCGCCGTCACGCGATTCGCGCAAAACGGCGCCTTGCGCGCGCCTCGACGGGCGCTCGCGCCGTTAATCATGAAAATATTTTCGTTGCCAAAAGTCGCGACTCAGAGTCCGCGAAGCGCCCTCGCGAGACACTCGCGCGATTGGCGATGCATGTCGTCGCGATGATCGTGTGCGATGCGTGCCTACAGAAAAATACTTGCTGCATAGTGTTTTTCTGCAATCGCATATGCCGCGAACATCGATGTTGCGAGCACTCTCTGCAGTCGATCGCACGCGTCGTGCAGTGCGCTTGCATCGCGCTCGCCAAGCGCACGCGCGTTGCGTCGTCAACACTTCTTTAAGCGAGACGCTGTTTTTTTCGTCGTGTTGGTGTATTCGGGATGAGTGCATTCGATCCCCGACTGCACGCAGCGATTAAAGCCATCTCACACATCGGAGGGCAACATGGCCAAGAAAGCGAAGAAGGCGAAGAAGGCGAAGAGCGCAGTGAAGAAGACTGCGAAGAAGACCCGCAAGGTCGCCAAGAAGAAGAAGTAACTTCGACTTCTGAATTTGCCGGCTCTAGCAGCCGGCACGTCATCAGCGCCTCCTGGAGGATCTGATCGACGATAGAGGGTGTCGGCGAGACATCAGGTCAACGGTCGGACCGTTCTCTTTGCGGTCCGGCAGAAGAAACGAGTTTTCTTCGTTCGGTGCGGCTCTCCGCAAGGAGCTCCGCAATTTCACAAGCGGCCTTCGGGCCATCGTGGAATCTGGTCCTGACGTGTTCGCCGACGCCCTCGTTCTCTTGAGGCCGGGGTATTGCCGGCAATCCTTTCCCAGACATTGCTGATCTGACCACGGCGCGATCGCGCTGTGCATGGCTGCGCCGCCTTGAGGCAGGCGCGGGCCGCCGATCGATCGCGCGCTGCATGCGTGCCGCTTCTCCTGCAATGCCTGTATCGTCGCCCGGCTCCGACCGGATCCGGTCCGCCGCACTCTGTCCTGGGACATTGCTGTCTCTGGAATACCCAGCCGCCGCCTTCGCTGAAGCGTCGGCGTCCCAAGACCGCGGCGAAGCCTTGGTGGGCCTCCGTCGCCGGTGACGACAGCGAGGATGGACGCCCACATCACGCGCACGACAGCGCGCGATGGTTATCGATGTCCCAAAATCCTGCGGTAAACAGAATCTGACGAATCGCAGAAGTGCCTGCAAATCAAGGATTTCTTGAAATCCCCGCGTCGGTGCCGCGCGGGCGCGTTTACGTCTGCTTCATCGCGATACTTAAACTGCCATTCAAATTTGCCCGCCATCATCGCCTCCAACAAGCCGGCAAACGGCAACAAGATTTGGACAACCAGACTTGGGGATGAGTTGAACAGTGCAAGATCCCGGGAAGGGTCATGCACATCAGAGTTGGACGGGAGCCGCGCTCGGGGGAACGAGGCGGCATAAGAACAAAGGGGATGCGTTATGTTTCAGGGTACTTTCGATCTGGAGACGGCAACGCCGATCGACACGAGCACGCTGTCGGACCTGCTGTTCGAGCGCGGCATCTATTGGGCGAGCGGCCGCTCCGGCCTGGTCGATCTCGTCGCCGCGCATAAATGGTTCAACCTCGCCGCGCTGAAGGGCCGCAAGGACGCCGTAGCGCTGCGCCAGGAGGTTGCCGGGCAGATGTCGGAAGCCGAGATCTCGGTCGCACAGCGCGAGGCGAGGGCGTGGGTTTCCACCCACTGAATCCAAAATCGCATCCACACCCGTGTTCGCACGGGTGGGCCTGGTTGCGTTGAATCAAGTTTTTCCGTCGTGCCGCCACATAAGACCCGGGCGGCATGAACGACCCCGACACCAATGGACGATGGCTGCCGATTCAGATCGCTCCCGATGAGTGCGAGCTGGAACTCGGCCGCCTGCACAAGACCGGGATTCTGCCCTGGTCGTTTCCGTGCCGGCGCAGGTCCGGCGTCTGGTTCAACGTCTGGGCCGACGAGGCCGTGCTGATCTCGCCCTCGCATTGGCGGATCTGGCGGTTCCACCGCTAGATTCGGACGCACACATATAAGGTCAGTGCGAATCGACTCTGCGCGCAGCCGCGCCGATTCTTGCGGGTGATTCCTGCGGGGTGATTCCTGCGCCAGGCTTTCGCTCCGGTCTAGCAATCGCTTTCAGGTGAACGAATGCCCAGATCTTGATCGATTCTGCCGCTGGGTGGCGGAGAGGGAGGGATTCGAACCCTCGATACAGCTTGAGACCGTATGACGCTTTAGCAAAGCGTTGCCTTCAGCCACTCGGCCACCTCTCCGGTGCGAGCCTTATGCATCTAATTGCTTGGGCCGGTCAATTTGGAAGCGTGTGTTTTCGCTCGAATATTCCCAGCGAATTTCGAAACAAGACGGGTTTGCGCCCCGGGGCGGCAGCGTCACGTTGCGAGAATAGGTGCAGAGCTGGCGTCTTGGCCGCATTCCGAAAGACGATTCCGCCGATCAGAATGGCGTGCGCGCGTAAGATATTGAATTAATTAACGCAATTGGAGAGGCGGGGCAGGGAGGGCCTGTCGAGTGCCGAATCCCTCGGTCGTCGCTGACCGAGCTGGCCCTGCTCCCGATATCGCTGCGCCATCCCCAGCGAGCCACACATATATAGAGCCGCCGCATATAGAGGCGCCGCGGCTCGGGTGCCCTCGGATTGCTGTGAGCGTCGCGAGCAGATGACCAGTCGTCCCCGTTTGTGGTTCGCCTTTGAGTCGCAGCCGTGAGTCTCGGTCCGATTCTGCGATTCGAGTTCGGCCAGAGCCGCGACAGCGCGGTGCCCGGCCTCCGCTGCCTCAGGTGAGGAGTTTTGGCGGCGAATGGAACCGCCTCAAAAACATGAGAAAAAACAATATGTTGCGAGGGCGCTGCGATCACATCTGCGTGTTATTTGTGCAACACCCGTCGGAAAACAAGCTTCGTGGGCCCGTTTCGAAGCGTTCTCTTGTTGTGTGTGCAAGGACGTTCGGTAATTGTGACTGAGCGACGGAGGGGGGCATCCCGAGGTCGTCCCGTTTAGGTCATTCGCTTAAGTCCCTCGCGTTCATGCGGGTGTGTCCGAAGGCGCGAAGGGGGCCAAGGCGGTGATTTAGAGGGGGTTGGGGAATTGGCCGTCCGGTCAGTGACCTTCCCTGAAGAGCAACTTGGAGGTTTAACATGAAGTTGGTTAAGAGCCTTTTGCTCGGCTCAGCGGCGGGTCTGATCGCCGTGGGCGGAGCGCAGGCAGCCGATCTCCCCGTGAAGGCCAAGGCGGTCGAATACGTGAAGATCTGCTCGCTGTACGGCGCGGGTTTCTACTACATCCCGGGCACCGACACCTGCATCAAGCTGGGTGGTTATCTGCGCGCTGAAGTCGCGCTGAACACCAACTCGAGCTTCAGCGGTCAGCTGACGTCGAACAACGGCGCGCGCAACCGTCTGACGAACTACTACACCATGCGCGCTCGTGAAGATCTCAACATCGACACGCGCACCGCGACCGAGTACGGCGTCGTCCGTACCTTCTTCGACGGCGTGTTCTCCTGGACCACCGGCAACTACTCCGGCACGGGCAGCGCGGTCGGCACCACTGCTTACAGCGGCACGCTGGCGCTCAACACCTCCGGCGCCACCCCGGCGCTCGTTGGTTCGTCGATCAACGGCACCGACGGCAACACCTCGGGCGGTTCGCTCGGCGTGTACTACGCCTTCATCCAGTTCGCCGGCTTCACCATGGGTAAGGCCGTGTCGCAGTTCGACGCGCCCTGGACCAACTATCCCGGCAACAACTTCGACAGCCTCGTCGGCGGTTCCGGCACGGTCACTGGTGTCAACCAGTTCACCTACACCGCTGACTTCGGTCAGGGCGTGACGGCCTCGTTCTCGGCTGAAGACGCGACGGCCTACTATCAGGCCGGCAACCTGAACATGGTCGGCGCGACTGCTGCTGGCATGATCGGCGGCTCCTATGGCGCCAACGCCATCGGCGGCTCGCGTTCGCCGAACCTCGTCGGTATGGTCCGTGTCGACCAGGCTTGGGGTCTCTTCCAGGCGTCGGTCGCTGCGCATGACAACCACGTTGCCTACTACGGCGCCAACGAAGTCACCGGTCACCCCGATGACAAGTGGGGCTGGGCAGTTCAGCTCGCTCTGTCGATCAAGAACATCCCGACTGGTGCGGGTGACGTGATCAACATTTCGGGCGTCTACACCGACGGCGCGTCCCGCTACAACTTCCAGAACCTGTCGGGCGGCAGCTACTCGATGTTCGGCAACTCGGGCGTTGCCTACCAGAGCGTCGGCTTCGCCATCGCTCCGGACACCGTGTTCGTCACCGGCTCTTCGCAGGAGACTGTGAAGACCTGGGGCTTCCGTGGTGCCTACACCCACAACTGGGATCCCTACTGGAACACCGCGCTGTACGGTGCCTACGCTCAGGCGCAGTTCGGCTCGCTCGCCAAGACCACGCTTTGCGGCGCTGGCGGTGCAGGCGGCGTGTTCGGTGGCCTCGCCGGTGTCACCGGTTGTAACCCTGACTTCGCTGTGGCGCAGGTCGGTGTGATCACCCGCTGGACCCCGGTCAAGAACCTCACGTTCTCGGCTGACCTGAACTGGACCCACCTCGACCAGAAGTACTCCGGTACGGTTGGTTACGCTGGTGCCGGCACGACGGCCAAGCCGGCCGCTGTGTACGAGCTGAAGGATCAGGACACCATCACCCTGCTCCTCCGCGCTCAGCGCAACTGGTAAGTTCGGTCTAACGACCTGACAGAGAACCCCGGCGGGAAACCGCCGGGGTTTTTCTTTTGCCGCGGCCTTTGATCTCGCATTTCGCGCAATGGGCCAGGTTGGTGTGTCGTTCTCCGTTGATCGGGTGTCGTTGCGGTCTGACGGAAGTCGTTGCGGGAGAGGGGATCTCCACGCGTGCTCCCGACCGAGGCGCGCAAGGGAGAACGGCCGTTGGCCAGCCGTACCCGTGCCAACGCCTCGCCGCCGAAAGAGGGAGCGCTGAGCCGATGAGGGAACGGGGGGCATTGCAAACCGCACCGGCCTGATCTGGCCTTTGCAGCGGCCGCGTCTTCATCTTGGCGCAGGCGGGGCTATGCGAGCTTGCCGCTCTGACGGCGGCTGGCGCAGCGCTCAAGGAGCGCGTCGAGCAAGGCCGCAATAAGGAGCGCCTTCGATCGCTGGGTATGGTTCGGCGACTGAGGTTCTGCCAGGGCAGCGAGCGCCACCCAGGCTCGCGGCAGCAAATCGAAGAGTGCGGCTCGCTACTCGACGCTGCCGGCGCCGCGGCGCAAATCGGCTTCGATCTGCAAGCGCGTGCCGCCGCCGAAGCGGGCGCGGTAGACCTGAAGGTTCTCCATGATCCGCTGCACGTAGTTGCGCGTCTCGGAGAACGGAATCAGCTCGACCCAATCCACCGCGTCCACCTTGGGGTCGCGAGGATCGCCGTAGCGGTCGATCCATTTCTTCACGCTGCCGCGGCCGGCATTGTAGGCGGCAAAGGTCATGATGTAGGAGCCGCGGTAATCCTCGAGCAGTCCGCCGAGCTCGGCCGAGCCGAGCGTGGCGTTATAGACCGAATCGTTCTTCAGCCGGCCGAGATCGTAGGTCGCGCCATGCCGCTTGCAGACATAGCGCGCGGCGTCCGGCGTCACCTGCATCAGCCCGTAGGCCTGCGCCGGCGACACCACGCGAGGGTTGAACGCGCTTTCCTGCCGCGCGATCGCATAGACGATGCTGCGCTCGACCTCGGGGCCGATCGGCGTGAATTGCGGAATGCCGTTGACGGGATACGCGTAGAAGTCGAACGGCAGGCCGCGATTGAGCGCGGCCTTGCCGACCAGCAGCATGCCGCGCGCGTCATTGTAGCGCTGGGCGAGCTCGCCGAGGCCGGCAAGCACCTCGGGATCGCCGTTCTCGCCCATGTCGGCGAGCAGGGGCACCGCGAGTTCGCGCTCGTCGAGCTCGTAGAGCAGGTGCGCAGCGCGCACGATCTCCAGACGTTCGGCGCCGCGCCCGCGCGGCTGGCTGTTGAGCTCGATCTGCGGCAGGCCGAGCTTGGCCCGGGCGAGCTGGCCGTAATAGCTGGTCGACTGTTCGGCGGCCCGAGCATAGGCGTTGCGCGCCTCCTGCTGGCGTCCGGCCGCTTCCGCGGCGCGGCCCTGCCAGTAGCCGGCACGCGCCAGCGCGGTCGGATTGACGCTGCCGACGCCGATGCGGGCGAAATGCTGGGTGGCCGCCGCGGGATCATTGAGGAAGCGCAGCGCGATCCACCCGGCGGTGAACTCCTGCTCGGTCTTGTAGATGTCGCGCGAGGGCAGCGCGGCATCGCGCGCGATCAGATAGGCGCTGCGGAATTCCTCGGTGTCGATCATCTTGCGCGCCAGGAGGCGCCGCTCGATCCACCATTCGTCGAGATTGTGGAGCCGGCCCGGATCCTTCGGCGCGGACAGCATGAGCTGGGCCGCTTCCGCAAACTTCTCCTCGCGGCGCAGGAGCTGGATCTTGCTGAAGATGAAGCCGGGATCGCTGTGCAGCTCGCGCGGCACCGCGTCGAGCAGCGCGCGCGCGTTGGGCGCTTTCTTGACGGCGGCGATGCGGGCCTTGGCGAGCGCGACGTAGCCGGCGCCGAGGCGCTTTGCAGCGCGCATCGCGGCCTCGTTCTCGCTGCCGTAGAGCAGGGTGTCCATCCGCGACTTCTGGTCGCCCGGCGTCAGCAGGGCACCGAACTGGTCGAGCGCGTTGTTCTCGGTGTCCTCCGACATCGGATCGCTGCGCCAGGCCTCACGCACCAGCCGCTCGGCGTTGGCGCGGTCGCCGCGCGCCAGCATCGCCTTGGCGAGCGTGAAGCGGCCCTTGGCGGAGATCGGAGACTCGGTCTCGAACCACGACCACGCCACGGAATCGTCGCGCCTGTCGTCCCACATCGCCGCTTCGAGGCGCCGGCGCAGGAAGGTCTGTGACGGCCAGCTCGGATTGGCGGAGAGGAAGGCGCGGTAGCGCTCCACGGTCGCGCCATTGTCCTCGCTGCGCAGGATGATCCATTCCGCGAGTTTTCGCGCGACGGGATCCGAGATCGACGCCGCGGCATTGGTGGCATCACCCGCCTTGCGCTTGCGCACCAGCTCGATGACGCTCTCCAGCGTCTCCTTGTCGCCCTGCGACGTCGACGATGTCGCTGCGACCGCGGCCGGGACGACCGGCTTGCGCGGCGCGGCATGCTGGCGCGTCGCAGGAGCCAGCACGGGAGCTGCGGCGGGTTTCGGCGCAGGGGCGGACGGTCTGACCGTGGCCGTCACGGCCGGCGCGGGGGCCGCTTTCGGATGCGCAGCGGTGGCGGCCGGGTGTGATTTCGGCGCAGGTGCCGCGGCGGCAGGTTTGGGCTTGTCTTTCGCGGCGTCTTTTCCGGCGCTCTTGCCAGTATCCTTGCCAGCGCCCTTGCCAGCGTCCTTGCCGGCATCCTTGGCCGGTTTCTTCGCAACGTCCTTGGCCGGGGGGGCGGCCGCACCCTTGCTCGCACCCTTGGCGGTATCCTTCGCGATGTCCTTGCCGGGGCCTTTGCTGGTTCCCTTGGACGAACCCTTCGCGGCATCCGTGGCCGCAGGCTTGGCGGCCTCCGCAGGCGTCTCATTGGACTTGTCATTGGACTTGGCGAGGGCAGTGCAGCCGACAGACAGCCCTGCTATCAGGGACACGACCAGGCCGGTGGACCGCCAAGCGGCACGAGGGAATGAGGTCACGGGTATTATCGCCCCGAATCAGTCAAGTGGCTCAAGATCTAGCTGTATTTGATTGAATATGCGGACAAAATACCAACAGCCGCTTACCTCGGGCCGATTTGCACCACCACCGCGGCAAAATCGCGGCCTAAACGGTGCGTCACACGGAAGCGGGTCTTTTACCGGCGGGATAGACCCGATATGAATGGCGCTTGCTCGAGAGATAGCCGCGTACGGAGGAAGTCCATGGCAGCCAAGACGAAATTCCGGGGGTCGTTCACCGCCTTGGTCACGCCGTTCAAGAACGGGTCGCTGGACGAGGCGGCGTTCCGCTCGCTGGTCAACTGGCAGATTTCCGAAGGCACCAACGGCCTGGTCCCGGTCGGCACCACCGGCGAGAGCCCGACGCTCAGCCATGACGAGCACAAGAAGGTCGTCGAATGGTGCATCGCTGAAGCCAAGGGCCGCGTGCCCGTGATCGCGGGGGCGGGCTCCAACTCGACCAAGGAGGCGATCGAGCTCTCCCAGCACGCCGAGAAGGCGGGCGCGGACGCCGTGCTGGTGGTGACGCCCTACTACAACAAGCCGACCCAGGAAGGCATGTACCAGCACTTCAAGGCGATCAACGACGCGATCGGAATTCCGATCATCATCTACAACATCCCGCCGCGCTCGGTGATCGACATGTCGGTCGACACCATGAAGCGGCTGTGGGAGCTGAAGAACATCGCCGGCGTCAAGGACGCCACCGCCAGCATGGTCCGGGTGTCGCAGCAGCGCGCGGCGATGGGCGAGGACTTCAACCAGCTCTCGGGCGAGGATGCGACCATCCTCGGTTACATGGCCCATGGCGGCCACGGCTGCATCTCGGTGACCTCGAACGTCGCGCCGCGCTTGTGCTCGGAGTTCCAGGCCGCCTGGGCGAGGGGCGACCACGCCACCGCGCTGAAGCTGCACGACAAGCTGATGCCGCTGCACAACAACCTCTTCATCGAGAGCAACCCGGCGCCGATCAAGTACGCGATGTCGCTGCTCGGCAAGCTGGACGAGACGCTGCGGTTGCCGATGGTGCCGGTCACCGAGCCGACACGCGTTGCGGTGCGCAGCGCCATGGTGCACGCTGGCCTGATCAACTGACGCGCCAGCATATCGGGGAGCCCGTCCATGAGCGTTGACGAAAAGGGCAGGCGGATGCTCACGGAGTTCCGCGAATTCGCCATGAAGGGCAACGTCGTCGATCTCGCGGTCGGCGTCATCATCGGTGCGGCCTTCGGCGCCATCGTCACATCGCTGGTCGGCGACATCATAATGCCGATCATCGGCGCCGCGACCGGCGGCCTCGACTTCTCGAACTACTTCGTCCCCTTGTCGAAGACGGTCACCGCCACCAACTTGGCGGATGCGAAAAAGCAAGGCGCTGTCCTTGCTTACGGCAGCTTCCTGACGCTCACGATCAACTTCATCATCGTCGCTTTCGTGTTGTTCCTGGTGATCCGTGCCATGAACACGCTAAAGCGCAAGGAGGAGGCGGCACCCGCCGCGCCGGCGAAGCCGTCGGCCGAGGTCGAGCTGCTGACCGAGATTCGCGACCTCCTCAAGAAGTGACGCGCGCGCTTCATCCGAACTGTTAGCTTTGCTGCGCATCTCCACCGGGTTTGTTCTCTCATGGCCGATAAAAACGAACGTCCAATCAAGGTCATGGCGGAGAATCGCAAGGCCCGCTTCAACTACGCGATCGAGGATACGATCGAGGCGGGGATTGCGCTGACCGGAACCGAGGTCAAGTCCATCCGCAACGGCAAGAGCACGATCGCGGAATCCTACGCCGATTCCAAGGACGGTGAGATCTGGCTGATCAACGCCACCATTCCGGAATATCTGCAAGGAAACCGCTTCAATCACGAGCCGAAGCGGCCGCGAAAACTGCTGCTGCACCGCCGGCAGATCAACAAGCTGATGGGCGCCGTCGACCGCGAGGGCATGACGCTGATCCCGCTCAAGCTCTATTTCAACGAGCGAGGCCGCGCCAAATTGCAGCTGGCAGTTGCAAAGGGCAAGAAGCTGCACGACAAGCGCGAGACTGAGAAGAAGCGCGACTGGAGCCGGGAGAAGGGGCGCCTGATGCGGGCGAGGGGTTGACGAGATGACTCAGCGGAACCTGCTCGAGGTCGATTGGAGCCAGATTCCCCCACCCGTCGATGACGGCGCGACCGCGCATCTCACAGGCTTGGTGTTGCCTCCAATCAGCCTGCTCGCGACCAACGACACCTCGGTCACCCTGTCGGCACTGCGCGGCCGGACTGTGGTGTTCGCCTATCCGCGTACCGGCGAGCCCGGCAAGATCGCGCTGGTGGACGATTGGGACATGATCCCCGGTGCGCGCGGTTGCACGCCGCAGACCTGTGCGTTTCGCGATCTGTACGCCGAGCTGAAGGCCGCCGGTGCCGCCCACGTGTTCGGCCTCTCCACCCAGAGCAACGAATACCAGACCGAGATGGCCTCACGGCTGCATCTGCCGTTTCCTGTGCTGTCCGACGACAAGCTGGCGCTCACGCACGCGCTGAAGCTGCCGACGATGGAGGTCGCGGGGCTGACGCTGATCAAGCGCCTCGCGCTCGTTATCGACGACGCCAGAATCACGCACGTGTTCTATCCCGTGTTTCCGCCCGACCGGAACGCCGGCGACGTGCTGGACTGGCTGAAGGCCCATTCGGCCGAAGCCTGAACCAAGGCGCTAGTCGAGGTCTGCCTTCACCTTCGCGAACACCGACCGGAACATGTCCGGCGTCAGCACGCCGGTGTTCGTGTTGTAGCGCGAGCAGTGATAGCTGTCGTAGAGCTTGAAGGCGCCGGCCTGATGCACGGCCCCATGGCCGAAGGGGGCTTGGGAGGCCTTCAGCTTCAGCGGCTTGAGCACGCTGTCGTGCGCAATTCGCCCGAGCGCGATGATCGCGCGCAGCTTCGGCATCGCCTCGAGGTTGGCGACCAGAAATTGCCGGCAGGTGTTGATCTCGACCGGCAGCGGCTTGTTCTGCGGCGGCACGCAATGCACGGCGTTGGCGATCCGGCAGTCGACCAGCTTCAGGCCGTCATCGGGACGCGCCTGATAGGTCCCCTCGGCGAACCCGTATTCGAGCAGTGTGGCGTAGAGCAGGTCGCCGGCATAATCGCCGGTGAACGGCCGTCCCGTGCGGTTGGCGCCCTGCATCCCTGGCGCGAGGCCGACGATCAAAAGGCGCGCCTTGATGTCGCCGAAGAGCGCAACCGGCGCATTGTGCCACAAGGGCTCGCGAGCGCGGTTGGCCTCGCGAAAGGCCACCAGGCGCGGACAGAGCGGACAATCACGGTCGGGAACGACGGTGGGAGGCTGGCGGCCTGGCCGGGCCGCCTCACTCCTCGAAGTCGTCATCGCCCCTCGGCGCCATCGTGGTTGCGCGCTGGAGGAATTGCGGGGCGTGGTGGCGGGCCTCGCGCTCACCGCGGTCGCGCGGGGCGGGGCGTTCGGACGGATCACGGCCGAGCTTGGACTGCAGCTCGACGAGGTCGGTGAAGACGTCGGCCTGGCGGCGCAGCTCGTCGGCGATCATCGGCGGCTGGCTGGCGATGGTGGAGATCACCGTGACCCGTACGCCGCGGCGCTGCACGGCCTCGACCAGGGAGCGGAAGTCGCCGTCGCCGGAGAACAGCACCATCTGGTCGATGTGCTCGGCGAGCTCCATGGCGTCCACGGCGAGCTCGATATCCATGTTGCCCTTGACCTTGCGGCGGCCGGAGGCGTCGATGAATTCCTTCGTCGCCTTGGTGACGACGGTGTAGCCGTTGTAGTCCAGCCAGTCGATCAACGGGCGGATCGAGGAGTATTCCTGATCCTCGATGATGGCGGTGTAGTAGAACGCCCGGAGCAGCGTCCCGCGGCCCTGAAACTCCTTCAGAAGGCGCTTGTAATCGATGTCGAAGCCGAGAGTCTTGGCTGTCGCGTAGAGATTGGCCCCATCGATGAAGAGCGCGATCTTGTTGGTAGGAGAAGGTGACATTCAGTTGCTCGCGTAGTGTTCGTGATTGATCGTTTTATTGTTGGCGCGGCGACAGCAGGCCGCGCATTTCTAGAGTGCCGCTCAGACCCGTCGAAACCGCAAATCCGGAGAAGTCGGGGCAATCAAGGTATAGTTATGGCGGACTTGCATACACCCGGCGCCGCCCTCGATGGCAGCCCGGGAAACCACCCATCCCAGCCCCAATGTGGGGGTAGCAGAGCCGTTTGGCGAGGCCAAATCACAAATTGGCCTTGCGAAACCGGCCCGGCCCCTATAACTAGCCCCAATCATCCACATATTTCGTCCCACCCACAACGGAGCGACAGTCCATGGCTCGCGTCACCGTAGAAGATTGTATCGACAAGGTCGACAACCGGTTTGACCTGGTCCTGCTGGCCGCCCACCGTGCCCGCATGATTTCGTCCGGTTCACAACTAACGGTTGACCGCGATAACGACAAGAACCCTGTTGTGTCTTTGCGCGAAATTGCCGACACGACCATTTCGCCGGAAGACCTCCGCGAGGAGCTGGTGCACTCGCTCCAGAAGTTCGTCGAGGTCGACGAGCCCGAGCCGGATACGGTGCCGCTGATCGGTTCCGCGGGTGCGAGCGTCGATGCCGACGATACCGAAGTCGCCGTCGAGCGCATGACCGAAGAGGAGCTCCTGAAGGGTCTCGAAGGCCTTGCGCCACCCGAGGAGCAGCCCGAGGAAGACGAGTAAATCGTCCGTCGCGATCCTCGATGTCCTGTGATTTTATCGAAGGCCCGAACCATTGTTCGGGCCTTTGCTTTTGTTGACGTTTTCGTGGTTACCATAGCGTTGTGGTTGGCGATGCGTCCTGTCACCGAATTGATCGGACACACGCGCGATCGGAGCTAAGATGTATGCAACGGGCCGGCCCAGGCTCGTTTGAAGGCAGGACGGCATGGTATATCGGCGCCGCAGATCCACGCAGATGCAGGCCGCAACCGAATCGGTTGCCGTGGCCCCGACTGCGCCGGTCGCCCGCCCGGCCAAGTCCCGCGCGCGCATGATGCGTCAATATGACCTCGTCGAGCGCGTCAGGTCCTACAATCCCAACACCAACGAAGACCTGCTCAACCGCGCCTATGTCTACGCGATGAAGGCGCATGGTTCGCAAACCCGCGCCTCGGGCGATCCGTATTTCTCGCACCCGCTCGAAGTGGCGGCGATTCTCACCGATCTGAAGCTCGACGACGCCACCATCGTGGCCGCGCTGCTGCACGACACGATCGAGGACACCGAGGCGACGCGGGCCGAGATCGACCAGATCTTCGGGCCGGAGATCGGTGCGCTGGTCGAGGGCCTGACCAAGCTGAAGCGGCTGGAGCTGGTCTCGCGGGAGGCCAAGCAGGCCGAGAATCTACGCAAATTGCTGCTGGCCATCGCCGACGATGTCCGCGTGCTCCTGGTCAAGCTCGCCGATCGTCTGCACAACATGCGCACGCTGGACTTCGTGCCGACGGAATCGCGCCGGCGCATCGCCGAGGAGACGCTCGACATCTACGCGCCGCTGGCCGGGCGCATGGGCATGCAGGAAATGCGCGAGGAGCTGGAGGATCTGTCCTTCCGCACCCTCGATCCCGAAGCCTATTCGGTGGTGATGCAGCGCCTCGACGCGCTCGCCGAACGCAACCGCAATCTGATCGGCGAGATCGAGGACCAGCTCTCCAACAATCTGCGCCACAGGGGCCTGGGGGCGCGGGTCTACGGCCGCCGCAAGAAGCCATTCTCGATCTGGACCAAGATGGAGCGCAAGTCGGTCGGCTTCGAGCAATTGTCCGACATCTTCGGCTTTCGCCTCGTCGTCAACGACATCGAGGCCTGCTATCGCGCGCTGGGCATCGTCCACACCACCTGGCCGGTCGTGCCGGGTCGTTTCAAGGACTACATCTCGACGCCGAAGCAGAACGACTACCGCTCGATCCACACCACGGTGATCGGCCCCGGCAACCAGCGCGTCGAGCTGCAGATCCGGACCGAGGCGATGGACCAGATCGCCGAGCGCGGCATCGCCGCGCACGTCTTCTACAAGGAGGGCGTGGGATCGCCGACCGAATTCCTCAAGCGCGAGTCCAATGCGTTCGCCTGGCTGCGCCACACCATCGGCATCCTCTCGGAGAGCGCCAATCCCGAGGAATTCCTCGAGCACACCAAGCTCGAGCTGTTCCACGACCAGGTGTTCTGCTTCACGCCGAAGGGCAAGCTGATCGCGCTGCCGCGCCATGCCAACGTGATCGACTTCGCCTATGCCGTGCACACCGACGTCGGCAACAGCGCGGTCGGCTGCAAGATCAACGGCCAGTTCGCGCCGCTGTCCTCGGAGCTGCAGAACGGCGACGAGGTCGAGGTGCTGACTTCGGAAGCGCAATCGGCGCCGCCCTCGGCCTGGGAGACTCTTGCGGTCACCGGCAAGGCGCGTGCCGCGATCCGCCGCGCCACGCGAACCGCGGTGCGCGATCAATATGCCGGTCTCGGCCGCCGCATCGTGGAGCGCCTGTTCGAGCGCGCCAAGATCGAATATGCCGACGACAAGCTCAAGGGCGCGCTGCCGCGGCTGGCGCGGACCTCGATCGAGGACGTGATGGCGGCCGTGGGGCGCGGCGAGATCAAGGCCTCCCACGTCGCACGTGCGATGTATCCCGACTACAAGGAGGAGCGCATTGCGCGCTACGGCGTCAAGAAGGGGCTTGCCGCCAAGCTCAAGGAGAAGTCGTCGGAGTCCCCGCGCAGCCCGGTCGCGATTCCGATCCGCGGCATCAACTCCGACCTGCCGATCAAGTTCGCGCCGAACGGCGGCGCCGTGCCGGGCGATCGCATCGTCGGCATCGTCACGCCGGGCGAGGGCATCACGATCTACCCGATTCAGGCGCCGGCCCTGAAGGATTTCGAGGAGGAGCCGGAGCGCTGGCTCGACGTCCGCTGGGACATCGAGGACTCCGCGCCGCAGCGCTTCCCGGCCCGCATCAGGGTCGAGAACGTCAACGAGCCCGGCGCGCTGGCGCAGATCGCGACCGTGATCGCCGAGCACGACGGCAACATCGACAATATCAGCATGCAGCGCCGCTCGCCTGATTTCACGGAGACGACGATCGATCTCGAAGTCTACGATCTCAAGCATTTGAGCGCGATCCTGGCCCAGCTGCGCGCGAAGGCGGTCGTCGCCAAAGTCGAACGTGTTAATGGATAGGCGCATATCGCATGCGCCGGTCTCTCTGATTTCGTGAGTTCTGAAATGCCCGCATCGAAGCTTCGCCTCGGCGTCAATATCGATCACGTCGCAACCGTGCGTAACGCGCGCGGCGGCCGCCATCCCGATCCGGTGCGGGCGGCGCTGCTGGCGATCGAGGCCGGCGCCGACGGCATCACCGCCCATTTGCGCGAGGATCGCCGGCACATCCGCGACGAGGACATGGCGCGGTTGAAGGCCGAGATCTCCAAGCCGCTCAATTTCGAGATGGCGGCGACCGACGACATGATGCGGATCTCGCTCGCCACCAGGCCGCACGCGGTCTGCCTGGTGCCGGAGCGCCGGCAGGAGGTGACCACCGAAGGCGGGCTGGACGTGGTCGGCCAGCACAACGCGCTCGCGCCCTATATCGCGCGGCTGAACGATGCCGGCATTCGCGTCTCGCTGTTCATCGCCGCCGATCCCGCCCAGATCGCGATGGCGGCGAAGCTGCGTGCGCCCGTGATCGAGATCCACACCGGCGCCTGGTGCGACGCCGTGACCGACGGCCACACCGCCAAGGCCGAGGCCGAATGGCAGCGGATCGTGGCGGGCGTGAAGCTCGCGAAGGCCGCCGGCCTCGAGGTCCATGCCGGGCACGGGCTCGACTATGCGACGGCGGAGACGATCGCAGGCTTGCCTGAGATCATGGAGCTCAACATCGGCTATTACATGATCGGCGAGGCGCTGTTCGTCGGTCTTGCCGAGACCGTCCGCAGCATGCGCGCGGCGATGGACCGCGGACGGAGCCGGGCGTGATCATCGGCATCGGCTCCGACCTCATCGACATCACCCGCGTCGCGAAGGTGATTGAGCGGCACGGCGAGCGCTTCCTCGACCGCATCTTCACCGCGGCGGAGCGGGCCAAGGCGGAGCGCCGCGCCAAGAACGAGAAGATGGTAGTGGCGACCTACGCCAAGCGCTTCGCCGCCAAGGAGGCCTGCTCCAAGGCGCTCGGCACCGGGATCCGGCGCGGGGTGTGGTGGCGCGATATGGGGGTGGTCAACCTGCCGGGCGGACGGCCGACCATGCAGCTGACCGGCGGCGCCCTGGCCCGGCTCCAGGCCCTGACGCCTGATGGCTTCGAGGCGCGGATCGACGTGTCGATCACCGATGACTGGCCGCTGGCGCAGGCCTTCGTCATCATTTCCGCCGTGCCGCTGCCGAAACCTTGACGGGGCGCCGGGATTTCTGCGATTTTCGTTACGAATCAACGCCTTACCCAATTTTGATGCGATCCTTGATTGCGTGGCCTCCGACAACCGTCTAAAAGTCCGCGGACGCAAATCAGCCTGGGCGAATTCGGCTTTACGCCGGAATTGGCCCTCACTATCAGAATCAGGACAATCTCCTTGCGCCGCGAACCGGTGGGCCGTTCGCGGGAGGAGGGCGCTCTGTGATCGCCGGCCGGAATTGAGAGAGCAATGAGCGTGACTTCGGGAACGAAAACTGAAAGCGGCGTCGGCGAAACGGTCCGGGTCGTGATC
Organism: Bradyrhizobium sp. CCBAU 53351; assembly: GCF_015291745.1. Taxonomy (NCBI): domain Bacteria; kingdom Pseudomonadati; phylum Pseudomonadota; class Alphaproteobacteria; order Hyphomicrobiales; family Nitrobacteraceae; genus Bradyrhizobium; species Bradyrhizobium sp. CCBAU 53351. The sequence goes on from NZ_CP030059.1 coordinate 3,212,100, forward strand.
CACGCTCTCCTGATCGCGCTGGTGATCCGCACCTTCCTGTTCCAGCCCTTCAACATCCCGTCCGGCTCGATGAAGGCGACGCTGCTGGTCGGCGACTATCTGTTCGTCTCGAAATATTCCTACGGCTATAGCCACTATTCGATCCCGCTTTCACCGAACCTGTTCTCCGGGCGGATCTGGGGCTCGGACCCGCAGCGCGGCGACATCGTCGTGTTTCGCCTGCCGAAGGACGATTCCACCGATTACATCAAGCGCGTGATCGGTCTTCCCGGCGACCGCATCCAGATGCGGGACGGGCTGCTCTACATCAACGACACGCCGGTCGAGCGGCAGCGGATGAGCGAATATGTCGGCGAGGAGCCCTGCGGCTCGGAAGGCGGCGGCATCTCCCGGGTGAAACGCTGGAAGGAAACGCTGCCGAACGGCGTGTCCTATGAGACGCTCGACTGCGCCGACAACGGCTACGTCGACAACACCAATGTCTACACCGTGCCGTCGGGCCATTTCTTCATGATGGGCGACAACCGCGACAACTCCACCGATAGCCGCTTTCTCGGCCAGGTCGGCTATGTGCCGCAGGAGAATCTGATCGGTCGCGCCCAGATGATCTTCTTCTCCATCGCCGAAGGCGAGCATGCCTGGATGTTCTGGCGCTGGCCGTGGGCAGTACGCTGGAATCGCTTCTTCAAAATCGTCCGATGAAAGACGAAGCCAAGGACATCCCGATCCAACCGACCGAGGCGCAAGCCGCTCCTGAGAGCGAAGCTGCACCGAAGACGCCTGCCAAGAAGAAGCGCGCGCGAAGCAGCAAGGCCAAGGGCACCGATGCGAACGCGGCGCTCGAGGCCCGCATCGGCCACAGCTTCAGCGACCCGAACATGCTGATGCAGGCGATCACGCACGTCTCGGCGCTGAAGTCCGGGCGCAAGCGCGGTGACAGCTACCAGCGGCTGGAATTCCTCGGCGACCACGTGCTCGGGCTCGTCGTCTCCGACATGCTCTATCATGCCTTCCCGAACGCCGACGAGGGCGAGCTCTCCAAGCGCCTTGCCGAGCTGGTGCGCAAGGAAAGCTGCGCCGACGTCGCCAAGTCGCTCGGCCTGCTCGACGACATCAAGCTCGGCTCGGTCGGCTCCAGCGCCGATGCGCGCCTGCGCAAATCCATCCTCGGCGACATCTGCGAGGCCGTGATCGGCGCCGTCTTCCTCGACGGCGGCTACGCGGCGGCGTCCGAGTTCGTCAAACGCAACTGGACCGAGCGCATGCACAAGCCGCGCCGTCCGTTGCGCGATCCCAAGACCGTGCTGCAGGAATGGGCGCAAGGCAAGGGGCTGCCGACGCCGGTTTACCGCGAGGTCGAGCGCACCGGCCCGCATCACGATCCGCAATTCCGCGTCGCGGTGGATCTGCCGGGGCTCGCGCCGGCGGAGGGCATCGGCGGCAGCAAGCGCGCAGCGGAGAAGGTGGCAGCTTCAGTGATGATCGCGCGTGAAGGTGTTGGCGGCGGCAATGACGGTTGAAGCAAGCGGCGAGACGCCGACGGCAACGCGCTGCGGCTTCGTTGCGCTGATCGGCGCGCCCAATGTCGGCAAGTCCACGCTGGTCAATGCGCTGGTCGGCGCCAAGGTCACGATCGTCTCGCGCAAGGTGCAGACCACGCGCGCGCTGATCCGCGGCATCGTGATCGAGAACAATGCGCAGATCATCCTGGTCGACACGCCCGGCATCTTCCTGCCCAAGCGCCGGCTCGACCGCGCCATGGTCTCGACCGCCTGGAGCGGGGCGCATGATGCCGATCTCGTCTGCGTGCTGCTCGACGCCAAGACCGGGATCGACGAGGAGGCCGAGGCGATCCTCACCAAGGCGGCGAGCGTCAATCACGAGAAGATTCTGGTCATCAACAAGGTCGACCTGGTCCAGCGCGAGAAGCTGCTGGCGCTGGCGCAGGCCGCCAACGAGCGCATGAAGTTCGCGCGGACCTTCATGATCGCGGCGATCTCGGGCGACGGCGTCGACGACATCCGCAAGACGCTCGCGGAAATGGTGCCGCCGGGGCCGTATCTCTATCCCGAGGACCAGATGTCGGACGCGCCGATGCGGCAGCTGGCGGCCGAGATCACGCGCGAAAAGATCTATCAGAAGCTGCACCAGGAGCTGCCCTACCAGTCCACGGTCGAGACCGACAAGTGGGAGGAGCGCAAGGACAAGTCGGTGCGGATCGAGCAAACGATCTTCGTGGAGCGCGAAAGCCAACGCAAGATCGTGCTCGGCAAGGGCGGCGCCACCATCAAGTCGATCGGCGCGGACTCGCGGAAAGAGCTGATGCAGATCCTGGACGTACCGGTGCATCTGTTCCTGTTCGTCAAGGTGCGCGAGAACTGGGGCGACGATCCCGATCGCTACCGCGAGATGGGCCTGGACTTCCCGAGAGAATAACCAAGAAACGATCGGTATCCGATGAGCGTGCCCAGCAACATCAGGCGCTTCGAAGCGCTGCTCTATGCATCGTTGATGCTGGACGCCCTGTCGGTGGCGGTGCAGGACCGCACGCCGAGCGCCGAGATGACCGAGCGGATGATTACCACGCAGACCTTGCTCGCCGGTGGCATGATCCTGCTCCTCGTCTATTTCGTCAGGCTGGCGGCGCATCATCGCAAGAACTGGCCGCGCTTTGTGCTGGCGGCGGCGCTGGTGCTGTCGGTGATCTCGCTCGGCCAGATCATCGGCGAGAAGGGCCTGGAGCTCGACAGCGCCATCGAGATCGTGTCCTGCGTGCTGACGACGATGGGCCTGTATTTCTCCTTCAGCGGCGACGCGCAGGGCTGGTTCAACGCGTGAGGTCTTGCGCGGTGCCGTAGGGCGGATTGGCGGAGCGTAATCCGCCGTTTGATGTGCACGAGCTATTGGCGGATTACGCCTTCGGCCAATCCGCCCTACGATTAACGGGCGAAATCCGCTACACTCGATCCCATGGAATGGACCGACGAAGGCATCGTCTTGGGCGTGCGGCGGCATGGCGAATCCAGCGCCATCGTGGAGCTGCTCACGCGCGCGCATGGCCGGCATCTCGGTCTGGTGCGGGGCGGTGCCGGCTCGCGGATGCGGCCGCTGTTGCAGCCGGGGAACAGCGTCAGCGCGGTGTGGCGGGCGCGGCTCGACGAGCATCTCGGCACTTACGCGATCGAGGGACTGAAGCTGCGCGCGGCCACGTTGCTGGGATCCTCCCATGGGGTCTACGGCGTCACGCATCTCGCCTCGATTGCGCGGCTGCTGCCGGAGCGCGACCCGCACGAGGAGATCTTTGCGCTGCTCGAGCATTCGCTGGATGATTTCGACGACATCGGCGGTGCCGCCGTGCACCTGATCCATTTCGAGCTGGCGATGCTCGCCGAGCTCGGCTTCGGACTGGCGCTGGAGAATTGCGCGGTGACCGGCGAGACCACGGACCTCATCTATGTCTCGCCGAAGTCCGGCGGGGCGGTGTCGCGCGGGGCGGGCGAGCCGTGGCGGGATCGGCTGTTGCGGCTGCCCCCGTTCCTGCGCCATGGCGAAACTGCCAGCGACCTGACCGACCAGGATCTCCAGGACGGCTTTCGGCTCACCGGCCTGTTCCTGCTCCGCCATGTGCTTGAGCCGCGCGGGCAGGGCCATTCCGATGCGCGCGCCGGCTTCATCAATGCGCTGACCCGGCAACAGGCGAGGGCAACGATTCCCGCGCCATGAGTGAAACGGGACTCTGCAATCTCCCTCAAACATGCAGTTCCAGGGAACGAAATCCAGGCGAGCGGAATTGGCCTTCGGGTTCCACAACGGGGACAGCCTAAATGTTGATCAAGGGATTCGCCTTGTCCGCGGCGCTGCTCGCGTTCGCGCCTGATGCAATGGCCGGCGAGCCGCAACCCGGCGTGTTTCGCCGGGCATCCTGCACCGTCGTCCGGTACTATGTGGCCAAATATTCCGCTGCCGCTGCAGAGACATGGGCGCGGTCGAAGGGGGCCACGGAGGCCGAAATCGAGGCCGCCCGGCGTTGCCTGACCAATATGCCGGCCCCTGTCCCGGACAAGACGCAGACCGTGACAGCCGGCTGGGCCGGCCACTAGGCGGGCCAGGGGAACAATCCATCCTTGCCCGATTCCCTTCCACGGTTTAACCGGGCGGCATGGGAAAACGAATCGTTCCGCCGGAAGAACCGGCCGAAATTCACGAGGTCCGGCTGCAGGAAGCGCTGGAAGAGCGCTATCTCGCCTATGCGCTCTCCACCATCATGCACCGCGCGCTGCCCGACGCGCGCGACGGCCTGAAGCCGGTCCACCGCCGCATCCTCTACGGCATGCGCCTGCTCAGGCTCGACCCCGGCACCGCTTTCAAGAAATCCGCGAAGATCGTCGGCGACGTGATGGGCTCGTTCCATCCGCACGGCGACCAGGCGATCTACGACGCCATGGTGCGCCTCGCGCAGGATTTCTCCTCGCGCTACCCGCTGGTCGACGGCCAGGGCAATTTCGGCAATATCGACGGCGATAATCCGGCCGCCTATCGCTACACCGAAGCGCGCATGACCGACGTCGCGCGGCTTCTGCTCGAGGGCATCGACGAGGACGGCGTCGAATTCCGCGCCAATTACGACGGCCAGTCGAAGGAGCCGGTCGTGCTCCCCGGCGGCTTCCCGAACCTGCTCGCCAACGGCGCGCAGGGCATCGCGGTCGGCATGGCGACCTCGATCCCGCCGCACAACGCCGCCGAGCTCTGCGAGGCCGCGCTGCATCTGATCGAGAAGCCCGACGCGAAATCCAGGGCCCTGATGAAGTGGGTGAAGGGCCCAGACTTCCCGACCGGCGGCATCTGCGTCGACTCCAAGCAGGCCATCGCCGAGGCCTACACCACCGGCCGTGGCTCGTTCCGCGTTCGCGCGCGCTGGTCGCAAGAGGAGGGCGCGCGCGGCACCTGGGTCGTCGTCGTCACCGAGATCCCGTTCCTGGTGCAGAAGTCGCGGCTGATCGAGAAGGTCGCGGAGCTGCTCGACCAGAAGAAGCTGCCGCTGGTCGGCGACATCAGGGACGAGTCGGCCGAAGACGTCCGCATCGTGATCGAGCCGAAGTCGAAGAACGTCGATCCCGCGCTGATGATGGAATCGCTGTTCCGGCTCACCGAGCTCGAAAACAAGATTCCGCTGAACCTCAACGTGCTGATCAAGGGCCGAGTCCCCAAGGTGGTGGGACTTGCGGAGTGCCTGCGCGAATGGCTCGACCATCTGCGCGATGTCCTGATCCGCCGCAGCAATTATCGCAAGGCGCAGATCGAGCACCGGCTCGAAGTGCTCGGCGGCTTCCTGATCGCCTATCTGAACATCGACAAGGTGATCAAGATCATCCGCACCGAGGATGAGCCGAAGCCGGCCTTGATGAAGGAGTTCAAGCTCACCGAGGTGCAGGCCGAAGCCATCCTCAACATGCGCCTGCGCTCCTTGCGCAAGCTCGAGGAGATGGAGATCCGCACCGAGGACAAGAACCTCCGTGCCGAGCTCAAGGGCATCAACGCGGTGCTCGCCTCCGAGGCCGAGCAGTGGAAGAAGGTCGGCGAGCAGGTCGGCAAGGTCCGCGACATGTTCGGGCCGAAGACGCCGCTCGGCAAGCGCCGCACCACCTTCGCCGACGCTCCCGAGCACGATCTCGCCGCGATGGAGGAAGCCCTGGTCGAGCGCGAGCCGGTGACGGTCGTCGTCTCCGACAAGGGCTGGATCCGCACCATGAAGGGCCATGTCGAGGATCTCTCGGGCCTCGCCTTCAAGCAGGACGACAAGCTCGGCTTTGCCTTCTTCGCGGAGACCACCTCGAAACTGCTGCTGTTCGCCACCAACGGCAAGTTCTACACGCTCGATGTCGCCAAGCTTCCGGGCGGTCGCGGCCATGGCGAACCGATCCGCCTCTTCATCGACCTCGAGCAGGAGGCGGCGCCCGTCGCGCTGTTCGTCAACAAGGGCGGACGCAAATTCCTGGTCGCAAGCCACGAGGGCCAGGGTTTTGTGGTGAGCGAGGACGATTGCGTCGGTACCACCAAGAAGGGCAAGCAGGTCCTCAACGTCGACATGCCGAACGAGGCGCGCGCGATCACGGAAGTGATCGGCGACACCGTCGCCGTGATCGGCGAGAACCGCAAGATGCTGGTCTTCCCGCTCGACCAGGTGCCGGAAATGGCGCGCGGCCGCGGCGTGCGCTTGCAGAAGTACAAGGACGGCGGCCTCTCGGACGTCGCCGTGTTCGAGGCCAAGGCCGGCCTGACCTGGAAGGACTCCGCGGGCCGCGAATTCTCCGCGACCATGAAGGAGCTTGCCGAGTGGAAGGGCACCCGCGCCGACGCCGGCCGCCTGCCGCCGAAGGGTTTCCCGAAGTCGAACAAGTTCGGCAAGGCGATCGGGTAGGGTGTTTAGTGTCCCGGACGCGCTGCAGCGTGCAACGCTGCTGCGCAGAGTCGGGACCCACGCTGTACAGGTGGCTGGGAGACATGGGCTGCGGCTCTGCAGCGCACCGCTGAAGTGGCGCTGCGCTGCGTCCAGGGCACGCGCACCTGCGCTCACGGGCTGCGACAGCGCCGCTCTCCAATTCGCATTCCACCGCTTAGCACCGTCTGATACCGTCCACGACGCCGGTGGTCTGGAATGTCGAGAATGAGCGCGATGTACGATGTCATTGTTGTCGGCGGCGGCTCCGCCGGCGCTGCTGTGGCCGCAAGGCTTTCCGAGGATCGCGCGCGGCGCGTGTTGCTGCTCGAAGCCGGGCTCGACTGGCGTGCCGATGAGGCGCCGTGGGAGGTGCGGACGCCGAATCCGATCCCGATCATCCACAAGCGCAAGTACCAGGAGAAATGGCAGTGGCCTGATCTGCTGTCGCGCCGGGTGGCGGGGCAGCAGCCGCGCTTCTACTGGCGCGGCAAGGGGCTCGGCGGCTCCTCGATGATGAACGGCCAGATCGCGATCCGCGGTGTTGCCGATGCCTTCGACGAATGGGCCGCCCATGGTTGCACCGGCTGGTCGGCGAAGGACGTGATGCCGCTGTTCTCCGTGATCGAGGACGATTTTGAATTCGGCGATGCCGAGGGCCACGGTCGCGGCGGTCCGCTGCCGGTCTATCGCGCGCCGCCGGAAAAATGGGGACCGATCGACCGCGGCTTGCGGGACGCGGCGCTGGCGAGCGGCTATCCCTGGTGCACGGACCTCAACGGTCCCGACGGTGAGGGCGTCGCCTGCTATCCCATCAACAGCCGCGACTTGCGCCGCATCAGCACCAACGAGGCTTATCTCGAGCCCGCGCGCGGCCGGCCTAACCTCGAGATCCGCGGCCATGCGCTGGTCGATCGCGTCCTGATCAGCGACGGCCGCGCCACCGGCGTCCGCGTTCACGTGGAGGGGCAGGGCACCCAAGAGATCAGCGCGCGGCAGATCGTGCTGTGTGCCGGCGCGATCCATAGCCCGGCGATCCTGCTGCGCTCGGGCATTGGGCCGGCCGACGAATTGAAGGAAATGGGAATTGCGGTCGAGCGCGATCTGCCGGTCGGCAAGCATTATTTCGATCACCCGCTGTTTCGCGCAACCATCCAGCTCCACGAGAACCTGCGGCCCACCGATCCTGATACGCGCCACACCAATTGCTGCGTGACCTATTCCTCGGGCCTTGCGGACGGCGGCAAGCGCGACATGATCCTGATCGCCTTCAATCACCGCGGCATCGGCGTGCCCGGCGCGATCGGCGCCGGGCTGTTCAACGCCTACTCCCGCGGCACGCTCAAGCTGGCCTCGACCGATCCCGCGATCGATCCTGTCGTCGAGGAGAACATGCTCGCCGATCCCCGCGACATGCTGCGCATGATCGACGCGGTGAGGCGGCTCGCGGTGATCACCTCGCAGCCGGCGCTTTCGGGCATCGCCGACTGGATCCGGCTCGCCGATACCGACCTGACGCTGCCGCAGGCAGCCGCCCTGCCGGATCACGAGCTCGACGCGGTGCTGCGCCGTGAGACCGGTGACATCCAGCACGCTGCCGGCAGCTGCCGGATGAGCGGCATCAATGATGCCGACGGCGTGGTCAACCCTGATGGCTCGGTGAAGGGCATCTCGGGTCTGCGCGTCGCCGACGCCTCGATCATGCCGTCCGACTGCCGCGCCAACACGCATTTCACGACGGTGGTGATCGGGGAGGCGATCGCGCGGATGATGATGCGGTAGCGCGGCAACGACGGTGTTCGCGGTTCTCTCCGCGTCGTTGCGAGCGTAGCGACCTGTCCGCCGTTCGTGACGATCGCGATCCGCCCCTTGTCTCGGGCCAGGGTGGTTTGCTTGTGCGACAAATCCGAATTTCGGTAAAGTGGAATATTTTTGCAGGAAGGGGTTGGCAGGCGGCCTCGTCGGAATGGCTGAGCTGTTTTGCCCGACGGCAGCTTGCGCCAGCACGGGGAAGAACAACGCCGTTGCGAGCGACAGCATGACCATTTGCGCGCGGAGCCCTGCGCCCCTCCGAGCATAACCTGATAAAGTGTCAGGCCGAGCCCGCCGCCGAGGAGAGCCGCGCATCGATGGAAAGGTCGGTCATGCTCTCATCCAAGGTAAGTTGTTCCTGGCAATGGAAGCTAACCCCGGCGAAAAGGCCCCGCTTTAAGCATTTTACGCTGGAGTCGCGTTCCGGCCGCCGGCGGCAAGTTGCTCAAAAGGGCTCGACGAGGTTTCCTTTTTGCCCACTTTCCTCCATAGTTCGGCATGGCAAAAATAAGAGTGAGCTTCAAACCGCTTCGTAAATCTGAGGGCGACTGGGTCATCGTCGCCGAGTATCCAGGCTCAGAACCCCGAGAAATAACCGGCTTCGCGAGCAAAGCCGAAATCGACGATTGGATGAACGGAGAGCGTCGGATTTCTTGGCTCCGGTCACAGGGCTACGCCAAGTGAGATGAAATCCGTCCGGCCATCGCGTCCGTCTGACCTATGGCTGCGGTAAACGTCTGCCCGTCCTTTTGCGATCCGAGTTGCCTCGACCGAAGCCGCGGCTCTCGTTGGCGGCCGAAGCTCTCACGGCAAACGGGGTGATCAACACTTGTGGCCCACACCTAAACTCTCGCCGCGTCAAATCTACGGGTGCAAGGATCCAGTCATGACCAAATCGAAACGCTCAGCCGAGCAGCAGATCGCCGATGAAGCCGACCGCAGGGCGCAAAACCCGAACGCAGCGCGGCAGTCGATCGCGGATAGTCAAGCCGATCCCCAGTTTCATGAAAACCACAAGCGTCTGAGAGCGGAGCGGTTGGCGCGAGACGAGGCGCGCAAGCCGTCCAAATGAACACTTGGCCGCATATGCGCTCCTTGCTGCCTCTCCCACGCGGTGGGAGTCCGACAGACGCGTGCGGGAAGGATGCGGGAATTCACTGAAAATACGACACTGATCCACCCTAACGACGCGCTCGATCGTCGCAGCAAAAGCGAGGCTACGTTAGCTCCAAGGATGGGTAGCTCGTAGGATGGGTAGAGTGTAAGCGAACCCCATCAATCCCTCCGAAGGGAGCGAACGCTTAGAATCTGGCTGACCCCTGCGCTCTGGGGTTGAAGGTTCCATTCTCGAAGGCTACGGTCGCCGTTGTCAACTTGGGGGTGTATTATGAAATCAATGATTGTCGCTTCCGCGTTTTTCGTCGTGTCGGCCGGGCTGACGTCTGCTCACGCCCGCGTCGTATGTCACCACGATCCTGTGTGCCAAGCTCAGCGTGACGGCACCAGCGTGGATCAGGCCAGAAAGAGAGAACAAGGCGTAACCGACTGCGTGACCGCCGCCGGTTATACTCGCGCGGACTGGAGTGCCTACAGGGTGCCAGAGGGGCCCGCCAAAAAGGTGCGCGCCTGTCTCGCTAGGAAGGGCCTGCCCACGACTTAACTGAGCGAGTTGATCACTAAACTTTTTGAGTAAGGAGGCCGCTGAATGTTACGCGGGTCTATTTCGCTTGCCCTCGCTTCGATCTGCTCTCAACTATTGCTGTCGGAAGCTTCGGCGCAAGATTTATCCCAATGCACCGCAAGCTTTCCGCTGGCATGCTGCAAACAGTCGTACGCAAAGCATGGCCCATTTGGTTCGCTGACGGGAGCAGCGCAGGAGGCTAGAAACTACGATATGCGGGTATGCGTTGATCGGTTAGCGAAAAAGAAGAGCCGCTGAGAGCGCTTCGCAAATTGACGTTGAACCTGTGGGACCGCCGCGCTGTCCGTTGGAGGGCGAGCGGTCCCTTGGCCGCGCCTCCGGGTCGGCGGTCCAGCTCGTAGGATGGGTGGAGCGTAAGCGAACCCATCAACCCCTCCGCCGACGACGAGGCAGGGTGGGTTTCGCGAGGGCTCGACCCATCCTTCGCGCCAAGGCCCTAAATCACCCCTAACAACCTCAGCGCCACGCCCGCCGCGCAGCTCCCCGCCAGCACCGTCAGCATCCCCAGCTTGAACCTGAAGATCGCGGTCGCCGCCGCGATCGAGAGCACCAGTGCCGGCACGTCGGCGCTCCCGAGCACCGGCATGTCGAAGTTCAGCGGAAACGCATGCACCGGCACTGTTTCGCGGAACAGCGTGTGCAGGGCGAACCAGATCGAGAGGTTCAGGATCACGCCGACCACGGCGGCGGTGATCGCGCTGAGCGCGCCGGCAAGGCCGGTGTTGCCGCGCAGGCGCTCGATATAGGGCGCGCCGACGAATATCCACAGGAAGCAGGGCGTGAAGGTGACCCAGGTCGCGAGCAATCCGCCGAGCGTGGCCGCGAACATCGGCGACAGGCCGCTGGGGTCGCGATAGGCCGCCATGAAGCCCACGAATTGCAGCACCATGATCAGCGGGCCCGGCGTGGTCTCGGCCATGCCGAGGCCATCCAGCATCTCGTGCGGCTTCAGCCAATGATAATGCTCGACCGCCTGTTGGGCGACATAGGCCAGCACGGCATAGGCGCCGCCGAAGGTGACTAGCGCCATCTTGGAAAAGAACAGCGCGATCTGGCTGAAGACGTTGCCTTGTCCGAGGGCAAGCAACAACACGATGACAGGCACCAGCCAGAGCGCCAACCACAACGCGCCGGTTCGGATCTCGCGCGCCGTGTTGGGCTTGACGTGTTCGGGCACGGCTTCGCCGAGCATGCTGTCGATCGCGGCGCCGCCGCTGCCATGGCCGTGACCGGCCGGGGCGAACTCCGGCCGGCCGCTGCGCGCGCCGGCATAGCCGATCAGGCCGGCGGCGATGATGATGATCGGGAAGGGCACCGCAAAGAAGAAGATCGCGACGAAGGCGATCGCCGCCAGCGCGATCATGATGCGATTCTTCAGCGCGCGCTTGCCGACGCGTACCACCGCCTCGACGACGATGGCGAGCACGGCGGCCTTGAGGCCGAAGAACAATGCCTCGACGAAGCTGACATTGCCGAAAGCCGCATAGATGTAGCTGAGGCCCATGATGGCGATGATGCCGGGCAGGATGAACAGCCCGCCCGCCATCAGCCCGCCGGCGGTGCGGTGCATCAGCCAGCCGACATAGGTGGCGAGCTGCTGCGCCTCCGGGCCCGGCAATAGCATGCAATAGTTCAGCGCATGCAAAAAGCGGCCTTCGGAGATCCACTTCTTCTCCTCGACCAGGATGCGATGCATCACCGCGATCTGGCCCGCGGGCCCGCCGAAGCTCAGACAGGCGACGCGAAGCCAGACGCGGAACGCATCGCCGAAGCTGATGCCGTGACCGGCATCAGCTCCTGCTTGAACGTTACGAATGTCCATTACGCCTTCACCTTGTTGGTCGGCCAGTTGTGGGTCTCGGCCGTGGCGTCGCGGCACCAGCGGTAGAAGGCATCGTACAGCGTCATGCCGGCCTCGAGCTGTTCGAGGTCGTCATCATACATGCGCGACAGCCCGAGCGAGGCCGCGAGCAGGCCCGGCGCTTCCGGCGCGAGGTCCGGCCGAGCAGTGTCGGCGCCGCGCACCAGCGTCGCGAGCCGGAGCAGAGCCGGCGTGGCGATGCCGAACTCCTCGATCATGACGTCGAAGGTGCAGAGCTCGCCGCGGTGGCTCCAGAACACGTTCTCGATGTCGAAGGGCGCCGCGTTGAAGCGTTCCCCGACCGCGACCACCTCGGACGGCGCCACATAGAGGAACACCGCGTTGGGGTCGACGAAGCGCCGGATCAGCCAGGGGCAGGCGATGCGGTCGACCTTCGGCCGCGCCCGCGTGACCCAGATTGTGCGTCCCTTGGCATCGCGCGGCGGCAGCTTGCGGGCGTCGACCAGCGGCAGCTTGGCCGCCTTCCAGCCCTCGAAACCGTCTTCCAGGGTTTCGGCTTCGGCGCCGAGTTGCCTCAGCCAGGCGGCCGTGCCCTGCGCCAGCTTGGCGCCGCGCAGGCAGGAGACGATCGCGGAGCGGCCGGCAAACTCGCCGCCCCATTCCGCGACGGTCTCGTGGCTCAGCTTGATCGAGCCGGGAATCAGCCGCCGGTCGGCGGCAAAATCCTCCTCGGTGCGGACATCGATCAGCACAGGCGCGTTGGCCGTGCCGATCAGGCGCGCCAATTTATCGGATGATATGGTCGTGAACGTAGCCATGATGCGTCCTCGCATAAATCAGACGGGACGCGATACTTGGGCATGTCGCCTCGTGGGGAGATCGCTCAAATCCCCATGGCGCAGATTACAGCGAAACTAAGAAGCACTGTCAATCCAAGGGAGCGATTGGACCTTCGAAAAGTGCGGCCCCGCGGTCTATACTAGGCTCAACAGAGCTGAATCTCCTGGAGAATTCGATGCATTCGCATTCCATCGAACAATGGACCCACGACCACGCGTTTCTCGGCGAGAAGCACGACGAGAACGAGCGGCGCACCTGGCTTGTGGTGGTGCTGACGCTGGTCATGATGGTCGGCGAGATCGTCGCTGGCTCGGTGTTCGGCTCGATGGCGCTGCTCGCCGACGGCTGGCACATGGGCACGCATGCGGCCGCGCTGGGCATCGCCGCCTTCGCCTATCGCTTCGCGCGCCGTCACCTGGGGAATGCGCATTTCACCTTCGGCACCGGCAAGTTCGGCGATCTCGCGGCCTTCGCCAGCGCGATCATCCTCGGCCTGATCGCGGTCGAGATCGCCTATGAGAGTGTGCTGCGGCTGATCAATCCGGTGCCGATCGTCTATGGCGAGGCCATGGCGGTGGCCGCCCTCGGCCTCGGCGTCAACCTCGCCAGCGCGTGGCTGCTGCGCGACAGCCATGATCATCACCATCACGGGCACGCGCACGGCCATGAGCATGACGATCATGACCACGATCATCACGGCCATCGCCACCATCATCACGACAACAATCTGCGCGCGGCCTATGTCCATGTCATGACCGATGCTGCGACCTCCGTGCTGGCGATCGCCGCGCTTGCGGTCGCGATGTATTCGGGATGGGTCTGGGCCGATCCGGCCGTTGGCCTGATCGGCAGCGTGGTGATCGGGGCTTGGGCGTTCGGCCTCGTCAAGTCGTCGGGCGCGGTGCTGCTCGACGTGCGCGCCGACGAGAAGCTGGAGCGGGTGATCCGCGCGCGCATGGAGGTCGGCGACGACCGCGTCACCGATCTGCATCTGTGGCAGGTCGGCCCCGGCCATTGTGCCGTGCTGCTCTCGGTGGTGTCGGACAAGCCGAAGACGCCTGCTATCTACAAGCGGCGGCTCGCCGGGCTGAAGGGCCTCAGCCATGTCACGGTGGAGGTCGAGACCTGCCTGCATTGACGCTGGTCTTCGCGGGAATTCTGCCGTCGGACCGGGGTTGATCCGACGTTGATGCCAAGTCGCGGCCTCGTGGCCGCCAGGGAGGACCAAGGATGCGCAGGACCAAGCTCGCTCTCGCCATTGCCGCACTGGCGCTGTCAGGCCCGGCGGCGCTCGCGCAATCGGCCGGCGTCGAAAAGCTCTACGTGCTCAATTGCGGGGAGGGCACCGCGGGCGACATCTCGCGCTGGACGCCCGGGCTGAACGAAGGCAAGACGATGGACTTCGTCGACAGTTGCTATCTGATCAAGCACGCCAAGGGCTGGTTCCTGTGGGACACCGGCATCGCCGATGCCGTCGCCGCGATGCCGAATGGTCTTGCGCCCGCCGATCCCAAGGCCGTGACCTGGCGCCGGCCGAAGACGCTTGCCGCCCAGCTCGAGCAGCTCGGCGTGAAGCCCGACGACGTCAAGGCCATGGCGGTCTCGCACACCCATCCGGACCATACCGGCAATGTGGAGCTGTTTCCGCAATCGATGCTCTACGTGCAGAAGGCCGAATATGACTGGCCCGGCGCCAACAATTCGCCGCGCTTCAAGCCCTCGCACCCCGTCGAGTTGCTCACCGGCGACAAGGACGTTTTCGGCGACGGCAGCATGACCATCCTGTCGACGCCCGGCCACACGCCCGGGCACCAGTCGCTGCTGGTGAAACTGCCCAAGACCGGCGCGGTGGTGCTGTCCGGTGACGCCGTGCACTTCAGGGATAATTGGGACAATCGCCGCGTCCCCGGCATGAACGTCGACAAGGGCCAGACCACGGCTTCGATGCAGAAGATCGCCGACACTCTGGCCAAGGAGAAGGCGCAGCTCTGGATCAACCACGACAAGGCCCAGCGCGACAGCCAGAAGATGGCGCCGGAGTTTTACGATTAGCGGTGGATCAGCCTTTCGGCGCGGTCACGCCCGGCGGGCTCGCTTCCGGCGTCTTCTTCGGCTTCAGCGTGCCGGCGTAGAACGAGAGCAGCCAGACCAGGAGGACGGCGAGGAGGTAGACGCCCCAGGCCTGCGGCGGCGTGGTTGCCCAGCGCAACAGGCCTTTGAAGGTGCGGGGCGGATCGTTGTCGTCGCTCATGGCCCGCTTGTGCGCGAAAGCTCGGGGCCGGTCAATCCGGCCGCGGCCTGGTGCGGATCAGGAACAGCGCGGCCAGCGCCGAAAGGCTGAGCGCGGAGGAGACGATCAGCACCTTGGCGCCCATGAGGTCGATCAAGAGGCCGAAGGCCAGCGGCGCCACCGCCTGCGCCATGCGTGCGGGAGCGCCGATGATGCCGAGACGGTAGCCGAAGTCCTTCGGACCGAAGATCGACAGCGGCAGCGTGCCGCGCGCGATCGTCAGGATGCCGTTGCCCGAGCCGTGGAACAGCGCGAACGCGCTCGCCGCGGCGCCGCCGAAGATCGCCACGATCACCGCGCCAATCGGGTGGGTGAGGCAGGCAAGCCGCGTCGACCACAGCGGATGGAAGCGGCTGAGGAAGCCGGCCTCCAGCATGCGTGCACCGACTTGCGCCGGGCCGATCAGCGCGCCGGCGGCGATGGCCTCGGCGGGCGTCGCGCCTGTCGTCTCCAGGATTCGCGGGAAATGCGCGGCCATGGCGCCGGTGACGGTCCAGACCGCCGCGAAGATGAAGGCGAGCAGCAGCATGGTGCGGTCGAGCGGCAGATGCGGCTTCTCGGCGGTCGCCGCCGCCTGCCTGGCGCCCTTGATCGCCGGCAGCACGAAGAAGTTGAGCGGCAGGCCGATCAGGATATTGGCGGCCGCCCAGGCAAAGCAGGTCTCGCGCCAGCCGATATGGGCGAGGCCCCAGGCGGTGAGCGGCCAGCCGACGGTGGAGGCAAACCCCGCCATCAGCGTGATGCCGGTGATGGGCCGGCGCGCCTCGGTGCCGTAGATCCGCCCCAGCGCGGCGAAGGCGGCGTCGTAGAGGCCCATCGCCATGCCGACGCCGAGCACAAGCCAGGCGATCGCCATGACCGCGACGGACTGCGAGACGCCGAGCAACACGAGGCCGGCCGCGATGGTGAGGTTCGAGACCGACAGCACCTGCCGGCCGCCGACGAGATCGATCTGCCGCCCGATGCGCGGGCCGAGCATCGCCGAGATCACCAGCGAAGCCGAGAACGCGCCGAAGATCCAGTTGGAGGAGACGCCGAGGTCGCGCGCCATGGGATCGGCGAGCAGGGCCGGCAGATAATAGCTCGAGGCCCAGGCCAGCGTCTGCGTGGTGCCGAGCGCCAGGATGATCGGAAGCTGGCGCTGGCTCATTCGCGCGTACTTTCGATTCTGGCCGACGAAATCATCATTGCCGGCATTTGCCGTCCGTGCGGCGAGGGCGTCAACCGCAACCTCGGCATATTCGATCTGCACGGGACGGGGAGCCTTGCGCGCGTGCCCGGCTTGCGCCTTTCGCTCGTCACGAATGCACGCCATAATGGCGCATGCAAACAGCTTCGCGCCTTTCATTGATGAACTGGATCGCCAGCCAGGGGCTCACGGGTCTGCCCGAGCAGGAACTGCTCCGCGGCTTTTGCGAGCGCTGCTGCGACGAAGGGCTGGACCTGTCGCGCGGGCTCGTGATCATCGACACGCTGCATCCGATCTACGAGGGCCGCGCGTTCCGCTGGAGCGATACGCCGAGCAACGAGAGCGACGTCATCGAGTACGGCTCGACGGCGGAGGGCGACGCCGCCACGAACTGGCGCCGCTCGGTGTTCTATCATTTGCTCGAGCACGGCAACGACGAGATGGTGATCGATCTCGCCGAGGCGCCGTCGCTCGATTTCTCGCAGATCGGCGACCTCGCCGAAAACGGCCACCGGCACTTCCTGGCTTTCGTGCACCGCTTCGGCGAGAGCGGAGCGCTCGGACAGATGGACTGCCTCTATTCCTATTGGACGACGCGGCGGGACGACGGCTTCACCGAAGCCGAACTGGCCGCGCTGCGCGATCTCGTGCCGGTGCTCGGGCTCGCGATCAAGTCGGCACAGCAGGTCGACATCGTGCGCACTTTGGGGCGCGTCTATCTCGGCCGCGACGCCTCCGAGCAGGTGCTGCGCGGGCGCATCTCGCGCGGCGTCACCGAGCGCATCAATGCCGTGCTCTGGTACTCGGACCTGCGCGGCTCGACCGGGATCAGCGAAAGCATCGGCCCCGACGAGATCATCCCGTTCCTCAACGACTATGCGCAGGCCGTGATTGACCCGATCCACGAGGCCGGCGGCGATGTGCTCAAGCTGATCGGCGACGGCGTCCTCGCGATGTTCTGGGGCGAGGACATGGCGGATGCGCGCCGTGCCGCGCTGCGCGCCGAGCACTTGTTCCGCAAGAATATCGCGGCGCTCAATGCGCGCCGGGCGGCGGAGGGGCGTCCGACCACGTCGGCCTATATCGGCCTGCATGTCGGGCAGGTCTTCTACGGCAATATCGGCAGCGAGGACCGGCTCGATTTCACCGTGGTCGGTCCGACGGTGAACGAGGTCAGCCGCATCGCCTCGATGAGCCGCTCGGTCGACCGCGAGCTGCTGGCGTCATCGGAGTTCTACAAGGGCCTCGACGCCGCCGGGCGGCGCTATCTCGTCTCCACCGGCCGCTACGCACTGCGCGGCATCGGCCGCGCGCAGGATCTCTACACGCTCGACCCCGATGTCGACGCGAGCGAGCCGGTGACGGGGAGCTACGAGCGGTATCTGGCGAACTAGCACCGCGCCGCCACCTCATCCCCCACCATCTCGGGCTGCCGGTCCAGCGCCACGGCCGGCGACAGCCAGATCACCAGCGCCTGCACGCCGAACACGGCCGCCGCCAAGTAGAGGCAAGCTTCCGCGCTCCATAGCCCGCCGACGATCGCGCCCAGTCCCGAACCGAGCGGGCGCGCGCCGTAGCTCATGATGTTGATGGCGGAGACGCGGCCCAGAAGGCGCGGCGGCGTCACCGATTGGCGCAGCGTCGTGGTCGAGATCACCCACAGGATCGGCCCGACGCCAAGCAGGAAGAAGCTCAAACCCGCCAGCCAAGGCGAGGGGACCAGCACGGTCAACGCCATGACCATCGCGGCAATGAAGCCGGTGACGGGGCCGAGGCCGACCACGGTGCCGAAGCTGATACGCTGCATCACGCGGGTGGCGAGCAGCGCGCCGATCACCATGCCGACGCCGTACATTGTCAGCACTGTGCCGACGCCCGCGGCGGTGAGGCCGAGATGGCGCACGGCGTAGGGCACGAACACGGCGATCTGCAGGAACCAGCCGGTGTTGAAGATGAACTGGGTGATGAACACCGGACGCAGCAGCGGATGGTGAAACACGAAGGCCGCGCCTTCGCGGATGTCCTGGAACGGATGGCGGCGCGGCGCCGGCGCGCGGGCGGGCTCGAAGATGCCTGAGAGCAGCACCACGGCGATGGCCGAGAGCGCCGCGGCGAAGCCGAAGGCCGGGCTCGCGCCCCACCAGCCCACCAGCGCGCCGCCAAGCGCAGGGCCGCTGGCAAAGGCGATGGTGCGCGCCAGCTCGATCCGCGCATTCGCCGCCGGCAGCAGCTCGGCACTCACCAGCGAGGGCACCAGCGCCGGTGCGGCCACGCTGTAGACCACGGTGCCGCACACCGCGGCGAAGCCGAGCAGCGCCAGCAGCGGCAGATTGAGCGCGCCGAGCGCGAGCAGCAGCACGATGGTCGCGAGCGCCACGGCCCGCAGCGCCTCGGCTCCCGCCATCAGCGAGCGGCGTGAGATCCGGTCGGCGAGCAGGCCGGCGGGAATCGCGAACAGCACGAAGGGCAGGGTCAAAGCGGTCTGCAACAGGCCGGTCTGGCCTTCCGCGACCCCGAGCGTGAGCACCGCGACGATGGGGGCGGCGGCCAAGGCGATCTGCTCGGCCGACTGCGCGGCGAGGTTGGACCAGGCGAGCCGGGCAAAGGTGTCGGGGAGGCGGGGCGGGTTTGACATGGCTCATTTCCTGCAAAGTCGGGTTGGCGCCAGTATCCGGCCCCGGCGGCCGCCAAACCCACCCGCTTCCCGACAGGGCGGCGAATAACGGCCCGGAACGGGAACCCCTGCCACTAGATGCAGTTGCAAATGAGTTGCAATAAGCCTCGACTTCGGTATTCTCGCCCCATGGATGCCCGATCGCCTGATTTGACGCGCGACACCGCCGGCTGGCGCACTGACGCGCCCGCCACCAAGAGCCTCGCCGAGGTCAACGCCACGGTTGCCATTCCGGCCGCGGGCCGCTGGTGGCGCCGGCTGCTCGCTTTCGTCGGCCCGGGCTATCTCGTCTCCGTCGGCTACATGGACCCCGGCAATTGGGCGACCGACCTCGCCGGTGGCTCGAAGTTCGGCTACACGCTGCTCTCCGTCATCCTGCTCTCGAATTTGATGGCGATCCTGCTGCAGTCGCTGGCGGCACGGCTCGGCATCGTCACCGACCGCGACCTCGCGCAGGCCTGCCGCGCCACCTATTCGCCGGCGACGAACTTCCTGCTCTGGCTGGCCTGCGAGGCGGCGATCATCGCCTGCGATCTCGCCGAGGTCATCGGCACCGCGATCGCGCTCAAGCTTCTGTTCGGCATTCCCCTGATCGGCGGCGCACTGCTCGCGGCGCTCGATGCCTTCCTGCTGCTGCTCCTGATGAACCGCGGCTTCCGCTTCCTCGAAGCCTTCGTCATCGCGCTGCTGGCGGTGATCGCGGTCTGCTTCGCGGTCCAGGTCGCCGCCGCCGCGCCGCCGGTGGCGGAGGTGCTGCACGGCTTCATGCCGAGAAGCGAGATCTTTACCAACCCCGAGATGCTCTACATCGCGATCGGCATCATCGGCGCGACCGTGATGCCGCACAATCTCTATCTGCACTCCTCGATCGTGCAGACGCGCGCCTATGAGCGCAACGACGAAGGCCGCCGCGAGGCGATCAAATGGGCGACGACGGATTCGACCATCGCCCTGATGCTGGCGCTGTTCATCAACGCCGCCATCCTGGTCGTCGCAGCTGCGACCTTCCACAAAAGCGGCCATTCGGATGTCGCCGAGATCGGACAAGCCTTCGAGCTGTTGTCGCCGCTGCTGGGTCTCGGCATCGCCTCGACGCTGTTCGCGGTAGCGCTGCTCGCCTCGGGCCTGAACTCGACGGTGACGGCGACGCTCGCCGGCCAGATCGTGATGGAGGGCTTCCTCGATCTGCGCCTGCCGAGCTGGGCGCGCCGCCTGCTCACGCGCGGCATCGCCATCGTCCCCGTGATCGTCGTCACCGCGATCTATGGCGAGCGCGGCACGGCGGATCTGCTGGTGTTCAGCCAGGTCGTGCTGTCGATGCAATTGCCCTTCGCCGTCATCCCGCTGGTCCGCTTCGTCTCCGACCGCCGCAAGATGGGCAAGTTCGCGATTCCCACCTACGTCGCCGCGATCGCGTGGATCGTCGCGGGCGTGATCGTGATCCTGAACCTCAAGCTGTTGTCCGACACATTGTTCGGGTGAGGGCAGGCGCTATCGCTCCGTCTGTCCGGAGCGGCCCATGACGAGCCGCCCTTGCGCGAGCTCGGTCCGGCAATTTCGGAAAAGCCGCGCCATGCGAGGGCCGACGGCTCCGGTCGCGAGCCGGCGAACTACCGCTTTTCAATCGGTGCGAAGAGGGTATACTACCTTCAATTGCTGCGGGGCCGCGTATTACTGACAGGCCATATTATGACATTACGTTTTTCAGGATTGATTTTTCTCCCCGCGGGATAATCGGCGGTCCCGCGCCGGAGTAAGTGCGCCGATCCGCATTTTCTCCGGTTACGTCTATGAGTTGTGCGCGACGTCGGCGCGCGGAGCCGGTGGCGAGACCACTGGCTTGATGGATTGATTTTGACTGCGCGGGTTCACGTCCTAGGGGACGGTGATCAAGCCAGAATGCGTTGATTGCTGCGTTGATATCATTGATGAGCGTGTACTGCCGTGACCAAGTGTCCCGCATGTTCAGCCCGTGTTACTCGCGAGCATCGCTTCTGCTCTCAATGCGGCGCGCGCCTCGATCACGCCGTGGAGCAGCCCTCCGGTCCATCACTTGCCAGCATCGTCGACCGCGAGGCGCGGGTTGTTCCGCTGCACGATCATGCGACGGTTCGGTCACAGATGCTGACCGAGAACAAGCAGGTCAGCGTCCTCTTTGTCGACGTCTGCGACTCCACATCACTGCTCCAGCACTCCGACCCCGAGGAATCCCGCAACTATCTCGGCAAGACGCTGAACCATCTGGCTGAAGCGGTCGCGACCTATGGCGGCACGGTGAGCCAGTTGCTCGGCGACGGGCTCGTCGCCTTGTTCGGCGCGCCCGTGGCGCAGGAGGATCACGCCCTGCGGGCGTGCCTTGCCGCTCTCAAGATGCAGAGAGCCAACATTCCCGGCCACGCGGTTCAGGGCGTGGCCAGCCCGATGCTGCGCATCGGCATCAATTCGGGCGAAGTGCTGGTCGGCGTCGTCGGACAATACGGCTGGTCGCATTACGGGGCGGACGGCAAGACGATTCACCTTGCATCGCGGCTCGAAAAGATGGCGGCTCCCGGCGGCATTCTGATCAGTGCCGCGACGCAGCGCCTCGTCGCGCAGCAGATCGACACGCAGCCGGTGGGGACGCGGTCGGTCCGAGGGCTGGACGATCCGGTCGACCTCCATGAGGTCGTGGTCGCCACCGAAAGTTCGGCGGCCGCGCCGCTGACGCGCAAGCAGCGCTGGGCGCCCCTGGTCGGCCGCGAAGATTCCTTGCGGATCCTGGCCGGGGATCTCGACATCGTTCGAACCGGCGCGATGCGAACGATCGGGCTGTGCGGCGATGCGGGGATCGGGAAGTCCCGCCTGATCTCCGACTGGATTGCCGCGCTTGCAAGCCAGGGCATGGAGGTCTGCCTTTCGCAGGCACGAGGTTACGCGAGCGCGCGCGCCTACAGCACCGCCGCGGACCTGATCGCAAGCCTGGCCGGGTTGCCGCAAACAAGCCTGACCGATGCACAATCCGTCAGGCAGACCCTGGCCGCCGAATGGGCCACCGAGGGCGCCGCGCATCTCGCGGCGATCAACGATCTGCTGGGTCTGGCTGCGCCGGACCAGGCTTGGCTGGAGCTCAACCCGGTTCAGCGGCGGCGCCGGATTGGCGACGCGTTGCTGTGGCTCGTGCGCAGGCGCGCCCAAGCGGGCCCCTTCGTGCTCGTGCTCGAAGACGTTTTCCTGGCTGACCGCGAGAGCCGGCGGTTGTTCGAGGCTCTGCTGCCAAAGCTACAGGGACTGCCGATCCTCGTCTGCGTCAGCTATCGACCTGATTTCGACCATCAGTGGCGCCAGGCCCCCTGGTTTGCAGAGCGCATGATCGAGCCGCTCCGCGATGGCGAGATGTTCAGGCTCGCGCGCGCCCTGCTGGGGGATGACCTGTCCGTGCTCGGCGCCATGAACGAATTGGTGGCGCGCGCCGACGGCAATCCCTTCTTCCTGGAGCAACTGGTCATCACGCTGATCGACGACGGATCGCTCGAGGGAACGCCGGGCGCATACCGCCTGCAGCGGCCGCCGGGGGAGCTGCGCGTGCCGGGCTCGATCGCCGCGGTGATCGGCGCGCGCGTCGACAGGCTGCCTGAAGCCGCCAAGTCCGCGCTCGAGGCCGCTGCGATCCTCGGCGACCCCATCACGCGCGAGCTGATCGCCGCGATGCAGGCCGTGGACCTTGGGCGTGCCGAAGAATTGCTGGGCTTGTGCGTTGCATCCGGATTGTTGGCGGGGGCGGATCAGGCGCGCGGTCAGCTCGAGCAGCACGCATTCGCGTTTCGCCATGCATTGGTGCGCGATGTTGTGCTCGGCGCCCTCACGCGCGCTCGTCTCAAGGCGCTGCATCGACAGGCCTTCCTGGCGCTGCATGCGCGGCCGGGGGCGGCTGATGCGGATGTCGCGCCGGCGCTGGCGCACCATGCCTTCAAAGGGGAGGAGTGGGAGCAGGCGGCGAGATTCACCGTCAAGTCGATGGCTCGTGCGATCTCGCGCTCGGCCAATCAGGAAGCCCTTCAACTGTTCGAGAAGGGTCTTCAGGCAGCGCGCCGCGTCGACGACGCCTCGATTGCCCAGACCCTGGAACTCGCGCTTCGCCTGGAAGCCATCGGGGCGATGCTGGCCCTCGGGCAGATCGACGACATCTTCAGCAACATGGAGCGTGCGGAAGCCATCGCGGTGCAGCTGAACGATCAGCGCGCACGAGCGGCGGTGTCGACCGAGACGGCGGTGTTCCTGTGGATGCGCGGACGCTTCGAGCAAGGTCTGCGCTATGCTTCACGGGGGCTCGAGGCGGCCCGCCTCGCGCAGCGCCGCCACATGATGATGGCGGCGCATCAGACCCGCCTGATGAACCTCCACGCGCTCGGTCGATATGCAGAGGCGGCCACGGAAGGCCAGGTTCTGCTCTCCGATTACGGACGGGAGCTGTCGGCGCATGTCGTTCAGCCCGGATGGGCCGCGATCCCCATCATCAATCTCTATGCGTTTCATGCCAGCACGCTCTGGCGGCTGGGAGACAGTGCAACCGCCCACGCGTTCTGTGCCAAGGCCTACGAGATCCTGTCGAACATCGACCATCCCTATTCCCGGCTGCTGATCGACACCGTCCAGTCGCAGATCTGGATCGAGAGCCGGGAGCTCGACAGGGCCGAGCCCTTGATGCGCGCGGGCGTGCAGCAATGCATGACGCACAACGTTCCGACCATGCTTTCGGTTTGTACGGGTGTTCTCGGCAGCGCGCTTGCGCGCAACGACAAGGCCGCCGAGGCGGCGACGATGCTGGAGAAGGGGTTCGCCGATCGCATCTACGCGGCGGCCGGACCCTACGGCAGGACGTTCATGCGCGTGAGCCTGGGCGTCGCCTATCGCAAGCTCGGCCGGCTGGACGATGCGATCGCGGTCGGCCGCAAGGCGGTCGAGGAGGCCGCCGAAGAATACGGCCACCAGACCGAAGCCCTGTACGAGCTTGCTGAGACCTTGCGGCAGGCCGGCGATCTCGCCGGCGCCGAAGCGCATTTCAAGCGGGCCGCCGATGCCGCGGAGCGTCTGGGCATGCCCCACTATCAAAGACAGGCCGCAGCGGCCCTCGCGGATTGGCGGAAGGACGGGTATGCAGCATGAAACTCTCGACCTATGAACCCGACGCGTTGCCGCCGGGAGCACGCAGCCTCTCCTATGGTCTGTTCTGCTGGCTCAATCGCCACATTACGGTCTTGCGTGCGGTCGGTGCAGTGCTTCGGCACTGGCCAGCCATTGGCGGCTGGTTCGGCCTGGCGGCACGCGCCAGTGCGGTCAAGGATGTGCTGACGCGCACGCGCAGCTTCGCCAATACGGCGCATGCGGCCAACATGGTCTCTGGCGACTACCTCATCGGGATGGATCCCGGGCCGACCTATTCGGACGATCGGGACCTGGTCCATGCGCGGTTGGCGGCTCTGAACGTCCCCGCCGATTCCGATGCCGAGGCGCAGCGGCGCATCAAGGCTCTGAGCGTGCGCGGCGCGGGCGGCTTCGACCTGATCGATGAGTATCTGATGTGGGTCGTGTTCCACGCCATGCGGCCGCTGTTCGGCGCGGCAACGGGCGCTGTGGTGGCGGGGTCGGCGGCCGACGCTGCGCAGGGCGATGTCGACGAGGGCTTGCAGCGACAATACATGCTCGAGATCCGCTATGTTGCGGGGCAACTGCTGGCCGGCAGCTTGGCGACGCTCGATCTTCGGCGACGGGCGGAAGCCTGCGGGGATGCGCTGCAGACGCGGATCGATCGCGTGACCGGCCTCATCGGCGCCGCCTGGGGCGTCAAGAGCTCCTCCGCCGACATTGAACGAAACGCGGTCGGTCTTGCCTGGATCTCGCACCCTGTCACCGTCCAGTCGGGCGCTCTCGTCGTCCAGGAGCTTTTGGGACGAACGAAGGTCTACGAGGAGCTGCGATCGAAGGCCGACAAGCTCGGCGAGCCCGCCGTCTGGACCGATCCCGAGTTCCGCAAGATCGTGCGCAACCATGTGCTCGAGCTGATGCGCTTCCGGCCGATCTTTCCGCTGCTGGCGCGCGACGTGCCGCGCGACACGGAAATGAAAACCGGGGCGCGGCACAACGCCGGATGTCCTGGCGGTGGTAAGGTCTCGCTGCTGTCGATCGCAGCGCTGTTCGATCCCAACGCCGTTCCCCAGAGCGGTCGCTTCTGCCCGGAGCGCGATTGGGGCAAGAACGATGCCTTGCGCTATCTCATGTTCGGATACGGCTACCGCCAATGTCCCGCGCGGGATCACGCGGTGGAGATCCTGACCAGCGCGCTGATTGGCCTGCTCACCTTGCCGCGGCTGCAACTGGCGCGCGGTGAAGGCAAGGCCATCGCCTATGACGGGCCGCTGATGCTGTGCATGCGGATGTGTACGACCTGAGTGAGCGGAGAACACGGCCATGCTCGAGATCGTCCGGCAGCAGATGATCTGCATCGTTGCGCCAGGCTGGGCCGGCGGCGCTGAAATTCCAAGGCAACTTCACGGTGCATTGGATGCCCTGCTGGACGACGTCGCGGTGGTGCACTTCGTTTCGATCGGGCTGCTGCCGGCCTTGGCCGGGGCCCCGAACCAGCAGCCGGTGCTCTTGCTCGAGCTTGCCGTGGAGGAGGGCTTGCGCCCTTACGACCTGCTGTACCGCCTCGTCTATCATCCAGACGGCGCGATGTGGACGCTGTTCGGCGGCATGGTCGCTCCCAACGTCGCCGTGCCCACGGCCAAGGACAAAGAGCAATTGCTGAACCAGCTGATGAGCTGGCACAGCATCGCCGACGGCGGCTTCGTCGGCGCCCGCGATCGCTCGGTCCGGCAGATCAAGATGGAGAGCGACCTGCTCGATCAGACGCGCATCGAAGCGCGGAATCTGAAGCAAAAGTACGGCAGCGACCGCACCGCATTCGCCCTGGCGCTGGCCCGGTGGGCCTACGCCAACCCACGTTTCGAGTGGGCGGCCAAGCCTGCGCCGCGATCCTATTGGCGCGGGACGGGGGCGAGCATCGGTGCCAAGCTCGCTTATCCCTTGGCGGCGATCGTGCTGTGGTTCGCCGTGCTCTGGCTGCTGCGGGCACTTCCGCGCGCCTTTAACTGGTTCTTCGGCGAGCCCGGTCCCGGACTGCGGGCGGTCGAAGATACCGTCATCAAGACGAGCGCATGCCTGCACGCGATGAGCTGGCACGGGCTAGTGGCGCTCGGGGTGATCGCATTCCTCGTCTGGCTGTTCCTGGTGCCGCTGCCCGCGCAATTCGTGTCCTGGCGGCGCTGGCTGAACAGCGTTCAGCAGGAGCTCGATCGGCCGACCCAGACGCTCTCGTCGCTCGCAACCTATGTGGGCGGCTGGCTGATCGGCGTGCCGCTGCTGCTGGCCGTCGCCGCCTGCGCCATCGCCTACACGTTTGCGCCGCTGGCCTATGAGGTAGCTCCGGCCTATATGCATGACGTCATCGAACCGAAGCTGCCGAAGCTGACCGGATTGCAGATCACCGGCATCGCGATCGTCGCTATCGCCGCGGTGCTTTGCATCGGCGCGCTGTTCTACTGGCTCAATCGCTATTTCACAGAGCTGAGCAGAAAGTTCTTTCATCCGCTCGAAGAGGACGTTCCGCGGGCCCAGCAGATCCATCCGTCGGTCGAGCGATGCGAGGCCGATCTGGTCGGTGGCACCCAGCACATGTTCAGCCTGACGGAGCTGCGCGGTCCGCAATGGTGGAGCGCGTGGTGCATCCGGCTGGCGCTGCGCATCGTGACGTTTGCCGGACGGGTATTCTTCACGCAAGGCTGGCTCGGCAATGCGCCGGGCATCCATTTCGGCCATTGGCACGTCATCGACAACGGCCGCCGCTTTCTGTTCTGCTCGAACTATGACGGCAATTTCGGCGGCTATCTCGACGATTTCATCAACGGCGCGGCCGTCGGCACCACGCTGGCCTGGCGTTGGACCGAGCTGAATCCACGCGCCCCGGCGCTGGAGGGGCAGCCCGGCATCGCCAAGGCGCGCAGCTTTCCGCCGACGCGCTTCGTGGTGTTTCGCGGCGTGAAGTGCGAGCTGAGATTCAAGTCCTATGCGCGCGACAGCATGCTGCCGCATCTCTACCATTTCGACGCCTGCAACCGGACGGTCGACCAGATCAACCTCGCCACGGGGCTGCGCGATGCCTTGTTCGGCGAGCGCAACGAGAAGAACGACGACCTGATCATGAGGGCCATCGAGACATGAAGCACGCTCCGCGCCTCTCCGAGCAAAGCCACGACATCCAGGGCATGCTGAAGAGCGGCTTCGGCTGGCTCAAATCCAGCCGCTTCTGGCTGCTGACGATCCGCGACGGCCGCGAGGATCAGGCGCGGGCCTGGCTCGCGCGTCTCGTCGACAGCAAGCTGGTCGTCAGCGCCAAATGCGTCGCCAAGGGCAAGACTAAGGGCAAGACCAAGGGCAAGACCAAGGGCAAGACGGAGCCGGAAGCGTCGATCGGGGAGGCGGTGTCGGTCGCCTTCAGCTTCGCGGGGCTGAAGAAGCTCGGCTGTACCGAGGCCGAGACGCATCCGTTCCCGACGCCTTTCAGCTCCGGCATGGGCAGCGCGTTGCGCCAGGATCTGTTGAGAGACGCTCCGCGCGATGACTGGCGCTGGTCGGATGTCGAGGGCGCCAGCGGCCGCCAGACCGTTCACATTCTCGTTGCGCAATGGTGGGTGCTCGACGCAACCGCGCGCATGGAGGAGCCGGACCCGGCAGTGTTCATCGTCGAGACCGTCGAGAACAATCCTTGCTCGTTTGCGGATGGCCAATTGCGTGAGCCGTTCGGCTTCCGCGACGGCCTCGCCCAACCCGTGATCCGCGATCTCCGGGACGAGGAGGGAGCGACCCCGCAGCAGGCCCGAAAGGACGCCGGCAAGCTTTATGAGGATCGTGTCGTCGAGCCCGGCGAATTCATTCTGGGCTATCGCAACGAGTACGACGAGCTCACCTACTGCCCCAACGTGAATGAATGGCCGCAAACGGAAGACCGCTTCACGCTGAACGGGAGTTATCTGGCGGTCCGGCAGATCGAGCAGTATGTCGATGCGTTCAGGCAGTTCGAAGCCGCCAATGGCTTACCGACCTGCGAAAAACTGATGGGACGTCGGAAGGACGGCATGCCGCTCGGCTGGCAGGGGCCTCCAGGGTCGAATTCGGCGGCCGACGCCTTCCGCTATCGCGTCGAGGACGCCAATGGCTTCGTCTGTCCGAAGGGCGCGCATATCCGCCGGTCCAACCCGCGCGATTCCCTCGGGATCGACGTGCCATCGAGCATCAAATCATCGAAGCTGCACCGGCTGCTCCGCCGCGGGCGGCCCTATCGCGAGAAGACCGAGACCGGACATCGCGAAGGCATCTTTTTCATCGCGTGCAATGCCGATCTCGAGCGTCAGTTCGAATTCATCCACCAGCGCTGGCTGCAAAATCCGCGTTTCGGCACGCTCGAGAAGCAGGACGATCCGATCGTGGGGTCGCAGGCCGGCGGCAAGAGCTTCACCATTCCGGGATCGCCGAGCGGCGGCGAGGTCACGCTGGCTTCGTTCACCGGCGCGCGCGGAGGCGGCTACTTCTTCCTGCCCGGGATCGCAGCACTGAAATTCATCGCCGGCGCGAAGATCGGCGCAACGCACCGCCTTGAAGCGGCCGCCTCCTGACAGGCACGATCCCGGAAGGTGTCAGTCCTGCGGCTCGGATGCCGCATCGCCCTGGGCGTCGATGCGCAGCCAGCCCGAGGGGGCGAGGCGCTGCTGCGGCAGGAAGCGGGCCTTGTAGTCCATCTTCTTGGAGCCCTCGATCCAATAGCCGAGATAGACGTAAGGCAGTCCCTGCCTGCGGGCGCGAGCGATGTGGTCGAGGATCATGAAGGTGCCCATCGAGCGTGAGACCTGGCCCGGCTCGAAGAACGAATAGACCATCGACAGGCCGTCGCTGAGGACGTCCGTGAGCGCGACCGCGATCAGCTCCTCGCCGCGGCCGGTGATGCCGCTGTCGGGGCCGCGCTTGCGATACTCGATGATGCGGGTCTCGACGTGGCTGTCCTCGACCATCATGGCGTAGTCGAGCACCGTCATGTCGGCCATACCGCCGTGGCGGTGGCGGGCGTCGAGATAGGCACGGAATACGGAATATTGCTCGGAGGTCGGCACCGCGCTGCGCTGCTCGCCGATGATATCGGCATTGCGCGCCATCACCTTGCGGAAGTTGCGGGAGGGGCGGAACTCGTTGGCGACGACCCGGACTGAAACGCAGGCGCGGCACTGGTCGCAGGCCGGCCGGTAGGCGATCGACTGGCTGCGGCGGAAGCCGCCATGGGTCAGGAGGTCATT
This sequence comes from Bradyrhizobium sp. CCBAU 53351, assembly GCF_015291745.1. Classification (NCBI taxonomy): domain Bacteria; kingdom Pseudomonadati; phylum Pseudomonadota; class Alphaproteobacteria; order Hyphomicrobiales; family Nitrobacteraceae; genus Bradyrhizobium; species Bradyrhizobium sp. CCBAU 53351. The sequence continues at coordinate 3,241,244 of NZ_CP030059.1, forward strand.
GAGGTCGCCGGCGCGCTCACCCACGAGGTGCGTAAACACCTTGCGCTCATGCCGGCCCGGCAGATAGGGGCACGGGGAGGGCGCCGTCAGGTAAAATTGGGGGGTGTCGCGCGAGTGCTGGGTCAAGGGACGTCGTGGGCCTCCGAAGTGAATGTCAGCATCGCGCTACGGAAGCCCCCGGTCAATTGGTCTGCTCGGCAAGGCAGCAAGGCAGATCGGCAGTCAGCTTAGCGAATCCCGGTTAGTAGGCGGTTGATCACCAGGTCCGCGAAGCCTGCGGCACCGGCGCGCGGACGGAATTGTTGACCACGACCGTTCCCAGCACGAAATCGTGCAGCAGGCGCCGGCGGCTGTTGAACGGGCCGACCAGCACCACGAAGGGCGTCAGGAACGAGACGGTCACCCAGAACAGCACGGCATGGGTGGCCCCGAGCACGAAATAGCCGGGCGCGCCGTACCAGGTGCGCAGCTCCAGATCCATCAGCCGCATGCCGATCGTCGCCGACGAAGGACCGCCGATGCAGGCGCCATAATAGACGATGGCCCAGATCACCGAGGCCGGCCAGGCCAGCCAGAACAGCGCCCAGCCGAGGCCCAGCGTGACCACGCCGAACAACGCGATGAAGAGGTAGCCGAGGATCACCGGCACCGAGATCACGACCATGTCGATCAGGAAGGCGAAGGCCCGGCGCGTCGCGACGCCGCGGAACTGTTCCGGGTGCAAATAGGGGTCGTAGGCGTGCGGTTGCACCCCGCCGTCATTGCGCCAGGCATTGCCCGAGTCCGAATACGACATGTCCGTTCTCCCAAGGGGAAGCTCAAGGGGGAAGCTCCCGTGGCAGGACATGGGAACAGGCCGTCCGCGTGCCAAGGGTGCGCTGGGATTAACAAGCCGAAATATTCCGGCGATTCGGGGGCGGGGGACGACAGTGAGGATGACGCGCCAGCTTACCCCTGCGTCCGCAGCTTCTCCGCCGCCTTCGGCGCAAAATAGCTCAGCACCCCGTCGGCGCCGGCGCGCTTGAACGCCAAAAGGCTCTCCATCATCGCGCGCTCGCCGTCGAGCCAGCCGTTGTTCGCGGCGGCCGCGATCATCGCGTATTCGCCCGAGACCTGGTAGGCGAAGGTCGGCATCGCGAAGGTGTCCTTCACGCGGCGGACCACGTCGAGATAGGGCATGCCGGGCTTCACCATCACCATGTCGGCGCCCTCGGCGATGTCGAGCTCGACCTCGCGCAGGGCCTCGTCGGAATTGGCGCTGTCCATCTGGTAGGTGCGCTTGTCGCCGGTCAGCGTCTTGGCCGAGCCGATGGCATCGCGGAACGGGCCGTAGAAGGCGGAGGCGTATTTGGCCGCATAGGCCATGATCTGCACGTGGGACTGGCCTGCGCGATCCAGCCCCTCGCGGATGGCGGCGACGCGGCCGTCCATCATGTCCGAGGGCGCGATGATGTCGCAACCGGCTTCGGCCTGCACCAGGGCCTGGCGCACCAGCACGGCGACCGTCTCGTCGTTCAAGATTCTGCCGTCGGAGATCAGGCCGTCATGGCCGTGGCTGGTGAAGGGATCGAGCGCGACGTCGCAGAGCAGGCCGATCTCCGGAAACTCCTTCTTGATCGCGCGCACGGCCTGGCAGACCAGATTGTTCGGGTTGGTCGCCTCGGAGCCTTCCTCGTCGCGCAAGGACGGCTCGGTGTAGGGAAACAGCGCGATGCAGGGGATGGTGAGCTTCATGGCGCGCTCGGCCTCGCGCACCGCCTGGTCGACGCTGAGGCGCTCGACGCCGGGCATCGAGGCGACCTGCTCGCGCTTGTTGTTGCCGTCGATCAGGAACAGCGGCCAGATCAAATCGTCGGTGGTGAGCACGTTCTCCCGCACCATGCGCCGGGCCCATTCGGCCTTGCGGTTGCGGCGCGGCCGGACGGTCAGATCGAGGGCATGGGGCACCGCGGTGCCCTCGCTGCGCGAAACCTCGCGCAATTCGATCGGACGTCCGTATTTGATCGCCATCACTCTTCCTCCGGCTGGAATTATTCTTATACCAGCTCGCACGGTTCCCGTCACCGCGGCTTGACCTGCCGCAAGGGATGGGTAGCCGATTGATTTTGCAGGGCGAAGCAGCCAGAAGGGGCTCATGTCCGAGATTTCCACCCGCGATGGCGCCCGCGACGGCGCTAGGGACACTGCCAGAGACAATGCGATGTCCGTCGCTGCGATCTCGTCGGAGCGGGCCGAGTCCGACGACAATGTCTGGACGCGCCGCCTGGTGCTGTTCCTGCGGGTGATGGCGCTGCTCTCGATCCTGAAAGGTCTCTATCACTGGGCGCAGGTCACGGGCTTTGTCGGCGGCGAGGACGAGGCGTTCGAGAACCAGGCGATGGCCTGGCAGGCCGCGACGGTCTACTTCGCCGTGATCGAGCTCGTCGCCGCGGTCGGCCTGTGGCTGGCAACGCCGTGGGGCGCGGTGGTGTGGCTGACGACCGTGGTGTCGATGGCGGTGATCGAGCTGATGTTCCCGGGCATCTACGGCGGCAGCCTGATCGTCGTCGGCGTCGAGGCCTTCATGCTCGCCGCCTATCTCGCGCTGGCCTGGATGGCCGCGCGCGAACGGCCGCCATAGGGCGACGACGTCGCCGCAAAAATTGCGGGCGTCCGGGGCCATCTCTCCGCGTTCTCGCTTTGAAACATCCGGGTGCCGGCTCTGCGCGCCGCTTTGCAGCGCTTGTCCGGGACACGAGAGTGTTGTGTTCGGTTGACCGCTGGTTGCCTAAAATTTGCGGTAAGTTTTCGTTGACCAGGGCGGTTCCGCCACAGCTCTTACGCGCCCGTTTCGAAACGAACCGGGGCTGTTCTGGAATGCGACAACAGGGGCGGACGGAGGGTGAACAGGACCTTGCGAAGGTCAACAGAGGGTTGCGAAAAGTGCTTGTGGCACAGGCTTAATCCGCAATTCACTGTCTTAAATTCATGATCTCTTTATTCTCTTATTTAAGCCGATCTTCAAACGAGCCCCTTAAGTTGCACCTATCAGACGGGACACAAGTTTCGTCGAATAAGTGTCGATAAAAACGACAACAGGGGAAGTGTCATGATGAAAGCCGTCGCAACTGCGGCAGATACCGCAGAGCGCGTCTCCGGCCAGCAGGGTTCGGTGCAGTCGCTCTATCTGGAAGCTTTGACTCTGGTGGAGCGGCTGCATCGCCGGCTCCTCGACGTGATCAAGGACGAATTCGATCGCCGCGGCCGTGCGGACATCAACTCGGTGCAGGCGCTCCTGCTCTACAACATCGGCGACAAGGAGCTGACCGCGGGCGAGCTGCGCACGCGCGGCTATTATCTCGGCTCCAACGTCTCCTACAATCTGAAGAAGCTCGTCGAGCTCGGCTTCCTCGATCATCAGCGCTCGCGCGTTGATCGCCGCTCGGTGCGCATTCGCCTGACCCCGCAGGGCCAGGAAGTCCGCCGCATCGTCGATGCGCTCTACCAGAAGCACGTCAAGACGGTGGAGCAGGTCGGCGGCATCTCGGGTGAGGAATTCTCGACCCTCAACAAGTCGCTGCACCGCCTCGAGCGGTTCTGGACCGACCAGATCCTCTATCGCCTCTGAGTTTTCTGAAGGGACCAAGGCCAAGCCGGCCCGCAACAAGACCGGCAAGCCTGCCCTTGACGTGCCTGACTTCCCCAAGCGCACTGGTCCGGAGTTGCCCCGGACCGGTGCGTTTACATTTTTGCACTGCGAAAAAATTCGCGGATGCGAGGAACCAGTTCCGGGTCCGGCGCTTATCTCCTTCGGATCGGAGACAGGACGATGCTGGTCGAGCGCGGGCTTCAGGCGATGAACGTGGAACTCGTGAGCGAGGCCTACGCGATCGCGGCGAACTACCTTCGCCGCTCCGGCGCCATCCCCGATACGCTCGTCACCGACGAACGCCTGCTCGAGGTCATCATCAAGCTGATCCAGCGCGGCGAATTCAACAAGATCAGGCTCGCCAACAAGGCGATCAATTGGTTCGAGACGCAGTCCAAGGCTCGCGCGGTTGCTTGATCAAGACTCCGAAAATCCAAAAGAACCAGAGGGTGCCATGGAAGCCGCGATCGACCGCATCATGCAGACCTATGACCTGCTCGCCAACCGCACCGCCGCGGCCAGCGAGGAGGCACGGGCCAAGGTCACGAGCTATCTCACGACGTTGATGGAAGCCGGCGAGAAGGACCCGCACAGGTTGACGGTGTGCGGCCTGACCTATCTGCGCCAGCTCGACGGCAGCGTGGACCCGGTGAAGGCGGGGTATACGGGGCTGTAAGGCGACGCCTGCCGGAGTCCGCGCCTCCAGGCATAAGCAGCTAGGGCCGAAGCGGCCCCATTCCGGATGAGGCGGACGGGCGGTTCTCTCTAACCGGCCCGATCCCCGGAAACTCCGTTCTCCACCATATCTGGCATAAATCCGGTCCTCGACCCGCAAACCCTTGGCCTGTTGCGGGCGATGTGGTAGATCGCGCGCGCCGCTTCCGATCGCCACACCAGACCGCCCGTAGCCCGCCACAAGGCTGCGGCGGTGGAGATATTCTCAAGATGACGTCAGCCAAAACCGCCTCCGCGCCCGATTCGTTTTTCACCGCCTCGCTCGAACAGGCCGACCCGGAAATCGCCGCCGCCATCAAGGGCGAACTCGGCCGGCAGCGCCATGAGGTCGAGCTGATCGCCTCCGAGAACATCGTCAGCCGGGCCGTGCTGGAAGCGCAGGGTTCGGTGATGACCAACAAATATGCGGAAGGTTATCCGGGCGCGCGCTATTACGGCGGTTGTGAGTGGGTCGACGTCGCCGAGAACCTCGCGATCGATCGTGCCAAGAAGCTGTTCGGCGCGAACTTCGCCAACGTGCAGCCGAACTCCGGCAGCCAGATGAACCAGGCGGTGTTTCTGGCCCTGCTGCAGCCCGGCGACACCTTCATGGGTCTCGATCTCGCGGCCGGCGGCCATCTCACCCACGGTTCGCCCGTGAACATGAGCGGCAAGTGGTTCAAGGCCGCGCACTACACCGTGCGCCGCGAGGACCAGATCATCGACATGGATGCGGTCGCCAAGCAGGCCGAGCAGGTCAAGCCGAAGCTGATCGTCGCCGGCGGCTCGGCCTATTCGCGCGCCTGGGATTTCAAGCGCTTCCGCGAGATCGCCGACAGCGTCGGCGCCTATCTCCTGGTCGACATGGCGCACTTCGCCGGCCTCGTTGCCGGTGGCGTGCATGCCTCGCCCGTGCCGTACGCGCACATCACCACGACGACGACGCACAAATCGCTGCGCGGCCCGCGCGGCGGCCTGATGCTGTGGAATGACGAGACGCTGACCAAGAAGTTCAACTCGGCGATCTTCCCGGGCCTGCAGGGCGGCCCCCTGATGCACGTGATCGCGGCGAAGGCGGTCGCTTTCGGCGAGGCGCTGCGTCCGGATTTCAAGGTCTATGCCAAGAACGTCGTCGAGAACGCCAAGGCGCTGGCGGAAGCGATGAAGGGCCACGGCTTCGACATCGTCTCCGGCGGCACCGACAACCATCTGATGCTGGTCGACCTCAGGCCGAAGGGCCTGAAGGGCAACGCCTCGGAGAAGGCGCTGGTTCGCGCCGCCATCACCTGCAACAAGAATGGCATTCCGTTCGACCCCGAGTCGCCGTTCGTCACCTCCGGCATTCGTCTGGGCACGCCGGCCGCGACCACGCGCGGCTTTGGCGTCGCCGAATTCCAGCAGGTCGGCGGCATGATCGCCGAGGTCCTCAACGCGATCGCGCAGTCCGCCGACGGCAAGGCGCCGCTGGTGGAAGCTGCGATCAAGGAACGGGTCAAGGCGCTCACCGATCGGTTCCCGATCTATCAGTAAGGTTGGGTCAAGCGGATGCGCTGTCCGAACTGCAACAGTCTCGATACGCAGGTGAAGGACTCGCGTCCGACCGAGGACTCGTCCGTGATCCGCAGGCGGCGCGTATGCGTCGCCTGCAATTTCCGCTTCACCACCTTCGAGCGCGTGCAGCTGCGCGAGCTCACGGTGATCAAGCGCAACGGCCGCCGCGTGCCGTTCGATCGCGACAAGCTGATGCGCTCGGTGCAGATCAGCTTGCGCAAGCGTCAGGTCGAGCCGGAGCGCGTGGAGAAGATGGTCTCCACCATCGTGCGCGAGCTCGAGACCGGGGGCGAGGCCGAGATCTCGTCCGAGGTGATCGGCGAGACCGTGATGGAGCATCTGCGCACGCTCGACGACGTCGCCTATGTGCGCTTCGCCTCGGTCTACCGCAATTTCCGCGAGGCCAAGGATTTCGCCGATGTGCTCGGCGAGCTCTCCGGTGAGGAGGAAGCGCGGCTCGCCGCGATCCGCAAATGATCTTCCGTATCCTGGAAGACCAGTACGCGCAGAAGGCCCGCGAGGCCAAGGACGCCGATCTTCGCTTCATGCGGCTGGCGCTGGCGCTGGGCAGGCGCGGGCAGGGGCGCACCTGGCCCAATCCGGCCGTCGGCGCCGTCATCGTCAAGGACGGGGTCATCGTCGGTCGCGGCTGGACGCAACCGGGCGGGCGGCCGCATGGCGAGCCCGAGGCGTTGCGGCGGGCAGGTGAAGCGGCACGCGGTGCCACGCTCTACGTCACGCTGGAGCCGTGCTCGCATTTCGGCAAGTCGCCGCCTTGCGCCGATGCGGTGATCGCGGCCGGCATCAAGCGCGTGGTGGCGGCGATCGAGGATCCCAATCCGGAAGTTGCGGGGCAGGGCCATGCGCGCCTGCGCGCCGCCGGCATTACTGTGGACGTGGGCCTGTGCGCGGCGGAAGCCGCCTTCGACCATGCCGGGCATTTCCGCCGCATCCGCGACAAGCGCCCCCATGTGATCCTGAAGCTTGCGGTGTCGCCCGATGGCAAGATCGGCGCGGCCGGCGGCAAGCCGGTCGCGATCACCGGGGAGGCGGCGCGCAACCGCGTGCATCTGCTCCGTGCGCAGAGCGATGCCATCCTGGTCGGCATCGGAACGGTGCTGGCAGACGATCCGCTTCTCACCTGCCGCCTGCCGGGCATGGCGGCGCGCTCGCCGGTGCGCGTGGTGCTCGATCAGAGCCTGCGGCTTCCCGGCGCGAGCAGACTGATAGGCTCCGCGCGCGAGACGCCGCTCTGGGTGGTGGGGTCTGAGCTCGCGGAAGCCGCCGCGGCGACGCGGCTGGGTGCGACCGGCGCACAAGTGATCCGTGTCCCGGCGGCAAATGCCTCCGGGCTCGATCTGCCGGCGGTGCTGCGGGCGCTGGCCGGGAAGGGCATCACCCGCCTGATGGTCGAGGGCGGCAGCCGGGTGGCGTCCTCGTTCGTCGCGGCCGGTCTGGTCGACGAGATCTGGCTGTTCCGCGGCGCGGAAGCGGTGGGCAGTGACGGCGTCGATGCGCTCGATGCATTGCCCCTGTCGAAAATCACGCAGTCGCAGGCCTACAAGGTTCATGCTAGCGAAACATTCGACAAGGATACTCTCACCGTCTACGAGCGCGCGTAATGTTCACCGGCATTGTCACCGATATCGGCGAGATCGTCAGCTTCACGCCCGTGGCACAGGGCCAGCTGCACCGGCTGCGTATCGCCTGCAGCTACGATCAGACCACAATCGCCGACGGCGCCTCGATCGCCAGCAACGGCGTCTGCCTGACGGTGGTTGCTTCCGGCGTCGCAGGCGACAAAACCTGGTATGACGTCGATGCGGCGGCGGAAACGCTGGCGCTAACGACGGCGAAGCACTGGAAGCAGGGCACGAAGCTCAACCTCGAGCGTGCGCTCAAGATCGGCGACGAACTTGGCGGCCACATCGTCGCCGGCCACGCCGATGGCATTGCGACCATCGTCAGCCGCGAGGACCTGCCTGACATGGCCCGGTTCGAGCTCTCGACCACGCGGGAGCTGGCGCGGTTCATCGCCACCAAGGGCTCGATCACGCTCGACGGCGTCTCGCTGACGGTCAATACGGTGAAGGACGTGACCTTTTCGGTGCTGATCATCCCGCACACGCTGACGGTGACCACGATCGGTGGCTGGAAGGCGGGCAGTGAGGTCAATATCGAGGTCGATCTGATGGCCCGCTATGCGGCGCGGCTGACGGAAATGAAGTGACGGCGCATAAAGTTCGTCATGCGCGGGCTTGACCCGCGCATCCATCCTCTTATGAGGGGCTTGCCCGATGGATTGCCGGGTCAAGCCCGGCAATGACAGAATAGGTAGACCATGGCAGACGCGCGGCGCGCACCCCTGAAGGACCAGACCGACATTTCCGGCGCGCGCGCGCTGATTGTCGAGGCGCGGTTCTATGACGATCTCCAGGACGCACTTCTGGACGGCGCAATTGCCGAGCTGAAGGCGGCCGGCCTGAGCCATGACGTCATCACGGTTCCGGGCGCGCTGGAGATTCCGGCCGCCGTGGCTATCGCGATCGATGCGGCTGCGGCGAACGGCAAGCCTTATGACGCGGTGATCGCGCTCGGCTGCGTGATCCGTGGCGACACCATTCATTTCGAGATCGTCTCGCAGGAATCCTCGCGCGCGCTGATGGACCTCGCGGTTGCGCGCAAGCTTCCGCTCGGCAACGGCATCCTCACCGTCAACAACGAGGACCAGGCCTGGGCGCGGGCGCGCGCCAGCGAGCTCAACAAGGGCGGTGATGCCGCGCGCGCGGCGCTCGCGATGCTGCGCATCAAACGCCGTCTGGCGCGGGCCTAGAGCCATGGCCGACAACACCAAAAAGCCGGCGGGGCCTAACGAGAAGAAAGCGAACCGGCGCGGTGCGGCGCGGCTCGCGGCCGTGCAGGCGCTGTACCAGATGGACATCGCCGGCGCCGGCATCAACGACATCTTCGCCGAGTTCGAGAGCCATTGGCTCGGCAACGAGGTCGAGGGCGACACTTACTTGCCGGCGGAAGCCGCCTTCTTCCGCGACGTCGTGTCCGGCGTCGTACGCGACCAGAAGAAGCTCGATCCCCTGATCGACGAGGCGCTGTCGAAGGGCTGGCCGTTGAAGCGGATCGAGGCGATCCTGCGCGCGGTGCTGCGGGCGGGGGCCTACGAACTGGAGCATCGCAAGGACGTGCCGGGCCGCGTCGTCATTTCCGAATATGTCGACGTCGCCAACGCCTTCGTCGACCGCGAGGAGACCGGCATGGTCAATGCGGTGCTCGACCAGATCGGCCGCCAGTTTCGCGGCGACGAGTTCGGGCGATAGTCGTGCTGGGGGGCGTTGCATTGAAGCAATACGCGAGCCCCATTCTCCGCTGTCATCACCCGCGAAGGCGGGTGATCCAGTACGGCGCGGCCTATCGATTTGAAACGAGCCTCTCTGGAATACTGGATCGCCCGGTCGAGTCGGGCGATGACACCTGTTTGTGGGGATAAGCCAGTGGCAAACCCACAAAATCCCTCCGCCGAAGACAGCCTCATCGCGCGCTATTTCAAGCCGCTGGCGACCGATCCCGGTGCGTTCGGTCTGGTCGATGACGCCGCGGTGCTGTCGTCGTCCGGCGACGACATCGTCGTCACCACAGATGCCGTCGTCGAGGGCGTGCACTATCTTGCCGGCGATCCGGCCGGCACCATCGCGCGCAAGGCGCTGCGGGTGAACCTGTCCGATCTCGCCGCCAAGGGCGCGGTGCCGGCGGGCTTCGTGCTGTCGCTGGCGTTGCGCAGCAAGGAGGATGCCTGGCTGCGGCCCTTTGCGGACGCGCTGGGCGAAGACGCAAGGGAATTCGCTTGTCCTCTGCTCGGCGGCGACACGGTCTCGACGCCGGGTCCGCAGATGATCTCGATCACGGCCTTCGGCCGCGTGCCGCAGGGGCGTATGGTCGGCCGTACCGGCGCAAGGCCTGGCGATCGCATTCTGGTGACGGGCACGATCGGCGACGCGGCGCTCGGCCTCGACGTGCTCACCGGCGGCGCTGCCGCGGCAGCGCTCGCCAACAGCCCCGCCGCAAAGGACGCCCTGGTCTCGCGCTATCGCGTGCCGCAGCCGCGCAATGTGCTGGCGCGGGCCGTGCGCGATCATGCGACCGCGGCGATGGACGTCTCCGACGGGCTCGCCGGCGATCTGGTGAAGCTCTGCGCGGCGTCCGCCGTCTCGGCCACGGTCGACGTGGCAAGCGTGCCGCTCTCGGCCGCGGCAGCAGGCCTGGTCGCCCGCAACGTCGTTGGCGTCGAGACGCTGCTCGCGGGGGGCGACGATTACGAGGTGCTGTGCACGGTCCCGCCGGCGCAAGCCGATGCGCTGATTGCCGCGGGGCGGGCGGCCGGCCTTGCCGTCACGGCGATCGGCACGATCGTCGCGGGGACGCAGAGGCCGCGCTTCCTGGATGGGCTGGGCCAGGAACTGGCTTTGACGCGGCTGTCCTACAGCCACTTCTAGGAATTGCTCCAAACCGGCATCTTGGTTCTCAGCACTTGGTTCTAAATACCTGCCGAGATCGGCGTTTTCGGCGTTATCCGGCGTTGCACCCTCAATTTGATTTTGGCAAGCTTGCGGCTGACTGAAGCCGCCCCTTTTGGGCAAGGGGCGGCTTTGTTCGAAATCAAGGCGCCGCACTGCACAACGGACAATAAAAGGCGCCGGGGGTACATCAAGGATCTGAGGCAAACATCACATGACAGCATTATGGTTGATAGTGCTCTGCGGAGTGCTTTCCGTCGTCTACGCGATTTGGGCGACGTCTTCGGTGTTGAGCGCGGATGCGGGGTCGCCGCGCATGCAGGAGATCGCAGGAGCGGTCGCTGAAGGCGCACAGGCGTATCTGCGGCGCCAGTACACCACGATCGGCATCGTCGGCATCGTGATCTTCGTGCTGCTTGCCTATTTCCTCGGTCTCTATGTCGCGATCGGATTTTTGATCGGCGCCGTCCTGTCGGGCGCGGCCGGCTTCATCGGCATGAACGTCTCCGTCCGGGCCAATGTGCGGACGGCCCAGGCTGCGACGACCTCGCTTGCCGGCGGCCTCGAACTCGCTTTCAAGGCGGGCGCGATCACCGGCCTTCTGGTCGCAGGTCTCGCACTGTTAGGGGTGACCCTCTACTTTGCCTTCCTGGTCCATTCGTTGAAGCTTGCGCCTGACAGCCGAACCGTCATCGACGCCATGGTGGCGCTCGGCTTCGGCGCCTCGCTGATCTCGATCTTCGCCCGTCTCGGCGGCGGCATCTTCACCAAGGGTGCGGACGTCGGCGGCGATCTCGTCGGCAAGGTCGAGGCCGGCATCCCCGAGGACGATCCGCGCAATCCCGCCACCATCGCCGACAACGTCGGTGACAACGTGGGCGACTGCGCCGGCATGGCTGCCGACCTGTTCGAGACCTACGCGGTGACCGCGGTCGCCACCATGGTCCTGGCGGCGATCTTCTTCGCCAAGACGCCGATCCTCGCCAACATGATGACGCTGCCGCTCGCGATCGGCGGCATCTGCATCATCACCTCGATCATCGGCACCTTCTTCGTCAAGCTCGGGCCGAGCCAGTCGATCATGGGCGCGCTCTATAAGGGCCTGATCGCAACTGGTGTCCTGTCGCTGATCGGCATTGCGCTGGTGATCTACTACCTGATCGGCTTCGGCAAGCTCGAGGGCGTCAACTACACCGGCATGGCGCTGTTCGAATGCGGCGTGGTCGGCCTCGTCGTCACCGCGCTGATCATCTGGATCACCGAATACTACACGGGCACCGACTACCGTCCGGTGAAGTCGATCGCCCAGGCCTCGGTGACCGGCCACGGCACCAACGTGATCCAGGGCCTTGCCATCTCGATGGAAGCGACCGCGCTGCCTGCGATCGTGATCATCGCGGGCATCCTGGTCACCTACAGCCTCGCCGGCCTGTTCGGCATCGCGATCGCGACCGCCACCATGCTGGCACTGGCCGGCATGATCGTCGCCCTCGACGCCTTCGGCCCCGTCACCGACAATGCCGGCGGCATCGCCGAGATGGCGGGACTGCCCAAGGAGGTGCGCAAATCGACCGACGCGCTCGATGCGGTCGGCAACACCACCAAGGCGGTGACCAAGGGCTACGCGATCGGCTCGGCCGGTCTGGGTGCTCTCGTGCTGTTCGCGGCCTACAACGAGGATCTCAAGTACTTCGTTGCCGGCTCCGCGAAGTATCCCTACTTCGCCGGCGTCAATCCGGACTTCTCGCTGAACAATCCCTACGTGGTTGTCGGCCTGCTGTTCGGCGGCCTGTTGCCCTACCTGTTCGGCGCGATGGGCATGACCGCCGTCGGGCGGGCGGCCGGCGCCATCGTCGAGGAGGTGCGGCGTCAGTTCCGCGAGAAGCCCGGCATCATGCAAGGCACCGACAAGCCTGATTACGGCAAGGCGGTCGACCTGCTGACGAAGGCGGCGATCAAGGAGATGATCATCCCCTCGCTGCTGCCGGTGCTGTCACCGATCGTCGTCTACTTCCTGATCTACGCGATCGCGGGTGGCGGCGTGGCCGGCAAGTCGGCCGCGTTTTCCGCGGTCGGCGCCATGCTGCTCGGCGTCATCGTGACGGGTCTGTTCGTCGCGATCTCCATGACCTCGGGCGGCGGCGCCTGGGACAACGCCAAGAAGTACATCGAGGACGGCCATTTCGGCGGCAAGGGCTCTGATGCCCACAAGTCGGCCGTCACCGGCGACACCGTCGGCGATCCCTACAAGGACACGGCGGGCCCCGCGGTGAACCCGATGATCAAGATCACGAACATCGTGGCCTTGCTGCTGCTGGCGATCCTGGCGCACTGAGCGGCGGGTAGAGGCTCAAGACAAACCCCGCGGCGCAAGCCGCGGGGTTTTTCGTTGGGGGCGGCGCGGCTGCACGACGAAACACCTCGAGGGGCGAACCTCAGGCTTTCGGCTCCGATCCGTCCTCGGCTCTTTGCGCGAAGACCTCCTTCGCTGCGAACAGGCCGTTGAGGGCCGCCGGGAAGCCGGCATAGACGGCCATCTGCATCAGGATCTCGACAATCTCCTCTCGGCCAAGCCCGACATTCAGACCCGCCTCGATATGCACCTTGAGCTGAGGTGCGGCGTTGCCCAGGGCCGCGAGCGCTGCGATCGTCGCGATTTCGCGCGAACGGACGTCGAGCCCGGGCCGTGAGTAGATGTCGCCAAATGGAAACTCGAATATATAGGTGGCGAAGTCCGGGGCGATCTCGCCAAGCGCCGCCACGACCTTGTGGCCGGCCTCTCCGTCGATTTCAGCGAGTGCGCGCCGACCGCGCTCCAACCGGCTTTCGCCGGCGTTCGGAAAGTGTTGCATCATAATCCTTCATCCTCTGTTCCGTTTCGGCATAACCGCCGATCTTGGTGTCGAGGACGAGAAGACAGGCATTGAGCTCGTCGACGTGGGCACGCACGCTTTCGCGGTGGCGCTCCAGCAGCGCCCGCCGCTCGGCTTCGGTGCCGCTGCCCTGATCCCGGAGGTCCGCGTAAAGCAGCATGTCCCGGATCGGCATGCCTGTTGTCTTCAGGCGGCCGAGAAACTCGATCCAGGCAAGGATCGAGGCGTCGTAGTCACGTCGGCTGGATCGATCCCGGTCGGCGTAAGGCAACAGTCCGATCCGCTCGTAGTAGCGGATCGTATGAGCCGTCAGTCCGGACCGCTTCGCAAGTTCGCCGATCTTCATGTCTGTCTCTCATCACGACGCAGGCAAACTACGAGTTCGAGCGCGCTCTAAGTCAAGGGACATTCTGGCCCGGACCGTGCGAGCGTCGCGCCGCCGGCGGTCGGCAGGTCCGGTCGAGCCATGTCTCGGGCGCGGTCCGCGCCGCGTCGAAGGTGGAACCTGGACCGGAGGATGCCGGAGCTCCGCATCCTGAGCGTGCATCACATTTAAGGTTGTTTAACCGGCTGCGCTCTAAGAATACGGGAGATTGCCGCCGGCACCTGGCCAGCTCCGCCGCGGGCCTAGGAGTCCATTCACATCGTGCGCGGTCGCGACATGGTCAGGTACCCGTTGCTTGCCGGCTGCCACAGGAGGGTCCGTTGGGTGCGCTGCCGATGAGCCAGATTGAGCGCGCCCTGATGGCGCATCCCGGCGTGACGAACGCCGTCCTCAGCATCGAGCAAACCCCCGACGGGCGCCGGTTCAAGATCGCGTTCTGGCCGGTCAGGACAGGCCGTTGGTGACCGACCCGATGGCCGCCGCGTTCCTCCAGCATCTTGGCATGAAGCTCGTGACCATGTTGCGGACGAGGTTTCCGGAGCTGGAATCGCCAGCGGCCGTGATTGCGCTCGACCAGCGCGATTTTGCCGAGATCGCACCTTCGTTGTCGCCTGCGCCGGACCATCCCGGCGTCCATGAAGCGGACGAGGCCGCGATATGACCGCCTGTAATTTGGGGCTGCGCTTCGAGGAGGTCGCGGCGCGCGCGCCGGACGCTGTCGCGCTGTTCTGCGAAGGCGACAGCTGCACGTTTTCAGAGCTGAACAAATTGGCGAACCGGTTGGCGCGATGGCTGACGTCGCGGGGCGTGGGCAAGGGCGCCGTCGTATGTCTTGAACTGCCGAAGATTGCCGAGGCTTATGCTCTTGCGCTGGCCTGCATCAAGATCGGTGCGCCCTATGCGTTCCTGGATCCCGTGGCCCCGGCGGAACGGGCCCGGTTGATGCTGGAGCGATGCCGGCCCGCCGAGATCGTCAGCGTGCGCGAGGGGATGGGGCCGCGGACGGTGATCGGCAATGCAGGCGCCCGAGCGGCCTTGCATCATGAGTTGTCGAAGCTTGACGACGACAATCTGCCGCTGACGTCCCTGATCACCGGGACCGATCCGGCCTATGTCATGTTCACCTCGGGATCGACGGGTGAGCCGAAGGGCGTGGTCATTCCCCATCAGGGCGTGCTTCACTTGATCGCGTGGGCGAGGAGCGACCTTGGAATTGGACCGCAAGACCGGCTGACCAACGTCAACCCGATCTACTTCGACAATTCGGTCTTCGACATCTATGCCGGATTGCTGAACGGTGCGGCCATTGTGGCGCTCGATGCGCTGAAGGGAAGGCCGCCCGCGGAGCTGGTGGCGGAGATCACGAGGCATCAGTGCACGTTCTTCTTCGCCGTGCCGACGCTCTTCATGTTCCTGGACTCCATGCACCTGTTGAGTCCCGAATGGCTGCCGAGCGTCAGCCGCTTCATGTTCGGTGGCGAAGGATTTCCGCTGGCGCGGCTGCGCCGTTTCCACGACGCGTTTGCCGGCAGAGCGAAGCTGATCAATTGTTACGGCCCGACCGAGACGAGCTGCATCTGCAGCGGCTTCGAGATCATCGAGTCCGTGTTTGACACCAACGACGGGTTGGCCCCGTTGGGACGGCTCAATCCCAATTTCAGCTACCGCATTCTGGACGAGGACATGCAGGCGGTCACCGCGGGCATCGCCGGCGAGCTGTGGCTGGGAGGCCCGTGCGTCGGGCTCGGCTACATCAACAATCCGCAGGAGACGGCCCGCCGCTTCCGCCAGGACCCGCTGGTCGACGGTTATCGATCGATCCTCTACCGGACCGGGGACCTCGTCGAGGCCGATGCCGAAACGGGTGTGCTCCGTTTTCGCGGTCGTGCGGACAATCAGGTCAAGCTCCGGGGATATCGGATCGAGCTGGAAGAGATCGACCATGCTCTGGCGGCATGCAAGGGCATCACCCGGGCCCTCGCCGTGGTGCTTCACGATGCCGGCGGCGCAAGCCGGCTCCTGGCCGCCTATTCGGGCGCGCGAACGGCGGACAGCGATTTGCGCCAGCACTGCGCCGCGCGCCTTCCGGCCTATATGGTGCCGAGCCGCTTCATCTGGCTGGAGGACATTCCCGTCAACGCCAATGGCAAGGCGGACCGGCGCTCGGTCGCCGCGCTGCTTGGCGAGGCCGCCGCGAGGGCATCGTAGATGCCATCGCCCGCAGCACTCATGCGCGCATTCCAATGAGTGTCGAGAGCCAGTTCTACGACGCGGCCACAGGCTTTCTCGCGAAGCCGTCGTGGCGGTTGATCCCGCAGATCGATCGGGACCCGAATCTCGTGGCAGGCCTCCAGCGAGGTCGCGGCCGCGTGCTGCTGTGCTGCACGGTCGCGCTGCTCGCTGTGCTGTTCTGGCAGATCGGTATGGATTTTTCAGTGGCAGGTCTCGCGCTGGCGTGCGCCTATGCCGGGCGGTACCGGCGTGTTCTGATCCTCTTCGCAACCGTGCTGCTGCTTTACCGGAGCGGGTTCCTGATCGACCGCGCGTTTCTCGAGCGGGTGGCCGTCAACGAAGGCGTTGCGGACCGGATCCATCAGCCGCTGCTGGAGGCGGTCACGCTGGTAGCGGTGTTCGCGCTGTTTGCGGGACTGCTGGCCATGCAGGGTTCAGCCGGCACGGCGCTTCGCCGTCCGACGCTCAGCCTGGTGCTCGCATTCCTGGGGCTCGTCGCGCTGACGCAAGCGGAGATGACGGCCGGCATGCCGCGCGTGCTGCTTTGGTCGTTTCTGATGACATCGCAGCCTTATCTCTGGTTCCTTGCTTACGGTCTGGCCGATGCCGGCAGGACGCCGTCTCCGATATGGCAACGCTTGAGCGTCTTTCATCCGTTCTGGGGATCGTCGCTGACGCCGGTCGGGAAGGGACTGTCCTACCTCGAACGCTTCGAGGCCAAGACGCCCGAGGAGCTCGCAGTTGCGCAATTGAAGGGGATCAAGCTCGCGGCCTGGAGCCTGCTGCTGGCGAACGTCAGGCTCTGTCTCGGCGTGCTCGTCCACGGTCATTTGCAACTGCCCTTGTTCGACGACAACCTGCTGCACTATCTCGCAGGCTCTCCCTTGCCGCGTCTTGTCGGGTGGGCCAGCCTCGTCAGCTTCTTCGTGCAGGACGTCCTGGGCATGACGGTGTTCGGCGGCGTCATCGTCGCGACGGCGCGGCTGGCCGGTTTTCGCCTGCTGCGCAACACCTGGCGGCCGCTGGAATCGACGACGATCGCCGAGTTCTGGAATCGCTATTACTTCTATTACAAGGAGCTGCTGGTCGATCACTTCTTCTACCCGACCTTCGTCCGCTATTTCCGCGGTCATCGCCGGCTGCGCATGTTCTTCGCCACCTTCATGGCGGCGTGCGTCGGCAATCTGCTGTTCCATTTCATCCGCGACATTCATTTCGTCGGCGACATGGGCCTGTGGCGGGCCGTGGTCGCTGAGCAGTCGCATGCGTTCTACACGTTTGTGCTCGCCGTCAGCGTCGGGCTGTCGCAGATGCGCCGCGCGCCGCAGCCGGCCTCGCGCGGCTGGCTGCGTCGCCGCGTGCTGCCTTGCCTGTGGGTCTTGACCTTCTTCTGTCTCATCCACGTCTTCGACGCGCCGTTGGACCGCGAGCATACGCTCTGGCAACGCGCCGAATTCCTGTTCTATCTCCTGGGAGTGACGACATGACCGCGAAAGCCGGCCCTGAAATCAGATCGCAAATGCGGCGCTATATCGAGCAGCGCCTGCTCATGAAGGGCGACGGCGCGCCGCTTCATGACGAGGATTTGCTGTTCACCAGCGGACGTCTCGATTCACTCGACGCAGTCGAGCTGGTGATGAGCATCGAGACCGACTACGGGATCAACTTTGCCGACATCGGTTTCGACCTGACGCGGCTCGACTCGATTTCGGCCATCGCCGATCTGGTCGGACAGCCGTCGGCCGAGCCCGCCTAAAGCATGATCCGGAAAAGCGCGAAGCGGTTTTCCGAAAAGATCATGCGCAAACAAGAACCTAAAGCGCGATGACGAGTCATCCAAATCTCATCGCGCTTTAGCGCGCTCTCGCGCAAGGCGGGATGCCGGTTCGTCGCAGCGTCACTGCACGTCCATCTGCAGTCCTTCCTTCTGGATGATGCCGGCGAACTTCTTCGTCTCGGCGTCCACGAAGGCGGCGAATTGCTCGGGCGTGCCGTAGTCGGCGCGGGCGCCCATGGCGAGGATCTGCTTCTTGATGTCGTCGCGCTCCAGCATCGCCTTGACCTGAAGATTGAGCGCGTTCAGCACCTCCGGTGAGACGCCCTTCGGCAGGAACACCGAGAACCACGACGAGACGTCGAAATTCGCCAATTCCGGCGCGCTCTCGCGCATGGTCGGCAGGTCCTTCGCGAGGTCGCTGCGCTCGGTGGTGGTGACGCAGAGACCGTTGAGCGTGCCGTTCTGCACCTGCGGCAGGCTTGGATAGAGATTGTCAAACAGGATCTGGATGTCGCCGGCGAGTGCGGCCTGCAGCGCGGGGCCGGCGCCGCGGAAGGGGATGTGCGTCATCTTCAGCCCGGTGAGCTGGAGGAACCAGGCGCCCGTGAGGTGAGGGCTCTGGCCGACGCCCGAGGAGGCGTAGCTGAGCTTGTCGGGATTGGCCTTGAGATAGGCGATCAGCTCGGCGATCGACTTGATGCCGGTCTTCGGATGCGCCGACACGATGTTCGGGATCCGGATGATGTTGCTGACGGGCTGAAGCTGGTCCGGCTTGTAGGTGAGGTTCTTGAAGATGCTGTAGGCGATCGCGTTCGGACCGGGATTGCCGATCAGGATGGTATGGCCATCAGGCTTGGCGCGGACCACCTCGGCCGTGCCTATGGTGCCGCCGCCGCCGGAGCGGTTTTCCACGACGGCCGACTGGCCCCATGCGGTTTGCAGATGCGCGGCCAGGAGCCTGCCCATCACGTCGGTCGAGCCGCCGGCCGCGGCCGGCACCACGAGACGGACGTTTTCGGTCGGCTTCCAGTCCGCAAGGCTCGATCGCGGCAGGATGGCTGCGGCCGAAATGCCGGCAGCCGCGGTGAGCACGCGGCGGCGGGACAGCAAAGTGTTTTGAAATTGAGTGTTCTGAAGTTTCTTGGACACGAATCCGCTCCCAGCTTTTTGCTTTGCAGGGAGCGTAGGAAACCGCGGGTGCGACGGCAAGTCGCGCGCGACGGCAAAGAGCGCGCGAAGGGTGGCACGACGCCGCAGGCGCGAGCCCATTTACCTTGCGGCGGAATTGACGTCGCGCGAAAACGCTTGTCGAGACCTCAGTTGAAGCTGAGCAGCTTGAACAGCGGCGTGAGGTAGCTCATCTCCTGGCCCGAGGTCGGCGTCGTACGGCTGATGAAGTCGAAGATCTTGCCGTCCTGCAGGCCGTAATTCGCAAGCCGGCGCACACGCCGGTTCTTGTCGAAATAGATCGCGATGACGCGCTGGTCCACCACCCTCTGGTTCATGAAGGCGACCATGCGCTCCGAGCGCTGCGAGATGTAGTAGAACACTTCGCCGTCGAGGGTTGCGACGGTGGAGGGCGTGCCCATCACGATCAGCACCTGATCCTGGCTCGCGCCGATCGGAATCTGCTCCAGCGCGCCGGGCGGCAGGATGTAACCCTTCTGGAATTGCTCGCCGGTGCAGCCCGCGAGCGCGGCGCCGACCAGGGCCGCCGCGGCGAGCAGGCGCAGGCCGCGCCAGCGCAAATGAGCGCCGCGCCAGCGTGCATGAAGGCCGCGCCGCTTAACCGCGCGCTGGCTGGTCTCGATCGTTATCGTCATAGCGGAACTGATTCCGTCCCCTTGCGTCGCGCGAGGCGCTGAAGTACCGGGCAGGGCGTCTGAATGCAACACGCGCGCGCCCGCTTGCGGAAACCACAATGCTTTGGCCGTTCAATCACTTCAGGAAACCCCTGGTAACCCCGAGGGGCACCATTGAAGCCATCTATGGCATGATCGTGACGCAGGCGCGAGAACCCATATTTTACCGGGACTTGGGCGTGCCCGACACGGTTAACGGGCGTTTCGATCTGTTGCTGCTGCATCTGTGGCTGCTGCTGCGGCGCCTGCGCACGGTCCAAAGCGCCACCGAGCTGTCGCAGGCGCTGTTCGACCGCTTCTGCGAGGACATGGACGACAATCTGCGCGAGATGGGGATCGGCGACCAGACCGTGCCGAAGCGGATGCGGGCCTTCGGCGAGGCCTTTTACGGCCGGGTTCAGGCCTATGACCAAGCCATCGAGGCCGGCGGCGAGGCACTGGCAGCGGCGATCTGCAAGAATATCTTGAATGGGACCGGCCTGGATCAGGCCAGACTGCTCGCGGCCTATGCCCGGGCCAGCGAGGCCGATCTCGGCCGGACCGGCGAGGCAGCGCTGCTGGCCGCATCCTTCACGTTTCCCCCGGCTCTCAGGGAGGATCTCACGCCATGAGTCGATCGAATGCCGAATCCAGACCTGATCCCTGGCGCTCCCCGGTCATCGTCGCGCAGATCCCCGACACCGGCCTGCATCGCAAGCTCGAGGCCTCGGCCGCCGAGCGGCAGGCCATCGCCGAGGTCGGCGGCCTGCGGGAGGTCCTGTCCGCCCACGCCGACCTCGACATTGTGCCCAGGAGCGGCGGCCGGGTTCAGGTGACCGGCACCATCAGGGCCAGGGTCGGCCAGACCTGCGTGGTCACGCTGGATCCGATGGAGAGCGAGATCGAGGAGGACGTGGACCTGATGTTCGCGCCCGAGGCCGAGGTGCGCCGCATGGCCGACCTGATCGAGGAGGGGCAGGACGACGAGGAGCCGCCGGAGGTGATCGATCCGCCGGAACCGATCGTCAACGGCATGATCGATCTTGGCCGGATCGCCACCGACGCGCTGTTCCTGGCGGTCGACCCCTATCCGCGCAAGGAGGGCGCCGTGTTCGAGGCGGAGGTCACCGCGCCTGATCCGGAGGACCATCCCTTCGCCGCGTTGAAGGCGCTGCAGGACAACAAGAAGGGCGAATAGCCGGCCCTTCCCCCTGGGATAGCCTTGCAACGGTGCACGAGGCATCTGCCTGGATGGTTTCAAAAAGCCCTTTATCTGACTGATTTCAATGTATTTCTTGCAAATTCCGGGGTCCGCCCCCGGATCGCCCGGGATGCAAAAGCCTGGGGGCAAGAGGTTGTTTCGGGATAACAAAACGCTATTGTCGCGCCCCGGTCGGGGCGCGGCGTGGCGCCTGACCGGTCGCCATGTCCATGGCGAACTCATTCTGCGGCCCGCTCGCGCAAGACCGCACCAGATCAGGTTTTCCAGGACTTTTATGCCAAGCAAGGTTCGTATTGCGCTTGACGCCATGGGGGGCGACGCCGGCGCCGCCGTGGTCATTCCGGGCGCGGCCATCTCGCTTGGCAGGCATCGCGACACCGAGTACCTGCTGGTCGGGGACCGCGCCAAGATCGAGCCCGAGCTCGAGAAGCATCCCGAGCTCAAGGCCGCCTCGAAGGTCATCCATACCGACGTCGCCGTCAGCGGTTCGGACAAGCCGAGCCAGGCGCTGCGGCGCGGCCGCAAGACGTCCTCGATGTGGCTTGCCATCGACGCGGTGAAGAAGGGCGAGGCGGATGTCGCAGTCTCCGCCGGCAATACCGGCGCGTTGATGGCGATGTCGCGCTTCCACCTGCGCACGCTGAAGGGGATCGACCGCCCGGCCATTACGGGGATATGGCCGACCAGGCGCGGCGAATCCGTCGTGCTCGATCTCGGCGCCACCATCGGCGGCGACGCGCACCATCTGGTGTCGCTCGCGCTCATGGGGGCGGCGACGGCGAGCGTGCTGTTCGACAAGAAGCGGCCCACGGTTGGCCTGCTCAATATCGGGACCGAGGAGATCAAGGGCCACGAGGAGATTCGCGAGGCCGGGGAAATCCTGCGGGCGCGGAACCTGCCGGAGCTCGACTATATCGGCTTCGTCGAGGGTGACGGCATCGGCAAGGGCGTCGCCGACGTGATCGTGACCGAAGGCTATGCCGGCAACATCGCGCTCAAGGCCGCCGAGGGAACCGCCCGGCAGATGGCCGAATTACTCCGCAACGAGATGAAACGGAGCTGGCTGTCCAAGCTCGGTTATCTCTTTGCCAGCAGCGCCTTCCAGGCCCTGCGGGACAAGATGGACCCGAACAAGTCCAATGGCGGCGTGTTCCTGGGTTTGAACGGACTGGTGGTCAAGAGCCACGGCGGAACCAGCGCCGAAGGCTTTGCCTATGCGATCGATGTTGGCTATGAGATGGCTCACTACGATCTCCTGAACAAGATCAATCAGATGCTCAACCGCGAGGGTGGTGCACTCAATTCCGTGCAGGCCGCGCAGGAGGCTGTTTCGTGACTCAAATTCGTTCGGTCGTGCTCGGCTGCGGCTCCTATCTGCCGGAGCAGGTGGTGACCAACGCCCAATTGGCGGCGCGTATCGACACCTCCGACGAGTGGATCGTGCAGCGCACCGGCATTCGCGAGCGGCACGTCGCGGCCGAGGGCGAGTTCACCTCGCATTTGGCGATCAGGGCGGCGCAGGCCGCGCTCGGCGATGCCGGCGTGGACGCGCAGTCGATCGACCTCATCGTGCTGGCGACCTCGACGCCGGACAACACCTTTCCCGCGACCGCCGTCGCCGTGCAGAACGCGCTCGGCATCAATCACGGCGCGGCGTTTGACCTGCAAGCGGTGTGCTCGGGCTTCGTGTTCGCGCTCGCCACCGCCGACAATTTCCTGCGCACCGGCGCCTTCAAGCGCGCGCTGGTGATCGGCGCCGAGACCTTCTCGCGCATTCTCGACTGGAACGACCGCGGCACGTGCGTGCTGTTCGGCGACGGCGCCGGTGCGGTCGTGCTGGAGGCGCAGGAGCAGCCGGGCAACGCCGCAACCGACCGCGGCGTCGTGACCACGCATCTGCGCTCCGACGGCCGCCACAAGGCGAAGCTGTTCGTCGACGGCGGGCCGTCCTCGACCCAGACCGTCGGTCATCTGCGCATGGAAGGCCGCGAGGTCTTCAAGCATGCGGTCGGCATGATCACCGACGTCATCGTCGACGCCTTCCAGGCGACCGGGCTCAATGCCGAGACCATCGACTGGTTCGTGCCGCACCAGGCCAACAAGCGAATCATCGACGCCTCCGCCCACAAGCTCCACATCGCGCCGGAGAAGGTGGTGCTGACGGTGGACCGCCACGGCAACACCTCGGCCGCCTCGATCCCGCTGGCGCTGACGGTGGCGCGCAAGGACGGCCGCATCAAGAAGGGCGATATGGTGCTGCTGGAAGCCATGGGCGGCGGCTTCACCTGGGGCTCCGCGTTGGTGCGCTGGTAGAGCCACAGTCGATAAAATTTTGCCGGAATCAGCTGGGATTATCGATGCGCCTGCATTGATGAGCGCTGTTGACCGCCGTATCGTAAGCTCATAATTTCAGACAACAATTGTTCGCCGTGATGTGGGGCAGGGCGATGACCGATCAAAGTAAAACCGTAACGCGTGTCGATCTGTGCGAAGCCGTCTACCAGAAGGTGGGCCTGTCGCGCACGGAATCGTCCGCTTTCGTGGAACTCGTGCTGAAGGAGATCACCGATTGCCTGGAAAAGGGCGAGACGGTGAAGCTGTCCTCGTTCGGGTCCTTCATGGTGCGCAAGAAGGGTCAGCGCATCGGACGCAACCCGAAGACCGGCACCGAGGTACCGATCTCGCCGCGCCGCGTCATGGTGTTCAAGCCATCGGCGATCCTGAAGCAGCGGATCAATGCCCAGCACCGCACCAATGGTGATGCCAGCAAGGCTCAACCCGAGGCGTAACGCCTCCCGCGAAGGATTTGGCATTTGGACAAGGCGCCGGATGCGTTCCGAACCATCAGCGAAGTAGCGCAGGAGCTCGACATCCCGCAGCACGTGCTGCGGTTCTGGGAAACCCGCTTCTCCCAGATCAAGCCGATGAAGCGCAGCGGCGGCCGCCGCTATTACCGCCCCGACGACGTCGACCTGCTCAAGGGCATCCGCCGCCTGCTCTACGGCGAGGGCTACACCATCCGCGGCGTGCAGCGGATCCTGAAGGAGCACGGTGTCAAATCGGTGCAGGGCCTTGCCGACAGCGCCGCCGCGGTCTCGTTCGGCGCCATCGAGGACGCCATCGGCGCCAGCCTGATGGAGCCTGAGGACGAGGAGGCGCCGATCAAGGGCGTCACCGACACCGACGATGACGACTACCAGGGCGACGAAGAGGAAGGCATCGACTTCCGCTTCAGCGAGATCGACGACGAGGAGATCCTCACCACCTTCCGCAAGGGCGGCACCCCCGCCGCGCCCAGCGCGCTGGACCGGGAGCGCCTCGGGAAGGCGCTCGCAGACCTCGTCGCCTGCCGCGAGATGCTGGATCAGGCGCTGAAGGACGGGTAGGGGCGGTATTCGGACCGCGCGGCCAGTTCCCCGGGGCGCTCCGGGCTCCGAGCCGATCAAGGAGAGGCACCAAAATGCTGCGACCTCGCCTTGCGCATCGCGCCGATCCTAGCTAATGGAACGACGTTCGGAGCGTGGCGCAGCCCGGTTAGCGCACTAGTCTGGGAGACTAGGGGTCGGAGGTTCAAATCCTCTCGCTCCGACCATTTTTACCAATAGAATCAATCGCATCTTTGGGCGGTCGGTTTGTAGCCAACCGCCCGTTTGCAGGTGGTTTGCAGAATTGTTCCTCTGACGTTCCTGCGAGGTAGTTATCCCGGACCCTTATATTCCGGTGCGATCTTGTTGCCCGCGGCGTTCAGCGCGCCTTGAGCCAATAGGACGGCAGCGTAGGCAGCGCCCTTGTCCGGGTGATTTTCGGGAAGCGAGCGGTAATATTCCATGGCCTCGCGGTGGTTGTCATAGCACTTGCTGTATTCGGCCCATGCCGGGTCGTCTTCAACAGTCATTCGGGATGATCTCCATTGAGGGGCTGTTGCCAGCATGTAGGGCGGGCACCCTCGGAAATCGACAGATCACCTGATGATTAACGGGTATAATCGACGCGCAAATCGCCTTATGAAATCGCCGCTCGATCTCGGTAGTCTTCGAGCTTTGCATAGGCGTTCGCCGCCAATACGCCGCGGCGAGCCAAATAGGCATCGATCACACGCTGCGCCTTATCTACCGTCCAAGTCAGCGCCTCGGCGATCTCCGGAGCGGTTGCGCCGGCCTCAGCGAGCAACGTAGCGGCCGTGCCCCGATTGTCGTGAAAGTTCAGATCGCCAGCGCCGACGGCATCCGAGTCCTCGCGCCAGTGATCGTTGAAGTAGCGCTTCCTGTAGGCCTTGCCGGTAGTCGTCAACATGACCAGGGCGCCGTCGCGGGGCAGGGCGTCGAGATGGGCCTTCAGCTCCCGCGTTGCGGGGATCCAGAGCATCTTGCCGGTCTTGCTTGACCGAATTTGCACCCGCTGCCCGTCGTAGCGCGTCCAGGCGAACTTGCGGACATCGCTGGCGCGCATGGCGGTATTTCGGACTAGGATCATGGCCGTCGCCATTGCCGGCCGCGCTGTCCTGATGAACTGCTGCTGTAGCTCCTCCGACCACGTCTTGTCGGCCCGGTCGCTTTTGTAGAGCCGGTGGAACGTCGGAATAGGGTGGTGCTTGATGCGGCGCTGCTCTTTCGCGAATGAAAGCACACGGCAGAGCGCCGACATGAGGTTATCGGCAGATCGGCGCGAGGTCTTGCCTAGCTCCTGATGCCACGCGAGGGCGTCCGCCGCGAATGCGTCGGCATCGTCCGGGTTATTAAACGTATCCTCTGGGACGGTGCCCCACTTCTGTTCGATGCGCTTGAACTTCCATGGATACTGCTTGCGAGACTCCTCGCTCAGCGCGGCGTAGGTGCTGGAAGTATCGAACAGGCGAATGAGATCGGTGAACGTCTTTTCGCTCTTGCGACGGGTTCGCTTCTCCGCCTCAGCGTAGGTCTCAGCAAGCCGGTCGGGGTCCAGGCGAATGCCGGTGGCGCGGTGGTAGAGATAGATTTTGACCGTGCCGTCAGCCTGACGCTTGGGAACGCGGTTGATGCCCTTGAGCTTAAGCGGCTTGGGTCTTACGCGCATTCTCAGCCTTCCACCGCTGGTATGGGGTCATTTCCAGGGCAGATTCTGTCACAAGGCCCGATGCCCGGTCTAGGGCAGAGTCAAGGGCCTTGAGGTCCCAGCGGTTCGTTCCGGGCATTGCCCTGGGGATAAGTCCCTTTTGAATCCACCGGTCAAAAGCGGACAGGGTGTTGCAGCCGCAGTAGTCGGCCGCCTCCTGTTTCGTGAGCATGCGTTTGACCGGCTGATTCATGTCGCTATCGACGGATTCCAAACATCTCCAATGCCCCGGCGATGCCGGCAGCAATGCCTGGGTCGCTGGCGCTTCCGGTTGCAACCTTGGGAGCAGGCTCGCTTCCGTCCGTGATAAACCGGGCGCTGGCCTCGAAATGGTCCTCCAGCACCTCGTGGGTGCGCTCAACAATTTTTTCGATGAGCGCTTCGCTGGAATCAATCGGACCAGGAATCTCAAATTCAAACGCTGGAAGTCTGACAGTCAGACTGGAGTCGTCATGCCGGATCACGCTGATGGTCATTTATCTTCTCTCCGTTGTCACTCAGTCGGTTCCGTCCCGCACGTCCGAAACCAGCCGGCGGAAGGAAACACCGGCTGGTCCCGACGGACGGAGAGCAGGCGGAGCCGACTGAGAGACGCCGTCTGCTCTGAGGAATATAGCGGGAAATTCTACGGAGATTCCGAAGGAAAGAAATCGCTGCAACCCGGCGGATTTTCATAATCGGGGAGCGGTATCCATTCCGGGAAGGGTGACGCAAACCTGTCACGCTCTCCCGTCTAATAATAGAATCTAGGTATACCCTCTTTCTTCTCTTTCTTTCTTTTAGACGGCACAGCGTGACAGAGGGTGGTGCCGTTAGAGATTAGTAAATTCAATGTCTTAGATTCCGGAGTGGCACCACCCTGTCACGCTAGGCCTAAAACGGCACCACCCTCACTGGCACCACCCTGTCACGCTTTTCGGCTGAATCGGCACCACCCTCCCGGATCGGGAACGGCACCACCCTCTGTCACGCTAGACGCCAAGGGCGACCCGGCATCTCCAGTTTGGCGACCACCTCTAGCAGCCGCTCGGCGCGGCGCTTCGTCATAGACTTGTCGGGATGGTGTCGCGCCACGTTACGAGCGGAGACCTTGCCGGCGCACCGCTTCCGCACAAGCTCGCGCGTGACCCATGCGACAGCGTATTCGTGCGCCCGGTTCTGAAGCTGTTTCAGGAATGGATCGCCGGCATGGTTGACTGTTGCTGCCAGTAGAGCCGCGAGGCGCTTGTCGAATTCGCGCACATATCCGGTTGGTTCATAAGGGATCGGGGCGCCGCCGCTATCAAGGCTCGCGAGAAGATCGTCTTCATTCTCGAATATGGGCGCGCGGTCTTTGTCCCGTTTCCGCCGTTGGCGCTCGCATGCCAACTTGCGTTTGCGCTCTGCCTTGGCGGCCAACCTCGCGTCTTCCTCAAGGCGCTCACGTTCTAGGTTTCTCCGGTGCCGGGCCTCGCGGGCGGCTCTAAGCATGGCGGCATTGGCGGCGGCCTTTGACGCGAAGAGCAGGGCTGAGGGTGCTTCAGGTTCGATCTGGGCCGGAGGCGTCTCGACGATAGGCGGCGGTGCGGCGCCATCGTCGAGAGCATCCAGCGCGGCCATCAAATCTTCCAAGGCGGTATTGGGCGCATCGCCGCCGATCGTTACGCATCGCCCCGGCTGGCAGCCATCGGGGAAAAGGCTGCGCTCCAACTGTTCGTCTGACATACCCGCCATAGCGGGCTCGGACCAACTGGCCTTCGAATTCGTGCTATACTCTAGTTGTAGTTCTGACGCCGTCACGTCGGAAACTCCTTCTGTTGAGCCTCAGGGATGCGGGTCCCTGAGGCTCTTATTTTGGGTTCAATCAGGAATATAGCGGTCGGGGGCGGGCACGATCGGCCTAGCGCTTCAGCATGCCGCCCGGGCGCGTCTGGGTTCGCAATTCCTCGCCAATCATCTGCTTCGCAGCGATTCGGACTTGCTGAGCGATTTGCTGTGCAAGGGCGCGATTATCGGCCGGTGATCCGTTGGGAGCGCCGCCGTTGACGTGAATGTCGCCCATGATGAAGTTGCCGCCTTGCCCGCCGAACATGGGCGCCGCGCCGCCGCCAACCATGCCGCCATCCGCGAATCGGGGCGCCCGATTGATCTGTTCCAGGAGCGCGCGGTGCTTCGCGGTCGAGCGGGCATTGACGATGTACTCGCCAGGGCTCACGCGGGCCAAAACCCGGTCATCCCGGGGGCCGCCCGGACCTGATACTTCGCCGCCGTCCGCAAACTTCGGAATCATCCCGCCATCTGCAAAGCCAAGGCCGCCAGACAAGCCACGCATCAGCGGCTGAACGATCAGCATCTTGATCGCAGCCTCTTCGATCGCCCGGACGATGTTTTTTGCCATGGAGGCGAAACCGTCGCTTACGCTCTTGGTGCCGTCCAGAATGTCGGTGAGGCCGGTGGTGAGCGACGACGACATGGTGTTGCCGATCGACCGCATAGCCTCATTGGTGCGCATGGCCTGCGCTTCAACCGAATTAAGGGCCTGCGACACGTCCGGATAGAGGCCCCTAAGCTGCTCCGCTATTTGAACGTCCTGAGGATCGAGGAGGGCGGTTTGACTGCCCCGCCGAATGGATAGCGCAACGGTGGCCTTCTCCACGGCTTGGGTCGCCTTGCTGTAGGCCTCAGTGACTTCCTCAATGCGCTGGCGCTGTTCGGCCGTAACGACGCCTTCGCCCTTGCCCGCCGCCGCATTGGCCTGCATGGCGACTTCCTGAAGCTGGGCCGCGATCTTGTTACGCTCGCGGGCCGCCGTGCTCAGGTCGAGGCTCTGGGCTTCCGCATTCAACGCGGCCGTGCGCTTTTCGATACTGTCAGCGGCGGTGTTGAGCTTGTCCACGTTGCTGCCGGTGCTGATCTTGGTCGGTGCCGCACCAGTGCCGCGCGACTTTGTCGGCGCCTCCGGCCCTTCCAGAACGCCGCGCTCCGAAGCATCGATCTCAGCCTGTAGCTGGTCGCGGCGCCGCCGCAAGGCGTCCTGAGGCTTCTCAGCGCCGATCGCGTCATAGATCGACGCAACGCCCGGAATGTTCGTGACCTGGGGCAGGCCACCAAGCGCGGTCCCGTTTTTGATCGCGTCATTGATCGCGGCGAGTTCATTTCGCTTCCGCGCCGTTTCTGAGGTGAGACCGAGCTTGTTCGAATATTCGACCGCCCGCGCGATCAGATCGACCGTATCGGACCAATAGCCCTTGATGGTGAGGAGCACCGACGCGAGATCGTCCCAGCTCGGCTTCAATGCGGTCGTGAGGCGCTGATGGGCCAAGTCCAGCCGAAGGTCCATCTCTTTGGCGCGTTGCACCAGGGCGTTGCTGAAAATGCCGTCCGAGTTCGCAGCGGCCTCTTTGATCGTCGCAAGCATGCTGTCGGCGGAGGTTTTGCCTTGCCGCATTCGGTCGATCAGCGCCGATCCGAACATTTTCTCGCCAAGGTCATAGGCGGCGGCTTGCTGCCCGATGCTCTGCAACTGGATCATGGCCTTGAGCACGGCCTGAATTCGATCTTCCTGGGTCCGCGCGTCCCGGAACAGAACCAAGCCCTCAAGACGCTGACCCGCACCCTTCGCCAGCGTCTCGTTATAGACGCGCAACGCCTTCTCAACGTCGCTGATCTTTTCTTCGCCAACGGTCCATTCCGACACGTCGATAGGCGACTTTTCCTTGGTCGCGTTGAAGGCGTGATCAAGGGCGGCTTCGAGGTCGCCAGCGCTGACCTTAAGCTTCAAGGCCTCTGCCGTGAACGCCTGAAAGAATGCAGGGGCAACGCCAACATTCTGTGACTTGTCGGCAAGATCGACCATGGTCTTGAGCTGGTCGCGGGCGCCTTCGATCGCCGCCGACATGAGCTTGAAAGATCCGACGACAAGGGCGACCCGACCGGCAACACCAAGGGCCATGCGGGCGGCACTTCCGGCCATGGAAGCACCGATAGCCTCGTTCATGTCGAGGAATTGCTTCGCGATGTTGCGCGTTGCTGATTGGGTGAGCGAGCTAGTCTGTTTCAGGCCTTCCTTCAATTGCTCAAGGTTGACGCTAACGGGGATTCTCAATTTGCTTCTCCGATGAAGAGCGCGGACAGGACTTCGTTGGCAAGGAAGACGTTGGAACCAAGCGGCTTTCCGCGCACATGGGCGTCCAAAAGCGCTTCAACCTCCCGTTCCGGGACACCGCCACCAAGCAAGCCAAGCTCAATCACGCGCTCAACGTCGTCGGTGGTGTAGTTCCCGGTTTCGAACCGGGCGAGGGATGCCGAAGGCGAATAGCCATTGATACCCCGCCATGAGATAACACGCTGCACCCAGCGGTCTGCCAGCGTGAATTTATGGATGCCCCCGGCCCAGGTGATTTTGCGGGCGCACTTGTCGTCACTCATTGTCCAAAATCTCCGTAATGGCGTCTTCGATCGCCTTTTGCAGGTCGTCGCGCATGGCTTCGTACGTGTTGAAAAAGAAGGGGCGCGCGGGCTGGCGGCTGGTGCCGAATTCGAACCCTTCCGCGTAGTCATAGGGAACGCCGCTGCCATCGCGGACTTCCTTGGTGGTCAGCTCGCCGCCCGCCTGAACGATGAATTCGAGGTCATTGGAGCCGGGCACCACAACGCACGACTCCTCAAGGTGCCCGGTTTCATCGGGCGACTGCTCAAGGGCCTGCAACGCTTCGCGCTGGGCCTGGGAAAGCCGTTCCGCTTGCTCACGGACAACTGCCGATAGCTGCTCGGTGAGTCTGTCGGGGAGGGCTGCTAGGAAGGCTTCGAGATCGTCGCTCATTCAAGCACCAACATGTCAGCCGTGATCGCCGGGTTATCGAGGAAGGAACGGCCGCTGTCCCCTGCAGCCGCGCGGGAAACGGCCATCCAAGTCGCCGCCGCGCCGTCAATGCGATCGGTCGATTTGCTCTTGTGAATGATGCGGTTGTCGTTCGCGTCTTTGTGGATGGCCACGTTGGCGAAGTTCCAGCGCAAGACGGGGTGTCCGCCGTGCCGGAAGTTGCCGCTGATGATCGCAGCTTCAAGGGTATTGAGGGCGGGCGATTGCGTCACCCATCCTTGGCGAATGGTGACGACGGGAAAGCCGTCTTCAATCAGGGGCGCCATGACGGCCTGGGCATAGGCCACGTCAAAGCCGATTTCTTGGACTTGAAAGCGTTCCGCTAGGCTCCGGATATAGTCCGCGACCGCCGCGTTATCGATCACGTTTCCCGGGGTGGGAGTGATAAAGCCATCCTTGGCCCAAGAGGCGTAGTTGACCCCGTCGAGGTCGCCGCGCTTGCGAATATCTTCGTCTGGGCAAAAGAAGTGCGGCAACACCGTGTATGTCTCACCGTCCCGGAAGCACGCCACGACCGACGAAAGGTCGGTGGTCTTGGACATATCGACGCCGATCCAGCAAGGCGCGCCGCGCAAGGTCTCATAATCGATCGGCGCCGCGCCGCGATCGTAAGTCGCCATATCAACAAAGGGCGAGGTTGAGTGATCTAGCCAGACGTTCAGCTTGTATTGGCGCAAGCTGTCCCGTTCGGTCGGGCTGTCTTTCGCCCGCGCGACATGGCGGCGGAAACCCGCAATGGACGGATAGCCGTGGGCGCTGCCAGGATTGACGCGGCGCCAAAGCTCTTCGTCGGCATAGTCGCAGTCGGGTGGCGCCTCAAAGAGGACGGGAAGGCAGGTGGGGTCATTGATCTCGCCGCGCGCGATCTTGCGGGCGCGCTCAATTACCTCATGGGCGATATTGTCCTGCCCGCGACCGGCCGTCGTGGCGACGACAAGCAAGCTGTTGTCGATCTTGTCCAGACCGTTGGTGAGAACCTTCCAAAGGCCATCGCCGCGCCAGACGTGGATTTCGTCCGCCAGGACGAATACGGGCGTGCGGCCTTCCTTGCTCGGTGCATCGGACGAAATGACCTCAAGCTCGGTCCCGTCGCGCGGATAGGCGATCTTTTTGGCGCTGTTGAAAGCGTCATAGACCTTCGTCACCGGGACAAGGTGTTTTACGTCGGCTTGGACGATGCCACGCGCTTCTTTGAAGGCGATACCGGCTTGACTGCGGTCACTGGCAGCAAAGATCACTTCGCCACCGGAAACCCGTTCAGGGCCGATGGTGTGAAGCAGGGCCAGGGCAGCGGACAGGCTTGTTTTGCGGTTGCCACGCGGGACCAGGATTACAACCGTCGATACAATCCGGTTACCGTTGCCGTCGCGTGGCCCATAGATAGCGCGAACAATCCGTTCCTGCCAGGGATCAAGCTGGAATTGCTTGCGGGGCAGGGTGGATTTCGGGTGCTTCAAAGACCTAAGCCAGCGGACCGCCCGCTCGCCATAACCGAGCGGGTCGGGAATGGGCGAGTTGTCGTAAATCCAGTGCGGATAGGTATCAGACGATGTTGAAGGGGTTTTCATCATCGTCCTGGGTGTCGTTTTCGCGGACTGCCGGTCGCGATCGGGAAACAGGGGTCAACCCGAGTTCGGCCGCGAGCTGGCGCGCCGTCACCATGCTTTTGTCCTGGGCGCGGAGAAGCTTTAGGTCGATCTCGGTGCGCAAGAGCTCTTCCAACTGGCGAACCCTGCCCATGGCGACGCAATAGCTTTCCAGTGAGCCCAGGTCTGCGATGGTCAGGATGCGGCGCTTGGCGAGTTCCGGCATGACGCGGCGCCATTCGGCCTTGGCGTGCTTGCTCAGCCAGGACGGCGGCTTGGTCGTAGCATCGAGCGCGTTGGCGTCGGCGGTGAGTTCGGGTTTGCGACCGCGCATCATGGCCTCGCAAACTCGCCAAAGTGCTTGCGCGCTGCCGTGGCGTAAGCTTCCGCCGCAGCCTCTTTAGTGGTGAAGGTGCCCAGGTTGAGGGTGCGATCGTTGACGTAGATCGATGCGCGGTAGTTGCCGTTTGGGGTTTCGCGAACTCCTTTGATGCCGAGCTTATTGCGAGCCTTGCGGCCATAGGCTGTCTGCTTAGGCGAGGCCAAGCGGAGGTTTGCCCAGCGAAGATTCGCGGGGTCATTGTCCCGATAGCTCACGCTGCGGGGCGGCCACTCGCCGGTCATGTAGAGCCAGACAAGACGGTTGGCTCGATAGACGCCGTGCTCTCCTAGACGAACCCGCGCAGCCCAGGTGTTAGGCAAGGTCTCGCCCGTGGGCCGCTTGATCAAGCCTGTGGCGGGGTCATAGACGATCAGTTGACGGAGCCGATCAGCGGCAAGCTGTGGTTTTCGGTGGGTCATGCCGCAACCCTCTCGACAATTCCGAGGACGCAGAGCATTTTGTCGAAATGAATCAGCGATATGACCTTCTCGCCTTTGCGTTTTTGCTGCTCTCTGCGATCCTTGCTGTATGGCTGACGGTTGGCCCCACCAATTTCGTTCTTAAAGATTGGCAGCCGCTCATGGCGTCGTTCGTAGCGCTTGGCGCCGCGACCTTGGCCTACAAGGCTGCAATGGCGAAGGTGGAGTTTGATAGGCACATCGTTGAACGCCAGGACAAACGGAAGGCGCTCGGACTGTGCTTGCGGCTCGAATTCGCGATGCAGGTTTTGAGACACCAAGCTGAAATGCTGAGGGACAAAATTCCAGCCCGCGTTACATCTAAAGCCTTCAAGCTGGAGATGAAGACGATAGACTTTGAGACACCTGAGGCGCTCGTTGAAGCTTGGCAAAACCTCGACGCTTTTCCTCCGCCTACCGCACAACGGCTGGCGGACATCCAAGCGCAATTGTACGATTTTAAGCAACTCAAGGGCGTGGTAGATCACGTTGTCTGGGATCTCAAAGCTTGGGATGCGACGCCGGAAGAGCTGCAAAGTCTGAGGTTTATAGCCAGCGAACTTGAGCATGTTACGGACGACGCGGGCAATCAGATCAGGACAATGATAGCATTCTTGCAATAGGTTCATGATCTACCCAACGCGCTCGCAAGTCACGTCCATCCCGACGCGGCGGCCGATCTCGGTGATCTGCTTCACGTCGTATTGCTGCCCCTCATAGAGCAGCCGGTCATTGAGGCTGAGGCTGGCGAAATAGTACATGCGGAAGGTCAGCACCGCGTCGGTGGTGTGCCCGCGTGCGTCCTCTCGGTCATCGGTGGCATTCTTGAGCAACTGTGCCCGCATGGTGGCGAACGTGGCCCACGTCTCAATGGGCGTGCCGTTGAGTTTCAGGCCGGTGGTGCGGCGTTGAATTTCGATGAGGCGGTCAAGGTTACCCGCGCGCATGTTAGGCCACCTTCATGATGCCGGCGGCCGAGATAACGCCGTGCGAGAAAGAGCCGTGCGGATCGCGCATGAACCGGGTGAGGGTCACTGTGAGGTCGTGGCAGTCCCAGCCGTCGAGGTGCAGCACGCCATCAACCTGGGCGTCCATCCTCAAGGCGGCGACGATCGCGGACACGGCCTGCTTACACTTCTCCAAGCCGGGTTCCTGAAACCAGACATGCAAGGTCTGCTGACTAGTGGCGTTCCAACGCCCAAAGTTGGTGCTGCCCTCACCGACGTAGACTGCAGGCATGATCTCCGGGCGCCCCGTAGCGTCCCGAATGTTGTCCGGAGGCACCAACGCCAGAAGCTCTTCGGACGCGATCAGGCGCGCCCGAATGGCCTCTTGCAGGATCAATGAGGGATCAGAAGTAGTCATCAGCCGAAACAGAACGCACGATAGGGGGCCAAAAGGTCGAGGAAACCGAACGGCAATTCGGTAGCCGTCACGCCGACCAATGATGCTTCCCGGTTCTGATAGAGGTGTGCGGTCAATTGGAGCACGGCTTCATTCACCGGGGCCGGGGTGCCGTCCGCATCCACATCGGAGGCCGTATAGGCGCCAACCCACGCCTTAGCCGCCGCCAGCTTGTCCGTAAGTAAGGCGTTGTCAGCGTCAAACGTGACGTTCAGGTGGGCCTTGGCTTGGTCCAGGGTGATGCCGGGCATGGTCGAAAAACTCCAGAAAACTGCTGTCTTATGCGGCGGGAGTGGACCGGTCGCAGCGACTTCGCGGAAACATTTTGGTGGCCCCCCGGTCTAGCTCTTCCAACGCAAGCGAGCCGACGCGCTTGCGGTAGATGCGCAACGCGCCATCGATCGTGCAGACAAGCTTGTGAAACTCAGTCTCGAATATAGCGCTGCGGGTAGGGCGAGACGTGTGCTTGCGTGCCGGTGTGGTCAGTGTGCGCTCAATGGTCCATCCTTGGCTCAGACGCCAGTAGAGCAACTGAGGTGATTGACCGGTGTGCTTGGCCCAAGCGCTGATGGTCTGGGTCATGCCGTTGTGGGTCAGGGTGCGGGCTGGCATTCGGTGTTCCTGGTCATCTTTCGAAAGGGTGTGGTGAGGGCGCGTTCGATCGGCCAACCATTGCTGATCCGGTAGTAGAGCACGGGGTAAGTGCACCCGATCTCTTTGGCCCATTGCAGGATGGTTAGGCGCTTACCGCCGAATTCGTAGAGCTGGCCTTTGCGGAGCCGGGTGGAACTGGCCTTTGGAGTGGCGGTTGCTGACTTCTCGGTAGCCTTTGCGGACTTCACAGCTGCCTTGTCGGCGCGTTGCTCGATGCGCTGCTGTGCCAGCTTGCGGGTATAATCGGGGTCAAGGTCGGCAAGCGCGCACGCGCGATTGAAGTTGCCATTGGACCTGAGCAGCCAGTCATGAGCCGTTCGGCGCTCGAACGTGGTGCAATCCGACTTGCCGGACGCGTCGGCAATGGCTTGGGCGATAACGGCGCGCCAAAGGGCCTGCTCTGGGTTAGCCATGTGTGCGCTCCCTCGATTGCTTGCGGCTGGCATGGCAAGGCGAGCTGGCGAGGGGCTGCCAGTTGGTGCGGTCCCAGAAAAGCTTCATGTCGCCGCGATGGGGAACCTTGTGATCGACACAATCCGCGATGCGACCACAGCCACATGCACAGAACCGGTTCTGGGGTAGGGCAAGGAATTCTTTGCTCTCGCGGCGCCACTTGGAGTCATAGCCGCGTTGGTGTGCGTTGGGCCGGAGGCGATCAGCCTCAGCCTTGCGCTTGACCTGACAGGGGCAAAGCTCGCCTGCCCAAACGAGCTTGCCGCAGCTACAGACGCGACGGGGTTTGAAGGGCATTAGGAGCGACCCTTTCCAATGGCGTTGATCTCTTTGCGGAGATCGGCAGGCATGCCCTTGGTCGCGTCTATTGTCTCGGTGTCGTCGCGCTTGCCGAAGATGGCCGCAAGCATTTCAACGCGACCTTCCTTAGCGTTGATGATCTCTGCCGCTGTTGCGGCCCAGGTCGCTTCCGGCGTCCATCCAAGCCAGCCGGTGCCGATCTGGTAAAGCTGGGTGAAATACTCCTCGAATGACAGAGGCTCACCGGACTGAGGTTCCGAGTCGCTGTTAGTGACGCCGCATAGGGCGGGAATGAATGCGAGAAGCTGTTCGCGCGCTGCCATGAGGGCAGGGATCATGCTCGGGTCTTCGTTGCGGGCATATTCAGCCCAGCCCAATTGATCGGCGCAGGTCATGGTGATTAGGTCGGAAATTGCCGTAAGATTGCCTTCGCTGATTGCCTGAAACAGCGACTCAAAGCCGCTGTAGGAATGAGCGAGACGGAATGCCGCCCGCAAAGACGGGCGCAAGGTCAGCGTCACGCTTGGCGAGAGCGTGATGACCAATTCGTCATTTGCGAGCGGCATAACCATTAGGGCTTCGTCGACTTGATGACGACGGCCGCTTCGCTCAGAAGCGGCTTGCCGCCGACGCGACGACGCCAGCGAACCTTGACGATACCGTTATCCGCGCCCGTCAGGTCATCGGTGCGAACGGCGAGACCGACGCGATCGACAATCTGGTAAGCAGACGCCATGTCACCGAACACCACCGGGTAGGTTGTGCCCGTCGTCGCCGGCAGAAGGCTCATGTCGATCGACTCATAGACCGGGCGGCCCAAGAGCGTCGGCGGGGTGCCGTTGGCGAGGCCATCCGACCAGATCGGCCCTTTGGTGCCGATGACGATGTCGGCCATTTTGCGAATGAGCCCCATGGTCTCGCGGCGCATCATCCAAGAGCCGTTGGCCGCATAGGCGCCGGGCAGCTTGTAGAATGCGTCAATCAGTGCTGTGACGATGTCGGAGCCGTCCGCCGCAGCGTTCACGAATGCATAGTTCGCGGGAGTATTGAGCAGGCCCGTCGGCTTGCCGTTGCCGTCGCCGATCATGAAAGCCTTCGCTTCCACCTTGCCGGTGATCTTGGCGATATGACCCGCGACGAACGAAAGCAGGTCGATATCCGCATCTTCCAACAACTGTTGGCTGATGGGGATATAGCGGGCGTTTTCGAACGTCTTGATGTTGAGCTGGCCGAATACCGGCTCGGTAGCGGTGCGGTTGCCGGTTTCCGTGACCCAGCCTTCGCCGTCCGCGTCGGTTTCCAGCGTCGGAATGTAGACTTCGGTGGTGCCGATGGTCATAGCACTGGCGAGACCGCGAAGCGGCGAATACTGGCGCACCTTCTCCAGCACGCTCTTGCCGTATTCCGGGCTGACGACGTATCCGCCCGCCGTGGTGGTGCCAAGATTGAGCGTCTTGCGCTCAAGGTCGTCCAGGGCGCCGGCACCGCCGCGCAAATACTTGTTCAGCGCCTTGGTTTCGAGACCGGGCTCATTGTCGTTCGCGGCACGATTGCCGGGCCGGTTCACCTTTGCCTCGATGCGGTCCAAACGCTCGGTGAGCTTGGTGTTGTCGTTTGCGGCCTTCGTTTCGAGGGCGGCTTTCAGGTCCGCCAGCTCTTTAGCAACCGACGCGATCGGGTCGTCGGCCTCGCCGGTATCCTTGAATTCGAGTGCATGGGCAGTTTTCATTGGGTCGTCTAGCTCCTAGGATTTCAGCGTTGCCGTGAAACGCTTGATGAGATCGGCCACGGCACGCGCCGCGTCGTCGGATTTGGTGCCGGTTACCCGGGCACGCGGATGGGCGGGGTTGCGCACGATCGACGTTTCGAACACGTCCAGTGCGGTGATGAGACGCCGCGCGCCTTGCTTGATCGCGGTTTTGGTTCGGAAGCCGATGCTGAGACCGCTGGCGAGTTGGCCCCGGATCATGGCGAGCACAGATCGCGCGCGCGGCCGATCCATATGCAGCTTGCCTTTCACTATCAGGCCTTCCTCCGTTTCTTTCACTTCCGTCCAGGTGCCAATGAGGTCGCTGGGGTCGTGATTGAAAAGAATGGGCATGTCGGTGACAGCGATGTTGAAGGCGCCTTTCTGAATCAGGTCGCCATAGCTGTCTGGGCCAGCATTGAACGGCCAAGCGATGCCGGTGATCTCGCCTTCGTCACTGACGCTCAGCGTTGCTTTGATCTCTAGGCGGTCCATCAGTTATTCCGATAGGCGCTGTAAAGATTGACGACGCGATCGGCAGCTTGCGCGACCGGCGCCGCCGACGTGCCGCTTCTGATTTTCAAGTAGCGAATGGCGAACCATCCCCATGACGCAAGGCGGATGGCGCGGTTCGCTGCTGCTTGAAAAGAGACTTCGCCATTTTCGTCCCAGAGATCGCGATAGGTCACCCCGTCGCTGCTAACTTGGAACGTGATCACGGCAGCCGTCCACGCGCTCGGAAATTCGATGCTCGCCAGTGCGTGGTTTGCCAGATCGATAGGCGCGGAGAGACTTTGTCCATTGGCAATGGTCGCTGCCGCGCTGTAATCGACGCGCGAGCCGTCGCTTGTCACGACTATCGGCAGCGGGTTGGCGTCGTTAACGGGCGTGCCGGTGGCAAAAGTCACTTTGAAGTTTCCTTTTCGTTGGGATTGCCGCACAACGTCCGCTCAAGGATCTTTGCGGCAAGTTCGTATGTTTCGATGAGGGGGCGGCCTTCGACATAGGTCGCGATTAGCTCGTGCGCGCGCTTGGGCGTCATGCCGCCGCCGATGAGGGCAAGCCGGATAGTTTCGTTGATGTCGGCCTGGGCGAAGTTGCGCGCGAATAGGCGATTGGCGATAGCGCCGATACCGGAGCCGCACTTGACTTGAAGCTCTTCAATCTCGCGCTTGGTGAGGCGGAATGTGTGTTCGCCATCGCCAAAGAACGCGATGTAAGACAGATCAGTCATCAACCGGCCTCCCCAAAGGCGGTCTCGATTGAGCCGGCGTTGTCGGCATAGACGCTGATATCTTCCACATCCGACCACGCTTGAACCGGGGTCGATCCGACAAAGCACTCGCCGTAGATCAGAGGAACGGCGTTACCTTGCTTGCCCGAATTGCCGATGTTGCCGCCGTTCACGCTGAGCGAATTGGATGCCTGGGCTTGGTCGCCGGCAGGTTTGGTGAGCAGAGTAGAAGCGCCGGATAGCGCAAGACCGAGACCGAGCGCGGCCAAGGTGCCGTAAGTTGTACCGCTCAAAATGCCAGAAGCCGCAAGCGGGGTGGCAAGTGTGCCGCCTGACAGAAAGATTGCGCCACCGACAAGGGCCGCACCGAGCACGATCTTGGTGGTGCCCTTCGCAGTATTGGAGGCCGCGCCCTTTGCGACCGGAATGACGTGCAGGTCGGCTTGACCCAGATTGAACTGGTTGATCAGATCGATGTCGAGCTGCATCCCGCTGCGCTTGTCGCCCCGCACGAGCTTATAAGCCCCGTGCTCAAGCGATTTGACGAAGCGACCGGGGAAAGCGCAGTTGAGCGCGCGCAACGCTTCAGCGGCCGTCGCTACGTCAAAGCGATGGGACGCGCCGAACTCTTTGCCGAGCTTGCCGTGCAGGTGGACTAAACGCATCGTCATGCGGCCTCCGCTTGGGCGTTGCCGTTGAGCTTGCCGCCCTGATGCGCTGAGCTGGTATTGGGGTTTTCGAAGATGTCGCCGCCTTCATAGGCGGGATAGCCAAAGCCAAGTTGGCGGGCTTCGTTCGGGTTCAGGATGCGAGCGGATACAGTAGCGCTGAGCGCCTGGGCGCGCGCGAGAAGGTCGGCGCGGGCGAAGCCGTCAACGTTGAATTCAATACAGTATTGCTTGCGCTCTTCCGGGGGCAGAAGCTTCAACTCAAGCTCTTGCTCGAAAGACTTCAGTCGGGGCAGTAGAGCCTGCGAGAGGAATTCTTGGCCGATGGCTTCAATCGATCGCGGCTGAGCGCGGTCAACCTGCATCAGCATATGCAGCGGGACGCGCCAAAGTCTGGCGATCTCCGCGACCGCATAGGTGCGCATTTCAAGGAACTGAGCATCAACGCTGTTGAGCGTTAGCGCTTGCCAGTTGAAGTCGCCGGGCAAGATTGCCGTGCCGCCCGATTTGTTGCCGCCGTGAGCAGCATTCCAGGCCGTGGCGACTTTCGTGAGCGCTTCCTGGGTGGCGTTGCCCTTGGCCGTGAGGACGCCGCTGGGGCGGGCGCCCTTACCGAACAGCCTCGCTGCATGGCGCTCCAAAACCAGGGCGAGCGCGATGGCTTCGCGACCTTCCCCGACCAGGCCTTTGCGCGGATCATAAGCCGGGGTCGGAAGATGGATCAGGTCCGTACCCGCGATCTCGCGACCATCGAGCTTGTAAGTCGGCTCAACGTCGGAGTCGTCAACAGCTACCGGGTTGGTCCGGGGATCAAGCCGGATCAGCTCAGCGGGCTTGCCACCGTCAACGCGATTGATGAGCGCGAAGCCGCCGTGCGGCTGCAACAGCGCGTCGGCCATGAGCTGGGTGCGGAATAGGGCAGCGGGGCTGAAGGTATTCGGCGCGTCATGCAGGAGCGCGTAGAGCGGGTGTTCGGGGGCTTTCTCTTTGCCGCCGTCATCAAGCTTGCGATAGATGTGGAGCGGTAGTGAGCCCGCCGCTTCGCTGATTGATCGCACCGCGCACGCGACGGGCGCGCAGGACATGGCGGAGTAAGGCGAGACGGTCACGCCTGAAAGGGTTGGGCTCGCGCCGAACATCTCGACAAGCCAAGGCTCAGGCGAGGAGATGCCTGACTTGGTTTCGAGTCCGATCAGTTGTTTGAGGCGCGACGTGAGAGACATAGACCAAAGGGGTTTGCGCGTCCGCTGAATTGCGGATGCGTGGTGTAGTTCCCCTTTGTTTGCTCTGAAGTCGTGATCGCGTTTTCTCGCGAGCGATCACCGACGCAAATATAATCTCACGGTTTCAAATTGCGCGCAAGCGGAATTTCGGATTGTCGAAATTGTATACTTACAGGCGCGACGGCGGCGGAGGAGTTTGCATTCCGGGAGCAGTTTTCCATTCCGGAGGTGGGCTGACCAGGGCGGTGGCTGTAACGCCGCGCCGACTATCTAATAGATATACCCTCTTACTTCTCTTCTCTTACTTAGACGACACAGCGTTACAGGATCGCCCCGGTCATGATTTCTTGTGCTTTCAATTAGATAAGGCTGAAAATCGCCCCGGTCATGTAACGCTCGGCCTCAAATCGCCCCGGTCATGTAACGCCGCAAATCGCCCCGGTCAGTAACGCTGCGTTACAGGATCGCCCCGGTCACCCTGGGAAATTTGCGGGTGGTCGCTGGGCTGTAAGCGTTGGCTTGCATCGAAAATATTTTCAGCCGCCAACATCCGGATATCGTTCGCGGTCGATATCAGCACCAACTTACATTTTCGCCTTTGTCGAAGTCGACCGCTTGCTGCCAGCTCGCAAATCGATTCATTTCGGTTCCGTTGCATCACACATGGGGCTGACATGACAACTGAAAGCTTTTTGCCGAACGGACTTTACGCGCTCATTGTCGAGCGGACGACCAAGGTTGCCGGGCAGGGCGACGTTGAGCTGATCAAGATTGCAATGGGACCGCTGTTGCATGACCGTCCCGGGTTGGCTGAGCGGTTGGCGCATCTTGAGCCGTGCCCGTGCAGCGGACGGATGACCGCCGATCAGGTCAAGCACTGCCTGGGCGTGGATGGCGACTACTGGCCGAAGGAAATCTATGGCGCGGCGCTGTTGGCAGCAGTCGAGGGCTCCGCGGTTAGCTGAGCACTGGTGCGAACGAATTTTGTTAAGAAGGCGCGGGGAGTTACGCCTTCTTGTTGAAAGCATGCGCTCGGTAAGGTTGAATGCGATTCGGCGGACGCCAGTAATTGTACCCAGACAATTTCAATGCCCTATGCACACGACGACGAGACC
The DNA here is from genome assembly GCF_015291745.1 of Bradyrhizobium sp. CCBAU 53351. NCBI lineage: Bacteria > Pseudomonadati > Pseudomonadota > Alphaproteobacteria > Hyphomicrobiales > Nitrobacteraceae > Bradyrhizobium > Bradyrhizobium sp. CCBAU 53351. Next base: position 3,283,169 of record NZ_CP030059.1, read on the forward strand.
GTCTACAGTCAGGACGCGCCTAAATTCACATTTGGTGAGGTCATCGCAGGACTGTCCGCGTTGTACGTCTTGTGCATTGCTTCGTTCAATGCAGGCTACTTCTCGCGGCTAAAAGGGCAGTTCTTACAACTTTTTTCGTTTGCTGATCTGATAGGATCGAATATCGCAATTCTCCAGTATCTGACCGCTGCTATTGGTTGCTATGTAATCCTGTCATTCTATTTCTCCATCCTGCCCGGGGACGTTGCCGGCGATCTTAAGCGTTGGGCTATCAAGAATTGGAACGCTCTCGACACGTTAGAGGTGCCTTACAACATCCTGGCTGTGATTGCCCTGCTAGTTATCCCCTACGTGCTGGGGTCTATGATCGAGAGTCACAGCTTCACCCTGGCATTGTTACCGATCGCAATTCTTCAGGGAGTTTTTTTGCTCAGCCTGTGGACGGGATTTCAGGAAGGCACAACTAGTTTTAAGGCCTTCGGCATTTGGACAGTGATCGCGGCAGCGAACTTCTCTTATTCATCGGGAAGTTTTTGGGCCGCTAGCGAAATCTCGGAGCCGCGTAATCAGCAATCTTTGATATTGGTGAGCGGCACTTGCATTGATCGCATCATTCTTCGCACTAACTCCTCCGGCTTCTTGCTCTACAACTTCGCGCTGCAGCAGACGGAGTTCAGGAGCAAAGACGACGTGCGGACCGTGTTTGAGTCGAAGTCATGCACTTGACCGTTGCGGACAACGGGTTTGCAGCGGGGGTCAAAAGCGCTGTGATTTCAATACCGCCGGAATCGGGCGGTTTGCAGAAAAGTCTAACGATATCAAAGTTCAGCGCTAATCTGGGAGACTAGGGGTCGGAGGTTCAAATCCTCTCGCTCCGACCATTTTTTCAAAGCATCTGTCGGGTGGATTGACTGTTGGCGCGAGCCTGCTGCCGGCGTTGCGCTGCGCGACATCGCTGCCCGACGAGGTGCTAAAAGTGGAAATGTCAAAAACAACCCCATGCACAGTACCGAAGTCATTGGGGGGATGTCGGTTTTCCGAATTGGTTTTGGGGGTTGGTCATACGGGGCATGGCCGCCTTTTCATCGGCGGGAGGATGGAGGCGATCTAGCGGGATGATCAAAACCCGTAAGATTTTGATGGGTGGATTGCCGAAGGCTGCCATCACGCAAGTGCTCCGGCGATGGCGCGTTCCTATCTATGCAGCTCAGCATAATGCGCAGGACAGCTGAGCCGATTATTGCCCTGCTATCGGCTCGCGAAGCTGATCACCGCCTGCGTGAAACCTGGCGCGATATTCGTTCGGCAGAACACTCAAACGCCGACGGAAAGCCCGTCTCATGTGCTCTTCGCTTTGAAAGCCGGCACGGACAGCGATTTCCTTGATACTGGCTTCGGATTCCTCGAGAGCCCGCCGTGCCGCCTCGACACGAAATTCCTCAACGGTCTTGCCGGGGGACTGACCTGTTCTTTTCCGGAATAGCCGGGCAAAGGTGCGAGGGCTCATCTTCGCCTGCTCGGCCAATCGTTCGACGCGCAGGTCTCCTCCCAGATTGTCTTGGATCCAGGCGGTGATCTCCTCAAATGCCGGATGGTCGGACGATTGTACTGAAAGCGGCACACTGAACTGGGCTTGGCCTCCAGGTCGCTTGAGAAAGACCACCAATCTTCGCGCGACCCTCATCGCTTCGCGATGGCCCAAATCGTCCTCCAGAAGCGTGAGCGCCAGATCGATACCGGCGGTGACACCCGCCGACGTCCAGATGCCCCGGTCATGAACGAACACGGGATCGACTTCGACCGTGGTGTCGGGATGGCGGGTCCTCAGCAAGTCGCATGAGCCCCAGTGCGTCGTGGCGCGACGACCAGCAAGGAGGCCGGCTGCCGCCAAGACAAATGCTCCCGTACAGACCGAGCAGATGCGCCTGACGTGCGGAGCGGCCGAGCGAAAAAATGCGATGAGCTTGAGATCTGTGGCGGCTCGGTGAACGCCGGGCCCACCGCCGATGACCAGGGTGTCGATGCCCTCCAAATCGACAGGGAGTGGTCGCGTCATCAGTTCAAGGCCGGCGGAGGTCCGAACAAGCCCCCCGTTGGCGGAGCAGATCTCCCACACGTAAGGCGGATTCGATGCGTCATTTTCGCAAGCCAACTCAAAGACTTGAAGCGGCCCTCCAAAATCGAGCAGAAGCCCATCCTCGAACAAGACGAAGACGAGACGTCGGGGGGAAGCGGCGGGCATGGCAGCCTTGGCAGAAAATGCGTGTAGATTGACATTTCGGCAAAGTCCGGCGGCTGTCAACATCGTCCAGTCAAAGAACGAGACGGCATCAGTCAAAGGAAGAGGCGACAAATGTCCGACAAGCCCATTCAAATCGGGATCGTCTGCTTCCCGGGTATGACCCAGCTTGATGTGACGGGGCCATTCGAGGTTCTTGCCCGATTGCCGAACGCCAAGGTTCATCTGCTCTGGAAGCGTATCGAGACGATCGTCAGCGACGTCGGACTGCCGCTGCTGCCGACAACGACGTTCAGCGAGTGCCCCGACCTCGACATTTTCTGTATCGGCGGCGGTCCGGGCATGACGTCGATCATGAGCGATGACGAGGTGATTGCCTTCGTCCGCGAGAAGGGTGGTTCGGCGCGCTATGTGACGTCTGTCTGCGCCGGCAGCCTCGTGCTGGGATCGGCTGGCCTTCTCACGGGTTACGAATCGGCTTGCCATTGGCTGATGCGGGACATGCTGGCCTCGTTCGGTGCCATCGCCGTCGACCAGCGCGTCGTCGTCGACCGCAATCGCATCTCGGGGGGAGGGGTCACGGCCGGGGTGGATTTCGCTTTCCGGGTCGCCGCCGAAATCTGCGGCGAGGACGTCGCGAAAAGGTTGCAGCTGTTCCTCGAATATCAACCTGAGCCGCCGTTCGATCTCACGGTCCAGAACGCTCCTCCGGAGCTCCTGTCGGAGATCAAATCAGCCTCGCTGCCCTGGCTCCGCGCGCGTCAGGCCGCCGTCGATCAGGCTGCGGAAAAGCTCCGGTCGCGCAAGGCGGTGCCGGCTTAGGAAGCGGCAAGGCCAGGGGTCGCGGACCACCAGCTGCGACGCCCATGTCATTTCGCACGACGGCAGACTTCACGGCAGCAATCTTGAAGCGACCACGCGACATATATTGGGAGCGTCGAATGACCAGCCATGGGTCTAAGCAGGAATTGTTGGTGCGATGTCAGGGGCGGCGAGGTGCCCGCGTGACGGCTCTCCTGGCGATCATCGCGTTCGGATCGCATTGTGGCCAAGCCGATGCCGCGGAGTTCTCAGGCGGCCTCATCAAGATCGGTATCATCAACGATCAGACGGGTCCGCTATCCGACATCAATGGACCGGGATCAGTCGTAGCGGCCAAGCTTGCGGTTGAGGACTTTCAGAGGACGAATCCCTCGGTCAAGGTTGAGGTCGTATCGGCCGACCATCAGAACAAGGCGGATATAGGCGTAAGCATCGTGCGCAGATGGTTCGATGTCGAAGGCGTCGACATGGTCGCGGATGTCGGCAATTCGGCTGTCGGGCTGGCCATCCAATCGCAGGCAAGAGACAAGAACAAGATCGTCATCTATACGTCAGTCGCGACGACCGAATTGACCGGCAAACAATGCACCAAAACAGGCCTGGCCTGGCTTCATGATTCCTACAACCTCGTAGCAGGGCCAATTCGAACACTCGTCTCTCAAGGCTTCGATAGCTGGTACTTCATCGCCGCCGACTATGCTTTTGGGAAGAACATGGTGCTCGAGTCGCAGCGAGTGCTTGCCTCGACCGGCGGCAAGGCCCTCGGGGCCGTCTACCATCCGCTCGGGAATGCCGACTACGGGTCGTTCCTTCTTCAGGCGCAAGCCTCTGGTGCCAAGGTCGTCGCCTTCGCCAATGCCGGCGACCAACTCGTAAACTCCATGAAACAATGGAACGAGTTCGGCATGACCGCAGGCGCTCAGAAGCCGATCGCCGAACTGATGTTCATCAGCGACGTGCATGCCATGGGGGCCCAGACCGCGCGAGGTCTGACCACTCTGACTGCATGGTATTGGGCTCGGAATGAGGAAACGAGAGCGTTCTCGCAACGCTTCTTCAAACTTCGAAACGCAATGCCGACTGAGCCGCAGGCGGCCACCTACTCCGGCGTGCTGCATTATCTCAAGGCCGCCATGTCGGCCGGTACTGACGCGACCGATGCGGTTCTGGAGAAAATGCGTGCCACCCCGATTGATGATTTCTACGCGAGAGGAGCGACCATCAGGGAAGACGGAAAGCTTATTCACGACTTCTACCTGGCGCAGGTCAAGGAGCCGTCGGAAATCACCGCCCCCTGGGATTACTATGACATCATCAAAACCGTGCCGAGTAGCGAGGCTTACTTTCCCTTGAGCGAGAGCGAATGCCCGTTGGTCAAGAAGTAACCCGGGCCGCCGGCGCGGTCGTCATATCGTCGGAATGATGGTCATGGCATGCACGACTTGGAATTGCTTGGATGCGGCCACTCTGCGAACGCTCGCTGCGCGGGACGCGATTGTGCTTCTGCCCGTCGCATCAACGGAACAACATGGTCCGCACTTGCCGACCGGCGTCGACGACATGCTGGTGACGAACGTGTGCCGACGGGTGGCTGGCTTGTTGACTTCAGAACTGCCCGTCGTGGTCACACCGACGGTATGGTGTGGCTTGGCTGACCACCATGTCCCGTTCGGAGGGACGTTTTCGCTGACGCTTCAGACATATTATCTGCTCTTGAGGGACCTGTGCCGCTCCGTGTTGGAGGCCGGCTTTCGCAAGATCGTTCTTGTCAACGGACATGCCGGAAACATCGCGGCCTTGGCTGCGATCACGACAGATCTGACGCGTGAGCTGAATGCGCCGATCGCGACAGCGACCTATTTCATGGCGGCCCGGGAGGCGATCTCGAGTATTCTGGAGGATCAGCCCGGTCTCATGCACGCATGCGAAGCTGAAACGTCCATGATGATGGCCGCATGTCCCGAGTTGGTCGATGCCGATCGTCTCGGGGAAGCGCAGGGGCCGGCCTTTGACGTTGTTGCGTCGCTGGTGCCGACGCTGAAGCGGTTTGTGTCGTTCGAGCAGGTGACTTCGACTGGCGTTGCAGGGGACGCCAGACGCAGCTCGCGGGACAAGGGGGAGGCGTTGCTGGCCGCATGCGCGTGCGCGCTGGCCGACGGGCTGAGGCGCGGGGAGCCTTGGGAAAAGCCGGCGTTCCCTTCCACGCCGAAAGCCGGAGAGGCGTGATGGCCCCGACAGCGAACACGACTAGGCCTCGCAGTCCAGCAAGCGCGTCCAGGTTTCGGGCATCGTTCCACCTACCTCAAATATCCCACCACTAGCCGCGTCGTCTCGTCCACCAGCACCTTCACCATCTTCTCCGACAGCATCTCGGCTCCGTGCAGCACCGTGTTGTGCGCGACCGACTCGATCGCGCTGACGCAGATGAAGGTCGCTACATCCAAATCGACCTTGCGCATCTCCTTGCGGCGGCTTTCGAGATAGCTGCGCACGAGGGTTTGGACCTCGCGGTTGAAGGCTTCGACGTCTTTGAGCTGGCCGGTGCGGGGAATCTGCTCGGCGAGCACGCGGTGCAGTTTCGGGTTGATGCGGTGGGCTTCGATCGCGACGGTGACGAGTTTTCGCACGGCTTTCTCGATCGGGAGGTCGGCGACTTCCACGAGGGCGGCGCGGACGATGCCCATGATCTCCTCGTTGTGATGCTCGATCACAGCGGCGACGAGGGCTTCCTTGCTTGGAAAGTACTGGTAGAGCGAGCCGACGCTGACGCCGGCGATCTCCGCGATGCGGTTGGTGCTCGCCTTCTCGAAACCGTCGCGGACCAGAATGCGAGCGGTCGCCTCGACCAGCGCGTCGACGGTGGCGCGTGAGCGCGCCTGTGAGGCGTTTTTGCGCGGATTTGTCGGTGGCGTGCGGGCCATGGCATTGCGATCCGAATGCGAGTAGGAAAAGCGAGCGAATGCTCGCATTATATCTGCCTATGGCGGCCTTCTCGCAACCATCTTCGTCGCCATATGGATGCGAAAGCCAGGCGGAGAACGGACCATGAGCGTCGCAAGACTTGTGTCGTCCCTGCAGTTTTGTCCTGCGATGTGCGCGCCGCGCAACCACGATCCCACGCCGAGCCTGCAGAGCCGTCTGTTCAACGCGGTGCTGCGGCAGCTCCCCTACAAGCAGCAGCTCGCCTCCGCCGAAGCGGTGCAGGCGCATGTGCAGAAGCTTGCCTTGCAGCCGGCCTCGTTCGAGCCGACCGGGCTTGGCCGCGGCGTCGAAGCGATCCTGACCAGGATGGGCGGCTGGCCGGTCTATTACACCGCGCCGGCGTCGGGCCATGAGGGCTGCAACTTCGTCATGTTCCTGCATGGCGGCGGCTACATCAACGAGATCGTGCCGGCGCATTGGCGCTTTGTCGGCGAGATGACGCGCAAGGCGAACGTCGTCTGCGTCGTGCCGATCTATCCGCTGGCGCCGCGCGCCACCGCGAAGGACCTTGTCCCAAGGACTTCCGAGCTGCTGCGGATGCTGCTGGAGGATGCCGGGTCCGCAAAGGTGACGGTGGTCGGCAATTCCGCCGGCGCGGGCCTTGCGCTCGCCGCCTGCCAATGGCTGCGCGATCGCGGGCACCGACAGCCGGCGCGCTTGATGCTGATCTCGCCGGCGGCCGACGCCTCGGTCAGCCGTCCCGAGCAGATCGAGATCGCCGCGCGCGATCCGGTCCAGGACATTCCCGGCATCGTCGAGGCTGCCAGGCTATATGCCGGCGAGCTCGATGTCGGCCACCCCTTCGTCAGTCCGCTCAACGGCGCGTTCCGCTTCCTCGCGCCCATGACGATCTTCTCAGGCACGCGTGATCTGCTCTATCCCGACAGCGTCGATCTGGCGGAGCGGGCGAGGGCGGTGGGCGTGCCGGTGGATCTGCATCTGCTCCGCGACCAGCCGCACAATTATGCGCTGATGCCGACGCCGGAGGGCCGGCGCGCGCGGGCGATGATTTTGCGGGCGGTGGCGTGAGAGGCGTGTGACCGTTGTCACAGGGATGCGCCGTCGTGTCGACTGGCGCGGGGCCCATTGGAGGCGGCCTCCGGGGCGTTTCCTCGTCGTCTTCTATCTTCGCGTCAGTAGTTTTGCGGGATCTTCAGGCGTGGCCCTTGATCTCGTAGTGACCCGGCACGCATTTGAAGCGCTCGAGGCGCCAATTGGCGTGATAGATCGGATGCTCGCCCATCCATTTCGCAAGGGGTGCCTGTGCGCCGACCGCGCACTGCATCATCGAAATCTCGGGCGTCATGTTGCTGTCGGTCACGATTTCCTCGACGCAACTGCCTGAGCTAGCTGCGCTAAGCCGGCAGAGCACGGCTACGACGGTCACGAACATTCCTGTCACCTCATCGGTAGTTCTGGACCACGAAGAGGATGCAAGCGGAGTGCCAGAGCCTGTGACACGCAAACAACACGCTGGCCTGGCCGACTCGACCCAGCGTCCGGTGTCCATTTGATGATTCGGATTGTAAAAAATTTGCCTATAAACCGAAGCCGGACAAATACGGGAACCGGATGGTTATGTCCGATTGCGGGGGTGTGGCTCGGAGGGGCAGCGGCGCGACGAAACGTCGGAATAGTCCATCCGCCGAAATAAGCGATGTCGGCCACCGCGGGCGCCTGCTTTTACCTGCCGGTGCAGCGCTGCTACATTTTGCGCGCGCGTCGGCGAACGGCGCGGCGACGAAGAAACATACCGACAAGGGAGGGACTCCAGTCCCATGAAGGATTTTGCTGGAAAGATCGCGGTCATCACCGGCGGCGGCACGGGTATGGGGCGCGAGCTCGCGCGGCAGCTGGTGGCCGAGGGCTGCAACGTCGCGATGTGCGACGTCTCGGAAGCGGCCATGGCCGAGACCAAGCGGCTGTGCGAGACCGAGAAGCTGCCGCAAGGCTTGCGCGTCACCACGCATGTCGCCGACGTTTCGATCGAGGATCATCTGAAACGGTTTCGCGACGAGCTCGCCGAGCAGCAGAAGACCGATCGCGTCAATCTGTTGTTCAACAATGCCGGCATCGGCGGCGGCGGCAGCCTGTTCACCAACACGCGCGAGCAGTGGGAACGCACCTTCAACATCTGCTGGGGCGGCGTCTATCTCGGCGTGCGCACCTTCCTGCCGATGCTGGTCGCGGCGGACGAGGCCCACATCGTCAACACCGCGAGCGTCAACGGCTTCTGGGCCTCGATCGGCATGAACCAGGCGCACACTGCCTACAGCTCGGCGAAGTTCGCGGTGAAGGGATTCACCGAAGCCCTGATCAACGACCTCCGCCTGCACGCGCCGCACGTCAAATGCTCGGTGGTGATGCCCGGCCATATCGGCACCTCGATCGTCTCCAATTCGCGCAAGGTGCAGAGCGCCGACGGCTCGGAGCGACTCAATGCCGACGAGGTCGCGCTGACCCGCAAGCGCATGGTCGCGGCGGGCGTGCCGGATGCCGACAGGATGTCGGACGAGGACATTCAGGCGGCGTTCGCCGAGCGCGCCCGCAGCTTCCTGGAGGATGCGCCGACGACGGCCGCGCAAGCGGCCAAGATCATTCTCGACGGGGTCAAGGCGGAGCGCTGGCGCATCCTCGTCGGCGAGGACGCCAGGCGATTGGACGAACGCGTGCGCGCCACGCCCGAGCAGGCCTATGACCGCGCCTTCTACGAAAGCTTTACGCAGGAGGTCGGCTGGAAGCTCGGTTGAGACCGCCGGCGGGCGCGCCGATATAGGTATGATAGTCATCATGACAAGGGGTGTGCGCGTGATATTGCGTGCCACCTCTTGCCAATCCCCGGCTCTCCATGTCGGATCGGAATGTCATGCATGCGTCACGGATCGTCGCTCAAGCGAAGGTGATCTCGAACGCTTGTAATGCCGCGCGCGGCGTCTTGGTCGGACACCTGAAATGGTTTAGTCAATCAGGGGTAACGCGATGATAGAGCGCAGCTCCGATGATACCCGCATGCCTCTCCGACGACTGGATCCTCTGCCCGGAGCGAGAGGACATCTCCGCTGAATTCACGCGGCTGCTCACCGCGGCCCAGGAGGGCGGCGCCACGATCGCCGAATGCCTGATGATCGCGCGGCAGCTGAAGCGCGGCGACGATCGCTCCTGGCATCGCGAATGGAAGCGGCTGGCGCAAGCCAACCGGCAGCGCGCCGAGGCCGCCTTCGCGGAAGGCCATATGGCGAGCGCACAGCGCAACTGGCTGCGCGCCATGAACTATTATGGTGCAGCGGCCATGCCGCTCGAGCAGGACGACGAGCGCCGCTGGGTCGCGGTGCTGGCGATGCAGGAATGCGCACGCCGCTACCTTTCGGCGCGCAGTCCGGCCGGCGAGGTCGTGACCATCCCCTGGCTCGACGGACATGCGCTGCAGGGCTACTTCCTCCCGGCACCGTCGGGCAGCGTGCGAGCGCCGACCGTGATCTGCATCGGCGAGCCCGGCCACCGCAAGGAAGAGTTCTTGTTCAAGCTCGCGCCGCATGCGCGCGAGCGTGGCTTCTCGCTGCTGGCGCTGGATCTGTTCGGCGAGCAGCGCGACGATTTCATCGATGCGCTGTTGCGGCGCCGCGATCTCGAGAGCGCGATTCCTTCCGTCATGGACTATCTGGAGACGCGCGGCGAGGTCGATTTCGCGCGCGTCGGGATCATTGCCGATGGCTGGGGCTCTTCCTTCGTGGCGCGGGCGGTGTTGCAGGAGCCGCGGCTTGCCGCCGCCGTCTGCGACGGCGGCCTGTGGGACCTGCACGAGCGCGCCTTCTTCGCCAGCCGATTCGCGCTGAGCGACGTCGGCATCGTGCCGGTGCCGCATGCGCCGCTGATGGCCTCCAGCGCCGACTGTCCGGTGCTGATCACGCTCGGCGAGGACGGCTGGCTCAAGGCCGACCGAGCCCGTCAGATCGTCCAGAGCTCCCGGCTCGGCAGCTCGGATGTCATGTTGAAGGTCTTCACGGCCGCCGAGACCGGCGCGGCGCAGGCCCACGCGGACAATCCGAGCCTTGCCAACGAATATATCTTCGACTGGCTCGAATCGCGGCTCGGCGCCGCCGCCCGCCGGATCTGAACCCGGCTTTATCGCTTGGGCATGATCTTGTCGGAAAACCGCGGCACACTTTTCCGCAATGTGCCCTAGAAGTCGAGCGAGATCCGGACGCAGGCCTTCTCGAGGCGAGTCTTCAGCGTCGCGAGCTTGGTAGTGAATTCCGCCAGTTCGTCCTCGTCGAACTCCTGGAAGACGAATTCGCGAATCGTCTTGTACTGCTCGTTGAGGCTCGCGATGTGCTTCTGCGTCTTGTCGGTCAGCGACAACCGCACCACGCGGGCGTCGGTCGGCGAGGGGCGACGGCGCAACAGGGCCTTCTTCTCCAGCAGCTTGGACTGCGTGGTGATGAAGGACGGATCCACGTGGAGCAGCTTGGAGACGACGTTGACCGGGATGCCCTCGTCCTTGTCGAGGTCGGAGATGGCCATCAGGATCAGCCATTGCGGGCCGCTGATGCCGAGCGTCTTCGCCCACAACTGACGCAATTCCTCCAGATGCATGTTGATCGACGATATCTCCCAGGTGAAGCGCCTGATGATATCCAGATTGCCGACCGAGCGCATACGCGCTCCTTCTTTCCTCGTCGCGGACACAGCGTCACTCCAGTGAACGATGGTTCAGGCCGGTGTTCGTGGAGGGCCATAGTCCACGCAAGCCTGCTCTGACGCAAGTGCAGAGCAGGGTAATTTCGTCACTAAAATTACAAAGATGATCAGCTCAGCATTAGCCCGTTGACTTCCGGTGTTGCGCGCGGAGCACAGGTCGGGCGAAACCATAAAGCTGATCTAATAAACTATTTTGATTAGCGAACGACGCGCTGCATATTGTTCCCCGACGGTGGGGGGTACTCGATCGTCCCGTTGCAGGTGGTTCGCTCACGTTCCTCGCGTCGCGATGCGGGGGTGTCCGAAAGCGGCCGAGCGGATTTGAGAGGCGGGGATCTGGGGGGCCTCACGGTCCGTCTCCGCAAAATGAGCAACTTGGAGGTTTTAAATGAAAGTGGTGAAGAGCCTTTTGCTCGGCACTGCGGCGGGTCTGATCGCCGTCGGTGGAGCCCAGGCGGCCGATCTTCCCGTCAAGGCCAAGGCGGTCGAGTATGTCAAGATCTGCTCGCTTTACGGTGCGGGCTACTACTACATCCCGGGCACCGATACCTGCATCAAGCTCGGCGGCTATGTGCGTGCCGAAGTGGCGCTGAACGCGGGCGGCAATTACAGCGCCCAGTACAACGGCGTGTTCGCGGCCAACAACCGCCTGACCAATTACTACTCGATGCGTGCTCGTGAAGACCTCAACATCGACACGCGCACCGCGACCGAGTACGGCGTCGTCCGCACCTATTTCGACGCGGTTTTCACCTGGACGACCGGCAGTTACGGCGGCACGGGGTCGGCCACGGGCGCGACCCAGTACAGCGGCACGATCGGCCTCAACGCGGCCGGCACCGGCCTCACCGGTTCGAGCGGCGGCGCCATCAACGGCACCGACGGCAACACCTCGGGCGGCGCGCTCGGCGTGTACTACGCCTTCATCCAGTTCGCCGGCTTCACCATGGGTAAGGCGGTGTCGCAGTTCGACGCGCCCTGGATCAACTATCCCGGCAACAACTTCGACCAGCTCGTCGGCGGCAGCGGCACCACCAACGGCGTGGCGCAGTTCACCTACACGGCCGATTTCGGCCAGGGCATCACGGCGGCGTTCTCGGCGCAGGACCAGACGCAGGTCTACCAGACCAGCCTCTGGAACACCGCGGGCATGTCGACCACCGGCGTGCTCGGCGGTGCGTACGGCTCGAACGACATCGGCGGCAGCCGCTCGCCCGATCTCGTCGCGATGGTTCGCGTCGATCAGGCCTGGGGCATCTTCCAGGCGTCGGTCGCAGCCCACGACAACCATGTCGCCTATTACGGCGCCAACGAAGCCACCGGTCATCCCGAAGACAAATGGGGCTGGGCCGTTCAGCTCGCATTGGGCATCAAGAACATCCCGACCGGCGCCGGCGACGTGATCAACATCTCGGGCGTCTACACCGAGGGCGCGAGCCGCTACAACTTCCAGGAGCTGGCCGCGACCAGCTACTCGATGTTCGGCAGCTCGAACGCCGCCTATCAGAGCATCGGCTTCGCCGGCGTGTCTGACGCGGTGTTCGCCCCGGGCGGCCAGCTCGAGCTGACCAAGACCTACGGCTTCCGGGGTGCCTTCACCCACAACTGGAGCCCGTACTGGAATACGGCGCTCTACGGCGCGTGGGCCGCGGTCAACTACAACGGCACCGCGAAGGGCCTGATCTGCGGCAGCGCCGCGTTCGCCACCCTGACCGGCACCTGCAACCCGGACTTCAACATCGGCCAGGTCGGTGTCATCACCCGCTGGACGCCGGTGAAGAACCTGACCTTCTCGGCTGACTTCACCTACAGCCACCTCGATCAGAAGTACTCGGGCGCGATCACGACCGCCGCGCTGACGGGCGTCGCCAAGCCGGCAGCGACCTACGAGCTGAAGGACCAGGACACCTACAGCCTGCTGCTGCGCGCCCAGCGCAACTGGTAAGCTTCTAGGTTCTTCGATCCGACACAGCCCCGGCGGACAACCGCCGGGGCTTTTTCTTTGCAGGCGCTCGCACGCCTCATCGCCGTGCGGCGGACGAAGACGAGCCATGCGATTCAAGCGTCCCAGATTAATTTACTTACATGAGTTACTAAGCTATATAGCTGAAAGCCAGATACGAAAGTTGCGGCTCTTAGCTTCACGCTAAGCCTCCAGAAGCCTCCGGCGATGCCCCGCCGGAGGTTTTTTATGTCCGCAAGTGGAGTTCAGCCCCGCATCACGCGAACGCGGGCGGTTGGCCGGTAGGCGAGGCGGCTGTGGCCGGCGCAATAGGGCTGACCGTCGGGCGCGGAATTGCCGCAGAAGCAGAAGTCCTCGGCGCCGGGCGTCGAGATCGGCCAGCGGCAGCGGTTCTCCGAGAGCTCCAGCAGCGAGCAGCGATTGGCCTCGTCGATCGGGCCTGTCACCACGCGGGCGTCGGTGTCGCCATAGATCGTGGCGAGCATCTCGAATTGCAGCCGCGGGACCGCCTTCGCGCGCGCCGGGCCTCTGTCCTGAATCTTGCGCTCATCGCCGGTGCGGCCACGCGTCAGGTTGAGGCGGGACAGCTTGCCGATCACGGCGTTGCGGCTGACGCCGATGTCGGCGGCGATCTCGCGGCAGGAAAGGCCGGCCTCGAAGTGCCGCTTCAGGAGCTCAATTCGTTCGTCGGTCCAGGTCGGTGAGAGAACAGGCATTTGTCAACGGTCCCAGGTTGCAGCTGTCGGCCATCCGCCTCGAGATCCGTCCGCCTCACGTTCGGCGCGCGCTCACGTCCTGCCATTGTCGCGGATCGACAAAAGCCCGTCCTTGATGGCGAGACGGATGCCTTCCTCGATCAAGGTACGTGCGACGCCGGGAACGCTGGTGCCGTGGGTGCCCTGTCTCACCAGCTTCTCCAAATAGGTGATGGTCGAGAGCGCCAAGGTTACGGGAATACGGTCAGTCTCGGCTTTTTCGGTGGCCATGGCCCGAACGCTAGCCTCTTACTCGGGTACATAAAAGTAACGATTAAGACTCTATTTAGGTTCAGGGCCGGAAGTCAAATGCAGGCTGCGCTTGACGCTCAGCATGTTGGAATCGCACGGGAAATCAGACACGACTCAGCGCACCGCGCGGGGATATGGGCGGCGGCGTGGGGTCAGCAGGTCGGGAAGGGCGGTCCGCTCAGCCGTGCACGATGGCCTTTTCGATCATGCAATGGATGCCTTTGGAGCCGTTGACGGTCTGGGTCACCCTGAGATCGGCGGCCAGGCTGCACAGCGTGTAGGCGTCCTCGCGCGACAGGTTTCGCGTCTCGCCGAGCAGCGCGATCATGTCGCGCAGCGCGCGCACCACGCATTGGTCGAGGTCGGGATCCATCGCCATGGTCATGTAGTGGGTCGCCGTCTCGGCGCGGGGATAGTCGAACTTGAGGTCCTTGCGCAGCGTCAGGCGGAAGCGGCCCTGCAGCGCGGTCTCGATCGCAGTGACGCAGACCTCGCCATCGCCCTGCACGCCGTGGCCGTCGCCGCAGGAGAACATCGCGCCCGGCACGAACACTGGCAGATAGAGCGTCGCGCCCGCGCCAAGCTCCTTGTTGTCGAGATTGCCGCCCATCGCGCGCGGGACCAGCGAGGAGATGCGGCCCCAGGCTGGCGGCGGCGATACGCCCATCACGCCGAAGAACGGCTTGAGCGGCAGGTCGAGGCCCCACGGCATGCGGCCGGTCATCCGTGTCCGGTCGAGCGGGATGTTCAGGATGCGCGTCTCGTGGAAATCGTCGGGCAGGGTCCCGGATAGCGGCTTGATCATGTTCCAGCCCCAATCCTGCCGGAGCTGAACGTCGAGGATCTCGACCGCGAGCACGTCCCCGGGCTCGGCGCCCTCGACCGCGATCGGGCCGGTGAGGATGTGGCCGGGCAGCATGCGCTCGTTCCTGGCGTGAACCTCGTGCATCTCCGGCGGAATGTGAAACTTGTCGCGGTCGGGCAGCATGTCCGGCCCGCCGCTGATGGTGTCGACCGTCACCTCATCACCGCTGGCGATGGTGAGGACGGGCTTCAGCGCGGCTTCGAAGAAGCCCCAATGGCAGGTTTCGGGGCTGGAATGCAGGTGGTGATGGGTCATTTGCCGCGTCCGGTCGCTTTCATCAGGCCGGGCTTGACCCGGCGATCGATCATCTTTCAAGAAGCTGTCTGAAGATCGCCGGGCAGGTCAAGCCCCGCGCAGACTGGCAAGATCATTCCCGCGAGGCTCCCCTGTATTTCGTTCTGTCCAAGACCCTTGGCGCTGCGCTGCTGCCGATCAATCTTCTGGTCGAGCTCGGTATCGTCTCGCTGGTGCTGATGGCGACGCGCTTTGCCGCGCTCGGCCGCAAGCTTGCCGTGACCACGCTGGTGCTGCTGGCGCTGGCGGCGTTCTCGCCGCTCGGCAATCTGCTGATCTATCCGCTCGAAACGCGCTTTCCGGCGTGGGACGCCGCGCGCGGCGCGCCCGACGGCATCATCGTGCTCGGCGGTTCGGTCGACACCGATCTGTCGGCGGCGCATCGCACGCCCGTCGTCGCGCACGCCGCCGATCGCCTGTTTGCGCCGGCCGAGCTCGCGCGCCGCTATCCCAATGCGCGCATCGTGTTCACCGGGGGCAGCGCCAACATCGTCTCCAACGACGCCCGGGAAGCCGACTACTCCGCGCCGATCCTGGAAAGTCTGGGCATCCCGAAGGAGCGTCTGATCTTCGAGCGCAATTCGCGCAACACGTGGGAGAACGCGATCTTCACCAAAGAGCTGGTGACGCCGAAGCCGGGCGAGCGCTGGCTTCTGGTGACCTCGGCCTTCCACATGCCGCGCTCGATGGGAATCTTCCGCCAGGCCGGATTTGAGGTCGAGGCCTATCCGGTCGACTGGCGGATGGGCGGACGTGACGATCTCCTGTCCTTCACCAACATGGGCATGGATGGCCTCGGCCGAACCGAAGTTGCCGTGCGCGAGTGGATCGGCCTCGTGGTTTACCGCCTGATGGGCCGGACCGGCGAGTTGCTTCCCCGACCCGGCAAGGACTAGAACGAGAGCCGCAAAACAAGAATACGCGGCGCACGATCGCTGCGTCCGGAGGAAGTCATGCAACAGCACAGCGCAGACAGCATCGATCTTGCCGGCCTCGTTGCCGATCTCAACAGCCTGCTGCGGCTGAAGACGAATGTGATCGGCATGAAGCTGTTCGCGCGTACCGCGGATATGGAAGCGATCCCGAAGATCCGGCGGCCGAATGCGATCCACACCACCGATCAGATCGTCAGCATGGCCTCGCGGCTCGGCTGGACCGTCGGCATTACCGCGGATGACCTCGTCGGCGCGCAGTGCCGCGCGGTGATCGGGCTGAGCCCCCAGGACGACAAATGGCTCGCCGGTGAAAACTATGTCGGGGTCTGGCACGGCACGGCGGAGGACGCGCGCAAGCGCCAGGAGGCGCTGGACGTGGTTCCATTCGGACAGTATCAGGCGCTCGCCGTCAGTCCGCTCGCGAGCGGCCGGCTCGATCCGCCCGATATCTGCCTCGTCTATGCGACGCCCGGGCAGATGATCATCCTGATCAACGGGCTGCAATATACCGGCTACAAGAAGTTCGAATGGGGCGTGGTCGGCGAGACCGCTTGCGCGGATTCGTGGGGGCGGGCGCTCAAGACCGGGGAGCCCAGCCTGTCCTTGCCATGCTATGCCGAACGGCGCTATGGCGGCGTGCCGGACGAGGAGATGCTGATGGCCTTGAAGCCCGTGCATCTCGCCAAGGCAATCGAGGGCATGAAGGCACTGGCCAAGAACGGCCTGCGCTATCCGATTCCGCCCTATGGCATTCAAAGCGACGTTCGTGCCGGCATGGGCGTGAGTTACGCGAAAAAGTAAGGGACGAGCATGAGCTCTGCGAAATTCGACATCGTCGTCTATGGCGCGACCGGTTTCACCGGCCAGCTCGTCGCCGAATATCTGACGAGGCAATACAAGACCGACAATTCGCTCAAATGGGCGATGGCAGGCCGCAGCCTCGGCAAGCTGAAATCGGTACGCGATGCGATCGGCGCGCCCGGGAATACGGCGCTGATCGTTGCGGATGCGTCGGACGCGGCCTCGCTGAGGGCGATGGCGGAGCAGACGATGTCGGTGATCACGACGGTCGGTCCGTACCAGCTCTATGGCGAGGAATTGCTCGCGGCCTGCGTCGCCACCGGCACGGATTATCTGGATCTCTGCGGCGAGCCGGTCTGGATGCGGCAGATGATCGACAAGTACGAGGCGGCTGCAAAAGAGAGCGGCGCGCGCATCGTGTTCTCGTGCGGCTATGATTCCGTGCCGTTCGAGCTCGGGACGTTCTTCGTGCAGGAGGAGGCCAAGCGCGTGTTCGGTGCGCCGGCTCCTCGCGTGAAGGGACGCGTGCGCGACATGCGCGGCACATTGTCGGGCGGCACCGCGGCGAGTGCGAAAGCGACGTTCGACGCGGTCGCCAAGGATCTCAGCCTCGTCGCCATTCTCAACGATCATTTTGCGTTGACGCCGGGGTTCAGCGGCCCGAAGCAGCCAAAGGGCAACAAGGCGGCCTTCGAGGAGGACCTGAATTCCTGGGCCGCGCCGTTCATGATGGCGCTGATCAACACGCGCAACGTCCATCGCTCCAACATGCTGATGGGTTTCCCCTATGGCCAGGACTTCGTCTACGACGAGATGGTCTTGACCGGCCCCGGCGAGAAGGGCGAGGCCAACGCCAAGCGCGTGATGGCGGCCAACGCCGAGAAGACCGGTCCGAACGCGCCGAAGCCGGGCGAGGGGCCGTCGAAGGAGGAACGCGAGAAGGGGCTCTTCAATCTGCTCTATGTCGCGATCGCGCCCGATGGCCGCACGGTCCGCGCCGGTGTCACCGGCGACCGCGATCCCGGCTACGGCTCGACCTCGAAGATGATCTCCGAATGCGCGATGTGCCTGCTGCGCGACGCGACGGATGTTCCGGCCGGCTTCTGGACACCAGGCGCGGCGATGCAGCACAAGCTGATCAAGCGGCTGCAGGACAATGCGGGGCTGACGTTCAGGGTGGAAGCTTAGGAGTCCACGGTGCTGCAGGAGGCGTGATCCGTGCCCGCGACGTTCGACATCGTCCTCTATGGCGCAACCGGATATACCGGCCAGCTCGTCGCCGAATATCTCGCCGCGCACTATGTCGGCGACGGCGCGCCGACATGGGCGATGGCGGGGCGCAGCAAGGATAAGCTCGCCTCCGTTCGCGACGCGATCGGCGCGCCTCAGGACACGCCGCTCATCGTCGCGGACGCAGCCGATCCCGCGTCGCTGCGGGCGATGGTCGATCAGGCGAAGCTGGTCATCACCACCGTCGGCCCGTACCAGATCTATGGCTCTGATCTGGTTGCGGCCTGCGCCGCATCGGGCACGGACTATATGGATCTGTGCGGCGAGCCGATCTGGCTGAAGCAGATGATCGACAGGCACGAGGCGGCCGCCAAGGCGAGCGGCGCGCGCATCATGTTCTCCTGCGGTTTCGATTCCGTGCCGTTCGAGCTCGGTGCGTTCTTCGTGCAGGAGGAGGCAAGGCGCGTGTTCGGTGCGCCGGCTCCGCGCGTCAAGGGACGCGTCCGCGACCTCAGCTGGAAGTTCTCCGGCGGCACCTCGGCAAGCGCAAGGGTCACTTTCGAAGCGGTGGCGCGGGACCTCAGCCTGGTGCCGATCCTCAAGGACCCCTTCGCATTCACGCCCGGCTTCGAGGGGCCCAAACAGCCGCGCGGCAACAAGCCTGTCTTCGAGGAGGATTTGCAATCCTGGTCCGCCCCGTTCGCGATGGCGATCCTCAATACGCGCAACGTCCATCGCTCCAACATGCTGATGGGATTTCCGTATGGCAGGGAGTTCGTCTACGACGAGATGGTGCTGACCGGTGCAGGCGATGAGGGGCAGGCCAACGCGAAGCTCGTCATGGCCGCCAACAGCGAAAAGACCGGCCCTGAAGCGCTCAAGCCGGGCGACGGACCGTCGAAGGAAGAGCGCGACAATGGTCGTTACGACCTGCTCTATGTCGCGACCGCGCCCGATGGCCGTCAGGTCCGCGCGGCGGTGAAGGGCGATCTCGATCCGGGCTATGCGTCAACGGCGAAGATCATCTCCGAATGCGCCATCTGCCTGCTACGAGACACGCCGGATGTTCCGGCCGGTCTCTGGACGCCGGGCGCCGCGATGCAGCACAGACTGATCAAGCGGCTGGTCGATCACGCCGGCTTGAGGTTCGAGGTGGAAGCCCGGGCGTAGCTTCCCTAGGGTGGGCAAAGCGAAGCGTGCCCACGTCTTCTGTCGAATGCCTGGAAACATGGTGGGCACGGCACATTGCGCCTTTGCCCACCCGGCAGCTCGCCGCTACACCGCCCGAGCGTCATATGCGTACATGAAGTCCATGCCCTTGGCGCCGAGCGGCAATAGCCACTTCATCATCTGATTGCGAACCCACGCGCCGCCGGCGCTGAATTCGCGCTTGCTGTTGCCGTTGCGGCGGGCGATGGCGACGATCTTCTCGGTGCGCGGGCGACGCTCGGCCTCGAAGGCCTGGAACGTGGCGCCGAGTTCCTGGCCCTCCTGCATCAGGCGCGCGAGCCGCATCGCATCCTCGAGCGCCAGCGAGGCGCCCTGGCCGGCATGGGGGCTCGTCGCGTGCGCGGCGTCCCCGATCAGCAGCGAACGCTTGCGCGACCAGGCCGGCAGGGTCGCGACGTCGAGCGTGTCGGTGACCACGATATTCTCGGCGGCCTCGATGATGCCAGGGATCGGATCGTGCCAGCCGCGGTGGAAGCCGCGCAGATGCTGCTTCAGTGTCGCGTGGTCGAGCGCGCGAAACATCGCCGCGTCCATGCCGTGCGCAGGCTGCGTGCTCCACCACATCACGCCGTCGTTCGGATCCGGGCTGCAATAGCCGTATCCGAAGAAACCGCTCTGGCCGAACGTGGTCTCGACGTGCCGGCTGATCGACCTGCCGTCGAGGACGGCGTGCGGCGCGAAGCCGCCGAAGCCGATCAGTCCGGTATCGAAAGGCTGCGGTCCGTCCGGCACCACCTGACGGCGCGTCACGGAGTGGACGCCGTCGGCACCGATCAGGAAATCGCCCTCGGCGGTGGTGCCGTCGGCGAAATAGGCAATGACAGGCTGGTCGCCGCGGTCCTCGACCTTGATCAGCCGCTTCTCGAAATAGAGCGAGACGCAGGCGCACCAGGCCTTGTCAATCAGCATCTCGTTCAGCGTGGCACGGCAGACATTGACGGCCGGCTGGCCGAAGCGCCGTGCCATGTCGCGGTTGATCGAGCCGAGCTTGGCGCCTCCTTGCGAATAGAAGTCGAAGGCCTCCGCGACCGAGCCGCGGCTGATCAGCTCGTTTGCAAGGCCGATTTCGTCCATCACATGCATGCCGTTCGGCGCGATCTGAAGGCCGCCGCCGATGCCCTTCGAATAGGGCCAGGCCTCGTAGATCGCGGATTCGATGCCGGCGCGGCGCAGCAGGATCGCGGCCACGGGGCCGGCGATGCCGGCGCCGATGATCAGGGCCTTGCGGGGACGAGTGGACATAGCTTGCTCCCGACGTTTCCGTGGTGCTAGGAGAAATTACGGTCGCTAAATATCTTAGTGACTAAGATATATATCGAGTAAGAGAAGAGGTCGGCCTTGTCAAGGACGAAGGCGCGCGCGGTGTTGCTCGGGGAATTGGAGGAGGCGATGCGCAGGTCATCCGCGCAGGGCGTGCTCTATGGTCAGACCGTTGCGAACGTTGCCGGAATTGCCAATTCCGACCTCGAATGCATGGACATCCTCTATCTCGAGGGCCGCGTCACAGCAGGCAGGCTCGCCGAGGTCACGGGCCTCACGACGGGCGCCATCACCGGCGTGGTCGACCGGCTCGAGACGGCGGGGCTGGTGCGCCGCGAGCGGGACGAGGCCGACCGCCGCAAGGTCTTCATCGCCGTCGTGCCCGAGGCGATCGACAAGCTCAGCCAGTTCTACGTGCCGATGCAGCAGGCCATGGAGAAGGTCTGCAACGGCTATTCCGACGAGGAGCTGCGTCTGCTGCTGCGCTTCGCCAATGAGGGCTACAAGGGCGTGCTCGCGGCAACCGAAGCGCTGAAGAGCCTGCTCGACACGCCGCCGGAAAAGCGTCCGGCCCTCAAGCTGAAGACGCGTCCTCGTCAGCCCTGACCTTGTAGATCTGCGCGGCGGCGATCATGCCCCACATCGCGCCCAGCATCATCCAGAAGTGCCGCCAGTGGTCGGTGTCGATCACGAGGCTTTCGCCGACGGTGCCGACGAAGGCGGAGAACACGGCCAGATAAGCGCGCTGCCAGGGCACGGGAACGAAGACGTGCCTGAAGCCCATGATCACGGTGGTGAAGACCAGCGCCGGATAGCACACGCCGGACAGCCAGCCGCCGGACATGAACGCGTTGAGGTAGGAGTTGTGGGTGTCCTCGGGAAAGAAGCGGTGGAATTGCAGGGGGCCGATGCCGAACGGCATGTCGAGCGCCATCTCCGCACCCAGGATGTGGCGACCGAACCGGCCGAAGCGGCCTTCGTCGTAGCTCTGGTCGAAACTCGCGCGCTGCTTGAACATCTCGGCGGTGGAATCGAACGACAGCAGCACGGCGATCAGCGCCAGCCCCAGCACGGCGGCCACGATCGCCATGATGACGATGCGCGAGCGTTGCGCGTTGGTGCGGCCGGTCAGCACCATCAACGCCAGCATGAAGGCGGAGGTCAGCACGAGGCCGCCCCAGGCGGCACGCGAGAACGCGAGCAGGATCGCCAGCGACATGATGGCGAAGGCGAAGACGTTGCGGAAGGCCTTTCCGAGCTTGTCCGAAACCACGCTCTGGAGCGAGAACAGCGCCGGCAGGATCAGGAAGGCGCCGAGCACGTTCGGGTCCTTGAACGTGCCGCGCGCGCGTCCGTAGAGCGTGAGGAGGTCGTTGCCGCCGGGTACCAGGTGGAAGTAGCCGGCGACCGCCAGCACCGAGGCGACCATCGCGCCGACCACGAGCCCGCGGCGGAGCATGTCGAGCCGGGCCAGCGTATCCTCGGACATCACCATGGCGAAGAACACCACTGTCACCGCCATGTACCAGGAGGTCGCGATCCAGCTCACCACCTCGGATTGCTCGAACAGCGGAATCGCGCTGATCGTGTAGCCGACATTGAGCAGGACCAGCAGCGCGAGCAGCGGCATCAACGCGAGCCGCAAGCGAAGGCCGGTGGCGAAGAACGTGACCGCCGCGAGCAGCGTCATGATCTCGTAGGGGCTCGGCTCGATGAAGACGACCGCGCCGGCGGCGCCGACCAGCCACACCAGCGCGCGCTGCAGCGCCAGCACGCCGGGCGCGGCACGGACCGCTGCATTCATCTCCCCGGCTGTCGCCGCATACGCCATCACACGCTCATACGCTTACGCAACTCTCACGCCACAACTTCCGCTGTCATCGCCCGGCTTGACCGGGCGATCCAGAAACTCAATTCAATACGCGTTCTCGTTCTTGGTCAGCAGCGAGATCGGCGTCTTCAGGAGAATGTAGAGGTCGAACAGCACCGACCAGTTCTCGATGTAATAGAGGTCGAACTCGACGCGCTTCTGGATCTTCTCTTCGTTGTCGATCTCGCCGCGCCAACCGTTGATCTGGGCCCAGCCGGTGATGCCGGGCTTGACCCGGTGGCGGGCGAAATAGCCGTCGACGGCCTCGTCGAACAGCCGGCTCTGCAGCTTGCCCTGCACCGCATGCGGGCGCGGGCCGACCAGGGAGAGATTGCCGGAGAAGACCACGTTGAAGAGCTGCGGCAGCTCGTCGAGGCTGGTCTTGCGGATGAAGCGGCCGACGGGGGTGACGCGCGGATCGTTCTTGGTCACGACCTTCGACGCCGTCGGATCGGCCTGATGATGATACATCGAGCGGAACTTGTAGACGTCGATGCGCTCGTTGTTGAAGCCGAAGCGCTTCTGGCGGAACAGCACCGGTCCGGGGCTGGTCAACTTGACTGCCAGCGCCACCAATCCCATCACCGGAAGCGCTGCGAGCAGCGCGAGGCTGCCGACGACGCGGTCGAACAGCCATTTCATCACCAGATCCCAGTCGGTGATCGGCGCCTCGAACACGTCGAGTGTCGGCACCTCGCCGAGATAGGAATAGGAGCGGGGCCGGAAGCGCAGCTTGTTGGTGTGCGCGGAGAGGCGGATGTCGACCGGTAGCACCCAGAGCTTCTTCAGCATCTCGAGGATGCGCGTCTCCGCCGAGATCGGCAGCGCGAACAGCACGAGATCGACGCGGGTGCGGCGGGCGAATTCGACGATGTCGTCGACCTTGCCGAGCTTGCGCGCGCCGGCGCAGGTGTCGAGCGCCCGGCTGTCGTTGCGGTCGTCGAACACGCCGAGCACGTGGATGTCGGAATCCTCCTGCGCCTTCAGCGCCTCGACCAGCTGCTCGCCGTTGCTGTCGGAGCCAACGATGATGGTGCGGCGGTCGAGCCGGCCCTGGCGCGCCCAGCCGCGCACCAGCGAGCGCAGCACCAGGCGCTCGGCCATCAGTGTGGCGAGCCCGAGGGCGTAGAAGCCGACCAGCCAAAGCCGCGAGATTTCGCTGCCGTATTTGGCGAAAAAGGAGATGCCGATGAACAGCAGGAAGACGAACGACCAGGACGAGATCATCCGCGTCATCTGCCGGAGCTGCCCGCGGAACAACTGCACCTGATAGATGTCGGCGGCCTGGAAGCAGATCACGGCGGCGACCGCCACCGCGATGATCTCTGCAGGGTAGAGCCAGTTGAAGCCGGCGTGGGGCATCACATAGCCGGCATAGAGCGCGATGCCGACGAGGCTCAGCAGCGTGAAGTCGGCGAGGCGCACGAAGCCGGCGATCACGATCGGCGAATAGGCGCGGGCGACCTTCTGGTTGACGACTTCGAGCGCTGCGGGCGTCAGCCGGCGACGGCGCTCGACGAAGGGTTGGTCAGCGGGCTTCGCCGCAGCGCTGGTCGCGGCGTCGAGCATCGAGCGTGCGTTGAGCGGTTCCACGGGCGTCCACGTCCATTCCAAAGCCCGCGGCACGGCCTTGAGCGCCCGGGCGAGCATCCCCTGGAGCTTCGATTATCGAACAAATCGGAAGATTCTCTAAAGCGGGCTTAAGGATGGTTAATGATTGGCAAATGCGTCGCGATAGCCGGCGATCACGCCGTCGACCATCGCGGCCTGCGAGAAATGCGCGGAGATGCGTTCGCGCAAGGAGATCGCGCGCTGGGCGGTGACTTGCGGATCGTCGAGCGCGGCGGCGATCGCCTCGGCCATGGCCTCGGAATTGCTCGGCGCGAACAGGGCCGGGCTTTCGTCCCCGAAGATCTCGGGAATGCCGCCAATGCGCGACGCGATCATGGGAATGCCGGCCGCGCCGGCCTCGATCACGACATAGGGCATGGAATCGCCGCGCGAGGGAACGACGAGCAGCCGCCCCTTGGAGAAGCCGTAGCGCGCCTTGACGTGGCCGATGAAGCGGATCGCGCCTGACAGGGCGAGCTTTTCGACCTGTGCCTTCAGTGCCGCCGTTTCCTCGCCGTCGCCGCCGAGCGTCAGCGTGACCTTCTTGCCGCCCTCGTGCAGGCGCGCCACGGCATCGACCAGGAGATCCGCGCCCTTGATGTGCCTGAACTCGCCGACATAGCAGATGTCGGTGGCATCGTCGGCGGTCACGACAGGCTCGAATTCCTCGGGCGTGACGCCGTTGAAGACGCAATGCACCACGCCCTTGGGCGTGCCGACGATGCGTTGATAGGTGTCGCGGGCGAACGCGCTCTCGAACAGGAACAGGTCGGTCGAATCCATCAGCGTTCGCTCGAGCCGCGCGTAGAACTCGCCCTTGAAGGTGTTGAGCGGGTAGTGCAGCGAGCCGCCATGCGGCGTGTAGATGCGGATGGTGTCGTCGGAGCGCCGCCGCATCCGGATGAAGGCGCCGGCCTTGGCGCCATGGCCGTGCATGACGTCGGGCTTGAGCTTCGCGATCAGCCGCCGCATGCGAAGCCACACCAGCACGTCGTCCGGCGAGGGTTCGCGGCGAATCGCGAGCCGGTGCACGCCGAGCTTCAGGCGCGGCGCGAGCTCGGCAAGCGCCTTGTCGGCGCGCTCGCCGCCGGTGAGGCTGTCGGCGAGGATGCCGACATGATGGCCGCGGTCGACCTGGCCGTTGGCGACGTCGAGGATGTGGCGGAAGATGCCGCCGACCGGAGCACGCACGGCGTGCAGGATACGAAGCGGCCGGTCAGGAGAGGGGGGCATGAATCAAAACCAGCGCTCGACGGCGATTGCCGAACAATTCCTCGGAAATATCGAGACGGATTAAGAGCCCTCGTGGTTAACAAACGGTGACGGGCATGCGCGCGAGGTGCGCCGGATGCCCGCGATTAACCCAGCGGCAACCTTAATGGAGTGTAATCGCCGGCGTTGAGGTAGCTTGGTGGCGTTGCCCCTGCGGGAGTGTTCGATGCGTTTAGCGTTTTGGCGTGCCGGCAAGGACAAGGCGGTGGTGGCGCGGGCCGTTGCAAAGCCCAAAGCCGAAGTTGCGCCCAAAGCCGAAGTCGAGGTCGAGCCCAAGATCGAGCCCAAGATTGAAGCGAGGCCTGCGCCTGTTGTCACCAAGCAGCCGCAAACCGAATCCGGCGATATCGATCTGCACGCGCTCGGCGCGGCATTGGCGCGCAAGCGCGGCTGGATCGTCGTGCCGACGGTGCTGGCGCTCGTCGGCTCCATTGCAATCGTCAATCTCGTCACGCCGCGCTACAAGTCCGAATCGCGCATCCTGATCGATGGCCGCGAGAACGTATTCCTGCGCCCGAGCAGCGATCGCGCCGAGGAGCGCCAGGCGCTCGACGCCGAAGCCGTCACCAGCCAGGTGCAGCTCGTGCTGTCGCGCGATCTCGCGCGCGAGATCATCAAGAAGAACAAGCTCGCCGAACGTCCCGAATTCGATCCGGTGCTGCAGGGCGTCTCGCCGCTGAAGTCGCTGGCCGCGATGATCGGGATCGGCCGCGACCCGTTCTCGATGACGCCGGAAGAGCGCGTGCTCGATGCCTATTACGATCGCCTGCAGGCCTATGCCGTCGACAAGTCGCGCGTCATCGTGGTCGAATTCCAGTCCGCCGATCCCGACCTTGCGGCCCGCGTCGCCAATTCGATCGCCGACGGCTATCTCGTGCTGCAGCAGGGCGTTCGCCAGGAGCAGGCCAAGAACGCCAGCCAGTGGCTGGCCGGCGAGATCGAGAGCTTGCGCAAGAAGGTCTCCGAGGCCGAGGCCAGGGTCGAGGACTTCCGCTCCAAGTCGAGCCTGTTCGTCGGCACCAACAACACCACGCTCTCGAACCAGCAGATGGGCGAGGTCAACACCCAGCTCAACAACGCGCGCTCTATGAAGGCGGATGCGGAATCAAAGGCGCGGCTGATCAAGGAGATGCTCCAGAGCGGCAAGCCGATCGAGGCATCCGAGGTCGTGAACTCCGAATTGATGCGGCGGCTGTCGGAGCAAAGGGTGACGCTGCGCGCGCAGCTCGCCGAACAATCGTCGACGCTGCTCGGCAATCACCCGCGGATCAAGGAGCTGAAGGCGCAGCTCGGCGACCTCGACAACCAGATTCGCGACGAGGCGGCCAAGATCTCGCGCTCGCTGGAAAGCGACGCGCGGATCGCCAGCGGCCGGGTCGACGGCTTGATCACCAGCCTCGAGCAGCTCAAGAAGCAGGCGACATCGACCAACGGCCAGGACGTCCAGCTCCGCGCGCTCGAGCGCGAGGCCAAGGCGCAGCGCGATCTGCTCGAGACTTATCTCGCCAAATACCGCGAGGCCAACACCCGCGAGACCATCGACACGGCGCCAACCGACGGCCGCATCATCTCGCGCGCCATCGTCTCCAACACGCCGGCCTATCCGAAGAAGCTGCCGATCGTGCTGATCGCGACGATCGCGACGCTGCTGCTGTCGTCCGGCGTCGTCGTCACCGGCGAGCTGTTGCGCCAGACCGCGCCGCGCGCGGTGGCCGCGTTCAGCCCGGTGCAAGCGCCGGCGGCGATTCGCCGGGAAGCGATCGTCCAGCCCGAGGCAGAGCCGTTCACCGATCCCGTCATGGCAGAGCCCGCGCCGCTGCAGCCTGAGATGGCTGATGATGCCGGATTCACCGAATTCACCGAGATCGAGCAACTGGCCGACAGATTGGGCGCCGCCGGCGCTGCCGCGAAGAAGGTCACCGTGCTCGGCACTGCCTCGGGCGAAGCCATCACGCTGTCGACGCTGACGCTTGCACGGCATCTGGCGCGCGAGGCGCGTGTCGTCGTGGTCGATCTCGCCGCGTCCTCGCCGACGATCGCCGCGGTGTCCGTCGACGCTTCGGCACCCGGACTTGCCGAGCTGATGCAGGGCGAAGCCTCGTTCGCGCAAGTCATCACCCGGGACAAGCTGTCGCGGCTGCATCTGGTCATGGCCGGCCGTCCCGGCTTCGACCGCAGCCTGCTGCAATCGCCGCGGGTGACGCTCGCGATCGACGCACTGCTGCGCGCCTACGATCACGTGTTGATCGATGCCGGCAGTGCCTCAGACCTTCCGGCCGAGCTGCTGACGGCGCATGCCCGCGCCGTCGTGGTGCCCGATGCTGCGATGGCACAGGATGCGCGCACGCTGATGTGCGAGCAGCTGCGAGCGGTCGGCTTCAGCGAGGTGACGATGCTGAGCAAGCCGGTGCAGGCGTCGAATGCGGCAGAAGCGCCGCGCGTGGTGGCGGCGTGATCCCTCTTGCCCTCTCCCCTTGTGGGAGAGGATGGCATCTCGCGAGAGGATAGATTACCCGAACGCCTGCCGCACGCGCCGGGCCAGATCGAACAGCATCTGGTTCTGCTTCACCAGCCGCTTGCCGTGGCTCAGCGATGACATCGCCATCGCGGCGAGCTTGCCGCGCGAGGTCAGAGGCACAAAGCTGTCGAAGATCTCTTCGTCGTTCTTGCAGAACATCCGCTTGTAATCGTCCGAGCCGATGCCGAGGTCGAGCGAGCGGTAGCCGCGCTCGCCGTAGCGATCGATGATGTAGCGCATCAGGATCAGGCCGGGGCTGTAGCGGGCGTGCTCGGACATCGTGTAGGTGTTGAACATCATCGAGAAGCGCTGGCCGTCGGCGACCCCGGCGTAGATCGCGATGACCTCCTCGTCGCACTCGAGCGCGTGGATGTCGATGACGCGGCCTTCGCCGCGCGGCGCCAGGCAGGCGCTGCGGATGAACTGTTCGACGCCGGGCTCGGCAAAGACGTTCGGGAGCTTCTGCTCCGCCATCCGCGCCGGCTTGACGCGGAAGAACCAGTCGAGCAGGCGGGTGATGTCGGCGTCGGTGGTGGCGAGGTGATAGCGATAGCCGGCGAGGGTCTGGAGCTTCTTTTCCTTGCTCTTGAGGCGGCGGCGAAGGGAATTGCTGATGCGCGAGGCCGGCGGTCCGCCCGGCTCCATCACCAGCTGCGGACAGCCGTTGATCGCGCTCTGTCGCGGCCACAGCGCGAACGGGTTCTGCTGGTCGTGCCAGCGCAGCGGCTGCTGCGTCAGCGCGAGCACGTCGACATGTTCGCGCAGCGGGGCCAGCAGCGCCTCGAGATCGGCGATGGCGGTCTGCGCGGCGCACGCGGCGTCCCACAGACCCATGTTGAAGGTCGTGTGCTTACCGCCCATGAAGCAGGCCGTGCGCACGCCGTGGCTTTGGCGCAGCGAGAGCGGCAGCAGCAGCAGCGGCTTGTGATCGGCGTCGCGGGCGATCACAACGAAGGGGCGGGCGCCTTCGCGCGCGCCGACCAGGCGCTGCCAGGGGCTCAGCAGATCAAACCGCTGATAGGGCGTGAAGAGGTGGCCGGGCTCCTCGAGGCTGCGCCAGGCCGCTTCAGTGGCGTCGAGATCGGCGACGATGTCGACCTGCGCGATACGGCTCGCTTTCGACCGCGCTGGCGCTTCTGCCGTCCGGCTTTGCATCGCCGCAGCCATGGTCATTCGCGAAACCTGTCGAGAAATCAGAAATATGCGTAATTCGGCCTGTGGCCGACCTTTGCAAAGAAATGTCAACAAAGGGTAAGGACAATGGGAGCGGGAACGGGCGCCCGCGGGCGCAAGGGTGGGGATATTGGCTTCCGACGACAGATGGCTGGAACGGCTGCGCCTCGAGCTGGCCTGGTTCACCGGCCGGGCAGCGCTGGGCAGCCGCGGTGCGGGCGCCATCCTGCGCCTCGAACGGGTGCGGCCGCGGCGGCACGGCGGGTTTCAGCCGCTGCGCGCGCACGAGATCACGCCGCAATTCCTCGACCGCGCCATTCACGCGTTGAAGCGCTGGGGCTACGATTTCATCGGCATGGATGAAGTCTGCCGGCGCGCGGTGACATTGCCGGAGCAGCGGCGTTTCGTGGCGCTCACCTTCGACGGTGCGCATAAGGATCTCGTCGACTTCGCCTGTCCGGTGCTGGCGCATCACGCGGTGCCCTTCACGATCTACGTGCCCACCGCGTTTCCCGACGGCGTCGGACAGGCCTGGTGGCTCGGGCTCGAACAGGTGATCGCGCGCGAGAGCCGCATCAGCCTGATGATGGGCGAGAAGGAGCAGCGCTTCAACGTGGCTGATCGCGCCGAAAAGCAGGCGCTGTTTTCGCATCTGGAGAGCTGGTTGCGCTCGCTGTCGCCGGCGGATCTGTCGGCGGCGATCGCCGATCTCTGCACGCGCTACCGGGTCGACCTCGCCGCGCTCTCGCGCGAAGCGGCGATGGACTGGGAGGATCTGGCGAAGCTCGCTGCCGATCCGCTCGTTACGATCGGCAGCGCGACCGTGAACTACCCCGTCCTCGCCAACATGAAGGACGCTGCCGCGCTGCGCGAGATGAATATGGGCAAGGCGGTGGCGGAAGCCGCCTTCCGCCGCGATGTCGGGCATTTCGCCTTTCCGTTCGGCGATCGCACCTCGTTCCGGCGCAGCCATGTCATCATGGCGGAAGAGGCCGGCTTTGCCAGCGCGGTGTCGACCATCCCGGGCATCGTGGATGCGGAGGGGCGGACCAATCTGCGCGCGCTGCCGCGGATCTCCTTGGACGGTCGTGTACGCTCGCTGCGCATGCTGCGCGTGCTGGTGTCGGGCGTCGCCTTTGCGCCGGTGAAGCCGACCGGCAGCGCTAGCGACCGGACTTGACGCGATCCGGCCGCTGCATCCAGCTCACGATCGGCATTGCCGGCAGCACCCAGCCCATGCCCACGACCACGTAGTAGATCGCCTGCCGCCAGCCGGACTCGGCAATCCACGGCATCTGTGCCGCGGCCATGCCGAGCAGGGCCCAGACCGTGGCCAGCACCAGGAGCAGGATGGCGCCGAGGAACTTGCGGGTGCGGATATTCATGGCGAACGTGGGCGGCTTTCGCGTAACTTGCGCTGCGGGAGCGGGGGACTATAAGGGGCACGCAGTCCGGTTCAAGCCTCTTAAGTTCAAGCCCTGGTTTTAGCCCCTGAAATGACGACGAATTCCGTTCCGACCAACCCGCATCGCGCCGTGCGCTGGTGGCTGATCTCGGTCGCCGCGTTGATTGCGTTGATGGTGCTGGTCGGCGGCGCGACCCGGCTGACGGAATCCGGCCTGTCGATCGTCGAATGGAAGCCGGTCACGGGCAGCGTGCCGCCGCTGTCGGAGGCGCAGTGGACCGAGGCGTTCGAGGCCTACAAGAAGATCCCGCAATATCGCGAGCTCAATGCCGGCATGAGCCTGTCGGAGTTCAAGGAGATCTTCTGGTGGGAATGGAGCCACCGTTTGCTCGGCCGCTTCATCGGCGTCGCCTATCTCCTGCCGTTCCTGTTCTTCCTCTGGCGAGGCGGTCTCTCCGGTGAGTTGAAGCGCCGGCTCTGGTTGCTGTTCGCGCTTGGCGGCCTGCAGGGCGCAGTGGGCTGGTGGATGGTCGCCTCGGGCCTGACGGAACGGGTCGAGGTGTCGCAATATCGGCTGGCGACGCATCTCTTGCTCGCGCTCCTGATCTTCGCCGGCATCGTCTGGACCGTGCGGCGGCTCAAGGAACGGCCGCAGATCGCAGCCCCGGTTCGGCTGCGCTTCACGAGCGCGCTGCTTCTGGTCGTGACGCTGGTGCAGATCTATTTCGGCGCGCTGGTCGCAGGCCTGCGCGCCGGCCGCGCCTACAACACCTGGCCGCAGATCGACGGCGCATTCATTCCCTCGGCCGAGCGGCTGTGGTTCGAGACGCCGTGGTGGCGCAACATGTTCGACAATGTCCTGACGGTGCAGTTCGAGCACCGCATGACGGCCTATGCACTGTTCGTGCTGGCGCTGCTGCACGCGATCGACGCGGTGCGCTCGCGCGCAGGCGCGGCCGCGGGCGGGGCGCTGTGGCTGTTCGCTGCGGTGAGCGTGCAGGCGGTGCTCGGCATCCTCACGCTGCTCAATCAGGTGCCGATCGATCTCGCGCTGTCGCACCAGGCGGTCGCGATCGCCGTGCTGACGCTTGCTGTGATGCAGGTGGAACGGCTTGCGTCGCGGCAGTCCGCGCAGGCGCAGCCGCGCGCGGTTCCGGTTAGCCAGGCCGGCTGATCAGGTCAGCAATAGCCGTAGATGCCGCACGCGTAGGGCAGCCGCCAGAAATAATCGACCTGCTTCCCGCCGTAATACGCGCCCTGATAGTCGTAATCCCAGGGGCGGCCGTAATAGCCCGGCAGCGTGTGCGACCCCGGCAGCAGCGGGGTGCCCGGCAGGTTGCGGATGTAGCTGCCGACGCCATAGGCCGGTGAGATCAGCGCATCCGGATCGGTCTCGACCCAAACCTTGGGCGGCTCTTGCTGCGCGGCGGCCCGCCGCTTCGGCGTGGCCGGCAAGTCCGCAGCGATCGCGCTTGAAACCGTCAGCATCGCGGCAAGGGCAGGCACCATCCAGCGCAGCATCGTCGGCTCCGAATCAAAGGGGCGATCCAACGACGATGTATGGGGCAGATATGGTTAATGATCGTTAACTGACGGTCGCCGAAGCGGCCGTCGGGCGCGCGTGAGCAACGGAATTCCGTAGCCCGGATTGCGCTTCGCTTCATCCGGGCTACGAGAGGAACCTAAGCCCCCAGCGCCTGTTCCAGGTCCGCGATCAGGTCTTCCTTGTCCTCGATGCCGATCGAGAGCCGCACCACGTCAGGACCGGCGCCGGACTTCACCTTGGCGGCGTCGTCGAGCTGGCTGTGCGTGGTCGAGGCCGGGTGGATCACCAGCGAGCGGGTATCGCCGACATTGGCGAGGTGCGAGAACAGCTGCAGCTTCGACACCAAATTGACGCCGGCGTCATAGCCGCCCTTCAGGCTGAAGGTGAACACGGCGCCCGCACCCTTCGGCGCGTATTTGCGGGCGAGCTGGTTGTACTTGTCGCTTGGCAGGCCCGCATAGCTCACCGAGGCCACCGCCGGATGTCCCGCGAGAAATTCGGCGACCGCTTTCGCATTGTCGCAATGCTTCTGCATGCGCAGCGGCAGCGTCTCGATGCCGGTCAGGATCATGAAGGCGTTGAAGGGCGACAGCGCGGGGCCGAGATCGCGCAGGCCCAGCACGCGGCAGGCAATCGCGAAGGCGAAATTGCCAAAGGTCTCCTGCAGGCGGATGCCGTGATATTCGGGCCGCGGCTCCGACAGCATCGGATATTTGCCACCCGTCGACCAGTCGAAGGTGCCGGCATCGACGATGATGCCGCCGAGCGAATTGCCGTGACCGCCCAGGAATTTCGTCAGCGAGTGCACGACGATGTCGGCGCCGTGGTCGATCGGGCGGATCAGATAGGGCGAGGCCAGCGTGTTGTCCACGATCAGCGGCACACCCGCTTTCCGCGCGACCGTCGAGATCGCCTCGATGTCGGTGATGCTACCGGCGGGATTGGCGATTGACTCGATGAAGATGGCTTTCGTGCGCGGCGTCACCGCACGCTCGAAGCTCGCGATGTCATCGGGATCGGCCCACACCACGTTCCAGCCGAAGCTCTTGAAAGCGTGCGTGAACTGGTTGATCGAGCCGCCATAGAGCTTTCGTGCGGCGATGAACTCGTCGCCGGGCTGCAGCAATTGCTGGAGCACCACGACCTGGGCAGCATGGCCCGAGGCCACCGCCAGCGCGGCCGTGCCGCCTTCGAGGGCCGCGACGCGCTCTTCCAGCACCGCGTTGGTCGGGTTGCCGATGCGGGTATAGATGTTGCCGAATGCCTGCAGGCCGAACAGCGAGGCGGCGTGGTCGGCGTCGTTGAAGACGAACGAGGTTGTTTGATAGATCGGAGTCGCGCGCGCGCCGGTGGTGGGGTCGGGCTGTGCACCGGCATGCACGGCGAGGGTTGAAAATCCCGGAAGGCGATCGCTCATTGAGGGCGTCCTGTTCTTGTGGCCTGAAAATCGCGCGGCATGCTGATCGGCGCCGCGCTCGCCGTCAAGGCACGACGTCAGATCGGAATGATCTTGCTACGCATTGTCGCGTTCGCGAAATGAATCCTTCGCGATTGCGTCAGCTTTGCTCGCTCTTGTTTTTGGCGGCCCGATCGGAGGCCGCGGTGTCGCCGCCGCCGACACTCATCCGATTGAGGGATAGCCGCATGCCTTGCGTTGGTGCCGGCGCGCGCTTGGAGCTGAGCGTGCGCGAATTCACGCCCATCCAGGAGATCTCGGAAGACAGGCGGCCATATTCGATCTTGGGGCAGCGGTTCATCACCACCTTGATACCGACGGATTCCGCCTTCGCCGCCGCGGCGTCGTCACGCGCGCCGAGCTGCATCCAGATCACCTTGGGCAGCGGATCGAGCGTGAGCGCCTCTTCGACCACGGGCATGATGTGGCTGGAATTGCGGAAGATGTCGATCATGTCGACGGGGCGGCCGATGTCCGACAACGAGGCGACGAAGGGCTTTCCGAGCAGCTCCTTGCCGACATGGCCAGGATTGATCGGGATCATGTCGTAGCCGCGCTGCGCCAGATATTTGAACGCGAAATAGCTCGGCCGCACGTTGACGGGCGAGGCGCCGACCATCGCGATCGACTTCACGCTGTTGAGGATGCTGCGGATGTAATTGTCGGGATAGGCGTCGTGGTTCATTTTCGTCTTTTTCTTTTTGTCACTCATCCCGCCATGTCGGCGTGCGCTTCTCGATGAACGCGCCGATGCCTTCCTCGGCGTCGCGCGCCATCATGTTCTCGGTCATTACCTCTGCCGCATAGCGATAGGCGTCCGCAAGGCTCATCTCGACCTGGCGGTAGAACGCCTCCTTGCCGAGCTTGACGGTGTAGGCGGATTTCAGCGCGACCTGCTGCGCGAGCTCGATCGCGGCACCAAGCTCGGTACCGGCCGGCACCACGCGGTTGACGAGGCCGATCTCGCGGGCGCGCTCGGCCGTTACAGGCTCTCCCGTCAGCAGCATCTCCATGGCCTGCTTGCGCGGGACGTTGCGCGACAGCGCCACCATCGGGGTCGAGCAGAACAGGCCGATGTCGACGCCCGGCGTGGCGAACTTCGCGTCCTCCGACGCGATCGCAAGATCGCAGCTGGCGACGAGCTGGCAGCCGGCCGCGGTCGCGATGCCCTGGACGGAGGCGACGACGGGTTTCGGCAGATGCACGATCGCCTGCATCATCGCGCTGCAGGCATTCATCATCTCGGCGAAGAAGGCGCGGCCGCGATCGGGATCGGTGCGGCGCGCGGTGAGTTCCTTCATGTCGTGGCCGGCCGAGAAAGCTGGGCCGTTGGCCGCGATCACGACGCCGCGGACCGCCTTGTCGTTGCGGATCTCGTCGAGCTCTGCATGCAGGCTGGCGATCATCGCCGCCGACAGGCTGTTGCGCGCGGCGGGCCGGTTCAGCGTCAGGACCGCGATGGGACCTACGGTCTCGCGCAGCAGGATCGGCGGTTGCGGGGAGGGGGCGCGGGCAGCCTTGACGGACATTGACGCGATTTCCGCTAAATGATTGCAATTGGATGACGCAGATAACTTAATGTAACAGGGCAAGCGAAGCGAGGGTGGGAAACGGCATGGCGTCAGCGAAAATGAGCGTGGCAGAGGTCGAGCAGTTCCTCCGTCACGAATTCCCTCAGGCCTTCAGCGGCGACGACATCACGATCGAAAGCGCCGACGGCCAGACCTGCCTCTTGCGGCAGCGCTACAGCGAAAGGATGCTGCGGCCGGGCGGCACCGTGTCCGGCCCGACGCTGATGGCGCTGGCCGATTTCGCCATGTACGTGGTGCTGCTGTCCGCGATCGGGCCGGTCGGGCTCGCCGTGACCACCAATCTCAACATCAACTTCCTGCGCAAGGGCCAGCCCGGCCAGGACGTGCTGGCCGAGGCGCGCCTGCTCAAGCTCGGCAAGCGGCTGGCGGTCGGAGAGGTGAAGCTGCTGTCCGGCACCTCGCCCGATCCGATCGCGCATGTCACCTCGACCTATTCCATTCCAACTATTTGAGCTTTTCGCAGGTAATATAGCACCATATTTTTAACCTATTGATATTGCGGTATTAATTTCCGTCTACGGGCATTGACCGTTGCGCGTCTCTTCTCTAGAAAACGGCGCAGTCCGGCGCGGTGTTCGCGCCGATGCTCCCCGTCCACGGAAACTCTGACATGAAAACCTTTTCGGCAAAGCCGGCTGAGGTGACGAAGAAGTGGGTGCTGATCGACGCCAAGGGTCTGGTCGTCGGCCGCCTCGCCACCATCGTTGCCATGCGCCTGCGCGGCAAGCACCTCCCGACCTACACCCCGCACGTTGATTGCGGCGACAACGTCATCATCATCAACGCGCAGCATGCGGTCCTCACCGGTCGCAAGCGCGAGCAGAAGACCTATTACAAGCACACTGGCTATGTAGGCCACGTCAAGGAGCGCACCGCGCGCCAGATCCTCGAGGGCAAGCATCCCGAGCGCGTGCTCGAGAAGGCCGTCGAGCGCATGATCCCGCGTGGCCCGCTCGGTCGCGTGCAGATGGGCAACCTCCGTGTCTACGGCGGGGCCGATCATCCGCACGAGGCGCAGCAGCCCGAGAAGATCGACATCGCCAAGTTGAACCGCAAGAACACGAGGGCCGCATAACATGGCCGAATCCATCCAGTCGCTCGACCAGCTCTCGCAGCTCAAGACGGCGGCGGCGCCCGACGCGCCCAAGCACGAGAAGAAGGTCGACAAGTTCAATCGCGCCTATGCCACCGGCAAGCGCAAGGACGCGGTCGCCCGCGTGTGGATCAAGCCGGGCGCCGGCAAGGTCACCGTCAACTCGCGCGAGGTCGAGGTCTATTTCGCCCGTCCCGTGCTGCGCATGATGATCGAGCAGCCGTTCTCGGTGGCCCAGCGTTCGGGCCAGTACGACGTGATCTGCACGGTTGCCGGCGGCGGCCTGTCCGGCCAGGCCGGCGCAGTCCGTCACGGCATCTCCAAGGCGCTCACTTACTTCGAGCCGGAGCTGCGCTCCGTGCTCAAGAAGGGCGGCTTCCTGACCCGCGACTCGCGCGTGGTCGAGCGCAAGAAGTACGGCAAGGCCAAGGCCCGCCGGTCCTTCCAGTTCTCGAAGCGTTAATCGCTTCGGTCACATTCGCCGCGAAAGCGGCTTCAATGAGATGCAAAAGGGCGCTGATTTCAGCGCCCTTTTTGTTGTTCGTTTGTACGCAAATTGATGGCGTGTTTCCGGAAAACTTAGGCGTCCGCGAAAACCTGAATGGAACTCGCCGCACCTAGCGTTGCCTTCGGAAGGGCGCGCAAATCGGATGTGCCGATCGCGTAACTGCTATGTTCTAGAGGGGGCCGACATGATGTCGCTCGATAGCATCACGCTCTATTTGGTCGCCACCATGGTCGCCGCACTGCTCGGCGCCATGATGGTGTTTTTCGGCAAGCAGGAGAACAGCCCCGCGCTGAAATGGTGGGGCACCGCCTATTTGCTCGGTGCCGCCTCCGTCGCGTTATGGACTGCGGCCGGCGACAAGCTGGGCCCGCATCTCTATCTCGCGTTAAATGCGGTCGGCTTCGTAGCCTGCGGCATGGTGTGGAATGCGGCGCGCGTCTTTCACGGCCGCAAGCCGAATTGGCCGGGCCTCGTGCTCGGCGCACTGGCCTGGGTCGCCACCGTCACGCTGCTCGATCCCGCGGCGTCCATGCTGCGGATGATCGCCGGTGCCGGCATCGTCTCGGTCTATGCGGCGCTGACCGCCAGTGAGCTCTGGACCGAGCGGCGCAAGAGCCAGCAGCGCCGCTGGGCGGCCTTCGTCGTGCCGGTGATGCACGGCTGCGTGTTGATGCTGCCGATCCTGATCGGCAGCTTCCTGCGCCCGCACGATGCAGGCTTCTCCTCGAGCATCTGGGTCACCGTGTTCGCGGTCGAGCTCATCCTTTACGCCGTCGGCACCGTCTTCGTGATCTTCATGCTGGTGTCCGAACGCACGGTGACTGCGCACCGGACCGCCGCGTCGACCGATCCGCTGACCGGCATGCTCAACCGCCGCGGCTTCTCGGAAGCCTGCGGCCGCGTCATCGAGCGCGAGGCCAAGGCCGGACGTCCCGTGACCGTCATGATCTTCGACATCGATCATTTCAAGTCGATCAACGATCGCTTCGGCCATCCCGCCGGCGACGAGATGCTGAAGCTGTTCTCGACCGTCGTCGTCAGCAATTTGCGCATCACCGACCTGTCGGGCCGCATCGGCGGCGAGGAATTCGCAGCGCTCCTGCCGTGCTCGCTGGAGGAGGGCGTGCTGGTCGCCGAGCGCGTGCGCGAGGCGTTCGAGACCTCCGGCGTCGTGGTCGACGAAGGTCCGGTCGACACCACGGTCAGCATCGGCGTCGCCGGTGGGCCGGCCGGCACCGAGCTCGAGGTGCTGCTGGCCTCGGCCGACACCGCGCTCTACCAGGCCAAGCGCGGCGGCCGTAACCGGGTCGAGGCGGCGGAGGAGCTGCCGTTGTCGCTGGAGAACTGGCGCCGCCAGAGCGCCGCGCGGACCGCTGCGCCACAGGCGCGGCCGGCCACCGCCTGAGGCACAGAGGCGGCACCCGCGGTAATGCTCTGTTTACCATTCGATCCCTACCATTGCGGTCATGGAATCGATCCGTCGAGAGAACCCGCAAGCCGCCCTGATGTCGCTCGAAGCCGCTGCGGCCTCGGCACGCAGCGGTTTCGCCTGCCTGTTCTCGACCGCGGATGAATATGAGAGCGCGCTGATCACCGAGCGCCGCGCGCAGGGACGCTACGCGCAGAGCCGCCGCAGCTATTGGCCGCTTGCGCTGTTCGTCGGTTGCGCCCTCATCGTGGCGGGCACGGTCCTGCTGCTGGTCTGAGAGAGCTGCGTTTTTGAGCCGACCAGGGCGCCGTTTCGGCGCCTTTTTCTTTGTCGCCGGCTGCGCTAGACACGCCCATCGAACAAAAATGGGTGGAAACCGATGATCACCGAGATCGCGCAAATCGACGTCAAGCCGGGCAGCG
This sequence comes from Bradyrhizobium sp. CCBAU 53351, assembly GCF_015291745.1. NCBI lineage: Bacteria > Pseudomonadati > Pseudomonadota > Alphaproteobacteria > Hyphomicrobiales > Nitrobacteraceae > Bradyrhizobium > Bradyrhizobium sp. CCBAU 53351. The sequence continues at coordinate 3,321,390 of NZ_CP030059.1, forward strand.
AAAAGGACTTTGAGGCCGCCGTCGCCAAGGCCAAGGCCGCCTTCGGCCGCTCCAAGGGGTTTCACGGCTTCGAATTGCACAAATCGATCGAGAAGCCGCAGCGCTACCGGCTGATGGTGAAATGGGCGACGCTGGAAAACCACACCGTCGATTTCCGCGGCTCGGAGAATTTCACCGAATGGCGCGGTCTCGTCGGCCAGTATTTCGCCGCGCCCCCGGAGGTCGAGCACACCGAGACCGTTCTGACGACTTGAGGATTACGCCGCGTCTTGTTGTTTGAGCATGATCTTCTCGGAAAACCGCTGCACACTTTTCCGGATCATGCTGCGAGCGGCGGCGCCTCATATGTCTTGAAATGGTCGATCATGACCTTGGCGATGGCGACCAGCGGCAGCGCCAGCGCCAGGCCCCAGATGCCGAACACGACGCCGAGCACGATCTGGAACGCGAACAGCGTGGCCGGCGGGATGTCCAGCGCCTGCCGCTGCAGGATCGGCGTCAGCACGTAGCTCTCCATGGCGTGCACGCCCATAAAGAGCAGGAAGGCCGACAGCGCCGGGATCCAGCCCGAGGCGAGGCTCGCCAGCACCACGATGACGCCGGCGATGATGGCCCCCACGGTCGGGATGAAGGCGAGCAGGCCGGCCTGAATTCCCAGGATGAACGAGCCGGGAATGCCGATGAGGGCAAGCCCGATCCAGGTCACCACGCCGACCGCGAGCATGACGATGATCTGCGCGATCAGCCAGCGCTCGAGCGTCTCGGCGATGCGGTCGATGATGAGGGTGACGCGGGTGCGGTGCCTGGCCGGCGCCAGGAACAAGAGGCCGTCGTGATAGACGGCGGGCTGGGCGGCGAAGGCGAAGCCCAGGAACAGCACGATGAAGATGTTGCCGACACCGTGGATGGTGCCGAGCAGCAGCTTGAAGGTCTGGCTCACGATCGCACCGCCGCTGGAGGCCAGCGCGCCCGCGCCGGGCAGGGCACCGCGCGAGGGCGTCGCCGGCGCGGGCGTCGTCTCCGCCGGCGCCGTGGTCGCGGAATCGGCTGCGCCGTTACCGAGATCGAAGAAGCTGGTGTCGATGCCGTGGCTGTCGAGGAAGGACCTGACATTGGCCAGCTGCGACTTGAGGGTCTTGCTCAGCAGCGAGGCCTGCTCGGCAATGGTGGCGCCGCCGAGATAGGCGATGCCGGCGAGCATCAAAGCGAGCGCGACGCAGACGATCGCGAGCCGCACCGCATGGGGCAGGGGCACGCGGCGGCCGAGCGCGATCGTCAGCGCGTTGAGGCCGAGACCCAGCAGCATGCCAGTGAAGATCAGCAGCAGGGTGGCGGCGAAATACCAGGTGAAGGCGAGCAGCGCGGTGAACAGCACGACGCCGATGCCCCCGACCGAAATCGCCCAAGCCTGATCTCGAGCAAGGTCGCCGCGGGTCCGGGAGCGTTCATCTTGGGACATGGTCACTTCGGGATCCTTTTCAGCGCATGGCGCGCCGCACTCTCTCGATAAACGCAGCTGCGATCAAGACCGCGTCAACGCGCTGGTTTGACGGCGGCGCGCTGACGGTGCAGAGCGGTGAGGGCAACAATGGGGGCGGTTTGAGCTTCATCAGCAAATGGGCGGGTCTGCTCGGGCTTCTGGCCGTGATCGTGATCGGCGACCAGATCCGGATCAACCGGCCCGGCCACAAATATCGCCTCACGGTCGAGGTGACGACGCCTGAGGGCATCAAGACCGGGTCCGGCATTCTCGCCGTCGTGCCCGACCGCAACTATAACCGCGGTGGCCGTACCACGATGCGCGGGGAGGCGGTGTTCGTCGATCTCGGCGGCAAAGGCAGAAATCTGGTGGCCTTGCTGGCGCATCGGCAGGACGCCAGGCTGGATTTCGACGACATCAACTATGTCGCGCTCCGTGCCTACGGCGCCGCGCGTGGCAACCGCGTCTCGTTCAGCGATATCCACCGGCAGACCGGAATCGTTTCGGTGCAGGGCGACCTCGTTCCGGTGCTCGTGAGTTTTGGCGATCCCAGCGATCCCACGACCGCGCGTCCCGTTGCCGGCGACCATGCGAAGGCGGTTCTGGGCGAGGGCTATGCGATCCGTGGTCTTAACGCCGAGATCGTGCCCAACGGATTTTGGCCGATTGATTTCGGTGGGCCGCTCGGGGAGCCCGTGACGCGCGGCATCGACGCCAAGCTGCCCTGGCTGGCCGCGCCTGGCGACGGCGCGGCAACCGCCCTGAAGGCCGCCGGCCTGCCCGCGGGAGGCGAGGCCAGGGAGGCATTTACGCGAAAATAGCATTGCCGTCCCGCGATCCCTTCTGTTGAATTTGTTCCCTTCGAGGGGCATGTTTGGGGAATCTTCTTTCGGAGAGGCGCGGAACGACAGATGAGAAAGCCGGTCGTCGGCGTGATCGGGAATTCCCATCGCGTCGAAAATCGATTTCAGGTCCAGATGGTGGGCGAGCGCAATTTGCGCGCCGTGGCCGAGGTCTCCGGCGGCTTACCGGTGATGTTCGCTGGAGCCCCCGATATCACCGATATCGCGGCCCTGCTCGACACCGTGGACGGCATTATCCTCACCGGCGCGCGGGCCAACGTGCACCCGACCCGTTTCAACGTCGACCCCTGCGAGAAGCACGAGCCCTACGACATCCACCGCGACGAGGTGGCGCTGGCGCTCTCGGTCGCCTGCGTTGCCCGCGGCATTCCGCTGTTCGGCATCTGCCGCGGCCTGCAGGAGATGAACGTCGCCTTCGGCGGCTCGCTGCATCCCGAGATCCGCGAAATTCCCGGCCGCATGAACCACCGCATGCCCAGGCTCGAGAATGGCGAGATCCATCCCGACCCGACCGTCGTGTTCGCCGACCGCCACGACGTCGACCTGACGCCGGGCGGGGCGTTCGCGAGGCTTCTCGGCTGCGAGAAGATTAGGGTCAATTCGCTGCATGGGCAGGGCATTCTCGAGCCCGGCAAGCGCGTGCTGATCGAGGGCATCGCCGAGGACGGCACCATCGAGGCGATCCGGATCGCGGAAGCCCCGACCTTTGCGCTCGGCGTGCAATGGCACGCCGAATACGATCCCCAGCACAATCCGATCAACCGCAAGCTGTTCGAGGCGTTCGGCGAAGCGCTGCTCGCGCGGCAGAAGGCGGCGGCGTAACGCATCTCTCGCTCGCATGTCCCGGACGCGCTGCAGCGCTCTTGCGCTTCTGCGCAGAGCCGGCCCAGCGGAGGCGCACTCGCTGATAGGTCGGCCCCGGCTCTGCAGCACACCACCCCGGACGAGCTCCGCATCGGCCGGGCCGCTGCGCTGCGTCCGGGGCACGAGAGTGCGGGTGGGACGCTCGCTCCACGTCATTGCGAGCGCAGCGAAGCAATCCCTGAATCTCTCGGCGGAGGCAGCCTGGATTGCTTTGTCGCGGGCTCCTCGCAATGCCGGAGCAAGGTGCACTGTCCGCATCCTCCAACTCTCGGCTCAATAGCAGACTCGCCTTCTCGCGGCGCGTATCGCCCGAGGCTTGCTGTCGTTCGGCGTCCTCGAAAGATCAGAGGACGCAGGGAAGGCCGGGTGCCGGTAATCTTTTTATGGAGAGGCTTGACCCGGTGTTTTTTCCTGACGCCTCGCGGGGGCTCGATTTCGGTCCGCAGAAAAATTGAGAAATGTCTGCCTAAACATCACCCCGCGAGCTTTACGACATAGGCGTCGATAAGGTCGGCATAACCCTTGAGACGCAGACTGCGCCGCTCGGCCGCCATGCCGGTCGATGCGTCGCCCCAGACCGCCGAGCTGATGACCATCTCGCCGCCTTTTGCCGCTGCCACCAGACGTGCGCAGAAATTCATGGGGTCTCCGAGCGCGGCAAACTGGTAGTTGCCGTCCTCCACACCGATCGAGCCGACAAAGGTCCTGCCCGTATGTACGCCAACGCCGATGGACAGCCAGGGGCCGGCGGGATCGTCATGGCCGGTCGCGCGCAGAAGCGCGAGCCCGGCCTTGACCGCGAGCCGGCGGTAGTCACTGCCCGAAATACCGGGTGGAAAAATTCCGATCACCTCGTCGCCGACCATCTTGTCGACCACGGCATCGGTCGCCGCGAAGACGTGGGTCGCCACGCGGAAGAAACGTTGCATCAGCGCGGCAAATTCAGTTGGGCCGATGCGGGCAGCAAGCTCGGTCGATCCGCGCACGTCGGCATAAAGCATTGCGATCTCGATCTCGGCGCCGCCGCGCTCCTTGGCGAGCACTGTCTCGCACTGCTCGCAGATGTGCGGATTGCGCCGCCACGGCCGAAAGCCGGCAAGCCGCAACGCCGGCGCCGTGAAGCCGTCGAAACCGACGCAGCAGAGCCGGCAGCGGTTGTCCGCGGTCGGCGACAGCATGCGCATCACCGCGCGGCCGCGGCGGAGCGAGGGGTGCTCGCCGGCCAGCATCTGCTGCCAGAACGCGTTGCGATCTCGTTCGTCCCTGGGGTCCGACATCTAACTTCTCGTTCGATCGCCCGAAGTTAGTCTGTTCCATCCTAGTCCGTGGGCGGCAAGCCGGCAACGAGCCTTGTGCGCCATCGCGGTGGCTCAGTTGCTCGCGATCTGCGATTGCCTCAGCGGGCTGCGATGATGTTCAGTTGTACCGAACCGACCGAGTAGCTACCTTTTCGCATGGTTCTCAAGTTCGGAATTGCATCCAGATGATACGGAGCCTGATTGCCACGACCTCCTTTCTGCTCGTCTGTCCCGTACATGCCCAAACCGCGCCGCCGCAGGAAGGCGCCATCACCTGTGTCACGCCCGTGGCACCCGAGGACACCGAACGGAGCCTGAAACAGCGCTACGGCAAGGACGCCGTGGTGCAGCAGCTGCCCGGCGCCGAAGGCGAGACCTACAAAGGCGTCGTGCTGTTCCCGAAGGCGCGGGACCGCCGCATCGAGGTCGCCTTCACCGACGACAAAGCCGGCCGCGCCTCCGGCTTGACCTTGCGCGACGCAGGCAAGACCAGCCTGTGGACCATCGCCGGCATCACGATCGGATCGAGCCTTGCCGACGTGCAGAAGGCCAACGGCAAGCCATTCCTCGTCAGTGGCTTCGAATGGGACTATGGCGGCTTCGTCACCGACTGGAAAGGCGGCGCGCTTGCGCGTCCGATGCAAGGCGGCTGTCGGGTGACGATCCGCTTCGGCGGCAAGAGCGGCGCGCCGAGGTCGCTGTCCGGCGACGGCGTGAAGGCAGCATCCGACAACGCGGCGCTGGTGAAATGGGCCCCCGTCGTGACCGAGATCGGCGTGAATTTTCCGGACAAGTAGGATGTGAGCGCGTAGGGCGGATGAGCCGAAGGCGTAATCCGCCGTCTTGGGTCGAACGCCGTGCATTTGGCGTAAACCAATCAGTAGGAATTGGTCCGGCCTGATTTTTGCGACTCTGATTTGTTCTTTGAGAACGAAGTGGAGTCAGATGCGGAACGAAAGCTGACGGATCCGACTCGCAAGATCTGTCCTACGCCGTCCGCTCCATTCGCCGCGCGCGATAGGCCTGCGGTGACATCAGGGTCAATTTCCGGAACGCCTTGCGAAAGCTGCTTTCGTCCTCGTAGCCCGTCGTGCGCGCGATGGTCTTGACCGGCTGCGTCGTCGTCTCCAGCAGCGTGCGCGCGTGCTCGACGCGGCGGCGCATGATGAAGGCTTGCGGCGGCTCGTGCGTGAGCTCCTGAAACTTCCGGTTCAGCGTGCGCTCGCTGAGGCCGAGCGCGCCGGCAAGGCGCTTGACGGTCATCGGAGCCTTGCCGGTGCGGCGAACCAGGAGGTCCGCCCTGGTCAGCAGCGGGTCCTGCGAGAGCAGATAGCCGACCGGCATGAAGATCGACTGGGTGCGCTGGGCCGTGTCGATCACGACGTAGTCCGCGCATAGTTTTGCGATCTCCTTGCCTTCGACCATCGCGATCAGCCTGAGCAGGAGATCGACCCACGACATCGGGCCGGCCGCGCAGACGATGCGGTCAGCCACGGTGATGACGGCGTCGGCGGCGAGGTCGATGCTGGGATGTCGCTGCCGCAATTCGCCTTGCAGCCACCAGGTGATGGTGGCGCGGCGGTGGTCGAGCAGGCCGGCGCCGGCCAGCAGGAATACGCCGCTGCAGAATGCGCCGATCAGCCGGCCGTTGGCGTGCTGCTGCCGGAGCCAGGCGCCGGCCCGGGCATATTGCGGTTGCAGCCGCGCCGCCGTGACGTGATCGACGAGATTGCCGGGGACGAGGATTGCATCGAAGCGCGTGCGCTGTCCGATCGCGCCGTCGACCGCGATCATCTGGCCGCCGCCGGCGCGCACCGCTCTGCCGTCGAGCGAGAGCGTCTGCCAGCTGAAGCGGGGTTTTGCGCCGCTCTGCTGCATGACGTGATTGGCGAGCGACAGTATGTCGGCGACGCCGGCGATCGCCGAATGCATGCAGCCTTCCACGGCCAGAATTGCAAGCTTCATGAGACCTCCAGATGGGACGGCTCGATCCTATCCGATCTGCGCGCCGCGATGTGGCGGGAATTGCCCGATCTCTGTCTTATCCGCCACTGCCTTGGCGGTCGCGTTCGGGTCACTCTGCCGTCGTCGTCACGCGACATGATTGGAGAAAGACATGCCTTACGTCACCATTTCCACCGTCCGCGGCATCCTGGACGCCGCGCAGAAGAAGCAGCTGCTCGAACGCGTCACCGACCTCCTGGTCGAGGTCGAGGGGCAGGGCAGTGCGGACTTCCGCCGCAACGTCTGGGTCCGGATCGAGGAGCAGGAGCCCACGCACTGGTCGCTTGGCGGCATGCAGCCGACCGCCGAGATCATTGCCGGCACGTTCGGTGCGATCGGCGCGGACGGACTGCGGCTTGCGCGGCCGAAGCCGTAATTGCCTGGGCGGGTAGGGCGGAGCGGGACGCATCTCGACACGACCGGCGAGATGATGTCTGGCAGTACCTTACCCGCCCTACGTGTGCCGCCCATCTTCGGCCCCATTGCGCGGTTTCGAATAGCCTGCCGGGGACAGCAGGAGGATATTCGATGATCAGCGACGCCGCCACATCAGCCCCTCACCGGCCTGGCCGGATATCGGGACTTGCCATTCCACTGCTGGCCTTCGCGCTCTGGTCCGGCTGCATCGGCGCGGCAGCGCTGGCCGCCGAGCCGGGCAAGGATGCTCCGGCTGGCGGCCTGCCGCGCATTCTCGTGCTTGCGACGGGCGGCACCATCGCAGGCCAGGCCGACGCGCGCGCGACCGGCGCCTACAAATCCGGCCAGATCACGGGCGAGCAGCTGATGCAATCGGTGCCGGGCCTGGACAAGCTGGCGAAGCTCAACGCCGAGCAGATCTCGTCGATCGGGTCCCAGGACATGAACGACGAGGTATGGTTCGCGCTGGCCCGCCGCATCCAGGATGCTTTCGATAAGAACGAAGCGGACGGCATCGTCATCACCCATGGCACCGACACGCTGGAGGAGACCGCGTTCTTCCTCGACAATGTGGTGCGCGGCGACAAGCCGGTGGTGATCGTCGGCTCGATGCGGCCGGCCACGGCAGTCAGCGCCGACGGCCCCGGCAATCTCTACGAAGCCGTGCAGGTCGCCGCCGATCCGCGCTCGCGCGGGCGCGGCGTCATGGCTGTGCTGAACGACAAGATTCAGGGCGCGCGCTCGGTCACCAAGACCAACACCACCAGCATCGAGACGTTCAGCTCCGCCAATGACGGCCCTGTCGGCTATGTCGACACCGCCGGCGGCATCCGGTTCATGACCCAGGCCGCGAGCCTCAGGCGCGCGACCTATCCGCTGCCGGCTGGCGAGCAATTGCCGCGCGTCGCAATCGTCTACTCGCACGCCAACATGGACGCCGTCCCGATCGAGGACGCCATTGCGCACGGCGCCAAGGGCATCGTGCTGGCCGGTGTCGGCGACGGCAACACCTCGAAGCCGGCGCTCGATGCGCTCGAGGCGGCGGCGAAGAAGGGCATCATCGTGGTTCGCTCCACGCGGGTTCGTTCCGGCTTCGTCACGAGGAATGTCGAGGTCGACGACGACAAGAACGGTTTTGTGGTGTCCGAGGACCTCAATCCGCAGAAGGCCCGCGTACTCACTCAATTGCTGATCGCGGGCGGCGTCACCGCGCCGGCCGAGCTGCAGAAAGCGTTCACGGCGACGTGGTGAGGGGACGTAACGCGTAGGGTGGGTTGGCCGAAGGCGTAACCCACCATTGCTCGCATCCGAAAAGACAGAAGAGGTGCCCAAACGAAAAGGCGCTCCTTTCAGAGCGCCTTTTGCTTGTCGCAGAAAGTCCGGGCCGCTTAGCCCGAATAGTACATCTCGAACTCGACCGGGTGCGGGGTCATTTCGAAGCGGGCGACTTCGGTCATCTTCAGCTCGATATAGGCGTCGATGAAGTCGTCGTCGAACACGCCGCCGGCCTTGAGGAAGCCGCGGTCCTTGTCGAGGTTTTCGAGTGCCTCGCGCAAGCTGCCGCAGACGGTCGGGATCTGCTTCAGCTCTTCCTTCGGCAGGTCGTAGAGGTCCTTGTCCATCGCCGGACCCGGATCGATCTTGTTCTTGATGCCGTCGAGACCGGCCATCAGCATCGCGGCGAAGCCGAGATAGGGGTTGGCCATCGGATCGGGGAAGCGCACCTCGACACGCTTGGCCTTCGGCGAAGCGGTGTAGGGAATGCGGCAGGAGGCCGAGCGGTTGCGCGCGGAGTAGGCGAGCAGCACGGGGGCCTCGTAGCCCGGGACCAGACGCTTGTAGGAGTTGGTCGACGGGTTGGTGAAGGCGTTGATTGCCTTGGCGTGCTTGATGATGCCGCCGATGTAGTGCAGGCAGGTCTCCGACAGGTCGGCGTATTTGTTGCCGGCGAACACCGGCTTGCCGTCCTTCCAGATCGACTGATGCACGTGCATGCCCGAGCCGTTGTCGCCGAAGATCGGCTTCGGCATGAAGGTGGCGGTCTTGCCGTAGATGTGCGCGACCTGGTGGATGCAGTATTTGTAGATCTGCATGTGGTCGGCCATCAGCGTCAGCGTGTCGAACTTCATGCCGAGCTCGTGCTGGGCGGAGGCGACCTCGTGGTGGTGCTTCTCGACCTTGACGCCCATCTTGGCCATGGCCCCTAACATTTCGGAGCGCATGTCCTGCACCGAATCCTGCGGGGGAACGGGGAAGTAGCCGCCCTTGGTGCGGATGCGGTGGCCGAGATTGCCGCCTTCATATTCGGTGTCGGAGTTGGTGGGCAGCTCCGAGGAGTCGAGACGGAAACCGGTCTTGTAGGGCTCGGCCGAATAGCGCACGTCGTCGAACACGAAGAACTCGGCCTCGGGGCCGACGAACACGCTGTCGCCCACGCCCATCGACTTCACCATGGCCTCGGCCTTCTTGGCGATGCCGCGGGGGTCGCGGTTGTAGGGCTCGCCGGTGGTCGGCTCGAGCACGTCGCAGGTGATGACCATCGTGGTCTCGGCGAAGAACGGGTCGATCGTCGCGGTGACCGGATCGGGCATCAGGCACATGTCGGACTCGTTGATCGCCTTCCAGCCGGCGATCGAGGAGCCGTCGAACATCGTTCCTTCGGCGAAGATGTCTTCATCGATCATGCTGACGTCGAACGTCACATGCTGCCACTTGCCGCGCGGATCGGTGAAGCGCAGGTCGACGTACTTGACGTCGTTGTCCTTGATCGATTTCAGGACGTCTTTGGCGGTCTTCATGCATACCCCTTTTGGCTCTGCGGGTCGGTTTCCAGATGAGCAAAATTATTCTCGCTCGGGCGAGTTTTGCGCGACCGCACAAACGAAATCAGGCCGCCGAAGCAGCCTTCATTCTAGTCGGAGTGTCGCAAAATTCGGGATAGCACCCGGCTCAGATAGCGTCCAGCCCGGATTCGCCGGTTCGGATGCGGATCGCCTCTTCGATGTTGGAGACGAAGATCTTACCGTCGCCGATGCGGCCGGTCTGCGCGGCGCGGCGGATCGCGTCGATGGCGCGCTCGACCAGATCGTCGCCGATCACGATCTCGATCTTCACCTTGGGCAGGAAGTCGACGATGTATTCGGCGCCGCGGTAGAGCTCGGCGTGGCCCTTCTGCCGGCCAAAGCCCTTGGCTTCGGTGACGGTGATGCCCTGAAGGCCGACTTCCTGAAGCGCTTCCTTCACCTCGTCGAGCTTGAATGGCTTGATGATGGCTTCGATTTTCTTCACTGCGCGCCTCCCGGCCTTTCGATCAAATAGCAACGTCTTCGTCAGGATGCGCTTCTCTAACGCACGATCTTGTCTTCGCTATGCCGGGAGTCCTGACCTGTCCGGCAACAACGGCCGGCGACACCCTGATAAACGCCAGTGAGCACGACAAACCGAAGCGGCTTCCTCGAAAGCAGGGTCTATGCCAAGTTGCAAATGCCCTGATTATTGGAGCGTTATCAGCCTTTTAACGAGCATCTCTGAATGGTGACGCCGATCTGCACAAAATACCGAAGACTACGAAATAGGCAAACGGTTCAATATGTGTGCAGATCCTTGTTCCCCGCGTCGGATCGGCGCGGAAGATGCCTGTTGAAAAGGCGATTGTACTAGGGAAGTGGCATGGAAGTTCTGACCAACGCCGAAATGCAGCGCGCGGACCAGCTCGCCATCGCGGCCGGCACCCCCGGCTTCAAGCTGATGCTGAGCGCGGGCCAGGCGGTCGCGGAGGCCGCCCAGGCGCTGGTGGAGGAGGGGCCGATCCTGATCGTGGCCGGTTCCGGCAACAATGGCGGTGACGGTTTTGTCGCAGCCGCCGAGCTCGCCGCCCAGGGACGGGAGGTCTCGGTGATCGCCATGTGCGAGCGCGAGCAGCTCCAGGGAGATGCGGCCTCCGCCGCGCGCGGCTGGAAGCACCCGCTGCTCCCGTTCAATCCGCAGGCGATCGGAAAGCCTGCGCTGATCATCGACGCGCTGTTCGGCGCGGGCCTCAGCCGGCCCGTCGAGGGCGAGGCGCGCGCGATGATCGAGGCGATCAACGCCAACGGCGCCGTGGTGCTCGCCATCGACCTGCCGAGCGGCATCAACGGCACCAGCGCGGCCGTGATGGGCGCGGCGGTGAATGCCGCCGAGACCGTCACCTTCTTTCGCAAGAAGCCGGCGCACTTGCTGCTGCCGGGCCGGATGCATTGCGGCCGCGTGCGCGTCGCAGACATCGGCATCGACGCGCAGGTGCTGGACGAGATCGCGCCGCAGACCTTCGAGAACGATCCGGAGGTCTGGGGCGCCGCCTTTCCGATACCGCGCATCGATGGCCACAAATACGCGCGAGGGCACGTGCTGGCCATCTCGGGCGATGCCGCGGCAACCGGGGCGGCGCGGCTCGCCGCGCGCGGCGCGCTGCGGGCAGGGGCGGGCCTCGTGACGCTGGCGAGCCCGCGCGATGCACTCGCGATCAACGCGGCTGCGCTGACGGCGGTGATGGTTCGCCCCGTCGACACCGTGGTCGAGTTCGGCGAGCTGCTCGGCGACAAGCGCTACGGCACCTGCATCATTGGCCCCGGCGCGGGCATCGGTGAGCGCACTTGCGATCTCGTCCACACCGCGCTGAGCGCGCAGCGCCACCTGGTGCTCGATGCCGATGCGCTGACGAGCTTTGCTGCAACCCCCGAGCGCGTGTTCGAATCGATCAAGTCCTCAGGTGACAACGCGGTGGTGCTGACGCCGCATGAAGGCGAGTTTCCGCGCCTGTTCTCCGACCTCAGCAACAAATTTCCGGGCCGTTCCAAGCTGGAGCGTGTGCGCGCTGCCGCCGAGCGCTCCGGCGCCGTCGTGCTCCTGAAGGGGCCGGACACCACGATCGCCGCCCCCGATGGCCGCGCCACCATTGCCGCCAACGCGCCGCCCTGGCTCGCCACCGCCGGCGCCGGCGACGTCCTCTGCGGCATCATTGCCGGCCTGCTCGCGCAGGGCGTGCCGGCGTTCGAAGCCGCCAGCATCGGCGTCTGGATGCACGGCGAGGCGGCACGCGAAGCCGGGCCGGGACTGATTGCGGAGGACCTCACCGAGACGCTGCCAGCCGTGCACCGGCGGATCTATGACGCGCTGGGGGTGGAGTACTGAGCACTCACTCCACCGCGTACCACCGCACCAGCCGTGGTGCGGCCCAGTCGGTGGCGACGGATTCGAGCAGCCAGCGGCCGGGCGCGGTCGCCGCGAAGGCGATGCGGTGGGTCTGGCCGGGTTCGATCGCGAGCGTGTCGAGCCAGTAGGGCTTCCAGCCGTCGTCGAGCTTGTCGAGCAGCCGGAAGGGGAGACCGTGCAGATGAAAGACGGTCGTGACGGGGGCGGGGTTCTTCAGGGCGAGCACGACGGTGCGGCCAGTCCTGGCCCGGAAGACGGGGGCGGAAGCGGTGGAGAAATTCACAGGCCGCGCCCAGCCGGCGTCGGGGGGCCCGAGCGCGACATCGAACCGCAGGGCGCCTCTCAAGTCGAGCCTCTCGGGAAGGTCGTTCGACGGGAGCGGCTGCGGCGGCGCCAGCGGAACGCGCCGCTCCAGCTGGTCCGAGATCTTGAGGCTGCCGATCGGTTGCGCCGCCTTGCCGTCATGCAGCACGAACTGGGCTGATGCCGCCGCATCCACGACGGCGTCGGCGCGTGCGCCGGGCGCCAGCACCAGGGCGCCATTGCGCGCCGAAAACGGCTCGGCCGGCTGTCCGTCCAGGGCCAGCACGCGGACGTCGTAGCCTTCCAATTTGATAGCGAGAACAGTGCGTTGAGAGCCGTTGATAAAGCGCAGCCGCAGCCGTTGATGGCCCGAGGCTGAGAGTTCGAATGAAGTCTGCCCGTTGACCGTATAGAGCGGTGTCGCGTCCTTCGGGTCCTGGCCCGGTGGGACAGCGGTGCCATCCGGCCTCAGGCGCCATTCCTCGATCAAAAGCACTTCGTCGCGGTCGGCGGCAACCGGGCTGGTCTCGGCTGCGATGACCGGAAGCGGGCGCGCGGGATGCTTCAGGCCATCCTCGAACAGGCGGAAGTCGGCCAGCAAGGTTCCGGCGTTAGGCACTGAAATAATTGACGTTTCGACCGCATTCGGTGGGGCGGGCGCGCGCCCCCGCAGCGGGTCGGTCGTCACGGGGCCGTTGAGGCCGTACCAGACTGGCGCAAGTGGCACAGGAAGGTCGTTCTGAAACACCACTTCGCAACGGTCGCCACGCCTCAGACGGACGTCCCGGAGATGGCTTGCGGCGGCCAGCTCCCAGATCGGTGTAGCCGGCTGTCCTGGTTTGAGAGACAGGGTGGACGCCCTTGCCTGAAGGGCGAGCTGGGCGGTCACGGGCGGGGTTGCCCCGCCCACCATCGCACCGGCTGCGGACGCTCCAAGCCCGGCCAGAAGTCCGGCCAGAACCTCGCGCCGATCGGGGTGAAAGATCCGCGGTTTCATGAGGCAATCCGGACCACGCCGCGCTGGATAAGTCCAGCCGCCGTGCCTACTTCAAGCCTGCCTCCATCAGGCCATTTTTTTGCTGCGAACAGTCAGGCACATGCTATAAGCCCGGCCGCCCGCGGCATCGCGGCCGGTCTTGATGCAACTTCACGCGGGCGTGGCGGAACTGGTAGACGCGCTGGATTTAGGTTCCAGTGACGAAAGTTGTGGGGGTTCGAGTCCCTCCGCCCGCACCAAGCGCTTATCGCGTTTGCACGGATTACGAGGGCCTGCTTTCGCGCGGATGTCTGTCCGCTGGGAGCCGGTCCGATTGAAGCACCGGCGTTGAGGCGTTTGCCTTGCGCCGTATCGATTAATGACAGCGTCCCGACGCATGCGCGCCGGGACCGAACGAGAAGAAGATTGGACGCCATGCAGGTCACAGAGACCCTCTCGGAAGGTTTGAAGCACGAGTTCAAGATCAGCGTTCCCGCGTCTGATCTCGACGCCAAGGCCGGCGCCAAGCTCGTCGACCTCAAGGACAAGGTCCGTATCAACGGCTTCCGTCCCGGCAAGGTGCCGGTCGCTCACCTGAAGAAGGTCTACGGCCGCTCGGTGATGGCCGAGACCATCGACCAGACCATCCGCGACACCAATACGCAGCTGTTCTCCGAGCGCGGCTTCCGCCTTGCGACCGAGCCGAAGATCACCATGCCGAGCGAGCAGGCCGAGGTCGAGGAGCTCCTCAGCGGCAAGACCGACCTGACCTACACGGTCGCGATCGAGGTCGTGCCGTCGATCGCGCTCGCCGACTTCAAGACCTTCGAGGTCGAGAAGCCCGTCGCCGACGTCACCGACGCCGACGTCGACGAGGCCATCAAGCGCATCGCCGATACCAACCGCACCTTTGCCGACAAGGGCGAGGGCGCCAAGGCCGCCTCGGGTGACCGCGTCACCATCAACTTCAAGGGCAGCATCAACGGCGAGGTCTTCGAGGGCGGCACCGGCGAGGGCATCCAGGTCGCCATCGGCTCCAACACCTTCATTCCCGGCTTCGAGGAGCAGCTGATCGGCATCGGCGCGGGCGAGACCCGCACGCTGAAAGTGTCGTTCCCGAAGAACTACATGAACGAGAAGCTCGCCGGCCAGCCGGCCGAGTTCGAGACCACCGCGACGCTGATCGAGGCGCCGCAGGACCTCGCGATCGACGACGAGTTCGCCAAGACGCTTGGCCTCGAATCGCTGGACAAGCTGAAGGAAGCCGCGCGCGAGCGTCTGGTCGCCGAGTTTGCCGGTGCGACACGCCAGCGCGTCAAGCGCGCCTTGCTCGACCGCCTCGACGAAGCGCATCGCTTCGAGGCACCGCCCTCGCTGGTCGACGAAGAGTTCAATCTGATGTGGAACTCGGTCAAGGCCGAGATGGATTCCGCCGGCAAGACCTTCGCCGACGAGGACACCACCGAGGACAAGGCCAAGGAAGAGTACCGCAAGATCGCCGACCGCCGCGTGCGGCTTGGCCTCGTGCTGTCCGAGATCGGCGAGAAGAACAAGATCACGGTGACCGACGATGAGGTCGGCCGCGCCGTGATCGAGCGCGCGCGCTCGATGCCGGGCCGCGAGAAGGAGGTCTGGGACTATTACCGCAGCAATGCCCAGGCGTTGGCCCAGCTCCGTGCACCGATCTATGAGGACAAGGTCGTCGACTTCATCCTCGAACTCGCCAACGTGACCGAGAAGAAGGTCTCCCGCGAGGACCTCTACAAGGACGACGAGGCGGAAAAGACCGCAGCCTAAGAGGTTGAGTCAGCCATCCATTAAGAATGATCTGCGAAGAGGCCCAGCTAGCCAGATGGCCGGCTGGGCCTCTTTGTGCGAATCAGCTTCAACTGCCCGACGGATTAAGCCTTAATGCGCTCCGCACTTGTCAGAAGCGAATTGGGCTATATCTGTCGATACGCCTTCTACCTCTACCCAAGTTCCTGCATCACACGACGTCCACTCGCCCTTCCGGCAAATCCAGCCAAGCTGGCAAGCCTTCCCGGCGATGTCCGTCTCCGAAAACCCTAGGTGACTCATGCGCGATCCGGTTGAAACCTACATGAACCTCGTGCCCATGGTGGTCGAGCAGACCAACCGTGGCGAGCGCGCCTACGACATCTTCTCGCGCCTCCTGAAGGAACGCATCATCTTCCTGACCGGGCCGGTCGAGGACGGCATGTCGACGCTGGTCGTCGCCCAGCTCTTGTTCCTCGAGGCGGAAAATCCGAAGAAGGAAATCTCGATGTACATCAACTCGCCGGGTGGCGTGGTGACGTCGGGGCTTGCGATCTACGACACCATGCAGTTCATTCGTCCGCCGGTCTCGACGCTGTGCACGGGGCAGGCCGCCTCGATGGGCTCGCTGCTGCTCGCCGCCGGCGAGAAAGACATGCGCTTCTCGCTGCCGAACGCGCGCATCATGGTGCACCAGCCCTCCGGCGGCTTCCAGGGCCAGGCCACCGACATCATGCTGCACGCCCAGGAAATCCTGAACCTGAAGAAGCGGCTCAACGAGATCTACGTCAAGCACACCGGCCAGACCTACAAGGCGATCGAGGACGCGCTGGAGCGCGACAAGTTCCTGACTGCGAACGACGCCAAGGAGTTCGGCCTGGTCGACAAGGTCATCGACAAGCGTGCTGAGGAGCCGGCAGCCGCGAAGACCCAGTAACACTACTGGGGTGGACGGCGATCTCTCGGCAAGGCCCTGGGACCGCCGGTTACCTTTCAGGTTGCGTTCACGCTATGGACGCGTGTGCGCATCGCAAAACGCAGTTTTGCGCCCTGCGACAGGCAGAAAGTTCCGCTTTCGTGCTTGTTTTTCGTGGCAATCCAGCAACGCCGCGGTGATTTCGGTCACTTCGCCCGTGCCAAGACCGGAAATCACGGTATTGTCACGGGTAGCCGGCGACCCCCGATTAGCGAATTCTTGATAGTCGGGTGACAGCATGGTTGGCTACGAATGATCGGCTATGATCGCGGAGAATCGAGCGACCGTGATTCGCACGGGATGTAATGCGTAGGGTCTTTTTTGGTACGGAATTTGCTCTACTTAAGCTTCATGCCGGCCATCGTGTCGGAATGGAGCGATCGAGCGGAACGGGATCGAACCGCGGACGGAGACATGAATGAGTAAGGTCGGCACGAGCGACTCCAAGAACACGCTATATTGCTCGTTCTGCGGCAAGAGCCAGCACGAAGTCCGCAAACTGATCGCGGGTCCCACGGTCTTCATCTGCGACGAGTGCGTCGAGCTCTGCATGGACATCATCCGCGAGGAGAACAAGTCCTCGCTGGTCAAGTCGCGCGACGGCATTCCGACGCCGAAGGAAATATGCAAGGTCCTGGACGATTACGTCATCGGCCAGAGCCATGCGAAGAAGGTCCTGTCGGTCGCGGTGCACAATCACTACAAGCGCCTCAACCACCAGACCAAGCACAACGACGTCGAGCTCGCGAAGTCGAACATCCTGCTGATCGGTCCGACCGGCTCGGGCAAGACGCTGCTCGCGCAGACGCTCGCCCGCATCCTGGACGTGCCGTTCACCATGGCGGATGCGACGACGCTGACCGAGGCTGGCTATGTCGGTGAGGACGTCGAGAACATCATCCTGAAACTGCTCCAGGCCGCCGACTACAATGTCGAGCGGGCCCAGCGCGGCATCGTCTACATCGACGAAATCGACAAGATCAGCCGCAAGTCCGACAATCCCTCGATCACGCGCGACGTGTCGGGTGAGGGCGTGCAGCAGGCGCTGCTCAAGATCATGGAAGGCACGGTGGCTTCGGTCCCGCCGCAGGGCGGCCGCAAGCATCCGCAGCAGGAATTCCTGCAGGTGGACACCACCAACATCCTGTTCATCTGCGGCGGCGCGTTCGCCGGCCTCGAGAAGATCATCTCCGCGCGCGGACGGTCGACCTCGATCGGTTTCGCCGCCCAGGTGATGGCGCCGGAAGACCGCCGGACCGGCGAGATCTTCCGTCACGTCGAGCCTGAGGACCTCCTGAAGTACGGCCTCATCCCCGAGTTCGTCGGCCGTCTGCCCGTCGTGGCGACGCTGGAGGACCTCGACGAGACCTCGCTGAAGAAGATCCTGACCGAGCCGAAGAACGCGCTGGTGAAACAGTACCAGCGGCTGTTCGAGATGGAGAACATCGAGCTGACGTTCGCCGACGAGGCGCTTGGCGCGGTCGCCCGCAAGGCGATCGAGCGCAAGACTGGTGCGCGCGGACTGCGCTCGATCCTCGAAGCCATCCTGCTCGAGACCATGTTCGACCTGCCGGGCCTGGAAGGTGTGGAAGAAGTCGTGATTTCCCGCGAAGTCGTGGAAGGAACGGCACGTCCGCTCTACATCTACGCCGATCGGTCCGATCGCGCCGTCGAGAACGCCAGCGCCTGATCCGGCGGCGCTGGAACGCTCCAATCGTACCTGCAAATTGGGCTGCGGATCATATCTCCGCAGCCGGTGTTGCGTCGCTTACCGCGTTGCGTAAGCGCCTGATGGCGCGCGTCTTTCAATGACTTGACACCCCCCGGGTCGATAGCCACCTAATGTCGGCGGCGAGCGAAAATTCTCTTCCAGATTCGCCTCAGTTCCGATCCGGCGAGCCGGTCCAACTCGAAAGGGACCGATCGGTCTTGCGGATCACCTCGGCACCTTGTGGCGGTTGCGCGTGAGCGGAGCGGACTGCGTGCAGGGGGGCAAAGCAAAAGGAAAAGGCCATGACTAATCCAAAACCCAGGCCAACCATCGTCCATGGCGAAACGCACGCCTATCCCGTGTTGCCGCTGCGCGACATCGTCGTCTTCCCGCACATGATCGTTCCGCTCTTCGTCGGCCGCGAGAAGTCGATCCGTGCGCTCGAAGAGGTGATGAAGAACGATGCGCTGATCATGCTCGCGACGCAGAAGAACGCGTCCGACGACGATCCGGCGCCCGATGCCATTTACGAGACCGGTACGCTCGCCAGCGTGCTGCAGCTCTTGAAGCTCCCTGACGGCACCGTGAAGGTGCTGGTCGAAGGGCTCGAGCGTGCGCGCGTGCAGAAATACACCGATCGCGCCGACTATTACGAAGCGACCGCGATTGCGCTCGCCGACACCGACGCGAAGTCGGTCGAGGCCGAGGCCATGGCGCGCTCGGTCGTGTCCGATTTCGAGAGCTATGTGAAGCTCAACAAGAAGATCTCGGCCGAGGTCGTCGGCGTCGTGCAGGCGATCACCGATTTCGCCAAGCTCGCCGACACCGTTGCCTCGCATCTCGCCGTCAAGATCGCGGACCGCCAGGGCATCCTGGAGACGCTGTCGGTCACCACGCGCCTGGAGAAGGTGCTGGGCCTGATGGAGAGCGAGATCTCGGTGCTGCAGGTCGAGAAGCGCATACGCTCGCGCGTCAAGCGCCAGATGGAGAAGACCCAGCGCGAGTATTATCTCAACGAGCAGATGAAGGCGATCCAGAAGGAACTCGGCGACGACGACGGTCGCGACGAGCTCGCCGATCTCGAAGAGAAGATCTCCAAGACCAAGCTCTCCAAGGAAGCGCGCGAGAAGGCGCAGCATGAATTGAAGAAGCTGCGCCAGATGTCGCCGATGTCCGCGGAAGCGACCGTCGTGCGCAACTATCTGGATTGGCTGCTGTCGATCCCGTGGAACAAGAAGTCCAAGGTGAAGAAGGATCTGGAGCAGGCGCAAGCCATCCTGGATTCCGATCACTATGGGCTGGAGAAGGTCAAGGAGCGCATCGTCGAGTATCTCGCGGTGCAGTCGCGCGCCAACAAGCTGACGGGCCCGATCCTGTGCCTCGTCGGGCCTCCCGGCGTCGGCAAGACCTCGCTCGGCAAGTCCATCGCGAAGGCGACGGGGCGCGAGTTCGTGCGCGTCTCGCTCGGCGGCGTGCGTGACGAGGCCGAGATCCGCGGTCACCGCCGCACCTATATCGGCTCGATGCCGGGCAAGATCATCCAGTCGATGCGGAAGGCGAAGTCGTCCAACCCCCTGTTCCTGCTCGACGAGATCGACAAGATGGGCGCCGATTTCCGCGGCGACCCGTCCTCCGCCTTGCTCGAGGTTCTCGACCCCGAGCAGAACGGGACGTTCAACGACCACTATCTCGAGGTCGACTACGATCTGTCCAACGTGATGTTCATCACGACCGCGAATACGCTCAATATTCCGGGCCCGTTGATGGACCGCATGGAGATCATCCGGATCGCGGGCTACACCGAGAACGAGAAGGTCGAGATCGCGCGCAAGCACCTGATCCCGAACGCGGTGTCCAAGCATGGCCTGGACTCCAAGGAGTTCTCGATCGACGACGACGCGCTGCTGCTTCTGATCCGCCGCTACACCCGCGAAGCGGGCGTGCGTAACCTGGAGCGTGAGCTCTCCACACTCGCCCGCAAGGCGGTGAAGGAGCTGATGATCTCCAAGAAGAAGTCGGTCAAGGTCACCGAGAAGACTCTGGAAGAGCTGCTCGGCGTGCCGAAGTACCGCTTCGGCGAGATCGAGAGCGAGCCGCAGGTTGGCATCGTCACCGGCCTGGCCTGGACCGATGTCGGCGGCGAGCTGCTGACGATCGAAGGCGTCATGATGCCCGGCAAGGGCAAGATGACGGTCACGGGCAATCTGCGCGACGTGATGAAGGAGTCGATCTCCGCGGCGGCGTCCTATGTCCGCTCGCGCGCGATCAACTACGGCATCGAGCCGCCGATGTTCGACCGCCGCGATATCCACGTGCACGTGCCGGAAGGTGCGACGCCGAAGGACGGTCCGTCGGCGGGCGTCGCGATGGCCACCGCGATCATCTCGGTCATGACCGGCATCCCGGTCCGCCACGATGTCGCGATGACCGGCGAGATCACGCTGCGCGGCCGCGTGCTGCCGATCGGCGGCCTGAAGGAGAAGCTGCTGGCTGCGGCCCGCGGCGGCATCAAGACGGTGCTGATCCCCGAGGACAACGCCAAGGATCTCACGGAGATTTCCGATGCGATCAAGGGCGGCATGGAGATCATTCCGGTCT
This sequence comes from Bradyrhizobium sp. CCBAU 53351, assembly GCF_015291745.1. NCBI lineage: Bacteria > Pseudomonadati > Pseudomonadota > Alphaproteobacteria > Hyphomicrobiales > Nitrobacteraceae > Bradyrhizobium > Bradyrhizobium sp. CCBAU 53351. Next base: position 3,341,846 of record NZ_CP030059.1, read on the forward strand.
CCCGCCTCGACGACGTCGTCGTCAAGGCGCTGGTCAAGAAGCCGACGCCGATCGTCTGGGAAGAGGACACCAAGGTGACGGTGAAGCCTGACGGCGACGAAGCCGCCGGCGGCCTGACCGCTCACTAGGCCATCGCAAAAGATGATAAGACGGCGCCTTCGGGCGCCGTTTTTGTTTTGGGGCAAGGCATGCCGGTGGAGAAGGCATGGCGGTGGAGGGGGAGAGGGCGATGCAGATCGACGGGCAATGCCATTGCGGCAAGATCACCTATCAGGCCGAGGTCGACCCCGAGGCCGTGTCGGTGTGCCACTGCACTGACTGCCAGACCCTGACCGGCTCGCCGTTCCGGGTGACCGCGATCTGCGGCGCGGCGGACGTCAAGCTCACTGCCGGCACGCCAAAAATCTACGGCAAGCGCGGCGACAACGGCCGGATGCGCTTCCAGCACTTCTGCGCCGACTGCGGTTCCCCGCTGTTCACCAGCGGCGAGGGCGAGGCGGCCGATGATTGGGGCATCCGCTGGGGCTCCATCCGCCAGCGCGACAAGCTGCGGCCTGTCAGGCAGATCTGGTGCCGGTCGGCGGCGGTGTGGATCGACGCGGTGCCGCTGCTGCCGGGAAGGCCAGGGGATTGAGATGGCGCGGGCCTGGCCTGCCGAGCCGTAGCCCGCGAAGCGAGCGAAGGCTGGTGGGCGGTCACGGATTCGAACCGCGGACCCTCTCGGTGTAAACGAGATGCTCTAACCAGCTGAGCTAACCGCCCCACGGCGCCTCTTTACCGCCTTGGTGGGTGCCGGAGCAAGGGCCGAGCGCCGCCCCAAATCGCAGTTTGGTCCGAGGTTTTTCGCCAGGCACGAGCAGCCCTGCAACGGGCTCCGCTGCAGGGCACGCTCGGTCATCGCGTGAATCCCGGATCCGGCCGGTGGTCCATCTGCCGTGCTCGCGGGCGCTGCGACCTCTCGGCCGGGAACCCCGCCTGATTGTCAGGCTGTCTTGGTGAACATCGTCAGGACGCCGTCGGCGATGTTAATCGCGACGACTTGAGACGAGCTCAGGCCCTTGGCCTTGAGGACCGAGGCTGCCTGCGGCGTGGCGTCGATGGACTGCCGAAGCGACTGGATGTCCTTGTCGCTCGTGTGCGCTACCAGCTCATCGACTTTCGCGCGCACCGCCGGCTGCAATTCCTTGACGTCGACGACCTCGATGCTTCGGATCACCGTGCTGGACTGAGCGGAGGGCTGTTCCGTGCCGGCTTGCGGCGATGCTCCCTGTGCCTGCACGAGAGCAGGTGTTCCGAGCGAGAGAGCTGCAACGACGACGGATGCGGTAAATCTGCGCATGGGCATGCCTTTTCCAGTTTGAGGAATGGCAAAACCTATCGGCGAAATCTGGTTGGCATCTGATTCCGATGTGGCCGTTCGGTGAAACCAATGCGGCCGCAATGCGCAGAGGCGAGCCGCGCTGCGTCGCCGCTTGCCGGCGCCAAAGCTATCGTGCTGCCAAGTCCTGCTGAAGGTCCTGCCGGGCGACCTCGCCCGGGGCAGCGCCGGCGGGATGTTGGACCGCTGGCTTAGATTGACCAAGCCAGGCGAGCGGATTGGTCAGGAAGCGGGTCAGCGGCTTGATGGTGGGTTTTTCGACCAGCACGTAGACCATCCAGGCGATCGCAGCGAGAAACGCGGGAAGGACGAACGCGCGGATCAGCATGTCGCCCGTGGAGTCACGGCCCACATGCGCCCAACGCAGGATCATCATCCCGACGTCCTGATGGATCAAATAGAGCGGATAGCTGATGACGCCGATGAAGGCGAGGGCGCGACAGGCGCGCGGCAAGACGTGGTCGTAGCGCACGGCAAGATAGACGGCGGCCGTGCCGGACCACAGCAGCAGCGACCGGTACATCTCGATCGGGACGGACGGCTGCTTGACGTTGAATTTCAGGTGATAGAGCTCGACGGAGAATGCCACGAGAATTCCCGCGATCGCCTCGCCAGTGCGTCCCCTGACGAGGGCCGCGACGCTCATGCCGGCGATGAAGAACGGGAAGAAATCGTTGGAGGTGTAATATTCGGTGCTGGTCGTCAGGGTCCGGAAGATGGTCACTGCACACAGCAATGCCAGCAGGCGATGCTTGAGGCCCAATGCCATCATCAGAAAGCAGAAGACGTAGAACTGAAATTCGATCTGCAATGACCAATAGGCGCCGTCAGGCAGGTTATAGTTCACCTGCAGGACGTTGAGCGTCGGAAGCGCGATCAGCGTGTAGACGTAATGGACCCATTTCAGCCCGCGGCCGGGCTCGACCAACTCGGGCGCGAGAATCTTGAACAGCGTCGTCAGGAAGCCGCAGACGATCAGCGCGGGCAGCAGGCGGCCAAGCCTCTTGGCGTAGAAATGCCACGCCGTTTGCGACGTCTCGACGCTGAACGCGATGCAATAGCCGCTGATGATGAAGAACAGCAGGACGCCGAACGTGCCCCGGTTGAAAGCCTGCATCGGGACGAAGTGGTACAGCAGCACCCAGATGATGGAGATGGCGCGCAGGCAATCGACGCCGACCGATCGTTCCGATTTCAACGCCTTTCTCCTCTCCGGGCGACTTAACACAGCGCCTTACGGTTGTGTCAACTTGGCGCGCATCGGGCGGCCGTTCCGGCGCCCGGCTGAAATCGGCCTTGCGGCGGGCAACGACATGCGGATAAGCCTTTTGGGCAGAACGGGATCGGTACTTTTGCGGAGAGCTTGATGCAACAACCCAGCGGACACGAGCAGAACGCCGATCAGATCGCCTATTGGAACGGGCCGAGCGGACAACGCTGGGCGGATCGCCACGCGGCCCAGGAGAGCCTGCTCGGCCCCATCGCCGACGTGCTGATCGACCGCGCCAGGTTGAAGCCCGGCGAGCGTGTTCTCGACGTCGGCTGCGGCTCCGGCGCGACGACGTTTGCGTTCGCGAAGGCGGTGGCGCCCGACGGTTTTGCGCTCGGCCTCGACGTGTCCGAGCCGATGCTGTCCCAGGCGCGCGCGTTCGCGCCAAAAGGCCTGCCGCTCGATTTCGTGCTGGCGGACGCGACGGTCCATCCGTTCGAGCCGGCAAGCTTCGATCTGCTCGCCTCGCGCTTCGGCGTGATGTTCTTCGCCGATCCCGTCGCGTCCTTCACCAATCTCCGCCGTGCGCTGAAGCCGTCAGGACGGCTCACCTTCGCGTGCTGGCGCGAGCCGAAAGAGAATCCGTGGATGATGGCGCCGCTGATGGCGGTGTACAAACACGTGCCCAAGATGCCGCCGGTCGGGCCGGAGGAGCCGGGTCCGTTCGCCTTCGCCTCGGAGGAGCGCGTGATGCGCATCCTCGAGGGAGCCGGCTTCACCGCCGTAGCGATGGAGCCGCACAATCTTGCGATGGACGTCGCCATCGGCGGCGGTCTCGATGCCGCGGTGGACGGCGCGCTCCAGATCGGCCCGGCCAGCCGTGCGCTGCAGGGCCATCCGCCGGAAACCTACGCGGCGGCCAAAGCCTCAATCCGCGACATGCTCACGCCGTTTCTGAAGGGGCAGAGCGTGGCGTTGCAGGGTGCGATCTGGATCGTGACGGCGAAGGCGGGGTAGGGCTGCTTCGCGAGGCTGGTGCAGCAACGGGCCCTCACACCACATCATCGGGGGCCAGTGCACAGCCATTGTCCGGATGCGTCTCGATCTGGAGCGTGGTGTGGCCGATGCGGAAGGATGTCTTCAGGAGCTGCGCCGTCTCCATCAGGAATGCGTCGGCGGTGCCGGCGGGCATCACGAGGTGGCAGGTCAGCGCCGTCTCGGTGGTGGAGATCGGCCAGACGTGGAGATCGTGGATGGCGGATACGCCGGGCCGCGCCAGCAAAAATGCCCTGATCGCGGCAAGGTCCGTCCCTTTGGGCGCGGCCGCCATCGACATGTCGATGGAGCCGCGCAAGAGGCTGGTGGTGCTCCAGAGGATGGTTAAGCAGATGACGAGGCTGGTGACGGGATCGAGCCAGAGCCAGCCGGTCCAGATGATCAGCGCGGCCGAGACGACGACGCCGAGCGATACCGCGGCGTCAGCAGCCATGTGCAGACAGGCGCCCTCGATATTGATGTCGTCCTTGCGCCCGCGCGCGAACAGCATCGCGGTGAAGCCGTTGATGAGGATGCCGATGCCGGCGACCACCATCACGGTGACGCCTGCGACCGGCTCCGGCTGGCGCAGGCGCAGGATCGCCTCCCAGCCGATGGCACCGGTCGCGACCAGCAGGAACACCGCGTTGGCCAGCGCCGCCAGGATGGTGGAGGCGCGAAAACCGTAGGTGAAGCGGCCGCTCGGCGCGCGCTGCGCCGCGATCGAGGCGCCCCAGGCCACGACCAGGCCGAGCACGTCGGACAAATTATGGCCGGCATCGGCAAGTAGGGCGGTGGAGTTGCCGAGATAGCCGTAAATTGCCTCGGCCACGACCAGCGCGGTGTTGAGCGTGATGCCGACCGCGAACGCCTTGCCGAAATTGGCGGGGGCATGGACATGTGCGTGGCCGTGCCCATGACCATGGTCGTGGCCATGATCATGCGAATGGCCGGCATGATCATGGTGATGATGACCGTGATGGTCGTGGCCGCCCAATTCTAGCGCTCCCCGGAAGTCGCCAAATCAGGCGCCATTGTAGGCGTTTCGCTCGTCCCGTCACGACGGAACAGCACGTAGAGCGCCGGCAGCACCAGCAATGTCAGCACCGTCGAGGAGATGATGCCGCCGATCACCACGGTCGCCAGCGGCCGCTGCACCTCGGCGCCCGCGCCGGTGGCAAGCGCCATCGGCACGAAGCCGAGCGAGGCGACCAGCGCCGTCATCAGCACTGGGCGCAGCCGCGTCAGCGCGCCCTCGCGCACGGCCTCCACGAGGGGGCGCCCCTCGCTGCGCAGCCGCTCGATGAAGGCGATGATGACGAGGCCGTTGAGCACGGCGACGCCCGACAGCGCGATGAAGCCGACGCCTGCGCTGATGGAGAGCGGAATGCCGCGCAGCAGCAGCGCCGCGACGCCGCCGGTCAGCGCCAGCGGCACGCCGGAGAACACCAGCGCCGCATCCGCCGTCGATCCCATGCCCATGAACAGCAGCAGGAACACCAGCAGCAGTACCACCGGCACCACGATGGTCAGCCGCTTGGTCGCCGAGACCAGCTGCTCGAACTGGCCGCCCCAACCGATCCAATAGCCCGGCGGCAGCTTGACCTTCTCGGCCACCGCGGCCTCGGCCTCGGCCACGAAGGAGCCGAGGTCGCGCGCGCGGACATTGGCGGTGACGACGATGCGCCGCTTGCCGTTCTCGCGGCTGATCTGGTTGGGACCGGGCGTCGCATCGACGGTGGCGACCGACGACAGCGGCACATAACGCATCTGGGCGAGAGGCGAGGCGGGCAGGGCCGTCCGGATCGGCGTGCCAGTGGCGGCGTCCTCGCCGGGCGGCAGCGGGATCGGAATCGCCCTGATAGCCTCGAGATTGCCGCGCAGGTGCTCCGGCAGGCGCACCACGATATCGAAGCGGCGGTCGCCCTCGAACAGCTTTCCGGCCGACTTGCCGCCGACGGCGATCTCGACGATGCCTTGCACCTCGGCGACACTGAGGCCGTAGCGGGCGAGCGCCTGACGGTCGAGGCGGACGGTGAGGATCGGGAGCCCCGCGACCTGCTCGATCTTGACGTCGCTGGCGCCGCGGATGCCGCGGATCGCGGCCTCGACCTGCTTGGCGGCGCCTTGCAGGATGTCGAGGTCATCGCCGAAGACCTTGACGCCGACATCGCTACGCACACCCGAGATCAGCTCGTTGACGCGAAACTGGATCGGCTGGGAGAGTTCGTAGGCGCTGCCGGGAATGTCGTCGGCGGCCTTGTCGATGGCCTCGATCACCTCCGATTTCGGCTTGTGCGGATCGGGCCATTCGCTGCGCGGCTTCAGCATGATGTAGCCGTCGGTCTGCGCCGGCGACATTGGGTCGGTCGCGATCTCGGCAGTGCCGATGCGGGTGAAGAACTCCTTGACCTCCGGGACCTGCATGATGCGCTTTTCCAGCGCCTTCTGCAGATCGAGCGATTGCGTGAGGCTGGTGCCGGGAATCCGGATCGAGGCCAGGGCGACGTCGCCTTCGTCCAGGCTCGGAATGAATTCGCCGCCCATCCGTGCGGCGGCAACGCCGCTTGCGATCACGATGAGGACCGCCATGATGGCCACCGCGCCCCGGTTGTCGATGGCAAAACGGAGCAGCGGCAGATAGGCGCGCTTCGCCATCCGCATGAACAGGTTTTCGTGCTCGGACACTTTGCCGGTGACGAAGATGGCGACGGCGGCCGGCACGAAGGTAATGGAGAACAGCACGGCAGCGCCGAGCGCCATCAGCACGGTCAGCGCCATCGGCGTGAACATCTTGCCCTCGACGCCGGTCAGCGTCAGCACGGGCAGATAGACCACCGCGATGATCAGCGTGCCGAACAGGCTCGGCTTGATCACCTCGCGCGAGCCGCGCAGGATCGCGCGCAGCCGCTCGTTTGTCGTGAGCAGGCCGCCTTTCTCGCGTTGCGCCGCCGCCAGCATGCGCAGGCAATTCTCGACGATGATCACCGCGCCGTCGACGATGATGCCGAAATCGATCGCGCCCAGGCTCATCAGGTTCGCGCTGACTTTTGTCTCGACCATGCCGGTGATGGTCATCGCCATGGACAGCGGAATGACGCAGGCCACCACCAGCGCCGCGCGGATGTTGCCGAGGATCAGGAACAGCACGGCCACCACCAGGGCCGCGCCTTCCAGCAGGTTGTTCTTGACGGTACGGATGGTGGCTTCGACGAGGTCCGTGCGGTCGTAGACGGTCCGCGTCACGACGCCTTCGGGCAGCGATTTGGCGATGTCCTCGAGCCGGGCCGCGACGCGGCGCGCCACGGTGCGGCTGTTTTCGCCGATCAGCAGCATGGCGGTTCCGAGCACGGTCTCCTCGCCATCGTATGTCGCAGCGCCCGTGCGCAAATCGCGACCCTCGGTGACTACAGCGACGTCCCTGATCCTGACGGGATTGCCGCCGCGCGAGCCGATCACGACGTCCCGGATTTCACTGAGATTGCCGACCTGGCCCGGCGAGCGGACGAGATATTGCTCGCCGTTGCGCTCGATATAGCCGGCGCCGACATTGGCGTTGTTGGCGGCGAGCGCCGTCATCACGTCGCGGAAGCCGAGGCGGTAGGCCATCAGCTTGCCGGGATCGGGGAGCACGTGGAATTGCCGCTCGAAGCCGCCGATGGTGTTGATCTCGATCACGCCGGGAACGTTGCGAAGCTGCGGCTTGATGATCCAGTCCTGCACGGTGCGCAGATCGGTCAGCGAATAGTCGTGGCCGCTCTGCGTCTTCGCGCCCGCCTTGGCCTCGACGGTGTACATGAAGATCTCGCCGAGCCCGGTCGAGACCGGGCCCATCGCGACCTCGACGCCGGCAGGGAGCTGGTCCTTCACCTGCTGGATGCGTTCGCCGACCAGCTGGCGGGCGAAAAAGATGTCAGTGCCGTCCTTGAAGACGACCGTTACCTGGCTGAGGCCGTAGCGGGACAGCGAGCGGCTGTAGTCGAGTTTCGGCAGGCCGCCCATCGCGGTTTCGACCGGGAAGGTGATGCGCTGCTCGGTCTCCAGCGGCGAATAGCCGGGCGCGCGGGTGTTGATCTGGACCTGGATGTTGGTGATGTCAGGCACCGCATCGATCGGCAGGCGCTGGAAGTTCCAGGCTCCGAAGGCAATGGCGCCAAGCGCGAGCAGGAGGACCAGCCAGCGCTGGGCAAGCGAGACGGCGATGAGGCGCTCAATCATGCTCGGCCTCGCCCTTACCCATCTCCGCCTTCACGACAAAGCTGTTCTCGGCGACGTAATGCTCGCCGGCGGAAAGACCTGCCTTGATCTCGACATGGCGCGGATCGGAATCGCCAAGCTCCACCGGGCGCGCCTCGATCTTGTCGCCGTCCTCGCGGACGAACACGATGGTCCGGTTCTCCAGCGTCTGGATCGCGCTTCGGCGCACGGCGACCGCGACGTTGCGGGCGGCGAGGATCAACCGCGCGGTGACGAACAGGCCGGGCCGCAGCCGCCCGTCCGGATTTTGCAGCACCACACGCGCCAATGCGGTCTGGGTCTCGCTCGAGCCGATCGGCGCCATGTAGGAGATGGTGCCCTTGATCTCGCCGCGGCCGTCGTCGGGATCGATCAGCACCTCGTCGTTGAGGCGCACGCGCCTGAGATCCTGCCGATAGATCGACAGATCGACCCAGATGGTGGAGAGATCGGCGACGACGAAGGCCGGCTTCTGTTCGGAGGCGTATTCGCCGAGCGAGATCTGCCGCTCGATGATGGTGCCGGCAATGGGCGCCTTCAGCTCGTAGACCGTGAGGCTCTGGTTGCTCTCGATCGCGGCCAACAGATCGTCCTTGGCGACCTTGTCGCCGATGCGCTTCTGGATCGATTTGGCAAGGCCCGGAAAGCGCGGCGTCACCTGCACCACGGCCTCCTGGTTGGCGCGCAGAATGCCGTTGAAGGCGAGCGTGTCGGTCAGCGTGGCGCTCGCAGCCTCCGCCAGCACCACGCCCGCGGCTGCCAGCTTGACGTCGGAGATGCGGATGCGGTCGGCGCCGTGCTCGTCCTGCTCGACATGGTCGTTCGGCTTCTTCGGTTCGGAATGCTCGGAATGCTCGCTGTGCGCAGGCCTGTCCGGCGCCAGCAGGGAGGTGCCGTAAGCACCGAGCGCGGCGGCAATGATGGCCACGAGAATGGTGGAGGAATTCTTCATCGTGCGCTCTCCCGCGCCAGCGTGAAGGGATTGCCGACGAGGCCTTCGATGGTCGCAACGCCGGCATGGAAATTCTGCAGGGCCTCCTGCTCGCGCAACCGCGCCTGGGTGACGCTGGCCTGGGCATCGAGCACCTCGAGCAGAGTGAAGCGGCCCTGGCCGTAGCCTTGCGAGATGGCCTCGGACGCCTCGACGGCCTTGGGGATCGCGGTCTCACGCAGCACCGCGAGCTCGCGCAGCGATCCCTGCAGGGAGTCGTAGGCGCGGCCGGCAATCACAATCAGCGTGTTGCGGTTGGCATCGCGCTCGGCTTTGGTCTTGGCGAGGCTTTCCTGCGCCGAGAGGATATTGCCCTGGTTCTGGTCGAACACGGGGATCGGCACCGAGACGGTGAGGCGCGCCGCGTCGTCATTGGTCTCGTTGAAATGGCGCCAGCCGGCCGCGATCCGCACGTCCGGATAGGGCTTGAGCCGCGCCAGCAGCAGCTCGGCATTGCGCTGGGCAAAGACCGCGGTCCAGCGCACCAGCTGCGGATTGGCGTCGATGGCGGCGACGACGGACTGGAACGTCGGCGGCTTGCCCATGGTGTCGAGCCGGCCGGAGACCTCGCCGAATTTCGCGGACGGATCGCCCATCAGCACGGCCAGCTCGCGCCGGGCGCTCGCCAGGGTCGCCTTGAAGCGTTCGCGGTCGGCCTTCACCAGGGCGGAGGCGACCTCGGCGCGGCCGGTCTCGGCCGGGGAGGAGGCGCCGGCCTCGACGCGGCGGCGCAAGAGCGGCGTCAGGCGGTCGATGGCGGTGATCTGCTCATCGAGGATCTGGATGCGGCGCTGCGCGCCGAGCACACTGAGGAAGGCGATCGCGGTCTCCGACAGCACCTCCAGCCTGACGGCCTTGCGCTGGATCGCGGCGACTTCGACACCGGCCGCTCCGGCCGCGATCCGCGCGTCGCGCTTGCCGAACAGCTCGAAGGCCTGGCTGATCTGGAGGGTGGTCTCGGCCGATCGCGTCCCGCGATATTTGCCGGAGCCGAATGAATCGTCCTGCTCGTAGGTCAGTTCCGGATTGAGCAGCGCGCCGGCCTGGATACGCTGGCCCGTGGCGATGCCGACATCGCGTTCCGCCGCCGTCAGGCGCGGGCTCGCGGCCAGCGCGCGCGACAGCGCGCTTCGCATCGTCAAAGTCTGGGCGTGCGACGGTGCAAGCGCCGATCCTGCAATCAGACACGCCGCCGCGCACGCCAGGCGCGCGGCCATTCCCCTGCGAAACATGAAATCGACCTGTGAAGGATGAACCTAATGGGCGCGGAACGCCCGACCAATCCGTTCAGGCAATATGCTTGGGAGGGGGAGAGTCGGTATCGGTGATGATTCCGGCGAGCCGGGAGGCATGTTGCGGGTGCGTTGCCGGCACCGGCGCGACCGACACGGCCGATGGCGCCGGCTGCGTGACCGTCAGCGAGAAGCAGCCATGGCAATGATGCCCGCCGATGGCCTTGTGATCGCCATGGCCCGTGGTGCCGTCGACGACGGCGGCGATCTCCGAGCCACCGCCGGGCGTGGTGACGTCGATATCGTGCGATCCGTGCAGCGCGCCCGCGAGCAGATAGATGACCGCGATCAGCACAGACAGCAGCCCGCGCCAATTGCGCGGACGGCATGTTCCGGAAAGCTGGCGGTTCGCAGGCACGACGTCACTTCTGGTTGCGGTCGATGTTCGGCCTAGCATGGCGGCAGGAACAGTGTCGACCCGCAACATTGTTACGTCCGGGGAACAATTGCCGCAGCAGCGCGGCCGGCGCGATCACTCACTGGCGGGCGATAATGCGTCGGTGCGAGGCAGTGGTTTCAATGATGGCAGTGCGGATCGGTTCGGCAACGTGTCTGCCATGGTCGGCCTTTACGGTTAAGGTGGCGCGACTGCTCTCCATCGCCCGCTCCAGCCATTTGATGGCTTCATAAGACGGGCGAGGGGAGAGATTGCCCCATCGCAAACGCGAAGGCCCCAGCCGGCAACTGACCGGCTGAGGCCTTGTGCTCACAATCTCATCCTTCGGACTCGAACAATCAACGCGCATCCGGCCGGTTCGTTCCGCAACGGATGCCGAATTTAGGAACGTTCCTCCTGTCTTCTGATTAGCGAGCAGAAACGTGTTGAGGAGGATGGGACTATGGACGGACTGATTTACCTGATCGGCTTGATCGTCGTGATCATGGCGGTGCTGTCGTTCTTCGGCCTGCGCTGAGAGGACGACAATGGAAACGCTCGTACGGGAAGACATGATGGAGGGCGGCGTGACGGCCGCCGATGGACGCCGGGCCATCCAGTGGAGCTCGGTGTTCGCAGGCGCTCTCGCCGCTGGCGCAATGTCGTTCATCCTAATCGGCTTTGGCGTCGCGGTTGGCCTCGGAGTCAGCTCGGCCTCGCCGACCTGGCGCGATGCCTCGGCGGCGCTGGCGCTGCTGTCCGGGCTGTACCTGATCATCCAGGCGATCATCAGCTTCGGCTTCGGCGGCTACATCGCCGGACGGACGACGCGACCGGCGCCCGCGCTGGCGACGATCGAAGATGACGGCGAGCGGCGGGACGGCCTGCACGGGCTGACCGCCTGGGCCTTGGCCGTGCTGGCCGGCGCGGCTCTGCTCGCGCTGCTGGGCGCTGCCGCGATCGACCGTTCGCCGATGCGCAGCTCAGCCAGCAATACGTCCGCAGCCGAGCCTCTGCTAAGCTATGAGCTGGACAGGCTGTTCCGCGCACCTCGCCGCGCGCCGAACATCGATCTGAGGGAAGCGCGTGCTGAGGCCGGACGCATTCTGATGACGTCGTCCAGCCACAGCGGCGTCAGCACCGATGACCGGACCTATCTGGTGCAGCAGGTTGCTGGTCTGACGGGGCTGCAGGCCCCCGACGCCGAACGGCGCGTCGATGCGCTGATTGCGGATTCAAAGACCGCCATCAACCGTGCGCGGCGCAACTCGATCATCGTGGCGTTCTCGGTCGCAGCCGCGACCCTGATCGGCGCCGCGGTGGCGTGGGCTGCGGCGGTGGCCGGCGGACGACACCGCGACGGTGAGCCATTGCCGAACTGGATGGCGAGCTCGAACCGCTTCCATCGCAATCCGCGCGCGATGCCGGTGCCATAAATTCTAAACATATGGCCGGGCGCAAGCCCGGCCATATGCGCGCCTGTAAGACACGTCAGGCCTTCTCTTCCCAGATCATCGCCAGATGGACGATGGTCTGCACCGCCTTTTCCATGTCCTGCCGGCTGACCCATTCCAGCCGGGAGTGAAAGGCGTGCTCCCCGGCAAAGATGTTGGGGCAGGGCAGGCCCATGAATGACAGGCGCGAGCCGTCGGTGCCGCCACGGATCGCGGTGCGCATCGGGCGCAGGCCGGCACGGCGGATCGCCTCGATGGCGTATTCGAGTACGTGCGGGTGACGGTCGATCACCTGCTTCATGTTGCGGTATTGCTCGCGGACTTCGAGCTTGTAGGTCGAGCGCGGATAGTCCTTCATCACGTCCTTGACGATGGTCTCGAGCAGATCCTCTTTCTCCTTCAGCCCTTCCTCGGTGAAGTCGCGGACGATGAAGGACAGCGTCGCCTGCTCCAGCGCACCCTCGATGCCGATCGGATGCAGAAAGCCCTGCTTGCCCGAAGTGGTCTCCGGCGAGCAGCCTTCTTTGGGCAGCCGCTCGACGATGGCAGCCGCGATCTTGATCGCGTGCTCCATCTTGCCCTTGGCATAGCCGGGATGAGCGCTGACGCCTGATATGGTGATGGTGGCGCCGTCGGCCGAGAAAGTCTCGTCCTCGACGCAGCCGGCGCTTTCACCGTCCATGGTGTAGGCGAAATCGGCCCCCAGCTTCTTCAGGTCGACATTGTCGACGCCGCGGCCGATCTCCTCGTCCGGCGTGAACAGGATCTTGATGGTGCCGTGCTTGACGTCGGGATTGTTGATGAAGAACTGCGCGGCATCCATGATCTCGGCGACCCCGGCCTTGTTGTCGGCGCCCAAGAGCGTCGTGCCGTCGGTGGTGATGATGTCGTTGCCGATCTGGTTCTTCAGCGCCGGATGTTCCGTGAAGCGGATCACCTGGCTGGTGTCGCCCGGCAGGGCGATGTCGCCGCCGCGATAGTTCTTCAGAACTTGCGGCTTCACGTCCTTGCCGGTCACGTCGGGCGAGGTGTCCATGTGCGAGCAGAAGCAGATCACCGGCACCTTCTTGTCGGTGTTCGCCGGGATCGTTCCATAGACGTAGCCGTATTCGTCCAGATGCGCGTCGGCGACGCCCATGGCCTTGAGCTCGGCCGCGAGGACGCGGCCGAGCTCCTTCTGCTTCTCGGTCGAGGGCGAGCGCGGGGAGGCCGGATCGGACTGGGTGTCGATGGTGACGTAGCGCAGGAAGCGCTCGGTCACGGTATGCGAAAAGGTGAGGGAGGACATTTCTGGTCAAACCGCCGGGTCAGGGGAAGAGAGGCGGTATACCAGAAAGCGGGCCGCGTTGCGGCCGGAACGAGATGAGATCAGGCCTAACGAAACGTTGCCTCAGATCGCCTCTTTCAGTTCCTTCACGGGGCGGAAGGTGACCTTCTTGCTGGCCTTGATGTGGATCGGCTCGCCGGTGGCGGGATTGCGCCCGGTGCGGGCGGCGCGCTTGCGGACCTGGAGGATGCCGAGCCCGACGATGCGGACGCGGTCGCCCTTCTTCAGGTGCTTGGCGATCAAATCGACCATGTCGGTCAGGACCGCCTCGGCGTGCTTTTTCGACAGGTCCTGGCTCTCGGCGATATCGGCGGCGAGATGCTTGAGCGTGATGGTGGCGGGAGCGGCGGCCTTTTTCGCCGAATCCTTCTTAGCCAAATCCTTCTTAGCCAAATCCTTCTTAGCCATGACTGGCCTCCTCAATGACAGGGAAGCCCCGGAAAAACCGGAAAACGTATGGGGATCCCTCTAAGTCCTGGAAGGCGTAGACGATTCGGGCACGGGCTGACTATGGCCAGAGGTTCCCGGCCTTTGCGGGCAAAGCCGCGAAAGGGGGCGAAAGGTTTGAGGTAACACTATGAAGGGATTGCCAAAATGGCGCGAGAGACGGGGCTCGAACCCGCGACCTCCGGCGTGACAGGCCGGCGCTCTAACCAACTGAGCTACTCCCGCGTGGTTCGCTCGATGCGCGCGGAACGAGGGGGGAATTAAAGGCGGGGCTGGGTGAAGTCAAGGACGTTGCGCTTCGCCGGTGCATCTCCGCTTAAGCATTGCTCTGGAAAACGAAAAAGGCCGCCCGAAGGCGGCCATGGGTCAGCCCGGAAGAGGGCGTATCAGCGAATCTCCGAGGTCCCGGCGCTCGTCACCACCACCGGCTTGCCGGCTTTGATCACGTGGGTGGACTGAGCGGTCTGGCTATAATCGGCATTGGTACGGGCTGCGATCCCGAAGCCGGCCACCATGATGCCGGCCACCAGCGCCACCACCACGATCTTCAGGTGGGTCGCACGATCAGCAGAGTGAATTGAGTGGTTCATCTGAGCCTCCCGACGGGCTTTGCCGCCGTCTATGGCTCCTGTCTTAAAGACCGTCTGTTTCCGGATGGTTTCGCGGGTTCCGCAAAATGGTTTCATTAATGCGTTCGCCAGGCTTGCGGTGGATAAGGTCTCAGGCCGCCGCCCTCTCGATATCGGCCCGGATCGACCGCGCCGCCCAGATGAAGAGCAGGGCGCCGAGCGTGGTCGTGACCGCCGCGGAGAGCAGGGAATAGCGCACGGCCTCGGCGCCATAGCTGCCCTTCAAGGCATCGTTGACCATGCCGACCGCGAGCGGGCCGACGCCCTGGCCGAAGCAGGTGGCGGTGAGCGCGATCAGCGCGGAGGCGAGTGCCCGCATGCTGGGCTTGGCCACGGTCTGCGCGATCGCGAAGATCGGCCCGAGATGGAAGCCGACCAGGAACGAGGTCAGCGCCAGCATGGCCACCATCATCGCAAAGTTCTGCGTCAGCATGCTCAGCGCGAACACCGGGCCGGCCAGGCCGGAGGTGACCGCGGGCGCCCACAGCTTCCAGCGATCGTCGCGCCGGCTGATTTGGGCGACCACGAAGCCGCCGAGCAGGGTGCCGGCCATGCCGGCGAGCCCCTTGAAGGTGCCGGCATAGGTGCCGATCTCGGCGCTCGACAGATGGTGCACGCGTGCGAGGAATGGCGGGATCCAGGCCGCGGTCGCATAGTTCGTGTAGGTGGTCAGGCAGAAGCCGATCAACACGATGATGAAGCTGCGCTGCGAGGCGAGGAAGCGCAGCGTCGGCCCCAGCGGCTCGGGCACGAAGCTTTCCTGCATCGCCCCGCGCTTCGGCTCGGAGATCGTCAGCCACAGGACCAATGCGAGCAGGATGCCGGGCAGGCCGGCGACATAGAACGCCATCCGCCAGCCATAGTGCTGGTTGACGTAGCCGCCGACGAAATAGCCGAGGAAGACACCGAGATAGGTGCCGATGGCGTAGATGCCGAGCGCGCGCGGACGCTCGTTCTTGGCAAAGAGATCGGCGACGATCGACTGCGAGGCGGGGGAGCCGGCGGACTCGCCGATGCCGACGCCGATGCGCGCCAGCGCCAGCGACGTCAGGCTGGTGGCCGCGCCGCACAGCGCCGTCATCGCGCTCCAGAACGCAAAGGCGACAGCCACGATGTTGCGCCGGTTGAGCCGGTCGGCGACGCGCGCGATGGGAATGCCGAGCAGGGAATAGAACAGCGCGAAGCCGAAGCCGGCGAGCAGGCCCATCATGGTGTCGCTGAGCTGGAACTCCTTCTTGATCGGCTCGATCAGGACGTTGAAGATCGTGCGGTCGAGGAAGTTCAGCGCATAGATGATGGTGAGCAGGCCCAGCACGTAATAGCGCCGCGGCGAGGGCGTGGCCGCAGCAGCCGTTTGCACCGACATCTGTGATGTCACATCGACCATCGCGTCCACCAATTTGTCTTTGTTATCGTTGTCGATCCAGCTCTTGTCTTGAGCCGGTTGCTCAGCCTTCGCGGATGTAGTTCCCCGCTTCGAATGCGACCGGCGGCGCGCTTTGATCGAACGAGACGCCGATCGGATCGCGGCCGGCTTCCATCGCTTCGAGCTGGTCGCACAGCATGCGCCGGATCATGAGGATGCCGCGGTCGCTCTGGCCGAAATGCTCTTCCGAATGAACGGTGACCTCGCCCTGGCCGACCTGGGCCTCGTAGTCGCCCGGAAATTGCTGGTGCTCTTGCTCGGTCATGTCCCACCAGAACTTGCCGTTGAACTTCGAGCGCATGCGGCTGATGTCGCCGGAGTTCTTGACGCGGCCGGCGACATAGATCCGGAACGAGGTGTCATCGATCGGAAGCACCCAGCCGATCGATTCGACGCGGGCGAACTGCGCGACGCGCGGGTTCGGCACCACGCGCAAGGTCGGCAGCGCGGCTTCGGTGACGCGATAGAAAACCTTGCCGTCGTCCTGCTTGCGGATCGAGCGCACGGCGATGCCGCGCGGCGTCTTGTCGAACTTCACCTCCGGGATCGAGGCCATCATGTTGGTGAATTGCGGCCCCGAGAACGAGCCGTGCAGCACCGGGACATGATAGGGATCGACCACGTTCTCGAAATGCTGCAGCCAGTTGCAGGGGATGATGGCGGGGCCGCCGCCGCCGATCGAGGAATCGTCGGCCTCGACGAACTCGCCATCGTCCATCTGCTCGAGACATTCGTAAGCCGGCAGCACGGGACGTTTCTCGGCCGGCCCCATATAGGCGAAGATCAGGCCGTAGCGCTCCTCGACCGGATACCAGGGCTGGCGTACCTTGTCCTTGTACGGAGCGCCATCGGGCTCGCAGGGCTGCTCCAGGCAATGGCCTTCGGTATCGAATTTCCAGCCGTGATAGCAGCAGCGGATGCCGTCCTCCTCGACCTTGCCGTAATAGAGCGTGGTGCCGCGGTGACAGCAGCGGGCGTGCAAGAGCCCGGCGCGCCCGTGCTTGTCGCGAAACAGCACCAGATCCTCGCCCAGCGTGCGCACCTTTTTCGGCGTGTCGGTGGCATCGCTGATCAGTCCGACCGGGTGCCAGTAGCGGCGCAGCAGCTCGCCCATCGGCGTGCCGCGCACGACCGAGGTCAGCTCGGTGCGGCTGTGCGCCGGCTTCATCGCATAGGCCGTGCCGAGATCGCGATCCCGCTGAGTGATGGTCATGCTGGTCCTCCCGCTCCGGCCCATGGGGCCGTGCGCATTCTTGCGCCCTGCCTGGAGTGAAAAATAGTTCGATGACAATGTCAACGATCTTCTAAATGCCTCTTAGAGGCATTTGATGAGCCGACCGGCGCTTGGCAGGTCTCGGCTTTCTTGGCAGAGGTGGGTCATGAGTCAGACCGAAGGCAGGGGCGGGGCGACGTCGCCCGCATTGGACGAGAGCGAACCGTCGGCCCCGATCACCGTGATGCTGTCGTCGCGACTGATGGTGCTTGCCAATCTGCTCAAGCGCGGCGCGATCCTGCGCTACAAGCGCCTCACCGGATTGTCCTCGGTCGAGTTCGGTCTCGTCGCCTCGCTCGGCCGCCGGCCGCCGATGAGCGTGGCGCGGCTCGCCGAGGCCGTCGGCCAGGACAAGGGACAGATCAGCCGTGCGCTCGCCAATCTGCTCTCGCGCAAGCTGATCGCGAAGACCGCAAATCCAAAAGACAGCCGCGAGGTGCTGATCTCGCTCACCCCTGCGGGTCTCGCCGCGCATGATGCGATCGTCGAAGGCGCGCAGGAACGTAACCGCCGCTTGCTCGAGCAACTGAGCGAAGCCGAGTTCAACACGCTGCTGGCGCAGGTCGACCAGCTCACGGCGATCGCCGCCGAGATGCTCGAGAGCGAGAAGAGCGCGCGCTGATTTTCGCGGCCATCTCCGGACTTCCTGGATCGCTTCTAAGAGTCCTTCTAAGACCTTTTCAATTAGGGGATTTTCGCGCGCTCCCATAAGCGTCACGTCGAAGCGCATGCCGTCCGGGGACAGGCGGCATCACGCATCGAACATGCAGTTTGGGGTGGCGCGTTGAACAGTCTGGGAATGCTGCGGTCGGCCGTGTTGGCGACCGCGTCCGCTTTGGTTTTGATGCCGCAGGCATCGCTTGCACAATCTTCCGCGCAGAGTGGCGCAACGAGCCTGCCGGCGGTGACCGTCACCGCGCCGGAGGCCCGCCGCCGCGCGGCCGCAACTCCCCAGCGCCGCGTGCCGCGCTCCTCGGTGCAGGCCGCCAACAGGAACAAGCCCCAGCCGCAGCGCGATGTCGGCTTCGTCGAGACGCCGCGCGGTCCGGTGAACGGCTACGCCGCCGGCCGCAGCTCGTCCGGCACCAAGACCAACACGCCGATCATCGAGACACCGCAATCGGTGTCGGTCATCGGCGCGGAGCAGATCCGCGACCAGAAGCCGAACAAGCTCGACGAGGTGCTGCGCTACACCGCCGGTGTGCGGGCCGGGACCTTTGGCGCGGATACGCGCAACGACTGGTGGCTGATCCGTGGCTTCAAGTCCGACGATGTCGGGCTGTTCCTTGACGGCATGCAGCTGTTCTACACGTCTTATGCGAGCTGGAAGCTCCAGCCGTCCAACATGGAGCGCGTCGAGGTGCTGCGCGGTCCGTCGGCGGTGCTCTATGGCGGATCGAGCCCGAGCGGCATCGTCAACGTCATCAGCAAGATGCCGCCGGCCGATCCGATCCGCTACGTCGAGACCGGCGTCAACAATTTCGGCAATGCCTATGTCGGGTTCGATTTCGGTGGGCCGGTCGCGACGCAGCCTCAGGATGGCAAGCTGTTCTACCGCGTCGTCGGCCAGGTGCAGAACGGCCCGACGCAGGTCAACTTCACGGCCGACAACAACTACTTCATCGCACCGTCTGTGACCTGGAAGCCGGATGCCGACACAACGTTCACGGTGCTGGCCTCGGCTTCGAAGCAGGACACCCGCGGCATCAACTTCCTGCCCTATGTCGGTACGGTGACGAATGCCTCCTATGGCAGGATTCCGACCAGCTTCTTCGGCGGCGATCCCAGCGTCGACAAGTTCACGCGCGAGCAGGAGATGCTCGGCTACCAGTTCGAGCGCCATCTCACCGATGACCTCACGTTCCGGCAGAACGCGCGGTTTGCGCATATCGACCTGACCTATCGCGGCTATGTCGGCAACGATGCCAATCAGGCGACCGCCACATTCAATCGCTACAATTGGTATGCGAAGAACACGGCCAATCAGGCCGATCTCGACAACCAGCTCGAATATCGCTTCAACACCGGCCCGGTGAGGCACACCATGCTTTTCGGTGTCGATCTGAAGGGCTATCAGATCGACGATTACCAGGCCTTCGGGTTCGGCGTGCCCTCGATCAGCATCTTCAATCCCGTCTACGGCGGAGCCGAAACGCCGCTGCCGACCACGCCGTTCCGCAACTTCCTGATTACGCAGAAGCAGGCCGGCACCTATCTCCAGGACCAGATGAAGCTCGGCGATTTCACGCTGGTCCTGAGCGGGCGGAATGATTGGGTCGAGACGACGCAGGACGCCCGCGACACGGGCGCCAGTGTCGACAGCCGCAACGACAGCAGGTTCAGCGGTCGCGCGGGACTGATCTACAATTTCGACAACGGCATTGCGCCCTACGTCTCCTACTCGACCAGCTACAATCCGATCATCGGACTCAACGCGCAGAACAAATTGTTCCTGCCGGAGGCGGGCAAACAGGCCGAGATCGGTGTGAAGGTCGCACCAAAGGGGTTCGACGGCTATTTCACGGTCTCGGCCTTCGACCTGGTCCGTCAGAATGTCGCGACGACGCTGCCGGGCAGTGTTCCTGTCCTGCAGAACCAGACCGGTGAGGTCACGTCGCGGGGCATCGAGCTCGAGGCTGTTGCGAACCCCACGAAGGAGCTGAAGCTGGTCGGCGCCTTCACGGCCTATCATCTGTTCAACAGCCGGGATCTCGATCCGTCCCTGGTCGGCAAGACACCGACCAACACGCCCGAGCTGCTGGTCTCCGGCTGGGCGGACTACACCTTCAAGGACGGACCGCTCGAGGGCTTCGGCTTCGGCGGCGGCGTCCGCTACATCGGCTCGTCGTGGGCCGATACGGCCAACACCCTCGAGGTCCCTGCAGTGGTGCTCGGCGACCTCGCGCTCCACTACGAATGGCAGAACTGGCGTACCGCCTTCAACGTCATCAACCTGACCGACAAGATCTACGTCGCGAGCTGCGCGTCGGCCACGTCCTGCTTCTACGGCGACCGCCGGCGGGTCACCGCCAGCGTTTCCTACAAATGGTGAAGGGAGGGTGAGGACAGGGAAGGGCAGTCTCGTGCCTGCCTGATCGCGTCCTCCTCCTGCCCTGCCGACCGGACGACCGCGGATCTTCCGTTGGGGAGATCGATGAGCTCCAGGCAATGCCCCCCGGCCGGAAGCTCATGCGAGCGCGGCGCGTGCAACGACCCAGCAAGTCGCCGCCGCGCTCGCGGTCGGCCGTACTGCACTATAACGCAGACGATGTGGTTCTCGCCGGAGGCAGGACCGATCCTGCCCTGATGCATGGCTCGTCTGATCACTTGCGCCTGTGGATAGGTGACTTGCTGCAACCCAACGTGGCTCACGGCTGCGACAATCACCGGCTCCCGGGCGTCGTTGCTGCCGCAGACGGCCAGCCACTATGTCGACGGGGTGACAGTCGGGGTTCCTGAGGTCGGCCTTATCCCCGGTTGGGTGCGCCGCCGCACCCGAAAACCCGGCGTTTTTCTCGGGCGATCCATGGCAAATCGCTGCCGCAGCCCGTGCGCCGCAATCTCCGGACCGCTGTCCTTTGAAAACCGGCGGCCGCCCTTGCTGGCCCTGCCGATCTGCTCCATACCAGCGCGGGGTGATTCCGGGATTTTCACCGTGCTGGGGGCGGCAAAGGGCCTGAAAAGAGCGTGTCTTGCGCCCATTGGTGCACTGCGCTAAGGCTCAGAACAATTCCAAATCGGACGAATCCGTGGCTGTCCCGAGGCTGCGGGAAAAAGGGCTCGCCAATGAGCGGCATTCTGCAGAACTATCTTCCACTCGTCGTCTTCATAGGTGTCGCGGGCCTTATCGGCCTCGTGCTGCTGATCGCGCCCTTCATCGTGGCGTTCCAGCAGCCGGATCCGGAAAAGCTGTCGGCGTATGAATGCGGTTTCAACGCCTTCGACGACGCGCGCATGAAGTTCGACGTCCGCTTCTACCTGGTCGCCATCCTCTTCATCATCTTCGACCTCGAGGTGGCGTTCCTGTTTCCGTGGGCGGTGGCGTTCGGCAAGCTTGGCGCGACCGGCTTCTGGTCCATGGTGGTGTTTCTCGCCGTGCTGACGGTCGGGTTCGCCTATGAATGGAAGAAGGGAGCACTCGAATGGGATTGAACCCTGCATCGTCCGCGGGTCCGGTCGTCGCGCCGGCCGCCAAGGGCATCCTGGATCCCTCGACCGGCAGGCCGGTCGGGGCCAATGATCCGTTCTTCCTCGAGGTCAACTCCGAGCTGTCCGACAAGGGCTTCTTCGTAGCCGCGACCGACGACCTCATCACCTGGGCTCGCACCGGCTCGCTGATGTGGATGACCTTCGGTCTCGCCTGCTGCGCGGTCGAGATGATGCAGGTGTCGATGCCGCGCTACGACGTCGAGCGCTTCGGTTTCGCGCCGCGTGCCTCGCCGCGCCAGTCCGACGTGATGATCGTCGCGGGTACGCTGACCAACAAGATGGCGCCGGCGCTGCGCAAGGTCTACGACCAGATGCCCGAGCCGCGCTACGTCATCTCGATGGGCTCCTGCGCCAATGGCGGCGGCTATTATCACTATTCCTACTCGGTCGTGCGCGGCTGCGACCGCATCGTTCCGATCGACATCTACGTGCCGGGCTGCCCGCCCACGGCGGAAGCGCTGCTCTACGGCGTGCTGCTGCTGCAGAAGAAGATCCGGCGCACCGGCACCATCGAACGCTAAGGTTTTACGTCATGGACGACGCCAAGCTCGACGCCCTGGGGCAGACGATCGTTAGCGCGCTTCCGGGCGCCGCCACCGGTCATTCGGTGGCCTTCAACCAGCTGACGGTTGATGTCGAGGCCAGCAAGATCGTCGAGGTGGTCAAGTACCTCCGCGACGATCCGAACTGCCGCTTCGTCAACTTCACCGACATCACGGCCGCCGACTATCCGTCGCGCGAAAAGCGCTTCGACGTGATCTATCACTTCCTGTCACCGACCTTGAACGCGCGCATCCGCCTCAAGGCCCAGGCCGACGAGACCACGCAGGTGCCGTCGCTGATCGAAATCTTCCCCGGCGCCGACTGGTTCGAGCGCGAGGCCTACGACCTCTACGGCGTGTTCTTCGTCGGCCATCCCGACATGCGCCGCATCCTCACCGATTACGGCTTCGAGGGTCATCCGCTGCGCAAGGACTTTCCGACCACCGGTTTCGTCGAGGTCCGCTACGACGACCAGGAGAAGCGGGTGGTGTACGAGCCCGTGCGTCTGAACCAGGAATTCCGCAAGTTCGATTTCCTCTCGCCATGGGAAGGCGCGGACTATCCGGTCCTCCCGGGGGATGAAAAAGCGGGGCCGAAGGTCTGATCATGAACGAGCAACCCGAACAGCTTCGCAATTTCACCATCAATTTCGGACCGCAGCATCCGGCGGCGCACGGCGTGTTGCGCCTGGTGCTGGAGCTTGACGGCGAAGTCGTCGCGCGCGTCGATCCGCACATCGGTCTCTTGCATCGCGGCACCGAGAAGCTGATCGAGCAGAAGACCTATCTGCAGGCGATCCCGTATTTCGACCGGCTCGACTACGTCGCGCCGATGAACCAGGAGCACGCCTTCTGCCTCGCCGCCGAGAAGCTGCTCGGCATCGAGGTGCCGCGCCGCGGCCAGCTGATCCGCGTGCTCTATTGCGAGATCGGCCGCATCCTGTCTCATCTTCTCAACGTCACCACGCAGGCGATGGACGTCGGCGCGCTGACCCCGCCGCTGTGGGGCTTCGAAGAGCGCGAGAAGCTGATGGTGTTCTACGAGCGCGCCTCGGGCAGCCGTATGCACGCGGCTTACTTCCGCGTCGGCGGCGTGCATCAGGATCTGCCGCAGAAGCTGGTCGACGACATCGAGGCCTGGTGCGATCCGTTCCTGAAAGTCGTGGACGATCTCGACCGGCTGCTCACCGCCAACCGCATCTTCAAGCAGCGCAACGTCGACATCGGCGTGGTGCCGCTGAAGGAGGCCTGGGAGTGGGGCTTCTCGGGCGTGATGGTGCGCGGCTCGGGCGCAGCCTGGGATTTGCGCAAGTCGCAGCCCTACGAGTGCTACGCCGAGATGGATTTCGACATTCCGATCGGCAAGAACGGCGACTGCTACGACCGCTATCTGATCCGCATGGAAGAGATGCGCCAGTCCGTGCGCATCATGAAGCAGTGCATCCAGAAGCTGAACGCGCCTGAAGGCAAGGGGCCGGTTGTCGTCGAAGACAACAAGGTCGCGCCGCCGCGCCGTGGCGAGATGAAGCGCTCGATGGAAGCGCTGATCCACCACTTCAAGCTCTACACTGAAGGCGTCCACGTGCCGGCCGGCGAGGTCTACGCCGCGGTCGAGGCGCCGAAGGGCGAGTTCGGCGTCTATCTGATCTCCGACGGCACCAACAAGCCGTACAAGTGCAAGATCCGCGCGCCGGGCTTTGCGCATCTGCAGGCCATGGACCACATCTGCCGCGGCCATCTGCTCGCCGACGTCTCGGCGATCCTCGGCTCGCTCGACATCGTGTTCGGAGAGGTCGATCGGTGATGGGGCAGCAGGCGCCAATCCAGTTTGACCGCGCCTCGGGGGCCCTGGAAGGGGCCAACCTGTGGGAGCGGACGGCTGCCTTGGCGCTGGTGACGGGATCGAAGATCTCCTCGCACTTCTCGCATATGGGCTACATCGCCTGCGCGAATCTGCTGCGGAAGACGCTGCCCGAGCGCAACATCGCGATCAGGCTCAATCCCGACGCCGTGTTCGAATTCCCCTATGGCGACGGCTATTGGAGCAAGCTGCTCAACCGTTCCTACAATTACGAGGACGAACTCGAGCTCTTGTTCGCCGACTCCATCGACGTCGACTACACCTTGCTCGATTGCGGCGCGAACTACGGCTACTGGTCGGTGCTGGTCTCGAGCAAGCCGTTCGGCTCGCACAAGGCGATCGCGATCGAGCCGTCGGGGCAGAACTACCCGAAGCTCGTCAACAACGCGCGCGTCAACGGCAATCGCTTCGACACCATGAAATGCGCGATCGGCGCCGTCCGTGGCACCGCGCGGCTGTCGGGCACAAAGCACGAGGCCTTCAGCATCGCGGGCAATCCGTCGGCGGGCGGCGAGGAGGTGCCGGTCATCTCGCTCGACAACCTCATCGACGACGGCAAGGTTCCTGCCAGCGGCAAGTACCTGATCAAGCTCGACGTCGAGGGCGTCGAGATCGAGGCGATCAAGGGCGGCGCACGGCTGCTCCAGGCCGACAGCGTCATCATGTGCGAGGAGCACGGCAGCGACCGCAATCACTCCGTGTCGCGCTTCATCCTCGAACAGACCCCGCTGAAGCTGATCGTGTTCGATCCGCGCAGCAACCGGATGGAGACCGTGACCGAACTGTCGATCCTCGACCGCATCAAGGTCTCGACCCACGTCGGCTACAACGTTTTCGGCACCGCAAGCGCATTCTGGCAGGACAGGATCGAAGCCCTGAATGCCAAAACCGCGCGCCGCATGCAGTGAGAGATTGAAGAGATGTCCGTTCGTCGATTAGCACCGAAGGAAGTCCAGCCCGCGAGCTTCGCGTTCACGGAGGAGAACCTCGCGTTCGCCAAGCAGCAGATCGCGAAATATCCGGCGGGACGTCAGGCCTCCGCGGTCATCGCCATTCTCTGGCGTGCGCAGGAGCAGCACGACGGCTGGGTCTCGGAAGCCGCGATCCGCGTCATCGCCGACATGCTCGACATGCCCTATATCCGCGTGCTGGAGGTTGCGACCTTCTACACGATGTTCCAGCTCGCCCCGGTCGGCAAGAAGGCGCACGTCCAGGTCTGCGGCACCACGCCGTGCCGGCTGCGCGGCGCCGAGGATCTGATCCACGTCTGCGAGCACCGCATCCATCACGAGCCCTTCCATCTGTCCAAGGACGGCAATTTCAGCTGGGAAGAGGTGGAGTGCCTGGGCGCCTGCGTGAACGCGCCGATGGTGCTGATCGGCAAGGACACCTATGAGGACCTGACCAAGGAAAGCTTCGGCAAGGTGCTCGACGGCTTCGCTTCGGGCAATCCGCCCAAGCCCGGTCCGCAGAACGGCCGCCAGTTCTCGGCGCCGATCACCGGGCCGACCACGCTGAAGGAGATCACCTGATGCGTGATCTCTCGTCGCAGGCCATGCAGGGGAGCGGTGCCGTGAAGAAGTGGGGCTTCATCGCGATGCATGCGGCGGTTGCGGCCGCCTTCATTTTCCTGCTGCAGCGTTTCAGCCTGAACGCGTCGCTGGAATCCAGTCTGCTCTGGGCGCTGACCTTTGCCGTCTGCGCCGCCGGACTTGCCTACAAGCAGACCATTCGTTGATCGGAAAGCACTGATATGCTCGAGGACAAGGACCGCATCTTCAAGAACCTCTACGGCCTCCACGACTGGGGGCTCGAGGGTGCGCGGCGCCGCGGTGCCTGGGATGGCACGAAGAACATCATCGACAAGGGCCGCGACTGGATCATCAACGAGATGAAGGCGTCGGGCCTGCGCGGCCGCGGCGGCGCCGGCTTCCCGACCGGTCTGAAATGGTCCTTCATGCCGAAGGAATCGACCGACGGCCGTCCGAGCTATCTCGTCGTCAATGCCGACGAATCCGAGCCCGGCACCTGCAAGGATCGCGAGATCATGCGGCACGATCCGCATCTCCTGATCGAAGGCTGCCTGATCGCGAGCTGCGCGATGAACGCGCATGCCTGCTACATCTATGTCCGCGGCGAGTTCATCCGGGAGCGCGAGCATCTGCAGGCCGCGATCGACCAGGCCTATGAGGCCAAGCTGGTCGGCAAGGACAACGTCAACGGCTGGCCGTTCGACATCTACGTGGCGCACGGCGCCGGCGCCTATATCTGCGGCGAGGAAACCGCGCTGCTCGAAAGCCTCGAAGGCAAGAAGGGCCAGCCGCGGCTGAAGCCGCCGTTCCCGGCCAATGTCGGCCTGTTCGGCTGCCCGACCACCGTCAACAACGTCGAGTCCATCGCGGTTGCGCCCGACATCCTGCGCCGTGGCGCCGCCTGGTTCGCCGGCATCGGCCGTCCGAACAATGTCGGCACCAAGCTGTTCTGCATCTCCGGCCATGTCGAGCGGCCCTGCAACGTCGAAGAGGCCATGGGCATCCCGTTCCGCGAGCTGATCGACAAGCATTGCGGCGGCATCCGCGGCGGCTGGGACAATCTCAAGGCCGTGATCCCCGGCGGCTCGTCGGTGCGCATGGTGCCGGCCGAGCAGATCATCGACACGCCCATGGATTTCGACTCCTTGAGCAAGCTGCGCTCGGGTCTCGGCACTGCGGCCGTGATCGTGATGGACAAGTCGACCGACCTGATCCGCGCCATCGCCCGTATCTCCTATTTCTACAAGCATGAGAGCTGCGGCCAGTGCACGCCGTGCCGCGAGGGCACGGGCTGGATGTGGCGCGTGCTCACCCGCATGGCCGAGGGCCGCGCCCACAAGCGCGAGATCGACATGCTGCTCGAAGTCACCAAACAGGTCGAAGGCCACACCATCTGCGCGCTCGGCGACGCAGCCGCATGGCCGATCCAGGGCCTGATCGCGCATTTCCGTCACGAGATCGAAGCGCGCATCGACCAGTATTCGCACAGGGCAGACATTGACGATATCGGCGTCCGCGATCCCGTGAACATGGTCGCGGCGGAGTAAGAGACATGACCAAGCTCATCATCGACGGCAAAGAGATCGATGTCCCCGCCGAATACACGCTGCTTCAGGCGTGCGAGGCGGCCGGCGCCGAGATTCCGCGCTTCTGCTATCACGAGCGGCTGTCGATCGCCGGCAATTGCCGGATGTGCCTCGTCGAGGTGAAGGGCGGCCCGAAGCCGGTCGCGAGCTGCGCCTGGGGCGTGCGCGACTGCCGTCCGGGGCCCAAGGGTGAGCCGCCGGAAATCTCCACGCGTTCGCCGATGGTGAAGAAGGCGCGCGAAGGCGTGATGGAATTCCTTCTGATCAACCATCCGCTGGACTGCCCGATCTGCGACCAGGGCGGTGAGTGCGATCTGCAGGACCAGGCGATGGGCTATGGTGTCGACACCAGCCGCTTCGCCGAGAACAAGCGCGCCGTCGAGGACAAATATCTCGGCGCGCTGGTCAAGACCTCGATGAACCGCTGCATCCAGTGCACGCGCTGCGTCCGCTTCTCGGCGGAAGTCGCAGGCGCCCCGGAGATGGGCGCCACGGGGCGCGGCGAGGACATGGAGATCACGACCTATCTCGAGCACGCGCTGACCTCGGAATTGCAGGGCAATCTCGTCGACATCTGCCCGGTCGGCGCGCTGACCTCGAAGCCCTATGCTTTCGCGGCACGCCCCTGGGAGCTCGGCAAGACGCAGTCGATCGACGTCATGGACGGCGTGGGCTCGGCGATCCGCGTCGACACCCGCGGCCGTGAGGTGATGCGCGTGCTGCCGCGCATCAACGAGGCCGTGAACGAGGAATGGATCTCGGACAAGACCCGCCACGTCGTCGACGGCCTGCGCACCCAGCGGCTCGACCGGCCCTATGTCCGTGAGGCCGGCAAGCTGCGCGCGGCGAGCTGGACGGAGGCCTTTGCCGCGATCGCCGCCAAGGCGGCGCGTACCGACGGCAAGCGCATCGGCGCGATCGCCGGCGATCTCGCCGGTGTCGAGGAAATGTTCGCGCTGAAGGATCTGCTCGCCAAGTTCGGTTCTGGCAATCTGGCGGTGCAGGGCGGCGACGCCTTCGACCCCGCGCTCGGCCGCGGCTCCTACATCTTCAACCCGACGCTGGCGGGCGTCGAGCAGGCGGATGCGCTGCTCATCATCGGCGCGAACCCGCGGAAAGAAGCGGCCGTGTTCAACGCGCGCATCCGCAAGCGCTGGCGTGCCGGCGGCTTCAAGGTCGGCGTGATCGGTGCCAAGCCCGATCTGACCTACGATTACGATCACCTCGGCGCGGGCACCGAGACGCTCGGTGAGCTCGCGGCCGGCAAGCACTCCTTCATGGACGTGCTGAAGAACGCCAAGAATCCGATCATCCTGGTCGGCGCGGGCGCGGCCGCCCGTCACGACGGCGCGGCCATCCTCGCAGCTAGCGCCAAGCTCGCGCTCGATGTCGGCGCGCTCAAGGACGGCTGGAACGGCTTTGGCGTGCTGCACGAGAGCGCCTCCCGCGTCGGTGCGCTCGACATCGGCTTCTCCGCAACGGGCGGCGGCCTCAATGCCGCGCAGATGACGACGTTCGGCACGCTCGACCTCTTGTTCCTGCTGGGGGCCGACGAGATCAACGCGCCGGATGGCACCTTCGTCGTCTATATCGGCACCCATGGTGACCGCGGCGCGCACCGCGCCGACGTGATCCTGCCGGCGGCCGCCTATACCGAGAAGTCCGCGATCTACGTCAACACCGAAGGTCGCGTGCAGATGACGGGCCGCGCCGCGTTCCCGCCGGGCGAAGCCCGCGAGGACTGGGCGATCGTCCGCGCGCTGTCCGAGGCGCTCGGCAAGAAGCTCGGCTACGACTCGCTGGCGCAGCTGCGCCAGGCGATCTTCAAGGCCGTGCCGCATTTGATCCGTCTCGACCAGATCGAGGCTGGCTCGGCCGACCAGATCAAGAAGCTGGCGGGGAAGGGCGGCTCGCCGGAGAAGGCGCCGTTCAAGCCGCTGGTCGAGGACTTCTATTTGACCAACCCAATCGCGCGTGCGTCCGCCGTGATGGCGGAATGCTCGCGCCTCGCCTCCGGGCACATGCTGACCGCAGCGGAGTGAGCGTGATCTGATGGAATTCTTCGAAAGCGCATTCTGGACCGGTTTCCTCTGGCCGCTGATCATCATGATCGCGGAGAGCGTCTTGGTGCTCGTCGTCCTTCTGGTGGCGATCGCCTACATCCTGCTGGCCGACCGCAAGATCTGGGCGGCGGTGCAGATCCGGCGCGGCCCGAACGTGGTCGGCCCCTGGGGCCTGTTCCAGTCCTTCGCTGACCTTCTGAAGTTCGTGCTGAAGGAACCGATCATCCCGGCCGGCGCCAACAAGGGCGTCTTCCTGCTGGCGCCGCTGGTGTCGTGCGTGCTGGCGCTCGCGGCCTGGGCGGTGATCCCGACCAATCTCGGCTGGGTGATCTCCGACATCAATGTCGGCATCCTCTTCATCTTCGCGATCTCGTCGCTGTCGATCTACGGCATCATCATGGCCGGCTGGTCGTCGAACTCGAAGTATCCGTTCCTGGCCGCGCTGCGCTCGGCGGCGCAGATGGTGTCCTACGAAGTCTCGATCGGCTTCGTCATCATCACGGTGCTGCTCTGCGCCGGCACGCTGAACCTGTCGGCCGTCGTCGAGGCCCAGCACGTCCGCGGCCTTGCCAGCCTGATCGGGCTGCCGCAGCTCACCATCCTGAACTGGTACGTCTGGCCGCTGTTCCCGATGTTCGTGGTGTTCTACGTCTCGGCGCTGGCGGAAACCAACCGTCCGCCTTTCGACCTCGTCGAAGCGGAATCCGAGCTGGTCGCCGGCTTCATGGTCGAATACGGCTCGACCCCGTATCTGCTGTTCATGCTCGGCGAATACGTCGCGATCGTCACGATGTGCGCGATGGCGACGATCCTGTTCCTCGGGGGCTGGCTGCCGCCGGTGGATCTGCCGCCCTTCAACTGGGTGCCGGGCATCATCTGGTTCTCGCTGAAACTGTTCTTCATGTTCTTCCTGTTCGCGATGGCAAAGGCGATCGTGCCGCGCTACCGCTACGACCAACTGATGCGCCTCGGCTGGAAGGTGTTCCTGCCGCTGTCGCTGGCGATGGTGGTCATAGTGGCGGGCGTGTTGCAGTTCGCCGGCATCGCGCCGAAGTGAGGGCCGTCATGGGTATCAACGTCAACGCCACTGCACGCTCGCTTCTGCTGTCGGAATTCGTCTCGGCGTTCTTCCTCGCCATGCGCTATTTCTTCCAGCCGAAGCCGACACTGAACTATCCGTTCGAGAAAGGCCCGATCTCGCCGCGCTTCCGCGGCGAGCATGCGCTGCGCCGCTATCCGAACGGCGAAGAGCGCTGCATCGCCTGCAAGCTGTGCGAGGCGATCTGCCCGGCGCAGGCCATCACCATCGAGGCCGGCCCGCGCCGCAACGACGGCACCCGCCGCACCGTGCGCTACGACATCGACATGGTGAAGTGCATCTATTGCGGCCTCTGCCAGGAGGCATGTCCTGTGGACGCCATCGTCGAAGGCCCGAACTTCGAGTTCGCGACCGAGACCCGCGAGGAACTGTTCTATGACAAGGCCAAGCTGCTCGCCAACGGCGACCGCTGGGAACGCGAGATCGCGAAAGCGATCGAACTCGACGCGCCGTACCGGTGAGGTGAGGGCATGATCCTTCCCGCGCTGTTCTTCTATCTCTTCGCCGGCGTCTGCGTCGCCTCGGCGGTGATGGTGATTGTCTCGCGCAATCCCGTGCACTCCGTGCTGTACCTGATCCTGGCCTTCGTCAACGCATCGGGCCTGTTCGTGCTGATGGGCGCCGAGTTCCTCGGCATGATGCTGATCGTCGTCTATGTCGGCGCGGTCGCAGTGCTGTTCCTGTTCGTGATCATGATGCTCGACGTGGATTTCGTCGAGCTGCGCGAAGGTTTCATCCAGTATCTGCCGGTGGGCCTCGTGATCGGCGGCATCTTCCTGTTCGAATTGCTGCTGACCGTCGGTGCCTGGATCATCAACCCGACCCTGAGCAAGACGATTACGGCGCCGATCCCGACCAACGTCTCCAACACCGAGGCGCTGGGCTTGGTCCTCTATACGAAGTACATCCACTACTTCCAGCTTTCGGGCATGGTGCTGCTGGTCGCCATGATCGGCGCCATCGTGCTGACGCTGCGCCACAAGGCGAGCGTGAAGCGGCAGGACATCAACGTTCAGAACGCGCGCACGCCCGAGATGGCGATGGCGATGCGCAAGGTGGCGCCGGGGCAGGGGCTCTCGGATGCCGATGCGGCGGAGTGGGTAAAATGACGATCGGGCTCGGACATTACCTGGCGGTCGGCGCGATCCTGTTCACGCTCGGGATCCTAGGCATCTTCCTGAACCGCAAGAACATCATCGTCATCCTGATGTCGATCGAGCTGATCCTGCTCTCGGTCAACATCAACCTCGTGGCATTCTCGACCTTCCTCGGCGACATCGTCGGCCAGGTCTTCGCGCTGCTGGTGCTCACCGTCGCAGCCGCTGAAGCCGCGATCGGTCTCGCCATCCTGGTGGTCTATTTCCGCAACCGCGGCTCGATCGCGGTTGAGGACGTCAATCTGATGAAGGGCTGAGCTCTCAAATGGTTCAGGCAATCGTTTTCCTGCCTCTGCTGGGCGCCATTCTGGCAGGGCTCATCGCCCTGGCCGGCGCGCATGCCCGCAACCCCTCGGGCGACGAGCTCGATCATCATGGCGACCATGGTCACGGCGATGCGCACGCTTCGGCCGCCCATGATTCACACGGACACGACGATCACGGCCATGACGGCCACGGCCACGGCCACGGCCCGGCCGAGCCGGCCGCGGCCGGCTCGCGCGCTGCCGAGCTGATCACCACCGGGCTGCTGTTCGTCTCGGCCGCGCTGTCATGGATGACGCTGGTCGATGTCGGCTTCATGCACCACGACGCCCGCATCCAGCTGCTGCCCTGGATCTTCTCCGGCGACCTCCAGGTCTGGTGGACGCTACGGGTCGACACGCTCACCGCCGTGATGCTGGTGGTGGTCACGACCGTGTCCTCGCTCGTGCACCTCTATTCCATCGGCTACATGGACGAGGATCCGAACCGGCCGCGCTTCTTCGGCTATCTCAGCCTGTTCACCTTCGCCATGCTGATGCTGGTGACCGCGGACAACCTCGTGCAGCTGTTCTTCGGCTGGGAAGGCGTGGGTCTCGCCAGCTACCTCCTGATCGGCTTCTGGTACCAGAAGCCGTCGGCGAATGCCGCGGCGATCAAGGCTTTCGTCGTCAACCGCGTCGGCGACTTCGGTTTTGCGCTCGGCATCTTCGCGGTCTTCATGCTGGTCGGCTCGACCGATTTCGAGACGATCTTCCATGCCGCGCCCGGCCTCACCGGCAAGACCATCGACTTCCTCGGCTGGCACGTTGACGCGCTGACCCTGACCTGCCTCCTGCTGTTCATGGGCGCGATGGGCAAGTCGGCGCAGTTCCTGCTGCACACCTGGTTGCCGGACGCGATGGAAGGCCCGACCCCTGTGTCGGCGCTGATCCACGCCGCGACCATGGTCACCGCGGGCGTCTTCATGGTGGCGCGCCTGTCGCCGCTGTTCGAGCTCGCCCCGACAGCCCAGGCCGTGGTGATGTTCTTCGGCGCGACCACGGCGTTCTTCGCCGCGACCATCGGCCTCGTCCAGAACGACATCAAGCGCATCGTCGCCTACTCGACCTGTTCGCAGCTCGGCTACATGTTCGTGGCGATGGGAGCAGGGGCCTATTCGGTCGGCATGTTCCATCTGTTCACGCACGCCTTCTTCAAGGCGCTGCTCTTCCTGGGTTCCGGCTCGGTGATCTACGCGATGCACCACGAGCAGGACATCCGCAACATGGGCGGCCTCTGGAAGAAGATCCCCTACACCTATGCGGTGATGGTGGTCGGCACCCTTGCGCTGACCGGCTTCCCGCTCACGGCCGGCTATTTCTCCAAGGACGCCATCATCGAAGCGGCCTACGCCTCGCATAATCCGTTCGGGGTGTACGGCTTCCTGATGACGATCGTCGCCGCCGGCCTGACCTCGTTCTACTCCTGGCGCCTGATCTTCAAGACATTCCACGGTGAACCGCATGACGAGCATCACTACGAGGCCGCGCATGAGGCCCCGCTCTGGATCCTGATCCCGATCGGCGTGCTCGCGGTCGGCTCGTTCGTTGCCGGCTTGCCGTTCAAGGAGCTGTTCGCCGGTCACGGCGTCGAGGAATTCTTCCGCGAGTCCGTGAAGATGAACCCGCATATCATCGAGGAGATGCACCACATCCCCGAGACCATCGCGTTCCTGCCGACGGTGATGATGGTGCTGGGCTTCCTCGTCTCGTACCTGTTCTACATCCGGCGGCCCTATCTGCCGGTCGAGCTCGCGAACACGCAGCCGATGCTGTACCAGTTCCTGCTCAACAAATGGTACTTCGACGAGCTCTACGACATCATCTTCGTCCGTCCGGCGAAGTGGATCGGCTATCAGCTCTGGAAGAAGGGCGACGGCTTCATCATCGACGGCCTCGGCCCCGACGGCGTCTCGGCCCGCGTGCTGGACGTCACCCGCAACGTCGTGAAGATCCAGACCGGTTATCTCTATCACTACGCATTCGCCATGCTGATCGGTGCCGCCGGCCTGATCACCTGGTTCATGTTCGGCTTTGGAGGCCAGTAAATGACGACCTGGCCCATCCTATCGGTCACCACGTTCCTGCCGCTGGTCGGCGCGCTGATCGTCTACTTGAGCCGCGGCGATGACGAGGCGGCCAAGCGCAACTCGCGCTGGATCGCGCTCTGGACCACGCTGATCACCTTCGCGGTGTCGGTGATCCTGGTCATGCGCTTCGACCCCAGCAATCCCGACTTCCAGTTCGTCGAGAAGGCGAACTGGCTCGCGACCGGGATCACCTACCACATGGGCGTCGACGGCATCTCGCTGCCGCTGGTGATCCTCACCACCGCCGTGATGCCGTTCTGCATCATCGCGAGCTGGAAGGCGATCAGCATCCGCGTCCGCGAATACATGATGGCGTTCCTGATTCTGGAAACGCTGATGATCGGCACCTTCTCGGCGCTCGATCTCGTGCTGTTCTATTTGTTCTTCGAAGGCGGCCTGATCCCGATGTTCCTGATCATCGGCGTCTGGGGCGGCCCGCGCCGGGTCTATGCATCGTTCAAGTTCTTCCTCTACACGCTGCTCGGCTCGGTCCTGATGCTGCTCGCCATCATGGCGCTGTACTGGAACGGCGGCACCACTGATATCCCGACCCTGATGCACACCGCCGTGCCGCGGTCGTTGCAGACCTGGGCTTGGCTGGCGTTCTTCGCCTCCTTCGCGGTGAAGATGCCGATGTGGCCGGTGCACACCTGGCTGCCGGACGCGCACGTCGAAGCGCCGACGGCGGGCTCGGTGGTCCTGGCCGCGATCCTCCTGAAGATGGGCGGCTACGGCTTCCTGCGCTTCTCGCTGCCGATGTTCCCGCTGGCCTCGCACGATTTCGCGCCGTTCGTGTTCACGCTCTCGGCCATCGCCATCATCTACACCTCGCTGGTGGCGTTGATGCAGGAGGACATGAAGAAGCTGATCGCGTACTCCTCGGTCGCGCATATGGGCTTCGTCACCATGGGCATCTTCGCCGGCACCATGCAGGGCGTCGCCGGCGGCGTGTTCCAGATGATCTCGCACGGCATCGTCTCCGGCGCGCTGTTCCTCTGCGTCGGCGTCGTCTACGACCGTCTGCACACCCGCGAGATCGCGGCCTATGGCGGCCTCGTCAACCGGATGCCGCTCTACGCGATGACCTTCATGGTCTTCACCATGGCCAATGTAGGTCTGCCCGGCACGAGCGGCTTCGTCGGCGAGTTCATGACGCTGCTCGGCACCTTCAAGGTCTCGATCCCGACGGCGTTCTTCGCCAGCTTCGGCGTGATCCTTTCGGCGGCCTATGCGCTGTGGCTCTATCGCAAGGTCGTGTTCGGCGCGATGGTCAAGCCGTCGCTGGCGAGCATGAAGGATCTCACCTTGCGGGAGTGCGTGATCCTGTTCCCGATGATCGCGCTGACGATCCTGTTCGGCGTCTATCCCAAGCCGGTGCTCGACATGTCGGCCGCCTCGGTCCAGCAACTCGTCAACAATTACAACACCGCTGTGACGGCCGTGAAGGCCGCCGCACTGCTCCAGTGATCGGGCAGGTCAGGATATCGCCATGAGCTTTGAGACTGCAGGTTATCAACTGGCGCCGGTGCTGCCCGAGATCGTGCTGGCGATCGGCGCCATGGCTCTGCTGATGCTGGGCGCCTATCGCGGGCAGGGGACGACCGGCGCGATCACCTCGCTGGCCGTGGTGCTCCTGGTCGTGGTCGGCGTGCTCGAATACATGCTGCCCGCGGGCAAGCAGGTGACCTTCGGCGGCAGCTTCATCGTCGACGATTTCGCGCGCTTCATGAAGATCCTGGCCCTGATCGGCTCGGCGGTGACGCTGGTGCTGTCGACCGAGTTCCTGTCGGATCCGTCGCGCCGCATCTTCGAATATTCCATCCTGGTGCTGCTTTCGACGCTCGGCATGATGGTGCTGATCTCGGCCGGCGATCTGATCTCGCTCTATCTCGGCCTCGAGCTGATGTCGCTGGCGCTCTACGTCGTCGCCGCCTCCAACCGCGACAACGCCAAGTCCACCGAAGCCGGCTTGAAGTATTTCGTCCTCGGCGCGCTGTCCTCGGGCATGCTGCTCTACGGCGCCTCGCTGATCTACGGCTTCACCGGCACGGTCAGCTTCACCGGCATCGCCGCGGCGGCGACGGTCTCGAATGTCGGCCTGGTGTTTGGCTTGGTCTTCCTGCTCGTCGGCCTCTGCTTCAAGGTCTCCGCGGTGCCGTTCCACATGTGGACGCCCGACGTCTACGAGGGCGCGCCGACCCCGGTCACCGCCTTCTTCGCCTCGGCGCCGAAGGTCGCCGCGCTCGCCGTGTTCACCCGCGTCACGCTGACCGCATTCCCGGGCATCGTCTCGCAGTGGCAGCAGATCCTGGTGTTCGTGTCGATCGCCTCGATGGCGCTCGGCTCCTTCGCCGCGATCGGCCAGACCAACATCAAGCGCCTGATGGCCTATTCCTCGATCGGCCACATGGGTTTTGCCTTGGTCGGCCTCGCTTCGGGCACGGTCGAGGGCGCGCAGGGCGTCCTGATGTACATCGTGATCTACGTCGCGATGACGCTGGGCTCGTTCTCGATCATCCTCGCCATGCGCCGCAACGGCCAGGCTGTCGAAGAGATCCGCGATTTCGCAGGTCTGTCGCGAACCAATCCGCTGCTCGCCTTCATGTTCGCGATGCTGCTGTTCTCGCTCGCCGGCATTCCGCCGCTCGCCGGCTTCTTCGCCAAATGGTACGTGTTCGTCGCGGCCATCAAGGCGAATTTGTTCACGCTCGCCGTCGTCGGCGTGCTCACCAGCGTGGTCGGCGCCTACTACTATCTCGCCATCGTCAAGACGATGTATTTCGACGAGCCGGCCGGCCAGGTCGATCCGGTGCGCGTCGAGGTGAAGACGGTGCTGGCGGTTTTCGGCCTGTTCAACATCCTGTTCGCGCTGTTCGCAGGTCCCGTGGTGAGCGTCGCCTCCGCCGCGGCAAAGTCGCTGTTTTAGGATGGCTTTCGCGCTCGGTCCTCGCGCATTGTCGGCGGGCTACAGGCTCGCAGCTTTCGAGCGGACCGGCTCGACCAATACCGAGGCGATCGAGCGCGCCAGGGCCGGGGAGCGCGGCCCGATGTGGTTCGTCACGTCGGAGCAGACCGCCGGCCGCGGCCGCCGTCAGCGTCCCTGGATCGCGCCGCGTGGCAATCTCGCCGCCAGCGTTCTCGAAGTCCTGGACGTGGCGCCGGCAATTGCCGCCACCATCGGCTTTGCCGCCGGTCTCGCCGAAGAAGCCGCGCTCGAGAAGGTCAGCCTCGAGGCTGCGCTCCGCCTCGGCGAGGGCCGTCCCCGCTACGCCCTGAAATGGCCCAATGACGTCCTGGCCAACGGCAAAAAGCTGGTTGGCATCGGCCTGGAGGCGGAGGCCATCGGCGATCGCCTTGCCATCGTCGTCGGCATCGGCACCAATGTCGTCGCCGCGCCCGAGGGTACCCCGACGCCGGCGGTGTCGCTCGCCGCGCTCGGCGTCCAGATCAGCGCGGAAGAGCTGTTCGCGGCGCTGTCCGACGCCTGGGTCGAGTTCCGCGGCATCTGGGACAACGGCCGCGGCTTTGCCGAGATACGCAAGCTGTGGCTGGCGCGCGCCGCCGGCCTCGGCGAGAAGGTCGCAATTCATACGGGGACGATGACGCTGGAAGGCATTTTTGACACCATCGATGACACCGGCTGCCTGATCGTCCGCACCCCGGAGGGCCGCCGCGTGCCAGTGGCCGCAGGCGAGGTGTTCTTCGGTCCGGTCCGCTCGGTGGGAGCTGCGTGATGGCGAAGCCCGAGGAACTGGTATTTGCGCCGCTCGGCGGCGTCGGCGAGATCGGCATGAACCTGTCGATCTACGGCCTGGGCAACCGCCAGCAGCGCGCGTGGATGGCGGTCGATCTCGGCGTCTCCTTTGGCGACGAGGAGCATCTGCCGGGCATCGACCTGATCATGCCCGACATCTCCTTCCTGGAGAAGGAGCGCAAGAACCTGATGGGCCTCGTGCTGACCCACGCCCATGAGGACCATTTCGGCGCCATCATCGATCTCTGGCCGAAGCTGAAATGCCCGATCTACGCGACGCAGTTCAGCGCCGCCTTGTTCGAGGCCAAATGCGCCGCCGAGCGCAACGCGCCGAAGATCCCGGTGACGGTGGTGCCGTCGGGTGGGCGCATCGACGTCGGCCCGTTCGACGTCGAGTTCATCCCCGTCGCGCATTCCATTCCGGAAGCGCACGCGCTGGCGATCCACACCTCGGCCGGCACGGTGCTGCACACCGGCGACTGGAAGATCGACCCGACCCCGACCTTGGGGCGTCCGACCGACGAGAAGCGGCTGCGCGAGCTCGGCGACGAGGGGCTGCTCGCCCTGATCGGCGATTCCACCAACGCGGTGCGCGACGGCCGCTCGCCCTCGGAAGCCGAGGTCGCCCGCACCATCATCGACCTTGTGAAATCGGCCAAGGGCCGCGTCGCTGTCACGACCTTCGCCTCCAACGTCGCGCGCATCAAGGCTGTCGCCGCCGCCGCGAAAGCCGCCGACCGCGAGGTCGTCGTGGTCGGCCGCGCCATGGAGCGCGTGGTGCAGGTCGCGCGCGAGACCGGCTATCTCGACGGCGTGCAGAATTTCCGCTCGCCCGAGGTCTACGGCCACCTGCCGCAGGACAAGGTGCTGGCGCTGTGCACCGGCAGCCAGGGCGAGCCGCGCGCCGCGCTCGCGCGCATCGCCAATGACGACCATCCCGAGATCACGCTCAACCGCGGCGACAGCGTGATCTTCTCCTCGCGCACCATTCCCGGCAACGAGAAGGCCGTCGGCTCGATCATCAACAACCTCGTGCTGCAGGGCGTCGAGATCATCACCGACCGCGACGCGCTGGTCCACGTTTCCGGCCATCCCCGCCGCGACGAATTGCGCGACCTGATCGCCTGGACCCGGCCGCAGCTGCTGATCCCCGTCCATGGCGAGGCCCTGCATCTGCACGAGCACGCCAAGCTCGCGCGCGCCGCCGGCGTGCCGCGTGTGCTGGTCTGCCGCAACGGCGACCTCGTCAAGCTCGGCCCCGGCGATCCCGGTATCGTCGGCGAGGTCCCGTCGGGCCGTCTCTACAAGGACGGCACGATTTTGGAGGATTCCAAGTCCCGCGCCGTGGTCGAGCGGCGCCGCATGGCGTTTTCCGGCTGCGCCTTCGTCGCCATCGCCATGACCGAGCAGGGCGAGCTCGCCGACGATCCCGAGGTCGATCTGGTCGGCATCCCCGAGAAGAACCGGGCCGGCGAGCCCTTCGACGACATCGTCTTCGATGCCGTGGTCTCGACCGTCGAGGGCCTGCCGAAGGCGCGCCGCCGCGATGCGGATGCGCTGGCTGAATCGGTGCGACGCGCTGTCCGGGCCGTCATCAACGAACATTGGGGCAAAAAGCCCCCCTGTCTGGTACACGTACTGACAGTCTAACGGGAGAGAACCATGCTGGGCCGGCTCAATCATGTCGCGATCGCGACCAAGGATGCCGTCAAGGCCGCGAAGATCTACGGCGCCGCGTTCGGCGCGCAGATCTCCGACGCCGTGCCGCTGCCCGAGCACGGCGTCATCACGGTGTTCGCCACGCTCCCCAACACCAAGATCGAGTTCATCGAGCCGCTTGGCGAGGCCTCGCCGATCGCAAAATTCGTCGAGCGCAACCCGGACGGCGGCATCCACCATGTCTGCTACGAGGTCGTCGACATCATTGCCTCGCGCGATACGCTGGTGAAGGAGGGCGCGCGGGTGCTCGGCGACGGCGTGCCGAAGATCGGCGCCCATGGCAAGCCGGTGCTGTTCCTGCACCCGAAGGACTTTTCCGGCGCGCTGGTCGAAATCGAGCAGGCGTAAGGCCGTCCCATGGCGATCCAGATATCAACCGCGATCGCGATCTACTTCGTCATCTGGTGGGTCGCGTTGTTCGTGACGCTGCCGTTCGGCGTGCGCAGCCAGCACGAGGACGGCGTCGGCGCGCCCGGCACCGACCCCGGTGCCCCGATCCTGACCCGGATGGGCGGCAAGCTGATCTGGACCACGATCATCTCGGCCATCATCTACGGGATCGCCATGGTCGCCTATCACGCGGGCTATCTCTCGATCGAGCGCCTGTCGAAGCTGATGGGCATGCCGTTCTAGATTTTTCCATCTATATTGTTTCGGGGGGAACGAATGACTTTTCAGCGGATCGTCATCGCGCTTCTGGTGCTGATCGTCGCCGGCCTCGGCGCCATCGGCTATGTCGAGTGGAAGATGGCGGTGCAGGTGCGAACGCTGAAGGCGTTCGTCGAGGGCTATGTCTTCAACGAAGCCGTGATGGCCTGCGAGCAGGCCAAGAGCTCGACGCCGTTCAAATGGAACGGCGGCAAGAGCACCTCGGTGATCGGGCTGAACTCGGTCAAAACAGACAAATACAATGTCAGCGCCAGCTACACGCTGGTGGCGGATCTCGTTTATTGTGATTACGATCCCATCAAAAGAAAGGCCGAGATCGGCTCGAGCTTCCTGGAGCGGGAGTAACGGTCCGGCCCATGGA
Organism: Bradyrhizobium sp. CCBAU 53351; assembly: GCF_015291745.1. Lineage (NCBI taxonomy): Bacteria > Pseudomonadati > Pseudomonadota > Alphaproteobacteria > Hyphomicrobiales > Nitrobacteraceae > Bradyrhizobium > Bradyrhizobium sp. CCBAU 53351. Next base: position 3,381,864 of record NZ_CP030059.1, read on the forward strand.
GCATGATCCGGAAAGGTGTGACGCGCTTTTTCCGAGAAGATCATGCTCAAATAGGAATGGGGTGGGATCGTCATGGCGCAGGGGCAGGGGGACTACCGGATTCTGCATGAGGCGGCCTTGCGGGACTATCTCGCGGGCCTGCCGGACCTCGAGGCGCTCCTCGGCGGCGATCCCGCCGGCTGGACAATCACCGAGGTCGGCGACGGCAATCTCAACCTCGTCTTCATCGTCAAGGGCGCGCGGGGCGGCGTCGCCGTGAAGCAGGCGCTTCCTTACGTCCGCCTCGTCGGCGAAAGCTGGCCGCTGCCGCTGTCGCGGGCTCATTACGAATATCTGGCGCTGTCGAAGCAGGCCCAGCTCGCACCCGGCCTCGTGCCGGCTTTGCTGCATCACAACGAGAATCTGGCGCTGACGGTGATGGAGCTGCTCGAGCCCCACATCATCATGCGCAAGGGGCTGGTTGCGGGAACGCAGTATCCCGGCTTCGTCGGCGACATCACCACGTTCATGGCGCGGACGCTGTTCTTCACCTCCGACCTCGCGCTGTCCGCAGCCGAAAAGAAAGAGGGCATCGCGGCTTTCGCCGGCAACCACGCGCTCTGCAAGATCACCGAGGATCTGATCTTCACCGATCCGTACCGTATCGCCGAACAAAACCGCTGGACCGCGCCGTATCTCGATGCGCACGCGGCAAGCCTGCGCGAGGACATGGAGCTGCACGTCGCGATCTCCCGGCTCAAGCTGAAGTTCATGGCAAGCCCCGAGGCGCTGCTGCACGGCGATCTCCACACCGGGTCGATCATGGTCACGGAGAGCCAGACGCGGGTGATCGATCCCGAATTCGCGTTCTACGGCCCGATGGGGTTCGACGTCGGCGCCGTGCTCGCCAACCTCCTGATGGCCTATTTCGCCTCCGCCGGCCACGAGCGCACGCCGGGCGAGCGGGCCGCGTTCGAGGCCTGGGTTCTGAAGACCGTGGAAGCGGTGTGGAGCGAGTTTGCGCGCACATTCCTCGAGCTCTGGCGCGCCGGCGCCGCAGGCGATGCCTATCCCGCCTCGCTCTTCGCCGGCGAGAAGGGCGCCGCGCGGCTGGAGGCCGAGCGGCAATCCTACATGCAGCGCCTGTTCGCTGACACCATCGGCTTCGCCGCGGCGAAGATCATCCGCCGCATCTTCGGCCTCGCCCACAATATCGACTTCGAGCTGATCGAGGATGCGAAGAAGCGGGCGGAGAGCGAGGCGCGCGCCGTGCGGCTCGCGCGCGGGATGATGGTGGAGGCCGCGGCGTTTCGGACGATCGCCGATGTTACGGGTGCTGCGCGAAAGCTGAGGGACTGGCAGCCGGAATTGTCCGGCTGAAGACGTCGCGCGAGGAGCGCGCTCCACGCTCCGTCATTGCGAACGCAGCGAAGCAATTCGGAATCGCTGGGGGGGAAGGGGGTCCATCGGCGCTCGTCCGATGACGCACCGCGTCAATCAGCGGCTTGCATCGCTGGGTGGATGCAACCTGCCCCTCCGGAGTTCTCTCGAAGGGCCGGCCTCCCGGAACAGACATTGGTCTCCAGCAAAAACGAAGCTTGCATTCGATGGGCTGCGAATGATCAAATCTCTGATCGACATGCACCTGCGTTGTTGGGGGACACATGATGTTCAGGATGATTGCGATCGTCGCGGGGTTGGGGCTGGCGCTCGCCGGCGCGGCGGAGGCCCAGACGCCGCGCAAGGGCGGAACCATCCGCATGACGGCGCCCTACGGATCGAGCTTCACCAGCCTCGACATTCACACCACGCAGCGCGCCCAGGACGAGATCTACGCCAAAGCGCTGCATCGCTCGCTCTACATCTGGAATTCCGCGGAAGGCAAACCGGTCCTGGAACTCGCCAAGGAGGACGTGGTCTCCGGCGGCGGCCTCGTTCACACCTTCAAGCTGCGCGACGACGCCTATTTCCACAACGGCCGCAAGATGACGGCCGACGATATCATCTGGTCCTACAACCGCATCATGGACGGCACCAAGGCGTTTCCCGGCGCGCGATACGTCCGCGTGATCGAGGGCGCGGCCGCGGTCGAAAAGGGCCAGGCCAAGGAGATCTCCGGCCTGAAGAAGATCGACGATTTCACCATCGAGATGAAGCTGACCGAGAAGGTCGATCCGGGCTTCTATTTCTTCACCGCGCTGACCTCGATCTATCCGGCCGACGAGGGCGCCAAGGAGAGCTTCATCCAGAAGCCGATCGGGCTCGGACCGTTCAAGTTCGTCGAGCATGTGCCGGGATCGCGCATCGTGCTGGAGCGGTGGGACCGGTTCTACAAGCCCGGCAAGCCCTACGCCGACAAGATCATCGTGGCGGTCATGGGCGAGGCCGCGGCCCGCGACGTCGCTTTCCGCAACAAGGAGATCGACACCTCGGTGCTGGGACCTGCGCAATATGTCGCCTATCAGTCCGATGCCGCCCTCAAGGGCACCATCGTCGAGGTCGCCGAGGTCTTCACGCGCTATATGGGCATGAATCCAACGTTCAAGCCGTTTGCCGACAAGCGCGTCCGGCAAGCGATCAACTACGCGATCGATACCGATTTGATCATCAACAAGCTGGTCAAGGGCAAAGCCTATCGCGCCACCAGCTGGCTGCCGCTGACCGCTCCGGCCTACGACAAGGCCATGAAGCCGTACCCCTACGATCCCGCCAAGGCCAAGCAGCTGCTCACTGAAGCCGGCTATCCCCAAGGCTTCGAATTCGAATGGACCACCAGCCAGAACGAGAGCTGGGGCCTGCCGATCGTCTCGGCCGTCATCCCGATGCTGGACAAGGTCGGCATCAAGGCGAAGGTCAAGCAGGTCGAGACCGCGGTGCTGGCGGAGGTGGTTCGCACCGGCGACTACCAGGCCTTCATCTATTCCCAGGCGAGCGGCCCGGACCCGCTGGCTGCCCTCAAATGCTTCCACTCGTCGACGCCGCAGCCGGCGTGCAACTACATGACCTTCAAGAACGCTGATTTCGACAAGATCATCGACGAAGCCGGGCAGGCCGACGATCCCGCCAAGCGCACCCAATTGCTGCAGAAGGCCAACGCGCTGCTCTATGAAGAGGCCCCGGTCTGGTTCTTCAACTACAACAAGGCGGTCATGGCGGTGCAGCCGTGGCTCAAGGGGATTCAGCTGAACGCGACGGAGCTGACCCATCAGAACGTCGAAGACCTCTGGGTCGACGAGACCTCGCCCGCGAAGTGACCTGCGCTCTCGCGCTCCCTCCATCGCCTCGAACGATGGAGGGAGAGAGGAACGGTGCCGATGCTCTCCTTCCTGATCCGTCGCTTGCTGCAGACCATCCCGACCGTGCTGGCCGTCGTGTTGCTGGTCTTCGTGCTGTTCAGCGTCGTTCCCGGCAGCATCGTTTCCTCCATGAGCGACGACAGCGATCCGCAGGTCGAGCTGCGCATGAAGAAGCAGCTCGGTCTTGACCAGCCCGTCTATGTGCGTTTCGGAACCTACATCGCCCAGCTCGCGATCGGCGATTTCGGCACCTCGTTCCGGACGCGGGAACAAGTCACGACCATGATCGCCAAGCGGGCATGGCCGACGCTGCAGCTGATCTTCGCGGCCATGGCGTTTGCGATTGTGATCGGCGTCCCCCTGGGGTTCATCGCGGCGCTGAAGCCCGGCGGCATCGTCGATACGGTGGCGATGGTCGTGGCGGTGTCGGGCCTGTCCATCGCCAAATTCTGGCTTGGCCTCGTCCTGATGTATCTGTTCGCGTTGAAGCTCGGCTGGCTGCCGAGCTTCGGCTATGGCGACGGCGGATTGAAATATCTGCTGCTGCCGGCCATCACCCTCGGCGTCTCGCCGATGGCGCTGTTTGCCCGGACGACGCGGGCCGCGGTCCTAGAGATCATGACGGCTGATTTCGTCCGCACGGCGCGCTCCAAGGGCATGAGCGAAATCAGGGTCGTGAAGTGGCATGTGATGCGCAATGCACTCGTCATCATCCTCACGACCGTCGGCCTGCAATTCGGCGGGTTGATGGGGCAGGCGGTCGTCGTCGAGAAACTGTTCTCCTGGCCCGGCATCGGCTCGCTGCTGGTCGACAGTGTCCTGCAGCGCGACATTCCGGCTGTCCAGGGCTCCATTCTCGTGGTGGTACTGGCCTTTCTCGCGATCAATCTGCTGATCGACGTGCTCTACGGCGTGATCGATCCCAGGATCAGATACGCATGAAGCTCCGCGCCAATCTCGTCATCGGTGGCGTCTTGTTCGCGCTGGCGATCGTGGTCGGCCTGCTGGCGCCGTGGATCGCGCACACCGATCCCGTCATGGACGCCAACCTGATGAATGCGGAAGAGCCGCCGAGCTGGACCTGGTGGTTCGGCACTGACGATCAGGGCCGCGACATCTATTCCCGCGTCGTGTACGGCGCGCGGGTCTCGCTGACGGTCGGCATCATCTCGCAGCTCATCAACAGCGTGATCGGCGTGGCCTTGGGGCTCAGCGCCGGCTATTTCGGCGGCTGGTGGGACGATGTCGTCAACGCCCTGACCAACCTCATGCTCGCGATCCCGTCGCTGATCTTCGCGCTGGCCATCATGGCGGTGCTCGGCCCCGGCCTGACCAGCCTGTTGATCGCGCTCGGGCTGACCAACTGGTCCTTCACCTGCCGGATCGCGCGGGCCTCGGCGCTGTCGCTGCGGAGCCAAGGCTATGTGCAGGCGGCGACCGTGCTTGGCTATGGCGATCTGCGCATCATGATCACCCAGCTCCTGCCGAACATGCTCGGACCGCTCATCGTGATCGGCACGCTCGGCATGGGCAGCGCGGTGTTGTCCGAAGCCGCATTGTCGTTCCTAGGCCTCGGCGTCCGGCCCCCCTTTCCAAGCTGGGGCAGCATGCTGTCGGACGCCCGTGACCAGATCACGACGGCGCCGTGGCTCTCGGTATTTCCCGGCCTTGCCATCTTCCTGACGGTGCTCGGCCTCAATTTGCTCGGTGACGGCCTGCGTGACATTCTCGATCCGCAATCGCGGAGCCGGCGCACATGACCGGCACGCCGCTGATCGAAGTCGAGGACCTGCGTATCGATCTCGATGACGGATCGAGGAGGATGCCCGCGGCGGAGGGCGTCTCGTTCCGCATCGACCGCGGCGAGACCTTCGGCCTCGTCGGCGAATCCGGCTGCGGCAAGAGCATCACGGCGCTCGCTTTGATCGGCCTGCTGCGGCATCCCCTGTCGATCGGTGGCGGTGTGATCCGGTTCGACGGGAAAGAGATCCAGCATCTTTCGGCAGCCAGACAGCGCGAGTTGCGCGGCAACCGGATCTCGATGATTTTCCAGGAGCCGATGACGGCGCTGAACCCGGTCTCGCCCGTGGGCCGCCAGATCGCCGAGATGTTCGTGCTGCACAAGGGCAAGAGCTGGCGGGAAGCCAACCGGCTGGCGGTCGAGGCACTGGCAAGCGTCCGCGTGCCCGCGCCGGAGCGGCGGGTGAAGGACTATCCGCACCAATTGTCCGGCGGCATGCGCCAGCGCGTGATGATCGCCATCGCGCTGGCCTGCGGCCCGGATCTGTTGATCGCCGACGAGCCGACCACCGCGCTCGACGTGACCGTGCAGGCGGAGATCATCGAGCTGATGCGCAATCTCTGCGCCGAGCGCGGAACGGCGATCCTGATGATCAGCCACGATCTCGGCCTCGTCGCCAATGTCTGCCGCCGCGTCGCGGTGATGTATGCCGGCCGCATCGTCGAGGAGCGCGGTTCGGCCGATATTTTCCGCGCGCCTTCGCATCCCTATACCCAAGGCCTGGTGGCCTCGCTGCCGCGGCTCGGCAGCCGCGCCGCGCTCGGGCGGGCCAGGCTCCGGGAGATCGCGGGCGTCGTGCCCGCCATCACGAATTTCCCCGATGGCTGCCGGTTCAATCCGCGCTGCACGCAGGCGACGGAGATTTGCCGGACGGTCGTACCGGAGACCGATGTGCTGGAGGCGGGCGGTCTGGTGAGGTGTCATCACCATGCATGAGCCGCAAAACATGCCGGGTGAGCGCAGGGCCGACGACGATCTCATTGTCAGCGTCGAGGATCTCGCGGTTCATTTCCCACTGGGCGGCGGCCTGCTGGGCCGCGGCCGGCGGCTGTTGCGTGCCGTGGATGGCGTTGACCTCAAGCTGAAGCGAGGCGAATGCCTCGGCCTCGTCGGCGAATCCGGCTCGGGCAAGTCGACGGTCGCCTTGTCGATCCTTGGCCTGCTGACGCCGACGCGCGGCCGTATCGTGCTGGACGGGGAGGTCGTGAAGACCAGGCAATCCGGCGACCGCAAGGCGTTGGCGCGCACCGTGCAAATGGTGTTTCAGGACCCCTACGCCTCGCTCAATCCCCGCCAAACGGTTCGCCGCACGTTGGAGGATCCCCTGCGGGTGCACGGGGTCACGGCGAAGAGCGAGATCGAGGACCGCGTCGCCGCCATGCTGCGGCACGTCGGCCTGCGGCCTGAACAGGCGGGCCGCTATCCGCACGAATTCTCCGGCGGCCAGCGCCAGCGCATCGGCATTGCCCGGGCCCTGATCCTCAATCCCAAGATCGTCATCTGCGACGAGCCGGTCTCTGCGCTCGACGTTTCGATCCGCGCCCAGATCATCAATCTGCTGCTGGAATTGAAGGAGACGCTTGGGCTCTCCTACATCATGATCAGCCACGACCTCGGCGTGGTCGAGCACATGAGCGACCGTGTCGCCGTGATGTATCTCGGCCGTATCGTCGAGAACGGCCACTGGCGCGAGATCTTCGAACGGCCCGCGCACCCCTACACGCAGGCCCTGATCGCCGCGATCCCCGATCCCTTGCACCACGCCCCGCTGGCGACGACCGGCGGCGACCTTCCCAACCCGCTCAATCCACCCAACGGCTGCGCCTTCAGCCCGCGCTGTCGTCACGCGGAAGCAGTGTGCCGGCACGAGCCGGGGCCGGTGCTGGAGACGCGCCCCGACGGGCACGCGGTGCGGTGCTGGCGGGCTGAAGAGATTGCGAGCAAAGCAGCGAACGCTGCGCCAGCCCCGTCACTCTGACATGACTTGGGATATTCAAAGCGCGTGCTCATTTCAACCCGGCCAACACCACGTCACGGATCACCCGGATCGGCGGCATCCATTGCGTCTTGTCGGCGTAATTTCCGCAGATGATGGCGACCACCACGCCGAGATCGGGCATCGCGAACAGCCGCTGGCCGCCATAGCCGAAGCCGCCGATCCAGTGCGTGATCGGGCGGTTCGGCGGTTGGCCGTATTGCAAATCGCCGCTGTACCAGAAATAGCCGTATCGGCGCTGCTCGTCGCAAGGGACGTAGGGCTGGAACGATTTCGCGAGCCAGTCCGCTGAGACGATCTGACGTCCGTCCCATTGCCCGCGGTTGAGGATCAATTGCCCGATGCGTGCAAGGTCGCGCGGCGTCATGCGCAGGCCGGAGGCGGGCGCCGGCTTTCCGTTGAAGCCCTTGGTCCATTCGGTCGGGCCGATCCCGAGGGGATCGAACAGGTGCGCGCGGGCAAAATCCGGCAGCGACTGGCCGACGCTTTTCACCAGCAATTGCCCGATCAGCTCGGTGCCGGCGGCGCCGTAGATCCAGCGGGTGCCGGGATCTGAAATGAAAGGCCGGCTGAAGATGTAGCGCAGACGATCGGGCGCGCGCTCCATCCGGATTTCGCTGTTGTTGGGGTCTTGGTAGGGAATGTCCTCGTTCCAGTCGAACCCCAGCGTCATGGTGAGCGCATGCGCGACGGTCAGGCGCTGCAGGCGGGGATCGGTCGAGGCGTCGGCATAGTCGGGGAATTGCGCGATCAGCTTCTGGTTGGGCGCGGGTACCTTGCCGAGATCGAGCGCGATCCCGTAGAGCAGGCCGAGGATGCTCTTGGTGACCGAGCGCAAATCGTGCAGCGTGTCGGGGCCGAACGCGACGTGGCCGAGAGGAGTGCCCCAGGCTTCGTCCTCGCCGGCAAAATAGCGTTCGAGCACGAGCTTGCCCTCGCGCGTGACCACGACGCCGTGCAGGCCCCAGGCCCGCTTGTCCGCGATCAATCTGTCGAGCCGCTCATCGAGGTCGGAGGCGAAGCCCGCATCGGGCGGCGTTGTCGATTGCCATTGGAACGGAGCGGAGAGAAGCGGGCTGGCCGTCGTGAGAAGCGCACCTCCACCAAGGAGCGCGGCACGGCGATTGATTATAGACATCGCGAATTTCTCAAATCGATTGGATGGCCGACGATGCGTCACGGACAGCCGCCACGACGACAGCGTGCTCCTGTTTTGCCCGACGTGCCAAACGCCCCTGTGGCGCCGCCTCGCGCCACCCCGCGCCAAATTCCTTAATGATTTGTACTGTGCATGGGGTTGTTTTCGCGGTTTTTGTTTTGGCGGCCGTCTACTCCGCCGTTTTTTCCCTCAAGCGCTGCGCATAGACGTTGATGACCAGCGCCGCCAGCAGGATCAGGCCGCGGATCAGGATCTTCAGGAAGCTGTCGATGTTGACGTGGTCGAGGCCGTTGTTGAGGACACCGAGCACGAACAGCCCGACGATCGTGTTGCCGATGCCGCCGCGGCCGCCGAACAGGCTGGTGCCGCCGACGACGACGGCGGCGATGGAGTCGAGGAGGTAAGTGTCGAACTCGTTCTGCTGCGCGCTGCCGAAATGGGCGACGCCGAGCATGCCGCCGATGCCGGAGCACACCGCCGAGATCACCATGACGGCGCCGAGGATGAGCTTGACGTTGAGGCCGGAATATTCGGCGGCCTCGCGGTTGCCGCCGACCATGTAGACGTAGCGGCCGAAGCGCGTGTAGGTCAGCACCAGGTGGCCGCCGAGCAGCATTATGGCGGCGACGATGACGATCCAGGGAATGCCGCCGACCGAACCGGAGCCGAGCGTCGTGATCAGGCTCGGCACCTTGTAGGCGATCTGGCCGCGCACCAGCAGCGCCGAGATGCCGGCGGCGATCTGCATCATCGCCAGCGTCATGATGAAGGAGGGGATGCCGATCACGGTCAGCCCCAGCGCATTGACGAGACCGAGCAGGGCGCAGAGCAGGATCGACAGGATGATCGCAACGGCGCCGGGCAGCGGGATGTTGGCGATGTTGACGTAGGATTCCTGCAGCGTGAAATAGGCGACCGCGATGCCGGTGACGTTGGCGATGCTGGCGATCGACAGGTCGATCTCGGCGCAGAGGATCACGAAGGTGAGGCCGACCGCGATGATGCCGGTCACCGACACCTGGGTCAGGATGTTGCCGAGATTGTCGAGCGTCGCGAAAGAGGGGCTGGCGAAGGCGAAGAAGGCGGACAGGAAGATCAGGGTGAGGAACGGGGCGATGTTGCGCATCTGCGAGCGCAGGAAGGGCGCAAGGCCCCGCGCTCGCTGCCCCGCCGCCAAAGCCGTGTCACTGCTCATGTGCTTCTCCGTCACGCCGCTTCCAGCAGGCGGTCCTTGCTGACCGGCTCGTTCTTGAATTCCCGCACCAACGCGCCGCGCTTGAGCACGAGGATGCGGTCGGCCAGCGACAGCACCGTTTCCGGCTCGGTCGACAGCACGATGATCGCAAGCCCCTTGGTGCGGAGGTCGCGGACGATGTTGATGACGTCGTTCTTGGCGCCGACATCCATGCCGCGGGTCGGCTCGCATAGCACCAGAAGCTTGGGCGGATAGGTCAGCCATTTCGCCAGCGCAACCTTCTGCTGGTTGCCGCCGGAGAGCATGCCGAGATCGAGGCCGACCACGGGCGGCCTGATTTGGAGCTGCTCGACCTGACGCTGCGCGATGTCGCGCTCCTGCGCGGGCTTGAGCAGCAGCGACGAGATGCGATCGAGGATGCTGATCGAGATGTTCTTGTAGACCGGCTCCTGGTGAAACAGCATGTCGCGCCGGCTCTCCGGCACCAACGCCACGCCGGCGCGCCGCGCCGCAGCCGTGCTGGCGAAGGTCTTGGGCTGACCCTCGACAAGAAGCGTGCCGCTGTCCGGCTTCAGCTTGCCGAACAGGATGCGCGACAGCTCCTGCTGGCCGCAGCCCATGAAGCCGTAGATGCCGAGCACCTCGCCGGCGCGCGCCTCGAAGGAGATGTCCTTCAGACTGCGGGACAGCGAGAGCTGATCGACCTTGAGAACGATCTGGCTGTCACGCGGCTGCGGCAGCATCAGATCGTCGGTGTAGCTGTGCTCGAGCGCCTCGCCGCCGCGGCCGATCATGGCCTCGATCAACGCGCCCTTGCTGGTCGCGGCGCTGGCGGTCTCCGCGACCTTCCGCCCGTTCCGGAACACGGTGACCGTATCGGAGACCAGCAGGATGTCCTCGATGAAATGCGAGATGAAAACGATGCTGGTGCCTTGCTCGCGCAGCCGACGGAGCGTCGCGAAGAGACGCTCGACCTCGGGCGGGGAAAGCGCGGAGGTCGGCTCGTCCAGGATGACGATGCGGGCACCGGAGAACAGCACGCGCGCGATCTCGATCAGCTGCTGCAGCCCGATGGGCAGATCGCCCAGCCGCGACATCGGATCGACGTCGATGCCGAAGCGGGCGAGCTGCTCGCCGGCCTCGCGGGCCATCCGCCGCCATTGCACGAGGCCGAGCGCATTGGTCGGCTGGTTGCCCAGGAAGACGTTCTCGGCGACCGTGAGATCGGGCGCGACGCTGAGCTCCTGGTGCACCATGGCGATGCCGGCGGCGTGCGCATCGCGCGCCGAGCGGAAATGCGTCTCCGCCCCGTCGATCAAGAAGCGGCCGGAGAACTCGGTATGCACGCCGGCGATGATCTTCATCAGCGTGCTTTTTCCAGCGCCGTTCTCGCCGACGAGACCGTGGATCTCGCCGGGATGGAGCGCAAAATCGACACCACGAAGGGCTTCGACGCCGCCGAAGCTCTTCGTGATGCCCTGCAGTTCAAGGATGGGCGAACGACCCTCTGACATGAAAGTTCAGGTCTTGGAGGCTCAGATCAGGAAGTGATCCTGCATCCATTGCATCCCGGCGGCGTTGGCCTTGGTCACGACCGGACCGTCGGTGACGACGTTCTTGGGAATGCCCTGTCCGCTCTTCTCGCCGCCGACCACGGCCGAGACGCCGGCGATGACGGCGCCGCCATGGATGCGGCAGGAGGGATTGCGGACGGTTGCGAACATGCGGCCTTCGCTCACCGCCTGGATCGCCGGCGGCATGGCATCGACGCCGCCGATCAGGATGTTGGTGCGGCCGCGGGCCTTCATGATGTTGGCGGCGGCGAGCGCCATGTCGTCATTGTGGAAGAAGGCCGCGTCGATCTGGGGATACTTCGTGAGGTAGGTCTCCCAGAGCCGGGCGGTCTTCGACACGTCCCAGTCGGCGGGCTGGGTGTCGAGCACCTCGATCCCCGGGAATTGCTTCACCGTGTTGGTGAAGCCCTTGGCCCGTCCTTGCGCGCCGGTGTGGCCGAGCGCGCCCTGCGTCATGATGATCTTGCCCTTGCCGCCCATCGCGTTGCACAGCGCCTGCGTCACCGAGGCGCCCATGAACTCGTTGTCGGGAGCGAGGAAGGAGTGCACGTTGATCTGGTCGAGCGGCGCGATCAGCGTGTCCATGTCGATCACGGGCGTGCCGGCGTCGATCATCTTCTGTACGGGCTGGGTGAGGGTGCCGATGCCGAAAGCCTGGATCGCGACGAAGTCCCATTTCTGCGAGGCCATGTTATCGATCGCGGCGCGCTGCTTGACGGCGTCGAGCTGGCCGTCGAACCAGGTGACCTCGACGTTGAACAGCTTGCCCCAGAATTCGGCGGCCTGCTTTCCTTGCGCGCACCAGGTGGCCTGCAGGCCCGCATTGGAGAATGCCGCCTTCAGCGGCTTCTCGCTGCGCCCGACCTCGGCGGCCAATGCGGGGTTTATCCCCATGCTGCCGAGCAGGGCAGCTCCGGCGCCGGCGGTCGCGGCCGCCTGAAGAAGATCGCGCCTCGTCGTCGAGAAATCTTTCGTCCCGGACATCGCTCGCTCCCATAAAATTTTATCGTCGGCGCGTCATTGGTTGCGCGACCGATGGCGAAAGTGTCTCACAAGAGTTGGCGCCACTCAATCTGCAATCACTCGCGCAATCAGGACAGGTCGCGTTGGTGCAGCGCAAAGTGTCAGACCGCTGCGCCGGCGAATGCGTCGATTTCGACGAGCAACTGGTCCCAGGCGCTTGTGATCTCGATTGACCATTGATCGCCGAGCAGGTCGCGCAGGCAATCCCTGATGATGGCGAAGAACGCGATGAACAGCTCGCGCGGAGTGCCGTAGCCATCGTGCGAGACGACTTCGCAAGCGATCAGCCGGAAATGTCCGCGGCGCTGACTGGCGAAATCGAGGATGGCCTCGATCGCGAGCGCGAGCATCGAGCCCTTCACGAGGTCGCGGCCATCCGAGCGGAACATCGCTTGCGTTTCGGGATGCGCATCGAACAGGCGTTGGTAGACGAGGGGTGTCAGATCCGCGCAACGTGAGGCGGCGAGCTCGAAGCTGATTTCGATGGGATTGGACGAAGCATTCATCGGTGCTTCAGCCCCCTGCCGACGAAACTTGCAGACAAAAAAAGAGCGGGGCCCTGGCCCCGCTCAAAAATTGTGTCGACCCTATTATCCCCGATTCTAAGATTTGCTCTTGATTGGCGGGGCGACGCTGCATTTTGCGCGTCAGGGGCTCCTCCCGAGACTTGGACCACCAGACTTCGACCTCGCGGCCAGTCTGAGCGAGGCGGATGCTAGATCAACTTTTCTCACTTGTCATCATTTTCAGCAACGAATGTTCAAAATTCGATCAGTAGACGAAATGATCGGGCGGCGTGTCCCGCAAGTATATGACAAATATAAGAAATTTTCGGATGGCTGGGCCGTTTGAGATGCCTCAAATGCCCCATCCCGGTCCCGTGCTGAGTTACCGTCGCCACGGTTTTCGTCAAATTTGCGCTGGGCCAAGAAGGCGGCGGAACTGATCTCGACTTGGGGCGAGGCACGGTGTTTAGTTAGTGGACGAACGAACGGGTTCGGTGGATGCGCGCACGGCTACAAAAATTCCTGCCTCTGGTCCTGCTCGCTTTGGCGATGCAGGTGCTGGCGCCGATTGCCGCCTGCTGGGGGACGGGCCTTGCAGTTGCCGATCCGCTGTCTGCCGGCGTCATCTGCCACAGTCCCAGCGAGCCGGGCGGCAACGACCAGACTGGCGTGCCGATCGCGCATGCGGGCGCTTGCGCGATGTGCTGCCTGGCCCAGGCCAACGCGTCGCTCGATTCGCCGACGCCCGCGGCACTCCCGAGTCCCTTCCGCCATGCCGAGCGGGTCGTCTGGCATCCGGCGGATGACGCCGCCATTGCCGTTCACACGGGCTCGAGCGCCCGGGCGCGCGCCCCGCCTCAATTTTCCTGACGTCACGACGAACCGAACCGTCGGCGCGCGCTGTTGTCGTGCTGACGGCGTGCTCAATGACCGGCCGACGTGCCGGATGTCAGGAATCTAGGAAATGTCATGCATTCGTGCGATGGGGCGCGCGGGCTTGCCCGTGCTCCTCGGACTGGTGTCCCCGATCGGTTCAGACGCGCTCGCCCAGACTGCCTCGGAAGCGATCCCCGCGGTCACGGTCGAAGCGCCGCAGAGGTCCCGTCCCAAACCCGTCACACGGTCCTCGCGACTGCGCGCCGCCTCGACGGCCAGCGCGGCGCGGCCGGTCGCGCCGAACGCGACCGACGGCGCTGGGGGACAAAACAACACGAGAAGCGCCGGCGAAGTGCGGGCCGGCCTCAACCAGTCGCCGGCCGGCCAGACCGCCACCACCATCGATCGCAGCCAGTTCGACAATCGCCCGTCGTTCTCGGTCAGCGACGTCCTGCGCGACAGCCCGGGCATTTCGATCAAGCAGGGCAATGGTCCCCGGGATTTCGGCATCTCGATTCGTGGCTCCAACGCGAGGAACGGCTTCGCCATCCGCAATCTCGTGATCTTCGAGGACGGCTTCCCGGTGACGCAGCCGGACGGCCTGTCGCGCAGCGACCTGATCGATCCCCACGCCTATGGGGCGATCGAGGTGATCCGCGGTCCCTCGTCGGCGCTGTACGGGAACTACGCGACCGGCGGCGCGCTCAATTTCCGGACACGGCCCGGCGGAACGATCGACGGTGTCGAATATGGCGTCGACGGCGGCAGTTACGGCTATGTCAACAATTACCTGGCGGCCGGCAAGAAGGTCGGGAATTTCGAGGCCTCGCTGTTCGCCAGCGACACGAGGGGCGACGGCTATATCGGCAACAGCTGGTTCAACACCCAGACCGTCAACTTCCTCGGTACGCTCCAGGCGACGCCGGACGATCGCTTCACGGTCAAGATTATCAACAACGATCTCAGCGCGCGGCTGCCGCTCCGGCAGTCGCTGAACCAGTTCTACACCAATCCCTTCCAGCAGGGCTGCACGACGGGCGCGGCGCTGGCTGCCGGATGTCCCACTGTGTCGCTTTTCAAGAACGGCTTTAACGGTGGCAAGGACACCGAGACGGCGACGCAAGCAGGTCTTGGGCGAACCGATCGGCGAACCATTGTCGGAGGACGATGGGAGCACGACTTCGACAACACGATGACTTGGCGAAACCAATTCGTCTTCGACGACAGAAACATCAGCCAGCCGACCGGTGCGACCAGCGCGATCGGCGATTTCCCCTCGTACAACTATATGAGCGACATCACCAAGCGCGGCGAAATCTTCGGCATGGAGTCGACCACGTTTGTCGGCGCCTGGTACAATACGCTGGCGGCGTCGAGCGATACGCGCAACGTCATGCCGGGCGGCAACGCGACGCTGGGATTGATCTCGGCCAACACTTACAGCGATACGTCCAATTACGGGATACGGGCAAGGGAGGAGCTGAAGCTCACGCCTGACCTGACCGCGATCGCCGGAATTGGGTGGGAAACCACCATTCTGAAGGGCGTCAATACCCGCTACACTTACAATACGATCAACGTTCCGGTCGCCACGATACCTGCGCCGACCACCGTCAACCGCAGGATCGAGAACACGGCTCCCGAATTGGCGCTGCTCTACAGGCTCAATCAAGAATGGCAGTTTCGCGGACGGGTTGCGACCGGATACGGAACGCCGCAGGTGTCGAACCTGTTCGTTCTTCCGAACGGCGATTTCGGCAACAACACCCAGCTCCAGACGCAGACCAATGTCGGTTACGATCTCGGGTTCGATTGGACGCCGAGCAATGCGGTCAAGTTGAGTGCCACCGCGTTCTATGAGTTCTTCCGGAATGAGCTTGTCAGTCAGGCCGCGAGCAATCCGAACGCGAGCAATGCGACCTATATGTTCAACGCGCCGCGGTCGGAGCATCGTGGCATTGAGCTTGCCGCGGACTGGAAGTTCTATCCGGGCTGGCGGTTCATGATCGCCTATACCTATCTCGACGAGGTCTATACCGAATATGTCGAGAACATCACCAAGGGGGCTGTGTTCAGTTTCAACCGTGCCGGCAACAAAATTCCCGGTATCTCGCCCAATGAGCTGACAGCCCGAATTGGTTACGACGAGTTCGCTGGGCCGCTGGCGGGCCTGGGAGGCTTCGTCGAGGTCCAATGGAAGGATTCCTTCTACATGGACAATGCCAATCTGCTGAAGGCGCCGGGCTACGAGCTGGTCAACGTCAACGTTCACTACAAGACTGACCTCGTGTCCGACACCTTCAGATCCCTGAACCTGTTCCTCGAGGTGAGAAACGTGTTCGATCGCACCTACGTCGCGTCGGCAAACAACGTCGGAAATTCGGTTTCGGCGACTGGCACTCCAGATGCTGCGAGCACGCTCGCAAACACGACAGGGTCGATCTACGCTGGGTCGCCACGCACATTCGTTGCGGGTATGAAGGTGGCATTCAAATGATCCGGACTCTCGAAGGGAGCGGGACCATGATCCGAACTGGCGTGCTCGCGATCGTCGCGCTCGCATTCGCGCATGGTCCGGCGCTCGCGCAGATGCGCGCCCCACCTGCATCTGAAGCAGCCTGCGACGAGCCGACGCTGCGCTGCGCGACCAAGGCGACGCCTGCGTTCGGTCCGGACGGGACGCTGTGGCTGGTCTGGATGGCGGGAGGGCAGGTCTCGGTCGCCAATTCGCAGGATGAGGGGCGCCATTTTTCGGCGCCCACAGAGGTCACGACGAAGAAGCTCAACCTCGATTGGGGGCCCGATGCGCGGCCGAAGATCGTGGTCGACCGCAAGGGCGGCATCGCGCTCGCGTTCTCGACCTTCAGGGACGAGGCCTTCAATGGCCAGGTGCTCACTACGCGCTCGGCCGACGGCGGGAAGAGCTTTGCCGAGCTGAAGCCGATCACCGCCAGCAACGAGAGCCAACGCTTCGAGGCGCTGGCGCTTGATCAGGATGGAACTGTCTTTGCGGCGTGGCTGGACAAGCGCAATCGCATTTTTGCGAAGGAGGCGGGACAGAAGTACGAGGGAGCCGGGCTGTTTTTCACCTCGTCCAGCGACGGTGGGGCCACCTACGCAGAAGCGAAGCTGGCGCGCGAGGGCACCTGCGAATGCTGCCGGTTGGGGCTGGCCTTCGCTGCGCCCGGGCGGCCCGTCGCGATCTTCAGGAACATATTTGCGGGCGGCGTGCGCGACCATGCGGTCATGACGTTCACTGATGTCGCGACGCCGGGTGAGGTCCGCCGGGTCAGCAATGATGACTGGCAGATCAATGCGTGTCCGCATCACGGCCCGAGCATCACCGTTGCGCCGAACGGGACCTATCACGTCGCCTGGTACACGAACGGGAAGGCGCGAAAGGGATTGTTCTACGCGCACTCCCGCGACGAAGGCCGCACCTTCTCCGCACCCCTGGCGCTGGGGCAGCCGGGCCGTAACCCGACGCGCCCCTTCGTGCTTGCCGGCTCCGCGGGGACCGTGATGGTCTGGAAGGAGTTCGACGGCGAGAAGACCTCGGTCCAGATGGCGATCTCCCGTGATGATGGCGAAACCTGGTCGCCGCCGAAGACCATATCGAGCACGAGCGACACCTCCGATCACCCATTGCTGGTCTCCAACGGCAAGCGGATCTATTTGTCGTGGATGACTAAGGCGGACGGCTATCGGCTCACACCTATCGAGGACCAGCCATGAGATTTCGATTTGCCGGCATCGCCGCTCTCATCGTTCTGATCGCTTCGGTGGCTGCGCTCGGCGCGTCTCCCGCGCTGAAGCCATTTGAACGCGGCACCTGGCAAGGCGTCCTCAAAGGGCACGCCGGCCGCCCCGTGCTCGTGCATTTCTGGGGCGTGACCTGCGGACCCTGCAAGGTCGAGCTGCCGTTGCTCGGACAGTTTGCCAAGGATCATCCCGACGTCGACATCGTCACGGTCAGCGCCGATCTCGTGCCGAACCTGCCGGGGGCGACGCAAGCGATGCTCGACAAGGCGGGCCTGTCGTCGACCGAGAACTTCATCTTCAACGACGGCTTCGTCGAGCGTTTGCGGTTCGAGATCGACCCGGCTTGGCAGGGCGACATCCCGAGGACCATGCTCATTTCCCGGGAAGGGACCGTCACGACGATCGAAGGCTCGGCCGAAATGGCCGATCTCGAAAAATGGTCGGAGCAACAGCGCTCCAAACACTGAAGTTCAGTCTGCAAAGGGAATACCGATATGAAGACCATCTCGAAAAACGTGCTGCTGGCTGCGTTCGCTCTTGCGGTCTGCGCGGCGCCGGCGCTCGCCGACGATATCAAGGCCGGCGATCTCGTCATCTCGCAGGCGTGGAGCCGTGCGACACCGGGCGGCGCAAAGGTTGCCGGCGGCTACCTCGTCATCGAGAACAAGGGAACAGTGCCGGACAGGCTGGTCGGTGCGTCCGCCGATATCGCCGGTAAGACCGAGATTCACGAGATGGCGATGGACAATGGCGTCATGAAGATGCGTCCGCTCGACAAGGGGCTCGCCGTCGATCCCGGCAAGACGGTGAAGCTCGCGCCCGGCGGCAATCATCTGATGCTGCAGGAGCTGAAGGGCCCGTTCAAGCAGGGCGACAAGGTTCCGGTGACGCTGCAATTCGAGAAGGCCGGCAAGGTCGCCGTCTCCCTCGACGTCCAGGGCGTCGGCGCGCAGGCCCCCGGCGATGCCGGGCATTCCGGTCACATGGACGTGAAGAAGATGCCGGACCATTCGGGAATGAAGATGAAATGAGTCCGATCCGGGCTTTCGGGAGACCGCACATGAAACGATCCTGTCTGTTCCTGATTGCCGCGCTCGCGGCCTCGCCGGCCGCGGCGCATGTCTCGCTCGAGACCAAGCAAGCCACAGTCGGGGCGTCCTACAAGGCCGTGTTCACCGTGCCGCATGGCTGCGCGGGCTCGCCGACGGTGAAGATCCGCGTTCAGGTCCCGGAAGGGGTGATCGCGGTGAAGCCGATGCCGAAAGCGGGCTGGACTGTCGATGTCGTCGAGGGCAAATATGCCGGGGAATACGACTATCACGGCAACAAGCTCTCCTCCGGCGTCAAGGAGGTGGCGTGGTCCGGCGGCAAGCTGCCGGACAAGAACTATGACGAGTTCGTCATGCAGACGGTCCTGACCGACAACCTCAAGCCCAACACCATGCTGTACTTCCCGGTCGTTCAGGAATGCGAGACCGGCGTCAGCCGCTGGATCGAAATTCCCGCCGAGGGGGCAGGGCATTCGCATGGCGGCAAATCTGGAGGCAAGTCTGAGGGCAATTCGCCAGCGCCGGGTGTGAAGTTGTTGCCAAAACCCTGATGCGCCTCTTCGCTGCGCTCGCGACGCTGCTCTTCGCGATCGGCTTCGCGAGCGCGGCATGGGCGCACGCCGCGCTGATGTCGGTCGAGCCGGCGAGCGGGAGCCTGCTCGCGGCTGCGCCCAGGGCGGTGCAACTGCGCTTCAACGAGCCGGTGACGCCGGGCGCGATCCGGCTGATCGACGGTGCGGGCAGGGCGCGGGACGATGCACGCATCAGTTCATCCGGGGAGACGATCTCTGTCGCGATGCCGATGGATCTGCCGGAGGGAACCGCGGTCATCAGCTATCGCGTGATCTCGCAAGACGGTCATCCCGTCACGGGATCTGTGGTCTTCTCGATCGGCGCGCCGACGGCGACGAAGGCTCCGGCCGCCGTGGACCGCGGGTTGACCGCGTTGATCTGGCTGGCGCGGATCGGCCTCTATATCGGGCTGTTCGTGGGCGTCGGCGGCGTGTTCTTCGCGCGCTGGATTGCGTGGTCGACGATCGGCATGGCCGTCCCGCGCATGGCGCTCGCCCTCGGCCTTCCGAGCGCAGTGGCGTCCGTTGGTGTCTTGGGCCTCGATCTGCTCGGGCTGGCCCCGGCTGCTCTTGCGACGTCTGATCCCTGGAAAGTCGCATTTGCGACGAGTACCGGCCCTGCGTTGCTGGTTGCCTCCGCAGCAATGCTGTTCGCATGGATGGCGCTGCGTAGCGCGTGGTACGCGCGCGCTCTCGCGGTCATCGCGTTGGTCGGCGTCGGTCTGTCGCTCGCCATGACCGGGCACGCTGCAACGGCGCCGCCGGAGGCGCTGACGCGTCCGGCGATCTTCCTCCATGGCGTCGGGGTCACCATCTGGATCGGCGCTCTCGCGCCGCTCGTCGCGCTGCTGTCGCGGCCGACGATTGCGACGCTGCCGAT
The DNA here is from genome assembly GCF_015291745.1 of Bradyrhizobium sp. CCBAU 53351. NCBI lineage: Bacteria > Pseudomonadati > Pseudomonadota > Alphaproteobacteria > Hyphomicrobiales > Nitrobacteraceae > Bradyrhizobium > Bradyrhizobium sp. CCBAU 53351. The sequence goes on from NZ_CP030059.1 coordinate 3,401,532, forward strand.
CGTGAACCGCTTTTCCCGTATCGCTGCGCTCGCCGTCGGCGTGTTGGCCTTGACCGGCCTTGCACTTGCGATCGTGCAGCTCGAAAAGCCGGGAGCGCTGATCGAGACCCGCTACGGGCTGATCCTCTCGATCAAGCTTGTCTTGGTCACGGGCTTGCTGGCGCTGGCCGCGCTCAATCGGTTCCGGCTGACCCCGGCTCTGGCCCGGAGCGAGACGGGGACGCCCGCGCTCAAGCGCTCGATCCTGCTGGAAGGTGCGATCGCACTCGCGATCCTCGCCGTGGTCGCCGGCTGGCGCTTCACGCCGCCGCCGCGGACCATCGGTCCCGAGACGCCATTGGCGATCCACATCCACAGCGACAAGGCGATGTTCCAGGTCCTGGTGTCGCCCGGCAGGCCCGGGGCCAACGATGTCGTGCTGCAGCTCATGACCGGCGAGGGCACGCCGCTGGCCGCCAAGGAGGCAATGTTGGCGTTGAGCCTGCCGGAACGCGGCATCGAGCCGATGGAGCGCAAGGCCTCGCTGGGGCCAGACGGCTACTGGCATTTGCGCAAGGTCGAGCTTCCCTTCGCCGGCCTCTGGCACGTGCGGATCGATGCGCTGGTGACCGACTTCGAGCAAATCACGCTCGAAGATGAACTCGACGTCACGCCGCCGTAACCTGCAGCTCAAGCTGAACCTGAAGTCCGAAGGAAAAATGACAGGAATTCCGCTGCTTAGCGGCTTTTCCTCATTCCCGGTCTTGTATTTTCGCTCCCAATCCGGTTTCACTGCACCCGGTCACTGATTCCACGAGTATTGCCATGCGGTTGTCGCGGTTCTTTCTGCCCATCCTGAAGGAAAATCCGAAAGAGGCGGAGATCGTCTCGCATCGGCTGATGCTGCGCGCCGGCATGATCCGGCAGGAGGCGGCCGGCATCTATGCCTGGCTGCCGCTCGGCTTCCGCGTGCTGAAGAAGATCGAGCAGATCGTGCGCGAGGAGCAGGACCGCTCCGGCGCGCTGGAACTGTTGATGCCGACGCTGCAGCTCGCCGACCTCTGGCGCGAGAGCGGCCGTTATGACGCCTATGGCCCGGAGATGCTGCGCATCGCCGATCGCCACAAGCGCGAGCTCCTGTACGGGCCGACCAACGAGGAAATGATCACCGAGATCTTCCGCGCCTATGTGAAGTCCTACAAGAACCTGCCGCTGAATCTCTATCATATCCAATGGAAATTCCGCGACGAGCAGCGCCCGCGTTTTGGCGTGATGCGCGGCCGCGAGTTCCTGATGAAGGACGCCTATTCCTTCGACCTCAACGAGGCCGCGGCGCGCGTCGCCTACAACAAGATGTTCGTGGCCTATTTGCGCACCTTCGCGCGGATGGGGCTGAAGGCGATCCCGATGCGTGCCGAGACCGGCCCGATCGGCGGCGACCTCAGCCATGAGTTCATCGTGCTGGCCGAAACCGGCGAATCCGGCGTCTTCATCAATCGCGACGTGCTGGACCTGCCGGTGCCTGGCGAGGACGTGAATTATGAGAGCGACCTGACGCCGATCATCAAGCAGTGGACCTCGCTCTACGCCGCGACAGAGGACGTCCACGATGCCGCGCGCTTCGAGCAGGAAGTGCCCGCGGAGAAGCGGGTCAACACCCGCGGCATCGAGGTCGGGCAAATCTTCTATTTCGGCACCAAATATTCCGACGCGATGAGTGCGCTGGTGGCAGGGCCCGATGGCGTCGACGTGCCGATCCATGGCGGTTCCTACGGCGTCGGCGTCTCGCGCCTGTTGGGGGCCATCATCGAGGCCTGCCATGACGATGCCGGCATCAAATGGCCGGAGGCGGTGGCGCCGTTCCGCGTGTCAATCCTGAACCTCAAGCAGGGCGATGCGGCCGTCGATGCCGCCTGCGAGAAGCTCTATACCGAGCTGGCGGCCAAGGGCGTCGATGTGCTCTATGACGACACCGACCAGCGCGCCGGCGCCAAATTCGCCGCGGCCGACCTGATCGGTATTCCCTGGCAGATCATGATCGGCCCGAAGGGGCTCGCCGACGGCAAGGTCGAGATCAAGCGCCGAAGTGACGGCTCCCGCGAGACCATGTCGCCTGCGGACGCGGTCGCAAGGCTTGTGGGCTGATCGGCTGAATATTGTTCATCGCGCGATATCGCGGCCGCCAATCCGGCCACAATTGACCCCGAATCATGGGATTATCGAGCGATGGATGAGACCATGACCGAAACCGTGCAAACCGCGCCTTTTGCGCCATTCGAATGGATGCTGTCGGCGCGCTACCTGCGGGCGCGCCGCAAGGAGGGATTCATCTCGGTCATCGCCGGGTTCTCCTTTCTCGGCATCATGCTGGGTGTGGCGACGCTGATCATCGTCATGGCCGTGATGAACGGCTTCCGCAAAGAGCTGCTCGACAAGATCCTCGGCCTCAACGGCCACATCCTGGTGCAGCCGCTGGAATCGCCGCTGACCGACTGGAAGGACGTCGCCGACCGCCTCAGCCAGGTCGGGGGCATCCGGCTCGCCGCGCCCGTGGTGGACGGCCAGGCGCTGGCGTCATCGCCATGGAACGCCTCGGGCGTCCTGGTGCGCGGCATCCGCTCCGACGACCTCAACAACCTCACCTCGATCGCCAAGAACATCAAGCAGGGCTCGCTCGAAGGGTTTGACGAGGGGCAGGGCGTCGCGATTGGCCGGCGCCTCGCCGACCAGCTCTCGCTGCATGCCGGCGACAGCATCACGCTGGTGGCGCCGAAGGGGGCGGTGACCCCGATGGGCACGACGCCGCGCATCAAGCCGTACAAGATCGTCGCGGTGTTCGAGATCGGCATGTCCGAATACGATCTCGGCTTCGTGTTCATGCCGCTCGCCGAAGCGCAAGCCTATTTCAACCGCAGCAACGACGTCACCTCGATCGAGGTGTTCACCACCAATCCCGACAAGATCGATGCCTTCCGCAAGGCGGTGACGGAGGCCGCGGGACGTCCGGTGTTCCTGGTCGACTGGCGGCAGCGCAACTCGACCTTCTTCAATGCGCTCCAGGTCGAGCGCAATGTGATGTTCCTGATCCTGACCATGATCGTGCTGGTCGCGGCGCTGAACATCGTGTCCGGCCTGATCATGCTGGTGAAGGACAAGGGTAGCGACATCGCGATTCTGCGCACCATGGGCGCCTCGCAGGGATCGATCATGCGGGTCTTCCTGATCACGGGCGCCTCGATCGGTGTGGTCGGGACGATGGTCGGCTTCTTCGTCGGCCTCGTGATCTGCCTCAACATCGAATCGATCCGGCAATTCCTGTCCTGGCTGACCTCGACCGAGCTGTTCTCGCCGGAGCTTTACTTCCTGTCGAAGCTGCCCGCCGAGATCGACATCGGCGAGACCACGGCGGTCGTCGTCATGGCGCTGACACTGTCGTTCCTGGCGACGTTGTATCCGTCGTGGCGCGCCGCGCGCCTCGATCCCGTCGAAGCGCTCCGGTACGAGTGAGGGGCTGATGGAGAGCCAAGGGGCTGAGCAGGGGGCTGACGATGTACCGGTCATTTATCTCCACGAGATAAAGCGGCAGTACTTGCAGGGTGAGGTGCCGCTGACGATTTTGGACGGCGCCAAGCTGGCGCTGTGGGCCGGCCAGTCGGTCGCGCTGGTCGCACCATCAGGCTCCGGCAAGTCGACGCTGCTGCACATCGCGGGGCTGCTCGAGGCGCCCGATTCCGGCGAGGTCTATGTCAACGGCGCGCCGACCTCGCAGCTGCCTGACATCGAGCGCACCCAGCTGCGCCGCACCGATATCGGTTTCGTCTACCAGTCGCACCGGCTGTTGCCGGAGTTCTCCGCGCTGGAGAACGTGATGATGCCGCAGATGATCCGCGGCCTGAAAAAGTCCGAGAGCGTCACGCGCGCGAAAGAGATTTTGGGTTATCTCGGCCTGGGTGACCGCATCACGCATCGTCCCGCCGAGCTGTCAGGCGGCGAGCAGCAGCGCGTCGCGATCGCCCGCGCGGTCGCCAACGCGCCGCGGGTGCTGTTCGCGGACGAGCCGACCGGCAACCTCGATCCCCACACCGCCGACCACGTGTTCCAGGCTTTGATGCAGCTGGTCAAGGCGACCAAGGTGTCGATGCTGATCGCGACCCACAACATGGAGCTCGCCGGCCGCATGGACCGGCGGGTCTCGCTGTCGAACGGCCAGGTGATCGAGCTCGACTAGCTAATTTTGCGAAAACAACCCCATGCACAGTAGCCAAGTGCTGGCGGGACTTGCGAAAAAAATGGGCGGCGGCGCTGCCCCACGCCCTTGGGCGTCAGGGCCGGATCACGGTCAGCTTGAACGGCCCGCCATTGGCGGCGGCATGCGCCACGGCCTCGTTGGCATGGTCGAGGTCGAAGGCCGTCGCCTCGTACTCCTCCAGCCTGAGCAGTCCCGCGCGCACCAGCGCGATCAGACGGCTCGCGGCATCCGGCGGGTACATCCAGACGCCGTGGATGCTGATGCAGTTGCGCATGATCCAGGGGTAGGGCAGTTCGAGGCCCGCGCCGCCGGCCATGCCGACGCCGCCCATCAGCGCGACGCGCCCATAGGGGCGCACCGTCATGATCGCGGCCCGCACGACGGTCGGGCTGACCGAGGGCGGCATGATGTCGAGCGCGCAATCGATCGGCGAGGGCGCCGCGCGCTTCATCGCTTCGCGGTCGTGATCTTCGTTGCCTGTGAGCTTGACCGGTAGCACGCGGCTGCCGAAGCGGCGGACGAGGTCGGCAAGGATCTTTTCGTTGCGGCCCGGCGTGATAACGCAGGCCGCGCCCATCGCCAGTGCGACCGAGACGGCTGCGCTGCCGAAATTGCCGGTGGCCCCGCTGACCAGCACGGTCTCGCCGGGCTGAAGGTTCGCGGCAAGAAAGCCCCCATAGGGCACCAGCAGAGTCCCCAGCGCGCACCATCGCGTCGCGTCCTCCGACGTGATCGCGCCGAGCCGTTTCACATTTTCGGTCGGCACGCGCATCTGCTCGGCAAACGAGCCGTGGCGAAAATGCTGCTGCAGGCGCATGCCGCCGGGGCCGGCGGCAGTCAGTCCTTGCAAGGCGATGTCGGGCGCCAAGACGTCGTCGCGCGAGCGCACCGTCGGATCGCAGAACACCCAGTCGCCGACGCTGAGCTTGGTTGCGTCCGGCCCGATCGCGCGCACCCGGCCGATGCCGCCGGGGCCCGGGATGATCGGCAGGTCGAGGGCGTAGTTGCGCGTCCCATCGAAGACCTCGTTCATGTAGGACAAGACGCGCGTGGCGACGACGTCGACGATGACCTCGCCGGTGCCGAGCACCGGTGCTGGGGCATTTTCGATCGCCAGCGGCGAGCCGAAGGATTTGAGCACGGCAGCTTTCATGTTGTTTCACCTCAAAGTCGGGTGAAGCCGATATGCGCCGCCTTGGCGGGAACAAGAAGGCCTGGTATTATCCTAGTATTCTAGCGACCCTCCATCCGCGGGAGCGACGACAATGGCCGACCCACGCCGCGTCGAGTTCGGCGATTTTCTCAGGTCACGCCGCGAAAAGCTGTCGCCGAAAACCGTCGGGCTTCCGATCGGCAGGCGTCGGCGCACCGCGGGGCTGCGGCGCGAGGAGGTCGCGCAGCTCGCCGGCATCGGCGTCGACTGGTACATCCGCCTCGAGCAGGGCCGCACCGTCAGCCCCTCCGTCACCACCATCGACGCGCTGGCCCGCGCGCTGCGCCTCAGCAAGACCGAGCACGCGCATCTGAAGGCGCTGGCGCGCGACGGTGCCAGGACCGCGTACACGCGCGAGATCTTGCCCCCGCCAATCCGGCGGATGATCGCGAGCCTGCACCAGCCGGCCTATGTCACGGGGCGGCGCTGGGACGTGCTGGCATGGAACGATGCGGCCGAAGACGTCTTTGCGTTCGGGCAATTGCCGGAGCAGGACCGCAACACGCTGCTGCTGGTGCTGACGAACAAGCAGACGCGAAAAATCTATGGCGCGGGCTGGGCCGACGTCGCCAAGAGCATGGTTGCGATGTTTCGCGCCACCCACGACGTCTGGGCCGGCGATCCCGCCTTTACAGAGCTGCTGACGCGGCTGCGCCAGGGGAGTCCGGAATTCGTCAAATGGTGGGAAGCCCACGACATCCGCAGCACGATGTCCGGCCTCAAGACCATGAACCATCCGACCAGGGGCCTGCTCCGCTTCGAGCACACCAGCTTCCAGGCCAACGACGATCCCGCGCTGAAGCTGGTGATTTACACGCCGGTCGAGGGCTGACGGACGGGACAGGCGAAGCGGCTGAAGACCGATTGGCAAGCTTGCGCTACGGCGCGGCCGTGGCCGCAGGCGTTGCGCTGACGTTCGGCAGTGCGCCACTTGCCGTCCATGGCGTGTCCGTCCAGGGCGTCGGTCGCAGAGCATTTGCCGGCCACGATTTTGCCGGGCCTGCCGCCGCCGAGGTGCAGGAGGTCCCGAGCTGGGTCCACACCGACGTCAAACCCGTCATGTCGATGTTGAAGCTGGTGATGTCAGCCTTTCCCTCCGGCTCCGGCGTGGTCTCGCGGACCTGCAGGGAGTGCGAGGCCAGCACCGCCTTGACCATGTCGGGGTCGACGGCGCCGCTCCAGACCTCGTACTTTCCGAGCCGCACCGGAGGCCCTCCGGCCTCCTTGCTCAAATCGGCGCTGGCGGCCATCAGGATCGTCTTCTTGGCCGTGGCGGCGGCGTCGATCTCGCTTGCGACCATCAGCGGCACGCGCTTCTTGTTTTCGCAATACAGGCGCCATTCCATGGTCCGGAACGAGGCGTCGCTGTCCTTCTTCACCGCGGCGACCTTGCTGATGAATGGCCGCGTGCCTTTTTCCAGCCGCCACGTCGTCTCGGCCAGCGGCCGCGTGTCGATCCCGAAGCGGTAGAGCTCGGGCCGCGTCAGCACGTGCAGGCTTTCGAATTTCACGGTGCGGATCAGCGCATCGAGCTCGCGGCTGATGCCCATCGACGCAATGAACGCGGCGCGGTCGCGGTCGGCGCTGGCGATCCGGCGCCGCCGCGCTTCCGCAACCATCTCCGGAGGTGGACTGCCTCGAAACGTGAGGATCAGCCTGGAATTATGCACCGCCAGCGCGGCATCTGGGGCGACCTCGCGCAAGGTGGCGCCGATAAACAGGTAACCGCAGGCCGAGTTGCACATCGCGTGATAGGTGGTGAGCTCGGCCTCGACCTCGCCGGTGGTGTTCTTGATCTTGAGGCAAGCGGCATCCACCTGCGTGCCGGCGGCGCATGCCGTCGCGATCGTCCGGCCGACCCGCGCGATCGCCTTGCGGCCGCGCAGCAGCCGGCCGATCACATAAGACTGCTCGACGTTTCCGCCGGGCGAATGCAGGTAGATCGGCCGCTGCGTATCCTTGACGCCGGCGAGGAAGCGGCGAATACGCGATGCCGCATCCTGGTCGATCTGGCCCTCGATCGCGATCCAGCGGTCGCAGCCCGGCCCGCACGCGTCGGGTGCGCCTCTTGCGAGATAGATCGTCAGCCTGGAGGCAAATCCGGCTTTCTCGGCCGGGGCTTCTTCGGCGCGCAAGGTACCGGGAATCGACAGGCAGGACAGGAGAAGCAGGACTCGGACGAGCATCAAGTATGAAACCACCAAGTGAATATCGATGCCGAGGCTACAGGACGACCGCCGCTTTCACAACTTTCGGTGGCGCGCCGATTCACGTTTATTTGGTCACGACGTGGAGCTGGCCGCATCTCAATTCGTGATGCGCTCACCGGCTTTGGCCTCCGCCAATTTGCCTGCAATGTCAGCCGGGGCGGAGCCGCGACCCACCGCGCGACCTCGCGGAACCTTAACGCCTTCATGAGGTTATCAGGGCGCGCGGGATGCCAGCCTCTCGCTGGCGTGGCCGCCGGCTGGACGCGGATGCTGCAGGATTGCTGTGAAACGGTATTCGGTGAAACGAGCAAATTGGCGGGGGGAGTCAGATGACAACGGCGGCCGGGGAGACCTCGACCGATCGCAATGCCGTCCTGGCTGCACTTGGCGACTACATCCGAGAGATCAATAACCCTGACGATCTCGCCTACGCTGCGGCAGAGCTGCTCGGCCGCAGCCTGAAGGTCAGCAGGGCCGGCTACGGCACGGTCGACACGTCGGCCGAGACCATCACCATCGCCCGCGACTGGAACGCTCCGGGCATCAAGAGCCTCGCAGGGGTGCTGCGCTTCCGCGACTACGGCAGCTACATCGAAGATCTGAAGCGCGGCGAGACGGTGGTCTGTGCCGATGCGGAAAAAGACCCTCGCGTCGGCGACCGCGCTCAGGCGCTCGAGGCCATCTCTGCGCGCGCGCTGGTCAACATGCCGATCTCCGAGCCCGACGGGGTCGTGGCACTGCTTTATCTGAACAACGCGGCGCCGCGCGACTGGAGCCCCGACGAACTAGAGCTGATCCGCGATGTTGCCGAGCGCACGCGCACCGCGGTCGAGCGCCGCCGCGCGGAGACGGCCGTGCGGGAGAACGAGGCCCGGCTGCTCTTCCTGGACGCGCTCAACAAGGAGACCGCGAGGACCCGTGATGCCGATGGGGTGATGGCGGTGACGACCAGGATGCTGGGTGAGCATCTCGGCGTCTCCAATTGCGCCTATGCCGACATGGATCCCGATCAGGACGGCTTCACCATTCGCGGTGATTGGGCTGCCCCAGGCGCGATGCATATCCTTGGGCACTACAGTCTGGCCGACTTCGGCGCGAAGGCGGTGCGAGAACTCGGCGCCGGCAGGCCCCTCATCATCAACGACAATCTGAAGGAGATCGCGCCCGAGGAGGCCGCAACCTTCCAGAATATCGGCATAGGCTCGACGATCTGCATGCCCCTGGTCAAGGAAGGGCAGCTCACTGCCCTGATGGCCATTCATCACCGCGGCCCGCATCGCTGGACGGCGCGCGAACTCGCCTTGCTCACCGAGGTCACCGAGCGATCATGGGCGCATATCGAGCGCGTCCGCTCGGAGCAGGCAGCCCGGGAAGCTGCCGAACGTCTGGTCCTGGCGAACAGGGCGGCCGGCATCGGCACCTGGGACTATGATCCGGTCAACGACGTCTTGCGATGGGACAGTCGCTGCAAGGAGGTCTTCGGTCTCTCGCCGGACGCCGAGGTCAGCTACGAAGGGGCGTTCCTGAGAGGCATTCATCCCGACGACAGGCAGCGCGCCCACGAAGCCGTATCCGCGGCCCTCAATCCCCATGCGCCGTCGAGTTACAACATCGAGTATCGAACTGTCGGCATCGAGGATGGCATCGAACGCTGGATTGCAGCGACGGGGCAGGCCATTTTCTCCAGCGACCAGGCTGTTCGTTTCATCGGAACGGTGCTGGACATCACCGCGCAAAAGAAAACCGAGCGTCATCTCAGGATACTGAACGACACGGGTGCATCGGTCGCCCGCGAGCGCAATCTCGAGAAGATCGTGCAGATCGTCACGGACGCCGGCGTCGAGCTGACGGGCGCCCAGTTCGGGGCATTTTTCTACAATGTTCTGACCTCGGATGGCGGCAGCTACATGCTTTATTCGCTGTCCGGAGTGCCGCGATCGGCCTTCGAGAACTTCCCGATGCCTCGCAACACGGCCGTGTTCGAGCCGACCTTCAAAGGCACGAGCGTGGTGAGGTCTGACGACATTTTGCAAGACCCACGCTATGGCAAAAACACACCGCGGAAGGGCATGCCCGAGGGCCATCTTCCGGTTCGATCCTATCTTGCGGTCCCCGTGATCTCGCGGACGGGTGAGGTGCTTGGAGGACTTTTCTTCGGTCATGCCGAGACGGCCATGTTCCAGCCCGAGCATGAAGCGGCGTTGCTCGGGATCGCCGGCCACGCCGCCACGGCCATCGACAATGCCCGGCTTCTGACCCGGCTCGAGACGCTCAACGCCGGGCTGGAGCAACGTGTCGCCGACGAGATCGCAGAGCGCATGAAGGCCGAGGAGCAATTGCGGCAATCCCAGAAGATGGAGGCTGTTGGGCAGTTGACCGGCGGGATCGCGCACGACTTCAACAACATGCTGGCCGTTATTCTCGGCAGCTTGAATCTCGCCAAGCGGCGGCTCGGCAAGGGAGAGGTCAACATCGACCGCTTCATCGAGGGCGCGATCGATGGCGCAAACCGCGCAGCCACCTTGACGCAAAGGCTGCTCGCGTTCTCGCGCCAACAGCCTCTGGCGCCCGAGGTCGTGGACCTCAACAAGATGGTCGGCGGGATGAGCGAGCTGCTGGAGCGCTCGCTCGGAGAGCTGGTTCGCCTCGAGGCCGTCCTGGCGGCCGGCCTTTGGCGCGTCAAGGCGGACCCGGCCCAGCTGGAGAGCGCCGTCATCAACCTGGCGGTGAATGCGCGCGACGCCATGCCGAAGGGCGGCCGGCTGACGATCGAGACCAGCAATGCCTCGATCGACCGGAAATATGCCCGCGAATACGCCCTGTCGCCCGGACAGTACGTTCTCATCGCCGTCACGGATAACGGCACCGGAATTCCGGCCGATGTGCTGGGGAAGGTGTTCGATCCGTTCTTTACGACCAAGGTCGTGGGCAAGGGCACCGGCCTCGGCCTCAGTCAGGTCTACGGCTTCGTGCGGCAGTCGGGCGGCCACGTCAAAGTCTATTCGGAAGTCGACGTTGGCACGACGGTGAAAATCTATCTTCCACGCTTTGCGGGCGAGGAGGCGCCTTCAACGTCGCCGCAGGGCGTTACACATCCTGGTGCAAGCCTTCAGAGCGAGACCATCCTCGTTGTCGAGGACGACGAGCGGGTCCGCAGCATCTCATCCGAAAGCCTGCGCGAGCTTGGCTATACGGTCATCGAAGCCGCGACTGCCAGGGAAGCGATCAGGACCATTGAAAATGGTCTCATTCCAGACCTGCTGTTTACCGACGTCGTCATGCCCGACATGACCGGCGCTGAACTTGCTACCGAGCTGTCGAAACGATACCCGGATTTGAAGGTGCTGTTCACGACCGGGTATACGCGCAACGCGATCGTTCACAACGGCATGCTCGATGCCGGCAAGCATCTGCTCTCCAAGCCCTTTGCGATCGAAGACCTGGCGACGAAGGTTCGCAATCTGCTCGACGAGGGATGAGGACATATCGGGCGAAGAATCGGTCCGATTTGCAAGCCGGCCTCGCAAGAGCTATGTCCCGGCTTTCGTAGAGAGCCCCGACATGACGATCTCCGATGACAACGACCTGACGCGCCTGAAAGAGATCGGGCGCATCGTCGCCAATACGCTGGAGGCGATGGGGAAGGCGATCGAGCCGGGCATGACCACGTCCGAGCTCGACCTGATCGGGCGAAAGCTGCTGGAAGCCGCCGGCGCGCGTTCGGCCCCGGAGCTGTCTTACGATTTTCCCGGCGCGACCTGCATCAGCGTGAACGAGGAGATCGCGCACGGCATCCCGGGCGAGCGGCGGATCGCGCGCGGCGACCTCGTGAACATCGACGTGTCAGCCGAGAAGAACGGCTTGTTCGCCGATACGGGCGCCTCCTTCGCCGTTCCGCCCGTCGCCCGCGCGATTGAACGGCTTTGCCGGGACGGCCGGCGGGCGATGTGGACAGGCCTGCAGCAGGTTGGCGCCGGCAAGCCGATTGCCGGGATCGGCCAGGCCATCGGGACCTTTGCGCGGAAGAACGGCTACAGCCTGGTCAGGAATCTCGCCAGTCACGGTGTCGGCTTGTCGCTCCATGAGGAGCCGACGGAGATCGCGACATGGCCCGACCGCTCCGAACGCCGCATCATGAACGATGGCCTGGTGTTCACCGTCGAGCCGTTCCTCTCCATGGGCGCCGCGTGGGCAGAGAATGGCGATGACCCCTGGACGCTCTACAGCAGTCCCGAGGCGCCGACCGTGCAGTACGAACACACCGTGATCGCCACGCGCAAGGGACCGTTGATCGTGACGATGGCCGGTTGAGGCCGCCGAGGCCTAAGTCCGATCACGTCAGGCGGTCGATGATCTGAAGGAGCCGGTCGGAGGAGGCCGCGATCCGCCTGAGCGGGGACGTTGCGATGCCCAGCAGCAGTCCTGGGCGCGCCGAAGCCTTTGACGCGTACCAGAGCGACAGCGGCGTCGGCGCCAGTCCAAGCGCTGCTGCTTCCCTGGCGATGGCAAGATCGGGGGCTTGGTCCGGCAATCGCAGCACCGCGGCCAATCCGGCCATCGCAACGTTTACGGTCCGCGGCCGGAGGTGTTTCAGCAATGCCTCGCCTTGCGCGGCGTAGGCGCGCTTGGTGCGTCGCAGATGCCGGAGATAATGGCCCTCGCGGATGAAATCGGCGGTGGCGAGCTGCACCGCGCGCCCAGGCGACGGAGCAAGGCACGCCGCAGTCTCGGCAAATCGCGACGCCAGAGCGGCGGGTGCCACGACAAAGCCGAGCCGCAAGGCAGGGCTAATGGTCTTGCTGAACGAGCCGATGTGAACGACGCGGCCGGAGCGATCGAGCGAGGCGAGCGCCGGCGTGGCCCGGCCCTTCAGTTGAAGTTCGCTGAGATAATCGTCCTCGATCACCCACGCCTTGTTTTGGGTCGCCCAGTCCAGCAGGCGCGCGCGTCGTGCCAGTGACAGCGTGGATCCGAGCGGCGCTTGCTGCCCGGGCGTCACGACAGCCAGCGCCGCGTCGGGTGCATGGCGCAGGCCGTCGTCGACGTCGATGCCATCCGCGTCAACCGGGATCGGCACGATCGACAATCCCGCGAGCGCGAGCCCATGCCGGGCGAAAGGAAAGCCGGGATCCTCCATCCAGACCTTTTTGTTCTGCTCGAGGCCGAGGACTCGGAGCGCCAGGCCGAGGCCGCCGGCGAAGCCGCTGGTCATGATGATCTGGGACGGCATGCACTCGATCCCACGCGCCAGCGCAAGATAGGCCGCGATCTCGCGTCGCAAGTCCGGCTCGCCGCGCGGATCGGGGTAGATCGCAGGAGCGCTCATTTCGACACGAGCCGCCCGTGCGTGCATGCGCGCGAGCAGCGTCGCGGGAAAGGTCTCTCGCGAAGGCACGCCCATTTGGAAGATCGCCGGGCCCGCAATGAGCTCCTGGTACATTTCCATGAACGAGCCCGGTGCTGGGGCCTTGTCCCGCCGCACGGGGAAGCGCGGTCGGTCGGCGACATGCGTGCCGGTCGCGCGGGCCGCGACGATCAGTTGGGCGGATGCGAGCTTTTCATAGGCTGAGCGCACGGTGCCGCGCGCGACGCCGAGCTGGGCCGCCAGATCCTGCCATGAGGGCAGGCGCGCGCCCGGTGCGAGCACGCCGCTTTCGATGGCGGCCCGGATCCCTTTGTGGATCTGCTCGGCCAGCGGTGTCTTCGCGGACCGATCGAGCTCCAGCCGCAGCGGTTTGGTCATGGTTCTTGGTACACGATTTTCGTGCGTTCTTGGTCCTTTTTTATGAACCATGGCAGGGGCATCTGAGGGAGGAAAGGAAGGGAGTGCTTGCTCCCTCGGTTATCAAGGAGAATCCAGATGGGTGAGCGTCTCAACTACAACCACATTGCACCGGCCGGCGCGAAGGCACTGGGCGGCGTCTATGGCTACGTCATGCAGAGCGGGCTTCCTGCGACGCTGGTGACCCTCGCTTACCTGCGCGTCTCGCAGATCAACAATTGCGCCTATTGCCTCGACATGCACACGCGCGACCTGCTCAAGAACGGCGTGAAGATCGAAAAACTCGCATTGGTCCAGGCTTGGGCCGAGGCCGGTCATCTCTTCGACGAACGTGAACGCGCCGCACTCGCATGGGCCGAGACGGTGACCCGCGTCGCGGAGACGGGCGTTCCGGATGAGGCGTATCAGGCCGTTCGCGCGGTCTTCGGCGAGCGCGAGCTCGTCGATCTCACGATCGCCATCAGCATGATGAACGCGTACAACCGCATGTCGATCAGCTTCAGAAATACCCCGCAGGCCGCGCTCGAGAAGGCGGCCTGACGGATCGCGCGGCATCAATCCAATGAAAGGCAGGAGTTTGAAGATGACGAGCGTGATTTCCGGCGTCAGAATTCCCGACAGCCAACTGGCGCGCGAGGCCACCGACCTCGTGCGCAGCTATGAAGACGAGATGCTGTTCAATCATTCCGTCCGCGTCTACGTGTTCGGTGCGATGAAGGGGCTACGTCAGAAGCTGAAATTCGATTCCGAATTGCTCTACGTCGCGGCGCTGTTTCACGATCTCGGCCTGGTCGATCACTACCACACGCCGACAAAACGGTTTGAGGTCGACGGGGCCGATGCTGCGCGGGAGTTTCTTCGGGCACGCGGGATCGCCGAGCCGCAGGCCGATCTGGTCTGGGAAGCCATCGCGCTCCACACCACGCCCGGCATTCCTCAATATATGAGGCCGGAGATCGCTCTCACCAACGCAGGCGTTCTGGTGGACGTCGTCGGCGTTGGATACGACGACTACACCCCGGAGCAGCGCGACCAGGTGATATCGGCGTTTCCGCGCGGTGACTTCAAGAACGAGTTCCTGAAGGTGCAGACCTGCTCGGCACTGAAGAAGCCGCAGACGACGTTCGGGACCGTGAATTTCGACTACATCGAGGATCACGACCCAGCTTCCGCAAGCCGAACGCGTGCACACGCATCCGCAACACCCCTTGGCAAAGCTGAGCCGGCGCAACTGCTTGGCTCATCCGGCGCCAGCGGCGCCTCTGGAGCGGCGAGGGGCCGGCGACTTCTTCCGCGCAGAGAAATAAGGGTTCATCACGCAACTCGCCGAGCGTCCGACGGCGAGATATTTGCACTGCGCGAGCGAGCCGTAACGGCAGTCGAAATAGCCGACGGGGCCGTAGATCTGCATGCAGACCGGATAGCTGGGGTCATAGGTCTGCGCGCATGCGGATCCGCCCGCGAGGAGCAGGCCGATTGCAACGAGCGCGAGGCTGGAGCTGCGCATCTCAGCGCGGCAGGTAGTAGCCGGGTGAATAGCCCGGCGTCTGTGCGCGCGGACGATTTTGATAGGCGTAGGGATCATCGCTCTGTCCGGCGAAATATGGATTCGCGATGCAGGTCAGGGCGCGTCCCGAAGCGCTTGCCTGACACTGCGCGTAGGTGTCGAACCTGCAATTGCTGAGCCCCGGCCATTCATCGCCGGTCAGGCAGAACGCGTGATGCGTGCCGAACGCGCGCGCGGGTGTGCTCGCGCTCGACACGAGTGCAAATGTGGCGAGAGCGAGCGAAAATGTGGCGAC
The DNA here is from genome assembly GCF_015291745.1 of Bradyrhizobium sp. CCBAU 53351. NCBI lineage: Bacteria > Pseudomonadati > Pseudomonadota > Alphaproteobacteria > Hyphomicrobiales > Nitrobacteraceae > Bradyrhizobium > Bradyrhizobium sp. CCBAU 53351. Next base: position 3,416,767 of record NZ_CP030059.1, read on the forward strand.
AATGGGGAGGGTAGTCCGTCTTCGCATCTCAATTCTCCATCACGCGAATGTGCGCGCGACGTTGTTACGCGCGCATGCAATTTATCTCGTGTTGCCGACAATGGAACTACAGAAAACACTTGTTTCAAAGGGTTTCGGACGCGCTCTGATAAATCTTCATTAATGAAGCGCGGGCCTTTGGCGCGAACTGTGGCGTCGAGGTTACAGCAATTCCGTCGATCGCTGTTATGACCAGCGCACGGCCAGGGGGCCTAACGACGAAACTGGAACGGGACTCAAATGAAGAAGAATTTGTTGCTTGCTGCTGTGAGCCTTGTCGCGCTGAGCGCGACTGCGCCGGCGCTGGCTGCTGACCTCGCAGCGCGGCCCTACACGAAGGCGCCTGCGATGGTCGCCGCGATCTATGACTGGAGCGGCTTCTACATCGGCATCAACGGCGGCGGCGGTTCGGCGCACTCGACCTGGGATCTCGTCGGTGGCGGCCGTGAAGGTTCGCACGATGCGACCGGCGGCACGGTCGGTGGCCAGATCGGCTATCGCTGGCAGTCTGGCCAGTTCGTGTTCGGCGTGGAAGGCCAGGGCAACTGGGCCGACTTCTCGGGCGACAATGTCAGCGCGCTGTTCGCAACGCGCAACCGCTCGAAGATCGACTCGTTCGGTCTGATCACCGGTCAGGTCGGCTACGCCTGGAACAACGTCCTGCTCTACGTCAAGGGCGGTGCGGCTGTGGTCGGCGTCAAGTACGATGTGTTCAGCACCGCCTCGGGCGCGCTGCTGTCGTCGAACGACCAGACCCGTTGGGGCGGTACGGTCGGTGCCGGCCTCGAATACGGTTTCGCACCGAACTGGTCGGTTGGCGTCGAGTACAACCACATCTTCCTGTCGGACAAGGACGTCACGTTCGCTGGCCTGGCGGGTACCGACCGCATCAAGCAGGACGTCGACATGGGTCTCGTCCGCCTGAACTACAAGTTCGGCGGCCCGGTGCTCGGCCGTTACTGATCCTGATCGCTCGCCTTCGGGCGGTCGTCGAAAGCCCCGGCCTTGGCCGGGGCTTTTTTATTGCGTGAATTCAGCGAGTTAACCATTGTCCTTGGGGATCGTCCGTCGCGCTTGACTCCTGAGAACGAAATGAGAACAATGTTCTTCATACGTTCTAGCAAGGGAGCGAGACATGTTCAGGGTTTTCGTCGAAGAAGCCGCCGCACTGGCGTCGATCACGCTGTTCGTCGGGATGATCGCGATCTGGGCCCAGGTCATACCGCAGCTCTGATTCCCCGGCTTGACGCGGGAGGCGCCGGTCGGCCTTGGGGAAAAGAGGGACGATGTGGCCAATCGGCCGCTCCGGCGTGGACTCTGAAGCTGCGACACCTCACCATTGCGAGGCGAGTCGGCAGGACAGGGCAGATGCGGGTGCATGATGCCCCAGGGAGCCGGCGACCGCTCCATCCCCATCTGCAAGAGGCCGTCACGCGACCATGCCGAGCGCCGGATTTGTCCACCTTCACGTTCACTCGGCCTATTCGCTGCTCAAGGGCTCGATCAAGATCGCCAAGCTCGCCGAGCTTGCGAAGAAAGACCACCAGCCGGCGCTGGCGCTCACCGACACCGACAACATGTTCGGTGCGCTGGAGTTCTCCGACAAGATGGCGGGCTCCGGCATCCAGCCGATCGTCGGCTGCGAGCTGGCGATCGATTTCGGCGATCAGGATCCGAATGCGCGCAACGCGATGGGGCCGTCGCGCGTGGTGCTGCTGGCAGCGCAGGAGCGCGGCTATCGCAGCCTGATGCGGCTGAATTCGCGCGCATTCCTGGAGACGCCAGACACCCATGCCTGCCACATCAAGTTCGACTGGCTCGAGGGCGAGACCGAGGGCCTGATCGCCCTGACGGGCGGACCGGACGGGCCGATCTCGCTGGCGCTGGCCGGCGGTCATGCCGAGCTCGCGGCCTTGCGCTGCGAGCGTCTGGCCGGCCTGTTCGGCGATCGCCTCTACGTCGAATTGCAGCGTCACAACACCGAGAAGGAGCGGCGCGTCGAAAGCGGCCTGATCGACATCGCCTATGCCAAGGGCCTGCCGCTGGTCGCGTCCAACGAGCCGTATTTCGCGACGACGGACGATTACGAAGCGCATGACGCGCTGCTCTGCATCGCCGGCGGCCGGCTGATCGCAGAGACCGAACGCGAGCAGCTCACGCCCGATCATCGCTTCAAGACCCGCGCCGAGATGGCGGTGCTGTTCGCCGATATTCCGGAGGCGCTGGCCTCGACGGTGGAGATCGCCGAGCGCTGCTCGTTCCGCCCGATGACGCGCAAGCCGATCCTGCCGTTCTTCACCGTCGGTGCCGCGCAGAGCTCGGACGCAGCCTCGGTCGAGGCCGCCGAGTTGAAGCGCCAGGCGGAGGAGGGGCTCGCCAAGCGCCTCAGCGTCCACGGCCTGTCGCAAGGTACGACCGAGGAGGATTACAACAAGCGCCTGGCGTTCGAGCTCGACGTCATCATGCGCATGAAATATGCGGGCTACTTCCTGATCGTGTCCGACTTCATCAAATGGGCGAAGAGCCAGGGCATTCCGGTCGGGCCGGGCCGCGGCTCGGGTGCGGGCTCGCTGGTGGCGTGGGCGCTGACCATCACCGACCTCGACCCGATCAAGTTCGGCCTGCTGTTCGAGCGCTTCCTCAATCCCGAACGCGTCTCGATGCCGGACTTCGACATCGACTTCTGCCAGGACCGCCGCGGCGAGGTGATCAAGTACGTTCAGGAGCGCTACGGCCGCGACCAGGTCGCGCAGATCATCACCTTCGGTACGCTGCAGGCGCGCGGCGTGCTGCGCGACGTCGGTCGCGTGCTGCAGATGCCCTATGGCCAGGTCGACAAGCTGACCAAGCTGGTGCCGCAGAATCCGGCCGCGCCCGTGACGCTGGCGGCCGCGATCGAGAGCGAGCCGAAGCTGCAGGCGTTCCGCGACGAAGATCCGGTCGTGGCGCGCGCCTTCGACATCGCCCAGCGCCTCGAAGGCCTGACCCGCCACGCCTCGACGCACGCGGCCGGCATCGTAATCGGCGATCGCCCCTTGAGCGAACTCGTGCCGATGTACCGCGATCCGAAGTCGGACATGCCGGTGACCCAGTTCAACATGAAATGGGTCGAGCCGGCCGGCCTCGTCAAGTTCGACTTCCTCGGCCTGAAGACGCTGACCGTGCTCGACGTCGCCTGCAAGCTGCTCAAGCCGCGTGACATCCATGTCGATCTCGCCACGCTGCCGATCGACGATGCCGAGAGCTACCAGATGCTGGCCCGCGGCGAGGTGGTCGGCGTGTTCCAGGTTGAAAGCCAGGGCATGCGGCGCGCGCTGGTCGACATGCGCCCGGACCGTTTCGAGGACATCATCGCGCTAGTGGCGCTCTATCGCCCGGGCCCGATGGCGAACATCCCGACCTATTGCGCGCGCAAGCACGGCGACGAGGAGCCGGAATATCTGCATCCCGTGCTGGAGCCGATCCTGAAGGAAACCTTCGGCGTCATCATCTACCAGGAACAGGTGATGCAGATCGCGCAGGTGATGTCGGGCTATTCGCTCGGCGACGCCGACCTCTTGCGCCGCGCCATGGGCAAGAAGATCCGCGCCGAGATGGACAAGCAGCGCGACATCTTCGTCGCGGGCGCGGTGAAGAACGGCGTGCCGAAGGGGCAGGCCGAGACCATCTTCGAGCTGCTGGCGAAGTTCGCCGATTACGGCTTCAACAAGAGCCATGCGGCAGCCTATGCGCTGGTGTCCTACCACACCGCCTACATGAAGGCGCATTATCCGGTCGAGTTCATCGCGGCGTCGATGACGCTCGATCTCAACAATACCGACAAGCTCTCCGAATTCCGCTCCGAGGCGCAGCGCCTCGGCATCAAGGTCGAACCGCCGAACATCAACCGCTCCGGCGCGACATTCGAGGTCGGCGAGAAGACGATCTACTACGCGCTCGCAGCGCTCAAGGGCGTCGGCATCCAGGCGATCGAGCAGATCATCGAGGAGCGCACCAAGCGGGGATTGTTCACCTCGCTCGCCGACTTCGCGGCACGGGTCAATCCGCGCGCGATCAACAAGCGCATCATCGAAAGTCTCGCCGCCGCCGGCGCCTTCGACACGCTGGAGCCGAACCGCGCCCGCGTCTTCGCCGGCGCGGATTCGATCCTCGCCGCCTGCCAGCGCGCGCATCAGGCCGAGACCATCGGCCAGAACGACATGTTCGGCATGTCGGCAGATGCGCCGACCATCATGCTGCCGCAGATCGAGCCGTGGCTGCCGGCCGAAAAACTCCGCCGCGAATACGACGCCGTCGGCTTCTTCCTGTCGGGCCATCCGCTCGACGATTACGCCACCGTGCTGAAGCGGTTGCGGGTGCAGAGTTGGGCGGAATTCTCGCGCGCGGTGAAGACCGGCGCCACCGCCGGCAAGGTCGCGGCCACCGTGGTCTCGCGCATGGAGCGGCGCACCAAGACCGGCAACAAGATGGGCATCATGGGGCTCTCCGATCCCACGGGCCATTTCGAGGCGGTGCTGTTCTCCGAGGGCCTTGCGCAATATCGCGACGTGCTGGAGCCGGGCGCCGCCGTGCTGCTGCAACTGGGCGCCGAGTTGCAGGGCGAGGACGTCCGCGCCCGCGTGCTACATGCCGAGCCGCTCGACGATGCCGCCGCCAAGACGCAGAAGGGACTGCGCATCTTCGTGCGCGACACCAAGCCGTTGGAGTCGATCGCCAAGCGTTTGGCCGGCCCCGACATGGCGGCATTGAACGGCGCGGCGCCGAAGATCGGCAGTCCGGGCATCGCGCCGCGTTCGAACGGCGACGGTGAGGTCTCGCTGGTGATGATGCTCGACCTCGAGACCGAGGTCGAGATGAAGCTTCCCGGCCGCTTCAAGGTCTCGCCGCAGATCGCCGGCGCGATCAAGGCGGTCGCGGGCGTCGTGGACGTGCAGCAGATCTGACGCTTGCGCGCATTGCCGCAAACCAAAGCTTAACTAACAAGCTCATGCATGGTTTCGAAGTGTGCCGGGCACAGCTATCAGTTGTGGCCCGGCGCGCAACCAAGGAAGAACAACCATGTGTGACAAATGCTCTGAAAATCTGCATGAATCGATGGCTCCCTCCCGCCGCTCGATGATGCTCTTCGCCGCCTCCGCGCTCGGGATGGCGGCGTTTGGCGGGCCCGCATTGGCCAAGGAGGCGAAGGCGCCGCCGAAACCGCAAAACGTGCTGTCGCCCGATGCCGCGCTGAAGCGGCTGATGGACGGCAATTCGCGCTACGTCTCGGGTGTGTCGCGCCGACACGACTTCACACATGAGCGCGAGGCTCTGGTCGGCGGCCAGAATCCCTACGCAGCCGTCCTGAGCTGCGCCGATTCACGCATCGCACCCGAATATGCCTTCGACAGCGGACGCGGCGATCTGTTCGTGTGCCGCGTCGCCGGAAATTTTGCCGGTGACGAGACGGTCGCGAGCATGGAGTACACCGTCGCGGTGCTCGGCACGCCCCTGATCTTGGTGCTCGGCCACGACAATTGCGGCGCCGTCGATGCGACCATCAAGTCGCTGAAGGACGACAAGCCGCTGCCCGGGCACATCCCGACGCTGGTCTCCGCGATCGCGCCCTCGGTGAAGACCGCGGCCGGGCAGAGCGGCAACGCGCTCGACAACGCCATCCGCCAGAACGTCATCGACAACGTTGCCAAGCTGAAATCGGCCGCCCCGCTCCTCAATGCAGCGGTCGAGCAGGGCAAGCTCAAGGTGGTCGGCGGTATCTATCGGCTGAGCACGGGGGTCGTCGAGTTGCTTGCCCTGAGCTGAGCCTCAGGGCTGAGACCCAGGGCTGAGCGCATCGGATGCCGGGTGGCCGCGCCTCTTTCCCGCAGAGGCCGGTCGCACGGCTTCGGTATAGGGCAGCGATGCTGCGCGTATTGCAATCAGAAGCTGTCTTGCGCTAGCCTCACGCCGGGACAGGCGGGGGCGTGGATGATTTTGCGTGGGGCTGTGCTGCTGATTGCGGCGGCAATGCTGGTTGGCTGTCAAACAGAGCGGAGCGGACTGGATTACGCGACCGCGATGCAGAGGATCGGACCGCCGAAGGCGGGGCAGGCGCGCATCGTGGTGTTTCGCGAGAAGGGGTTCGGTGGCGTAGCCGACGCAGGCTGGGAGTTTGCGTTGGATGGCACTGTGCTCAAGGGATTGAGGACCGGCACCTACCTCTATGTCGATCGGCCGGCCGGCCAGCACCAGTTTTTCGCGGCAGAGCCCGGTTTTCCCGGCGAGACGCATCAGGACATCGCAGTCCAGTCCGGCCGAACCTATTTCTATCTGGCCCGAAACAGCGATCGCAAGAATGCTGTGATCGCGAACGCCAGCACCGGGCTCCTCGGATACGGACTTACCCTGGCGATGACGTCGGCCTACAAGAATCAGGGGCCGGTGGATTTCTCGCCCGTCGATGAGGCGGCTGCGCGGACCACCGTCGCCGAACTGAAATTGGCCGAATGAGATCCGCGGCGAGACGGCCGTCGCGGCGAGACTGACGCCAGGCTGACGCCGGTGACGGGCCAGCCACGCCATCGCCTCAATCCGAGCCTTTCGTTCAACGGCCATTCAGCCGGCCGCGCGCCTGTTGCGCGGTGCCAACAACAAAAGCGGGCAAGAGAGCCATGCGCGGGACGTTCAAAGTCTTCATCTGCCTTCTCCTGCCGATCATGGCCCTTGCCGCCGGCGCGCCGGACGCGGCCCGCGCCCAGCAGCCGGAGAAGCGCATCGCGCTCGTCCTCGGCAATGGCGCCTATGCCAAGTCGCCGCTGGCGACGACGGCGAATGATGCCGGCCTGATCGCGCAGACGCTGCAGGCGGCCGGCTTCGACGTCGTCGGCGCGCGCGATCTCGACGGCGACACGCTGCGGAAGAGTTTTCGCGACTTCATCCAGAAGGCCCAGGCCTCGGGGCCGGGGACGGTCGCGATGGTCTATCTCGCTGGCTATGGCGTGCAGATTGCCGGCGAGAACTATTTCATCCCGGTCGATTCCAACATCACCCGCGACACCGACATTCCGACTGAGGCCTTGCGCATCAGCGACTATGCGCGCCAGCTCGCCGCCATTCCGCTCAAGGCCAACATCGTCGTGCTCGACGCTGCCCGCGCGCAGCCCTTCATCGAGGGCGGTCAGCCGATCGCGAGCGGTCTGGCGCTGGTCGAGCCCGACCCGAACATGCTGATTGCGTTCAACGCGGCGCCCGGCACCGTCGCGCCGGAGGAGCCGGGGCCGTACGGCATCTATGCGCAGTCGCTGGCAGAGATGATCCGCACCGGCGGCCTGCCGCTGGCGGAGGTGTTCGACCGCGTCCGCCTGCGCGTCAACGAAGCCAGCAAGGGCGCGCAGGTGCCCTGGAACGAGCAGAAGATATCGGCGCCGTTCTCGTTCTTCGAGCGCGGGCCCGACGCGCCGCCGCCGCAGGCCGCACCCGACCAGGTCGCCGCCATCCGCAGCAAGCCGATCCGCGATCTCGGCGTGCAGGACGCCTATGCCGCCGCGCTCGAGCGCGACACGCTCGCGGCCTATGAGGAATTCCTCGCGGCCTATCCCGGTGATCCCCTCGCAAAGCGCGTGATGGCGATCGTTGCGGCGCGCCGCGAAGCCATCACCTGGCGTCGCACCTACCGGAACGACACGCCGGAGGCCTATTGGTCGTATCTGCGCCGCTATCCGCGCGGGCCGCACGCGGGCGATGCGCGCCGCCGCCTTGCGATTCTCACCGCGCCGGTCGAGCCGCCGCCGAGCTTTGCGATGATCGACTACGACGTGCCGCCACCGCCGCCGGAGGAGGTGGTCTATGTCGATCGCCCGGTGCTGTATTTCAGCGATCCCGATTTCGGCTTCGCGCCGCCACCGCCGCCACCGGTCTATTATTTGCCGCCGCCGCCGCCGGATTTCGTCGTGCTGCCGCCACCGATGCCGGTGGTTGGCCTGTTCGTGCTGCCGCAACCGGTGTTCGTGCCGATCCCGGTGTTTGTCCGGCCGCCGGTCTATGTCGCGCCGCCGCCGAACAACATCATCTACCAGAACATCCATAATGCGACTGTCATCAACACCGTGATCAATCGTCCGCCGGCACCAGCCGCGGGCGTGGGAGCAGGGAGCGGACCGGCCAATCTCGCGCCGGCGATTGCCGGTCGCGCCAGTCCCGCGGGCCCGACCCTGCCGCAGGCCGCCACGCAGCGCGCTACCCTGATTCAGCAGGGCAAGGCGCCGATGCCGCCGAGCGCGACGATCCAGCCGACGGCGAGGACCGCGACGCCTCCGGCCACGCCGACCGCCGTCGCGCCGACCGCAGTGCCATCCGTCGCGCCACAGCCCAGGCTGCCACAGGCCAACTCGCTGCCGGTTCCCGGTGCCCAAGGCGGGCCGCCGACGCCGCCCGCGGGGGCAGGGAGTGTACCGGGTAGCAGGCTCGCTCCGACGGCGACCGCTCCCACGAGCCCGCCGACCCATCCGGCAGCGCCGACCACTGCAACTCCGGGCGTGACAGCGCCGGTTCATCCCAATGCGCCAACGGCGGCCGCCCCGGTGACTGTTGCGCCCAACACGACAAACCCCGTCGCTGCGCCCGGCCAACCGCCGAAGCCGCCGGTGGCGCAGGCACCGCCCGGGACCGCCCCCGCGGACCGCGCCAAATCTGCCATCCGCGAGCCGGCTGGCACGCCACCGCCGGCTGCGCTGGGCTCCGCTCCTGGCGCCGCGGGGAGGCCGGTCCCACCGCCGCCTTCGGCCGCGCGCCAGCCGATCAGGCCGCAGAATCAGCCGTCGGCTGCTCCGGCGCAGGCAACCCGGCCGTCCGCGCCACCCCCGCACCCGCAAGCCGTGGCAAGACCGACACCCCCGCCGCCTGCGGCCGTCGCGCGTCCGACACCACCGCCTCCGCCGCGTGTCGCTTCGCCTCCACCGGCACGGGTGGCTCCGCCCGTGGCGGCAGCGCGGCCGGCGCCTCCGCCGGCCATGGCGCGGCCGGCGCCGCCACCGCCGGTCGCCCGGCCGGCACCCTCGCCACCGCCCCGGATGGCGGTCGCGCCCCCGCCGCGCCCGGCGCCGCCTCCGCCGCGGCCTGCCGCGCCTCCGCCGGCGGCGGCAAAGAAGTGCCCGCCGAACCAGCCCAGGTGCTAACCCGGTACCAGCGGGGCGCTGGGCGATCTGCGTGGTCTTTACGGAAGAGGGCCTTGAGCGGGCGAAAACCGCCCGGATCAGGCCCTTATTTCCTTGCTTCTGGCCGAAATGGCGCTATACAGCGCGCCATCTCACACGGAAACATGGCTCACAAGGCCGTCCGGTGGCAGCCGGGGCGAGAACGCTCCGTCTTGCTCACACGTTTCCGGAGGAACCAACCGGAGAATTAGAACGATGGCGCTACCCGATTTCACTATGCGTCAGCTGCTTGAAGCTGGCGTGCACTTTGGTCACCAGTCTCACCGCTGGAATCCGAAAATGGCTCCGTTCATTTTCGGCGCCCGAAACAACATTCACATCGTCGACCTCGCGCAGACCGTGCCGATGCTGCACACCGCCTTGCAGGCGGTCAGCGACACCGTCGCCAAGGGCGGCCGCATCCTGTTCGTCGGCACCAAGCGCCAGGCGCAGGACGGCGTCGCGGACGCTGCCAAGCGTTGCGCGCAGTATTTCGTGAATTCGCGCTGGCTCGGCGGCACGCTGACTAACTGGAAGACGATCTCTGCCTCGATCAAGCGCCTGCGTCACCTCGACGACGTGCTGTCGGGCGGCGATGCCAGCTCCTATACCAAGAAGGAGCGCCTGACGCTGCAGCGCGAGCGCGACAAGCTCGACCGCTCGCTCGGCGGCATCAAGGACATGGGCGGTCTGCCCGACCTGATCTTCGTGATCGACACCAACAAGGAAGACATCGCGATCCAGGAGGCCCAGCGCCTCAACATCCCGGTCGCGGCGATCGTCGATACCAATTCGGACCCGAAGGGCATCACCTATGTGGTGCCGGGCAACGACGACGCCGGCCGTGCGATCGCGCTCTATTGCGATTTGATCGCGCGTGCTGCGATCGACGGCATCTCCCGCGCCCAGGGCGATTCGGGCATCGACGTCGGCGCGTCGGCCCGTCCGCTCGCTGAAGAACTGCCGGCGGCCTCGTCGAGCGGTTTCCAGGGTCTTGCCGGCCCGCGCGGCACCGCCGACGACCTCAAGAAGCTCCCGGGCGTGTCGGGCGCGATCGAGAAGAAGTTCAACGACCTCGGCATCTTCCACTATTGGCAGCTCGCCGAGCTCGACCACGACACCGCGCACAAGATCGGCGAAGAAGTCGGTTTGCCGAGCCGTGCGGACGCCTGGGTGGCCAAGGCCAAGGCGCTGACCGCGGAAGCGGAATAAAGTCAAAGAGAGCGATGGGTTGGCCGGAGTGGATCCGGCCACCATTTCAATTGACGCGAATCCCTGAGATGGACCGCGGCGGGGCGATCAAGCCGCGCCGCGGCGAACCGGCAGGCACAAAGGATTTTCAACGATGGCAACGATCACAGCTGCGATGGTCAAGGACCTGCGCGAGTCGACCGGCGCGGGCATGATGGACTGCAAGGCCGCGCTGACCGAAAACGACGGCAACATGGAAGCGGCGCAGGATTGGCTGCGCAAGAAGGGCCTGTCCAAGGCCGCCAAGAAGTCGGGCCGCGTTGCGGCCGAGGGTCTGATCGGCGCGCTCACCAAGGGCAACAAGGGTGTCGTGGTCGAGGTCAATTCCGAGACCGACTTCGTCGCGCGCAACGGTCAGTTCCAGGGCCTGGTCAAGATGATCGCCCAGGTCGCATTCGACGTCGGCGCCGATGTCGAAAAGATCAAGGCCGCCAAGGTCGGTGACGTCACGGTCGAAGCCGCGATCAACGACGCGATCGCCACCATCGGCGAGAACATGACGCTGCGCCGTGCCGCTTTGCTCGAAGTGAGCCAGGGCGTCGTCGCGCATTACGTCCACGGTGCCGTCGTCGACGGTGCCGGCAAGATGGGCGTGATCGTGGCGCTGGAATCGCCGGGCAAGGCCGACGAGCTTGCGGCCCTGGGCCGCCAGATTGCGATGCATGTTGCCGCCGCCAACCCGCTGGCGCTCGATCCGTCCGGCCTCGATCCGGCGGTCACCAAGCGCGAGAAGGACGTGCTCGCCGACAAATATCGCCAGCAGGGCAAGCCCGAGAACGTGATCGAGAAGATCGTCGAGTCCGGCCTCAAGACCTACTACAAGGAAGTCTGCCTGCTCGAGCAGGCCTTCATCCACGACACCGGCAAGTCGGTGGCGCAGGCCGTGAAGGAAGCCGAGGGCAAGGTCGGCGGCGCTGTGAAGATCGCGGGCTTTGTGCGCTATGCTCTCGGCGAGGGAATCGAGAAGCAGGAAAGCGACTTCGCGGCCGAGGTCGCCGCGGCCAGCGGCAAGAAGTAAGCGCCGGAACACCTCCTTCCGGCGTGCCGCCGGAAGCGGCGCCCGGGCAAGGAAAGTGCACATGACTGATCCGGTCTATCGTCGCGTCGTGATCAAGCTGTCCGGCGAATATCTCGCGGGACAGCAGGGGTTTGGCATCGACCAGGCGACCGTCGACCGGGTTGCGGACGATCTGATCGCGGCCCGCAAGCTCGGTTGCGAGGTTGCGGTCGTGATCGGCGGCGGCAATATCGTGCGCGGCGTCGAGGTCTCCGCCCGCGGCGTGTCGCGCCCGACCGGCGACACCATGGGCATGCTCGCCACCATGATGAACTGCCTCGCGCTGGAAGCGGCGATCGAGCGCAAGGGCGCGCCGGCGCGCACGCTGTCGGCCTTCGTCATGCCCGAGATTTCCGAGCTGTTCACCCGCACTGCGGCGCACAAATACCTCGCCGAGGGCCGCATCGTGCTGCTCGGCGGCGGAACCGGCAATCCGTTCTTCACCACCGATACGACCGCGGTGCTGCGCGCCGCCGAGATCGGCGCCCAGGCGGTGCTGAAGGCAACCAATGTCGACGGCGTCTACTCCGCCGATCCGAAGAAGGATCCTGCCGCCACGCGGTTTGACCGGCTGACCCATTCGCAGGCGATCGAGGGCGGCTACAAGGTGATGGATGCGACCGCCTTCGCGCTTGCCCGCGAGACGTCGCTGCCTATCATCGTATTCTCGATCGCGGAGCCGGGGTCGATCGGTGCGATTCTGCGCGGCGCCGGCCACGGAACCATCGTCGCCGGCTGAAGGCTCCCCTGACACGTCCGGAAGGGAAGGGCGCGGGAGCAGTCGCCGGGATTTTGAAGGAGAAACGTGATGCCCACGGGTAATTTCGACCTCAACGAAGTGAAGCGCCGCATGCAAGGCGCCGTCGCCTCGCTCAAGCACGAGCTTGGCGGCCTGCGGACCGGGCGTGCGTCCGCCTCGATGCTCGATCCGGTGCAGGTCGACGCTTATGGCAGCCACATGCCGCTCAATCAGCTCGCCACCGTCAGCGTGCCGGAGCCGCGCCTGATCTCGGTGCAGGTCTGGGACAAGTCGATGGTCAAGGCGGTGGAGAAGGCGATCGTCGATTCCAATCTCGGCCTGTCGCCCGCGACCGAGGGCCAGGTGCTGCGCCTGCGTATCCCCGAGCTGAACGAGGAGCGGCGCAAGGAATTGGTGAAGGTCGCGCATAAATATGCGGAAGCCGCCAAGGTCGCCGCGCGCCACGTCCGCCGCGACGGCCTCGACGTGCTCAAGAAGCTCGAGAAGAATCACGAAATGTCGGAAGACGACCAGAAGCGTCACGCCGACGAGGTGCAGAAGGCGACCGACGGCACGATCGCCGAAATCGACCAGTTGCTGGCTGCCAAGGAAAAAGAAATCCTCACCGTTTAAGGCCGCCCCCGATGTCCAACGCCGCCGCGCCTGTCACGGAAGGACCCGATCGGTCCGAGGCGCCCGCGCATGTCGCCATCATCATGGATGGCAACGGGCGTTGGGCGGCCGCGCGCGGTCTGCCGCGTGCCGAGGGGCATCGCCGCGGCGTCGAAGCCCTGCGCCGCGTGGTGCGCGCCTCGCACGAGCTCGGCATCCGCTATCTCACCATCTTCTCCTTCTCGTCGGAGAACTGGTCGCGCCCGGCGAGCGAGATTGGCGATCTGTTCGGCCTGCTGCGCCGCTTCATCCGCAACGATTTGGCGAGCCTGCATCGCGACGGCGTCAAGGTCCGGATCATCGGCGAGCGCGAGGGGCTCGAGAGCGACATCTGCTCGCTCTTGAACGAGGCCGAGGAGCTGACGCGCGACAACACACGCCTGACGCTCGTCGTCGCCTTCAACTACGGCTCCCGGCAGGAGATCGCGAAAGCGGCGCAGAAGCTCGCCCGCGAGGTTGCGGAAGGCAAGCGCGACCCTGCCACGATCGACGCCGAGACGCTCGGCGCGCATCTCGATGCGCCCGACATTCCCGATCCCGATCTCATCATCCGCACCAGCGGCGAGCAGCGCCTGTCCAATTTCCTGATGTGGCAGGCGGCCTATAGCGAGCTCGTCTTCGTGCCGATCCATTGGCCCGATTTCGACAAGGCGGCGCTGGAAAGCGCGATCGCCGAATTCGCCAGGCGCGAGCGCCGTTTCGGCGGCCTGGTCGCGAAAACCGCCTCGTGAGCGAACAGGATTCCGCACCGGTGGGCGCCAAGCCTGCCCCGAGCAATCTCGTGATGCGAGTCCTCGCAGCGCTGGTGCTGGCGCCGCTGACCATCGCGATCGCTTATGCCGGCGGCTGGCTGTGGGCGCTGCTCGTCACCCTGGTTTCGATCGGGCTGTTCGCGGAATGGCTGACGGTGGTCGGCGCAGGCTCCGCCGCGCTGACGGGGGCAGGGACGATCGTGATCGCCATGATGGGCGCCGCCGTCGCCTTTGGCGGGCTCAAGACCTCAGTCGTCGTTGGGCTCGTCGGCGGCGCGATCGTGACGCTGATCGCGCGCGGCAAGTTCGTCTGGGCGGCGACGGGATTTGCCTATGCCGCGGCGGCGCTGCTGGCCTCGATCCTGGTGCGGAAGGATCTCGTCAACGGCTTCTCCGCGCTGATGTTCGTGCTGCTGGTGGTGTGGGCGACCGATATCGGCGGCTATTTCGCTGGCCGCAGCATCGGCGGGCCGAAGCTCTGGCCGCGCGTCAGCCCGAAGAAAACCTGGGCCGGCGCGATCGGCGGCTTTGTCGCAAGCCTCCTGGTTGCGGTCGGGTTCGCGGCTTGTGGGCTCGGGAAGATGGCGCCCTTGCTTTTCGTCAGCGCCATCCTCTCGGTGGTGTCGGCATTGGGCGATCTGTTCGAATCCGCCGTGAAACGGCGCTTCGGTGTCAAGGATTCCAGTCACTTAATTCCCGGCCATGGCGGGCTTATGGACCGCCTGGACGGTTTTGTCGCCGCCATCCTGGCGGCCTGGATTATCGGCTTTCTCCGCCATGGTGTGCATAGCGCCGGAAGCGGTCTTATGGTTTGGTGAGGTTATGAGCGCAGTCCCATTGCGAAACAACAAGGCTGCGGCGACGTCCGTCCGCAGCGTCACGGTGCTGGGCGCCACCGGCTCGATCGGCGACAGCACGATGGACCTCCTGCGCGCCTCGCCCGAGCGCTATCGCGTCGAAGCCTTGACGGCGAACAGCAATGTCGCGGCGCTGGCAAAGCTCGCGAAGGAATTTTCCGCGCGCTACGTCGCGGTCGCCGACACCGCCAAGCTCGCTGAGCTCAAGGCTGCACTCGCGGGCACGAGCACCGAATGCGGGGCCGGCGAAAGTGCCGTGATCGAGGCCGGCGCTCGCCCGGCCGATTGGGTGATGGCGGCCGTCAGCGGCGCTGCCGGATTGAAGCCGGCACTCGCCGCGGTCGATCGCGGCGCGCATGTGGCGCTGGCCAACAAGGAATGCCTGGTTTGCGCCGGTGATTTCTTCATGCAGCGGGCGGCCAAGGCGGGCGCGTGCATCCTGCCGGCCGATTCCGAGCACAACGCGCTGTTCCAGGCCTTGGCATCCGGCAATCGCGATGAACTGGTCCGCGTCATCATCACGGCGTCGGGCGGCCCGTTCCGCACCTGGAAGCCGGCCGACATCGAGCAGGCCACGCTCGAGCAGGCCCTGAAGCACCCGAACTGGAGCATGGGCCAGAAGATCACGATCGATTCGGCCTCCATGATGAACAAGGGGCTCGAGGTGATCGAAGCCTCCTATCTGTTCGCGCTCACGCCCGACGAGATCGACGTGCTCGTGCATCCGCAGTCGATCATCCACGGCATGGTCGAGTTCTCCGACCGGTCGGTGATGGCCCAGCTCGGCGCGCCCGACATGCGTACGCCGATCGCGCATTGCCTCGGCTGGCCCGACCGCATCAAGGGGCCGGCGGCGAAGCTGGATCTGGCCAAGATCGGCCAGCTGACTTTCGAGGCGCCGGATTTCGAGCGCTTCCCCGGGCTGCGTCTGGCTTTCGACTCGCTCCGGACCGGGAAGGGGGCCACCACCGTCTACAACGCGGCCAACGAGGTTGCGGTGGCCGCGTTCATCGCCGGCAAGATCCGGTTCGGGGCCATTGCCCGGCTGGTGGAGGCGACGCTAAACGACTGGATCCGCGAAGGGAACCAGGCCCCCATGACGTCAGCCGATGATGCAATCTCTGTTGACCATGTTGCGCGAAATAAAGCTGCCGCCCTATTGCCTCAAATTGCCTTAAAGGCATCCTAGATGGTTCGGGGCCAGGGCCTTGCGGCGCTGGATGAGGGAATTCGATGATCGACTTTTTTACCCATAGTTTCAATACGTTGAGCCATGGGCTCCTCGGCTACGCGGTTCCCTTCCTGTTCGTCCTGACGATCGTCGTGTTCTTCCACGAGCTCGGCCACTTTTTGGTCGCGCGCTGGGCCGGCGTGCGCGTCCTGACCTTTTCGCTCGGTTTCGGACCTGAGTTGGTCGGCTTCAACGACCGCCACGGCACCCGCTGGAAGATCTCGGCGATCCCGCTTGGCGGCTACGTCAAGTTCTTCGGCGACGAGAGCGAGGCCTCGACCCCGTCCGCGCAGACGCTTGCGGCCATGTCGGCTGAGGAGCGCGCCGGCAGCTTCCACCACAAGAAGGTCGCCCCGCGCGCCGCCATCGTCGCGGCCGGACCGATCGCCAATTTCATCCTGGGCGCGCTGATTTTCGCGGGCATGGCCCTGTATTACGGCAAGCCGAGCACGATCGCGCGCGTCGACGGCATCGTCGCCGACGGTGCTGCGGCGGCGGCCGGCTTCAAGGTCGGGGACGTCGTCGTCCAGATCGACGGCAAGCCGATCGAGAGCTTTGCCGACATGCAGCGAATCGTTGCGACGAACGCCGGTTCAGCGCTTGCCTTCCAGGTGAAGCGGGACGGTACCATCGTATCGCTGACGGCCACGCCGGCGCTGCTCGAGCGCAAGGATCCGTTCGGCAACAGTCACCGTCTGGGCGTGCTCGGCGTCGAGCACAAATCGCAGGCCGGCGAGGCCTCGACCGCGCCGGTCGGCATCGGCGAGGCGCTCAAGATCGGGGTCGAGCAGGTCTGGTTCATTATCACCAGCACCTTCAAGTTCCTGGGCTCGCTGTTCGTCGGTAACGGCAACCCCAACGAGGTCAGCGGCGTCCTGGGAATCGCGAAGATGTCGGGGCAGGCGGCCAGCGCCGGGTTCCAGTTCGTGATCAACCTGTGCGCGGTGCTGTCGGTGTCGATCGGCTTGCTGAACCTGTTCCCGATTCCGCTGCTCGATGGCGGCCACCTGATGTTCTATGCGGCTGAAGTGGTCCGCGGCCGGCCCTTGTCCGAGCGGACTCAGGAGATGGGGTTCCGAATCGGGCTCGGTTTGGTGCTGATGTTGATGGTGTTTGCGACCTACAACGACATCCTGCGGATGGCGGCATCCTGATGGCGGCTTTTTTGTGGCGTTGCTGTTGAGCAACGTCTTGGAATGAAATTGAAATCACGACGCTTTCGGCCGTTTGCGGCGTCGGTGAAATTGGCTACAAGCGGCCTCGACTTGGGGAATCTTCCAGACCGGCGTTGGGGTTGGGTCTGGCTCGGAATGATAAGGGCGCGTTGCGCGATGAAGTTTGGACTGCGACTCCGGGGGGGCTTGCTCGCAACCCTGATCATGTTCGGCGCGCCGGTGGTTGCCCCGGTCGGGGCTGTTTTTGTGTCTTCGTCTGCGCTCGCTCAGACCGTTCAGTCGATTTCCGTCGAAGGAAATCGCCGCGTCGAGGTGGAGACCATCCGCTCCTATTTCAAGCCGGGTCCGGGCGGTCGCCTGGATCAAGCCGCAATCGACGACGGCCTCAAGGCGCTGATCGAGACCGGCCTGTTCCAGGACGTCAGGATCAACCGTGGTGCCGGCGGCCAGATCATCGTCTCCGTGGTGGAAAACCCGGTGATCGGCCGCGTCGCCTTCGAGGGCAACAAGAAGATCAAGGACGAGCAGCTCACCACTGAGGTCCAGTCCAAGGCGCGCGGCACCTTCTCGCGCGCCATGGTGCAGTCCGACACGCTGCGAATCGCTGAAATCTATCGCCGGTCCGGCCGCTACGACGTGCGCGTCACGCCCGAAATCATCGAGCAGCCGAACAACCGCGTCGACCTCATCTTCACGGTCGAGGAAGGCGCCAAGACCGGCGTCAAGTCGATCGAATTCGTCGGCAACAGCGCGTTCTCGTCCTATCGCCTGCGTGACGTCATCAAGACCCGCGAATCGAACCTGCTGAGCTTCCTCGCCAGCGGCGACATCTACGATCCCGACCGCGTTGAAGCCGACCGCGACCTGATCCGCCGCTTCTATCTCAAGAACGGTTACGCCGACGTCCAGGTGGTGGCCGCGCTCACCGAATACGATCCGGAGAAGAAGGGCTTCAACGTCACCTTCAAGATCGAGGAAGGCGCCCAGTACCGCGTCGGCGCGGTCGACTTCCGCTCCAGCATTCCGAACTTCGATCCGACCTCGATGCGCGGCTATTCGCGCGTCCATGCCGGCTCGCTCTACAACGTCGAATCGGTCGAGAAGTCGGTCGAGGAGATGCAGATCGAGGCCTCGCGCCGCGGTTACGCCTTCGCCGTGGTCCGTCCCGGCGGCGACCGCAACTTCGAGGCGCACACCGTCTCCGTGGTGTTCAACATCGACGAGGGCCCGCGCACCTATATCGAGCGCATCAACCTGCGCGGCAACACCCGCACCCGCGACTATGTGATCCGCCGCGAGTTCGACATCTCCGAGGGCGATGCCTACAACCGCGCCCTGGTCGACCGTGCCGAACGGCGCCTGAAGAACCTCGACTACTTCAAGAGCGTGAAGATCACGACGGAGCCCGGCTCGTCGAGCGATCGCGTGGTCCTGATCGTCGACATGGAAGAGAAATCGACCGGCGACTTCTCGATCTCGGGCGGTTACTCCACCACTGACGGCGCGCTGGCCGAAGTCTCGATCTCCGAGCGCAACCTGCTCGGCCGCGGCCTGTTCGCCAAGGCGTCGGTGACCTATGGTCAGTATGCACGCGGCTACTCGCTGTCGTTCGTCGAGCCGTATCTGCTCGACTACCGCGTCGCGCTCGGCCTCGACCTCTATCAGCGTGAGCAGAAGTCCAACAGCTACATCTCCTACGGCACCAAGACGCTCGGCTTCTCGCCGCGCCTCGGCTTCTCGCTGCGCGAGGATCTGTCGCTGCAGCTGCGCTACTCGATCTACCGGCAGGAAATCACGCTGCCGTACTATCTGGCGAACTGTAACAACAACATCGGCACCGCGGCGTTCAACCCGAGCCCGGCCTTTGCCGCCGTCAACGGCATCGACCTGAGCGGGACCAACGGCCTCGGCTGCTACAGCGACGGTGAAGCCTCGCTGCCGGTGCGCAAGGAGCTTGCCAATGGCAAGACCCTGACCTCGGCGCTCGGCTACACGCTGACCTACAACACGCTGGACAACAACAAGAACCCGACCGACGGTCTGCTCGTCGACTTCCGTCAGGATTTCGCCGGCGTCGGCGGCGACGTCTCCTACCTGAAGTCCGTGGTCGACGCGAAGTACTACACTCCGCTGGTGTCTGACATCGTCGGCCTCGTCCGCGTGCAGAGCGGCATGCTGAACAAGATCGGCAGCGATCTGCGCATGCTCGATCACTTCCAGATGGGCTCGAACCTCGTCCGCGGCTTTGCCCCGAACGGCATCGGCCCGCGCGACTTGAACCCCTACGGCACGCAGGATGCGCTCGGCGGCACCAAGTATTGGGGCGCTTCGCTCGAACTGCAGATGCCGTTCTGGTTCCTGCCGAAGGAAGTGGGTCTGAAGGGTGCGGTCTATGCCGACGCCGGCGGCCTCTACGACTATAAGGGACCGACCAGCTGGACCACGACCAACGAGGTCAACGCTCCCGGCTGTATCCCCTCGACCATCAATCCGTCGAGCACCGGAACCTGTACCGGCCTCGTCTATGACGATAGCAAGGTCGTCCGCTCGTCGGTTGGTGTCGGTCTGATCTGGCAGTCGCCATTCGGTCCGCTGCGCTTCGACTACGCCGTGCCGCTCAGCAAGGGCAAGTACGACCGCGTCCAGGAGTTCCGGTTCGGCGGCGGCACCACGTTCTAATTCGATCAGCACGGCACGATCCGGATCAATGGAGCCGGTTTCCGAAAGGGATCGTGCCATTCCAAGAGATGGGGCATGATGCGGCTTGACCGCTTCATGCCGAAGCCGGACCGCGACGGGGTGGAATGGCGCAGCCGACCTTCTTCAAAAAGCCGCCGGCCTCGACGCTGGCCGGCATCGCCGCGCAGACCAAGGCGCAGCTGATCGACCCGTCGAGGGGCGACCAGATCATCACGGGCCTTGCTTCGCTCGACGAAGCTGGCCCGATGCACTTGGCCTTTTTTGACAACCTCAAATACATCGGGGAGCTCAAAGCGACCCGTGCCGGGGCCTGCCTGGTGAGCCCGCGCTTCGAGGCCCAGGTGCCTGCCCACGTGGCCGTGCTGCGGGTGGCGCAGCCGTTCCGCGCCTTCGTCGGGATCGCACGGGAATGGCACGCCGATGCGCTGCGCCCGCAGTCCTGGTTCGGCATCGAGGGGATCGCACCGTCCGCCATCATCGATCCCTCGGCCCGGATCGAGGACGACGTCATCGTCGAGCCCCTGGCGGTCATCGGCCCGGACGTCGAGATCGGCAGCGGCACGGTGATCGGCGCCGGCGCGGTGATCGGCCCCGGGGTCAAGATCGGCCGGGACTGCAATGTCGGCGCCCGCACGGCCATCCAGTGCGCCCTGATCGGCAACGACGTGCTGATCCATCCGGGCTGCTCGATCGGTCAGGACGGTTACGGTTTCATCTTCTTCGGCCCCGAGGGCCACCTGAAAGTGCCTCAGACCGGCCGCGTGCTGATCCAGAACCATGTGGAGGTCGGCGCCGGCACCACCATCGATCGCGGGTCCTTGCGCGACACCGTGATCGGGGAGGGCACTAAAATCGACAATCAGGTCCAGATCGGCCACAATGTGACCATCGGCCGGAATTGCCTGCTGGCGGCTCAGATCGGTCTCGCCGGCAGCCTGACCATTGGCGACAACGTGGCGCTGGGAGCCAAGGTGGGCATCAACAACCACCTCAAGATCGGCGATGGAGCCCAGGTCACTGCGATGAGCGGCGTCAAGGACGACATCCCGGCAGGCGGACGCTGGGGTGGATTTTTTGCCAAACCGACCAAGCAATGGTTCAAGGAAATCATCGCGGTGGAGCGTCTGGTACGCGACAGCAAGGCCGATGCGAAGGACGAGGGACGGGAATGACGGCGGAATCACCTGTGAAGTTCGAGCTGGTGGACATCAATGCGATCCTCCAGACCCTGCCGCACCGCTTTCCGATGCTGCTGATCGACCGCGTGATCAACATCCGCGCCGATTACAGCGGCATCGGCATCAAGAACGTCACCTTCAACGAGCCGGCCTTCCAGGGGCATTTCCCGGAGCGCCCGGTCTATCCCGGCGTCATGATGATCGAGGCGATGGCGCAGACGGCGGGCGTGATCGGCATCAAGTCGGTCGAAGGCACCGAGAAACCCCGCGCGGTGTATTTCCTCACCATCGACAAGTGCAAGTTCCGCAAGCCCGTGCTGCCCGGCGATACCATCGAGTACCACATGCGCTCGCTTGGCCGCCGCAAGGCCATGTGGTGGTTTCACGGCGATGCCAAGGTCAACGGCCAGGTGGTTGCGGAAGCCGATGTCGGCGCCATGCTGACGGACTGAGGCGGCTTCGGCGGCAAGCTGGGCCTCACGCGCTGCAATCGTAGCGGCCGCCGGCGGCCTCGCGCCTGATCTGCCGGTTGAAGAACTGGCCCATGGACGGCGCGCCCAGAAGGCTGTCGACCGTCTCGGCCGCGACGCCGCAATAGCGCGCATAGGAGCCGCCGGTCGCAACGACGAGGTCATGCTGTGCGCGGTCATAGCAGACGCGTTGAAGCACCGTGCTGCGACTGATGTCGCGGCATTCGAATGTCGCAAGGTCGATGGGCCGGCGATCGACGGTCTCGACGGTTTCCGAGACGATCGGCGCGGTTGCAAGCTGTGCAAGCAGAAGTGCCAAGGCCCTGACCACGAGTGTTGAAGCTCCGCATGAACGTGTTGACGGACCGGGACGGCTGCCTCATCCGATACTTGAAACAGGCAGAGATGATACGTCACTGGACAGATCGGGCATAGACGCGCTAACCACCGGAAAACCGAGCGACTTCAATACATAATCAGAGCTTCCTAACGAGTAAGATTGCTTGATGAGCAAGATTGATCCCACCGCACGGGTCGCGGACGGCGCCGTGATCGGCGTGGGCACCGAGATCGGGCCCTATTGCATCATCGGCCCGAACGTCGTGATCGGCGCGAACTGCAAGCTGATCGGGCATGTGCATGTCACAGCGCAGACGACCGTCGGCGATGATTGCACCATCTACCCGTTCGCCTCGCTCGGCACGCCGCCGCAGTCGCTCAGCTACCGTGGCGAGCTGACGAAGCTCACGATCGGATCGGGATGCACCATCCGGGAATCCGTGACGATGAACGCCGGCACGGTCGCCGGCGGCGGCATCACCACGGTCGGCGATCGCGGCTACTTCATGAATTGCAGCCATGTCGGCCATGACTGCCATGTCGGCAATGACGTGATCTTCGCGACCTCGGCGACGCTCGGCGGTCACGCCGAGATCGGCGACTTCGTCTTCATCGGCGGCCTGTCCGCGGTGCACCAGTTTACCCGCATCGGACCGCAGGTCATGGTCGGCGGCGTCTGCGGCGTGCGCGACGACATCATCCCGTTCGGTCTCGTCAACGGCCAATACGCGGTGCTCGAGGGCCTCAACATCATCGGCATGAAGCGGCGCAAGTTCACCAAGCAGCGGCTGGCGACGGTGCGCGGATTCTACCAAAAGCTCTTCCATGGCCCCGGCACCTTCGCCGAGCGGCTGGAGGCATCCCGGCCGCTCGCGGGCGAAGATCCGGCGATCGCCGAAATCCTCGACTTCATCGGCAAGGGCAAACGCCCGCTCTGCCTTCCCGCCATCGCGAAGTGATTTTGGGATGGCCGCGGGCATGACATCGGCGGCTGCGGAGATCGCATCGCCGGTCGGCATCGTCGCCGGCGGCGGCGCGATGCCGTTCGCGGTCGCCGACTCGCTTGCCGCCCGCGGCATCACGCCGGTGCTGTTTCCGCTGCGGGGGGCCTGCGATCCGGCGCGGCTTGAGAAATTCCGTCACCGCTGGATTTCGGTCGGCCAGCTCGGCCGCGCAATGCGGCTGTTTCGCGAGGAAGGCTGCCGCGACCTGATCTTCATCGGCACATTGGTGCGGCCCTCGCTCTCGGAGATCCGGTTCGACGTCAAGACGCTGCGCCTGCTCGGCAACGTGATCCGCGCCTTTCGCGGCGGCGACGATCATCTGTTGTCCGGCGTCGGCCGCATCCTCGAGCAGGACGGCTTCCGCATGGTCGGCATCAAGGACGTCGCACCCGACCTGCTGATGCCCGAGGGCTGCATCAGCCGCGCCTGGCCGAACGACAACAGCAAGACAGACATCGAGCGCGGCCGTGCGGTGCTGGCCGCGCTCGGCCCGTTCGACATCGGCCAGGCTGCTGTCGTGATCGACGGCCATGTGGTCGCGGTCGAGGACATCGAGGGCACCGACGCGCTGCTGGCGCGCGTCGCGCGGCTGCGCGAGGAGGGGCGCATTCGCGCAGCTAGGGGCCGCGGCGTGCTGGTGAAGGCGCCGAAGAGCAACCAGGATCTGCGCTTCGACCTGCCGACGATCGGCCCGCGCACGCTCGAAGGTGTCGCCGCCGCGGGCCTCGCCGGCATCGCCGTCATTGCCGGCAACACCATCGCGGCCGAGCCGCAGGCGATGATCACGCTCGCCGATGCCAAATACCTCTTCGTCATCGGCCTGCCGGCGTGATGCAATCCCGCGATCCCAAGCGCAGGATCTTCCTGATCGCCACCGAGGAATCCGGTGACCGGCTCGGCAGCGCCTTGATGAAGGTGCTGCGCCAGCGCCTCGGCGACGGCGTCGAGTTCGCAGGCGTCGGCGGCCGCACCATGGCGCGCGAAGGGCTGGAATCGCTGTTTCCGATCGAGGAGCTGTCGATCGTCGGCTTCGCCGCAGTGGTGCAGCAATTGCCGAAGATCCTGCGGTTGATCCGCGACACCGCGGACGCCGTGCTCGAAGCTGCGCCGGACGCGCTCGTCATCATCGACAGTCCCGATTTCACCCATCGCGTCGCCCGCCGCGTGCGCGCGAAGAATTCCGCGATTCCGGTGGTCGATTACGTCTCGCCGCAGCTCTGGGCGTGGCGGCCGGGGCGGGCGCGGACCATGCTCGGCTATGTCGACCACGTTCTCGGCCTGCTGCCGTTCGAGCCGGAGGAATACCGCAAGCTCGGCGGGCCGCCATGCAGCTATGTCGGCCATCCCCTGGTCGAGCAATTGTCCTCGCTGCGGCCGAACGCGGACGAGCAGGCACGCCGCGACGGCGAGCCGCCGGTGCTGCTGGTGCTGCCCGGCAGCCGCCGCAGCGAGGTCAGGCACCATCTCGACGTGTTCGGCGCAACGCTCGGCCGCCTGCAGGCGGAAGGCCACACCTTCGAGCTGGTGCTGCCGACCATGCCGCATCTGGAAGCCACCATCCGCGAAGGCATCGCGAGCTGGCCGGTCAAACCGAGGATCGTGACCGGGGAGAACGAGAAGCGCGCCGTATTCCGCATCGCGCGTGCAGCGCTGGCCAAATCCGGTACGGTGACGCTAGAGCTCGCGTTGTCGGGCATTCCGATGGTGACTGCCTATCGCGTCGGCGCGGTCGAGGCCTTCATCCTGCGCCGCGCGATCCGCGTCTCCTCGGTGATCCTCGCCAATCTCGTGATCGGTGAGGACGTCATTCCCGAGTATCTGCAGGAGGACTGCACGCCGGAGAAGCTGGCGCCGGCGCTTCGCGATGTGCTGACGGATTCCCCGCTGCGCCGGCGGCAGGTCGAGGCCTTTGCCCAGCTCGACCGGATCATGTCGACCGGCAACAGGTCACCGAGCGTGCTTGCGGCCGACATCGTGCTCGCTACGATGCGCAAGGGCGGCAGACTAAGCTAGGCGCATTGCAAGCGTCGGCTGGCAGCGGCCGAGCGGAAATCGCTTGGTTTGAGCGCAATTGGCGGCTTTTGACTCGAAGCGGAAATCCGCAACAGACCAGCGTCGTCTTCGCTATCCCCCAGCAGCATCATGGCAACGGGAGTCTCTTCTAGTTCTCTCCTTTTCTGAATTGAATGAGACTGAATATGCCAATGTCCTTCGTCCCGATGAACGTGAAGTCGGCCGATGCGGCCAGTTTGCGATACTCGGCTTCGGTGCGCTCGCGGCCGCCTGGTCCCCGCAGCATATTGAGGTCGCTCATGGCGCAAGATCGGTTCTCCGGTCTGGCTGTGACGCGCTCCGGCATGATCCGTTCGATCACGATCAAGGTCCCGCTGGCAGGCAATGCATCCCTACAATTGCGTAGAATTGTTTCGCAACGATCGTCTTTCCAGTTGTGAAGTATGCTTTTCATCAAGATCGTATCGGCTCCTCTCGGAATTGTTTCGAAGAAATTGCCAGCGACGAATCGGCCGCGACCGGCGATACCGAGCTGTTCGAAACGCGCTCGCGCCTGTGCTTCGCAGCGCACTAGATCGAACGCAACACCTTCAAGATGCGGGGTGTGCTGAAGCAACCCGCCGATCAACTCGCCGGTGCCGCCGCCGACATCCATCACTATGTGGGCGGGCGCGAAATCATGGGACGCGATGATCTTTGGAACAATTGACCGCGTGAGGCTCACCATTGCTGCGTTGAACTGGCGTGTCCATTCGGGTGGAACGCCGGCTGCCGCATAGCGATCGTCGCCATCGCCACGCAATTGCGTCGCAGTCGCGCCGGTGCGGACCGAGTCAAGCAAACCGCTCCAGGACCGCATGAGCATTTCGCCCTCGAAGATAACCCAGTCCTTGAAAGACGGATCGCCATCCCGGTCGAGCTGCCGACCGAGATCGGTGATGGCAAACCTGTCAAGGCTTTCTTGCCTACAGATACCAAGCGTTGTCAGGGCGATGAGCAGCCTGCGTAACGCGCTCTCATTGGCGGATACCAGGCTCGCGAGTTCGGCCACCGATTTCGCCTCCCCGCCGGTGGCTTCGGCGAGATTGAGCTTTGCCGCCGCATAGATCACCGCAGTGATGCGATGCGACTGCACGAGATCATGGATGGATTCTGATCGCCTCATGTATTCCCACGATTGCTGTGAACTGGAGCAGGTCGGTACGTCGGCCTCGGAAGTACAGATAGATTGCCGCTTGCGGCTTCTCGGCTCTTCAATCACTCGGCAAGAACCCGCTTGCTTGTACGATTGTTTTCCAGCGTTCGGATTCGGACGCGATCAGTTGAGCAAAGTCACTCATGGAGATCGCGTCGAGTTCAAGAGCTAATTTGATCATGCCGGATCTAACTTCATTACTACGCAGCGCCGCCTGGATAGAAGCATTGAGCTTTTCGACGATGGTTGCCGGCGTCGCCGCGGGAACGAAGAACCCATACCAAGTGAGATCCTCGAGCGACGGATAGCCAGCCTCCCTCATCGTCGGCACCGCCGGAACAAACGGGCTGCGACGCGGGCCCGTAGTCGCCAGCGCGCGAATTTCTCCGGATTGGACGAGGCCCAGTGAGCTTGCGATTGGCATAAAAGCGGATGAAATCTCGCCCTTCAGGAGATCTTGAATCGCGCCATTGCCCTGATAAGGCACGTGAAGGAAATTGAACTTAGCGGTGCGCCCTAGCGTTGTGCCGAGGAAATGCAGCGTGGTCCCGGCACCGGGCGTGCCGAATGTGGACTGATTTGGATTAGCCCGGCACCAGGCGACGAAATCGTCGAGGGTCTTCACCTCACCTGGTACCTTCGGACCTATCGTCAGCAATGTGGGGGTCGAGGCGACGGTCGACACCGCGGTAAAATCTCGCGGCTCGTATCTGAGCTTCTTGTAGACGTGTGGAAAGAACATTATGAATCCGAGCGGCGCGATCAGCATGACCGATCCGTCGGCATCAGCCGTCTTCAATGCCTCGACTGCGACACGACCGCCTGCTCCTGGCCGGGTCTCGACCACGATCGTTTCAGCATAGTCCTTCATCTGGCCTGCGACGAGCCGCGCCAAGGCATCGAGCAGCCCGGGCGTGAAGCCCGTCAGGATGTGCACGGTTTTTTTGAGCGGTTGTGCGACCGCCCGGGGAAGACCAGCAACCGAGATCGCGACGCCAGCCGCCGATACGGTCAACAAGTCACGGCGCGTAATCATCGACGGTTTCCTGAACTCATCTGGATGTTCCGCACAGACTTTACTTCGGATCTGGCTCCTCGCCTGATCTCCGGCTTACTTTTTCCTTACCATCCGCCTACTATTGGCGTCCGATGCGGTCTCAGGTCAGTGACGATTGAAGCGGTGCGGGGATTGCCTTGCGCTATCTCTTTGATGATTATGTATTTGACACCGACCGGCGCGAGCTGCGTCTCGGAGCCGAGATGATCGCTATCGCGCCGAAGGTGTTCGACTTGCTCGACTACCTGATCGGCAATCGGGAACGTGTCGTCAGCAAGGACGACATCATAACCGCCGTCTGGGATAGCCGTGTCGTTTCGGATGAAGCACTCACCACCCGCGTGAATGCGGCGCGGAAGGCGATTGGAGATTCCGGAGATGAACAGCGCCTCATCAAGACCCTTCCGCGAAAGGGGTTTCGTTTCGTCGGCACGGTGCGTGAAATACACGAGCCGCCGAGCGCGGCCGCGGCGAGCATCGTACTAAGATCCGCCCTCCACGCGCCTGAAAAGCCCTCGCTTGTCGTCCTGCCGTTCGCCAATTTGAGTCCTGATCCCAAACAGGAATATTTTGTCGACGGCGTTACCGAGAGCCTGACAACGGATCTATCGCGAATGGCCGGTATCTTCGTGATAGGCCGCAATACGGCCTTCACCTTCAAGGGAAAGCAGATCGATCTGGAGCAGATCGGCAGGGAACTCGGCGTTCGCTATGTGCTCAACGGCTCCGTTCAGCGTGGTGGGGACCGCATGCGGATCAACGTCCAATTGATCGATGCAGAAACCGGTAATCATCTGTGGGCGGACCGATTCGACAAACCGATTGGCGATCTCTTCGACATGCAGGATGAGATTGGCTCGCGTCTTGCCGGTGAGCTTGGTACAGAGTTGGTAACTGCGGAGGCGCGGCGCGCGGCGCGGGCGCCCCATCCGGCGTCGATGGACCTCTATTTCCAAGGCATGGCGTATGCGAACCGGGGGTCGGATCCCACAAGTCTGTCGCAAGCGCGCCCGTTCTTCGAACAGGCTATCCGCCTCGATCCCGGGAACGTTGAAGCCATGATCGGTATGGCGTTCGTCGACGCCATGAGGGGGACCTCCGTGATGACCGGCGACCGAACCGCGCGCCTGTTGGCAGTCGAGGCGTCCTTGATCAAGATACTTGTACAAACGCCAAATCATGCGATGGCCCATTGCTTAATGGGTGTGACCCAGATCTTCACCAACCGCGCCGACCGGGGTATCGCCGAATGCGAGCGCGGACTGGCGCTGGATCGAAATCTGGCCGCCGCCCACGCGTGGATTGGACTTGGCAAATGCTATCTCGGCCGGGCCGAGGAAACCGAGGCTTGCATTATGAATGCATTCCGGCTCTCGCCCCGAGACAACCGCGCCTCCAGCTGGATGAATACTGCAGGAATCGCGCAGTCATATCTTGCAGCCGACGAAGCGGCGGCTAACTGGTTCAAGCGGTCGATCGAGACGAACCGAAATGTCGCGGCGTTCGTTCACTTCTATCTGGCGGCGGCACTGGCTCATCTCGGGCGGATCGAGGAGGCACGGGATTCGATGCAGGCAGGACTGGTCCTCGATCCGAACTTCACTCTCTCCCAATTCCACGCAAGCTCACCAACAGCCCATCCAACCTGCCTCAGACAGCGGATGCGTATTGCCGAAGGCTTGCGCAAGGCCGGACTGTCGGAAGACTAAGTGGCGAGCGGGCATTCCTGGTTGTCTTTTCCCCGAGGGATATCCAATCGCCTCGTCCTCCCGCACATCGCGACCAAACACCAGCGGCGGGCAAGGGAAGAATGCTTGTGCGAGCTGGCTGTCGGCCATAATCGTGCCTTATCCTCGGCCGCAGTCCAAATCGCGAAGCGACGCGCGGTTTAAGACGAGGCCCTTTTGGCCCAAGGACGACTTGCGTCAACATACGCTTCACGTCCGCTTCGAAGAATAAAGCGGACCCGACACAATTTGCTGCGATCCTACGCCAATCCCGCATCGACCCGAAAACATTGTCCAGTGATGCGCTGGCTGTCATCTGAGGCGAGGAATAGCGCCATGCTGGCAATGTCCTCGGGCGTGACCGCATCGGGAATGGCCTGGCGCGCGCGCATCTCGGTGATGACCTGCTCGTCCGGATACCACAGCCGGCGCTGGCGTTCGGTGACGACCATGCCGGGGGCGATCGCGTTGACGCGGATGCGGTCGGGGCCGACCGAACGGGCCAGCGAATTAGTGAAGCCGACGATCGCGGCTTTTGCCCCGGCATAGACCGGCAACGCCGGGGCGCCGCGCATCCAGGCGATCGAGGACATGTTGATGATCGAGCCGCCGCCGCGCGCCTGCATCTGCGGCACCACCGCTTGCGCGGCGAAGAAGACGTGCTTGAAATTGACGCCGACCATCCAGTCGAACTCGGCGGGCGTCACCTCCGCCAGCACCTGGCGCTGGTCGTTGGCGGCGTTGTTGACGAGCACTGCGGCGTTGCCGAGCGCGCGCTGGATCTCTGCCATGCCGGCGCGCAAGGCTTCGATGTCCAGGAGATCGCAGGGCACGAACAGCGGCGCTGCGCCGGACGCTGCGGCAACCTCGTCGACCAGGGCCTTGCCCGCCGCCTCGTCGATATCGAGGAGCGCGACGCGGGCGCCTTGAGCGGCGAAGGCGCGCACGAAGGCGGCACCGATGCCGCTGGCGCCGCCGGTGATCAGCACCACGCGGTCCGCGAGGCCGGCATAGCTCGTCTTGGTCATGCGATCAGTCGCTCCGTCTCGGGGTCGAACAGGCAAATGCGGCGGGTGTCGAGCGCGAAGGACGCGGTCGCGCCCGGCGCGGGCCGGATATCGGGCGAGATGCGCGCCATCGCGGGCTCGCCCCCGAGGCGCAGCGACACCATGGTCTCGGCGCCGGTCGGCTCGACCATGTCCACGGGCGCGTCGACGAGGACGGGGGCGTCTGTCGAAAACGCGCGGCTGCCCTCGGCAATGCATTCAGGCCTGATCCCGAACACCACGTCGCGCCCGACAAAGGGCGCTGCGCCGGCATAATCTTTCAGGCGGAGGCGGATCTCGTCCGGCCGGCCCGCGCCGATCACGACCACCAGCCCGTCATTTTCGGCCTCGAGCCGTGCCGGGATGGTGTTCATCGGCGGCGAGCCCATGAAGCGCGCGACGAACAGATTGGCGGGATAGCGGTACACGGTATCGGGGTCGGCGAATTGCTGGACGCGGCCCTGATGCATCACGGCGATCCGCGTTGCCATCGTCATCGCCTCGATCTGGTCGTGGGTGACATAGACGATGGTGGCGCCGATGCGCTGGTGCAGGCGCTTGATCTCCATCCGCATTTCGACGCGCAGCTTGGCGTCGAGATTGGAGAGCGGCTCGTCGAACAGGAAGAGCAGGGGATCGCGCACCAAGGCGCGCCCCATCGCGACGCGCTGGCGCTGGCCGCCGGAGAGCTGCGACGGTTTGCGGCCAAGCAGCGTCTCGATCTGCAGCAGCTTTGCGACATTGGCGACCGCCTTGTCCTGCTCGGCCTTGGGCACGTGACGGCATTCCATGCCGAAGGTGATGTTCTGCCGCACCGTCATCGACGGATAGAGCGCGTAGGACTGGAACACCATCGCGATGTCGCGGTCTTTCGGCGCGACGTCGTTGACGACGCGCCCGCCGATCTCGATCGTCCCGGCACTCGGGTGGTCGAGCCCGGCGACGATGTTGAGCAGCGTGGACTTGCCGCAGCCGGACGGTCCGACCAGCACGGTGAATTCGCCGCTTTCGATGTCGAGCGCGATGTCCTTCAGCACCTCCAGATTGGCGTAGCGCTTGGACAGCGCGCGGATGCTCAGTGCTGCCATGACGTCTCCATCATTTCACGGCCCCGGCAGTCAGGCCGCGGACGAAGTACTTGCCGCCGAGGAGGTAGATCAGCAGCGTCGGCAGCGCGGCGATAATCACCGCCGCGCTCTGCACGCCATGCTGCGGGATATCGGCGACCGCGGCGGAAAGCGCGATCAGAGCGGCCGTAACGGGCTGCTGCTGGCCGGTGGTGAACGTCACGCCATAGAGGAATTCGTTCCAGATATGGGTGAACTGCCAGATCACCGTGACGATCAGGATCGGCCCGGACAGCGGCAGGATGATGCGCCAGAAGATGCGGAAGAAGCCGGCGCCGTCGATCCGCGCGGCCCTGATCAATTCATGGGGAATGGCGACATAATAGTTGCGGCAGAACAGCGTGGTGAAGGAGAGCCCCTGGATGGTGTGGATCAGCACGAGGCCGGCCAGCGTGTTGATGAGACCGATGTCGCGCAGCACGATGGTCCAGGGCAACAGGCGCATCTGTTGGGGCAGGAAAAGGCCGAGGGTCACGATCCCGTAGATCCAGGTGTCGCCGCGAAAGCGCCAGAGCGATATGGCGTAACCGGCGATCGCGCCGAGCAGCGTCGAGAAGATTGTCGCAGGGATCGTGACCAGCGCGGAGTTCAGCATGTAGGGCCGGATGCCGGCGCAGGTCTCGGCGACGCAGAAGCCGCTCCAGGCCGCTGCGTAGTTGGCCCAGGCGAGGTGTTGCGGCCAGCCGATCATCGAGCCCTGCGCGATCTCCTCGTTGGTGCGGAGCGAGTTCAGGACGACGACGGCGAGCGGCGCGAGCCAGGCCACAGCGATCAGTGAAACGGCGAGATAGATCAAGATCCGGCTTGGGGTGAAGCTGCGCTCACGCATAGGCGGCCCGCCGTCGCTGGGCGTATCGCCACGCCGCATAGGGCAGCAGCACCGCCAGAAGAATGAGCAGCATCAGGACTGCTGCGGCAGCGCCCCGGCCGAGCAGGCTGCGCTGGAACATCAGGTCGTAGACGACGAGGGCGGGCAGCTGGGTCGCAATTCCCGGCCCGCCATTGGTGAGCGCGCGGACGAGGTCGAATGTCGAAATCGCGAACTGCAGCTGGATCACGACGACGGTGATGGTGATCGGCCAGAGCGAGGGTAGGATGATGCGCCGGTAGATGCGGACGGGTCCGGCGCCGTCGATCTGCGCGGCCTTGATGATGTCGGCGTCGACGGACCTGAGGCCGGCAAGGAAGAGCGCCATGGCAAAGCCGGAGGATTGCCAGATCGCCGCGATGACGATGGTCCAGATCGCCATGTCGCGGTCGATCAGCCAATCGAACCTGAAGGAAGTCCAGCCGAGATCATGGACCAGCTTCTGGATCCCGAGGCCGGGATTGAGCAGCCAGCTCCAGACCGTGCCGGTGACCACGAACGACACCGCGAGGGGATAGAGGAAGATTGATCGCAGCACGTTTTCGCCGCGAATGCGCTGATCGAGCAGGATTGCAAGAATGAGGCCGGTCGCCGCGCTCAACACCACGAAAGCACTGCCGAACAGCAGCAGATTGTCGAAGGCGATCTGCCAGTTTCGCGAGGCCGCGACCGCGGAATAGTTGCGCAAGCCGACCCAGCCCGTAACAGGGATCAGCGTGGACGGCGTGAACGAGATCCAGATCGTCCACAGCGAGAACGACACGAGATGCGCGGCGGAGAGCAGCAGCGGCACCCAGATCATCAGATATTCGGGCAGCCGGCGCACCCATTCGGGAAGCGCCGGCCGGGCCGGTCTCATCGCGGCGGCATTGCTCAACGCGCGCCCTCGACCGCCTCGGCGAGGCGGGTCGCCGCCTGCTCGGGCTTGATCGTCTTGTTCTTCACATACTCGGTGATGACGTCGATCATCGCAGCCGTCATGCCGTTTTCCTGCGCCATGTTGTGCGCCATGCTGAGGACGGCCTGGTTGCTGGCAATGGCGTCCTTCAGCGCCTTTGCGGTGGTGCGCTGACCGTCCGACCAGCCTTCGCCGGACAGATCGACATCGGTGCGCACGGGGATCGATCCCGTGATCTGCGAGTACATGGTCTGGATGGCGGGATCCATGACGAGCTGGGCCATCAGCGTCTGGCCGGCTTGCAGGTCAGCCTCCTTGCGCTGCCAGAAGATGAAGGCATCGGCATTGAGCAGGAACACCGGCTTGCCGTTGTCGCTGGGGCCCGGCGCAATCGTAAAATCCTCGAACTTGAAGCCGGCGTTGCGCAACACGCCCTGCGCCCAGCCGCCCATGATCATCATGCCCATGTCGCCGTCGACGAAGCGCTTCAAATTGGTCGAGAAGTGCTGGGCGCCGACATTGGGGTCCATCCAGTCGGCGATCTTGCGCACCTGCGCGAACGCAGCCTTGATCTCGGGACCCTCCAGGGCCTTCTTCTCGAGATTCATGATGGCCGCGCGGTAGGCGAGGGGACTGATGCCGGCGAGAGCGGCCTCGAATTTCTGCCCGTCGTCCGGCCGCGTTCCGCCGTTGGCGATGGGAAAGGCGACGCCGCCCGCCTTCATCTTTTCGGCGAGGTCGTTGAACTCCGCCCATGTGACCGGGATCTTATCGGCCTTGGCCTTGTCCATGGCGCGCTTGGACAGGAACAGCATGTTGGTGCTGTAGATCTGCAGCGGCAGTGCGATCCATTTGCCGCCGGGCTTGTGCAGTTTCGCAAGGTCCGGCGCCACGACCTTCTCGTAACCGGCGGCCGCGACGACGGCGTCGAGATCGACGGTCGGGGCGATCTTCGACCAGGCCGCAATCTCGGGACCCTTGAGTTGCGAGCAGGCCGGGGGATCGCCGGCCATGATCTGGGCGCGCAACTTGTTCATCATCTCGGTGGTGAAGCCTGGGACTGGCGAATGCTGCCAGACGCCGCCCTTCTCCTCGAATTTCTTGCCGAGCGCCGTGATGGCTGCGCCGTCGCTGCCCGCGGACCATTGCGAGATCGCGGTCAGGCGCGGCTTGACCGCGCCTTGCGCGCGGGCAAAGGCCGGAAACGCGAGCGTGGCAACGGATCCAGCGAGCAGACGACGCCTTGTTGTTGTGATCGGCATTTCAGTTCCTCCCGGTGTGAAGTCTCGGCGCGTGTGGGACGTGCAGGCTCAGGTCATCTCAGGCCGCCTCCGTCGATGCCGCCGGCATGCCGCCACGGCTGGCGAGACAAAAGCCGGCAAAGGCAAGCGCGGCCTGCGGATCGTTGCCGGTCGACGGCGGCACGAAGGCGAGGGACACCTGCGCCAATTTCCGTCCACCCAGCAGGCAGGCGTCGATCCCTTCGATCACGGCGTTGCGATCGTCCTCGGCGAGAAGCGACGGCCAGCCGCTGATGGCAACGCCGCCACATGGCTTCACGTTCAGCGTGTTGCCGATCGCAAGGCCGAGCCGGAACAGCCGCCGGCGCAGCTCCTGCCGCACGCGCGACGAGATCGAAATCGCGTTCACCCATTCGTTGCCGAGCTGGAGCAGCTCGGTCTCGGAAACACCGAGAAGCTCGGCGAGCGCCGGAATCGACGCATAGGCCTCGACGCAGCCGTGATGTCCGCAGCGGCAGCGCGGTCCCTCGGGCCCGAACACCATGTGGCCGAGCTCGATCGGTTGCAGGGCATCGGCCTTTGCCGGGTCGTCCATCCAGGCGCCGGCAACGCCATGGCTGACCAGCACGAACAGATGCGGGTCACCAAACGGATAGTTCTCGGTGCGGCAGCGGTGAAAGGTGGCGTGGGCGACCACCGAATTGGTGATTTCAAGCGCCACGTCCGCGAACATCTCGCCGAACATGTCGCTGAGGCGCCCGACGTCGCAGGGAATGATCGGATTGGCCGATATGCTGAGACGGCCAAGGCCGGGAATGGAGACGCCGATCTGGGAAAGCGTGATGCGGCGGCGTCGCGTCCAGTCGCGCAATAACGTCATGGCTTCGCGAAACGCCCGGCCGACGGCCTCGGCGGTCGGCATCTTCGGCAGCTTCACACGCTCGGTGTAATGGAGTTCACCGGACAGGCCACCGACACCGACGCTGAGATGCTGCGTGGTCAGCTCGAAGGCCGCCAGCGCCACCGATCCATCGAGCGACACGAGGCCCGTCGGGCCGCCGACATAGGGGGCAGGGCGCCGCACCTCCTCG
Organism: Bradyrhizobium sp. CCBAU 53351; assembly: GCF_015291745.1. Classification (NCBI taxonomy): domain Bacteria; kingdom Pseudomonadati; phylum Pseudomonadota; class Alphaproteobacteria; order Hyphomicrobiales; family Nitrobacteraceae; genus Bradyrhizobium; species Bradyrhizobium sp. CCBAU 53351. The sequence goes on from NZ_CP030059.1 coordinate 3,451,664, forward strand.
ATCAGGCCTTCGGCCTTCAGGTCGAACAGGATGCGCGACAGGCTCGCTTCCGACAGCCGCACGGCCTTGGCCAGAGGCGGACGAAACGAGCCGCCCGACTGAAGCAGATGGGTCAAAATGGCAGCGCGCGTCTGCCGCCGACTTCGCGGCTGCTCCGGCATGTCCATCCCTGTCGTCATTCTTACTTAGTGTAAGAATGCGCGCGGAGCGTTTCGGCTGTCAAGCGTCCGGCGGCGCGATGTGACGACTTGTTGTTGTGCGTGGCAGCACGCCGGGGCGATTGGTCTCGTGGGTTTACGCTCTGCGGATGCGCAAAGCGCATCGGCAGGGCGCGACCCACCCTACGGCATCTGCGCCAAACGAAAACGGCGCCATCCTGCGATGGCGCCGCTTCTTCAAAAGCCCTGAGGCCCGATCTTTACTTGCGATCCTTGATCGCGACGTAGTCGCGCTTGGTGACGCCGGTGTAGAGCTGGCGGGGACGACCGATCTTCTGCTGCGGATCCTCGATCATCTCGCTCCACTGGCTGATCCAGCCGACGGTGCGGGCGACCGCGAACAGCACGGTGAACATCGAGACCGGGAAGCCCATCGCCTTCAGCGTGATGCCCGAATAGAAGTCGACGTTCGGGTAGAGCTTGCGGTCGATGAAGTACTGGTCGCTGAGCGCGATCTTCTCGAGCTCGAGCGCCACCTTCAGCATCGGATCGTCGCCATGGCCGGTCTCCTTGAGCACGGCGTGACACATCTTCTGCATGATCTTGGCGCGCGGATCGTAGTTCTTGTAGACGCGGTGACCGAAGCCCATCAGGCGGACTTCGGAGTTCTTGTCCTTCACCTTGGCGATGAATTCGGGAATCTTGTCCACGGTGCCGATCTCGGCGAGCATCGCGAGCGCGGCTTCGTTGGCGCCACCATGCGCCGGACCCCACAGGCAGGCGATGCCGGCGGCGATGCAGGCGAACGGGTTGGCGCCGGACGAGCCGGCGATGCGCACCGTCGAGGTCGAGGCGTTCTGCTCGTGGTCGGCGTGTAGGATGAAGATCTTGTCCAGCGCGTCAGCGAGCACCGGGTTGATCTTGTAGTCCTCGCACGGCACGGCGAAGCACATGTTGAGGAAGTTCTCGGCGAAGGTCAGCGAGTTCTTCGGATACACGAAGGGCTGGCCGACCGTGTACTTGTAGGCCATCGCCGCCAGCGTCGGGATCTTCGCGATCATACGCATGGAAGCGATCATGCGCTGCTTCGGATCGTTGATGTCGGTGGAGTCGTGATAGAACGCGGCGAGCGCGCCGACGGAAGCCACCATCACGGCCATCGGATGGGCGTCGCGGCGGAAGCCCTGGAAGAAGCGGGCCATCTGCTCGTGAACCATCGTGTGACGGGTCACGCGGTCGTCGAAATCCTTCTTCTGCGCGGCAGTCGGCAGGTTCCCGTACAGCAGGAGATAGCAGGTCTCGAGGAAGTCACCGTTCTCGGCGAGCTGTTCGATGGGGTAGCCGCGGTATTCCAGGACGCCCGCGTCGCCGTCGATATAGGTGATCTTGGACTGGCAGCTTGCGGTCGAGGTGAAGCCGGGATCGTAGGTGAACAGGCCCGACTGGCCGTACAGCTTGCCGATATCGATGACATCAGGCCCGACGCTGCCGCTGTGGATCGGGAGATCGTAGTTCTTGTTTCCGACCGTCAGCGTAGCGGTCTTTGGGCTTGGTTTTGCGTCCATCAGAGGTCCCCGATGTATGGTGAAACGGGCCGGAGCCGGAGCCCCCTAAGACGATCATGGGGGGCACGCCGGATGTTCCAGAAGGTACGGGGGAGATGGGTATATTATTGCTATGTGCGCTGCAAGATCGCCGCACGCATGGTCGACTTACGTCGTAGACTGGTCCTTAAGCCGGGCGAGGCTTTCCTGCCGTCCCAGGACGTCCAAAACCTCAAATATACCAGGCGACGTCGTCCGTCCGGTCAGCGCCGCCCGCAAGGGCTGGGCGACCGCGCCGAGCTTGAGACTATTTTCCTCGGCAAACGCGCGCAACGCGGCTTCGGTGCTGGCGCCGCTCCACGTCTCGACTTTCTCCAGCGCGGAATGAAGCTGGCCGATCAGCTTGCGGTTCTCCGGCGTCAGCAGCGCCTGCGCCTTGGGATCGAGCTCCAGCGGCCGGTCGGCGAAGATGAAATAGGCGCCGTCGATCAGCTCGATCAGCGTCTTGGCGCGCTCCTTCAGGGCCGGCATGGCCTTCACGAGCTGCGCGCGCGTGGTGTCGTTTAACTTGGCCTTAAGCTCGTTGCGGCTGGGTACGAGATGGTCGAGCACGTCCTCGAACATCTTCACGAGCGATTGATCGTCGGCGTGGCGGATGTAGTGGCCGTTGAGGTTTTCCAGCTTGGCGAAATCGAAGCGCGCGGCGGCGCGGCCGACGCTGCCGAGATCGAAAGCGGCGATCATCTCCTCGGTCGAGAAGATCTCCTGGTCGCCATGGCTCCAGCCGAGCCGGACGAGGTAATTGCGCAGCGCCGCCGGGAGGTATCCCATGGCGCGGTAGGCATCGACCCCCAGCGCGCCGTGGCGCTTCGAGAGTTTTGAGCCGTCCGGACCATGGATCAGGGGAATATGGGACATGTTCGGCAGCGTCCAGCCCATCGCATCGTAGATCTGCTTCTGGCGGGCGGCGTTGATCAGATGGTCGTCGCCGCGGATCACATGGGTGACGCCCATGTCGTGGTCGTCGACCACCACCGCGAGCATGTAGGTCGGGTTGCCATCGCCGCGCAGCAGGACGAGGTCGTCGAGGTTCTCGTTCTGCCAGACCACGCGGCCCTGAACCTGATCCTCGATCACGGTCTCGCCGGTCTGCGGCGCGCGCAGGCGGATGGTCGGCTTCACGTCGCTCGGGGCGGTCGCGGGATCGCGGTCGCGCCACATGCCGTCGTAGAGGCGGGTGCGCCCCTCGGCGCGCGCCTTCTCGCGCATGGCGGCGAGCTCCTCCGCGGTGGCGTAACAGCGATAGGCCTTGCCGTCGGCGAGCAGCTGCTCGGCGACCTCGCGGTGACGCGCGGCGCGGCTGAACTGGTAGATGACGTCGCCATCCCAGCCGAGCTCTAGCCATTTGAGACCGTCGAGGATGGCGCCGATCGCAGCCTCGGTGGAGCGCTCCCGGTCAGTGTCCTCGATCCGCAGCAGCATCTTGCCGCCGTGCTTCTTTGCATAGAGCCAATTGAACAGCGCCGTGCGGGCGCCGCCGATATGGAGGAAGCCGGTCGGCGAGGGGGCGAAGCGGGTGACGACGGAATCGGTCATTCTTGGCAGGGCCTATGCATTGGAGGCGGTGGTATATAGCAGGACCGGGACATAACTAAAGCCCGTCGGCGGACCTGCCGGGCCTTGCTTGCGGCTGTGCTTAAGCTCTTGGCTCAGCCTCCCGAATTTGGCAGAAGGACCGCTGATTTCCCGACAGGATTATCGTAATGACAGAACCGGTGGCAGCTGAGGTTGGGCGCGATTTCATTCGTGACATCATTCAGGCCGACCTCGATCAGGGTAAGTACAGCGAGATCGTGACCCGGTTCCCGCCGGAGCCGAACGGCTACCTGCATATCGGTCACGCCAAGTCGATCGCACTCAACTTCGGCATCGCCCAGGAGTTTCCGGGCCGCTGCCATCTGCGTTTCGACGACACCAATCCGGTCAAGGAAGAGCAGGAATATATCGATTCCATCCAGGCCGACGTGCGCTGGCTCGGGTTCGACTGGGGCAAGAACCTGTTCTTCGCCTCGGACTATTTCGACCGCCTTTACGAATGGGCCGAGCAGCTGATCCGCGACGGGCTCGCCTATGTCGACGACCAGACCCAGGAGGAGATCCGCGTCTCTCGCGGCACTCTGACCGAGCCAGGCAAGAACTCGCCGTTCCGCGACCGCAGCGTGGACGAGAATCTCGACCTGTTCCGCCGCATGAAGGCGGGCGAATTCCCTAACGGCGCGCGCGTGCTGCGGGCCAAGATCGACATGGCCGCGGGCAACATCAATCTGCGCGATCCCGTGCTGTACCGAATCCTGCACGCGCACCATCCGCGCACCGGCACCAAGTGGCACATCTATCCGAGCTACGATTACGCCCACGGCCAGTCGGATGCGATCGAAGGCATCACGCACTCGATATGCACGCTGGAGTTCGAGGACCACCGGCCGCTCTACGACTGGTTCATCGAGAAGCTGCCGGTGCCGTCCAAGCCGCACCAGTACGAGTTTGCCCGGCTGAACCTGACCTACACGCTGCTGTCCAAGCGCGTCCTGACCCAGCTCGTCCGCGACGGCCATGTCGCGGGCTGGGACGATCCGCGCATGCCGACCATGGCGGGCATGCGCCGCCGCGGCGTGCCGCCGGCCGCGCTGCGCGAATTCGTCAAGCGCATCGGCGTTGCCAAGGCCAACAGCGTCGTCGATGTCGGCATGCTGGAATTCTGCATCCGCGAGGAGCTGAACCGCACGTCGCAGCGGCGCATGGGCGTGCTGCGGCCACTGAAAGTGGTGATCGAGAACTATCCGGAAGGGCAGACCGAGGAGCTCGAGGCGATCAATCACCCCGATGATCCCAGCGCCGGCACGCGGAAAATCACGTTCGGCCGCGAGCTCTATATCGAGCAGGACGACTTCATGGAGAACCCGCCCAAGAAGTTCTTCCGCCTGTCCCCGGGCAGCGAGGTGCGGCTGCGCTACGCCTATTTCGTCAAGTGCACCGGCCTGATCAAGAACGACAAGGGCGAGGTGGTGGAGCTGCGCTGCACCTACGACCCCGCGACCAAGGGCGGCAACGCGCCCGACGGCCGCAAGGTCAAGGCGACGATGCACTGGCTGCCCGCGGCAACGTCGGTGCCGGCTGAGATCCGCATCTACAACCAGCTGTTCGCCAATCCGAGCCCGGACGCTTCGAACTTCGCGGCCGATCTCAATCCGAACTCGCTGGAGATCCTGCCCGACGCGCGGATCGAGGCATCGGTGGCAGAGAGCAATGCGACCGAGCCGATGCAGTTCGAGCGCCAGGGCTATTTCGTGCGCGACAAGGACTCGACGCCCGGCAAGCCGGTGTTTTCGCGCACCATCGGTCTGCGCGATACGTTCGCGAAGGAAGTCGCGAAAGGATGAGGATTGAGGCATGAGCAGTGAAGCCGACGCCATCGTTTCCGCCATCATCGCGAAATGGTGCGCCGGCTTCGCCAGCCTCGATGCGGCCGCGCTCTCGTCGCTGTATTCGAGGAACGCGTTCTTCTTCGGCTCCAACCCGAAACTGTATCGGGGCAGGGCCGGCGTCGCCGACTATTTCAACGGCCTGCCGCGCTGGCGGAGGCCAAGCGCCGTGTTCTCCGATGTGAACGCAGCGCAAGCCGGCCCCGATCTGATCAACATGGCCGCGACAATCTCGTTCGACCTCGCCGGCGAGCGGGATGATCTCGTCGTCAAGATGAGCTGGGTCATCATCCGCGAGGACGGCGACTGGAAGATCGTCAATCACCACGCCTCGTCGCAGGCGCCGTTGATCTGACGGCCATCGTACACGGCATCGTCATTCCCGAGAGCCAGAACGAACGTCGTTTCTGTGCGTTGGGTGGGTTCAACAAGGAACTCACCATGCAGAACATCGCAGAGCATATGGAAGTCATCGGCGCCGACGGCGTTCATATCGGCACGGTCGACAAGGTCGAAGGCAACCGCATCAAGCTGACCAAGAAGGACAGCGGTGAGGGCAGCCACAAGGGCCATCATCATTTCATCGACAAGGGCCTCGTTGCCGATGTCGAAGGCAACAAGGTGCGGCTGTCGGCCAAGGCATCGGTGGCCGTGACCATGGAAGAGGAAAAGTAGGGCACCTCCGCGCCCGTTCCTGATTTGTACCGCTATTCGCCCGGCCGCACGTTCCGGTAGCCTCGGCGCCCATCGCGTCGCGTAGGATGCAGGGACATGGCGGAGCCGGGCCGGCCAATACGGTCCCAAGGTGTTGCCGGGACGTGGCCGGTCGGCCGCGCTTCGCCCGCTGGCGGCATTGTTCCGGCGGGCTTCGGCATCTGGCCGGCGATCGTCGAAACAATCCGCGGATGGGCTCGGGCCGAGGCCGGCCCCGGGCGCCTGCTGCCGTGGGTGCCGGTCGCCTTCGGCGGCGGCATCGCGCTCTATTTTGCCGCCGATCATGAGCCGGTGCTGTGGATTGTCGCCGCGACGGCGATCGCGCTGCTGCTCGGCGCGGCCCTGTTGCGGCGGAGCCGGCTGTTCGCGCCGGCGATCATGATCGCAGCGGTCGCGGCGGGCTTTGCCGTGGCGACCTGGAAGACCGCGCGCATTGCCCACACCGTACTCGCAAAACCACTCTATTCGGCGTCGCTGTCGGGCTTCGTCGAGACGCGCGACATCCGCGAGCGCACCGATCGCTTCGTGCTGCGTGTCACCGCGATGGAGGCGCAGCGCAGCGACGTCAAGCTCGACCGCGTCCGCCTCTCCGTGCGCAAGGGCACCGCGCCCGAGGTCGGCAGCTTCGTTCAATTGAAGGCGCGGCTGATGCCGCCGCTCACGCCGGTCCGCCCCGGCAGCTACGACTTTTCACGCGACATGTTCTTCCAGGGCATCGGCGCCTCCGGCTTCGTGATGGGCGCAATTACGGCTGCAATCCCGCCTGATGCCGGCGGCCTGCGGCTGCGCTATGCCGCCTTCATGCAGGGCCTGCGCGATGCGATCGACGCCCGCATCCGCGCAACGCTCGAGGGCGACAACCGCGCGATCGCAACTGCACTACTCACCGGGCGGCGCGATGCGATTTCCGCCCCTGTCAACGATGCGATGTTCATCTCCGGGCTTGGACACGTTCTCTCGATCTCCGGCTATCACATGGCGGTGGTCGCCGGCGTCGTCTTCTTCGCGGTGCGCGCGCTGCTGGCGTTGATCCCGGGCCTGACGGCCGGCTTCGCCATCAAGAAATGGTCGGCGGCTGCAGCATTCGTCGCGGCTGCGTTCTATCTGCTGCTCTCGGGCGCCGAGGTCGCAACCCAACGGTCGTTCTTCATGACGGCGGTGGTGCTGATCGCGGTGATGGTCGATCGCCGCGCCATCACCTTCCGCACGCTGGCGGTGGCGGCGCTGATCGTGCTTGCTGTCGCGCCGGAGGCGCTGGTGCATCCGAGCTTCCAGATGTCGTTTGCGGCAACGCTCGGGCTGGTGGCGCTGGTGCAGATCGGCATGCCGAACCTGCTGGCCTCACCCGATCATTCGGCCACCGCGCGCGTCGCGCTGTGGGGCGGGCGCGAGATCGCGATGCTGTTCCTGGCCTCGCTGATCGCGGGGCTTGCGACCACGCCCTATGCCGCCTTCCACTTCCATCGCGTCACGCCCTATGGCGTGCTCGCCAATCTCGGTGCGATGCCGGTGGTCTCGGCGCTGGTGATGCCGGCGGGGCTGCTGGGATTGCTGGCCGCGCCCTTCGGGCTCGATGGCGTCTTCTGGTGGCTGATGGGCCTCGGCATCGACTGGATGGTCGCGGTCTCGCGCTGGGTGGCGGCCTTGCCGGGCGCGGTCGGCCGCATCCCGGCGTTCGGGATCGCGCCGCTGATCGCCGCGAGCCTCGGCATCATCGTGATGGGCCTGTTGCGCACGCCCTTGCGCTGGTGCGGTGCCGTGGTGCTGCTGGCGTCCATCGCGTGGGGCCTGTCGGTGCGGCAGCCCGATATCCTGATCGCCGGGGACGGCGCGAGCGTCGCGGTGCGGGGCGGGGACGGGCGCCTGCACCTGATCAGGACGGGCAAGGACAATTTCATGCTGAAGGAGTGGCTGGCGGCCGACGCCGATCCGCGCGATGCCGGCAGCAGCGCGCTGGCCGAGGGGGTGTCGTGCGACGAGGCCGGCTGCGTCACGCCGCTTGCCGACGGGCGCCTGGTTGCGTTGGCCTCGCGCATCGATGCGCTCGCGGACGATTGCAGCCGTGCCGCACTGGTCGTGACGTCACGGCCCGCACCGCCCGATTGCGCGGCGATGGTGGTGGATCGGCAGCGGCTCGTTCGCCAGGGCGCGCTGGCGTTGACACGGCGTGGCGACGGATTTGCAGTTCAGGCGGTGAGGGCGAGGGGCACGAACCGTCCCTGGTCGCCGGCGGCCGCCGGCGAGGGAGATTTCGAAGGAGCCCTCATGCCGAGGGCGGCGGCTCCGCGCGCCAAGGATGCGACCCCGTCGGAGGCCGATCTTCAGGCGGAGGACTGAGCCTCGGTCAGCCCAGCGGCAGCGGTGTGACGGGCGAACGGCTATCGGCGATGATCTCAGGCTTGTGCTCGCGCTCGCCGACCGGTTGGGTCACGGGCAATTGCAGCACGGTTGCGCGCTGGCCTTCGACGAGCTGAGTCACCAGCACGTATTTGCCATCAGGGAATTCGATCGCATCGTGATGGCGATCGGGAATGTGCGGATCGATCTTGCCGAACTTGCCGACGCGGGAGTTGACGGTGCGCGTCCAGATCCAGCGGTTGTCGTAACGGACGTTGTCTGCGAAGGCGAGCTCCGTTCCCGGCAGCAGGCAGATCGCAACGGAGAGGTCGGCTTCGGAGGCGAAGCCGCGCGTCGAGGTGCCGCGGAAGGTTGTCGTGACGATGGTCTCGCCGACTTCTGCGGGGCGCGTCGCGACGGCATGCAGGCTATAGTCACACATCGGGTGCTCCTCATGTGAAGATAGCGACCCGCGCCTCTCGGAGGCACAGGCCTCTGTCAGAGTTTAAACACCAACGTTGTGCTTGGTTGTAGGCAAATCTGCGGCTGGGATCCGCACCCCGCGATCACTTTAACTTTCCCGAATTCGCCAGGAACAAAGCTGGCTGCGGTGCATTACGCCGGCGCCTGTCACGACACTTCGCATTGCCGGCGCGATCGCGGCGCTGCGCAATTGGGTGTTGCGGACATGGCAATGCGATGGCGCGGCAACGGCCCCGTGCCCCGACCGCTGCCCAAACGATCTGGTCTTCCGAACGCGAAACGCCGTGACGCGATGTTGCTGCGGTCCGCCGAAGATGGCCGTGGAGGAGGGGCCGGATAATCTGTGCAGAACCAGAATGATCATCCAGCCGGAGCGGACATTCATCCGCTCCAATCTCAGATCGGCGACGCCGACCGAAGGCGCACGCAGGCGCCAAAACTACTTTCGGACTGAGTCCTTCCGGACTCAGTACTTCCGGTAAAGCCCAATCAGCTTGCCCTGAATCTTCACCCGGTTCGGCGGCAGGATACGCACCTCATAGGCGGCATTGGCAGGCTCGAGCGCGATCGACGCGCCGCGGCGGCGGAAGCGCTTGAGCGTAGCCTCCTCGTCGTCGATCAGCGCCACCACGATGTCGCCGGTGTCGGCGCTCTCGTTGCGCTGGATCAGCGCCATGTCGCCGTCCAGGATACCGGCCTCGACCATGGAATCACCGCGCACCTCGAGAGCGTAATGCTCGCCCGAGCCGAGCATGTCGGGCGGCACGCTGATGGTGTGGCTACGGGTCTGCAATGCCTCGATCGGCGTGCCGGCCGCGATCCGGCCCATCACGGGCACCGCAACGGGCCGCTCGCCCTCGTCCACGGGCGGGCTGGAGCTCGCGCGGATCTTGCCGAGATTGCCCTCGATGACGCTTGGCGTGAAGCCGCGCCGGGCGCCGGCGGCAGCCTGGAGCTCCGGCAGCTTGATCACTTCGATGGCGCGGGCGCGGTTGGGCAGCCGGCGAATGAAGCCGCGCTCCTCGAGCGCGGTGATCAGGCGGTGGATGCCCGACTTCGAGCGCAGGTCGAGCGCATCCTTCATCTCGTCGAAGGAGGGCGGCACGCCGCTTTCCTTCAAACGCTCGCTGATGAACCGCAGAAGCTCGTATTGTTTGCGCGTTAACATCTCGACCAAAGTCCCCCGGTTGATGTCGTTCGATTCCGAGACGATGAGTTCAGCGATAAGCCGCTACATCCTCGAAACAAATCATGAACGGACACTATATGTTCGATACATGTTCCGCAACTGCTTAATTTACCGTGAACGAAGCGCGGTTCGCGGAATGCGTGTGGCCGTGCACTCAGACGGGGAGCCGCAGCACCTCGCAGGGGCTGCCGGCCTCGGCCTTCGGTGCGAACGGTGGGCGCACGAGAAGTACCTGTGCCGCAGCAAGATTCGCAAGCAGAGAGGAATCCTGATGGCTGACGGGAAGCGCGACCGGCGTGCCGTCGTCGCGCAGCTCGAGGGTCGCGCGCAAGTAATCCTCGCGCTGGTCGTTGGCACCGAGATCGCAGGCGAGCACGGCGCGTTCGCGACGATGATGAATCACCGAGCGGCCCGACAAGGCGCGAATCAGCGGCACCATGAACAGGAAGGCGCACACATAGGACGACACGGGATTGCCGGGCAGGCCGATCACGCGCATGGCGCCCAGCCGGCCATGCATCATCGGCTTGCCCGGCCGCATGGCGATCTTCCAGAACGCCATCGCGATGCCTTCGTCCCTGAGTGCCTGCTGGACCAGGTCGTGGTCGCCGACCGACGCGCCGCCGGTCGTGATCAGGATATCGGCACCGCTCTCGCGGGCGCGGCGGATGCCTGATGTGGTGGCCTCCAGCGTGTCGGCGGCGACGCCGAGGTCGACGGTCTCGGCGCCCTCGCTGCGGGCGAGCGCGTGCAGGGCGTAGCCGTTGGAGTAGACGATCTGGCCGTGCCCGGGCGCTGAGCCCGGCATCACCAGTTCGTCACCGGTGGCGAGGATCGCGACCTTGGGACGGCGGCAGACGGCGAGCTGCGGGTAATTCATTCCGGCAGCGAGCGCGAGGTCACGCTCGGTCAGACGCGTGCCCTTGCGGAGGAGGACGTCACCCTCACGGAAGTCGACGCCGGCCGGGCGGATGTGCCGTCCGGTGATCGCGGCTTCCTTGATCGTGACGCTGTTGCCGTCCGCGACGGTGTCCTCCTGGATCACGACCGCGTCCGCACCGTCGGGAACGACGCCCCCGGTGAAGATCCGCACGGCTTCGCCGGTGCCGACCGCTCTCGCGAAAGGACGGCCGGCGGCGACCTCGCCAATCACCGTCAGCCGGGAATCGATCGCTGCCGCGTCGGCCGCGCGCACCGCATAGCCGTCCATCGCCGACATGGCTTGCGGCGGCTGCGTGCGCCGCGCCGCGACATCAAGTGCCAGCACGCGGTGATAGGCCTCGTCGAGGGCAACCATCTGTTCAGGCAGCGGCTCTGCACCTGCCAGCACCGCGGCAAGGGCGTCGGAAACCGGCATCAGGGCCACGGGCAAAACTCCTGCTCGCACATCGTTCAATGGGGCGGCGAGAGTTCTAGCCGACCGCAGGCGCGAGGCAAAGCAGCGCGCGGGATGATCTATCCTGCGTGATCTCCGTGGTGGAGGAGTGCAAGTTCGTCAGGGCATGATCAGGAAGCCGAGACAGCGCGCCTTGAAGGACGAGAATCACGAGCGCCAACACCGATACGGTCACCGTGCCGCCGGATCGTCCGGACTGATCTCAAATGCGACGTCGGGCGCTTTGGGCCCTTGATCCTTGTCGGGGAGCGGATCGGCCTGCGATTTCAGGTCGGCGGCCTTGCTGATCAGCTTGGCGGAAAGGTCAGAATCCGAGGTGTTTCTTGCGAATTCAAGCAGGAGAGAGGCTTGCTTGGTGAGATAGGTTTTGCCCAGCACGTCGATCAGTCCGATGTAGAAGTCCCAACGGACTCAAGAGTCCGAAGGGCGGTATTCCGTTCCCGGAACTCTGTATAAAAATGCACAAAGTGATCAGGTTCCAAAATTCCAGCAGATTTAGTTCCGGAAGATGTCGCTGCCGGGAGGCCGGGTGGCACTCGCGGCTGGCGTCAGATGCCCAATGCTTTCAAGGCCTTCCCGACGTCGCGCGGCGAGGTCACATGCACGGCCGTCAGGCCGCGGGCTCGCGCGCCTTCGATGTTCTCAGCGAGGTCGTCGAAGAACACGATGCGCTCGGCGGGAACGCCGATCGCGGCGACGACATGGTCGAAAGCCTCCGCATCCGGTTTGCGCAGGCCGATGCTCGATGACAGGTACAGCTCGCGGAAATGGCCGAGCAGATCGGCATATTCCTTCGAGAAATAATCGACATGCGGCCGGTTGGTGTTGGAGAAGGCGTAGAGCGGCATCTGTTTCGCCGCCCGCGGCAACAACTCGGCGATATCAGGCATCTCGCCGGCGAAGATCGCGTTCCAGCCCTCCAGGAACTGGGCATCCGAAATGCCGATCCCCAGCGAAGCGCGTAGCGAGGCGAAATAATCCTCGTCGCTGATCTTGCCCATCTCGTGCAGCCGGTAGGCCTCGTCGCGCACATAGCGCGCGACGATGCTTTCGGGCTGGCAGCCGGCATGTCCCGCCCAGCAAGCGATCGCCTTGGAAAAGTCGATGTCGAGCACCACGCGCCCGAGATCGAACAGAAGCGCATCCGCGCTGCCGGGAGAGAGCGATGTCACCTGCAATCCTCTTACTCAGTACCGATAAGGTTCGTGGTCGAACAGCGGAAACGCGCTGAACACGCTCGGCGCGTTGGTGGCGGTCGCCGGATGCAGGCAGGATTTGTCGACCTCGGCAAACGACGTGGCGCCGAGCAGGCCGAGGCAGCGCAGCACCTCGTCTTCGAGCAGCTCCAGCATCCGCGTGATGCCGGCTTCGCCGGCCGCCGCCAGCGCCCAGCATTGCAGCCGGCCGATGCCGACGAGATCTGCCCCTGCCGCGATCGCCTTGACGATGTCGGTGCCGCGACAGATGCCGCCGTCGACCATGATCTTGGCGCGGCCCTTCACGGCCTCGACGATTTCGGGCAGCACATGCATGGCACCGCGGCCATGGTCGAGCTGGCGGCCGCCGTGATTGGAGACGTAGATCCATTCGACGCCGTGATCGACCGCGATCAGCGCGTCCTCGGCGGTGGCGATGCCCTTCAGGATCAGCGGGATCTTGAACTTGTCCTTGATCATCTTCACGGTCCGCCACTCCAGGCCCTTCTGGAAATCGCCGCCGGTGGCGCGCAGGCGACTCTCGCGAACGTAGCGCTTGGCGATGTCACGTTCGCGACGGCTGTAATGGGCGGTGTCGACGGTCAGGCAGAAGGCGGCATAGCCGTTCTTCTCGCTTCGGCTGACGACATCCGCGACGAAGGAATCGTCGCCGCGGACATAGAGCTGGTAGAGCCGGAGCGCATCGGGCGCCATCTCGGCGGTCTTCTCCAGGCCCGGCTCGGACACCGAGCTCAGCATGTGCGCCGCACCGAAGGTGCCGGCACCGCGCGCGACGCTCGCCGCGCCGTCCGGATCGAAGATTTCGAGCGCGCCGACGGGCGCCAGCACCACCGGAAGGCGCATCTTGCGGCCAAATTGCTGAACCGCGCCGTCGACCTTGCGGACGTCGCGCAGCACGCGCGGGCGGAAGGCGATCTCGTCCAGCGCCATGCGGTTGCGGCGCATCGTGGTTTCGGTCTCGGCGGCGCCGACGATGTAGTCCCAGGCGTTCTGGTTGAGGTTGGCCCGCGCTTTCCGGATGAATTCGTGCAGATTCTGGAACGGCTCGTTGCTGGCGCCGAGCTCGACGTTCCGTTCCGGCCGGATGCGGGGTGCTTCGTTCATTGTTATCCTCCCGAGAATTTGAAGCCTTATGTCATCGCCTAACCCGTCCAGGCCTCCAAAACTATCCTAAAATCGCATAGCAGCAGGGCGTGGACCGGCCGATGATTCCCCTTGCGGGCTGGCCAGTCCTGCAACGTTGCCAAAAGTTTAGGTCCGGGCGAAGCGATTTCTGCGGTGCACCCGTCGGCGTGGCATCCCGGCCTTGAAGAAACCAGAATGGTATTGTGAGAAGCAGACTGGATCGCCAATTGCATGGCGCCTCCCAAGTCTTGAAAGACAAGTCCCGAAAGACAAGTCTCGAGAGACAAGCTTAAAGCGAACCGCCCAGCGAAAAGGCCAGCCCATCCATGCGGAAATCCCTGCTGTTCCCTCTGGGCACGCTCACCGGAGCGTGTCTCACCCTTCTGGTAGCCAGCCCGCACGGCGGCGTATGGGCGGCGCGGGCGGCAGCAAACGCGAATGATGCCTATTCCCAGCTCAACCTGTTCGGCGAAGTGTTCGAGCGCGTGAAGGCGAGCTATGTCGAGAAGCCCGACAATGCCAAGCTGGTTGAAGGCGCGATCACCGGCATGGTGACCTCGCTCGATCCGCATTCGCGCTACATGAACGCGAAGGCCTGGACCGAGATGCAGGAGACCACCTCCGGTGAGTTCGGCGGCCTCGGCATCGAGGTCACGATGGAGGACGGCCTCGTCAAGGTCGTCTCGCCGATCGACGATACGCCCGCCTCGAAGGCCGGCCTGATGTCCGGCGACCTCATCAGCAAGATCGACGGCGAGGCCGTGCAGGGCATGACGCTCGAGCAGGCGGTCAACAAGATGAAGGGCCCGGTCGATACCCAGACCAAGCTCACCATCGTGCGCAAGGGCGCCGACGCGCCGCTCGACGTCGCGATCAAGCGCGAGATCATTCATGTGCGCCCGGTGCGCTTCCATGTCGAGAACGGCGACATCGGCTATGTCCGCATCACCTCGTTCAACGAGCAGACCACCGACGGCCTGAAGAAGGCGATCGCCTCGATCACCAAGGACGTCGCGCAGGAGAAGCTCGTCGGTTACGTGGTGGACCTGCGCAACAATCCGGGCGGTCTGCTCGACCAGGCCGTGTCGGTGTCGAGCGCCTTCCTGCAGCGCGGCGAGGTCGTTTCGACCCGCGGCCGCAACCCGGAGGAGACCCAGCGCTTCACCGCGCATGGCGGCGATCTCACCAAGGGCAAGCCGCTGGTGGTGCTCGTCAATGGCGGCTCGGCCTCGGCCTCGGAGATCGTCGCCGGCGCGTTGCACGACCACAAGCGCGCGACGATCATCGGCACGCGCTCGTTCGGCAAGGGTTCGGTGCAGACGATCATTCCGCTCGGCGCCGGCAATGGCGCACTGGCGCTGACCACTGCGCGCTACTACACGCCGTCGGGCCGCTCGATCCAGGCCCAGGGCATCGCGCCCGACATCGAGATCCTGCAGGACGTGCCGCCGGAGCTGAAGGGCCGCATGGACACCATGGCGGAGTCCCAGATGCGCGGGCATCTGTCGGCGGGCGAGGGTGGCGAGCAGACGGGGTCACAGTCCTACGTGCCGCCCAAGGAGGAAGACGACAAGGCCTTGCATGCGGCTTACGACTTCCTGCACGGCGTCACCGCGAACGCGGTTGCGGCCAAGCCTGCCTCGAAAGGCGCGGTGCCGAACTAAATTCTGCGACTCCCAGTCTACGGATCGCCCGGAAGCGGATAGCCGCGTCCGGCCGAATTCGTCTGGAACGTCGCCTCAGCTTAGATTCATGGCCGCAAAGGTCGCCTCGTAGCGGCCATCGCGCTCGGCCCAGCGGCGGGCGCGGTCACGCTCCACCAGCACCTCGTCGCGGGGGTGAAGCCGGAGCTCCAGCAATTGCATGACCTCCGCGATGTAAGCGGCCAGCGGCATGGCGCGCGCGTCGCAGGCCTGCTGCGCGCCGGTCAGCCCGGTCTGCACATAAGGCGGCGCGAGCTCCAGCACCTCGACGGGAATCCTGCGGAGCTGGTGCCGCAGCGACTGCAGCCAGGAGTGCAGGAACGCCTTGCTGGCGCAGTAGGTCGGGAAATCGGCACGCGGCACGAAAGCGAGGTTCGAGCTGGTCGCGATGATCGTCGCGTCCGGTTGCCTCTTCAGGATCGGCAGGAACGCCGCCGTAGCGCGCAGCACGCCGAGAATGTTGGTCTCGACGATGGCTTCCGCATCCGAGGCATCCCAGCCTTCCGCCGCCAGGTCCTCCGGCCGCGAGATGCCGGCATTGGCGATCAGAACGTTGAGCCCGGGAAAGCCTGCCTGAATATCGGCCGACAAGCGCGACAGCGACGCGGGATCGTCAAGGTCGAGCGGCAGGCCGATCACGCCAGGCCGCTCGGCCGCGATTTGCTCGAGCAGGGCCGGCCGCCGGCCGGTGACGATGACGCGATTGCCGCGATCGTGAAAAGCCTCGGCCAGCGCGCGGCCGATGCCGCTGGTGCCGCCGGTGACGAGGATCGTATTGCCAGTCATCTTCATGGGGTCGCCTTTCGGTTGGGAAAGGCCACGGCAACCTCGCGAATCCTCATGGCGAGCGATCCGGCAAGACGGCCGGCAGCACGGCGCTTGCGCGCCTGCCTAAGCGTCTTGAACGGGTGAGCATCCGCTGACAGGAAAAGTGATGGCATGACCGTGGCGTCTCGTGAATCGAGAACTCCCTGCTGGGATCCTCTCGACAAAGGACGCGTTGGATGACGGTAACGCCTACGGCAGCGCCGTCTCGGCAGCTGCATGTCGGGGAATACTTTGGCCGGTCGTGATCGTCAAGCCTGACGGGACGGACGAATTTTAACCCGCCTCGCGGCGGCGGCCGCCGTTGCCTTCGCGCTGGGCGAGCCGGCTGCGATGCAGCGCGAACAGCTCCAGCACCTTGTCGGCGGGCTTGGCGGCGCTGAACAGATAGCCCTGCATTTCCGAGCAACCGAGCGCACGCAGCAGGCGCTGCTGCTCCTCGGTCTCGACGCCCTCGGCCGTGGTGGTCATGCGGCGCGCCGCCGCCAGGTTGACGACGGCCTGGACGATGCTGGCGGAGCCGTCGGGACCGGCGATGTCGTCGACGAAGCAGCGGTCGATCTTGATCTTGTCGAACGGGAAGCGGTGCAGATAGCTCAGCGAGGAGTAGCCGGTGCCGAAATCGTCGAGCGCGATGCGCACGCCGATGGCACGGAGCTGGTGCAGGATCGTGAGCGCGGCATCGTCGTCGCGGATCAGCACCGCCTCGGTGATCTCGAGTTCCAGACGGCTTGCCGGCAGGTTCGAAGCAGCGAGCGCCGCCATGATCTTCAGCGCCAGCGTGCCGCTCTTGAATTGCACCGGAGAGACGTTGACCGCGAGGCGGATGTCGTCGGGCCAGTTCGCAGCGTCCCGGCAGGCGGTCGCCAGCACCCATTCGCCGATCTCGTTGATCAGGCCTGTGTCTTCGGCGATCGGGATGAACTCCGCCGGCGAAACCATGCCGCGCTCGGGATGGCGCCAGCGCACCAGGGCCTCGCAGCCGGTGATGCGATCATCCTTCAGGCTGAGGCAGGGCTGGTAGTAGACTTCGAGACCCCCTTCGGCGATGGCATGGCGAAGGTCGCTCTCGAGCAGGCGGCGCTCGCGCACCTTGGCATCCATCTCCGGCTCGAAGAAGCGATAGGTACGGCGTCCGGCCGACTTGGCGGCGTACATCGCCATGTCCGCGTTCTTGAGGATCTGGTCGAGCGCCGTGCCGTGCTCCGGCGCGAGTGCGATGCCGATGCTGGCGTCGGTGGTGAGATGATGCCCCATGCAGTCGAACGGCGCGCGGATGGCCGCGAACACGCGTGCGACCAGCTCATCGACCTGATCACGCGACGTCACTGCGCTCTGGACGATGGCGAATTCATCGCCGCCGAGCCGCGCGACGAAATCCGCCGGGCCCGCACAGCGACGCAGGCTCGTGGCAACCGATTTCAACAGATCGTCGCCGACGAGGTGGCCGAGCGCGTCGTTGACGCCCTTGAATTCGTCGATGTCGATGTAATGCACCGCGATCTCTTCGCCGTTGCCGACGGCGGCGAGCTCCTCGCGCAGATGCTCGTGGAACATTGTGCGGTTGGGCAGATCGGTCAGCGCGTCGTAATGGGCGAGGTGGGTGATGCGTTCCTCGATGCGGCGGCGCTCGGTGATGTCCTCATGGGTCGCCACCCAGCCGCCGTCCGCCAGCGGCTCGTTGAGGATGTGGATCGAGCGGCCATCGGAGGTGTCGACCACCATGGAGTTGCGTGCGTGGATGCCCTTCAGCACGCGCGCGACATAGCGGTCGACGTCGCCCGTGAACGAGCCGGTTGCCTTGCGATGGGCGATGATGTCGTGGAAACTGCAGCCGGGCTTCACGATCTCGGCCGACAATCCGTACATTTCGATGTAGCGCTGGTTGCAGACCACCAGCCGCCGCTCGGCGTCGAACAGCAAGAGACCCTGCGTCATGTTGTTGACGGCGCGGTCGAGCCGCTGCTTCTCCAGCGTCAGCCGCTGGCGCGAGGCGCGGTGTTGCTCCAGCAGCTTGCGCACGACCGCGATCAGCACGCCTGCGATGGCGAGCGCGGAGGCGGCGGCGACCGAGATCAGCATGCCGATCTGCTCGCGCCAGTCGCTCAGGGCCGCCGCACGCGTCGTGGTCGCCATCATCAGGATCGGGAAATGGGGCAGTGCGCGCGAGGAAATCAGCCGGTCTTCGCCGTCGATCGGGCTGGTGAAACGGCCGGCGAAGTGGTCAAGCCCGAAAACCCTCTGTTGTTCGAACGAACCGGTCTTGAAGTTTCGTCCCATCAATTCGCCCGAGTGCGGATAACGGGCGAGCAGCGTGCCGTCCCGATGCAGCATCGAGATCGTCGCGCTTTCGCCGAGCGCGACGGTGGCGAAGAACTTCTCGAAGTTGGCGGGCTCGATGCCGCGTCCGACGACACCCAGGAACTCGCCGTTGGGCCCGACGATCTTGCGCACGATCAGGACGGTCCAGGCACCCGAGATGCGGCTGTGCAGCGGCTCGATCAGGACTTCAGGCGAATTGGGGTCGTACTTGAAAGTGCGAAAATAGGCGCGGTCGGCCATGTTGACCTTTGGGACCGGCCACGCCGTCGACGAATTGATCAGATTGCCGTCGGCATCAATGATGTTGACGCCGCCGATATAGGGCAGTGCATCGATCTTCGAGCGCAGCATCTGGTGGACGCCCTGACCAGAGAGGCGCGTGCGGAAGTCTGCAACGCTGGCAATGCCGATCGTACGCGCGTGATCGACGAAGTCTCGCTGGATGACCGCAAAATCCTGCAATTGCTGATCGAAATGATGGGCGAGCAGCAGCACGGTATTTTCCAGCTCGCGGCCCGCGTTGCGCAGCGCCCGTTCGCGGAAATTCTGCGCCATCAGGACGGAGCCTACGGCGATGGCCGCGATCAGCAGCGTGCCGCCCACCACCAGCCAGCGGATCGGTCCGCTTCGCACGAAGGCCTGGTCAAAGAGGCGACTGCCGAATCTCGTCATCATGCTGGGTCATTGCCGTGCACACGTCGGGGTCAATTCTTGGCCCCGAAAGCATCCGTGGGTTTACGGGAACGGTATGGAGGCGAAGTTAGGAAGCTCGGTTAATGCGATGTGAACGGCCGCGCATAAAAGCAATCGATGCGCTGGGCGCGAGGACCGGGCAGGAATTGCCGCCCGCATCCGCAATGCCGGTCAGTTCCTGCCGGCCGCGCCGCGATCAACCAGGGCTTAACCATCTAACGTGTTGGCAGGGCTCGAAAGCGTATTGGCACGTGATTTGCGAATTCGTCAGCCACCGACAACAGAGAGGGACGCGATCATGACGAACATTGTGAAGAGCTTCATTGCCGACGAGCGTGGTGCGACCGCGATCGAATACGGGCTGATCGCCGCCGGCATCGCGCTTGCGATCATCACCGTCGTGAATGGCCTGGGCACCAAGCTCAACGCCAAGTTCACCGCCATCAGCGCTTCATTGCGCTGATCCGCGGAGGGCCATTGCGCGCCAGTATCGCCGCCACGACCAGCGCCGCGATGACGTTGGCGGCGGCGCTGACCAGGATCGGCAACACGTAGCTGTGGTTGACGTCGTAGGCGAAACCGGCCGCACTCGGACCGACAAGCGTGCCGAACGCCACGCTGGTGTAGAGGATGCCGATGATTCCACTGACGTTGCGTCCGCCGAAATAGTCCATGACCACAGAGGGCAGCACCGCGACCCATCCGCCGTAGAACGCGCCATAGACGAAGGCAAAAGCGGCGAGGGTCCAGACGTCAGCGGCAATCGCCCAGATCACCATCGCGAACGCCATTCCGATCAGGACCATGATCAGCGAGCGGTCCCGGCCCATCCGGTCGGCCAGCGCGCCGAGAAAGAAGCGGCCCGCGGTGCTGCCGGCGCCGATCACGCCGAGCAGCAGCACCGCGGAGGACGCCGCGACCCCGTGGTCGCGTGCGTAAGGCACGAGATGGACGAACGGGATGAAGGCGCCGAACGAGCAAACCAGGCACGACACATAGAGGCCGGCGAATCGCGTCGACCGGACGGCCTCGCGCACCGATGCGCCGCCGGCGTTGTTTGCAGCCGCGGCATCGCGGGGCGGATCGCCATCGGGTCCGAGGCCACGGTCCTTCGGATCGTTCTCTATGAGCAGGGACATCCCGCCACCCAGCACCAGCACGATCGCGCCCAGCACCATATAGGCGCCGCGCCAACCCATCGATGCGATCAGCAATGAGGCGAGCGGCGGCATCGCAAGCGTGCCGATCCCGATGCCGCTCACCGCGAGCCCGGAGGCAAAGCCGCGGCGCCTCACAAACCAGCGTTGTACCGCGCCGATGGCCGGAACATAGGCGCAACCGACGCCGAGGCCGATGCCGAGCCCATAGGCGAGATAGACCTCGACCAGGGAGCGTGCAGCGCTCGCGGCCGCAAGTCCGACCGCGACCAGGATCATGCCGGCGACGGCCAGCGAACGCGAACCGAGCCGGTCGGCGAGGGGGCCGCTGACGAGTCCGAGCGCGAAATACAGAAAGCCCGCAATCGAAAACACCAGCGAGATCGAACCGCGCGAGGCGCCGAAGTCGCGCTGGAGCGGCTCCAGAAACGCGCTGAACGTGTAGGCGGAGCCGAAGCCGACGAACGTGACGGCAAAGGCTGCCGCGACGACGAACCAGCCATGGAAAATGCCTTGCCGGGCGATCGTGGATTGAATGGTCATTGCGGCCTCCGCGAAATGAGGGAAGGACGGCGGCGGTGCCAGGACGTCGCCCGCTGGAACGCGGCGCCGGCACGCACGAGCGTGGCTTCGTCGAGACGGGCGGCGACCAACTGGAACGCGATGGGCAGTCCGTCCGCCGACGCACCACCTGGCAGCGTGATCGTGGGATGGCCGGTCATGTCGAACGGGCAGGTGTAGCGCTGCAGCTTTGCGATCAGGTCCGGCTGCTCGCCGAGTGTCTGAATCATGGCGAGCGTCAGTGGCGGGAATGGCTGCACCGGGGTCAGCAGGAGGTCGATGGTCTCGAACAGCGCGGTCACCCGGCCGCGAAACGCCAGCCGGCGCAGCAGGATCTTCTGATAGTCGAGGGCGGAGAGCGCGCGCCCCGCCTCGATTACGGAGGCGAGGATCGGACCATACTCGTCCCGGTGGGCAGGATAGGTCGCCTCGTGCGCGACCGCGGCTTCCACCGCACAATTCGGCGTCCAATCGGCGATCGCCTGCACGACGTCGGGAAATCGGACATCGACGATGTCGGCGCCAAGCGTGCGGAAAGCATCGATGGCGTCCGCCAACACATGCTGTGTCGTGATGTCGACGTCGTCGCTGTTCCAGGCGGCATCGACGCCGATCCGCAATCCCCGCATGTCCCGTGCAGCCGCAGCCAGATAGTCGGGCACCGGATCGAACAGCGACGTCGGGTCGTTCGGGTCCTGTCCGGCGATGGCGCCGAGCAGCGCGCCGGCGTCGGCCGCGCTGCGGCCGATCGGTCCGATATGGTCGAGCGTTGCGGCGAGCTCGAACGCTCCGTGGCGGCTGACGCGGCCCCAGCTCGGCTTCAGTCCGGTCAAGCCGTTGGCGGCGCAGGGCCAGCGGATCGAGCCGCCGGTATCGGAGCCGAGCGAGCCGTAGCAAAGCCCGGCGGCTGTGGCGACCGCGGAGCCGCTCGACGAGATACCCGGCCAGTAACTCGCATTCCAGGGATTCTTCGGCGGCTTCACCCGCGGATGGTGGTCGGCATAGGCGCCTTCGGTGAGTTGCACCTTGCCGAGGATCACGGCGCCGGCGTCCTTCAGCCGGCGCACGACGGTTGCGTCCTCATCGGGACGGAAGTCGCGATGAAGCGTGGTGCCCGCTGCCGTCGGAATGCCCTTGGTCCAGAGCAGATCCTTGAGAGCAATCGGCACGCCATGCAGCGGGCCTCGATACCGGCCCTGGGCGATCTCGGCGTCCGCGGCTTTCGCTTCCGTGACGGCCGTTTCCGCCATCACGTGGACGTAACTACCGAGGTCGCGGTCGATGGCGTCGATGCGGTCGAGTTGCGCGCGCGTCACCTCCAGCGCAGAGATTTCGCGCGCCTCGAGCCGCGCGGCGAGCGCAGTGAGTTCAAGATAGTGCAGGGCGTCGGTCACGGCGCGGTTCTCCAGTGATGAGATCGCAGAGGGACACGATCCCCAAGCGACTCTGTAAGCACCATCATAATCATTATACTGGTGTCGCTTGCCGTCAACCGGTAAATCTGTTTTACTGGTGTCTATTTCCGGGTGTTCCGATGTCGAAAGAGTCACGCAAATTCCAGGTTCCAGACGAGCTCGCGAACCTCTACGACTTCGCCAACACGCTCGATGTTCGTCACTTCACGCATTTCGGCGTTGAACATCCGGAGAGCGATGAGCTTGGCGGGCCGAAGGAGCTGGCGGACTGGATGCGGGAACGCGGCCTCGGCGTCGAGGGCGGTCGCGTCACGCCCGCGATGTTCGAGCTTGCGCTAAAGCTGCGGGGCGCTTTGCGTGCCTATCTGCAATGTGAGCCGAGCGAGCGGCTCCGGAACAAAAGCGTTCTCGGCGCGCTCAATGACGCGCTCGCGCCGTTTCCGTTGCGGGTGGAGGCGCGCGCAGGCCGTGGCGCAACGCTGTCGGCTGCGCGCGAGGATGCGCTCGCCGGCCTGTCGGCCATCGCGATCGAGCTTCATGATGCAGCGCTCGTGGGAACGCTGGACCGGCTGAAGATGTGCGCGTCGGAGGAATGCCGCCGGGTGTTCTTCGACCGGTCGAAACCGTCGACGCGGCGCTGGTGCATGTCGACGCTGTGCGGCAACCGAATGAAGACGCGCGCCTATCGCGAGCGGCAGCGCGAGGCGAAATAGACCGGACCGCGCGATCAGGCGCGGTAGTGGCCGGATTTGCCGCCGAGCTTCTCGACGAGGTGAATGCCTTCGATACGCACGCCGCGCTCGACCGCCTTGATCATGTCGTAGATGGTGAGGCAGGCGACGGACACCGCGGTGAGGGCCTCCATCTCGACGCCGGTCGGTCCCGTCACTTTGACGCTGGCGCGTACCACACAGCCCGGCAGCTTTGCGTCGGGCTCGATGTCGACGATGACCTTTGACAGCGCCAGCGGATGGCAGAGCGGGATCAGCTCCGAGGTGCGTTTGGCGGCCATGATGCCGGCGATGCGGGCGGTGCCCAGCACGTCGCCCTTCTTGGCGTTGCCTGACACGATGAGATCGAGCGTCGCCTTGGTCATGATGACGCGGCCTTCCGCGACCGCGAGCCGCTCGGTCGCCGGCTTGTCCGACACGTCGACCATGCGGGCCTCGCCGGAGGCGCCGATATGGGTAAGGGCGGGGACGGCCTTCTTGGACGGCTTGCGCGCCATATTTTTGCGCGCCATGTCAGCGCGTACCCGTGGCGCGCGTTGCGCCTTCGCGCGCGAGCAGCGTGCGCGTGGCCGCGGTCACGTCGGCCTGCCGCATCAGGCTCTCGCCGACCAGGAAGGTCGACATGCCCACGCGCTCGAGCCGGGCGAGATCAGCCGGCGTGAAGATGCCGCTTTCGCCGACCATCAGCCGGTCCGCAGGAATCAGCGGCGCCAGGGCCTCGCTGGTCGCGAGCGTGGTTTCGAAAGTGCGGAGATTGCGGTTGTTGACGCCGATCATCGGCGAACGAAGTTTCAGCGCCCGGTCGAGCTCGGCGCGGTCGTGGATCTCGATCAGCACGTCCATGCCGTAGGCCATCGCGGCGTCTTCGAGATCCCGGGCGGTGGCATCATCGAGTGCCGCCATGATGATCAGGATGCAATCGGCGCCGTGCGCGCGGGCCTCGACCACCTGGTAGGTGTCGAACATGAAATCCTTGCGCAGCACCGGCAGCGATGTTGCCGCGCGCGCCGCCACCATGAAGTCGAGATGGCCCTGGAACGAGGGCGTGTCCGTCAGCACCGACAAACAAGCCGCGCCGCCTGCCTCATAGGCTTTCCCGAGGGCCGGCGGATCGAAATCCGCGCGGATCAGGCCCTTGGACGGGGAAGCCTTCTTCACCTCCGCGATCAGCGCGTAGTCGCCATGGACGTGCTTGGCCTTGATCGCGCGCACGAAGCCGCGCGGGGCCCCTTGCGCCTTGGCCTGCGCCTCGACCGCCGCGAGCGGCTGCGCGCGCTTGGCGGCTGCGATCTCCTCGCGCTTGTAGGCTTCGATCTTGGTCAGGATGTCCGACATGTCAGGCTCAGCCGTTCGAGATCGCGATCAGGTGCTTCAGCTTCGCGTTGGCCGCGCCGCTGTCGATCGACTTCATGCCGATCGCGACGCCTTCCTTGAGGTCCTTGGCGCGGCCGGCGACGATCAACGCGGCCGCGGCGTTCATCAGGGCGACATCGCGGTAGGCACTCGGCTTGCCGTCGAGCACGCTTTGCAGTGCGATCGCATTGGCATCGGCGTCACCGCCCCTCAGCGCGCCCGCGTCGCAACGCGGCAGGCCGGCATCTTCCGGCGTCACTTCGAAATTCCGGATCTCGCCATTGTGCAGCGTGGACACGAAAGTCGGGCCGGTGAGGGTGATCTCGTCGAGACCATCGGAGCCGTGCACCACCCAGGCGGATTCGGAGCCGAGGTTCTTCAGCACCTGCGCCAGCGGCTGCACCCATTGCCGGGAGAATACGCCGACCATCTGCCGCTTCACGCCGGCCGGATTGGAGAGAGGGCCGAGCAGATTGAAGATCGTGCGCGTCGCAAGCTCGACCCGGGTCGGGCCGACGTTCTTCATGGCGGGATGGTGGGCGGGAGCGAACATGAAGCCGATGCCGCATTCGCGCACGCAGCGGCCGACCTGATCGGGCCTGAGGTCGATCTTGACGCCGAGCGAAGCCAGCACGTCGGCGGCGCCCGAGCGCGACGACAGGGCGCGGTTGCCGTGCTTGGCCACGGGCACGCCGGCCCCTGACACGATGAAGGAGGCGCAGGTCGAGACGTTGACCGAGCCGGAGCCGTCGCCGCCGGTGCCGACGATGTCGACGGCATCAGGCGGTGCCGTCACGGTCAGCATCTTGGAGCGCATCGCCGACACCGCGCCGGTGATCTCGTCCACGGTTTCGCCGCGCACCCTGAGCGCCATCAACAGGCCGCCCATTTGCGAGGGCGTGGCCTCGCCACTCATCATGGCGTCGAAGGCGGAGGCGGCCTCGTCACGCGACAGGCTGGCGCCGGTCGCCACTTTTCCAATGATCGATTTCAGGTCGTCCATCGCGTGCTTTCAACTTACTGCTGGTTCGCGCCGGTCACCTGCGCGAAGGCGGCCTGATTAATGGTGGTCCCGATGTCGGTTTCAAGCTTGTTGACGTAGGAGGCGACCTGCTCCTCGGTCTGGGCGCGGTCGAGGCTCTCCTTCAGCTTCTTGACCGCGTCGGAGGCAACGTCGACCGCGGGATCGACGATGTCGGTGACGCGGAAGACGATGACCTCGGTGCCCCCGGTCACCGGCGTCTGTCCGACGCCATCCTTGGCGGCGCGGAAGGCGGCGGCGACGACCGCTGCAGGCACGCTGGCGGGCGTATCGTCGCGCTTGAAGCCGGTCGCGGTCTCGACCTTGGCGCCGATGGCGGAGGCTTCATCGGCGAGCTTGCCGCCCGCTTCGAGCTTCTGCACCATCTCGGTCGCCTTGGCCTTGAGCTTGGTCGCGATCTGGTCCTGGCGCCAGCGCGCCTCGACCTGGTCGCGGACCTCGTCGAGATTGCGGTCGCGGGAGGGCGTGATGGCGAGCACGTCGTACCAGACATAGCCGCCCTTGAACGAGATCGAGTCGTTGTCGACGCCGACATCGGTGTTGAAGGCCTGCGACACCACGTCGAGGCCCTGCGGGATGTTGGCGACCTGCTGGCCGTCCGGGGCGCGGCCGGAGCGGTCGACGGCATCGATGGTTACGGCGGTGAGGCCGAGCTTCTGCGCTGCGTCGATCACGCTGGCGCCGCCGCCACGCTCGTCTTCCATCTTGTCGCGGAGATCGTTGACCTTGACGCGCGCGCGCTCGGTCGCGATCTCGCGCTTGATGTCGCCGGCAAGCTTCGCATAGTCGGCCTCGGCACCCGGCTCGATCTTGTCGACCTTGACGATGGACGTGCCGAGCGCGCCCTGGATCGGCTGGCTGATCTCGCCGGCGGGAAGCGCGAAGGCGGCTTCGCCGACCACAGCATCCAGCGAGGATTTGGTGACGAGGCCAAGATCGACGTCGGAGGCGCTCAGTCCGCGCTCCTTGCCGAGGTCCTCGAACGACATGCCGCCCACAAGGCGCTCCCGGGCGGCCTGCGCTTCAGCTGCGTTGGGGAAGACGATCTGCTGGATCTGGCGCTTCTCCGGCGTGCCGAGCCGGTCCTTGCGCTGCTCGAACACCTTCTTGGCGTCCTCGTCCGAGACTTCGCTCCATTTTCCGATTTCCTCCGGCGAGACCACCACGAAGGAGATCTTGCGATATTCGGGCGCGCGGAACTGGACCTTGTGATCCTCGAAATAGGCCGCGAGCGCCTCGGGCGAAGGCGCGTCGATCTGGCCTGCCTGGGCAGCGTCGAGCCTGACGAATTCAATGGCGCGCTGCTCGTTCTGGAAGCGCGTCAGCGCGTCGATCATGGCCTTCGGCGGCTCGAGGCCGGCCCCGATCGTGCCGGTGATCTGCCGGCGCAGCGACACCTTGCGCTGCTCGGCGACGTAGCGCTGCTCGGTATAGCCGAAATTGCGGATCATGGCCTGGAAGCGGTTCGCATCGAAATTGCCGCCGACGCCCTTGAAGTTGGGGTCGTTCATGATGACTTGGCGGATCTGGTCATCGGACTGACCAAGCCCGAGCCGGCGCGCCTCCTCGTCGAGGGCCGCTTCCGCGATGGTCTGCTGCAGCACCTGGCGGTCGAGGCCGAAGGCGCGGGCCTGGTCCGGCGTCAGCGGACGGCCGAACTGGCGGCTGATCTGCTGCAGGCGGTCGGTATAGATCTGGCGGAACTCGTTCAGCGAAATCTCGGTGCGGCCGATCTTGGCCACCGTGGACTGCCCGAAGCCCTTGAAGATATCGGCGATGCCCCAAATGCCGAAACTGATGATCAACACGCCCATCACCACGGCCATAATGGTCTTGCCGAGCCAGTTTGATGAGGCCTTGCGCATTCCTCGAAGCATTTGGTCCAACTTGTCTGAGCAGGAGGGGAACGGGAGCGCGTCTTAATGCAGATTCCGCAAAAGCGCGTCACCAAATTGATCAATCATCATAAAGTGGCGGCTTTCCCCCCGCAACCTCAGGCCCAGTGACCGCTGGAGACTGCGGTTAAAGGCCTCTGGTCTCTGGAACTGCCGCGGCAGCTCTGCTAGCGCATGCGCAAACCTCATTTTGCTGGAAGTTGACATGACCGACGCCATCCGCCCCCTGATCGCCGGCAATTGGAAAATGAACGGCCTGAAGGCCCAGGCTGCCGAGTTCGACGCCATGCTCACCGGCGCGGCAGATGTGGCCGCAAAAGCCGATCTGCTGGTCTGCCCGCCGGTCACCCTGATCGCAGCCTTTGCCGAGAAGGCGCGTGGTAAGACGGTCGCGGTCGGGGCCCAGGATTGCCATCCCAAGGCCTCCGGAGCCCATACCGGCGATGTCTCTGCCGAAATGCTGGTGGATGCCGGGGCCGGCGCCATCATTGTCGGCCATTCCGAGCGCCGCGCCGACCATGGCGAGGGCGATGGCCTGATCCGCCAGAAGGCGGAAGCGGCCTGGCGCGCCGGCGCGACCGCGATCGTCTGCATCGGCGAGACGCAGGGCCAGCGCGACGCCGGCCAGACCCTGGACATTCTGCGCGGGCAGCTCGCTGGCTCGCTTCCCGATGGCTCGACCGCCGCGAATCTCATCGTAGCCTATGAGCCGGTCTGGGCGATCGGCACCGGCCTCACCCCCACGTCCCAGGATGTCGAGCAGATTCATGGGTTTATCCGGGAACTCCTGACCGCCAAGTTCAAGGCCGAGGGTAGCCGGATGCGCATTCTCTACGGCGGCTCGGTCAAGCCCTCGAACGCGGCCGAATTGATGGCCGTGAAGAACGTCAACGGGGCACTGGTCGGCGGCGCCAGCCTGAAGGCGGCCGATTTCCTTGCGATTGCCAAGGGCTGCCCCTAACTCATTCAAACCGTTGGTTCGGAGCCGATCGGGGGTGGCAATGCCCCCTCCGATCGTGTAACACCGCGCAACTTCAGGAAAACCCGCGAAGCGCGATCGGCCGCCGTCAGGCGCCGCCCGCTTGTGACGGAAGGGCACTATGCAGACCGTTGTCATCGTCATTCACCTCATGATCGTCGCCGTCATGATCGGCGCCGTCCTGCTCCAGAAGTCGGAAGGCGGCGGCCTCGGCATGGGGGGCGGCGCGGGCTTCATGTCGAGCCGGGGCACCGCGAACCTGTTGACGCGGACCACCGCGATCCTCGCCGCGGGCTTCTTCCTCACGAGCATGTTCCTGTCCTGGCACGCCGGCTACAGCCGCGCGCCGTCGTCGATCATCGGCACGCCGGCGTCGCAGGGCCAACCGGCCGGCGGCTCGCCAATCGCGCCGCCGACCTCGGGCGGCATCCTGGATTCGCTCAAGAAGGCCGACGAGCAGCAGCAGGCGCCGGCTCCGACCGGTCCGCAGGTGCCGCGTTCGCAATAAAGCAGGGGGGCCATGCAGGGCGATAGCTACCGTCCTGCATCAACAATCCCCATCAAGGCACTGTCACCACTCTTAGTTTTGGCTCACCCACAGGCCCGCAGAATCTTTTGGGGCGGAATACGAATCGCTTTGGCGAATCGAATTCGAGGGATTAGAGGTTAAGTCCCATGGCGCGGTACATATTCATCACCGGCGGCGTGGTTTCTTCGCTCGGCAAGGGTCTGGCTTCAGCGGCACTCGGTGCGCTGTTGCAAGCCCGGGGCTACAAGGTCCGCCTCCGCAAGCTCGACCCCTATCTCAATCTCGATCCTGGAACGATGTCGCCGTATCAGCACGGCGAAGTGTTCGTGACCGATGACGGCGCGGAGACCGATCTCGATCTCGGTCACTACGAGCGCTTCACCGGGCGGCCTGCGACCAAGGCCGACAACATCACCACGGGACGCATCTACCAGGACATCATCACCAAGGAGCGCCGCGGCGATTATCTCGGTGCGACCATCCAGGTGGTTCCGCACGTCACCAACGCCATCAAGGAATTCGTCCTCGATGGCAATGACGACTACGATTTCGTCCTCGTCGAGATCGGCGGCACCGTCGGTGACATCGAGGGCCTGCCGTTCTTCGAGGCGATCCGCCAGCTCAAGAACGAGCTGCCGCGCGATCACGCCGTCTACATCCATCTGACGCTGCTGCCCTTTATCCCGAGCGCAGGCGAGTTGAAGACCAAGCCGACGCAGCATTCGGTGAAGGAATTGCGTTCGATCGGCATTCAGCCTGATATCCTGCTCTGCCGTACCGACCGCGAGATCCCGAAGGAGGAGCGCCGTAAGCTCGGCCTGTTCTGTAACGTGCGCGAAAGTGCCGTGATCGAGGCGCGCGACGTCGACAACATCTACGCGGTGCCTGAGGCCTATCACAATGCAGGTCTCGACGACGAAGTGCTCGCCGCCTTCGGCATCGGCTCGCGGATTCCGCCGGAGCTGCGCAGCTGGCAACAGATCAACGAGCGCGTGCGCAATCCCGAGGGCAACGTCACCATCGCGATCGTCGGCAAATATACCGGCATGAAGGATGCGTATAAGTCGCTGATCGAGGCGCTCTCGCATGGCGGCATCGCCAACAAGGTGAAGGTCAATCTCGACTGGATCGAGAGCGAGATCTTCGAGAAGGAAGATCCCGCGCCGTTCCTCGAGCACGTCAACGGCATCCTCGTTCCCGGTGGATTCGGCCAGCGTGGCGCCGAGGGCAAGATCAAGGCGGCGCAGTTCGCGCGCGAGCGCGACGTGCCGTATTTCGGCATCTGCTTCGGCATGCAGATGGCGGTGATCGAGGCCGCGCGAAACCTCGTCGGCATCGAGGACGCCAATTCCACCGAGTTCGGCCCGACCAAGGAGCCCCTGGTCGGCCTGATGACGGAATGGCTGCGCGGCAACGAGCTCGAGAAGCGCTCGCAAGCCGGCGATCTCGGCGGCACGATGCGCCTCGGCGCCTATCCCGCCGCGCTCAATCGCGGCAGCCGCGTCTCCCAGGTCTATGGCGGCGCCACCGAGATCTCCGAGCGTCACCGTCATCGCTACGAGGTCAACACAGCCTACAAGGATCGCCTCGAGCAGCATGGCTTGAAATTCTCAGGCCTGTCGCCCGACGGCGTGCTGCCTGAAATCGTCGAGTACGAGGATCACCCTTGGTTCATCGGCGTCCAGTTCCACCCTGAACTGAAGTCGCGCCCCTTCGAGCCGCATCCGCTGTTCGCCTCGTTCATCGAGGCGGCGGCGAAGCAGAGCCGGCTGGTTTAACAGCTCAGCGCGCGGCGGAGTCCTCGCGCGCATGATGCATCGGCGTCAACGCGACCCGCGCTGATGGTTCGGGCGCAAGCGATCCAGTGATCAGCTTCATCTGCGGCCGCCGCGTCAGCCTGTAGACCGCGGCGGGCGGCACGTTCAGCAGGGCGCGGTCCACCAGCTTTGCGCGCAGGCCGAGCCGGTCGAGCACCGGCCGCGGCACCGGGCAGCTCATGCCGTAGGTGAACTGGTAGAAGGCGCCGCCGGGACGGACATAGCTGAACGCGCCGCTGAGGATCGAGATCACCTTGCGCCTGCTCATGTTCAGCAGCGGCAGGCCGCTCACGACCGCACCGACGGGGGCGCCCTCATAGAGGCGCTCGGTCGCGAGTCGGCCTGCGTCCATCCACAGCACGCGCGAGCCGGGAAAGCGCATCTGCAGGACTTTCATGAAGTCGGAGCCGTATTCGATCAGCGTGAGGTCCTGCGGCCGCACGCCGCGTTTGAGCAGCTTGTAGGTGAACGCGCCGGTGCCGGGACCGAGCTCGAGGATCGGTCCCGTCGTTGCACTGATCTCGCGCGTGATGAGATCAGCAAGCGCCGCACCCGATGGTGCGATCGCGCCGACCCGCCGCGGGGACGACATCCAGGACAGGAAGAACGAAAGAAAATCGTTGGGCATGCGCACTCCGGGATCTTGCTTTGCACCTCAATGGAGGTGCGGCGCATGCAGTGTCGCGGGAGCGCATTGCGACAGCATTGCGCTGTCGGACGCGAATACCAATTGAATCAGCTCTGCCGGACCGGCGGCAGCGTCATCCGGAAGCAGGCGCCGCCGTCTGCTCCGTCCGCGACTGAGACGTGGCCGCCATGCAGCTGGACGATCTCGCGCACCATGTTGAGACCGAGGCCGGCACCGCGATCGAGCGGCGTCAGCCGATAGAACGGCTCGAAGATCTGCTCGCGCTGATCGGCGGGAATACCGGCGCCTTGATCCGTGACTTCGATGCTCGCGGGCTTGCTGACGCGAATCCCGATCGTGCCGCGGCGCGGGCCGTGCTGGATCGCATTCTGCACGAGATTGGTCAGCGCACGCTCCAGCGCGGCCGCATCGCCGATCGTTTCGACGGGTGTCGCCGGCGCATCGAGCGCCAGCTCGTAGCCGGCCGCGATCGCCAGCGGCGCGAGGTCGGCGGCAACACTTTGTGCGACCGCGACGAGGTTGATGCGCGCGAAGGGATGGCTGCAGCGGTCGAGCCGCTGGATGTCGAGCAATTGCTCGGCAAGCGTCGCCAGCCGCGCGGTATCCTCCAGCAGGCGTGTCTTGTCCGGCCCCGGGGCCAGTGACTCCAGGCGCGTGTTCAGGATTGCGATGGGCGTGCGCAGCTCGTGCGCGGCGTCGGCGACGAAGCGCTTGTGGCGTGCATAGCCCTGGTCGAGCCGCGCCAGCGCGTCGTTGATCGCGGTCACCAGCGGCACGACCTCGAGCGGGATGCGCTCCAGCGGAAGCCGCGCGCCGCGCTGGTGGATGTCGATGCGCCGGGCCTCGTTCGCCGCGGAATCGAGGCCCCTGAACGCGCGTCGCACGATCATCGGCGTCGCGATGAACGTCGCCGTTCCCATCAGCAGCAGGCCGGGCAGGGCGATGCCGAGAAACGCGAGCGAGGTCATGACCAGCGCTTTCGCACCCGTCAGCCGCCCTTGCGTTGCCGTGATAACCTGCACATTGCCGGCATCGGTGTCGACCCGCTTCAGCCGCGCCGCGGGCTTGTGGGGGTCGTCCTCGAACAGCTGCCAGCCGAGCCGGGCCTGGCTGATCTGGTCGAGGCCGTTGCCGATCGCGGCGAATTCCGCCGGCACGGTGCCTTCACTGAGGACGCGGCCCTGCCGGTCGCGCACCAGGAACCAGAGGTCGGGCGTCTCGCTGCGCAATTGCTGCAGCTCGGCCGTCGGCCGCAACGCCAGTCCGCCTTGCGGCTCGCGCGTGAGCGCGCGCTGGACGACATCGATAACGCGGTCCTCATCGCGCTCGGCGAGCACGAAGCCGGAGGCGCAAAGCCCGGCGAGGACGATGGCAAGCAGCGCGACCAGGATCGCGGCCTGGAGCGACAGCAGGCGCCAGCTCAGCCGCGAGCGCAGGCAATAAGGATCGTCGCGGAGGCTGATCGTGCTCATGGCAGCCTCTTCAGGAGATAGCCGACGCCGCGGATGCCGTGGATCTCGATCCCGGCGTCGGCGTCCGCAAGCTTCCGCCTGAGACGCGAGACATGCGTGTCGAGAGCGTTCGACTGGATCTCGTCGTCAAAATTGTAAACCGCCTCTTCCAGCGCCGAGCGCAGCACGGTCCGGCCGATGCGGCGGACCAGTTTTTCGAGCACCAGCAGCTCGCGGCGGGGCAGCTCGAACGGGGTGCCGTCGATGCTGGCCTCGCGATGACTGAGGTCGAAGGCAAGCCGGCCGGCATGAATGATTTCGGGAGAGAGCCCCGCCGGCCGCCGCAGCACGGCGCGCAGCCGCGCCAGCAACTCCTCGACTGCAAACGGTTTTGCCAGATAATCGTCGGCGCCGCCGTCGAGTCCGGCGATGCGATCGGCGAGTTCGCCGCGCGCAGTCAGGACAATGATCGGCACACCCTCGGCGCGCGCGCGGAGTTTTGGGATCAAAGCGAGGCCGTCGCCGTCGGGAAGCTGGCGGTCGAGCAGGACGGCGGCATGGACGTCGGCCGAAATGGCTTCCTCCGCCTCGGCCAGCGTCCGGGCATGATCCACCACCATGTCGTAGCGCTTCAGCGCTGATGCTAGCGCGCAGGCCATTTCCGCTTCATCCTCGACCAGCAAAATCCGCATCTGACAGGCACCTGAACCGCAACTGAGCCTTTCTAGCGGCCCGATCATTGCGGCAGCATTGCGGGATCCGGCAGTGGCTCGAGCTCAAGCCATGCGCAGAGCGCCATATGGGGCGGCCGGGCGGGCTCAAGACACCGTC
Source organism: Bradyrhizobium sp. CCBAU 53351 (assembly GCF_015291745.1). Lineage (NCBI taxonomy): Bacteria > Pseudomonadati > Pseudomonadota > Alphaproteobacteria > Hyphomicrobiales > Nitrobacteraceae > Bradyrhizobium > Bradyrhizobium sp. CCBAU 53351. The sequence continues at coordinate 3,485,262 of NZ_CP030059.1, forward strand.
GGGCCCGGCCGCTATAACCGCCGGACCTGATCAGGGAGGAACATGAATGATCTACGAAATGCGCGTCTATCGCTGCGTGCCCGGCCGCCTGCCGGCGCTGCTGAAGCGGTTCGAGACCGCTACGCTGAAGATCTGGGAGAAGCACGGAATCAAGCAGGCCGGCTTCTTCACGACCGTGATCGGTGAATCCAACCAGGAGCTGACCTATTTCCTGGCCTGGGAGTCGCTCGCCGAGCGCGAGAAGAAGTGGGGCGCGTTCATGACCGATCCCGACTGGATGAAGGCGCGAGCCGAGAGCGAAGCCGACGGCCAGATCGTCGGCAACATCGTTAGTCAACTGCTGATGCCGACCGCGTTCTCCTCGGTCAAGTAACCGCGGTCCTGCAAGGGGGCGCGCCGGGCCCCCCGGCGCAACCCTGATATTCTGACCGTCCGGGCCGAATAGGGTTGATCCGACCCTCATCGCGGCTATGGTCGCGCCGAAACGAGGGATTTGCATTGAGCTCTTCGCATTCAGCGGCGCCGGTCGTCACCATTGGCAGCGTCAAATTCGGCAATGATCTGCCGATCTCGATCATTGCCGGACCCTGCCAGCTCGAAAGCCGTCAGCACGCGCTGGAGGTCGCTTCCGCGCTGAAGGAGATCGCGGCGCGGCTGAACATCGGCCTCGTCTACAAGACCTCGTTCGACAAGGCCAACCGCACCAGCGCGTCGGCGGCGCGCGGGCTCGGCCTGTCGCAGTCGCTGCCGATCTTCGCCGAGATCCGCTCCTCGCTCGGCCTGCCTGTCCTGACCGACGTGCACGAGGCCACGCAATGCGCCGAGGTGGCGCAGGCCGTGGACATCCTGCAGATCCCGGCCTTCCTGTGCCGGCAGACCGATCTGCTGCTGGCGGCTGCCGCGACCGGCAAGGTCGTCAACGTCAAGAAGGGCCAGTTCCTGGCGCCCTGGGACATGGCGAATGTCGTCACCAAGATCACCAGTGCTGACAATCCCAACGTGCTCGTCACCGAGCGCGGGGTGTCGTTCGGCTACAACACGCTGGTCTCCGACATGCGCGCGCTGCCGATCCTGGCGCGCACCACCGGCGCGCCCGTGATCTTCGACGCCACCCATTCGGTGCAGCAGCCGGGCGGGAAGGGGACTTCGTCGGGCGGCGAGCGCGAATTCGTGCCGGTGCTGGCGCGCGCCGCCGTCGCGGTCGGCGTCGCCGGCGTCTTCATCGAGACCCATCCCGATCCTGATCGCGCCCCCTCCGACGGGCCCAACATGGTGCCGCTGCACGAGTTCGAGGCATTGATCGCGAGATTGATGGCGTTCGACGCGCTGGCAAAGAACCCGCGCTGATGCAGAAGAGCGAGGCGCGGCCGCACGATCACGGTCTGCCGACGGCGCTCTACGTCATCTCAGGAGCAAGCTTTGCCGCAGCGCTGTCGGCGCGCGCGCTCGATCCGGTGCTGCCGCACGTCGCCGAGGATTTCGGCGTCAGCATCGCGACGGCCGCCGGCTTTGCCGCGGTGTTCGCCTTCACCTTCTCGATCATCCAGCCCATCGTCGGCGCTGCCGCTGATCTGTTCGGCAAGACGCGGTTGATGATCGGCTGCCTCGCGCTGCTCGGCCTCGCCAACATCCTGGGCGCGCTCTCGTCCTCATTCTCGGTTCTGTTCGCGACCCGCATCCTCGCCGGCATCGGCTCGGGCGGCGTGTTTCCGGTGGCGCTCAGCCTCACCAGCGATCTGGTCGGGCCCGAGAAACGCCAGGTCGCGATCAGCCGCACGCTGGCCGGCGCCATGACGGGCAATCTGCTCGGCGCCTCGGCCTCCGGCCTGATCGGCGATCTGCTCGGCTGGCGCGGCGTGCTCGCAGTGCTCGGCGCGCTCGTCATCGTGGCCTCGATCGCGGTCGCCGCCGGCTTTCGCGGCGCCAAGGTCCAGCATCCGCCGAAGACGAGCCTGTCGGCACTGAAGGCCGGCTATCGCACCATCTTCACCAATCCGAACGCCTATGTCTGCTATTCGGCGGTGTTCATCGAAGGCTGCTGCGTGCTCGGCCTGTTTCCCTACATCGCCTCGTTCCTGTTCGAGCTCGGCCAGACCTCGCTCTCGATCGCCGGCATGGTCATCGCGGGCTTTGCGGTCGGCGGCCTGTTCTACACGCTGACGGTGTCGCGCCTGCTGCCCTGGCTCGGCGTCAAGGGCATGATGATCGCGGGCATGACGCTGGTGGCCTCGCAGCTCATTGCCGTCGCCTTCGGCCCGCGCTGGGAAGTGCAGGCGCTGAATCTCATCGTGATGGGATGGGGCTTCTACATCGCCCACGGCTGTCTGCAGGTCTTCGCCAGCGAGCTCTCGGTCGAAGCGCGCGCCACCGCGCTGTCGCTGCATTCGTTCTTCTTCTTCATGGGGCAGACCGTCGGACCGCTCGCCTACGGCTTCGGGCTCCAGCATGCCGGCAAGATGCCGACCCTGTTTGCCAGCGCCGCGGTCATGGTGGTGCTGGGCGTCGTCTGTGCCCGGTTGCTCAAGCAGCGTGCGCCGTCTGATGCGCGGGTCTGACGAAAGTCGCTCGGGAACCCTGCAACTAAATCGGACGGACTGACCTTCAGCGTGCTACAGCCGGGAATGACAAAGTTTGTAATCGCCGCGCTGCTCGCCATGCTGCATGCCTTGGCTCCGGTCGCCGCGCAGGCGTCTGAAGCACAGCCCAAGCCGCCCGTGACCGATCGCGAGCAGGTGCAAGCCGACCGCGCGAAAGCTGCTGCCGAGGAAAAGAACGCGCCGACCACGCGTCCATGGGACAGAGATGCCAACGGCAAACGTCCCTGGGAAAGGTCATCCGTGACCAAGTAGCGCGTCGCGTGTGAGCATATCCACGCGCGTCTGTTCGCGTTGTTCTCAGCCTCGTCCGCGATAGGGCGCGACGCCTTGCTCCGGCACCCACAGGCCCTTGGGCACGCGGCCGGTCTGCCAGAACACGTCGATCGGAATGCCGCCGCGCGGATACCAATAGCCGCCGATGCGCAGCCATTTCGGTTTGATCTCGCTGGCGATGCGCTTGCCGATCATCACGGTGCAGTCCTCGTGGAAGGCGCCATGGTTGCGGAAGCTCGCGATGTAGAGTTTTAGCGATTTCGACTCCAGCAGCCACGGGCCGGGCGCATAGTCGATCATCAGATGCGCGAAATCCGGCTGGCCCGTGACCGGGCAGAGCGAGGTGAATTCCGGCACGGTGAAGCGGACGAGATAATCGGTGCCGGCTTGCGGATTGGGCACGCGGTCGAGCTGGGCGTCTTCCGGTGTGTGCGGCCACTCGACCGCGCGGCCGAGCTGTAGGGATTTCTTCGCCGATGTCTTCGCCGATGTCTTGGCCATTGTGTCGTCACATCCTGTTTCGATGCCGGGATGGACGCAAATGCCGCTGTCGTCAACCGCTCGCGATGGTCTGGATCATGACGATCCGGTCGTTGCCGGACTCGCAGCCCCAGAGCTCGCCCGGCCGGCCGTCGAGCTGGCGCACATTGGCATTGGCCTTGTCGCTGGCGAACACGTTGAACGTCTCTGTCGCAGGACCGAAGCGCACGATGGCGTTCGCGGAGAAGTCGGTCAGCCAGACCTTGTCCTTGTCGTCGACATAGACCGCGTAGGGGCGGGGACGATTGCCGGGGAGCTTCCACGTCTTCCACGACGCATCGGCGGGATCGTGCACCGAGACGTGGCCACTATTCCACTCGCTGACCCAGATCCGGCTCTTCGAATCCGACCATACCCGCCGCGAGCCCTGGTCCGGCGTCGGCGGCTCGACAACGCTGGCGCTGCCCGTCGCCAGATCGATCTTGGCGATATGGCTGCCGGCGAGCGAGGCGTACCAGACATCGCCTTGCGGAGTGACAGTGATGCCGTAGGGACCGACGCCTTTGGGTGCCTTGAACACATTCACCTCGCCCGATCTCGGCGCGAGGCGGCCGTAATAGCCGGACTGGCCGGTGAACCAGTAGGTGCCTTGCTTGTCGAACACGCCGGTGTTGAGATTGGCGGCAGCGAACTTCTCGGGCAGGCGGAACAGGGTGACCTTGAGATCGGAAGGATCGACCCGTGCGATCGCGTTCTGGCCGCCCTCGGTATTCCAGGGCGCGCCATCCGGGCCGATGGTCACGCCATGGGGAGCCGCGCCCTGACCGAGGCTGACCGTCTTGAAACCGCCATCCCGGGGATCGAGCCTGCCGAGCAGGCCCTTGCCCTGTGCGGTGAACCAGACCGAACCGTCAGGGGCGGGCGCCAGATCGTGCAGGCCGATGCCGGCGCTGACCGGGAAGTATTTTGTCCGGAACGGGCCTTCCTGGGCAAAAGATGGGCGGGCCGCCAACAGGGCGGCGCTCGATGCAAGAAACTGGCGTCGATTCATGGCGTTACCCCGGCTGCTTGAGATTGAGGTTGGACGCGCAGATCAGTCGGGTTCAAGCTTAGCCCTGGCCGCTTCGCGCGTCAGGCGAAGCCCGCCGTCCAAGCGTTCACATTTGCTTGCGGCCCGTGTAAGACCCGCGGCACCGATCAGCCCTAACGAACGGAAGTGCACATCATGACCGCCATTATCGACATCATCGGCCGCGAAATCCTCGATAGCCGGGGCAATCCCACCGTCGAGGTCGATGTCGTGCTGGAAGATGGCGCGCTCGGCCGCGCTGCCGTGCCCTCCGGCGCATCGACGGGTGCCCATGAGGCGGTGGAACTGCGCGACGGCGACAAGGCCCGCTATCTCGGCAAGGGCGTCACCAAGGCCGTCGGCGCCGTCAACGGCGAGATCTTCGAGGCCTTGAGCGGCCTCGATGTCGAGCAGCAGGCCCAGATCGACCAGATCATGATCGACCTCGACGGCACCGCGAACAAGAGCCGGCTGGGCGCCAACGCCATCCTCGGCGTCTCGCTCGCCTGCGCCAAGGCGGCCGCGAACTCGCTCGACATGCCGCTCTACCGTTACGTCGGCGGCACCTCGGCGCGACTGCTGCCGGTGCCGATGATGAACATCATCAATGGCGGCGTGCATGCCGACAACCCGATCGACTTCCAGGAATTCATGATCCTCCCCGTCGGCGCCTCGTCCTTTGCCGAGGGCCTGCGCTACGGCGCGGAAGTCTTCCACACGCTGAAGTCGGAGCTCAAGAAGGCCGGCCACAACACCAATGTCGGCGACGAGGGCGGATTTGCCCCGAACCTGCCGTCGGCCGACGCCGCGCTGGAGTTTGTCATGAACGCGATCGGCAAGGCCGGCTTCAAGGCGGGAAGCGACATCGTGCTCGGCCTCGACTGCGCCTCGACCGAGTTCTTCAAGGGCGGTAAGTACGTCTATGAGGGCGAGGGCAAGACCCGCTCGATCTCCGAGCAGGCCAAGTACCTCGGCGACCTCGTCTCGCGCTATCCGATCGTCACGATCGAGGACGGCATGTCGGAAGACGACATGGACGGCTGGAAGGAGCTCACCGACCTCATCGGCAAGAAGTGCCAGCTGGTCGGCGACGACCTCTTCGTCACCAACGTCAAGCGCCTCGCCGACGGCATCAAGACCGGCCGCGCCAACTCGATCCTGATCAAGGTCAACCAGATCGGCACGCTGACCGAGACGCTCGCCGCCGTCGAGATGGCGCACAAGGCCGGCTACACCTCGGTGATGTCGCACCGCTCGGGCGAGACCGAGGATTCCACCATCGCCGACCTCGCGGTTGCCACGAACTGCGGTCAAATCAAGACCGGCTCCCTTGCACGTTCCGATCGCACCGCCAAATACAACCAGCTCCTGCGCATCGAGCAGCAGCTCGGCAAGCAGGCGCTCTACGGCGGCAAGGCGGCATTGAAGGCGCTGGCATAAGCCAGCGTCACCGCGCGAAGAACAAGGACAGGGGAGGATCGACATGAGCGACGGCAAGACCGGACTGCAACTGCGTTCGCTGCTCAAGAAGAGCGGCGAGCTGGAATTGTCCCTCGTGAATGTCCCCACGCCGGAGCCGGCCGACGACGAGGTCGTGGTTCGCGTCGAGGCGACGCCGATCAACCCCTCCGACCTCGGGCTGCTGATCGGGCCGGCCGACATGTCGGCCGCGAAGGCCTCCGGCACCAAGGAGATGCCGGTCATCACCGCGACGATGCCGGAGGCGGCGATGCGGATGATGGGAGCCCGGCTCGATCAGTCGCTGCCGGTCGGCAACGAGGGCGCCGGCACGGTGATCGGGGCCGGATCGTCGGACGCGGCGAAAGCGCTGATGGGCAAGACCGTGTCGATGATCGGCGGCGCGATGTACACGCAATACCGCGTGCTGAAGGTCCGCGACGTCATGGAGCTGCCGGCGGGCACCACGGCCGCCGACGGCGCGTCCTGGTTCGTCAATCCGTTGACCGCGCTCGGCATGACCGAGACGATGCGGCGGGAGAACCACAAGGCGCTGGTGCACACCGCGGCGGCGTCCAATCTCGGCCAGATGCTCAACAAGATCTGCATCAAGGACGGCATCGGGCTCGTCAACATCGTCAGGAGCAAGGAGCAGGCCGACATCCTGCACAAGATCGGCGCCAAGCACGTCGTGGATTCCAGCGCGCCCAGCTTCACGGACGATCTCACCAATGCGCTGGTCGAGACCGGCGCCACGATTGCCTTCGACGCGATCGGCGGTGGCAAGCTGGCGAGCCAGATCCTGACCGCCATGGAAGTTGCGGCCAACAAGACCGCGAAGGAATACAGCCGCTACGGCTCCAACGTGTACAAGCAGGTCTATATCTACGGCAGCCTGGACAATCGGCCGACCGAATTGAGCCGGTCGTTCGGCCTGACCTGGGGCGTCGGCGGCTGGCTGCTCACGCCGTTCCTCCAGAAGATCGGTCCGGCCGAGATCGGCCGCCTGCGCCAGCGCGTCGCGTCCGAGCTCAAGACCACCTTCGCCAGCCACTACACCAAGGTGGTGTCGCTGACCGAGGTGCTCGATCCCGCCAACATCGCGGTGTACGCCAAACGCGCCACCGGCGAAAAATTCCTCATCAACCCAAATAAATAATCGTGATCTGCGACGGCAGGTCACCGCAAGAAGGTCTTGCCTTCTGAGCCCAGCGGCGGATTATTCCGCCGCTATCGAATGCGGAAAACCGCAAGGGCTCAGAAGGGGACATTTCCATGACCGATCTCAATCGCCGTCATCTGCTCGCTGGCGCAGCCGCCCTCGGGGCGGCTGCTGCGACCGGGCTTGGACCGACCACCGCCAAGGCCGCAGTGCCGCCAGCCGGGACGCAGGCGCCGGGCTTCTATCGCTACAAGGTCGGCGCTTTCGAGTGCACCTCGATCAATGACGGTGCGCGCACCTTCCCGATGCCGGACAAGTTCGTCGCCAATCTGTCGAAGGACGAAGCGCTGGCGGCGGGCGAGGCGGCCTACATGCCGAAGGGCATGGTCACGGTGCCGTTCAACCCGCAACTCGTCAACACCGGCTCCAAGCTGGTCCTGATCGACACCGGCAACGGCATTGCGAATTTCGAGGCGAGCAAGGGCGCGGTCGGCCGCACGCTGCAAAACCTCCAGGCCGCCGGCGTCGATCCGAAGAACATCGACGTGGTTCTGCTCTCGCATCTGCACCCCGATCACACCAACGGCATCCGCCTCGCTGACGGCGCGCTCGCATTTTCCAATGCGGAGATCATGGTGCCGGGCAAGGACTGGGAGTTCTGGACCAGCGAGGAGAACGCCGGCAAGGCCGAGTCCAATCCGATGATGAAGAACTACTTCGCCAACGTGAAGAAGACCTTCGCTGGCCTCGAGTCCAAGGTCACAAAGTACGAATGGGGCAAGGAGGTCGCGCCGGGCATCACCTCGATCGCAACCCCGGGCCACACGCCGGGCCACACCTCGTTCGCGGTTGCCTCGGGCGATGCGAAGGTGCTGATCCAGTCCGACGTCACCAACATCCCGGAATTCTTCCTGCGCAATCCCGACTGGCACGTGATGTTCGATGCCGACGCCGCGCTGGCGCAGGAGACGCGCCACAAGTTCTACGACATGGCGGCCGCGGAGAAGGCGACCGTGATCGGCTTCCACTTCACGTTCCCGTCGGTCGGCCATGTCGAGAAGGACGGCGCGAAGTATCGCCTGATCCCGTCGGCGTGGAATCCGACGATCTGAGTGACTTCGAGGTCCGCGCGAATGTCAGGCCGCCCCAGGGCGGCCTGATTGTTTTGGTTCGCAGCCCGGAATACGCTTCGCTCCATCCGGGCTACCGGCCCAACCATTTGCTTTCGCGAAACACAGCGTTTCCAAATCGGGCCGGTGCATGCACTTGCATCCATCGGTCCAGATCGCTTAAGTGCCGACGGCACTTCTCCCTCACGGTTTCAAGGACACCTCATGGCCTACAACATCGTCACGATCGCCGGCAGCCTGCGCAAGGAGAGCTTTTCGCTGAAGATCGCCAACGCGCTCGCCAAGCTTGCGCCTGATACGCTCAAGCTCGAGGTGGTCACGCCGGCGGGCATCTCGTTCTTCAATCAGGACCTCGAGGGTGCGCCGCCCGCGGACTGGCTGGCCTTCCGCGACAAGCTGCAGAAATCGAACGGCGTCCTGTTCGTCACCCCCGAATACAACCGCTCGACCCCGGGCGTCCTCAAGAACGCCATCGACGTCGCCTCGCGCCCCTATGGCAAGAGCTCGCTCCTGGGCAAGCCGGTCGGCATCATCTCGAACTCGCCGGGACCGCTCGGCGGCGTCAGCGCGGCCAAGCACCTGCAGAACATCCTGCCGGGCATTTCCGGTCCGCTGCTGCAGCAGCCGGAAATCTATCTCAACGCCGTCGGCGATGCGTTTGACGCGAACGGCAACCTGACCAAGGACTCCCTGAAGACGGTGCTGCAGCAGTACATCGACGCCTTCGCCGCGCACGTGGCGAAGAACCAGGGCTGAGGCTCGTGGTGTCGTTCCGGGGCGATGCTTCGCATCGCCCCGGAATGACTCGCCAACCTGAATTAGCACTCCCTTAACCAACTTGTCCCATCTTCCCAAGATGGTCTCCCGCGCGCGCCTGAAATCGATCCTGACCGGACTTGCCCTCTACGCGATGGCGGCCGCCATCGTCGGCTATTTCGGCGTCAACGCCTATACCGGCAAATACGGCCTCAACGCGCGCCAGGAGCTCGACCAGGAAATCATCGCGCTGACCAGCGAGCTGGCCCAGCTCAAGCGCGAGCGCGCCAGGAGCGAGCAGCGGGTGTCGCTGTTGCGGTCCGAGCGGATCGATCCCGACATGCTGGACGAGCGGGCGCGTTTCCAGCTCGACTATGTCAATCCGCGCGATCTCGTTCGGATGATCCCGGCGAAGTAGCGCTTTCCGCAAGCTCCGAAACCGACGGCGAAAGAAGCTGCCGAAATCCGGCTCCTCCTTCGAAGGTCGTAATTTCGGAACCGCAAGTTGCCTTGACGGCAGCCCGGCGGCGGGCTCATGGCTTCTGCGACGCTCACTGAAGTTGACGAAGATCAAACAGGCGGCGCGGGCACGTCATAGTCTGTCATCGGAGGAAACTGTGATGAATGGGTCAATGCCCCGCCATCACGCGGCCCGTGTCGAGGCCGCCATTGCGTCAGGCCAGGCGGCACGATCCGCGCTTGTGGCCTCGTGGCGCCGTTCGTCCAGATTGCATCATCTCGATCCCGGCGGCCGCACCTCGCCGATCCGGCTGACCGAAGCCGAGCTGCACCAGGCGCGCGAGCGCATCGCGCCGCTGCTGGCCGCCGCGCAAGGCGCGATGGACCGGCTCTATCAGGCGGTCGGCGCGAGCGGCTGCTGCGTGCTGCTTGCCGACGGCGAGGGCGTGCCGGTCGATCGTCGCGGCACGCCGGCGGACGACGCAACGTTTCAGTCCTGGGGCCTGTGGACCGGTGCGCTCTGGAGCGAGGAGCACGAGGGCACCAACGGCATCGGCACCTGCCTTGTGGAGCAGCGTCCGCTCACCATCGACCGCGACCAGCATTTCTTCGCCCGCAACACGCTGTTGAGCTGCTCCGCCGTTCCGATCTACGACCACGTGGCGGCGCTGGCGGGCGTGCTCGACGTCTCCTCCTGCCGGGCCGACCGGACCGATGCGTTTTCCAGTCTGATCGCGCTTGCGGCGGGCGAGGCGGCCAAGCGGATCGAAGCCGATCTGTTCCGCAGGGCCTTCGCCCATGCCCGCATCGTGCTGACGCAAGCTGCGGACGGCCAATGCGGAGGCCTTGTCGCGGTCGATGCGGACGACCTCGTGATCGGCGCGACCCGCTCCGCCCGGGTGGCGCTCGGAATTGCCCCTGGCCGGGCCTTGCAGCCGGTGCCCGCGGCCGATCTGCTCGGCGGCGATACCGCGCGCGATCATCTTGCCGGCGGTCAGCGCGGCGTGGTGCAACGGGCGTTGCTCCGTGCCGGCGGCAACGTCTCGGCGGCCGCCAAGGCTCTCGGCGTCAGCCGGGCCACGCTGCACAGAAAGCTCAAGCGGTTCGAGCTGAACCACTGAGCCTGCTTATCTTCGTCACGGGCTATCTTCCCAACAACGCCGTGGAATCTGCGAGCGCTCAATCTCGCCCTGCCTCGCCCCACGACTGTCGCAGAACTGCGACAGGTCGGCTCCGCCATCGCTTCCGCCTGGGCTGACAGAAATCGCCTCCCGGATCATCGTCCGCGCAAGTCGCGACCACGCGACGAATTGCGCAAACAGCAATCAACGGGAGTGATCAATGAACAAGGTCGAATTTCTCAGCGTCACCAAAGTTCCCTTTGCCGAACGCTATGACAATTTCATCGGCGGCAAGTTCGTCGCGCCGAAGTCCGGCAAATATTTCGACAATGCCTCGCCGGTGACCGGCCAGGTCGTCTGCAAGATCGCGCGCTCCGACGCGCAGGACATCGAGGCCGCGCTCGATGCGGCGCATGCGGCCAAGGGCGCCTGGGGACGGACCAGCGTCGTGGAACGCGCGATCATCCTCAACAAGATCGCCGATCGCATGGAAGAGAACCTCGAGCGTCTCGCCATCGCCGAGACCTGGGACAACGGCAAGCCGATCCGTGAGACCCGCGCCGCCGACATCCCGCTCGCCATTGATCACTTCCGCTACTTCGCCGGCGTCGTCCGCGCCCAGGAAGGCTCCATCGGCGAGATCGACCACGACACCATCGCCTATCATTTCCACGAGCCGCTCGGCGTGGTCGGTCAGATCATCCCCTGGAACTTCCCGCTGCTGATGGCCTGCTGGAAGCTCGCGCCCGCGCTCGCCGCCGGCAATTGCGTGGTGCTCAAGCCCGCCGAGCAGACTCCGGCCTCGATCATGGTCTGGGCCGAGATCATCGCCGACATCCTGCCGCCCGGCGTGCTCAACATCGTCAACGGCTTCGGCCTCGAGGCCGGCAAGCCGCTGGCCTCCAGCCCGCGCATCGCCAAGATCGCCTTCACCGGCGAGACCTCGACGGGCCGGCTGATCATGCAATATGCCAGCCAGAACCTCATTCCGGTGACGCTGGAGCTCGGCGGCAAGTCGCCGAACATCTTCTTCAAGGACGTCACAGCCGAGGACGACGACTACTTCGACAAGGCGATCGAAGGCTTCGTCATGTTCGCGCTGAACCAGGGCGAGGTCTGCACCTGCCCGAGCCGCGCGCTGGTTCACGCCGACATCTATGACCGCTTCATGGAGCGGGCCTTGAAGCGCGTCGCCGCGATCAAGCAGGGCGATCCGCGCGATGCCACCACCATGATCGGCGCGCAGGCCTCGGGCGAGCAGCTGGCGAAGATCCTGTCCTACATCGACATCGGCAAACAGGAAGGCGCCAAGTTGCTGGCGGGCGGCGGACGTGCCGAGCTCGGCGGCGATCTCGCCGGCGGCTTCTACGTCAAGCCGACCGTGTTCGAGGGCCACAACAAGATGCGAATCTTCCAGGAGGAGATCTTCGGGCCCGTGGTCTCGGTCACGACCTTCAAGAACGACGACGAGGCGCTCGAGATCGCCAACGACACGCTGTACGGCCTCGGGGCCGGCGTCTGGAGCCGCGATGCCAACCGCTGCTACCGCTTCGGCCGGGCGATCCAGGCCGGCCGGGTCTGGACCAACTGCTACCACGCCTATCCCGCTCACGCGGCGTTCGGCGGCTACAAGCAGTCAGGCGTCGGTCGCGAGACCCACAAGATGATGCTCGATCATTATCAGCAGACCAAGAATCTCCTGGTCAGCTACAGCCCGAAGAAGCTCGGCTTCTTCTGATCGGATGGCCGGAGAGGGCGGCGCCATGTCCGGCGCCGTCCGCTCCGACGACCGGGCCAGCATGGTCCATAGTTCTTGATCCGGCCATGAAGCCGCAGGCACTGCGTCGCGCGTAGATTTGTTGCCCGATCAGCGCCAAAGATTTTCCAATATTTCGACCACGTTGCAGTGCGGCATAATGAAAGTCGCGCCATGTCGCCGCGGTGCTTTCCAAGGGCGTTTGAGTTGGGTTAGAGAGGGCGTGAGTTTTCTCTGACCCGGAATTCCTATGGCCGCACCCAAGAAAGCCGCCGCAAACACTCCACAGGACAAGACCGACGGCGGTTCGCCTCCGGAATTCACCAGGGAGCAGGAGCTCAAGGCGCTCCGCGACATGCTCCTGATCCGGCGGTTCGAAGAAAAGGCCGGCCAGCTCTACGGCATGGGCGCGATCGGCGGCTTCTGCCATCTCTATATCGGCCAGGAGGCCGTGGTGGTCGGCATGCAGATGGCCCTGAAGCAGGGCGATCAGGTCATCACCGGCTATCGGGATCACGGCCACATGCTCGCCACCGGCATGGACGCCAACGGCGTCATGGCCGAGCTCACGGGCCGCCGCGGCGGCTATTCCAAGGGCAAGGGCGGCTCCATGCACATGTTCAGCAAGGAGAAGCACTTTTACGGCGGCCACGGCATCGTCGGCGCCCAGGTCTCGCTCGGCACCGGTCTCGCCTTCGCCAATCATTACCGCAGCAACGACAATGTCAGCGTCACCTATTTTGGCGACGGTGCGGCCAATCAGGGCCAAGTCTATGAGAGCTTCAACATGGCGGAGCTCTGGAAGCTGCCGGTGATCTACGTGATCGAGAACAACCGCTACGCCATGGGCACCTCGGTCTCGCGCGCTTCGGCGCAGCAGGATTTCTCCAAGCGCGGCGTGTCCTTCAACATCCCCGGCAAGCAGGTCGACGGCATGGACGTCCGCGCCGTGAAGGCCGCCGGCGACGAAGCCGCCGCCTGGTGCCGCGCCGGCAAGGGCCCCTACATCCTGGAGATGCAGACCTACCGCTATCGCGGCCACTCGATGTCCGACCCCGCAAAATATCGCACACGCGAGGAGGTCGAGAAGGTCCGCCACGATCAGGACCCGATCGAGCAGGTGCGCAACCGCCTCCTGGCCGCGAAGGTCAGCGAGGCCGATCTCAAGGCGATCGACGCCGAGGTGCGCGACATCGTCAATGCGTCCGCCGATTTCGCCCAGCATGATCCCGAGCCGGATGCCGCCGAGCTCTGGACCGACGTTTACCGCTGAACGCGCGCAAGCTTTCTCTTGGAGTCGATATGCCAATTCAAGTGCTGATGCCCGCGTTGTCGCCCACGATGGAGAAGGGCAACCTCGCCAAATGGCTGAAGAAAGAGGGCGAGACGATCAAATCGGGCGACGTCATCGCCGAGATCGAGACCGATAAGGCGACGATGGAGGTCGAGGCGACCGACGAGGGGACGCTCGGCAAGATCCTGATCCCCGAGGGGACTGCCGACGTCGCCGTGAACACGCCGATCGCGACCATTCTCGCCGACGGCGAGAGCGCGGCCGATCTTGCCAAGGCGCCCGCACCGGCTGCGAAGGCGGCCGAGTCTGCGCCGCCTGCTGCCGCAAAGGCCGAAGCGCCTGCGCCCAAGGCTGCGCCGGCGCCGCAGGCCGTCGCTGAACCCGATCCGGAAGTGCCCGCGGGCACCGAGATGATCACGCAGACCATCCGCGAAGCGCTGCGCGATGCCATGGCCGAAGAAATGCGCCGCGATGCGGATGTCTTCGTGATGGGCGAGGAGGTCGCCGAATATCAGGGCGCCTACAAGGTCACCCAAGGCTTGCTCCAGGAGTTCGGCGCCAAGCGCGTCATCGACACCCCGATCACCGAGCACGGCTTTGCCGGCGTCGGCGTCGGCGCCGCGATGACCGGCCTCAAGCCGATCGTCGAGTTCATGACCTTCAACTTCGCCATGCAGGCGATCGACCAGATCATCAACTCCGCGGCCAAGACGCTCTATATGTCCGGCGGCCAGATGGGGTGCTCGATCGTGTTCCGCGGGCCGAACGGCGCCGCCGCGCGCGTCGCCGCCCAGCACAGCCAGGATTACTCGGCCTGGTACTCCAACGTCCCCGGCCTCAAGGTCGTCGCGCCGTTCTCGGCGGCTGACTACAAGGGCCTGCTCAAGGCCGCGATCCGCGATCCCAACCCGGTGATCTTCCTCGAGAACGAGGTGCTCTACGGCCACACCGGCGAAGTGCCGAAGCTCGACGATTTCATCATTCCGATCGGCAAGGCGCGCATCGTGCGCTCCGGCAGCCACGTCACCATCATCTCCTGGTCGAACGGCATGACCTATGCGCTGAAGGCCGCCGACGAGCTCGCCAAGGAGGGCATCGAGGCCGAGGTGATCGACCTGCGCACGCTGCGCCCCATGGACACCGAGACCATCATCAATTCGGTGAAGAAGACCGGCCGTGCCGTCACGGTGGAAGAGGGCTGGGCGCAAAGCGGCGTCGGCGCCGAGATCGCCGCGCGCATCATGGAGAACGCCTTCGATTATCTGGACGCGCCGGTCGCGCGCGTCTCCGGCAAGGACGTGCCGATGCCTTATGCCGCCAATCTGGAGAAGCTCGCGCTGCCCTCGGCGGCTGAAGTCGTCGAAGCCGCCAAAGCCGTCTGCTACAGGTAGGCCATGGCGGGCCCGAAGGAGCAGCCACTGCCGCCCGACGTCATGACCCGCGACGACGCGGTCGAGATCCTGCGCGTGTTCGTGCTGGACGGCGGGCTGTCGATGGCGTTCCAGCGGGCCTTCGAAGAGCCCGACATGTGGGGCCTGCTGCTCGTCGATCTCGCCCGCCACGCCGCGCGCGCCTATGCGCGCGAGAGCGAATACACCGAGGAAGACGCGCTCAGCCGGATCCTGGAGATGTTCCAGGCCGAGATCGAGCGTCCCACCGACACCGGCACCACGACGCCGCGCGGCAAGGGGCACTGACCGTGACAGTCGAAGCCCACCATTTCGATTTCATGCTGGAGGCGATCCGCGAAGCCGAGGCCTCGATCGCGCAGGGCGGCCTGCCGATCGGCGCCGTGCTGACGCGCGAGGGCAAGGTCATCGCCCGCGGCCACAACAACCGCGTGCAGGAAAAGAACGTGATCCTGCACGGCGAGATGAGCTGCCTGCGCGAGGCCGGTGTGATCTCGTTCCACGACACGATCATGTACACCACGCTGTCGCCATGCTCGATGTGTGCCGGCGCGCTCGCTTTGTTCAAGGTCAAGCTTGTCGTGATCGGGGAATCCGTCACCTTCGAGGGCTCCAAGGATATCCTCGACAAGTTCGGCATCCCCTGGATCGACCTTGCCGACGAGCGCTCCATCGCCATGATGAAGAATTGGCGTTCCAATCCCGCCAATGAGCGCCTGTGGCAGGGCGACATCGGCAACTAAACCTGGTCTGTTCGTCTTCGGCTGTCGAAGATGAATTTTTGCAAAGTTTGTCTTGAGGTCAGCATGCCCATCAACATCCTGATGCCCGCTCTCTCGCCGACGATGGAGAAGGGCAACCTCGCCAAATGGCTGAAGAAGGAAGGCGACAAGGTCAAATCCGGCGATGTCATCGCCGAGATCGAGACCGACAAGGCCACCATGGAGGTCGAGGCGATCGACGAGGGCACGATCGCCAAGATCCTGGTGCCCGAGGGCACGCAGGACGTCCCGGTCAACGACGTGATCGCGGTGCTCGCCGGTGAGGGCGAGGACGTGAAGGCGGCCGGTAGCGCCAAGCCCAGCGCTTCGGCCGCACCTCCGAAAGCAGAGAAGCCCGCTGAAGCTCCGGCTGCTGCTGCGGCTCCCGCGCCGGCAGCGCCGAAGGCCGCACCGCCGCCTGCCGCCGCACCCGCGCCCCAGGCGGCTCCGGCCGCGCAGAGCAACGGCCACGCCGGCCGCGTGTTCTCCTCTCCGCTGGCGCGACGTCTCGCCAAGGAAGCAGGCATCGATGTAGGCATGGTCACCGGCACCGGTCCGCACGGTCGCGTGGTCGCCCGCGACGTCGAGCAGGCCAAGTCCGGCAAGGGTCTCAAGGCCCCCGCCGCCGCGCCGTCCGGCGCGCCCTCGATCGCGCCCACCATGTCGGACAAGCAGATCCTGTCGCTGTTCGAGCCCGGCTCCTACGACATCGTCCCGCATGACGGCATGCGCCGCACCATTGCGCAGCGCCTGACCGCGTCGATCCAGAACGTCCCGCACTTCTACCTGACCATCGACTGCGACATCGGCAAGCTGATGGCCGCGCGCGAGGAGATCAACGCGGCTGCGCCCAAGGACAAGGAGAAGAAGCCGCTCTACAAGATCTCGGTCAACGACTTCGTCATCAAGGCGATGGCGGTCGCGCTCCAGAAGATCCCGAACTGCAACGTCAGCTGGACAGAAAGCGGCATGGTCAAGCACCACCATTCCGACGTCGGCGTCGCCGTGGCGATGCCGGGCGGCCTGATCACGCCGATCATCCGGAAAGCGGAGACCAAGACGCTCTCGACCATCTCGAACGAGATGAAGGATTTTGCCGCGCGCGCTCGCTCCCGCAAATTGAAGCCCGAGGAATATCAGGGCGGCACCACCGCCGTCTCCAACCTCGGCATGTACGGCATCAGCCATTTCACCGCCGTGATCAACCCGCCGCATGCGACCATTCTCGCGGTCGGAACCAGCGAGGAGCGGCCTGTGGTGCGCGGCGGCAAGATCGAGATCGCGCAGATGATGAGCGTGACTTTGTCGTGCGATCACCGCGCCATCGACGGCGCGCTCGGCGCCGAGCTGATCGGCGCGTTCAAGCAGCTGATCGAAAACCCTGTGATGATGATGGTCTGACGGGGAGGCGCAGGGTGAATGCGAACGCGCTGGCCCTGGATCTCCCTGTTGCTCTCGGCCGCGCTTGCGCTCAATCCAGTCGGGCTCGATATTCTGCATTCCGCGTTCTTTGCCGGCGAGCAGCTGGCAAGGAGCATCGGCCAGGCGGTCGTCATGATTGCGCTGGCCATCATGGCCGGCGCGATCCTGCTCGAATGGCTGGTCCGGGTTTTGATTTTCAGGCGCCGCGCCCGCGGTGCGTCCACGTGAGTTGAACGGGAGCCGCCATGGCCGATACATCCTTCGACATCATCATCATCGGCTCTGGTCCCGGCGGCTATGTCACCGCGATCCGCGCCGCCCAGCTCGGCTTCAAGGTCGCGATCGTCGAGAAATCCTATCTCGGCGGCATCTGCCTTAACTGGGGCTGCATCCCGACCAAGGCGCTGCTGCGCTCCGCCGAGATCTACCATTACATGCAGCACGCCAAGGATTACGGCCTGTCGGCTGAGAAGGTCTCGTTCGACCCGAAGGCGGTGGTGCAGCGCTCACGCGGCGTCTCCAAGCGCCTGAACGACGGCGTCGGTTTCCTGATGAAGAAGAACAAGGTCAGCGTGATTTGGGGCGCGGCCTCGATCGACGCGCCCGGCAAGGTCACGGTGAAGAAGTCCGACGTCGAAGCGCCGAAGGGCACGCTGGGCGAGGGGGCTTATCAGGCCAAGCACATCATCGTAGCGACCGGTGCACGGCCGCGCGTGCTGCCGGGGCTCGAGCCCGACAAGAAGCTGATCTGGACCTATTTCGAGGCGATGGTGCCGGAGCGGATGCCGAAGTCGCTGCTGGTGGTCGGCTCGGGCGCGATCGGCATCGAGTTCGCCTCGTTCTTCCACACCATGGGCTCCGAGGTCACGGTGGTCGAGGTACTGCCGCAGATCCTGCCCGTCGAGGATGCCGAGATCGCCGGCCTTGCGCGCAAGCGCCTGGAGAAGCAGGGCATCAAGATCATGTCCTCGACCAAGGTCACGAAGCTGGAGAAGAAGGCCGACAGCGTCGTCGCCACCATCGACGACGGCAAGGGCAAGCCTGTCACATCAGAGTTCGAGCGCGTGATCTCGGCGGTCGGCGTCGTCGGCAATATCGAGAATCTCGGCCTCGAAAAGCTCGGCGTCAAAACCGACCGCGGCTGCATTGTCATCGACGGCTACGGCAAGACCAATATCCCCGGCATCTACGCCATCGGCGACGTCGCCGGACCGCCGATGCTCGCGCACAAGGCCGAGCATGAGGGCGTGATCTGCGTTGAGGCGATCAAGGGCCTGCATCCGCATCCCATGGACAAGAATATGATCCCGGGCTGCACCTATTGCCATCCGCAGGTCGCCTCCGTCGGCCTGACGGAAGCCAAGGCGAAAGAGAGCGGCCGCGAGATCCGCGTCGGCCGCTTCCCCTTCGTCGGCAACGGCAAGGCGATCGCGCTCGGCGAGGACCAGGGCCTGGTCAAGGTGATTTTCGACAAGAAGACCGGCCAGCTGCTCGGCGCCCACATGGTCGGCGCGGAGGTCACCGAGCTGATCCAGGGCTACGTCGTCGCCATGAACCTGGAGACCACGGAAGAAGAGCTGATGCACACGGTCTTCCCGCATCCGACGCTGTCGGAGATGATGAAGGAAGCCGTGCTGGATGCGTATGGACGGGTGTTGAACATCTAATCGCTTTCCCGCTTGTCATGTGCGGGCCTGACCCGCGCATGACAAGCGAAGCGCTCTTCAAATGATGGACTGCCGGGTCAAGCCCGGCAATGACGGCCGCAGGAAACTGGCGAAACAAGGAAGAAGAAAGAAGCTAGCCATGCACGACAACGACAATCTCACCATCGAACGCCCGACCTTCGTCACCCATCTGGAATGCGCGATGGAGGGCGACCATTACGCCGCCGATCAGGTCCACAACCTCTCCAAGGCCGGCAAGCCGCTGCTGGTGCGCTACGACCTCGCCGGTGTGAAGAAGGCGCTGACCAAGGATGCGCTCGCCCAGCGCCCAGCTGACATGTGGCGTTACCGCGAGCTGCTGCCCGTGCGCAAATGCAAGGATATCGTCTCGCTGGGCGAAGTGACGACGCCGCTGATCCGGTTGCCCAAGCTGGCTGCGAAGCTCGGCGGCGGCGAGATCATCGTCAAGGACGAGGGACGGCTGCCGACCGGCTCGTTCAAGGCGCGCGGTCTCGTGATGGCAGTGTCGATGGGCAAGGCGCTCGGCATCAAGCACATGGCGATGCCGACCAACGGCAATGCCGGTGCGGCGCTGGCCGCCTATGCGACGAGCTGCGGTATCAAAACCACGATCTTCTGCCCGGCCGATACGCCCGAAGTGAATGTCAGCGAGATCGAGCTGCAGGGCGCGACCGTCTACCGCGTCAACGGCTATATCGACGATTGCGGCAAGATCGTCGGCGAGGGCAAGGCGAAAGTCGGCTGGTTCGACACCTCGACGCTGAAGGAGCCGTACCGCATCGAAGGCAAGAAGACGATGGGCCTCGAGCTCGCCGAGCAGCTCGGCTGGGACGTGCCCGACGTGATCTTCTATCCGACCGGCGGCGGCACCGGCCTGATCGGCATGTGGAAGGCGTTCGACGAGCTGGAGAAGATCGGCTTCATCGGCTCGAAGCGCCCACGCATGGTCGCGGTGCAGGCCTCGGGCTGCGCGCCGATGGTGCGGGCTTACGAGGCCGGCACCGAGCATGCGACGCGCTGGGAGGATGCCCACACCATCGCCTCGGGCATACGCGTGCCGCAGGCGATCGGCGATTTCCTCATCCTGCGTGCGGTGCGCGAGAGCAAGGGCTTTGCCATCGCGGTCGACGACGACAAGATCTCGGCGGCGCTGAACGAGGTCGCGCGCGAGGAGGGGCTGCTGCTGTGTCCGGAGGGCGCCGCCACCTACGCCGCCTACAAGGAGAGTCTTGCCGACGGCCGCGTCTCGAAGGGTGACCGCGTCATGCTGTTCAACTGCGCCACCGGCCTGAAATACCCGCTGCCGAAGGTCGACCGCACGCTCGACCGGCACAAGCCGATCGACTACACCCAATTCTAGCGCGGCAATACGCTGCGAAAGATCTCTCTTCCCGTACGCGGGAAGAGCAAAAACAATAACGACATCGTTGGGGAGAAGACAATGACAAAGGCCGTCTGGGCTGCGCTGTTTGCTGTTCTCGCTGTTTCAGGCGCCGCGCGCGCCGATGACTATCCCACCCGTCCCATCACCATCATCGTGCCGTTCGCGGCGGGCGGCCCGTCGGATGCGATGGCCCGCGTGCTGGCCGAGCGGATGCGCACCTCGCTTGGCCAGGCCGTCGTGGTCGAGAACGTCACCGGCGCGGGCGGCTCGATCGGCGTCGGCCGCGCCGTGCAATCGCCGCCGGACGGATACACCATCTCGTTCGGCCATCTCGGCACCCACGTCGCCAACGGCGCGGTCTACAAGCTCAAATACGATCTGGTCGCCGATCTCGAGCCGGTGGTGCTGCTGCCGAGCAATCCGATGATCGTCGTCAGCAAGAATGCGGTGCCCGCGACGTCTCTGAAAGAGCTTCTGGAGTGGCTGAAGTCGCGGCCGTCGCCGCCGACGGCGGGCACCGCGGGTGCCGGCTCTGGCAGCCACATCGCCGGCGTCTATTTGGAGAGCGTCTCCGGCATCAAGCTGCAATACGTGCCGTATCGCGGCACGGCGCCCGCCCTGAACGATCTCATCGCCGGCCAGATCGACATCATCGTCGACCAGACCTCCAACTCCATCAATCAGGTGCGCGCCGGCACCATCCGCGCCTATGCGATCACCGACGACAAGCGCCTGTCCTCGGCACCGGAGATTCCGACCGCGGAGGAGGCGGGCCTGAAAGGCTTCAACATGACGCTGTGGTCGGGCATGTGGGTGCCGAAGGGCACGCCGAAGGACATCGTGGCCAAGCTCAATGCCGCGGCCGTGGAGGCCCTGAACGATCCCGCCGTGAGGAAGCAGCTCGAAAGCCAGGGGCTGGAGATGACGCCGAAAGATCAGCTCACGCCCGAAGCGCTCGGCACCCGTCAGAAGGCCGAGATCGCAAAATGGTGGCCGATGATCAAGGCCGCGAACATCAAGGTCGATTGAGAGGTATGTTGGCCAGGCCAATATCGCTCAGCTGCCTCTCGAAGAGGACGTAAGATGAAGTTGAAGACCATGTTGGCGGCGTCACTGTGTTCGATCGCCGCAGCCGCCAACGCAGCGCCGCCCGGCACCAGCATTGCCGACGCTGCGCAGTTGCACCAGGAGTACACTGACGTCGTGATTGCGTCGGAGCAGTGTCCGGGTGTCATACTGGATATCAAGAAGTGGGATGGCGAAGTCCACAAGCTGGGCGGACCGGGGGTGCTG
The DNA here is from genome assembly GCF_015291745.1 of Bradyrhizobium sp. CCBAU 53351. Classification (NCBI taxonomy): domain Bacteria; kingdom Pseudomonadati; phylum Pseudomonadota; class Alphaproteobacteria; order Hyphomicrobiales; family Nitrobacteraceae; genus Bradyrhizobium; species Bradyrhizobium sp. CCBAU 53351. Next base: position 3,506,774 of record NZ_CP030059.1, read on the forward strand.
AAGGCGTTCGACGTTTCTGAACAGGGCGGAGCGTGGCGCGACAAGCGATACGACGAGTTCAAGGCGAACCCTGCCAAGCAGTGCGCCGAAGCGTTGGAGACCTACGGCCCCAAGGCATGGGTCTGCTCCAGAGGAAGTGACACCTGCACCCAAGCGTCGTGCCGGCGATCCCACCGACAAGGCGGATTGAGCGCTTCGCCGGCGCCGCATCACATCGTGGCGTCACCGGGGCCCGACAGGGCCGTCTCCAGGCATTGAAGCAGGGTTGGCGTTGAGAACGGCTTGGCGAGAAAGCAGGTCGCACCGGCCTTCTGCGCGCGGTCGCGCACGGCCTCGTCCGGAAAAGCCGTCATGAAGATGAAGGGCGTGATGCGCCCGTGACTGCGCATATGCGTCAACAGCTCGACGCCGCTCATCACCGACATCTGCACGTCCGCGATCACGCAGGAGGTCGTCTCCAGGTGGGCGGATTGGAGAAATTCATGAGCGGAGCCAAAGGTGTAGACCGTGTATCCGCGCGACGTCAGGAGGTTGTTCGTCGCCAGGCGAACGGAGGCATCGTCGTCAATGACGGAAATGATCGAAGGCGCTGGCAATATGATCGCTCCTGAACGGCGAGCCGCCTGCCGCGGTTCAGCCGCCCGAGGCAAAGTGGGCCACCGGAGCGAGCTTGGAAAGCATACTTAGGTTTGCAAATGACCCCTGTCGCGCGGGATTCCGAGCGCGTCCGTCATTCTGACGAGATCGGCGAGCGACTTCGCCCCCATCTTCCGCATGATCTGTCCGCGATAGATTTTCACGGTGATCTCGGCCAATCCAAGCTGGGCGGCGACCTGCTTGTTCATCAGCCCGGATGCAACCAGGGCCAGGACGTCGCGCTCGCGTGCCGTCAGCGCCTCGAAACGGGATCGCATACCCGAGATCGACTTCTCCGCATCGCGGCGCTTGCGATCTCTCTCGATCGCCGCCTGCACCGCATCCAGCATGTCCTGGTCGCGCACCGGCTTGGTCAGAAAATCGACGGCGCCGCTTTTCATGGCTCTCACGGTCATGGGGATATCGCCATGACCGGTGATGAAGATGATGGGCGTGTGAATATTGGCCTTGGCGAGGTCCGCCTGGAGGTCGAGGCCGCTCGAGCCCGGCAGGCGGATGTCGAGCACGAGGCAACTGGGGACCGCGGGCGGTTTGGCTTCCATGATCTCCGCCGCCGAGCTGAAGGCTTCGACCTTGAGACCGACGGATTGAAAGAGATTGGTGAGCGCACGTCGCATCGACGGATCATCATCCACGATCAGTACGATCGGATCGCCGGCGCTCGGGCCGTCCTGCTTGGCATGGTCGGTCACGACGTGTCCTTGTGCAACAAGGGCAGGGCGATCTGGAATGTCGCACCGCGTCCCTCGTTCTGAAAGGCGGAAAGCCGGCCTGCGTGAGCCTCGATGATCGATCGGCAGATCGAGAGTCCCATGCCCAGACCGCCGGATTTCGTCGTGAAGAAGGGGCTGAAGATGCGCTCCTTGACGTCTTTGCCGAGACCGACACCGCGGTCCGTCACGGTGAGGAGCAGGCAGTCGTCGTCATCAGCACGACACGAGCGGATCGCGAGTTCGCGCGGACGATCGACATTGGCTTGCATGGCCTCGATGCCGTTCATCACGAGGTTGATCAGCACCTGCTGGAGCTGGATCCGGTCGCCGCAAACCTGAGGCAGGTCGGACGCCAGCTCCATGCGCACCGACACCCCATGGGTCGCGAGCTCGCGCCGAACGAGCGCCACCGCCTCCCTGACGACCTGGTTGATGTCGAGTGCAACGACTTCGATTTCGGTCTTCTTCGCAAGCGCCCTGATCCGGCGGATCACCTCGCTCGCGCGATTGGCGTCCTCGACAATCCATTCGGCGGAACGGCGCGCGGCTTTCAGATCGGCCGGTTCGCGGTCGAGCCAGGCGATGCAGGCGTCCGCGTTGGAGATCACCGCGGCAAGCGGCTGGGTGATTTCGTGGGCGATCGAGGTGGTGAGTTCGCCGAGCGTCGTGACGCGCGTGACGTGGGCGAGCTCGCCTTGTGCCTTGCGCAGCGCCTCTTCCGCCTGCTCGACGCGGATCGCCGCCGTGATGTCGCTGCTGACGCCGCGATAGCCGAGAAAATTGCCATTCGCGTCGTGAAATGGCTTGCCGCTGGTGCGCACGTAGATGGGAGATCCGTTGCGATCCTTGCTGCGGTAGATCAGATCGCGGAACGGAACGTGGGCATCGAGCGCCGCGCGATGCTGCTCCCATTTCTCCGGCTCGAGCTCGGCATCGGGTGGAATGTCCCAGCGGGGCAGGCCGATCACGCCCGTCGGCGGAGCGCTGGAGCTGTCGGCATGTTCCGATATCCTGGTGATGCGGTGGTCCGGCCCGGTCTCCCAGAACCAGTCCGATGCGGTCTCGGCGTAGTCGCGGAATCGCTGCTCGGATGCCTTGAGCTCGTCGAATGCCTTGTGCAGCGCATCTTTCGCCGCGATTTGCTCGGTGACGTCCACGTGCGTACCGATGATTTCCATCACCTCGCCGTCGCTGCCCATCACGGGATGGCCCTCGCTGTGGATGCGCCTGATCGCACCGTCGGGGCGCGCGATCCGGAAGTCGACCTGGAAGGGCTGCTTCTGCCGAACCGCTTCACGCTCGACCTCGATAATCCGCCGAAAGTCCTCCGGCAGGATACGTTGCTGAAAAGCCTTGGCCGGAATATCGGTCTGGTCCGGCTCAAACCCGAACAGGCGGTAGAGCTCAGCCGATCGGTAGGCGAACTCCTGGCGATGAACGTCCCAGGCCCAGCTGCTGGTTTGGCTGAGGCGCTGGGCTTCGGTCAAATAGGCTTCGCTGCGCCGCAGCCGCTGTTCGGCTTCCTTGGCCATCGTGACGTCGGTCACCGCCCCGACGAACTCGATGCGCCCGGATGGATGTCGAACCGCGCGCGCCACGGAATGCAGATATTTGACCGACCCGTCGGGCATCAGCAGGCGATATTGGTGGTCGAAATCCTCCGCCAGGCGGTAGGCCCGTTCGAGGGTGCTGCGGACCGTATCGCGATCTTCCGGATGGATGCGCTGGAAGACGAAGCCCAGGCTCGGCTTGGTCGCCGGATCACACTGGAAGATGCGGAAGGTCTCCCTCGACCAGACGGCTTCGCCGGTCGCAAAGTTCAAGCCGAAGCTGCCGGTGTGACTCAGTTCCTGGGCCTGGGCGAGATAGGCCTCGCTCTGCCGCAGCGCATCCTCCGCTTCCTTGCGCTGGGTGATGTTCTCGCAGGCGACCAGCAGGATCGGCGTGCCGTCGCCGCGCAGCATCACCTTGGCGTTTTCCCGGACCCAAAGCACCGACCCGTCCTTCCGGAACTTGCGAATCTCCCAGGTATGCGACTGGTCCACGGTCGTCAGGCACAAGGCGACGCATTGACGTACGAACTCGCGGTCTTCCTCGAAGAAGACGTTCAGTACGGATTGGCCGATCAGTTCGTCCGTCGTGTAGCCCAGCTGGGCGGCGCCGAACGTATTGACGTTGAGCACCGTTCCGGCGGGATCGACCATGAAGTACATGACGGGATTGTGCTCGAACACCTCGCGCCATTGCTTCACGGCATCACGCAGGTCGGTATTCTGCCGCGAGGCGTCTACGACGGCGGGGCCGTCCTTCTCGCCGTTGCCGAATGATCGAAGCGCCGCAAGGCCGCCGAGCAGGAATTGTGCGGCCGAACTCCCGATTTTCGTGATCTGGCCAGGCATCATCGCAATTGCCCCGGCTCGCTGGCGTCCAAGGTGAGTAGAGCACTTTGCCATTACAGGGGCAATTGCCTCCGACCAAAGTCGGATTGTCGGCAAAACTCCCGATTGCCGTGCAGCCTGCGCACATTACGCCGTCACGTTGCGCAGGTGAGCGGAAGTCCGCAAAACCACGGCACAAACCTACGTATAGCTCGCACAACCCTAGTTCTAGCGTGAATTTACCTCCGTACAATTGAGCGGTGCGTTGCAAGGAGCCTAGTCTTGCGGCCAATCGAGAGAAGTCGATTGCGGAGCACAAATTGCCGAAAAGCTCGGCGTGTTGCACCCGAAGAACCAGGCTCTGCGTCCGTTGCCCCGACTTGCCGCATGATTTGGCGGTCGCGATTGAGAAGCCGCATTTTCCGTGACGACCGTGGCGCCTCCTGCCTTTTGCGCAGGAGGAGGCCAGGACCCCAGAGGTCAAGAGGAGAGGATCATGTGCGATAGCCCCGATGACTCCGAGCGCCGTCTCGAGTCCAAAAGCTGCGCCCTCTGTGCCGGGAAGTTTGGCTTGATCCGATACTACTCCTGGCGGACGCCGCTCTGCTCGCGGAAATGCCTCGACCGGTTCAGGGCACGTCGCGAACGCGACCGCCGCTGGCTGTTCCAATGTCAGGTGGCATGAGGATCGGCCGCCGCACCTAACCCGTCAGGTTCATTTTCTCGTCCGGAGGCTGTGAGTTGAACCGAGGCTGCAAGCTCCTGTTGGCGATCACGCTGCCGCTTCCGCTGGCAACGGGCTTGAAGGCCGAGGACGCTGGACGGGATGGATCGCATCGTCACCATCCGCCTCAGGATCAAGCGCTGCACGAGAAGTTCTATTCGAACTGGCGCATGCCGGACAATCCGGTTCTGAGCTGCTGCAACAATGCGGATTGCTACCCGACCGAGATACGCTACGTCGAAGGCAAGATCTACGCCCGGCGCCGGGAAGACGGGAAATACATCCTGATCCCGTCCCAGAAGGTCGAGCGCAACAGGGACAATCCCGACGGCCGCAACCATATCTGCGCGCCCCCGCCGGCCGCCTCTCTGGTCGATACGGTCTACTGCTTCGCGCTGGGAGGTGCCACGTGAGATTCATATTGGTGAACGGCAGAACCCCGTTCCGCAAGACGTCGTGTCTGTGGTGCTGCGAGGAGATCGACGGTGGCTATCTGCGCGATGCCAGGACGCTGCTGCGCTACTGCGGCTACGAGTGCTACGCAATTCACCAGGAAGCGGCGCCGGTGATCCAGGAGCGTACGCGCGCGGCGTCCTGAGCAGACGGGCAGGAAAGAGGCGAGGACACGGCATTGAGATTCATGCTCGTCAATCAGGAACATCCCCGCCACGGCGCGGCCTGCAGCGCATGCGCCCGGCCGCTGGGTTCGAGTTACGTCCGGCAGGTGTCCAGGCAAGAGCGGTATTGCGGCTACGATTGCTACCGCCAGCAGACGGCCATGGACGTGCTGTGGCCTTACCGCAGCGCGATCGAGACGGTCGCGGTGCTGACGGCCATCACGAGCTGGAGCTGGATGATGCAGATGGGCGCGCTCTCGCGCTCATTGGCTGAGGCATATCTGCGCGTGCACAACCTTCGAACCCTGGAAGGAGGTGACGGCTAGCCTCACGATGCCGGCCGCGCAGATCCGTCGGCCGCAGTTCCCGCGTCCAGCTTCGCGCCGCGTCCAGCCCCGGCGGTCGCGAGGCTAGGGCGATGGGGCTGCGGCCGATGCCGTTGGTTCCGCGCTCACTTCGTGCGTCGTGACGCGCTGCTCGGATTTCGCGGCGATCATGCCGCTGTCCTCGAACCTTGCGCGGTAGACCTGCACGTTCTCGATCACGCGCTGGACGTAGTTGCGCGTCTCCGACAGCGGGATGCGCTCGACCCAGTCGACCGGATCGACATTGGGATCCCTGGGGTCGCCGCGGGCCTGCACCCATTCGCGCACCCGGCCACGGCCGGCATTGTAGCCGGCGAAGGTCATGATCTGGTTGCCGCGATATTCCGACAACAGCGCGCTGAGCTCGGCCGCGCCCATCTGCGTGTTGTAGACGGGATCGGAGACCATCTTGTCCCAGTCATAGGTCAGGCCGAAACGCTTGGCGGTATCGCGTCCCGCTTCCGGCGTCACCTGCATCAGCCCGACCGCGTTGGCGGCCGACTTGTCGCGCTGGTCGAACGAGCTTTCGGTGCGCGCCACCGAATAGATCACGCTGGTCTCGATCGCAGGCGCGACCTGCCGGTGCTCAGGGATGCCGATGGTCGGAAACGCGTAATGGTCGAGCGCGAGCCCGCGCGCCAGCGCCGTCTTGCCGACCTCCAGCATGACGCGCGCATCGCTGCGCCGTCCGGCGAGCTCGCCGAGCGATTCCAGCGCGGTGACGTCGGTGCTCTCCTTGGCAAAGTCTTCGGCATAGTAGAACACCATGTCGCGCTCGCCGATGCCGTAGAGCATGTCGGCGGCACGCACGCGCTCGTCCGTGGGCGGCGTATCGGCGGCGGCCAGGACGGGCGAGGGCGGACGCAGCTCGATGCGGTCGAGGCCGAGCTTTGCACGGGCCAGCTGGCCGTAATAGGCGGTCGGATAGCGCGATGCCGCCCGATAGCTCATGCGCGCATCGGCCACAGCACCCATCGCCTCGGCGGCGCGGCCACGCCAGTAATGGGCGCGCGATAGCGCGATCGGATTGGCCGAGCCTTCGTCGATGGCGGCGAAGTGCACCATCGCCGTCCTGGGATCGTCGAGGAAGCGCAGCGCGATCCAGCCGCACATGAAGTGGTAGTCGACGCGGTAGACCTCCTTCTCCGGCACAGCCGCAGTGCGTACCACGTCGTAGGCGGTCTTCGCCTTGCCCTGGTCGAGCAGCTTGCGCGCGAGCAGGCGGCGCTCGCGCCACCAGGCATCGGTATCCTGCGCCGCCATGGTCTCGGGTGCAGCGGCCAGGATCACCTCGGCGGCATCGTCGATGCGATCCTTCTGCAGGTGCCATTGAGCGCGGCACAGCACATAGCCGAGGTCGCGGCGTGCATCGGTCGCCACGTCGTCGAGATAATCCTTGGCCTTGCTGGCCTTGCCGGTCACGGCGGCGCAGGCCTTGACGATTGCGAGCGCATCCTCGCCGAGCCGTCTTGCGGCGCGGCGGGCGCCGGCGTAGTCCTTGGCGCCGAGCCGCCTGTCCATGCGGGCGCGATGATCGTCCGCAGTCAGGAGATCGCGGAACGCCTCGTAGGAATCCTCCTCGCTGCGCTCGGACAATTCGTCCGTGCGCCAGGCCTCGCGCACCAGCCGCGTGGCCCGGTCGGTATCGCCTTCGGCGAGCAGCACGCGGGCGAGCGCGAACTTGCCCTTGGCGCTGATCGGACGGTCCATCGTGAATGTGTGCACGATGGCGGCGTCGCTCTTCTCCTGCCACAGCCGCGCCTCGGCGCGGCGGCGCAGCAGGGTGCGGCTCGGCCAGTCCGGATTGGCGGCGAGGAAGGCGGCGTAGCGCTTGAAATTCGCCGTGCTCTCGGAATGGCGCAGCATGAACCAGTCGGCGAGCTTCTGCCCCGCAGGATCGGCAATGCGATCGCGCGCCGCGCTTGCGTCCTCGGTCTTGCCCTTGCGCGCGAGGTCGATTGCGTCCTTCAGCGCGGCGAGGTCGCCGGTCAGCGGCGGCGACGCCGGTTTGCTGGACGGCTCGTCGCTGCTCTTCGACTTGCGCTTGGCCTCGGCATGCTTGCCATTTGCTTGCTTGACATGCCGCGCCTTGCCGCTAGCTGCATGACGCGACTTGCCGGCTTTGGCCTCATGAGACTTCTTCGGCGCGGACGATTTGTGACTGCTCTTCGCCGCGAGCTCGGTCGGAAGGAGGGCCAATGCGGCCACGGCAACGACACACGCGAGCGAGCGTAGGCACTGGTTCATTCCATGGTCCCCCTGCGAAACCATTACAAACCAAGGTCCGCGACGACATGCGGCTTGAGAATCAAAGACGACGGCAAACGATGCCACGGCATCGTTTCGCATCCTTCACGCTGTCGCAACAATGCGGCAAAATACGGATTGGAACCGGGGAACTTGGGAAGGGACAGTCCCTTTAACCATTGTTAACGCATTGGGCTCGCGCGCCGCTTGCCGACGGCTCACCGCGTCATGGATGCGCAGATGCGCGTGTTCCCTGGACCAAATCCGGTGTATTGAGTTCCCGGTTCCGTCCTTTCACCCTTTGCCCCCTGCACCTATGCCGATTTTCAACCAGTCGATCCGGCGCAAGATCGTCGGCATCGCCCTCGGATTGATCGTCCTGATGCTGGTCACCTCGGTCCTGTCGATGGTGATGTCGAGCCAGGTCGGCGTCCTCCTGGACGAGCTGACCAACCGCTACATCCCCGCCTACAGCCATCTCGCCCGCGCCAACATCCGTTCTCTGGAGCGGGCGCTTGCGCTGCGGCAGATGGTGATGACCCGAATGGGATCCTCGTCGGACGAGGAGGCCTATGCGGCGCGGCTTCGCGACTTCCAGGCATTGGACCGCAAGTTCGAGGAGGAGGCCGAGACCGCGCGCAAGCTCATCAACGCGATCATCGACGATCCCAGAACCTATTCCGACAATGCCGCGCTGGCGCGGCTCGACGTTCGGATCGAGAGTGCCGTCGCCGAGCTGCGGCGCGATCTGGACGAGGGCAATGCCAGACTGGTCAAGCAGGTCGACGCCAAGGACATGCCCGCGGCCCGCGGCACGCTGGAGCATCTCGATATCTTGCGCGATGCGTTCAACCGCAAGATCGACGCGATCCGCGCCGACATGCTGGCGCAGGTGTTCTTCTCGACGTCGCAGGTGATCAGCCGCCAGCATCAGGCGATCGTCGTTTCGGGCGTCGTGACCTTGCTCGCCGCGATCGTCGGCTTGGTCTTTGCGCTTCTGGTGTCCAGCGGCATCACGCGACCGGTGCGGCTGCTGCTCGCCGGCGCCCGCGAGGTCGAGGCCGGCCGCTTCGACAAGACCATCACCGTCTCCACCCAGGACGAGATCGGCGAGCTCGCCGCGGCCTTCAACCGCATGACCGAGCAGCTCCGCCACAACGAGCGGATCCGCGAGACCTTTGGCCGCTACATCGATCCCAAGGTGGTGCAGGGGCTGATCGACCGGCCGGAGGTCGCGATCGACGGCGAGCGCCGGGTCATGACCATCATGTTCTGCGACATGAGCGGCTTCACCTCGATGAGCGAAGGCATGACGCCGCGCGGCCTCGTCAGGGTGATGAACCACTATTTCACGGTGATGTCCGCGCCCATCCGAAGCAATCGCGGCGTCATCGACAAATATATCGGCGACGCCATCATGTCCTATTGGGGCCCGCCCTTCATCGAGGAGGGCGAGCAGGCGCTGCTTGCCGGCACCGCGGCCATCGAGATGGCCGACCAGGTGCCCGCGCTGCAGCGCCAGCTGCCGGACCTGCTCGGCATTCGCGCCATGCCCGCGCCGTGCGATTTGCGGATCGGCATCGCCACCGGTGAGGTGCTGACCGGCAGCATCGGCTCGGAGCTGATGATGAGCTTCACGGTGATGGGCGATGCCGTGAACCTGGCCTCGCGGCTGGAAGCCGTCAACAAGGTCTACGGCACCCGCATCCTGATCTCGCAGGCCACCGCCGAGGCGATCGGATCGCAGCTCGAGCTGCGCGAAATCGATCGCCTGGCAGTCGCCGGCCAGACCGCGCCGCAGGCGATCTTCGAGGTGATGGCGAGGGCTGGCGCGCTCACGGATGCGCAATTTGGCTTGCGCACACACTATGCCGAGGCGCTCGCCGCCTATCGCGCCCGGCGCTTCGACGCGGCGCGCGCGGCCTTTGGCGCGGCGCTCGAAGCCGTCCCCGGCGACGGCCCCTCGCGCACGATGCTCGGCCGCATCGCGCAGTTCGAGGCGGGCCCGCCGGACCAGGGATGGGACGGCGCCTGGCGCCTCGACAGCAAATAGGCTGCCGCACCGGAAAAATTCATTCTACGGGATAACGATGTTCGCCGTGACCTATTTCCCGGGCTTAGGTTGGATGTCCTTGAGGCGTTTGATGGGGACACGCCGATGCCAGAACTTCAGGACAGGCTGGAACGGTTCGAGACGCTCACCGCCGAATGCGAGCTGATCGCCAAGCTCGCCACCGACAGCACCAAGCGCGAGTTCTATCTGAAGCTTTCGGACCAGTACCGTCAGCTGGCGCTGGACATGCGGCAGGCGATCGCGACCAAGGCGGCGGAAACTCAGGCGGCGGCCTGAGGCCGGCTGCAATCCGTTCTTAACGTTTGGCGCGCATCCTGATGGCATGCGGGCGTCGCTGATCGGCGGTGCCCGTGTTGGGAAGGCCGGGGTTCGCTGCAATGCAGCGTGCGCCGTGAACGTCGTTTTGCCATGCCTCACAGGGCAATCCCATGCGCCTCGTTGCCGTGATCATCATCGCGCTCATGACGGCGGCCTGCGACCAGGAGCAGGACATCACCGGCTCGACGCCGGTCTGTCCCTTGCGGAACTACAGCTACAACCCCCGCGACATGAACCAGTGCGTCAATGCCTGTAAATCATGCGATCGCGGCACGACCGTCACCTGCACGACCTCCTGCAGCCTCAAGGGCGCGCGCTGAGCGCATCGCCTGCTGCCTTGCAGGGATCGCAACCGCGCCATCCCCGGCCGCCATCGTCCCCGCCATCTCGACCTGATAGGGTCGGTTGAGCAGGGGGACATCGGATGAAATTCGCAAGCTTCGAAATCAACAGCGCGGCGTCATGGGGTCTGGTGGAGGGCGACACCGTGGCCGATCTCGGCGCGGTGCTGCGCGATCGCTATCCCGATCTCAAATCGGCAATCGCCGCGGGCGTTCTGTCCGAGGTCGCCGCCGCGGCAGCCCGGGCGAAGCGCTATCCGCTGGCCAGCATCGCCTTCCTGCCTGTGATCCCGAACCCCGACAAGATCCTCTGCATCGGGCTCAACTATGAGAATCACCGCAAGGAGACCGGGCGTACCGAGGTCGAGAATCCCACCGTGTTCGGCCGCTTCGCCAACAGCCAGACCGGGCATCTCACCGACATCATCCGCCCGAAGGTCTCGACCCAGCTCGACTTCGAGGGCGAGCTCGCCGTCGTGATCGGCAAGGCCGGCCGCTACATCCCCCGCGCCGAGGCGTTCGGCCATGTGGCCGGCTATGCCTGCTACAACGAGGGCAGCGTCCGCGACTACCAGCGCCATACCCATCAGTTCACGCCGGGCAAGAACTTTCCCGCCACCGGCGCCTTCGGTCCGTTCCTGGTGACGCCCGACGAGGTCGGCGAGGTCGGGCCGCTGCGGCTGCAGACCCGGCTCAACGGCGAGGTGGTGCAGGACACCACCATCGATCAGATGATCTTCGATATCCCGCGCCAGATCGAATATTGCTCGCAGTTCACCCGGCTCGAGCCCGGCGACGTCATCGCCACCGGCACGCCGGGCGGCGTCGGCTCGCGGCGCACCCCGCCGCTCTGGATGAAGGCGGGCGATGTCGTCGAGGTCGAGATCGACAAGGTCGGCCTCCTTCGCAATGCCGTCGCCGACGAGGTCTAACGGAACCGGCGGTGCTGGGGCACCGGAACGATTCACGTGGGTTAGCCATTGAGACGCGGGCAGGACGCGGAGTCCGATGGAATGGGTATGCTCGATCCCGGCCGATTTCTGGTGTCGTGCTCGCATTGCGATGCCTGGCCGATGGCGGCCAACGTGAAGCGGTCGAGCTGGTCGGCGTCGCCGCATGAGGTTCGCTTTGTCTGCACGCGCTGCCGCCGCGAGGAGACTGCGATCGTCTCGGCCTCCGGCGAATTGACCCCGATCAAGCGCGTCGATGTTCCGCCTCGCGATGTCGCTGCCGCCTGGGCCCAGGCCCAGCGTTTGCGAGGGCGGACTTGAGCCGCAGTTGCTACACCGACTGCCGATTGACTCTCCGGCGGAACGGCACGTAGATGATCGCGACGGTTCTCCTCATGGAGATCAAAAGGGAATGTGGTGCGGGGCGTCCCAACGCCGGGATTTGTCTCAACGCCACGGCTGCCCCCGCAACTGTAAGCGGTGAATCTTTCGTCCTGTGCCACTGGGAATCTCGGTCCTGGGAAGGCGACGCAAGGTAACGACCCGCGAGCCAGGAGACCTGCCGTCAGCCGTGGTCACACGCGAGGATGTCGGTCGGGGAGTACAGACATTGGCTTCACCGGAGCAGCCCATTGCTCTGCCGTGAAACCTCGTTCGCTGTGACGTGCCACCGACGTCATACCGAGGTTACAACATTGTCCCGTCTCGCTTCTGCTGCCCGGCGCCTCAGCGTAGGCCTGTTCGCATCCGTCTCGCTCCATTCGCTCGGTCTCTCCGCGGCCTTCGCCCAGCATGCTGTCGCCGAGCAGTTGCCGCCGGTCGAGGTGAGCAAGCCCGACGATCAGAACCGCACGCGGGCCAGGGCGATCGGTGAGGGTGAGGCGACGAGGCCGCGGCGAGCCGCGAATGTCGCGCCGGCAGGCAATGGCACCGGCTCATCCGGCCCGGGCTCCGGGGCTGTCGCCGGTGACGGCGGCATCATCGGAGCAGCCACGACCGTCATCACGGCCGCGGATATCGCGCATGCGCCGTCGCAGACGCTTGCCGAGATCATCGCCACGCAGACCCCGGGAGCCCAGATCACGACGTTCTATGGCGGGCAGATCGGCGCCAAGACCAGCGTGGACCTGCGGGGCTTCGGCGCCTTTGCCACCGCCAACACGCTGGTGCTGGTCAACGGCCGGCGGCTCAACGACGTCGACATGGCGCAGGTGGACCTTTCCACCATCCCGCTCAATTCCATCGAGCGTATCGAGATCACGCGCGGCAATTCCGGCGCGGTGCTCTATGGCGACAACGCGGTCGGTGGCGTGATCAACATCGTCACCAAGACCGGAAGCGGCGGACCGCCCGTGACCGCGCGCATCGAGGCCGGCTTCGGCTCGTTCAACACCAGGCTCGGCAATGTCTCGACCTCGCTCAATTCGGGGCCGTGGTCGACCTCGTTCTACGGCAATGCCGTCAGCACCGACGGCTATCGCGACAACAATCGCTATTCCCAGCAGAATGGCGTCGGCAATCTCAATTACACGACGCCGGGCCTCACGGCGTTTCTCACCGTCACCGGCGACAATCAGGAGCTGCGCCTGCCGGGCGGCCGCACCGTCGATCCCTCCATCGGCCTCGACGAGCTCAAGACCAGCCGGCGAGGCACGAGCACGCCGTTCAACTACGCCAACCAGCAGGGCATTAGCGCGACAGCCGGCTTCGCCAAGACCCTGGTCAACGGCGTCGATCTTATCGTCGACGGCGGTGTGCGCGACAAGAAGCAGCAGAGCGCGTTCTTCTCCAGCCCGGCGCCGGTTCCTGCCTTCTTCACCTCGACTTATGTCGATTCCAACCTGACGACGTGGTCGATCACGCCGCGGCTCAGTGTGAAGAGCCTGTTGCTCGGCATGCCGTCGCAGTTGCTGACCGGCATCGACTACTACGATGCGAGCTTCCGGCAGGACCGC